>NZ_CP192009.1:2572500-2785000 GCF_050948425.1 Pseudonocardia xinjiangensis | reverse complement strand
CCGCAGGGCCGGGTAGCCGGGCTGCTGCTCGAAACCGGAGGTGGAGGTGCCGGGGATGGTGATCCAACCCACGAGGTCGTTCTCGTCGAGCAGCCCGAGTTGCTCGGTGCTGATCTCCGCGTAGAAGTTCTGCCCGGCCAGCTCGTCGAAGCGGGCGGGCACGGTGAACCCCAGCGAGCCCAGGAAGCGCCCCCGGTTGTCCTTCGAGTTCCAGACGAAGTAGCTGCCCGTACCGGTGGAGCTCACCGCGGCCAGTGCGGCCCGCTTGCCGGCGAACTGCGGGTACTGCGCACGCACGGCCGCGAACCGCGCGTCCAGGTCGGTGACCATCTGCTCGGCCTGCGCGGTGCGCCCGACCGCCGTGCCGATCAACCGCGTCGCGTCCTGCCACGGCGCCTGGTAGGCGGGGAAACCGACGGGCTGGGTGATCGTCGGTGCGATCCGGGAGAACGTGGCGTACTGCTCCGCGTCGAGCCCGGCCGACACGGCCACGATCAGGTCCGGCCGCAGGGCGGCGATCGTCTCGGGGTCGATCTCGGCGCCGAGCACCTGGGGCTGCCCGCCCTGCAGGCGGTCGGCCGCCCACGGCCAGGTCGCGAAGGGCCTGTTGCCGGTGAACTCCCGGATCGCGACCGGGACCACCCCGAGCGCGAGGAGGGCGTCCTGGTCTGTGTAGCCCAGCGAGACGACGCGGCGTGGCTCGGCGGGCACCATCGTGGAGCCGAGGGTGTGCTCGACGGTCACCGGGAACGCCGCGTTCCCGGGTGCCGGTTCCGCCGCCCCGCCTGCCGGGGAACCACCGCCGGCGCAGGCGGCGAGCAGGACGGCAGCGGAGAGGAGGGGCGCGAGCACGCGCCATGGCCGGAGATGCGTGACGATCACGAGCGCAGGTTAGGCTAACCTACCGAAGTCGGTCAAAGGCGCCCCACCGGCGCGTTCCGGCCCGGCCGGTACTGGCTCACCGCGGCCGAACCGGCCACCCAGAACCGCCACGGCAGGTCGTGCGCCGCCGCCACCCCGACCCGAGGTCCG
The DNA here is from genome assembly GCF_050948425.1 of Pseudonocardia xinjiangensis. NCBI lineage: Bacteria > Bacillati > Actinomycetota > Actinomycetes > Pseudonocardiales > Pseudonocardiaceae > Pseudonocardia > Pseudonocardia xinjiangensis. The sequence goes on along the minus strand of NZ_CP192009.1, from coordinate 2,783,968 downwards.
GAGCGCACCAGTGCCGGGTCGATCGGCGGCGCGGCCAGCAGCCGCACCGGCGACCCGGGATCGGTGACGTCCACGCCGTTGTGCTCCCGGCCGAGCCCGAGCAGCGACGCGAGCCGGGCCGGGCCCCGCGCGAGATCGGCCGAGCGCCGCGCGGTCGGCCGTCGGGCGTGGGCGACCGCGAGGTCCGACTCGACCTCGCCCGCCCGCAGCAGCACCGCACCCGCCTCCCCGTCCCCGAGACAGCTGATGTTCGCGCAGAAGTGCATCCCGTAGACGAAGTAGACGTACAGGTGCCCGGCCGGCCCGAACATCACGCCGTTGCGCGCCGTACGACCGCGGAAGCTGTGCGACGCGGGGTCGTCGGCGCCGCGGTAGGCCTCCACCTCGACGAGCCGCACGGCCACCGTGCCCTCCGGGGTGTCGGCCTCGACCGTGCACCCGAGCAGCCGGACGGCCGCGACGAGGACGTCGCCGGCCAGCTCGTCGCGGTCCAGCAGCGGCACCGGACCGTCCTCGCCCGCTGGTCGTGGTTCCGTGCTCACGCTCGGCTCAGCGGGCGGCCAGCGCGAGGCGGACGCAGTCGGTGACGCCGTACATGGCGCGCTCCACCTCGGCCAGCTCCGGGAACGTCGGTGCGAGCCGGATCGTGCGGTCCTCCGGGTCGGTGCCGTAGGGATGGGTCGCGCCCGCCGGGGTCAGCGCGATCCCGGCCTCCCCCGCCAGCCGGACGATCTCCGTGGCCGTGCCGTCCGGCACGATCAGCGTGACGAAGTACCCGCCGGCCGGCTGCGACCAGTGCACGCCGGACACCGATCCCAGGCGCTCGGTCAGGATCCGGTCGACGGCGGCGAACTTCGGGGCGATCAGCTCCCGGTGGCGCCGCATGTGCTCGCGCAGGCCGTCGGCGTCACGCAGGAACATCACGTGCCGCAGGTGGTTGGTCTTGTCCGGCCCGATCGTGCGCTTCGCGGTGAGCGCGAGCCACCACTGCACGTTGGCCGGGGACGCGCCGAGGAACGCCACGCCCGCACCGGCGAGCGTGATCTTCGAGGTGGAACCGAAGACGAACGGGCGCTCGGGGTGCCCCGCGTCCGCGGCCAGCGCCAGGACGTCGGCGATCTCCACCTCGTGTTCGGTGAGGTGGTGCACCGCGTACGCGTTGTCCCAGAAGATCCGGAAGTCCGGCGCCGCTGCCGGCATCGAGGCGAGCCGCCGCGTCGTGTCGTCGGAGTAGACGGCGCCGTCGGGGTTGGAGTACTTGGGCACGCACCAGATGCCCTTGACCGACGGGTCGACGGCCACGATCTCCTCGACCACGTCCATGTCCGGGCCGTCGGCGGTCATCGGCACCTGCACCAGCTCGATGCCGAGTCGCTCGCAGAGCGCGAAGTGCCGGTCGTAGCCGGGGGTCGGGGCGAGGAACCGCACCCGCTCCTCGTCCACCCAGCGGCGGTCGGCGCCCGGGAGCGGGCTGAGCAGCGCGTGCACGAGCGTGTCGTGCATGAGCTCCAGGCTCGAGTTGCCGAACGCGATCAGCTGCTCGACCGGCACCCGGAGAAACGGTGAGAACAGCGCACGCAGCTCCGGGAGTCCCTGCAGGCCCTGGTAGTTGCGGGTGTCGGTGCCGTCGGCCGCCCGGTAGTGCTCGCCGGGCAGGCTCAGCATGGGGGTGGCCAGGTCGAGCTGGGCGCTGGACGGCTTGCCGCGGGTGAGGTCGAGCGAGAGGCCGTGGGCGCGCAGCTCGTCGTAGGCGGCACGGGCCGCGTCGAGATCGAGCTGCGCTCCCACGTCGGCGGTGGACGAGGTCATGCGGGTTCTCTTCCGGTGGAGGCTGGCGTGAGTGCGGCCCGGGCAGCGGCTGCGGTGGCGCGCAGCGCGTCGAGCTGTTCGGCGACGCGCTGCGCCGCCGTCCCACCGCGGGCGTTCCGCGAGGCTATCGAGCCCTCGACGGTGAGCACCTCCCGGACCGCGGGGGTGAGCGCCGGGTGCACGGCGGCCAGCTCCGCGTCGGTCAGGTCGGCGAGCCCGACACCGCGCGCCTCCGCGGCCCGGACGCAGCCACCGGCCGCCTCGTGCGCCGTGCGGAACGGGACACCGGTTCGCACCAGCCACTCGGCGACGTCGGTGGCGAGGGTGAACCCGGCCGGGGCGAGCTCGGCGAGCCGGTCGGTGTGGAAGGTCAGGGTGGCGACCATCCCGGCGACCGCGGGAAGCAACAGCTCGAGCTGCTCGACCGAGTCGAACAGCGGCTCCTTGTCCTCCTGCAGATCGCGGTTGTAGGCCAGCGGCATCGCCTTGAGGGTGGCCAAGAGCCCGGCCAGGTTGCCGATCAGCCGCCCGGCCTTGCCCCGGGCCAGCTCCGCGACGTCCGGGTTCTTCTTCTGCGGCATGATCGAGCTGCCGGTGGAGAAGGCGTCGTCGAGGGTGACGTAGGAGAACTCCGCGGTGGCCCAGATGACCACCTCCTCGGCGATCCGGGAGAGGTCCACCGCGATCATCGCCAGCACGAACGCGGCCTCGGCCGCGAAGTCGCGCGACGCCGTGCCGTCGATGGAGTTGGCGCTGGAGGAGTCGAACCCCAGCTCCGCGGCCACCGCCTCGGGGTCGAGCCCGAGCGACGACCCGGCCAGCGCCCCCGAGCCGTACGGCGACACCGCAGCGCGCCGGTCCCAGTCGTGCAGGCGGTCGACGTCGCGCAGCAGGGCGTGGGCGTGGGCGGCGAGATGGTGGGCGAGCAGGACGGGCTGCGCGTGCTGCAGGTGCGTGCGCCCGGGCATCGGGGCGTCCGGGTGCGCAGCGGCCTGGGCGACCAGCGCGTCGACGACGTCCAGCACACCCGCGCCGACCCGGCGGGCTCCGTCGCGCAGCCACATCCGGAACAGCGTGGCGACCTGGTCGTTGCGCGATCGCCCGGCGCGCAGCTTGCCCCCCAGCTCGGGGCCGGCCCGTTCGATCAGGCCCCGCTCCAGCGCCGAGTGCACGTCCTCGTCGTCGGGCGCGGGTCCGAACGCGCCCGACTCCACGTCGGCTTCGAGCTTGGCCAGCGCGTCGAGCATGCCCGCGAGCTCGCCGTCGGTGAGCAGGCCAGCGCGGGCGAGCACACGGGCGTGCGCCATCGAGCCGCGCAGGTCGTACGGAGCCAGCCGCCAGTCGAAGTGCGTGGACTTGGATAGTGCAGCCAGGGCGTCCGCGGGGCCGGACGCGAACCGGCCACCCCACAGCTGGGACCCCGCCATCAGTCGGTACCCGCTTCCAGAGCGGCGGCGTCGAGGGACGTTCCGGGGTCGCGCTCACCGGTCTCCTCGGCCGTCGCGATCCGGTCGAAGCCGCCCGCGGGCAGCTCGCCGAAGAGGGTGCCGTGCTCGACGAGCACCGTCCCCTGCTCCTGCGGCTGCGCGGCGTAGGCCTCCAGCTTGGCGCGGGAGTCGGCGATGTCGAGGTTGCGCATGGTGAGCTGGCCGATCCGGTCCGTGGGCCCGAAGGCGGCGTTCTCGACCCGCTCCATGGAGAGCCGGTCGGGGTGGTAGGAGAAGCCCGGCCCCTGGGTGTCCAGGATCGTGTAGTCGTCGCCGCGGCGCAGGCGCAGCGTGACGGTGCCGGTCACGAGCGAGGCGACCCAGCGCTGGACCGACTCGCGCACCATCAGCGCCTGCGGGTCCAGCCAGCGCCCCTCGTAGAGCAGCCGGCCCAGCTTGCGGCCCTCGTTGTGGTAGTTGGCGACCGTGTCCTCGTTGTGGATCGCGTTGAGCAACCGCTCGTAGGCGGCGAAGAGCAGCGCCATCCCGGGCGCCTCGTAGATGCCGCGCGACTTCGCCTCGATGATCCGGTTCTCGATCTGGTCGGACATGCCCAGGCCGTGGCGTCCGCCGATCGCGTTGGCCTCGCACACGAGGGCGACCTGGTCGGCGAACCGCTTACCGTTGATCGCCACCGGATACCCGGCCTCGAAGGTGATCGCGACGTCCTCGGTCTCGATCGAGACCGACGGGTCCCAGAACTTGACCCCCATGATCGGCTCGATGGTCTCCAGGGACACGTCGAGGTTCTCGAGGGTCTTGGCCTCGTGGGTCGCCCCCCAGATGTTGGCGTCGGTGGAGTACGCCTTCTCGGCCGCGTCCCGGTAGGGCAGCCCGTGGGCGGTGAGCCACCTGCTCATCTCGTGGCGGCCGCCCAGCTCCTGGACGAAGTCGGCGTCGAGCCACGGCTTGTAGATGCGCAGCTCGGGATTGGCCAGCAGGCCGTAGCGGTAGAACCGCTCGATGTCGTTGCCCTTGAAGGTCGAGCCGTCGCCCCAGATGTTGACGTCGTCGGCCTGCATCGCCCGTACCAGCAACGTCCCGGTGACGGCGCGGCCCAGCGGGGTGGTGTTGAAGTACGTCCGGCCCCCGGACCGGATGTGGAAGGCGCCGCACGCCAGCGCGGCCAGCCCCTCCCCGACCAGCTGCGGCCTGATGTCGAGCACGCGGGCGATCTCGGCGCCGTACTGCTTGGCTCGCGCGGGCACGCCGGACATGTCCAGCTCGTCGTACTGACCGAGGTCAGCGGTGTAGGTGCACGGGATCCCGCCCTTGTCGCGCATCCAGGCGACCGCCACGGAGGTGTCGAGGCCTCCGGAGAAGGCGATGCCGATCCGCTCGCCCTTGGGGAGGGAGGTCAGGACCTTGCTCACGAGATGGTTGCTCCTTGGTCAGAGTTCGCGCAGGCGCGCGACGAGTTGGGCGCCGGTGAGGGGTTCGCGGGCCACCACCAGGAGAGTGTCGTCGCCTGCGATGGTGCCGACGACGTCGTGCAGCGCGGCCCGGTCCAGCGCGCTGGCCAGGTAGTGCGCTCCCCCCGGCGGGGTACGCAGGACGGCCAGGTTCCCACTCGCGTCCGCGGACACCAGCAGGTCCCCCAGCAGCCGGGCCAGCCGTGCGGTGCCGCCCTCGATGCCGCGCACCGGACTGCCGTCGTCCGGGATCACGTATACCGGAGTGCCCCCGTCGGCGCCGCGCAGCTTGACCGCGCCCAGCTCGTCGAGGTCCCGCGAGAGCGTGGCCTGCGTGGTGCCGATGCCGTCGGCCTCCAGCAGCGCGAGCAGCTCGGACTGGCTGTGCACCGACCGGTGCGCGATGAGCTCGACGATGCGGGCCTGCCGCGCGGCCCGGGAGCGCCCGGGTGCCGACGGACCGGCCAGCGCCGTGTCGCGGTCGTCGCCCACGGCTGTCATGACTGCTGCACCAGCCAGGTCAGCAGCGCCTTCTGGGCGTGCAGGCGGTTCTCCGCCTCGTCCCACACCGCGCTCGCGGGACCGTCGATGACCTCGTCGGTGATCTCGTCGCCACGGTGGGCCGGCAGGCAGTGCAGCACGATCGCCTCCGGCGCGGCCCGCTCCAGCAGCGCGGCGTTGATCTGCAACGGGCGGAACGGAGCGGTGCGATCCATGCCGTCGCCCTCCTGGCCCATGGAGACCCAGGTGTCGGTGACCACGACGTCGGCCCCGTCGACGGCGGCGTGCGGGTCGGCCACCAGTTCGACACCGCCACCGGTCTCGGACCCGCGGTTCTTCGCGTCCCGCAGCACGCCGGCGTCGGGCTGGAAGCCCTCGGGCGCACACACCCGGACGTGCAGCCCGGCGGTGGTCCCGCCGAGCAGCAACGAGTGGGCCATGTTGTTGGCGCCGTCGCCCAGGTAGGTGAGGGTGAGCCCGGCGAGCCGGCCGAAGCGCTCCCGGATCGTCTGCAGGTCGGCGAGCACCTGGCAGGGGTGGAACTGGTCGGTGAGCGCGTTGACCACCGGCACGGTCGCGACGGCCGCCATCTCCTCGATCCGCGACTGGTCGCCCGTGCGCCAGACGATCGCGTCGACGAAGCGGGAGAGCATCCGCGTGGTGTCGGCGATCGTCTCGCCGCGTCCCATCTGGCTGGACCGGGCGTCGACGATCAACGGATGCCCGCCCAGCTGCGCGATCCCGGCCTCGAACGACAGCCGCGTGCGGGTCGACGGCTTGTCGAACAGCACGGCGACCGGGCGCGGACCGGCGAGCGACCGGTGCGCGTACCGGTCTGCCTTCATCACGTCGGCGAGGTCCAGCACCGCCCGCTGCTCGTCGGGGGTGAGGTCGTCGTCGCGGAGCAGGTGCCTAGTCATCGGCAGCGTCCAGGAACGACGGCAGCGCGGAGAGGAACTCCCGCGCCTGCTCCTCGGTGAGGACGAGCGGCGGCACCAGCCGGACCCGGTCCGGCACCGCGTTGTTGACGAGGAACCCGCCGTCGCGGGCCGCGGCGGCCACCGCGGCCGAGACGGGCTTCGTGAGGCCGATGCCGATCAGCAGCCCGGCGCCGCTGACGTCGCGGACCAGCGGGTGGCCCAGCGACTCGACGGTCGCGGCGATCTCCTTGCCGACCAGGTTCACGTGTTCGAGCAGGCCCTCGTCGGCGATCGTGCGCAGCACGGCGAGCGCCGCCGCGGCGCAGACCGGGTTGCCGCCGAAGGTGGTGCCGTGCTGCCCGGGCTCGAGCAGCGCACCGGCCGCGCCGATGCCGATGCACGCGCCGATCGGGAGACCGCCGCCAAGGCCCTTCGCCAGCGTCACGACGTCGGGGACGACGCCGTCGCGCTGGTGGGCGAACCACGCGCCGGTGCGGCCGATGCCGGTCTGCACCTCGTCCAGTACGAGGAGCGCCCCGCGGGCGGCGGTGATCTCCCGGGCCGCCCGGAGGTAGCCGGCAGGCGGGTTCACCGCGCCGGCCTCTCCGAGAATGGGTTCCAGGAACACCGCGGCGGTGTCGGGGCCGACCGCCGCGTCGAGCGCGGCGACGTCGCCGTAGGGCACGTGCGAGACGCCCGGGGTCATCGGCTCGAACGGGGTGCGCTTGGGCTCCTGGCCGGTGAGCGCGAGCGCGCCCATCGTGCGGCCGTGGAAGGCGTTCTCGGCCGCGATGATGTGCGGCCGGCCCGTGCGGCGCGCCATCTTGAACGCCACCTCGTTGGCCTCGGCGCCGGAGTTGCAGAACAGCACCCGGGCCTGCGGCTGGTCGAGCAGCTCCAGGAGCTTCTCGGCCAGGTCGAGCGGCGGCTGCGTGATGTAGAGGTTGCTCGTGTGCCCGAGGGTGGAGATCTGCCGGGTCACGGCCTCGACGACGGCCGGGTGCGCGTGCCCCAGCGCGTTGACGGCGATGCCGCCGACCAGGTCGAGGTAGCGGCGCCCGTCGGCGTCCCAGACCTCGGCGCCGCTCCCGCGCACGAGCGCCAGCGGCGGCGTGCCGTAGTTGTCCATCATCGCGCTCTGCCACCGGGTGGTCAGATCGCGCGGCTCACCCGGTGCGCTCATGACGGCACCACCATCGTTCCGACTCCCTCACTGGTGAACACCTCGAGCAGCACCGAGTGCGGCACCCGCCCGTCGATCACGTGGGCCTGCGGCACCCCACCACGCACCGCGCGCAGGCAGGCCTCCATCTTCGGCGCCATCCCGCTCTCCAGCGCCGGCAGCATCGGCTCCAGCTCGTCGGCCGTGAGCGAGCTGATCACCGAATCCGGATCCGGGTAGTTCGCGTACAGCCCCTCGACGTCGGTGAGCACCACGAGCTTCGCGGCACCCAGCGCCGCAGCGAGCGCGGCGGCTGCGCTGTCGGCGTTGATGTTGTACACGGTGCCGTTCTCATCCGGTGCGACCCCCGCCACCACCGGGATCCGACCCGCGCGGACGATGTCGAGCACCGCGTCCGGGTTGACCGCCACGACGTCGCCGACCAGGCCGATGTCGACCGGCTCACCCCCGACCAGCGCGGTGCGCTTCTCGGCGGTGAAGAGCCCCGCGTCCTCCCCTGACAGGCCGACGGCGTACGGGCCGTGCTGGTTGACCAGCCCGACGAGCTCGCGCCCGACCTGTCCGACCAGCACCATCCGGACGATGTCGATCGTCTCCGGGGTGGTGACGCGCAGCCCGCCACGGAACTCCCCCGGCAGACCGAGTCGCGTGAGCATCGCGGTGATCTGCGGGCCGCCGCCGTGCACGACGACCGGCCGGATCCCGGCGAGCCGCAGGAACACCATGTCCTGGGCGAACGCCTGCTTGAGCTCCTCGTCGACCATCGCGTTGCCGCCGTACTTCACCACCACGACCTGGCCGTGGAAGCGCTGCAGCCACGGCAGCGCCTCGGCCAGCACCCCGGCCTTCTCCCCCGCGCGCTTGAGCCGCACGGCGGTGGACCCGGTGTCGCCTGCGGCCGTGGCCGTCTCAGGAGGGGTAGGCACTGTTCTCCTCCACGTAGGCGTGCGAGAGGTCGGTGGTGCGGATCTCCGCGGTGCCCGCGCCGAGGCCGAGCTCGATCGCGACGAGGATGTCCGGTCCCGTCAGGTCGGCGTCGGTGCGCCCGCCCGCCGCCACCCCGCCGCGGCACAGCAGCGAGCCGTTGATCGTGATGTCGAGCCGGTCGGGGTCGACATCGGCGTCCGAGTAGCCGACGGCGGCGGCGACCCGGCCCCAGTTGGCGTCCGAGCCGAACAGCGCGGTCTTGACCAGGCTGTCGCGGGCCACCGTCCGGGCGACCGTCACGGCGTCGTCCTCGTCGGCCGCTCCCGTGACCCGCACCATGATCCGCTTGGTGACGCCCTCGGCGTCGGCCTGCATCTGCCCCGCCAGGTCGAGGCACACCTGCGTGAGCGCCTCGGTGAACAGCTCGGGTTCCGGGGTGACCCCTGATGCGCCCGAGGCGAGCAGCAGCACGGTGTCGTTGGTGGACATCACCCCGTCGATGTCCAGGCGGTCGAAGCTGACGCGCACGGCGGCGCGCAGTGCCGGTTCGAGCGCGGCCTGGTCGAGCACAGCGTCCGTGGTCAGCACGGTCAGCATCGTGGCCATCGACGGGGCGATCATCCCCGCGCCCTTCGTGGTGCCGCCGATGCTCCAGCCGGCCCCGTCGACGTGGGCGCACTGCTTGGCGACGGTGTCGGTCGTCATGATCGCGGTGGCGGCGGCGAGCCCGGCCTCCGCGGTGGCGCCCAGCTCGGCCACGGCCTTCTCGACCCCGGCGAGCACCAGGTCGCGGGGCAGCTGCCGCCCGATCAGCCCCGTGGAGCCCACGGCGACCTCGATCGCCCCGCAACCCAGCAGCTCAGCGGCCTTCTCGGCCGTCGCGTGCGCGGTCTGGAAGCCCTCCGGACCGGTGCAGGCGTTGGCGCCACCGGAGTTGAGCACCACGGCGCGCAGCCGTCCGCCGGTCAGCACCTGCTGGGACCACAGCACCGGCGCGGCCTTCACCTTGTTGCGCGTGAACAGGCCGGCGGCCCCGAACTCCGGCCCGTCGTTCACCACGAGGGCGAGGTCGGACGCCCCGCTGGACTTGAGACCCGCCACCACTCCTGCCGCCCGGAACCCCTGGGGGGTGACGACACCCTTGCCGGGTTCGTTCGCACTCACGGAGCCACCCCCGTGAGCGGCAGGCCCGTGGTCTCCGGCAGCCCGAGCGCCAGGTTCATGCACTGCACAGCGGCTCCTGCGGTGCCCTTGGTGAGGTTGTCGATCGCGGCGACGACCACCAGCCGCTGCGCGTCGGCGTCGACGGTGACCTGCAGCTGCGCCGTGTTGGCGCCGAGCGTGGCTGCCGTGGTGGGCCAGGTGCCCTCGGGGAGCAGGAACACGAACCGCTCGTCGGCGTAGGCCTTCTCGTAGGTCTCCCGCGCCCCCGCGCCGTCACCGGCCAGAGGGGCGGAGCAGGTGGCCAGGATGCCGCGCGGCAGCGGAGCGAGCACCGGCGTGAAGCTCACGGTGACCGGCCGGCCGGCCGCGGCGGAGAGGTTCTGCACCATCTCGGGCGTGTGCCGGTGCACGCCGCCCACCCCGTACGCCGAGAGCGACCCCATCACCTCGGCACCCAGCAGGTGCGGCTTCAGGGACTTCCCGGCACCGGACGTCCCGCTCACCGCGGTGACGACCACGTCGGGCGTGACGAGCCCGGCGGCGAGCGCCGGGAAGAGCGCGAGGCTGGCCGCCGTCGGGTAGCAGCCGGGGACGGCGACCCTGCGGGTGCCGCGCAGCGCGTCGCGCGCGCCGGGCAGCTCGGGCAGCCCGTAGGGCCAGCTCCCGGCGTGCTCGCCGCCGTACCAGCGGTCCCACGCCGCCGCGTCGGTGAGCCGGTGGTCGGCACCGCAGTCGATCACGACGGTGTCGTCACCGAGCTGCGCGGCCAGCTCCGCCGATCGCCCGTGCGGCAGCGCGAGGAAGACGACGTCGTGCCCGGCGAGGGTCTCCGGCGTGGTGTCCTCCAGGACTCGCTCGGCCAGCGGCAGCAGGTGCGGCTGGTGCACGCCCAACGGCGTGCCCGCGCTCCCTCCCGCCGTGAGGGCACCGATCTCCACCTCGGGGTGCGCGAGGAGCAGCCGCAGCAGCTCTCCTCCGGCGTACCCGCTCGCACCCGCAACCGCTATCCGCATCACCTGCATGACTATGCACGAGAGCGTAAGTCGATGCAATCAGATAGCCGGGCGCGAGACGGACGCCGCAGTTCGGAGCCCTCACCCCATCGTCTTCTGGCCGTCCAGGGACTCTCGGATGATGTCGGCGTGCCCGGAGTGCTGGGCGGTCTCGGCGACGATGTGCTGGAGCACGCGCCGGAACGACCAGCGCTTGCCCTTCTCGAACCATGGCGCCTCGGGCAGCGGGTGGGAGGCGTCCAGGTCGGGGAGGGTGGCCACCAGCTCGTCGGTGCGCCGCGCCACCTGCTCGTACTCGGCGAGCACACCGGCAAGGGTCTCGTCGGGGAGCAGCTGGAACGTGGCCGCGTGCGCGTCGATCACCTCCTGCGGCGGCTCGCCGCCCTCCCAGCCACCGCCCGTGGCGGACGGCCCGTCGAGGATGAAGTCGGCCCACCCGCGCTCGACCCCGGTGACGTGCTTCACCAGGCCACCCAGGCAGAGCTCGCTGGCCGTGGTGCGCAGCCGGGCCTGCTCATCGGTGAGGCCCGCCACGGTGTGGCGCAGGAACCGGCGCTGGGTCGCCAACGCCTCCAGCAGGTCCGCGCGCTCCCCCGTCACGGTCGCCCCCGCGGTGCTCGTCGTGCTTGTCGTCATCGTCTCTCCGCCTTCCGGTCGGTCGGTCTGTCGTGAAGTACGGTACGAACCATTGGCGCCACTTTCTGGCCTGAATCGGCGGGAGACTGGGGACATGGCGAACACGAGCTCCCGGACGCTTCGGCTGCTCTCGCTCCTGCAGACCCACCGGTACTGGCCGGGCGCGGAGCTGGCGGACCGGCTCGAGGTGTCCGTCCGCACCCTGCGCCGTGACATCGACCGGCTGCGCGAGCTCGGCTACCCGGTGGAGGCCAACCGCGGCGTCGACGGCGGTTACCAGCTCGCCCCGGGAGCAGCGCTCCCACCGCTGGTCCTCGACGACGAGGAGGCCGTGGCCCTCGCCGTCGGACTGCAGACCGCCGTGCAGAGCGGGGTCTCGGGAGTCGCGGAGTCGTCGGTCCGCGCTCTCGCGAAGGTGGTGCAGGTGATGCCACCGCGGCTGCGACGTCGGGTGGAGGCCCTGCGTGCGATGACGGTTCCCGCCACGTGGGGCGGTGCGACCGGCTCGACCGTCGACCCCGGGGACCTCACCGTCCTCGCCCAGGCCTGCCGCGACACCGAACGGCTCGAGTTCGGCTACACCGCGTCGAGCGGCGAGCGCACCGAACGCCACGTGGAGCCGTTGCGTCTCGTCCCGCTGGGGCGCCGCTGGTACCTCGTCGCCTACGACCTCGTCCGGCACGACTGGCGCAGCTTCCGCCTCGACCGGCTCGACCGGCCCCGCAGCACGGGTACCCGGTTCCGCGCCCGCGAGCTTCCCGCCGAGGACGCTGCGACGTTCGTCCAGCAGAGGATGGGGCAGCTTCCGGCCTCGTACGCCGTCGAGGTGCTGGTCGACGCCCCGGCGGGGACCGTCCGGCGACACATCGGCCGATGGGCCACGGTCGAGGAGGCCGACGAGCACCGGTGCGTGGTGCGGATGCGCACCGACTCGCTGGACTGGCCGGCGATGGCGCTCGGATCGCTCGGCGCGGAGTTCACCGTGCAGTCACCGCCCGAGCTGCTCGACCATCTCCGCCGCTGGGCAGGGACGTTCGACCGGGCCGCAGGCCGCGGCGCGGCCGATCATGTCGGGAATGCGTGATCCGTCGATCAGGTTGGGCCGGGCGTGGAACTCGGAGTGCACACCTTCGCCGACGTCAGCCTCGACCCGAACGGCGTGGGGCCTGCGCAACGGGTGCGTGAGGTGGTCGAGGAGATCACGCTCGCGGACGAGGTGGGCCTCGACGTCTTCGGGATCGGCGAGCACCACCGCCGTGACTACGCCGCGTCGGCACCGGCGATGATCCTGGCGGCCGGGGCCGAGCACAGCTCCCGGATCCGGCTCACCAGCGCCGTCACCGTGCTGAGCTCCGACGACCCGGTGCGGGTGTTCCAGCAGTACTCCACGCTCGACCTGCTCTCCGGCGGCCGGGCCGAGATCATGGCCGGGCGCGGGTCGTTCACCGAGTCGTTCCCGCTGTTCGGCTACGACCTCGCCGACTACGACGAGCTGTTCGCGGAGAAGCTCGACCTGCTGCTGGCGCTGCGCGACGCCGAGCGCGTCACCTGGTCCGGGCGCCTTCGGCCCCCGCTGCACGACCAGCCGGTGTACCCGCGTCCGGTGCAGAACCCGTTGCCCGTGTGGGTGGCCGTCGGGGGCAACCCGCAGTCGGTCGTCCGCGCCGGAGCGCTCGGACTGCCGCTGGCGCTGGCGATCATCGGCGGCGAGCCGGAGCGGTTCGTCCCATTGGCCGACCTGTACCGCGAGGCGCTGCGGCGCACCGACCACACCGCCCTGCCGTTCAGCCTCAACCTCCATGGCTTCGTCGCCGACACCTCGCAGGCGGCCGGTGACATCTACTACCCGGGCCACTCCGAGGTGATGAACCGGATCGGGCGCGAGCGCGGCTGGGGCCCGACGAACCGCGCCGCGTTCGACGCGCAGGTCGCCCTGCGCGGCGCGTACGTGGTGGGCTCGCCCGAGCAGGTGGCCGAGAAGATCCTCTTCCAGCACGAGCTGTTCGGGCACCACCGCACGCTCATCCAGTTCGCCATCGGCAGCGTCCCGCATCGGGACGTGCTGCGGGCCATCGAGCTGTTCGGCACCGAGGTCGCACCGCTGGTGCGGGCCGAGGTGGCGCGCCGCGAGGGCGCGACGGCGGCCGTCACCTCCTGACAGCCTCCGCGCCGGCTAGTGCACCGAGCGGATCGTTCCGCCGTCGACCCGAAGCGTCGCGCCGCTCACGTAGGCGGCGAACGGGGAGGCCAGGTACACCACGGCGGCGGCGATCTCCTCCGGGCGACCGAACCGGCCCACGTCGTTGGGCACCCACTCGGTCGCCGCGTGCCGCTCGATCTCCTCGAACGACTCCCCCCATTCGTGCGCAGGGGCGATGTCGACCAGGAGGTCGCGGACCGCGTCGGTCAGGATCGCTCCCGGCGCCACGACGTTGGACGTCACGCCCGAGCCCGCGAGCTCCCGCGCGAGGGAGACCGCAAGGTTGTGCCGGGCGGCCAGCGTCGCGTTGTAGTGCGGCTGGACGGACATCGGCTGGATCGCCAGCCCGCCGCCGATCTGGATCACCCGACCCCAGCCGCGTTCGCGCATGAGTGGCACCAACCGCTGGATCAGCCGGACCCCGGAGATCACGTTCACCTCGTAGGTCGTCGCCCACACCGCAGGCGTCGCCTCCGCCCATGACAGGTGGTCGTAGGACCCCGCGTTGTTGACGAGGATGTCGACCGGACCGCCGGCCAGCGCCTGGGCGACGACCGCATCGGCCCCGTCGTCGGTGACGAGATCGCCGATGGCGACATCGGCGCGACCACCACTCGTCCGGATCGCGTCAACCACCGCCGTCACCCGGGCCTCGTCGCGGCCGTGCACCACGACATCGGCGCCCTCGGCGGCCAGCATCCTGGCGGTCGCCTCCCCCAGTCCCGCGCTCGACCCGGTGACCAGCGCCCGTCGGCCCGTCAGCTGCACATCCATCAGTCACTCCGTCCCGACTCCTTGTCTACGACCGTAGACCTGTGGGAGCAGTGAAGTCTACACTCGTAGACGTGACTCTCGACCCTCCTGCCGAGCGCCCCCGCAACGCCGCGGCCACGAGAGCGGCGATCCTGGAGTCGGCCGTCGTCGCGTTCACGCGATCCGGCTACGACGGCGCAGGCGTGCGGGAGATCGCACAGGCGGCCGGTGTGACCGCGATGCTGGTCAACCGCTACTTCGGCTCGAAGGAACAGCTGTTCCGCGAGGTGGTGGACGTCGTACTCGCACCGCCGACGATCGTCCCGGAGGACTCCGCCACGCTCGCCCACCGCGTCGCCGAGACGCTCACCGCCCGGACGACGCCCGAGGCGGAGCACCTCGACCCCTTCCTGCTGATGCTGCGGTCGGCCTCCAACCCGCGCGCCAACGAGATCGTCCGTACCGGTATCGAGAGGTATGCCGGGCGTCGCCTTGCCGCGTTGCTCCCCGGGCCGAGGCCGGACGAGCGCTCCGAGCTGCTGCTCTCGCTCATCGCCGGCGTCTGGCTGTTGCGCAAGGTGGTCGGGACGACGGCGCTGGCCGCCATGGAGCCTGCGGACCTGACCCGGCGGCTGGAGGAGGTGTTCGGGGCGGCCATCGCCCCGGATCCGGACGAGCCGGCCGATCGCGGCAGGGCGGAGAGCGGCGGGGCGGTCGAGTAGTTCCGAACCGCCCCGCGGTGGTGGGCCCTCCGGTTACCGTCGCCCGGTGCGGCGCGCGTGGCTCGGAGCGGTGGCGGTCGTCCTTGCGGTCACGGCAGCGGGCTGCACCACGGTGGTGCCGGGCAACGGTGTGGCCGCACCGCCCGCCGGCGAGGCCGCCCCGCCGCCGGGAGCCGCCCCGCCGCCACAGCCGGTGCCGACCACGCCCACCGGTCCGCGCAGTGGGCTCGACGTCGACGTGCTCGACGACGAGTGCCTGCTCAACGCCGCGGAGTTCGGCGACCTGGCCGGAACGGCGGTGCGGCCGCCCGCGCAGGGCTCGGTCGAGCGGGGCGACGGGTCGCGCAGCTCCAGCTGCGTGGCCACCACCGGCACGGAGCCGGTCGCGATGATCAACGTCTACGCGGTGCGGTCGGGCACGCCTGCCGACTACGTCCGCGCCGGGCCGGCGGGTCGCCGCGACCTGCCCGGCGTCGGCGAGGCGGCGGCCGTGATCGACACCGCCACCGGGCCGACGCTGCAGCTCGCGAGCCCGCGCTACCTCGTGACCATCCTCGTCGACGGCCGCGTGCCCTCCGACGACGCCTGGCGCGCGGCGGCGTCCGCCGCGCTCTCCCGGCTCCCCTCGTGAGACCGGGAAGTCAGCGCTGGCTGGCTGCGTACCGCTCGGCGGCCACGGCCACGGCGGAGTCGCGTGCGGCGTTGGCCTCCTCGCTGGTCAACGTCCGGTCGGGAGCACGGAACCGAAGGGTGAACGCCAGCGACCGACGCCCCACCCCGACCTGCTCACCGGTGTAGACGTCGAAGAGCCGGACCTCCTCCAGCAGCTCGCCACCGCCGTCGCTCAGCGCCTCGGCCAGCTCGGCGGCGGGCACGGAGGCGTCGGCCACGAGTGCGACGTCCACCGCGATCGGCGGGTACGGCGACACCCGAGGCGCAGGGCGCCGGTCGTCCAGCGGGATGAGGTCGAGGTCGAGCTCCATCGCGCAGGTGCGCTCGGGCAGCCCGAGCGCCTCGACGACCTTCGGGTGCAGCTCGCCGGCGTGCCCGACGATCCAGTCGCCCACGCGCAGGGCGGCGCACCGGCCCGGGTGGAACGGCGGGTGCGTCGCCGCGGTGACGCGCAGCTCCACCCCGGCAGCCAGGCCGACCAGCAGCCCGGCCTGCACGGCGTCCGCCCAGCTCGCCGACCGGCCCGGCCCCCACCAGCCGCGCGCCTCCCGGTCGCCGGCGAGCACCGCCGAGACGTGGACGGGCTGAGCCGGCAGGGCGGCCTCGATCTGCGCGAGCTCGGCGTCGGACGGGCGGCCGTCGACGGCGGGATCGGGCATCGGCAGCGGCTTCGCGTGCGGCAGGACGACCTGGCCGATGTGGTAGAGCGCGAGATCGGTGGCGCCGCGGGAGCGGTTGCGCACCAGGGTGTCGAGCAGGCCGGGCAGCAGCGTGCCGGCGAGCTCGGCGCGCTCGGCGTCGAGGGGGTTGAGCACGTGCACCGTCCGGCGGCGCGGGTCGTCGGCGGCCAGGCCGAAGGCGTCCCAGACCGTCGGATCGACGAACGGGAACGGCAGCACCTCGACGTATCCGGCCTCGGCCAGCGCACGTGACACCGCGCGCCTGCGCTGCTGGGCAGGGGTCAGCCCGCGCCCCCCGGGTGCGGACGGCAGCACCGAGGGAATCACGTCGAGCCCCTCCAGCCGCAGCACCTCCTCCACGAGGTCGGCGGGCTGCCCGAGGTCGGGCCGCCACGACGGCGGCGTGGCCACGACGTGGCCGCGCCCGTCGTCACCGGTGACGAGCTCCACCGCACAGCCGACCTGGGCGAGCCTGCGCACGGTGGCCCCGGGCGGGTAGGCGACACCCGCGACCCGGTCGGGCAGCTCCAGCGGCATCTCGACGGGGGCGGGATGCGGCGCCGCGCCCACGTCGGTGCGACCACGGGCGACCGTGGCCCGGCCGTGCTCGACGAGCAGTTGCGCCGCGCGCTCGGCCGCCACCGGCGGCAGCTGCGGGTCGACCGTGCGCTCGAAGCGCCTCGACGCCTCGCTGGGCAGCTTGTGCCGCCGCGCGACCCGCGCGATCACCGCGGGGTCGAAGTGCGCGGCCTCGATGAGGACGTCGATCCGGCCGTGCTCGTTGGCTCCGGAGATCTCCGTGGACGCCCCACCCATCACCCCGGCCAGGCCGATCGGGCCGGAGTCGTCGGTGATCAGCAGGTCGTCGCGGTCCAGGGTGCGCTCGACGTCGTCGAGCGTGCGCAGCTTCTCCCCCGCCTCCGCCCGGCGCACCACGATCGGGCCCGACAGGCGCGAGGCGTCGTAGGCGTGCAGCGGCTGGCCGAGCTCGATCATCACGTAGTTCGTGACGTCGACGATCAACGAGATCGGGCGCATGCCGGCGGCGAGCAGGCGCCGCTGCATCCACCAGGGCGACGGCGCGGTGGGGTCGACCCCGTCCACCCGGCGCGCGACGAACCGGGGGCACCCGGAGTCGGCCAGCTCGACCGGCCAGGCGTCGCCGATCGCCGGCGGCACCGTGACCCGCATGGCCGGGTCGGTGTAGTCGGCGTCCAGGGAGCAGGCGAGCTCGCGGGCCAGCCCACGCACCGAGAAGCAGTAGCCGCGATCCGGCGTGACGTTCAGCTCGATGACCGCGTCAGGGGCGTCGGGCGAGAGGCCGAGCAACGGCCGGGCGTCCTCGCCGGGTTCGGCGGTGCCCGGCGGCAGCACCAGGATGCCGGCGTGGTCGGCGCCGATGCCGAGCTCCCGCGCCGAGGCGATCATGCCGTCGGAGACGTGCCCGTAGGTCTTGCGGGCCGAGATCGCGAACCCGCCGGGCAGCACGGCGCCCGGCAGCGCGACCACGACGAGGTCGCCGGCGGCGAAGTTGCTCGCGCCGCAGATGATGCCGCGCGGCTGCGCCTCGCCCACCTCGACCTGGCACCAGCGGATCGGCTTCTTCAGCCCGGTCAGCACCTCGAACTCGAGCACCCTGCCGACGACCAGCGGGCCGGTCAGCTCCGGCGCCCGGTGGACGTCCTCGATCTCGAGACCGACCCGGACGAACGCCTCGGCCGTCTCGTCGGCGGGTGGGACGTCACCGAGCAGCTCGGCGAGCCAGGACTGGGAAACGCGCACGGGATTGCTCCTGGGGGATCAGATGCTAGATGCCGAACGCGCGGCTGAACCGGACGTCACCCTCGACCATGTCGCGCATGTCGGGGATGCCGTTGCGGAACATCAGCGTGCGCTCCAGGCCCATGCCGAACGCGAAGCCCGAGTAGACGTCCGGGTCGACCCCGCAGGCACGCAGGACGTTGGGGTTGACCATGCCGCAGCCGCCCCACTCGACCCAGCCGGCGCCGCCCTTCTTCTCCGGGAACCACACGTCCACCTCGGCGGACGGCTCGGTGAAGGGGAAGAACGACGTGCGCAGCCGCGTGCGGGACGCGGCACCGAACATCGCACGCGCGAACGCGTCGAGGGTGCCCTTGAGGTGCGCCATCGTGATGCCCTTGTCGACGGCGAGGCCCTCGACCTGGTGGAACACCGGCGTGTGGGTGGTGTCGAGCGCGTCGGTGCGGAACGTCCGCCCCGGGCACACCACGTAGACGGGCAGGTCGCGCTCCAGCAGGGCCCTGGCCTGCACCGGCGACGTGTGGGTGCGCAGCACGGTGCCCGAGGTCTCGGAGTCACCCAGGTAGAACGTGTCCTGCATGGTGCGGGCCGGGTGGTCCTTGCCGAAGTTCAGCGCGTCGAAGTTCAGCCACGACGACTCGACCTCGGGACCCTCCGCCACCTCCCAGCCCATGCCGACGAACACGTCGGCGATGCGCTCGGAGATCTGCGTGACCGGGTGGCGCGCGCCGCGCGGCGTGCGGTCCCACGGCAGCGTGACGTCGATCGTCTCCTCGAGGAGCACACGCTCGTCACGCTCGGCGACCAGCACCTCCCGGCGGGCGTCGAACGCCTCCTGCGCCCGCTGGCGGGCGGCGTTGACCCGCTTGCCGGCCTCGGCCCGCTCGGGCCCGGGCAGCGAGCCGAGCTCGCGGCGCGCCAGCAGCAGCGGAGCGCGGTCGCCCAGGTGGGCGGGCTTGACGGCGGCGAGCGCGGCCAGGTCGGATGCCCCCGCGAAAGCCTGGACCGCCGCGGCGACCGCAGCGTCCAGCGACTCCGGGTGCAGCTGGCTCATCACGTCCGTGCTCTCAGTCATGGTGACTCGATCCTAGTGTCGCCCCGCCGTGGCCCTGTCGCCGCTGTGCCGCCACGCTCGCGTACAGGCACACCGCCGCGGCCGTGGCCAGGTTGAGGCTCTCCGCCCGCCCGTGGATGGGGACCCGGACGCGGTGGTCGGCCCGCTCCGCCACGGTGGCCGGAACGCCGTGTGCCTCGCCACCGAATATCCACGCGACGGGGCCGGCGAGCACCGCGTCGGCGGCGGGGTCGTGCAGGTCCAGCTCGCCGTGGGCGTCGGCGGCGAGCAGCGTGAGGCCGGCCGCGCGGCAGGCGTCCAGCACGGTGCCGGTGTCACGCTCGCGGGCCAGCGGGAGGTGGAAGACGCTGCCCGTGGACGCCCGTACCGCCTTGCCGTTGTGCGGGTCGACGGTCTCGCCCGCGAGCAGGACCGCACCGGCACCGGCGGCGTCGGCCACCCGGATGACGGTGCCGGCGTTGCCCGGGTCGGCGATACCGGCACACACCGCCACCAGTGCGGGCCGGCCCGCCAGCGCGTCGGGGACCGGGATGTCGAGCAGATCGCACACGGCCACCAGCCCCTGCGGGGTGACGGTGTCGGACAGCGACTCGGCGGCGCGCTCGGTGACCGGACTGATCCGGGCGCCGACGTCCGCCGCCGCCGTGACCAGCTCGGGATGCCGGGCGGCCGCCGCGTCGGTGACGAACAGCTCGTGCATCCGGCCGGACCGCGGGCCGGCCCACTGCACGGCCTCGCGGACGGCCTGCGCTCCCTCCACGAGAAACCGCCCGGCCCGATCGCGGCCGGCGCGGCGAAGCAGCTTGCGGGCTGCGACGACGCGCGGCGTGCGTTCGGTTCCGGGCGGTACGGGCACGATCGCGCCGGACGGACGGCTCAGGCCGCGGTCCCGTCCTGCGCGCCGGCCTGGGCCGGCACGTTGGCCTTGGCCACCTCGACGAGCGCGGTGAACGCAGCCGGGTCGCTGATGGCGAGCTCCGACAGGATCTTGCGGTCGACCTCGACACCCGAGGCCTTGAGGCCCTGGATGAAGCGGTTGTAGGTCATGCCGTTGGCGCGGGCCGCGGCGTTGATGCGGGTGATCCACAGCTGCCGGAAGTCGCCCTTCTTGGCACGACGGTCGCGGTAGGCGTAGTTCAGCGAGTGGAGCATCTGCTCCTTCGCCTTGCGGTACAGCCGCGAGCGCTGGCCGCGGTAGCCGCTCGCCAGCTCAAGGGTGGTGCGACGCTTCTTCTGAGCGTTGACCGCGCGCTTCACGCGTGCCATGGGGGTGTCCTTACGTCTCTCGGTCAGGCGGGAGGGGTCAGCAGTGGAGCTGCGCTGTCAGCGGCCGAGCATCTTCTTGACGCGCTTGACGTCGGCCTTGTTCACGGGCACGACGCCGGAGAGGTCGCGGGTCTCCTTGCTCGACTTGACCTCGAGGCGGTGCCGCAGGCCGGCCTGCTGACGCATGAGCTTGCCGCCGCCGGTCACCTTGACCCGCTTGGACATCCCACTGTGCGTCTTGTTCTTGGGCATGACAGTTCCGTTCACCGGTGACGCCCCGGTGCGGGGGCGTCAGATTTGTCCTGCTGGCGTTGCGGCCGTCAGGCCTGCTGCGCATCCGCCGGGGTGGCGGGGCGCGGGCGGGCTGCCGGCTTCTTGTTCGGAGCGATCACCATCGTCATGTTGCGGCCGTCCTGCTTGGGCGCAGCCTCGACCGTGCCCAGCTCCGCCACGTCCTCGGCGAGTCGCTGCAGCAGCCGGAACCCCAGCTCGGGGCGGGACTGCTCGCGGCCGCGGAACATGATGGTGACCTTCACCTTGTTGCCACCCTCGAGGAAGCGCACAACGTTGCGCTTCTTGGTCTCGTAGTCATGGGTGTCGATCTTGGGCCGGAGCTTCTGCTCCTTGATCGTGGTGAGCTGCTGGTTACGGCGGGACTCCCTGGCCTTCTGCGCGCTCTCGTACTTGAACTTGCCGTAGTCCATGAGCTTGCAGACCGGCGGGCGGGCCTGAGCCGCGACCTCGACGAGGTCGAGCTCCGCCTCCTGCGCGAGCCGCAGGGCGTCCTCGATACGCACGATGCCGACCTGTTCCCCGTTCGGTCCGACCAGCCGGACCTCGGGAACGCGGATGCGGTCGTTGATGCGCGTCTCTGTGCTGATGGGGTCTCCTCGTATCGACGTCGTGTGGCGCGACGGAGCGGAGACCCTGAACCCGACGATCACAGCCGACGAGCCTGCGGCTCATCGACGGACCGGACCCGGACACCGTGAGGTGTGACGGGTGGGAGCGGGGCTCCACTTGATCGCCCTGACGCCATGTCCCAACGCGCGACAGGGTGGTCGCATTCCGCAGGATAGCAGCCCCCGGACCGGCTTCGGCCGGGCGGCCCACCCGTTCATCCGGTGGTGCACCGACCAGCCCACGAACGGCTCCGCGAGCAGGGGCGCCGAGTTCTGCGCGACCGTAGCCCTGGCCGGACGGCGCGGCTCAGGGGCGGGGCGCCAACCGCGAGGTGCTGCCCGGAATCAGGCGTGCCGGGCCATGCACCACTGGCGCCGCGGGTCGTCGCCCAGCCGGTGATGGCCGCGCCGGAAGAACGCGCGTACCCCATTGACGACGCCGGCCGTGTATCCGAATTCGCCCGGTCCGCGCCCGCCTGACCCGGCGTTGCTCGGGGTGCGGGTTGCGTTCGACGTGTTGTCCTGCGCGTCTGCCGAGTTGCCCTGCACGTGATCAGCCTGCCCAACGCCCGGTGCAGATGCAAGGGGCACCTGCACGTGCAGATGCCCGCGCACGGACGTGTGCTACGTCTCTTTTCCTCACCCGAACTCCCATTCGGCTACCCCCACGCTTCTGACCAGCGACAACGCCGGAAGGAGCGAGTCGTGAAAAGTCGGACAGCTGTCAAGAAAACCGCCCGGTCCAGGTCAGGACGCCTTACCCGTGCAAATGCACGTGCATCTGCACGCTGCTATGGTTCGTGCAACGACGCCACTGACTCAGCAAGAGCGAGGATGATGACGTGCCCCACACGGATCGCGACAGCGGTTCAGCAGTACTTCTTCACGGGCTTCTCGAGAGCGCCGTCTGGCGCAAGAGCAGCAAGAGTGGCGCATCGGGCAACTGCGTCGAGGTGGCCGTACTCGACTCCGGCGATTTCGCGGTACGCAATTCGCGACATCCCGCCGGTCCGGCGCTCGTCTTCACCCGGGCAGAATGGTCGGCATTCCTCGGCGGCGTGGAGAACGGCGAGTTCCGTCCCGCCTGAGCGGAGTCGACCGGCCGCTCAGATCTCCGCAAGCACCTTTGCGATGACCTGCCGCGACTGCTCCGGCGCCAAGGCATCCGCGGTCAGGCGGTCGATCGCCCTGCCGTACAGCTCGATCTCGTCCTGCCGGTCGAGGTAGAGCGCACCGCTGAGATGTTCGACGTAGACCACGTCCGGCAGCTCCGGCTCGGCGAACCGCAGGAGGGTGAACGAGCCTTCGGCGGCGTATCCGCTCAGGTGGTACGGCATGACCTGGATGGCGATGTTGGGTAGCTCCGAGAGCTCGAGCAACCGCTCCAGCTGCTCCCGGAGCACCGCGCTGCCACCGATCGGCCGGTGCAGCACGGACTCGTCCAGCATCACCCACAGCGTCGTCGGACGATCGCCCGTGAGGATCTTCTGTCGCTGCATGCGCAGCGCGATCCGCCGCTCCGCTTCCTCGGACGCGTACCCGGGGCGGCCCCGCGTGGCGATCGACCGCGCGTACGCCTCGGTCTGCAACAACCCCGGCACGAACTGCAGCTCGTAGGCCTGGATCCGCGCCGCCGACTCCTCCAGACCCACGAGGTCCTGGAACCAGCCGGGCATGACGTCGCTGTACCTGCGCCACCAGCCCGGCTCGTTCGCCTGCTTGACCATGTCGAGGTAGCTCTCGCGCTCCCCCGGGTCCGTGATCCCGTACAGGGTCAGCAGGTCGGCGACGTCCCGCTCCTTGAAGGCGACCCGGCCGAGCTCGAGGCGCGACACCTTCGAGTCCGAGCCGCGGATCGCATACCCGGCGTCCGCCCGCGAGATGCCGGCCGCCTCCCGCAGCCGACGCAGCTGGGCGCCGAGCACGATGCGCCGGGCCGTGGCCCCCCTGACATGCTCCTCGGCCGCAGAGGGTGCCCCGACGGAGCCACCTGCGGACATTCACGCCTCCTCGTGGACCGGTCGACCCCCGGACCGGCCGTCGCCCGCCCCGTCGCGCCGGCGCGAGGGAACGGGGCGCACCGGCCGTCCCCGGCGCTCCTGACGGGGCAAGCTACGGGAAAACGACGCAACCGAACAGCACCTCAGCACGGTCATGCGGTGCCTTCGATGGGCTCGTCGCCGGCGGCGGTGGCGCGCAACCAGGCAGGTCCGGGCTCGACCAGCGGACGACCGTCCAGGATGTAGTCGATCTCGGTGCGGGAACGGAATCAGCCCGAACCCGCCGCACTCGCGCTGACGACGCCTGCCACGAACCCGATGGTCTCGCTCGCGCCGCCGGGATCTTGCGGGCCGGGGAATTGCGTCACACGGGTGCGAGAAACCCGGCGGCGACCACTCCGGAACTGCCGTTTCACGGGCGGCCGAGCCGTCCGCGATCCACCCTGGTGACCTGCTCGAACAGCTGGCGGTCGCCGTCGCCGTCCTTCTTGTTGTCACGGAAACGATCTCCGGTCGCGGGCCGCGATTGCCGTCGGACCGTCGATGATCGCGAGAAGTGCGATACCGGATTGTCGAGGAGGATCTCCGGTGCGTCGCGCGTGACAACGATCACGAACCGTCCGGAATCATCCCGGGATCAGTCGGGACGGCGGTACCTGGAGACATGACAGCTTGCCCACAACAGCCCGGCGGCGGAGCCTCCTACCAACAGGACTATGACGACCGTCACAACCGCCCGGGAGCAGTGATGACCGATCCCACCGCCACCGCGACTGCCACCGGAGCCGGGCCGAGCGCCGAGGCGTTCGGCGAGCGCCTGTTCGGTGCCGTGATCCAGGCCCAGCTCGTGCAGGCCGCCTACCTGGGCGACCGGCTCGGCTTCTACCGCGCGCTCGCCGTCGAGGCCCTCACCCCGCCCGAGCTCGCCGCGCGCACCGGCACGGCGGTGCGGTACGCGCGGGAGTGGCTGGAGCACCAGGCGGTGGCCGGGGTCCTCACCGTCGACGACGCGGGCGCCGCGCCTGACGAACGCCGGTTCCGGCTGCCGGCCGGCCACGCCGAGGTCCTCACCGACGTGCTCAGCCCGAACCACGTCCTGCCACTGGCCCGGATGGTGGCCGGCATCGGACAGCACATGGACGCGCTGGTCGGGGCGTATCGCAGCGGGGGCGGCGTGTCCTGGAGCGACTTCGGCACCGACGCCCGCGAGGCACAGGCCGCCGCCAACCGGCCGCTGTTCCTCGGCGCACTCCCCCGCGAGTACCTGCCGTCGGTGCCGGCCATCCACGAGGTGCTGCGCCACGACGGCCGCGTGGCCGACGTCGGGTGCGGTTTCGGATGGTCGTCCATCGGTCTGGCCCTGGCCCACCCCGGCATCACCGTGGACGGCTACGACGTGGACGAACCGTCGGTCACCGAGGCCCGGCGCAACGCCGTCGAGGCCGGGGTGGCCGACCGGGTGCGCTTCCACTGCGCCGACGCGGCGACCGCCGAGGGACGCTACGACCTGGTGACCGCGTTCGAGTGCATCCACGACATGCCCGCCCCGGTGGGCGTGCTCGCGACGATGCGCCGCCTCGCCGCACCCGACGGGGTGGTGCTGGTGGTGGACGAGCGGGTGGCCGAGACGTTCACCGCCCCCGGCGACGAGGTGGAGCAGGTGATGTACGGCTGGAGCATCACCTGCTGCCTGCCCGACGGGCTGGCCCACCCACCCTCGGTGGGCACCGGCACGGTGATGCGCCCCGACACCCTGCGCCGGTACGCGCGCGACGCCGGCTACGACGACATCGAGATCCTCCCGATCGAGGACGACTTCTTCCGCTTCTACCGGCTCAGCTGAGCCGGTAGAGACCTGGTCAGCTGGCGGCGGCGGCCTTGCGACGGCGGGCGGGCGCTGGTGGGGCCGGGGCCTCCTCCGGCGTGACCAGGCCCGTGATGAACTGGCCGGTGTAGCTCGTGGGGTGAGCCGCGAGCTGCTCGGGCGTGCCCTGCGCCACCACCATGCCGCCGCCGGAGCCGCCCTCCGGGCCCATGTCGATGATCCAGTCGGACGTCTTGATGACGTCCAGGTTGTGCTCGATGACGATCACCGAGTTGCCCTTGTCGACCAGCCCGTTGATCACCAGCAGGAGCTTGCGGATGTCCTCGAAGTGCAGGCCGGTGGTGGGCTCGTCAAGGATGTAGACCGTGCGGCCGTTGGAGCGCTTCTGCAGCTCCGACGCGAGCTTGACCCGCTGCGCCTCGCCGCCGGACAGGGTGGGGGCCGGCTGCCCCAGCCGCACGTATCCGAGCCCGACGTCGACCAGCGTGCGGAGGTAGCGCGCGATGGAGTTGATCGGCGCGAAGAACTCGGCCGCCTCCTCGATCGGCATGTCGAGCACCTCGGCGACCGTCTTGCCCTTGTAGTGCACCTCGAGCGTCTCGCGGTTGTACCGGGCGCCCTTGCAGACCTCGCAGGGCACATAGACGTCGGGCAGGAAGTTCATCTCGATCTTGATGGTGCCGTCGCCGGAGCACGCCTCGCAGCGGCCGCCCTTGACGTTGAACGAGAACCGACCGGGCTGGTAGCCGCGCACCTTCGCCTCGGTGGTGGCCGCGAACAGCTTGCGGACCTGGTCCCACACGCCGGTGTAGGTGGCCGGGTTGGACCGCGGGGTGCGCCCGATGGGCGACTGGTCGACCCGCACGAGCTTGTCGAGCTCGTCGAGCCCGGTGATGCGGGTGTGGCGGCCCGGCACCTGCCGCGCACCGTTGAGCTTGTTGGCCAGCACCGTGGCGAGGATGTCGTTGATGAGCGTGGACTTGCCCGACCCGGACACCCCGGTGACCGACACGAGGCAGCCGAGCGGGATGTCGACGTCGATGCCGCGCAGGTTGTGCTCGCGCGCGCCGACCACGGTGAGCTGGCGCTTCTTGTTGACCGGGCGCCGGATCTCCGGCACCGGGATCGACCGCCTGCCCGACAGGTAGGCCCCGGTGAGCGAGGTGTCGTGCGACTCCAGCCCGGGCACCGGCCCGCTGTAGACGATGTGGCCGCCGTGCTCACCCGCGCCCGGGCCGATGTCGACCGCCCAGTCGGAGGCGCGGATGGTGTCCTCGTCGTGCTCGACGACGATCAGCGTGTTGCCCAGGTCGCGCAGGCGGACCAGCGTCTGGATCAGGCGCCGGTTGTCGCGCTGGTGGAGGCCGATGGACGGCTCGTCGAGCACGTACAGCACACCCACGAGCCCGGAGCCGATCTGCGTGGCCAGCCGGATGCGCTGGGCCTCCCCACCGGACAACGAGCCCGCGGCGCGGTCGAGCGACAGGTAGTGCAGCCCCACGTCGAGCAGGAACCCCAGCCGGGCCTGCACCTCCTTGAGGATCCGCCCGGCGATCATGGCCTGCCGGGCGTCGAGCACCATCCCGTCGAGGAACTCCGAGCACTCCGCCACCGACATCGCCGAGACCTCGGCGATGGAACGCTCGCCGCGGTCGCGGTGCGCGAGGGTGACGGCGAGTACCTCGGGCTTGAGCCGCGCGCCGTTGCAGGCGGGACACGGCACGTCGCGCATGTAGCCCTCGTAGCGCTCGCGCTGCGAGTCGGACTCGGTCTGGTCGAGCCGCCGCTCCAGGAACGGGATGACACCCTCGTAGCTGGCGTAGTACGAGCGCTCGCGGCCGTAACGGTTGCGGTAGCGGATGTGCACCTGGTCGTCGCTGCCGTGGAGCACGGCCTTCTGCGCCGCGGCGGGCAGCTTGCGCCACGGGGTGTCCATCCGGAACCCGATGGCCTTGGCCAGGCCCTCCAGCAGCCGCCCGAAGTACTCCGCGGACTGCCCGCCCGACCACGGTGCGATCGCCCCGTCGGCGAGACTCGCCTCCTGGTCGGGCACGACGAGCTCCGGGTCGACCTCCTTCTTGATGCCGATGCCGTGGCACTCGGGGCAGGCGCCGTAGGGCGAGTTGAAGGAGAACGTGCGGGGCTCGAGGTCGTCGAGGCTCAGCGGGTGGCCGTTGGGGCAGGCCATCCGCTCGGAGAACCGGCGCTCGCGGTGCGGATCGTCGTCGGGCAGGTCGACGAAGTCGAGCACGACGAGTCCGTCGGCCAGGCGCAGCGCCGTCTCCACCGAGTCGGTGAGCCGCTGCTTGGCCGACTCCTTCACGGCGAGCCGGTCGACCACGACCGAGATGTCGTGCTTCTCCTGCTTCTTGAGCGTGGGCGGATCGGTGAGCGTGTGGACCGTGCCGTCGACGAGCACGCGCGAGTAGCCCTGCGTCTGCAGCGTGGAGAACAGGTCGACGAACTCGCCCTTGCGGGTGCGCACGACCGGGGCCAGCACCTGGAACCGGCTGCCCTCCTCCATCGCGAGCACCTGGTCGACGATCTGCTGCGGTGTCTGCTTCTCGATGACGTGCCCGCAGACGGGGCAGTGCGGCACGCCGGCGCGGGCGTAGAGCAGGCGCAGGTAGTCGTAGACCTCGGTGATGGTGCCGACCGTGGACCGCGGGTTGCGGTTGGTGGACTTCTGGTCGATCGAGACGGCGGGTGAGAGCCCCTCGATGAAGTCGACGTCGGGCTTGTCCATCTGGCCGAGGAACTGCCGCGCGTAGGCCGACAGCGACTCGACGTACCGCCGCTGCCCCTCCGCGAAGATCGTGTCGAACGCGAGGCTGGACTTGCCCGACCCGGACAGGCCGGTGAAGACGACGAGGCTGTCGCGCGGCAGGTCGAGGTCGACGCCGCGCAGGTTGTGCTCGCGGGCGCCACGCACCACGAGACGTGGGGCGTCGGCGGCGTGCCTCTCGGCAGCGTGCCCATCTGCGCTGCGGTCAGCCACGGGGGAGCCTCCTGGATCCGGATCGTGGAAGGGTCGACCACGACCCTCGTTCCATGCTAGGCGCGGTCACCGACAGAACCCGTACTACAGCCGGCGGCCCTGCGAGCGGCGGCCCCCGGGAGCCGAACCGCCACCACGAGGATCGCACAGACGTTCGAAGAGTCGGCAGCCGGGTGCGACCGGTCGGTTCGGGGCGCTGCCCGGACTAACCTTGCCCTGTGGGAGAGCCCAACGTCTGGTCCACCGCTCATCTTCCCGACGGCGACGGCCGGTCGGCAGGGGTCAACGTCAACGGGTACGAGCTGAGCTGCGAGATACCCCTGGACGCAGAGCCGGAGCCGGCGGGTGCCACCCCGCTGGGGCTACTCGCCGGATCACTGTCGGCGTGCACGGCGATGTCCGTCCGCACCTTCCTGCACCTCTGGCGGATCGACCCCGGCAAGGTGACGGTGCACGTCGCGTTCCTACCCGGCTCGCCGCCGATGATGGACCGGCAGGTCACCGTCGAGGCCGAGGTCGGCCCGGACCTGCGCGAGCAGCTGGCCGGGGTGGTCGACCGCACCCCCGTCACCGTCCTGCTCCGCGACGCCCTGACCATCCGCACGGTGCTCACGACCGGGGCGCGCTGAGCGCAGCCCCCCAGGTTCAGGAAAGCCACTTTCAGGCCCTCTGCGGGCAGGAAAGTGGCTTTCCTGAACTTCCTAGAGCAGGAGGGCGGCGCCCGTCAGCGTCGCCAGGGCCACCACGGACCAGCCGATGATGGGGACGGCACGGGTGGGGGCCAGGTGGACGGGGAGCGGGGAGCGGCGCAGGGCGTTGGCCCGGACCCGTCCCACCACGACCGTCGCCACGGCGATGACCACGGCCAGCGCGATGGGGGGCGCCGCGGCTCCGGGTCCTGCGTCGGTGAACACGCGCACGGACAGGAGCAGGCCGTTGGCCAGCACCCCGAGGGACGTGCGGCTCCACGCGAGCTCCGTCCGCTCCGCCTGCAGCCCGGGCGGCGGGCCGCCTGCCGGCCCCGTCATCCCTCCACACCCTTGAGGACCACGAGGAACAGGCCCACCAGCGCGAGCAGGACGAGGCCGACGGCGAGGAGCCACGGAACGCGCTGCCGTGGCAGGGCCTGGTCGCGGCGCATCGCACGCTCCACCCGCTGCCAGCGCAGCACGCCGTTCGCGGCGCACAGCACGGCGAGTACGACGAGGAGCCCACCGGTGACCGTGCGGATCCCCGGCAACGGGAAGGCG
The DNA here is from genome assembly GCF_050948425.1 of Pseudonocardia xinjiangensis. Lineage (NCBI taxonomy): Bacteria > Bacillati > Actinomycetota > Actinomycetes > Pseudonocardiales > Pseudonocardiaceae > Pseudonocardia > Pseudonocardia xinjiangensis. Next base: position 2,754,791 of record NZ_CP192009.1, on the reverse strand, counting down.
GGGACCAGTTGCACCACCGCGATCCCGGCCGCCAGCAAGGACAGTGACGAGCGGATCCAGGCGAGGAAGGTCCGCTCGTTGGCGAGGGTGAACCGGTAGTCCGGCTCGTGCTCGGGGACGCTGTCGTGGTCGGGGACACTGTCGTGGTCGGGGGCACTGTCGTCGTCAGCGATGGCGGCCCCCTGACGTCGCGACCGGCTCCTGAAGCGGCGCGCGTACGGCGTCGCGCGCGGTGACCGTGACCGACGGCCAGGCGTTGTTGATGTAGCCCTTCGGGTTCCACACGCTCTCGGCGTGTTCGGGCTGCAGTGCCGCGGTCGTGTCCCAGGCCCGAGCGGTGATCGTCACCACGCCGGGCGGCAGGTCGACCGTGGCGTTCCAGAACCGCCAGGCCCAGGGACCGAGGTCCTCCCCCAGCTCGGCCTGTGTCCAGCTGCGGCCCCCGTCCACGGAGACGTCGACGCGGGCGATGCCCCGGTCGTCGCCCGCGAAGGCGTACCCCGTGACGGTCGTGGGCCCGCCGGGCACGACGGCGTGGTCGTCGGGCCGGAGGATGGCGGAGTTCAGCGCCACCGAGGTGAGCGGGAACCCGTCACCGACCTGGGCCCGGTCGAGGTCGGTGTCGGCGGGCAGCAGCCGGTGGGCCGTGGCCTGGAAGAAGTTGTCGGAGGGGCGGTCCTGTGCGGTGATGCGCTGCAGCCACTTCACGCTGCGCGCACCGATGTGCCCGGGCACGACGACCCGCACCGGACCACCGTGGGCCTGCGTGAGCGGCTCGCCGTTCATCTCCCGGACCAGCATCGTCTCGGCCGCGGTGGCCTTCGCGGCGCTGATCGAACCCCCGTACGGCTGCGGCGGCACCGCCTCGGCCGCCACGTCCGGGGCGGCGAACTCGATGTCGGTGGCGTCCGGGCTCAGCCCGCAGTGGGCGAGGACGTCGGCCAGGCTCACCCCGCCCCAGCGGGCGGTCGAGGTGGCTCCCGGACCCCACGGGTGCTGATGGGGGATGTCGCGGACGGCCATCAGCCCGGCTCCCCGGTTGCCCGCGCACTGCAGCGTGGCGACGACCTCCCGGTGGGGAACCGGTCCTTCAGGTCGGCCAGTGACAGCTCCATCGGCCGGTCGACCATGCCGTCAACCTGCAGCCGCCACCGGTCCGGGTCCATGTCGGGCATCCTGCCGTGGTTGCGGCCGTAGAAGACGCCGACAGGGGTCACGACGTTCTCCGCGAGAGCCGATCGTGTGGGTTCCGCGTTGTAGGGCTCCTGCTCGTGCACCACCATGTTCCGCTCGCTGCGTGTCACGTTCTCGCCCCGTCCGTTCGAGTTCCGGGCCATCGGCCCATGCCTGATCTCGAACTCGAGGGTGTCTCCGCCCAGCGGCCCGGTAGGCGGAACGGGCCAGGGACCTCATAGGACGAGGTTATGACCGGCCTGCCACCTCGGGCTTTCGTGACCGGCGGCACGGAATGCGCCCGGCATCACAGGACTCCCCGAGCCGGATCAGGCGACGCCGAGGAGGCGGTGCGCGGTGTCGGGGTCGCGGCGGAACTGCGCGGTCGGCACGCGGTGCACCAGCGCGCCCTTCTCCATCACCGCGATCTCGTCGGCCACGCCGAAGGCCAGGTGCAGGTCCTGCTCCACGAGCACGACGGTCACGCCCTCGGCACGCATGGTCGTGACCACGCCCGCGATCTGGTCGACGATCGCGGGGGCGAGGCCGTCGGACGGCTCGTCCAGGAGTACCAGCCGCGGGTTGGTGAGCAGCGCCCTCGCCACGGCGAGCATCTGCTGCTCGCCGCCGGAGAGCTGCCCGGCGTAGTGCCGGCGGCGCTCGGCGAGCCGGGGCAGCAGGTCGAGCACGGAGTCGACGGTCCAGGTGCCGCCCCGGGACCGGGACGACGACAGGGCGAGGTGCTCGGCCACCGTCACCGTGGCCCAGACCCTGCGGCCCTGCGGTACGAGCGCCACCCCGGCCCGCGCGATCTGGTCCGGGCGTTTCCCGGCGAGCTCCACGTCGTGGAGGCGGATCGACCCCGACGACACCGGCACGAGCCCGGCGAGGGTCATGATCAGCGTGGACTTGCCGACACCGTTGCGGCCCAGCAGGCCCAGCACGGCGCCCGCGTCCAGATCGAGGTCGAGACCGTGCAGCACGGTGCCGCGGTCGTACCCGGAGACGAGGCCACGCACCTCGAGATAGCTCATGACAGGAACAGCTCCTCGCGCCGCCCGGTGCCCAGGTAGGCCTCCCGCACCGCCTCGCTCGCCCGGACCTCGTCGGGCGTACCTGAGCACAGCACGCGCCCCAGGTGCAGCACCGTCACCGCGTCGGCCAGCGAGAACACCAGGTCGAGGTCGTGCTCAACGAAGAGCACCGTGATCTCCGGCGGCAACCCGCGCAGCAGCTCGACCAGCCGCGCGCTCTCCGCGGGCGACATCCCGGCGGCGGGCTCGTCGAGCAGCAGCAGCGACGGGCGGCAGGCCAGCGCCAGTGCCACCTCCAGCTGCTTGCGCTCGCCGTGCGACAGGGAGGGGACAGCGACGCCGCCACGACCGGCGAGTCCCACGTCGGACAGCAGCTCCTCCGCCCGGGCGGCCACCCGGGGCTGCCGGCGCGGGAGCAGCGAGATCGGCCCGTTCTCGTGGCGCGCCGCGGCCAGCGCGACCGTCTCGGCCGCCGTCATCGAGGCGAAGAGGCTGGCGTGCTGCATCGTCTGGCTCATCCCGAGCCGGCAGCGCTTCACCTCCGACAGCCCGGTGACGTCCCGGCCCGCCAGCTCGACCCGGCCCGCGTCGACCCGCATGGTGCCGCTGACCAGCCTGAACAGCGTCGACTTCCCGGCTCCGTTGGGTCCGATCAGGGCGTGGCGGGCACCGGGGGCCACCGCGAGGTCGACGCCGTCGACGGCCGCCAGCGCGCCGAACGACCGGCTCAGCCCGGAGCACCGCAGCGCGGTCACGACGGGCTCCGGCGGCGCAGCCGGAGGCCGGCCGCCCCGCGTGGCAGCAGGTAGACGACCAGCACGAACACGATGCCGAGCAGGAGCGTGCCGTGGCCGCCGAGGCCGGGGCCCAGCGCGTCGCGGATGAGGATCACCAGTGCCGCTCCGAGGCACGCTCCCCACAGCGAGCCGGCCCCGCCGATGATCACGGCGAGCAGCGCCAGCGACGCGGTGAGGAACCCGAGATCGGCCGGCGTCACCAGGCGCTGCTGGGCCACCAGCAGCGAGCCCGCCACCCCGGCGACACCGCCGGCGACCACGAAGACGCCGTACTTGTACAGCGCCGTCGGATAGCCGATCGCGCGCATCCGCGGCTCGTTGTCGCGGATGCCGCGCAGGGCGGCCCCGAACGGTGAGCGCGCCACGAGCCACACCAGCACGAAGCCCAGCACGAACACGGCGAGCACGTACCAGTACACGAATCCCGCGTTCGCCAGCGGCGCTCCCCCGACCCGCACGGCCGGGACGCCGGTGAGGCCGTTGGCGCCGCCGGTGACGCTCTCCCAGGTGTTGGCCACCTGCTGCACGGTCTCCCCGATGGCGAGGGTGAGCATGAGGAAGAAGACCCCGCCGGTCCGCGCGGTGATCCATCCGGTCAGCGCGGCCGCCACGGCACCAACGGCCGCACCCACGAGCAGCGGCACCGGCGCCTCGGCGGTGATGTTGATCGACACCCAGCCCGCCGCGTACGCGCCGGAGCCGAAGTAGGCGGCATGCCCCAGCGACGGCAGGCCCGTGACGCCGACGAGCAGGTCCAGGCTCACGGCGAAGAGCGCGAACACCAGGATGCGGGCGAGCGTGGTGGTGGCGAACGGGGCGAGGAACAGCGGTGCGGCCGCGAGCACCACCAGCACGGCGGCGGCCACGAGCCAACCGCGGCCGCGCGGCACCCGCGGGGAGACCGCGGCCGTGCCGCCCGGCACCGCGGGGGCGTCCACCGCCGTCATCGGGTGCTCACCGACGCCGGGCTCCCGAACAGCCCACGCGGACGCAGCACGAGCACCAGTGCGAGCGCGGCGAACAGGACGAACGAGGCGAGCTCGGGAAGCAGCACCCGGCCCAGCGTGTCGACCTGCCCGATGATCAGCGCACCGACGAGGGCTCCGCGCACCGAGCCGAGCCCACCGATCACCACGACCACCAGCGCGAGGATGAGCACGGTGGCGTCGAGCCCGGGACGCGCCCCGTAGATCGGGCCGCCGAGCACCCCGGCCGTCGCGGCCAGCAACGACCCGACGGCGAACACCGCGGCCTTGACCAGGCGGTTGTCGATCCCGAGGGTGGCGACCATCTCGCGGTCGGCCACGGTGGCCCGCACGAGCGCGCCCACCCGCGTCCGCTCCACCACCAGGTACACGGCCAGGGCCAGCACGGCCCCCACGCCGATCAGCACCAGGCGGTACGCGGGGTAGGTGGCGCCGAGCACCGACACCGAGCCGTCGAACGCGGGCGGGGCCGACACCGACAGCGGGTCGTCGCCGAACGCGATGATCAGCAGTTCGGCCACGACGAACGCCACGCCCAGCGTCAGCAACGCCTGGTCGAGGTGCGAGCGCTTGCGAAGCGGCTCGGTCATCAACGACAGCAGTGCCCCGGCCGCCAGCCCGCCGACCGCCGCCAGGCCGAGCGCGGCGACGAAACCGCCCCAGCTGCCCGCGAACGCGGCGCCGAGGTAGGCGCCCCCGAGGAACAGCGCCCCGTGGGCGAGGTTCAGGACGTCCATCATCCCGAAGACGATCGACAGCCCCACGGCCAGGATGAACAGCAGGAACCCGATCGCGAAGCCGTTGAGGACACTGACGAGCATCAGGCCGCCGGCTGACTCTGCGGGCCCAGGTCCTGCACGACGGCGTTGACCAGGGCGCCCCCGCTGTTGTCCACCCGGCGCAGGTAGATGTTCTGCCGCGGGGTCTGGTTCTCGAACGTCCAGGCGCCGCGCGGGCTGTCGTTGATCGCGCCGACCGTGCCCAGTGCGGTCGCCAGCGAGTCACCGTCGAGCGCGGTGGCCGACGCGAGCGCCCGGTCGAGCACGTTCGCGGCGTCCCACGTCTGCACGGAGAAGCAGCTGGGCGCCTCGCCGTGCTTCGCCGTGTAGGCCTGGACGAACGCCTTGTTGGCCGGGTTGTCGAGCTGGTCGGTGTAGTGCAGCGTGGTCTGCACCCCGAGCGCCGCGTCGCCCTGCTGCGGCAGCACGTTGCCCTCCGTGAGGAACCCGGAGCCGTACAGCGGGATCGTCGACGCCAGCCCGAACTGCGCGTACTGCTTCACGAAGTTGATCGCCTCGGCGCCGGAGTAGAAGCAGAACGCGGCCCGCGCACCGGAGCTCTGGATGCCGGTGAGGAACGGCTGGTAGTCCGAGGTGGTGCCGAACGGCGTCTTCGCCGACCCGACCACCCGGCCGCCGCCGCTCTCGAACGCCTTCGTGAAGGCGGTGATGACCTCGGTGCCTGCCGCGTAGTCGGGCGCGATGGCGTACACGCCGTCGGAGAACCCGGACTGCGCCAGGTGCGTGCCCATCGCGGCCGCGATCTGGCCGTTGGTGAAGGAGGTGCGCCAGATGTAGGGCGTCCGGGACGTGCTGGTGACGGCTTCGGCCCCCGCGTTCGTGACGACCAGGAGCTTCTTCGACTCGGTGAGCAGATCGCGGACCCCCAGCGCGGTGGCCGAGTTGACCAGGCCGACCACCACGTCGACGCCGTCGTTCTGCAGCACCTTCTGCACGGCGGGTACGCCGGTCTGGGGCGTCTCGCCCTCGTCGGCGATCACCGTCTCGACGGTGTGGTCGCCGAACCGCTGCCCGTTGTCGGCCAGCCACAGCTCCCATCCGCGCTGCATGTCGGTGCCGAGAGCGGCGTAGACGCCCGACTGCGGGACGACGAGGCCGACCTTCACCGTGCCGCCGCCCCCACCGGTGGCAGGTGCGCCGGTGGACCCGCCGATGCTGCTTCCGCACGCTGCCACCACCGGCAGGGCGGAGGCCGCACCGAGCAGACCGAGGAACCGTCGCCGATCGAACGTGGGGTGTACCGCCATCTCAGACTGCTCCTCGTCCACCATGCCGCACCCGCGTGAGACGACAGATCGTTGTCGGCCGGTCTTCGCAATGTCAACGATTCGGATGAACCGGGCGCGGTGCCGCGACCCAATCGTGACGGGGCGTGGCCGACTGGTCGGTCCGGCGACGTTCCTGGGCCACCGCACTAGGCTGACGTCGTGGACGTCATCGACAGCTACTCCGGTCACACCGACCCCGGCGGCGCGGCGATCCGGCGCGATCTCGACGCCCTGAGCATCACCAAGGTCTCGGTCGGACCGATGGACAACAACGCCTACCTCCTCGTGTGCCGGGCCACGAACGAGGCGCTGCTGATCGATGCGGCGAACGAGCCGGACCGGCTGGCCGACCTGGTCGGGGCCACCGACACCCGGCCCGAGCTGCGCCACCTCGTCACCACCCACCGCCACGCCGACCACTGGCAGGCCCTCGGCGCCGTCGCGGGGATGTTCCAGACGCGCCAGATCGCCCACCCGCTCGACGCCCCCGAGCTGCCGATCCCGATGGACGACCTCGTGGAGCAGGGCGACACGGTGCGGTTCGGCGACATCGAACTGGAGGTCGTGCACCTGCGCGGGCACACCCCCGGCTCGATCGCCCTCGTCTACCGCGGCGAGGACCGCCCGCACATCTTCACCGGCGACTCCCTCTTCCCCGGCGGCCCCGGCAAGACCGCCGGCCCGGAGGAGTTCGCGTCGCTCATCGGCGACCTGGAGGAGCGGGTGTTCGGCTCCCTGCCCGACGAGACCTGGGTGTACCCGGGCCACGGCGACGACACCACCCTCGGCAAGGAGCGCCCGTCGCTGCCGGAGTGGCGCTCCCGCGGCTGGTAGCCGAACGGCTGCCGCGCAGAGGACGGCGTGAGGCCGGACAGCCTCTGACCCGACGAGATCGACATCAGAGGGGTTTCGAGCCCGCCCCACCCCCACCAGGTCGACCTCGCGGCAGCGCACGCCTGGTGTCGCGTTGCAGCTCGTCGACGGCCACGTTCGTAACGGCGAGATCGACGCGGGAGTGGTTGGGTCGCGGCCGCTGCCACGCTGACGTCGATGTCGGCTCGTGGTCGGGCTCGCAGGTGCACGCCGACCGGACTGGCCCTGCCGAGCAAGCCGCCGCCTCGGTAACGTCCACAGCCGTAGTCACCCGACAGCAGGACCATGCGCGAGCACGACGTGCTCCGGGCTCCCGGCCGGGTGATCCCACCGCCGGTTCGAGCGCGAGCCCACCCGCTGTCGGTCAGCGCGACCCTGCCGATGCCGCCAGGCGCAGCGCCGAACACGCCGAGTTCCACTGATCACGCATGAGGAGACCGTCATGGATCTGGATCTGGTCGGCAAGGTCGCCGTCGTCACCGGCGCCAGCAAGGGGATCGGCCTCGAGATCGTCCGGTCACTGGCGGCCGAGGGCGCGAGCGTCGTCGCGGGGGCCCGGGGTGGCAGCCCCGAGCTGACCGAGCTCGCCGGCCGGTACCCGGTGCACGCGGTCCAGGTGGATCTCACCGACCCGGACGGCCCGGCCCGCCTCGTCGACGAGGCGGTGCGGACCTTCGGTGGGGTGGACGTCCTGGTCAACAACGTCGGGGCGGTGCGGCCGCGGTCCGACGGCTTCCTGGCTCTCGACGACGCCGACTGGGAGCGGGCGATCACGATCAACTTCCTCGCGGCCGTGCGCACCACCCGCGCGGCGCTACCGCACCTGCTCGACCGGGCCCCGTCGACGATCGTCACGATCAGCTCGATCAACGCGTTCCTGCCGGATCCGGGCATCATCGAGTACAGCGCCACCAAGGCCGCGTTGACCAACTTCTGCAAGGCGCTGTCCAAGGAGCTCGGGCCCCGCGGTGTGCGCGTCAACACCGTCAGCCCCGGCCCGGTCGAGACCGCACTGTGGCTCGGTTCCGAGGGGGTCGCCGCCACCATCGCCCGCGAGAGCGGCGGCGATCCGGCCGACGTCGCGAAGCAGGTCGCCGGCCAGGCGGTCACGGGCCGGTTCACGCGGCCGCAGGAGGTGGCCGATGTCGTGGTGCTCCTCGCGAGCGGCCGCGCCGGCAACGTGACCGGCACCGACGTCGTCATCGACGGCGGGCTGGTCACCACCCTGTGACCGACCGTGTGGGCAGCGCCGAGAGGCCGGCCTTCGTCCTGCACGAACACCGACGTCCGCAACACCACTTCGACCTCCGCCTCGAGGAGGACGGGGTGCTGCGCTCGTGGGCGGTGCCGAAGGGGCTGCCCGACGAGCCGGGTGAGAAGCGGCTGGCGGTCGCGGTGGCCGACCACGACCTCGACCACCTCACCTACGAGGACGAGGTCAAGTCGATCGCCGACATCGGCTGGTGGGAGGAGCACGACCGGTCGGAGCGCCGCATCCTCCTGACCTTGCACGGCAGGGACGACGACCGCCGCTACGCCCTCATCCGGACCTCACAGGGCTGGCTGCTGCACCGCCTCGCGGACCAGTAGCGGCACCGGGCGCGCTCAGACCTCCACCAGCACCTGGTCCAGCGACTTGCGGACCAGGTCGGGCACCTCGCAGTGCTCGGCCGGGCGGCCGACGGGAATCACCGCGAACGCCTTCTCGTTGCGCGGCCGGTTCAGCACCTCGGACAGGAAGCGCATCGGGCTGGGCGTGTGGGTCAGTGCCGCCAGCCCGGCGAGGTGCAGCGCCGTGAGCAGCATCCCCACGGAGATTCCGACGGATTCGTCGACGTAGTAGTGCTTGTGCGACGTTCCGTCCGAACTCAGGTAATAGCGCTGCTGGAACACGACGATCAGGTAGGGCGCATCGGTGATGTGCGGTTTGTTCTCGTCCGTGCCGATCGGCCGCAATGCTCCGAGCCATTCCTCGCCGAGCCGGCCGGCGTAGGACCGGCGCTCCTCCTCCTCGGCCGCCTCCCGGATGCGCCGCCGGACGTCGGGGTCCTTCACGAGGACGTAGGTCCAGGGCTGCTGGTGCGCACCGGAGGGAGCGGTAGCCGCCACCGCGATGGCGTCACGGACGATCTGCTCCGGCACCGGTTCGGGGGAGAAACTCCGCACCGTGCGCCGTTCGTCCATGCGTCTGCGCAGCTCCGAGGCGGTGGCCACGCCGACATCGTCCGGTATCCGCGGAGGCCGGTACGGCGTCCCCCGATAGTCACGCCCGTTCATCGGTTCCCACACGGCCGCAGTCATCGTCTCTCCACTCTGCACCGACTCGTTGCCAGGACAACGAAGAATAGGGACCGACGCGAGCGTGATCGATTTCCTGTGGCGGGGCCGACACGCTATTGCCCGGCACTCCGAGAATCCGGAGAATCAGCGCGTTTTCCGCGCCCGGCCGACCCCAGCAGGGCGGTGACCGCCGCGTCGAACAGCGGCTCGATCTCCGCGGCCGAGGCGGCGGCCAGCGCGGGCGTGCCCACCACCGAACGCTGCAGCGAGATGCCGAGAAGCAACGCACCGACCAGTTCGGCCCGGAGGTCGCGCCCGGGTTCCTCCGCCAGCTCCGCGAGGGCGGCCACGTAGCCGTCGCACATCTGCCGGTGCAGCTGCGCGCGCGCCTCCGCATGGCCGGACGAGCGCAGCAGCGCCAGCAACTGCTCCTCCCCCACCGGTTGCCCGGCGTCGGGGACGACGGCGCGCAGCAGCCGCCCGGGCAGGGTCTCGGCCGGCCCGTCGGCGAGGTCCGCGGGCGCAGGGAGGGGACTGGTGGCGGCGCGGAACAGGCCGGCCTTGGACCCGAAGTAGCGGAAGACCAGCGCGGCGTCGACCCCCGCGTCCGCGGCCACGTCACGGACGCTCACGGCGTCGTATCCCTCGCTCGCGAACCGGCGCTGCGCCGCCTCCAGCAACGCGGCGTGGGTGGCGGCGCGATCACGGCGCCGGGGCGGGTCCGTCATGCGGTCCTCCAAGTCATCAAGCGTTGACATCCTATCGGCTCCGCCCTACCTTCGAAGTCACCAGCTGATGACAAGGAGGGTTCCTGGCGACCATCGTGATCACCGGCGGCACGCGCGGCATCGGCCGCGCGCTGGCCCACCGGCGCCTGGCGCAGGGCGACACCGTGGTGACGGTGGCGCGCTCGGCCGCGAACGGGGAGCGGTTCCTGCGCGAGTCGGCCGAGCACGGCGAGCGGGCCCGGTTCATCGCCGCCGACCTGTCCACGCTCTCCGGAATGCGCAGCGCGATCGACGCGGTGGCCGCCGGTCACCCCGGCGTCGATGCGCTGGTGCTCGGCGCGAACGACCTCACCCCGCGGCGGGCCGTCACCGAGGACGGGTTCGAGTCGGTACTGGCGCTGTACTACCTGAGCCGCGCCGTGCTCGCTCGTGAGCTGCGCACCCAGCTCGAACGGACGCCGCAGCCGGTGGTGCTGAACCTCTCCGGGCCGGGCATCACCCAGGGCGGCGTGCAGTGGGACGACCCCCAGCTGACGCGGCGCTGGTCGGGCCTGCGGGCGCAGCTGCAGGCCGGCCGGGCCAACGATCTCCTCGGCCCGGCGCTCGCCCGCCAGGGCGGCCGCACCCGCTACGTGGTCTACAACCCCGGATTCGTCGACACCCGGCCGTACGTCGGGATGAGGCAGCCGTGGCGGGTCGCCGCGGAGCTCGCCGCCGCCGCTTTCGCCGCTCCCCCGGACCGGGCTGCCGCGGCCATCGGCGCTCTGCTCGACGCGCCGCCGGAGCCCGGCTTCAGCGCGTGGCGGCGCCGGGGCCGCGACAACCGGCGCATCGACCCGGCCCTGCGGACGTTCGATGCGGCGGACGCCGAGCGGCTGGAACGGCTGACTCTCGACCTGCTGGCCGCGGTCGACTGACCAGGAAGATCACCTCTCAGCCACCTTTCAGTCGCCCGGTCTACATGCGCGGTTATCGTGGATTCAGGGTCGCGACCGCGGCCATGACTCTCCAGGCTGTCGCGGCGCGGCAACGGCACTGGCGCGGGCGACCGGAGAACAATGAACGCGAGACGGACCGTGCGCGTCGTCGTGCGCACCGTGGTGGCGCTGGCTGCGGTCGTCGCGTTCGCCGTGGCAGGCCTCGCCTGGTCGCTGCAGCGGAGCCTCGACACCAGCTTCACCAGCACGGCGGCCATCCCCCACGCCACCCCCACGCCCCAGGGCCAGGCGTACAACGCCCTGCTGGTGGGTCTCGACGCCCGCACCGACTCCGCGGGCAACCCGCTGCCCCCCGAGCTGTTCAACGCCCTGCACGTCGGCCCGGACGGCGGCCAGCTGAACACCGACACGATCATCCTGCTGCACGTCCCCGCCGATCCCGGCCAGCCCGCCGAGGCGATCTCGATACCGCGCGACTCGTACGTCCCCATCGCAGGCGGCCGTGGCACCCACAAGATCAACTCGGCGTACGAGCTCGGGCTGACGAGCGCCGAGAACACGCTCACCGCGCAGGGCATCACCGGCCCCGAGCTCGACCGGCGCGGGCGCGAAGCGGGGCGCGCCACGCTCGTGGCCACCGTCGAGCAGCTCACCGGCGTGCAGATCGACCACTACGCCGAGATCAACTTCGTCGGGTTCGTCGAGCTCACCGAGGCCCTCGGCGGCGTGCCCATCTGTCTGAACGAACCCGTGCACGACTCCTACTCCGGCATCGACCTCCCGGCCGGACCGCAGACGGTCGACGGGCCGGCCGCGCTCGCCTTCGTCCGCCAGCGTCACGGCCTGCCGAACGGCGACCTCGACCGCATCGCGCGCCAGCAGGCCTTCGCGGCGGGGCTGACGAAGCAGCTGATCTCCACCGGGACGTTCACCAACCCGGTGCGGCTCGCCCGGCTCGTCGGAGTGGTCGACCGCAACGTCGTGCTCGACAGCGGCTGGAACATCGAGCAGGCGCTCAGCCAGTTCGCGGGTCTCTCCGGCAGCGACCTCCGCTTCCAGACGATCCCCACCGGCCGCACCGACCTGCGCACGCCCTACGACGGCATCGCGGTCCAGATCGACCAGAGCGCGGTGCGCGCCTTCGTGAGGTCCGTGGTGTCCGGCCACGAACCCCGCGCCGCCTCCCCCTCGGAGACTGCGGCCGCACCGCCCGTGCAGCCTGCCGGGTCGGGCCGCTCGTCGAGGTCCACCACCGCCACGCCGCGCGTCATCACGGCGGGCGGCGTTCCCTGCGTGAACTGACCGGCGTCAGGAGATGCCGACGAGGTCCACCACGAAGACCAGCGTGGAGCCGGCGGGGATCGAACCGTTCGCGCGGTTGCCGTAGCCCAGGTCGGGCGGGATGACGATCACGCGGCGGCCGCCGACCTGCATGCCCTCGATGCCCTGCGCGAAGCCCGGCACCACCCCGTCCAGCGGGAAGGAGACGGGTTGGCCGCCGTCCTTCCACGAGCTGTCGAACGGCTTGCCGTCGGAGTAGAGGGTGCCGCTGTACTGGACGTCGACGGTGTCGGTCGGGACGGCCTTCTTGCCGGTGCCGACCACGATGTCCTGGGTCACGAGCTTCGTGGGCGGCTGCCCCGTCCCGGCCTGCGCCTCGCTCTGCGCCGTCAGGTCCGTCGGGTTGCCGGTGAGGGCCGGGACGCCGGGTGCCGGGGCAGGAGCCGGCGCGGCCGGGGCCGCGGAGGGCGCGGCCGCGGGCGGGAGAGGTGGGGCGGCCGGGGCGGCGCCGGAGCCGCAACCGGCCAGGGCCGTCACAGCGACAGTCGCGACGGCGACCCGGAGAAGGGAGCGGTTCATGCGACCAGTCGAGCACGACCGGCCCCGACCCGATCGAGGGGGTACGCGTCGCAGCAGGGACAGGGCAGGTCAGGTATCCGGATCGGGACGCCCGCGGGCAGACTGATCCACCGTGACGGACAGCTTCCCCCGCAGGCAGGCCCGGACCCGGCGGTTCACCCTCGGCGCCCCGCGTGGCATCACGGTCTCCCCCGACGGCGGCCGCGTCGTGTTCCTGCGCAGCCGCGGCGGCACCGACCCGGTGACGTGTCTCTGGACCCTGGACCTCGAGACGGGTGAGGAGCGCCTGGTCGCCGACCCCCACGAGCTGGACAGCGGCTCGGAGGACCTGCCGCCGGAGGAGCGGGCCCGCCGGGAGCGCAGCCGGGAGCAGGCGGGGGGCGTCGTCGGCTACGCCACCGACCGGCCGGTCACCATGGCGGCCTTCACCCTGTCCGGGCAGCTCTACGTCGCCGACTTCGCCGCGGGCCTCACCCCGCGGCTGGTGGAGACCCCCGGCGGCGTCATCGATCCCCGGCCCGACCCGCACGGGCGCCGCGTCGCCTACGTCAGCGGTGGCGCGCTGCACGTCCACGACGTCGCCGCGCGCACCACCACCACGATCGCCGCACCCGACGGGGAGCACGTCACGTACGGCCTGGCCGACTTCGTGGCGGCCGAGGAGATGGGCCGGATGCGCGGCTACTGGTGGTCCCCCGACGGGGACGCCGTGCTCGTCGCGCGGGTGGACGACACGCCCGTCCAGCGGTGGCACATCGCCGACCCCGCCAACCCCGACCGCACCCCCACCGTCGTCGCCTACCCCGCGGCCGGCACCGCCAACGCGCACGTCTCGCTGCGGATCCACACGCTCGACGGCGGGAGCACCCAGGTCGACTGGGACGGCGTCCGCGACGAGTACCTCGTGACCGCCGTGTGGGACGCCCACGACCTCCTGATCGTCGTGCAGCCGCGGGACCAGCGGGCACTGCGGGTGCTGCGGGTCGACCCGGACACGGGCACGACCTCCCCCGTGCACGAGCAGACCGACGCCGCGTGGGTTGAGATCGTCCCGGGCGTCCCGGCGCACACGGAGTCCGGCGCGCTGGTGACCGTGGCGGACACGGACGGCGCGCGCCGGCTCGTCGTCGACGGCGAGCCGGTGACCCCACCGTCGCTGCAGGTCCGCGACGTGCTGGACGTCGAAGGCGACGCCGTGTTCTTCCGGGCGGGTGAGGACCCGACGTCCATCGGGCTGTGGACCTGGGGCCCGGACGGGCTGGCCGCGGTCACCTCGGAGGCCGGTGTGCACTCCGGGCGTCTCGTCGCCGGCACGCTCGTCGTCGCCCGGCAGAGCCTCGACGGCGACGGCACGACCACCACCGTGCACCGGAACGGCTCCGAGTGGACCATCGCGTCGTTCGCCGACCCGTCCGGGCTGACGCCGCGGGTCACCCTGCTGACGGCGGGAGAGCGCGGGCTGCGCACGGCGGTGCTGCTGCCGACCGGGCACGAGCCGGGCACGCCGCTGCCCGTCCTCATGGACCCCTATGGCGGCCCGCACGCCCAGCGCGTGCTCGCGGCCCGTGGCGCGTACCTGACCAGCCAGTGGTTCGCCGACCAGGGCTTCGCGGTCGTCGTGGTCGACGGGCGGGGCACACCGGGGCGGGGACCGGAGTTCGAGCGTGCGGTCCGCGGGGACCTCGCCGCGCCCGTGCTCGACGACCAGGTCGACGCGCTGCACGCCGCCGCGGAGCAGTACCCCGACCTGGACCTCACGCGGGTGGGCATCCGCGGCTGGTCGTTCGGCGGGTACCTGGCAGCACTCGCCGTGCTGCGGCGGCCCGACGTCTTCCACGCGGCCGTCGCCGGAGCGCCCGTCACCGACTGGGTGCTCTACGACACGCACTACACCGAGCGCTACCTCGGGCACCCCGAACAGGCCCCGGACGCGTACGCGCGCTCGTCACTCATCGAGGACGCGGCGAAGCTCACCCGGCCGCTGCTGCTGGTGCACGGGCTCGCCGACGACAACGTGGTGGCCGCCCACACCCTGCGGCTGAGCTCGGCACTGCTGGCCGCGGGTCGCCCGCACAGCGTGCTGCCGCTGTCGGGCGTCACGCACATGACGCCGCAGGAGGTCGTGGCGGAGAACCTGCTCCTGCTGCAGGTGCGGTTCCTCAAGGACGCCCTGGGGGTATGACCCCGCCAGGCGGCGCTGCTCAGTGCAGGTCCGGGGGGATGTGGTCGCCGGACCCGGTCTCCTCCGGGAGGCCGGCGTGCCTACGGGCCGTCCGCCACTCGAGGATGCCGACGACCAGCGCGACCACGGTCCCCAGCGTCGCGGCGCCCACCGCGACCGCCACCGCCATGCGGAAGTCGTTCCCGTTGCCCATCAGCTCCGAGTAGAAGATGCCGGTCAGCGCGGCGGTGCCGATCGCGGCGCCGATGCGCTGCCCGGTCTGCAGTGCGCCCCCCGCCGAGCCCGCGCTGCTCACGGGCACGTAGCGCAACGTCATCGTCGTGTTCGGCGCGACGACCCAGCCGCCGCCGATGCCGGCGACCAGCAGCGGGGCGGCCACGGCGAGCCCGGCCGACCCGGCAGGCGCGAGCGCGAGCACCACCCCCGTGACCGCGAGCCCGAGCACGACGAGGACCAGGCCCATCACCGTCAGCACGCGCCCGAGGCGCGCGACGAGCCGGCCCCCCACCACCGCCGAGGCCGCCGAGCCGAGTGCGAACGGCGTGACCGCGAGGCCCGACTCGAGCGGCGTGTAACCGAGACCGGTCTGGAAGTACAGCGCGAACACCAGCCACACCCCGCTGAAGCCGATGAAGTAGATGGTCCCGAGCGCCACCCCGGACGCGTACCCGGGTCTGCTCGTGAGCAGCCGGATGTCGAGCAGCGGCTCACGGTGGTGACGCACCGCCCGCCGCTCCCACGCGACGAATGCGGCCACGAGCAGAGCGGCCAACGGGAAGAGCCACCACAACCGGACGAGCCCACCCGAGTCGGCCTCGACCAGCGGCAGCAGGACGGCGAGCACCGCTCCACCGAGGAGCGCCGTCCCGATCAGGTCGATGTGCCCGCGCGGGCCGCTCTCGGTGCGCGGGATCAGCCGGGCGGCCAGCAGCAGGGCGACCACCCCGATCGGGACGTTGACGTAGAAGATCCACCGCCAGCCGTCCGCTCCGCCGGCCAGCGCCAGGATCACGCCTCCCACGATCGGGCCGACGGCCGTCGAGATGCCGAGGGTGGCGCCGAAGAGGCCGAACGCCCTGGCGCGCTCGTCACCCCGGAACAGCTGCTGGATGAGCGCGGAGTTCTGCGGCGCGAGCGCGCCGGCGGCCAGCCCCTGCGCGAGGCGGGCGAGAATGAGCGTCTCGGCTGTCGGTGCGGCCCCGGCGAGCGCACTGAACAGGACGAACGCGGCGAGCGCGAACAGGAACATGCGCCGGCGGCCCATGGCGTCCCCCAGGCGCCCGGCCGGCACCAGCGCGAGCCCGAACGTCAGCGCGTACCCCGACACCACCCACTGCACCTGCGCCGGGTCGGTGCCGAGACCGCGCTGGATCGACGGCAGCGCGACCGCCACGATGCTGACGTCGAGCAGGCTCATGAACCCGGCGACGAGCGTCACCCACAGGGCCTGCCACCGCTTCGGGTCGAGCTCACCGTCATCCTCGCCAGGCCGGCCCGTTGCGGCGTCGGTGCTGGTCATGCCTCCTGTGTACCTCCCGCTCCGGGCTCTGGCACTCTGAACGGTCAACCGAACCGGAGGACTCCCTGTGGCACTGCAGCGACCCGAAGTCGACCCCATCGACGGGCCCGCCCCCGCCGACCTGGTCGTAGAGGACATTCAGACCGGCGACGGCGCAGAGGCCGCACCCGGCAACACCGTCGAGGTGCACTACGTGGGTGTGGCGCATTCCACCGGCGAGGAGTTCGACGCCTCCTGGAACCGCGGCTCGACGCTGCGGTTCCCGCTCGGCACGGGCCGCGTCATCGCGGGCTGGGACCGGGGGGTGGCCGGGATGAAGGTCGGCGGCCGCCGCCGGCTCGTGATCCCCCCGCACCTGGGCTACGGCGACCGGGGCGCCGGCGGCGCCATCAAGCCCGGCGAGACGTTGATCTTCGTCGTCGATCTCGTGGGTGTGAGCTGACCTGCGTCTGCTGCTGATCTCCGACACCCACCTCCCGGTACGGGCGAAGGACCTGCCCGTACCGGTGTGGGACGCGGTCGACGCCGCCGACGTGGTGGTGCACGCGGGCGACTGGGTGTCGGTGGACCTGCTCGACGCGCTCGAGGCTCGGGCGCGGCGGCTCGTCGGCGTCTTCGGCAACAACGACGGGCCGCCGCTGCGGGCGCGGCTGCCCGAGGTCGCGAGGGTCGAGCTCGGCGGCGTCCGGTTCGCGGTGGTGCACGAGACCGGTGCCGCCGCGGGCCGGGAGCGCCGCTGCGCCGCCGCGTACCCGGACGCCGACGTGCTGGTCTTCGGGCACAGCCACATCCCGTGGGACACCGTCGCCCCCGGTGGTCTGCGGCTGCTGAACCCGGGCTCCCCCACCGACCGCCGCCGGCAGCCGACGTTCACCTGGCTCACCGCCGAGGCCGCCGACGGCCGGCTCACCGCCGTCGACCTGCACCACCTCGCACCCGCCCGGTCGGGGCGCTGAGCGCCGCCGGCCTGGCCACGGCGCGGCCCAGCTGGTAGGAGGTGACGATGAGCCGCACGAAGGCCGACGAGATCCGCGACGGTGTGGAGCTCACGAGCCTCGACAAACCGCTGTTCGACGGGGCCGGGGCCACCAAGCGGGACCTGGTGGACTACCTGGACGCCGTGGCCGACCGCATCCTGCCCGAGCTGCGTGACCGGCCGCTGTCGGTGATCCGCGTGCGGCCCGGCCAGGAGCCGTTCATGCAGAAGAACGTGCCGAAGTACACCCCGGACTTCGTGCGGACCACCACCGTGTGGGCGGAGGCGTCGCGGCGCGAGGTGTCCTACGCCCTCTGCAACGACCGCCGGACCCTGCTGTGGTTCGCCAACCAGCGGGCCGTGGAGTACCACCCGACCCTGATGCACGCCGGCGAGACCCACCCGACGTACCTGGTGCTCGACCTCGACCCTCCGGCCGACGACGCGTTCCCGCACGTCGTCGCGGCGGCCCGGCTCGTGCGGCAGGCGCTGGACGACGCCAGCCTCGCCGGCGTGGTGAAGACCAGCGGCGCGAAGGGGCTGCACGTGTTCGTGCCGCTCGACGAGCGCACCGGGATCGAGGACGCGGCGGCGGCGACCCGGGCGCTCGCCGCACGGGCCGCCCGGCTCGACCCGGACGTCGCCACCACCGCCTACATCAAGGACGACCGCGGCGGCCGGGTCTTCGTCGACTCCACCCGCTCGGCCGGAGCCACCATCGTCGCGGCGTACAGCCCGCGCGCGCGGCCCGGCGTGCCCGTGTCGTTCCCCGTGACGTGGGACGAGCTCGACAACGTCGCGCCGGCCGACTTCACCGTCCGCACCGCCGTCGAGCTGCTGGGCGACGGTGACCCGTGGCACGACCGGATGCCGCCGCCGCAGCAGCTCCCCGCCGACCTGGTCGAGGAGGGGCACACCATCCCCATCGCCCGCGTGCAGGCCATGCACGAGGGGAAGCGGCGCGCCCGCGCCCGCCGGCAGTAGCGGGTGGCTGCTGCCGGCGGGCGCGCGAACCGGGCGACTCGCGCACGGGATCCGGGCGACTCGCGGGGCGGAACCGGGCGACTCGCGGGTGGGGGCGGCGCGGTTACTTCGGGGGCTCGTCCTGGCCCGACTCCTCGGCCTCGTCGGCCTCCTCCTTGGTCTTGTGCACGACGCCGTCGGCGTGCTCCGGCGGGCCGTAGACCGTGTAGAGGACCAGGGGGTTCGGGCCGGTGTTGACGAAGTTGTGCTTCTTGCCCGCCGGCACGACGACGAGGTCGCCCGCGGCGACCGCCTTCGTCCTGCCACTCACCTTGGCCTCGCCCGTGCCGCTGACGAAGGTGAGGATCTGGTCGGTGTCCTCGTGGACCTCCTCGCCGATCTCCCCACCCGGCGGGATCGTCATGATGACGAGCTGGGTGTGCTCGCCGGTCCACAGGACCCGGCGGAAGTCGGCGCTCTGCTCGGCCACAGTGGCGATCGTGAAGTGCTCCATGCCGGTGATGTGCCCAAAATGGCCTGACCGCACTCCTCCCGTCCCGCGGCCGTGCGAGGATGCCGCCATGGTGTTGGAGATCGCCGATTTCGCGGTGCAGCCGGGCACGGAAGATCAGTTCAGCGCGGCCGTGCGGGAGGGCGTGAAGTTCGTGTCCGACACGCCGGGCTTCCGCGAGGCCCGGCTCACCCGCAGCGTGGAGACGCCCACCCGGTTCGTCCTGCTGATCGAGTGGGACAGCATCGAGGCGCACACCGTGGGGTTCCGCCAGTCGGAGAACTACAACCGGTGGCGCGCCCTGATCGGCCCGTTCTTCGACGGAGCTCCGCGCGTGGAGCACTTCGACGACGTGCTCTGAGCTCGCCGGCCGGTCCATCATTGAGGCCCGAACCTGTCCTGATGCTGCCTAGCGTCGGCGTCATGGACGAGCCGAGCAACAAGACCGCGCAGACCTGGATCGCCACCTCCGACACCTCCCGGTTCCTCGACTTCGCGACGGAGGTCTTCGGAGCCGTGGAGCTCTCGCGCGTGCAGACCGCGGACGGCGGGATCGGGCACGCCGAGCTGCGGCTGGGCGACACGTGGTTGCTCGCCTTCGACACCCGGCCGGAATGGCCTCCGCTGCCTGCCCTGATCCGGGTGTGGGTGGACGACGCCGAGGCCACGATGGCCGCGGCCGAGGGAGCCGGGGCGCGGGTGGTCACCCCGCTGTCCGACTCGGCATTCGGGCAGCGCGGAGGCCGGGTGCGCGATCCGCTGGGCAACATCTGGTGGGTGGTCCAGCAGGTCGAGGTGGTGCCGGCGGACCTCATGATCCGACGTCTTTCCGAGCCGCGGTACGCGGAGGCAGTGCGGGTCGCGCAGGAGACGTTCGACCGGGAGATGAGCGGTCGGGACGTCGGGTGGTCGAGCGCGCCGGTCTTCCACCGGTAGCTCCCCCTTCGTCACTGAGAGACGGCTGAGGGGGCCGTCCCGACCTTCGCATAACGTCAACCTGTGCACCGGACCCTCCGCGCGCTCGCCGCGGCCCTCACGCTCGCCATGGTCGCGCTGGTGGTCCCGACCGGCACCGCGTTCGCCGCCCCGGCGTCCGCGGTCCGCACGCAGGAACAGCGCATCGAGGTGGCGGGCGGCCCGGGCACCACCGGCACGGTGAGCCTGGACACCACGCTCTACCTGCCCGCCGTCACCCCGGCCCCGGCCGTGCTCGTCGCGCACGGGTTCGGGGGGAGCAAGGCCTCGGTCGACCCCGACGCCCGCGACCTTGCCGCCCGCGGGTTCGTCGTGCTCACCTGGTCGGCCCGTGGCTTCGGGGCCAGCACCGGCCAGATCTCCCTCGACGACCCCGACCACGAGGTCGCCGACGCGCGGGCACTGGTCGACTGGCTGGCCGCGCGCCCCGACGTGACCCAGGACGGGCCCGGCGACCCCCGCGTCGGGGTCACGGGCGGTTCCTACGGCGGCGCGCTCGCCCTGCTGCTCGCCGGCTACGACCGGCGGATCGACGCCATCGCCCCTGTGATCACCTGGAACGACCTCGGTCAGGCCCTCTTCCCGAACGCGGCGACCACCGCCCCGCTCCCCTCCGGCACCCCGGCGCGGGGCGCATTCGCCCCTGACGGGGTGTTCAAGCGCGGGTGGGCCGGGCTCTTCTTCTCCGCCGGGCTCGGCCCGGCCGACCCGGCCCCGACCGGCGCCACACCGAACGGCGCGGCGCAGCCGGCCGGGGCAGCCGGCCCCGTCGGCGGGTCCGCACAGGCGGGCCCGGCTCTGCCCGGCGGCCCGGCCCCGGCAGGCGAACCCCTCACCTGCGGCCGGTTCACCGCCCAGGTGTGCGCCGCGTACACCGAGTCCGCCACCACGGGCCGCCTCTCCCCCGCCACCGCGGCTCTCCTGCAGCGCTCGTCGCCGTCGACGGTGACGGACCGGATCACCGCACCGACGCTGCTCGTTCAGGGCGAGCAGGACACGCTGTTCGGGCTCGACCAGGCCGACGCGAACGCCCGCCAGATCGCCGCGACGGGCACGCCCGTGAAGGTCCTCTGGTACGGGGGCGGACACGACGGCGGCGCGCCCGACGCAGCGGTGCGCGAGGCGATCGGGGACTGGTTCGACTTCCACCTCGCCCACACCGGCACGAACCCGGGGACCGGGTTCGGCTACACCGTCCAGAGCGGTGTGCGCACCAACGGCAGCGCCCCGAACAGCCGCACCGTCGAGGCCACCGGTTACCCCGGGATCTCCGGCGCGGCACCGGTGGAGTCCCGGCGGCTCGGGCTGGAGGGCCCCGAGCAGGTCGCGCTCAACCCGGCAGGGGGCAACCCCGCCGCGATCACGTCGTTGCCGGGGATCGGTGGTGCGCTCGGCAGCCTGGCCGGCCGGCTCACCTCGGCCACCGCCGAGGTCCCCGGCCAGTCCGCGCAGTTCCGCACCGCGGCTCTCGGGGAGCCGGTGCTGGTCGCCGGCGCTCCCCGGGTCGACGTGTCGGTCGCCCGCGTCCCCGGCCAGCCCGCGCCCGCCGAGGCGATCCTCTTCGCCAGGACGTTCGAGGTGGCGCCGGACGGCCTGCGCACGCTGCTGGGCAACGCGGTGGCCCCGTTCCGGGTGGCCGTCCCCGCCGACGGCTCCCCGGCCCGCGCCACGGTCACCCTGCCGGGCATCGTGGCGCCGGTGGAGGCCGGGAACCACCTGGTGGTGTCGGTCGGCACCACCGACCAGGCCTACGCGAGCGGCACCGAGCCCGCGGTGTGGCGGATCGGGCTCTCGGGTGACGCGGCGCTCACCGTGCCGGTGGTGCCGGGCGAGGCCGTCACCGCGAACACCGTGCCGCTCCTGCCCCTGATCGGCATCGCGGTCGTGCTGGCGCTGGCCCTGCTGGCCTGGGTCGTCGCCCGGATCGTGGGCCGCCGCTCCGCGGCAGGCACCGTGGCGGCCGCCGACCCGGGCGCCCCGCCGCTGGAGATCCACACGCTGGCCAAAACCTACCGCGGTGGGTTCAGCGCGGTGAAGGACGTGTCGTTCACCGTCCGGAAGGGCATGGTGCTGGGGCTGCTCGGCCCGAACGGGGCGGGCAAGACCACCGTGCTGCGGATGCTCATGGGTCTGATCAGGCCCACCGCAGGCACGATCACGGCGTTCGGGGAGCCGGTCGCGCCGGGTGCGCCGGTGCTGGCGCGGATCGGGGCGTTCGTCGAGGGGCCGGGGTTCCTGCCCCACCTGTCGGGGGTGGACAACCTCCGCCTCTACTGGGCCGCGACGGGTCGTCCCGCCGCGGAGGCGCACCTCGACGAGGCGCTGCGGATCGCCGGGCTCGGCGCGTCCGTGCAGCGGCGGGTGGGCACCTACAGCCAGGGCATGCGCCAGCGCCTGGCCATCGCGCAGGCCATGCTGGGCCTCCCGGAGCTGCTCGTGCTCGACGAGCCCACCAACGGGCTCGACCCGCCCCAGATCCACGCGATGCGTGAGGTGCTGCACCGGTACGCGGCCGGTGGGCGGACGGTGCTGATCTCGAGCCACCTGCTCGCCGAGGTGGAACAGACCTGCACGCACGTCGTCGTGATGCACCACGGCGAGGTGGTCGCGGACGGCACGGTCGACGACATCATCGCCGGCGGCGGGGCCGCCACGTTCGGCGTGGACGCCCCCGACCGCGCGGCCGCCGTGCTCAGCGGGCTCGCCGGGGTGCACGCCGTGTCGGTCGACGGCGGCTCCGTGCACGCCGAGCTCAACGGCACCCCGCGCGCGTCCGCGGTGCGGGCGCTCGTCACGGCCGGGGTCGACGTCGCGTCGGCCGGCCCACGGCGGCGTCTCGAGGACGCGTTCCTGCAGCTCGTCGGAGAGGACGCCGGAACAATGGATGCAGCCCCGTGACCACGAACGACGGTCCGTCCACCTGGAAGGGCACGGTCGGCGACCTCGCCGACGACGTCCGGCCCACCCGGTACCGCCCCGGCCACACGCTGCCGCTGCGCGTCGAGCTGCGGCGCCAGCTCCTGCGCCGCCGGACGCAGGTGACGTTCGCCCTGGTCACGCTGCTCCCCGTGATCCTCTGGATCGCGTTCGAGCTGGCCGACAACGGCACTCCCACCGGGTCGGTGAACCTCGTCGACCTCGCGAAGGGCAGCGGGGCGAACTTCGCGGTGTTCGCACTGTTCGCCTCGTCGTCGTTCCTGCTGGTCGTGGTGGTGGCGCTGTTCTTCGGCGACACGGTGGCCGCGGAGGCGTCGTGGTCGAGCCTGCGCTACCTGCTCGCCGCGCCGATCCCCCGGGCCCGGTTGCTGCGGCAGAAGGCGGTCGTGTCGGGAGTGCTGTCGGTGGCGGCGCTGCTGCTGCTCCCCGTGGTGTCGCTGGTCGTCGGCGCGCTGGCATACGGCACCGGCGACCTGGTGAGCCCCACCGGTGAGTCCCTGACCTTCTGGACGGGCGTGGGCCGGGTGCTGCTGGCGGCGCTGTACATCGCCGTGCAGCTGAGCTGGGTGGCCGCCCTCGCGCTCCTGCTGTCGGTGAGCACGGACGCACCGCTCGGGGCGGTCGGGGGCGCGGTGACGGTGTCGATCGTGTCGCAGATCCTCGACCAGATCACCGCGCTGGAGGACCTCCGCAACTACCTGCCCACCCACTACGACAGCGCGTGGGCCGGGCTGCTGGCGGGGCAGGTCGACTGGGGGGACATGACCCGGGGCGTCTTCTCCGCCGTCTGCTACGCCGCCGTGCTCGGCGGCCTGGCCGTGTGGCAGTTCCGGCGCAAGGACGTCACGAGCTAGTGCGGACGAGAGCCACGTCGGTGACGGGGCGGGGCGGGCGCGGGGTCCCGAGCAGCACCCCGCCGATGATCACCACCCCGGCCACCAGCTCCACCACGCTGGGCCGTTCACCCAGAGCGGCCGCGGCGAGCCCGATCCCGACCACCGGCACCAGCAACGAGTAGGGCGCGACGACCCCGGCCGGGTAGCGGCGCATCAGCGCCGTCCAGATGCCGGAGCCCAGCACGGTGGCGAGGACGGCGAGGTAGGCGATCGCCAGCAACCCGGGCACCCCGGCCGGGGTGACGGCGGCGCGCACCGCCGCCCAGTCCGCGGCCGGGCCCTCGGTCAGGAAAGAGGCCGCGAGCAGCGGGACCGGCGGCACCACCGACATCCACAGCGTCAGGTGCAGCGGATTCGGTGCGTCGGCGAGCCGGGCGGCCAGGTTGCCGAACGCCCAGCCCAACGCCCCGATCAGGGTGAGCACGAGCGGGATCAGGGCCGCGGCATGCGCCTGCGCCACGGCGATGGCCAGCAGGCCCACCACCGCCAGGCTGATCCCGGCGACCTGCCGGACGGCCATCCGTTCCCGCAGCAGCAACGCCCCGAGCAGCACCGTGAACGGGGCCGAGGCCTGCAACACCAGCGACGCGAGCCCGGTGGGCATGCCGACGTCCATCGCGACGAACAGGAACAGGAACTGCACCGTGCCGAATCCGAGCCCGTAACCGATCAGCCAGCGCAGCGGCACCCGCGGCCGGGGCACCAGCAGCACCGTCGGAATCGCGAGCACCAGGAACCGCAGCGCGGCGAGGAACAGCGGCGGGAAATGCTCCAGCCCGACGTGGATCGCGAGGAAGTTGGCGCCCCAGAGCACGGCGACGACAGCGGCGAGCAGGCGGTCGCGGGTGGTCACGCCCCACGATCTGTCCCGGTGGAGACGAAGACCAGCGAATGTGGCCGTCCTCGCCCTGGTGCATCTGCCTCAGGTGGTCTGCGGGCGCAGCCGCTTGGGCAGCTTCGCGACCACCGCCGCGTAGGACTCGTCGACGAGCTCGCACAGCTCGTCGTCGGGGATCGTCCCGTCGACCGTGACGCGGTTCCAGCCGTGCCGCCCGATGTAGGCCATCACCTCGACGGTGCCGGGGTAGCGCAGGCGCGGCTCGGCCGCCTCGTCGGCGTCGCGGCCGCACTTGACTCCCAGACCGTCTCCGCCGAGGAACGCGAAGATCTTGCCGCCCACCTTCGCGACCAGGTCGCCCTCCCACGGCTCGTCGGGCGTGGCGCCGGGCTTGGCCAGGCAGTAGGCGACGAGCTCCTCGTGGTTCACGGCCAGCGTTGCGGGGCCGACCGGTCGCGCCGCATCGCCACGAACAGCAGCACGAAGAGCAGCACGGTGAACCAGACGTAGGTGCTGCCGATGAACTGCTGGAGCGGGGTCCACGACAGCTCCCGGTTGTCGGCCCGGGGCAACCCCTGCTGGTGCGGCGCGATCACGAACACGGCCGCCATCGCGAGGGTGACCACCGCCCACGTCCAGGACCGCAAGCGCCACGCCGTGGCCGCGGCGACCAGCAGCGCCGGCGCCACCCACACCCAGTGGTGCGACCACGAGGTGGGCGAGACCAGCAGCGCGACACCCGCCGTGGCGACGAGCGCGAGCGGCGACGAACCCCGCCGGATCGCCGGTACCGCGAGCGCCAGCAGCCCCGCGGACAGCAGCAGCCAGCAGACCGTGCGCGGGGTGCCGTCGATCCCCATCCGGACGAGCACGGCCTGGAACGTCTGGTTGGTGAAGAACGGTGATCCGCTGACGCCACCCGCCGGGTTGTCGAGCCAGAAGGTCCACGACTGGCTCGGCGCGACGACGAACCCGATCGCCGTGGCCACGGCCCCCGAGATCGCAGCGGTGGCGGCGGCCCGGTAGTCCCGGCGCAGCAGGAAGTACAGGACGAACGCCGCGGGCGTCAGCTTGATGGCGGCAGCGATCCCGATGAGCACGCCGCGGGGCCAGCGCGGCCGCGCGACCAGGCAGTCGAGCGCCACCAACGCCATGAGCAGCAGGTTGATCTGGCCGAACTGGATGGTCTGCGACACCGGTTCGAGACTCAGCGGGGGCCGCGGGTCGGACGGGACGTCGAAGTCGATGACCTTGCCGGGCTGGACCGCGAGCGCCAGCGGCAGCGCGATCGACGCCACGGACAGCGCCCCACCCCGGCCACCGCCCTCCCAGAGCCGGCGCGCGACCACGTAGAGCGTGGCGCCCAGCGACAACGTCGAGAGCGCGAGCAGCCCGGTCCAGGCCACGACCCACGGCACCACGGCCAGCGGCACCATCGCCAGCGCCGCGAACGGCGGGTAGATGAACGGCAGCGCGATGTGGCCCGCCGTCTCCGGCAGGGGCCCGTACAGGTCACCGCCGGACAGCCACGCCTGCACCCCGAAGCGGTACACCTGCAGGTCGATGTGCCGGCCGCCGGTGTAGATCACGACCCCGACCAGCACCAGGACGAGGAGCGGAACGGTGACCGGCAGGATGCGCCGGGGCGACCGGAGCACGTCGAGGATGCGCCGCTCGGCCGAGGTGCGGGCGGTCGACGCGCCGACAACCGTCACACTGGTGCCCTCTCCTCGGCCGATAGATCGCCCGCCACGGTAACTCGCCCCTGCCCCGTGCCGCCGGGCCCCCCTCCGCAGCGAGCTGCGCCGTCACCGCGCACACGAGTTGGCCACCGCACACACGTCAGGCCGTGTGCACCGTGGCCGACAGGTGTGCGCGGTGACCGTGGATCCGTGCCGCCCTGTCGGCGTGGCAGGAGGGCGGTCAGCGGATGCCGGCCGCGTCCATCCCGCGCAGCTCCTTCTTGAGGTCGGCGATCTCGTCGCGGAGACGGGCGGCCAGCTCGAACTGCAGATCGCGCGCCGCGGCGAGCATCTGGTCGGAGAGCTGCTGCACGAGGTCGGCCAGCTCGGCGCGGGGCATCGTGGAGGTGTCGCGGCCGGCGATCACACCGGAGCTGGCACTGGCCCGGCCCGGCTCCCCCGCCGCGCGCTTGCCGCGGGACTGGTTGCGGCCCGATCCGCCGACCGGGACCTCGGTGTCCTCGGCCTCCCGGTACACCTGGTCGAGGATGTCGGCGATCTTCTTGCGCAGCGGCTGCGGATCGAGCCCGCGCTCCTCGTTGTAGGCGACCTGCTTGGCCCGGCGCCGGTCGGTCTCGTCGATGGCGAACTGCATCGAGTCGGTGATCTTGTCGGCGTACATGTGCACCTCGCCGGACACGTTGCGCGCCGCGCGCCCGATGGTCTGGATCAGCGAGGTGCCGGACCGGAGGAAGCCCTCCTTGTCGGCGTCGAGGATCGCCACCAGTGAGACCTCGGGCAGGTCGAGGCCCTCCCGGAGCAGGTTGATGCCGACCAGCACGTCGTACTCGCCGAGCCGCAGCTGCCGCAGCAGCTCCACCCGCCGCAGAGTGTCGACCTCCGAGTGCAGGTAGCGCACCCGGATGCCCAGCTCCAGCAGGTAGTCGGTGAGATCCTCGGCCATCTTCTTGGTGAGCGTGGTGACCAGGACGCGCTCGTCGCGCTCGGAGCGCTCGCGGATCTCGTGGACCAGGTCGTCGATCTGGCCCTTCGTCGGCTTGACGACGACCTTCGGGTCGACCAGGCCGGTGGGCCGGATGACCTGCTCGACGAACTCACCACCGGTGCGGCTGAGCTCGTACGGACCGGGCGTGGCCGACAGGTAGACCGTCTGCCCGATCCGGTCGGCGAACTCCTCCCACGTCAGCGGCCGGTTGTCGACCGCCGACGGCAGCCGGAACCCGAACTCCACGAGGTTGCGCTTGCGGGACATGTCGCCCTCGTACATGCCGCCGATCTGCGGGACCGTCTGGTGGGACTCGTCGATGACCAGCAGGAAGTCGTCGGGGAAGTAGTCGATCAACGTGGCGGGCGCCGAGCCCGGCCCACGGCCGTCGATGTGGCGGGAGTAGTTCTCGATGCCCGAGCAGAACCCGACCTGGCGGATCATCTCGATGTCGTACTGCGTGCGCATCCGCAGCCGCTGCGCCTCCAGCAGCTTGCCCTGGCGCTCCAGCTCGGCGAGCCGCTCCTCGAGCTCCTTCTCGATCTCGCGGACCGCCCGCTCCATGCGCTCCGGGCCGGCGACGTAGTGCGTGGCGGGGAAGATGCGCAGCTCGTCGACCTGGCGGACGACGTCGCCCGTGAGCGGGTGGAGGTAGTAGAGAGCCTCGATCTCGTCGCCGAAGAACTCGATGCGGATCGCGAGCTCCTCGTACGCCGGGATGATCTCCACGGTGTCGCCGCGGACCCGGAACGTGCCGCGGTTGAAGGCCATGTCGTTGCGGGTGTACTGCACGTCGACCAGCGCCCGGAGCAGCACGTCACGCTCGACGCTGCCGCCGACCTCGAGCTTCACCGACCGGTCGAGGTAGGACTGCGGCGTGCCCAGGCCGTAGATGCACGACACGGACGCGACCACGACGACGTCACGCCGCGACAGCAGGTTGTGCGTGGCGGAGTGGCGCAGCCGCTCGACGTCCTCGTTGATCGAGGAGTCCTTCTCGATGTAGGTGTCGGTCTGCGCGATGTACGCCTCGGGTTGGTAGTAGTCGTAGTACGAGACGAAGTACTCGACCGCGTTGTTGGGCAGCATCTCGCGAAGCTCGTTGGCCAGCTGCGCCGCGAGCGTCTTGTTGGGCGCCATCACCAGCGTGGGCCGCTGCAGCCGCTCGACCAGCCAGGCCGTGGTGGCCGACTTGCCCGTGCCGGTGGCACCGAGGAGCACGACGTCCTGCTCGCCCGCGCGGATGCGCTTCTCCAGCTCCTCGATCGCCGCGGGCTGGTCGCCGGCAGGCGTGAACTCACTGACGACCTCGAACCGGCCGCCCGCGCGGGGGATCTCCCCGACCGGGCGGAACTCGGAGTGGGCGACCGGCACGTCCTGCTTCGCCGCGCTGCCGGGAACCTCTGTCGCGAATGCCACGGTTCCAGGGTACGAGCCATCACCGACATTTCGCGGAGCGTCCACGGGACGGACGCGAGATGCGGTGCCGAGCGAACCTCGGCGGGACCTGACAGGATCGGGGCGGTGCACCCGCCGAAGATCTCCACCTTCGACGTCCCGGCCGCCCTCAACATCGACACCAAGGGCGTCCCCCGCCCGGTGGACGAGTACCGGATCACGCCCTTCGGCCTGTACATGAGCCGTCCGATGATCGACCGGCCCACCGCGCACTGGGTGCAGTCGTGGCTGCTGCCCGACATCGGCCTGTGCGTCACCGACTGGTGCTGGAACCCCGGCCACCACCGGGACCAGGACTTCTACCTCGATGTGTGCGACATCGTGCGTGACGGCGAACGCTGGGTGCTCACCGACTACTACCTCGACATCGTGGTGCAGCACGGGCGCAGTGCCCTGGTGGTCGACACGGACGAGTTCGTGGCCGCCGTGGCTCTCGGACTCCTCGAGCCGCCCGCGGCCGAGAAGGCGATGGAGCGGGCCTTCCGCGCCGTGGACGGCCTCGCCGCCCACGGCCACGACCTCGACGCCTGGCTCGGCGAGCGGGGCGTCGCGCTCACCTGGAAGCGCTGCCGCGACGTCCGGCAGTGCCCCGGAGAGGCACCGGCCCCGTAGCGGCGGCGGACGGTTCGCGTCCCCGGCCCGAACGGAGCCGGCTCTCTCAGGCGATGCCCGAGGTCGGCGAGACCGGCGAGGTGGACGGCCTCGGCGAGGTGCTGTGTTGTGTCGTGGTCGCCGGAGTCGACGGGCTGGCCTGAGCCGTGCTGGTCGGCGGCGGCTCCTCCTCCGTGGTCGTCGGCGGCGGCGTACTCGTGCGTGTCGTCGTCGGCGGCGGCGGCGTCGGGCGTGTGGTCGTGGTGGTCGGCCGAGGCGGAGTCCATGGGCGCGACGTTGTTGTCGGCGGCTGGTGCGTCGGGGGCTGCGTGCGTGTCGTCGTGGGCGGCGCCGGTGGGTCCACCGGGGGTGGCGGCGGTGGCGGCGGGCCACCCACCGGCCCCGGCGGGACGGGCCCGGATCCGGGGAGCCCGGGCGCCGGAGCACCCGGCACCACCCGGCCCTGATCTGTCGCCGCCTGATCACGCTGGATCCGCGCCCGCTCCTCCTCCGAGGCGCCCGGGGCCGCCACCGGAGCGTTGGGGTGGACGGCCGACTGCGGGTCGGACGGCGACTCGGGTGCGACAGCGGGCGCTGAGTCGGCCCCACCCAGGCTGCCGGCGGGCGCTGAGCCCGGCGACACGGCGGTGGCGGCATCCGCGACCGCCGCGGGCGCCGCGATCTGCGCGATCGCCGTGGTCGCGCCGAGCGCGCCGACGGTGAGCACCGCGGCGGCGGCGGCCGTGCTGGCGCGGTTGAGCGTGCCGGCCCGGCGGATCACTGAGTCCACGGCGGGCAGCGTGACGGCGGCGGCGAGCTCGTTGTCGAGCCGCCGGAACTCCTCGGTCACTCGATCCAACGGCTCGTTCACCGGTGTTCCCCCCTGTAGTCGTCGCCGGCCCGGTCGCCCTCGCCGCCGTATGGCGTGCCGTATCCCTCGGCGTCGAAATCGCCGGGGCGGTAGTTCCCCGGCCCGTATGCCGGGCCGTAGCCGTCGGACCCGCGCTCGCCGGACCCGAAGACGTCGAAGCCGTCGTCGGCGTTGTAGCCGTCGCCGACCGCGCCCTCCAGAACCAGGGGCAGGACCTCGGCCATGCCCTCGGACACGACCTGTCGCGCGCGGGACAGCCGTGCCTGCACCGAACCGATGGAGACCTGTTCCAGCGCGGAGATCTCACCCAGCGAGATACCCGCCATGTGGGTGAGGACGACGGCCCGGCGCTCCGCCGCCGACAACTTGCCCAGCGCGGTGAGCAACGCGCCGGTGCGCGAGTCGACGCCGTCACCGATCGGACGGGGCCGGCCGATGCCGATGCGGGCGAGCATGCGCCGCCAGCTCCGGATGGTGGACCGCACGGCCACCCGCCGGATCCAGGCGCTCGGGTCGGGCGAGCGGCTGATCACCGCCCAGTTGCGCCATGCACGGGAGTAGGCGTCCTGGACGACGTCGTGGGCCTCGCCCGGATCGAGCGTGATCGCGTAGAGCTGCGCGACCAGCCGCTGGTAGTTCGCCTCGAGGTGCGCGCCGAAGTCGACCCGCAACTGTGCGGCGGACAGCGCCGGGCCGCCGCGCACGATCTTCGTGCGCCCGGAGCCGGGCGTGGCGCGAGCGACGCCGCCGACATCGTCGAGCCGGCCGTCGGAACCAGGAGGATTGTCGACCGGTGTGCCCACCGTCATGTCCCCCTGCTCGCCGGAACCCGGCTGGTCACCCGGATGTGGATTTTCCTGTCCCTCCATCGTGGCACGGTGGCGCACCGTTACGACGGAGCAGCCCGATCACTCCAACGAGGGAGACCAGCCTGAGGATGCGGCCCATGCGTCGGCCCGTGGCGCTGCGGCGTCGAACCACGGTTCCTTGACCTGGACGTACCGATCCGCGTCGCTGTCGTCGCCGTAGCGCGCCTCCGCCTCGCGCTTCACCGCCAGGTACTCGTCCCGGGCTGCGGCATCGGCGCGCAGCCAGTCCCGGAAGAGCAGCGCATAGCGCCAGCCGGGAGAGCCCACCTCACGGACGTGCAGGTGGACGATGCGACCGGGGTCGGCGGAGCCGTGATAGCGCTTCGGCCACGGCGGTGAGCCCGGGGGCTTCGCGTTGTCCCAGGCGATGTCGGAACGCCAGGGGAAGCCGGCGTCCTGCAACGCGTCGCGGACGGCGTCGGCGTCGGCCAGCGAGTCGACCCCGAGCTGCAGGTCGATCACGTCCTTGGCGGGCAGGCCCGGTACGGAGGTGGAGCCGGTATGGGCCACACCAC
The DNA here is from genome assembly GCF_050948425.1 of Pseudonocardia xinjiangensis. Taxonomy (NCBI): domain Bacteria; kingdom Bacillati; phylum Actinomycetota; class Actinomycetes; order Pseudonocardiales; family Pseudonocardiaceae; genus Pseudonocardia; species Pseudonocardia xinjiangensis. The sequence continues at coordinate 2,723,265 of NZ_CP192009.1, read as the reverse complement.
GTCCCCGCTCCCCCGCGGCCGCCGCCACGCGGGCACAGAGCCGGGCGCCCTCGGCCGGCCAGTCCGGGTCCGGGTCGGCGAGCTTGGGCGCGCCCGCACGGACCACCCGGCGCAGCCGCAGGTTCTCCTCGAACGGGACCAGCCGGGCCGTCCACAGCTCGTCGACAGCGGCCTCGAGGCCGGCGGGATCACCAGAGTTGTCCAGCCACACGTCGGCGGCGGCCCGGCGCGCGGCGTCGTCGGCCTGGCTGGCGATGCGGGCCCGCGCGTCGGACTCGGGCATCCCCCGCTGCTCGACGAGCCGCCGCACCCGCTCCTCCGCGTCGGCGTGCACCACCACGACCAGCGGGAACAACGGTGCCATCCGACCCTCGACGAGCAGCGGGACGTCCTGCACCACCACCGCATCGGGCGGCGCGGCGGCGATCAGCTCCTCGGAGCGCTGCCGGACGCGGGGGTGCACGATGGCGTTCAGGCGCTCGCGCGCGGCCGGATCCTGGAAGACCAGTGCCGCGAGCGCGGCCCGGTCCAGGGCGCCCTCCTCGGTGAGGACGCCGTCGCCGAACGCCGTGACGATCTCCGCGAGCCCTGCGGTGGCCGGCGCGACGACCTCCCGGGCGATGGCGTCGGAGTCGACCACCACCGCGCCCTGCTGGGCGAGCCGCCTGGCCACCGTCGACTTGCCCGAACCGATCCCGCCGGTCAGCCCCACCCTCAGCACGGCGTCACGCTACTCGGTCAGGAGACGGTCCCCGGGGGCTCGGTGGTGGTGCCGGCCGACGACGTGCCGCCCACCGTGCTGACCGCGGGAAGCACGCGCAGCGCGAGGTCCACCAGCACGTCGGCCGGAGCCCGGCCACCCGGCAGTGGCTGGCCCGGCAGCACGAGCGTCAGGTTGCTCACCTCGTGGACGACCATGAGAACGGCCTCGCCACGCCGCTCGACGAGCACGGCGGAGGCGCTCCCGATCGGCAGCTCACGGCGTCCGCCGTCCTCGGCCTCGGCGTTGACCCGCCACTGCTTGCCGGCGGCGTCCGCGTCGGTGTACGCGGACGCGTTGATGTTGAGCAGTGTCCGGCCACGCGCCGGACCGCCCGCCGTGCCGGTGTAGACACAGGCCACTCGCTCGGTGCGCCCGACGGACGGCTCCGCGACGCCGATCGTGGTGCGCTGGGCGACCGAACCCAGCGGCAGGCCCAGCAGGGCCTCCAGGTCACCGACGGCGAGGATCCGGGCGCAGTCGTCGGGCAGCACTCCGTCGTCCGGGCCGGCCACAGCCGCCGCGGACGTCTCGGCCGACGTGGGGAACGTCGGCACTTCGGTCTGTTCGAGCGCGGACGCGCCACACCCGCTCAACGCGAGCACCACGGCGACCAGTCCGGCACCGAAAGCTCCGTGTCGGCAGTTCGCCCCGCGCATGGACATACGGTAGAGCGAAATCTCCCCCACCTCCTCTTCGCCGCGCGATTAGCACCGAACGCAGCACAACCGTGACCCGGGCTTCCCCCGGACGCCGGACGGCCCCGGCGACCATTGGTCGCCGGGGCCGTCGAGTCGATCAGACCCTGCTGAGCCGTCAGGCTCCGCCGGAGAGCTTCTCGCGCAGTGCCGCAAGCTGCTCGTCGCTGGCGAGCGATCCACCGGACTCGGCCGGCTCACCGCCACCCTGCGAGGAGTAGTTGGTGCCGCCGCCGTCGGCAGCCGCCTCGGCCTCGGCCTCGGCCGACTTCTTGATCTGCGTGATGTGCTGCTCGTAGCGGGCGTGCGCCTCGGCGTACTCCTTCTCCCAGGCCTCGCGCTGAGCCTCGAAGCCCTCCTGCCAGTCGCCGGTCTCGACGTCGAAGCCCTCGGGGTAGATGTAGTTCCCCTGGTCGTCGTACTCGGCGGCCATGCCGTAGCGGGTGGGGTCGAACTCGGTGTCGACCGTCATGCCCTCGTTGGCCTGCTTGAGCGACAGCGAGATGCGGCGCCGGTCGAGGTCGATGTCGATGACCTTGACCATCGCGTCGTCGCCGACCTGCACGACCTGCTCCGGGATCTCCACGTGGCGCTCGGCCAGCTCGGAGATGTGCACCAGGCCCTCGATGCCCTCCTCGACACGGACGAACGCGCCGAAGGGAACGAGCTTGGTGACCTTGCCCGGCACGATCTGGCCGATCGCGTGCGTGCGGGCGTACAGGCGCCACGGGTCCTCCTGCGTCGCCTTCAGCGACAGGGAGACACGCTCGCGGTCCAGGTCGACGTCGAGGACCTCGACGGTGACCTCCTGGCCGACCTCGACGACCTCGCTCGGGTGGTCGATGTGCTTCCAGGACAGCTCGGAGACGTGCACCAGACCGTCGACCCCGCCCAGGTCGACGAAGGCACCGAAGTTGACCACCGAGGAGACGACACCCTTGCGCACCTGGCCGCGGGCCAGCTGGTTGAGGAACTCGCTGCGCACCTCGGACTGGGTCTGCTCCAGCCAGGCCCGGCGGGACAGGACCACGTTGTTGCGGTTCTTGTCCAGCTCGATGATCTTGGCCTCGATCTTGCGGCCGACGTACGGCTGCAGATCGCGGACGCGGCGCATCTCGACCAGCGAGGCCGGGAGGAAGCCGCGGAGCCCGATGTCCAGGATCAGGCCGCCCTTGACGACCTCGATGACGGTGCCCTCGACCGGCTCGTCGGCCTCCTTGAGAGCCTCGATCGTGCCCCAGGCGCGCTCGTACTGCGCGCGCTTCTTGGACAGGATCAGCCGGCCCTCCTTGTCCTCCTTCTGGAGAACCAGGGCCTCGACGTACTCACCGACCGACACGACCTCCGCCGGATCGACGTCGTGCTTGATCGAGAGCTCCCGCGAGGGGATGACGCCCTCGGTCTTGTAGCCGATGTCGAGCAGGACCTCGTCACGGTCGACCTTGACGATGGTGCCCTCGACGATGTCGCCATCATTGAAGTACTTGATCGTCTGGTCGATGGCGGCGAGGAAGTCCTCCTCCGACCCGATGTCGTTGACGGCGACCTGCGGGGTCGTGTGGGTCGGGGCGGCGGTGGTGTCGGTGGACATGTAGTGGGGTGCTCCGGTTATGGATGGATTGGTGGTGCGGACCAGGTGGTGTACGTCTCGTGACGTGGTGCTGTCACCCTTGCTCGTGGATCGTGGTGGAGAACGTGCGTTGAGAACATGCGTGACGTGGCCGGGCGAAGCGCGCGCAGAACCCGCGACGTTGACCACCGCGCTTCCATCATGCTACGCGCGACCCGATCAGCACGGCAATGAGGGTGGCCCCATCTCAGCTGCCACGATGGCCGCGTGAGCGCGGAAGAGCGGCTGGGAACCACCGGGGTGGCGCGGCGGGACGTCGACGCCACGGAGTCGGAACGCGCCAGCCGCATGTGGTGGGACGCCGATGCCGAGGACTACCTCGCCGAGCACGGCCGGGACATCGGCGACGCCGAATTCGTCTGGTGCCCCGAGGGTCTGCGCGAGGAAGACGCGCATCTGCTCGGCGATGTCGCGGGCCTGCGGGTGCTGGAGGTCGGGTGCGGATCCGCCCCGTGCTCGCGGTGGCTCGCCCGCGCCGGGGCCCGCCCCGTCGCGCTGGACCTGTCCGGGACGATGCTGAAGCACGCCGCAGCGCTCGGGCAGGCAACCGGGATCGCCGTACCGCTGGTGCAGGCCGGCGCCGAGCGCCTGCCGTTCGCCGACGGGTCCTTCGACGTGGCCTGCTCGGCGTTCGGGGCGGTGCCGTTCGTGGCGGAGCCGGAGCGCGTGATGCGCGAGGTGGCCCGCGTGCTGCGGCCCGGCGGACGCTGGGTCTTCGCGGTGAACCACCCCATGCGCTGGATGTTCTCCGACGACCCCGGCCCGGACGGGCTCACCGTGCAGCAGTCCTACTTCGATCGCACGCCCTACGTGGAGGTCGACGCCTCCGGCCGGGCCACCTACGTGGAGCACCACCGGACGCTGGGCGACCGGGTCCGCGACCTCGTGGCCGCAGGGCTCGTCCTCGACGACATCGTCGAGCCGGAGTGGCCCGAGGGCCGGGAGACCGTGTGGGGCCAGTGGTCCCCGCTCCGGGGCGCCCTCTTCCCCGGCACCGCGATCTTCGCGACCCACAAACCCTGACCCCACCCCCCGCGAGTCGCCCGATCCGGGCGCGCGAGTCGCCCGATCCGGGTGCGCGAGTCGCCCGATCCGGGTGCGCGAGTCGCCCGATCCCGGCCGCCCCCTGCTCCCACGCGCCCTTGATCGCCGCGAGATCCACCGTTCGGCCCTCCGCAGGGCCGAAAGCCGCATCTCGCAGCCGCGGCATCATCCACCGAGCAGGGAGGTGTGCCGGGTCGCTGTCCTAAGGTGCGGATCGTGCCCGTCGATCCCGATCCGCTGCCGTCGTCGTCAGCCGTGGAGCAGCTCACCGACCGGATGGGGATCGTGCTGGTGAAGGTCGGGCTGGACGAGGTGGTCGGGACGCTTCCGGTCGCGGGCAACCGCCAGCCCTTCGGGCTGCTGCACGGAGGCGCGAACGCGGTGCTCGCCGAGACGCTCGGCTCCACTCTCTCGGCACTGCACGCGATGCCCGAGCGGTTTCCCGTAGGGCTCGAACTGTCGTGCACGCATCACGCCGCGGCCACCGACGGCATCGTCACCGGGGTGGCCCGCCCACTTCATATCGGGCGGACCACCTCCACCACGGAGATCGTGATCACCGACGCCCGGGGCAGGCGCACCTGCACCGCCAAGCTCACCTGTCTGCACCGCGACAGCAGGCCGTGACGGCCTGCTGTCGCGGGTGTCAGCTGGCCACGCCCTCGCCGAGGTAGGCCTCCTGCACGCGTGGGTCGGCGAGCAGTTCCGGGCCGCTGCCCGACAGCGTGGTGCGGCCCAGATCGATGACATACGCCTGGTCCGACAGGGCCAGCGCGGCGAGCGCGTTCTGCTCCACCAGCAGCACCGTGGTGCCTTCGGCCTGCAGCTCACGGACGGTGGCGAAGATCTTCTGCGTCATGATCGGCGACAGCCCCATCGACGGCTCATCCAGCATCAACAGCTTCGGCCGGGACATGAGCGCCCGCCCGATCGCCAGCATCTGCTGCTCCCCGCCGGAGAACAACCCCGCCTTGTTCGCCCGCCGCTCCCCCAACACCGGGAACAACGTGAAGATCCGATCCAGATCCTGCGCGATCCCCGCCTCATCCCGGCGGGTGTAGGCACCCAGCAGCAGGTTCTCCTCCACCGTCATCCGCGCGAACAACCGCCGCCCCTCCGGACTGTGCGCCACCCCGCGGGAGAGGATCTCGTGCGCCGGCAACCGGTGGATCGGCTCACCATCCAGCAGCACCTCACCCGACTCCGGCCGCAGCAGACCCGAGATCGTCCGCAACGTGGTGGTCTTCCCCGCCCCGTTGCTCCCGATCAGGCTGACGATCTGACCCTGCTCCATCGAGAACGACACCCCGCGCACCGCCTGGATCGCACCGTAGGCGACCGTGAGGTCACGGACCTCGAGAAAACTCACTGCTGCCCCCCACCGTGGATCTGCGCATCGACCTCATCCGGCGGCGCCCCCAGATACGCCTCCACGACCCGCGGGTCACCCCGCACCTCATCCGGGCTGCCCTCCACCAACACCTCACCCTGCACCAGCACCAACACCCGGTCACACAGCGTGAAGATGAACTTGGTGTCGTGCTCGATCACCACCACCGAGATCCCCAACTCCCGGATCGCGAAGATCAACTGCCGGGTCGCCTCGGTCTCCTGCGCGTTCATCCCCGCGGTCGGCTCATCCAGCAACAACACCGCCGGATCCGTCGCCAACGCCCGCGCGATCTCCAAGCGGCGCTGATCCCCATACGGCAGGTTGCGCGCCAACTCGTCGGAGAACTGCGTCAACCCCACGAACCCCAGCAACTCCTCCGTCCGCGCCTGCGCCTCCGCCTCACTACGACGGAAACCCGGACCGTGCAACAGCGACGACAACGGGCTCTGCCGCATCCGCACATGCCGGCCGACCAGCACGTTCTCCTGCGCGGTCATACTCGGGAACAACCGGATGTTCTGGAACGTCCGCGCCACCCCCTGCTCGGTCACCCGCGCCGGGTCCTGCGGCAACACCGTCCCCCGCAACGTCACCGACCCCGACGTCGGCGCATACAACCCCGTCAGACAGTTGAACAGCGTGGTCTTACCCGCCCCGTTCGGCCCGATCAACCCGATGATCTCGCCCTCGGCCAGACCGAACGACACATCGTTGAGGGCCCGCAGCCCGCCGAACTGCATCGTGACGCCGGACGCCTGCAGCATGGCCGGCTGGGCCTTCGCGTGCCGGGGCGCCATGTTGGCGGTCGGCCGGGTCATGACGCGCTCGCTTTCACAGTGCCCCCGCCGTCCGCGCCGGGTATCGGGGCCGTCACCGGCTCGGCATCCGGTGCCAGCTCAGCGCGCCGGTGCCGGTCGGGCACCAACCCCTGCGGCCGGAACCGCATGATCAGAATCAAGGCGATACCGAACAACAACAACCGGTAATCGGAGAACTCCCGCAGCTTCTCCGGCAACACGAACAGGATCGACGCCCCCAACACCGCACCCGGGATCGTCCCCATCCCACCCAGAATCACCGCAGCCAACAACGTCACCGACTCCAGGAACCGGAAACTCTCATACGACACCGTCGCGGTCTTGTGCGCGAAGAACGCCCCCGCGAACCCCGCCAACGTCGCCCCGATCAAGAACGCCAAGATCTTGATCGGACCCGTCCGGATCCCCATCGCCCGCGCCGCGTCCTCATCCTCCCGGATCGCGATCCACGCCCGACCCAACCGCGAACTCTTCAAGTTCGCAAACACCAACATGACCACAGCCACGATCAACACGATCAACACGTAATACAAGACACCCGGCGCCAACCGCAGCCCACCGATGACCAACGCATCGTTGAAGTCGGTGCCGAACAACGACACCGGCGGAATCCCCGGGATCGCGTTCGACCCACCCGTCAACCCACCGATGTTGTTCTGCGCACTCCGCACAAAAATCTCACCGAACGCCAACGTCACGATCGCCAGATAATCCCCACGCACCCGCAGCGTCGGCGACCCCACGATCGCCCCGAAGATCCCCGCCACCACCGCCGAGATCACCATCACCAACGGGAACGGCAACTCGATCCCCACCTGCGACGCCGCCGCACCCGACAGGTTCGCCGCCACGAACGCCCCGATACCCAAGAACGCGACATACCCCAGGTCCAACAACCCCGCCAGACCCACCACGATGTTCAGCCCGATCGCCGTGGCCGCATACACCCCGATGTTCGCCGACACCGTCAACCAGTACTCACTACCCGCCCCGGTCAACGGCAACAGCAACGCCGCGATCAGCAACACCGCCACGCTGAACACCCGGTGGCGCTCCGACACCGCACCCACCCAGGTCAGCAGGCCCGAGGCGTGCAACGCCCCGAGTAGACCGCCGACCGCACCGAGGAACGACAGGAACACCGCACCCGAGTAGGCGTTCGCGGCGCTGCCCTGCCCACCACTGGTCAGCACCGCCGACACCAGCAACAGCAACAGCCCGTAGGTGACCACCAGCAGCAGCCACTCGACGTAGCGGTTGAACCGCCACTGCCAGGCGGGCACGTGCGCAAGACCGCCTGCGCTCGCGCCGACGACCAGCAGCGCGCCGCCGATGAGCGCCACGATCGCGCCGAACGCGATGGCGCCGTCCGCTGCGGTGATCGCGCCCAGGCCACCGCCCTCGGCGGCGATGTAGAGCCCGTTGACGACGCTGACCGCGACCGCGCCCCAGCCCAGGGCCCGCAGGATGCGCCCCCGGCCGGGGACCGAGACCAGCGAGATGACGATCGCGGCGATCCCGAACAGCACCAGGTGCAACCGGAAACCGGTGACGGCGAAGGGCGCACTGAAGAACTCGAGCGTGGACTTCTCGGGGTACGGACCCTCGTTGAGCACGAACGTCGCCCACGGCAACAGCGCGCCGACCAGGGTGAGGACCCCGCCGGCGACGGTCAGCACGGTGGCGTAACGCGCCAGCGGAGCGAGCCGCGCGCTGGGCGGGGGAGGCGCCGCCGGAGCAGGCGGCCTCTCGAGAGTGGTCATGCCCGCACCCTCTCCGTCTCACCGAAGAAGCCCTGCGGCCGGAACACCAGCACCGCGATGAGCACCACGAAGATCCACACGTAGTCGTACGCCGAACCGCCCGGCAGGTACTGCCCACCCAGCGACTTGATCAATCCGATCGCGAGACCGCCGACGACCGCTCCGCGGATGCTCCCGATCCCGCCCAGCACCGCCGCGGTGAACGCGAAGATGCCGTTCTGGAACCCCATGTCGATGTTGATGTTGTTGAGGTACCCGCCGTAGAGCACGCCGCCGATACCGGCCAGCGCACCACCGAGGACGAACGTGAGCACGATGACGCGGTCGGGGTCGATACCCATGAGCCGGGCCACGTCCCGATCCTGCGCGGTGGCACGCATCGCGCGCCCCATCCGCGACCGTTCGATGAACAGTTGCAACCCGACGGCCAGCGCCAGCGACACGACGATCAGCAGCATCCCGGAGTACTTGATCGGGACACCGTCACCGATCGGGATGATCAACGTGCCCGGCACGAAGATGTTGGGGAACGGGATGGCCGCGGTGGCGCCCGGGTAGAAGACGCGGACCGCCTCCTGCAGCGCTACCGACACGCCCAGTGCGGTGATGAGCGGGGCCAGCCGCGGCGCGTTGCGCAGCGGCCGGTAGGCGAATCGTTCCATCAGGACCGCAACAGTCACCGCGACGGCGGCACCGGCGATCAGCAACAGCGGCAGTGCGAGGTACCACTGCTGCTGGATGAACGTGGGGAGCAGGTAGGTGAACATCGCCAACCCGCCGTAGGCACCGACCATGAAGATCTCGCCGTGGGCAAAGTTGATCAGTTGGATGATGCCGTAGACCATCGTGTAGCCGAGTGCGATCAGTCCGATCAGGGAACCGAGCACCAGTCCGTTGACGATCTGGGACAGCAGCGTGGACAGCAAGCGGGTGGTCCCTCCACGAGCGCCGGGGGCGGAGTGTTGCCCCGCCCCCGGCCTGTGATGCCGTTTTGTGGTCTACAGATCAGCCCTGGAAGCTGCCCGTGGACCCCTCGACCGGCGAGAAGTTGTCGCCCTCGACCGTGTAGACGGTGAGCACCTTGTTGGTGGTGTCGCCGTACTGGTCGAACGCGATCGGACCGCCCGCACCGTCCAGCTTGGTCTCCTGCACGGCCTTCACGATGTCGGCCCGCTTGGCCTCGCTGTAGTCACCGCCGGCCAGGGCCTTGGCCACCCCGGCGATGATCACGTTGGCCGAGTCGTAGGTGAACGCGCCGTAGGCACCGAAGTCCTCGGCGTAGTTCGCCGCCTTGTAGTCGGCGATGAACTGCTGCGCGCTGGGCAGGGAGGCGGCCGGCGCACCGACGTTGGTGGCGAGGTCACCCGGGCGTCCGCCGAGCGCGACGAACTGCGGGTCGACGATGCCGTCGCCGCCCATCAGCGGCACGTTGAGACCGGCGGCCGCGAGCTGGGCCGACAGCGGGCCCGCCACCGGGTACTCACCGCCGTAGTAGACGGCGTCCGGGTTGAGCGCCCGGATCTGCGTGATCACACCCGAGAAGTCGGTGTCGCGCTCGCCGACCTTCTCGCGGGCGACGATCTTGGCCCCGAGCTTGGTGGCCTGGTCCGAGAACTGCTCCGCGAGCCCTGAGCCGTATGTCTTGCCGTCGTCGATCACGGCGATGTTCTTCTTGCCCGCGGTCTGAACCAGGTAGTTCGCCGCGAACGGACCCTGCACGAGGTCGGTGGTGGCCACCCGGAAGTAGTTGTCGAACGGCCGTGCCGGCGCGGAGGTGTTCGCACCGAGGGTCAGCGCAGGCCCGGTGTTGGCCGGAGAGACCTGCACGATGTCGCGTTCCTGGAGGATCGGCTGCACCACCTGGGCGGTGGACGAGTTCAGCGTGCCGACGACCCCGACGACGTTGGGGTCGGAGGCCAGCTTGGTGGCAGCCTGGTTCGCGACCTGCGGCGTGGCCTGGTCGTCCTCCGGCTGGAACGCCAGCTGGTAGCCGGGTACCGCGCACTTCTGGTTGGCCTGGTCCACCGCGAGGTCGGCCGAGTTGCGCATACCGAGACCGAGAGCGGAGAGCCCACCCGACAGGGGCGCGATCATGCCGATGATCAGCGTGCCCTTGCTGGTGTCGCAGGCAGCGCCGCCCCCCGTGCCGGTGGCCTCCTCACGGTTGGTTCCGCATGCCGTGAGCCCGAGAGCTCCGGCAAGGATCGCGGCGGTGACGACCGTCCGCCTCCGAATCATCCTGTTTTTCCTTCCGTACTGCGCGATCTGCTCCGGGCGAGGCCCCGACGTCCGTTGCCCCCGGTTGCCGGGGAGACTCGCGGACGGTAAAGGAAAGCACTCGACCGAGTCACCATCCGGGGCGGGTCCTTTACCGGACCGCAATCTGCCAACGCGGATTGTGACGATCGCTCAGCGGAGGGTGAATCAGGCCTTCGGAGCGGCGAGCCCGTCGACCACAGCCTCGGCGACGGCCTTCATGGTGGTGCGGCGGTCCATCGCCGTGCGCTGGATCCAGCGGAACGCCTCCGGCTCCGACATGCTCTGCCTCGTCATCAGCAGCCCCTTCGCGCGGTCGACGACCTTGCGGGTCTCCAGCCGCTCGGTGAGCGTGGCGACCTCGTCCTCGAGCGCGCGCTTCTCCGCGAAGCGGGACACGGCCAGCTCGATGGCGGGCACCAGCTCGTGGCGCGCGAACGGCTTCACCAGGTAGGCCATCGCGCCGGCGTCTCGCGCCTGCTCGATGAGGTCGCGCTGGCTGAACGCCGTGAGCATGACGACGGGCGCGATGCGCTCCTCGACGATCGACGCAGCAGCGGTGATGCCGTCGACCTTCGGCATCTTCACGTCCATGATCACGAGATCGGGGTTCAGCTCACGGGCCAGCGCAACGGCCTGCTCGCCGTCGCCGGCCTCGCCCGCAACGACATAGCCCTCCTCGGTGAGCATCTCGGCGAGGTCGAGACGGATCAGCGCCTCGTCCTCCACCACGAGCACCCGCAGACCAAGGCCCTGTCCGGCCTCGCCTGCAGTCGTGTCCTGCTCCGAAACCTGCTGCGTCACGAGGCTTCTCTCCTTCGCCGGAGGGTCGTACCGGAAGCCTTCAGGGTACCGGGCGACGCCGGGGAACCGGCTGTGATCTCGCCGGACCCGAAGTGGGGGTCGAGGCGGTCGCACGACAGGTCCCCGCTAGGATCACCACCTGCAACTTGCCCCCGTAGCCCAATTGGCAGAGGCGACGGATTCAAGTCCCGTTCAGTGTGCGTTCGAGTCGCACCGGGGGCACAGACAGCTTTCCCTCCCGGTTCGGCCGGCACTATTCGCCGCTGCCGCCGGTCCAGCCGAGCGCAGGTCCGAGGTGGGTGGCGATGTCGGTGAGGATCTGGACGTAGTCCTCGTGCTCGAAGGTGAACGGCAGCGCGAAGGCCACCTCGTCGATCTCCCGGAATGCGACGTCGGCATGGAGCCGCTCGGCGATCTCCGCCGACGTGCCGACGAGGTCGGGCGCGAACATCATGCGTGCCGGACCCTGGGGGGTGGCGGTCCGGGGGGTGCGCTTCTCCGCGAACGCCAGGTACTTCGCGCGCTGCTCGGGCGAGGCCGAGTCGGTGGGGATCACGACGAGCCCCTGGGAGATGCGCGCGCGGTCGCCGTCGGGGTGGTGGGCGCGGAACGTGCGGATGTGCGAGAGCTGGATCTCGGCGAAGTCCTCGGACTCCTCGGCCTTGACCACACTGCTCATCAGGAAGGCCATCCCGTTCTCGCCGGCCCATCGGGCCGACCGCAGGCTGGCGCCGCCGTACCACATGCGGGCGGCCAGGCCCTCGGAATGCGGCTGCACACGGTCGGAGAACACCTCGAAGCCCTCGACCCCGCTGAAGTCGGTGGCGGGCTTGCCGCGCACGAGGTCCAGCAGCCGCCGCACCCGCTCGTAGCTGAAGTCCTCGCTGTCGGCGGTGTCGGGGTACAGCGCGTTCTTGACGCGGTCGTAGTGCATCGGGGGGCCGACACTGACGCCGGGGTTGAGGCGGCCACCGGAGAGGATGTCGACCGTGGCGAGGTCCTCGGCCAGCCGCAGCGGGTTCTCCCAACCCAGCGGGATGACCGCGGTGCCGAGCTCGATCCGGCGGGTGCGTTGCGTGGCAGCGGCCAGTACGGCGACCGGTGAGGAGATGCCGTACTGCAGGTGCCGGTGACGCACCCAGGCACTGTCGAACCCCAAGCGCTCCCCCAGCTCGATGATCTCGAGTGTGGACTCGTGGCCGCGGCGGGGGTCGGCCTCGTCGAACAGCCCGATGGTCAGGAAGCCCAACTTCCGCAACGGTTCCGACGGCAACGGCACCAGATCCTCCCAATGCGATAGGGCCAGTCCGATTGTGCGGGTGGCCCGGCGGATCCCGCCACCGCGGCGGTCAGGCCGCCGCCTCCTCGGCGGCGCGCAGCACCCGCAGGGCGTTGCGCCCGGCGAGCTTCGCGCAGTCGTCCTCGCTCCAGCCGCGCTCCAGCAGGGCAGCGAACAGCGCCGGGTACCGCGACACGTCCTCGAGCCCGACGGGGAGCTCCCTGGTGCCGTCGAAGTCCCCACCGATGCCGATGTGGTCGACACCCGCCACCTCGCGGGCGTGCTCCACGTGCGCCACGACGTCGGCCAGGGTCGCCTCCGGGCAGGGCGGCCCGGCCCACGACGCGGCGAAGGCGTCGCGCGCCCGCAGGTCGCGGTGGTCGATCCCGGCGTCGGTCATGGCGGCCTGCAGCGCCACGTCCCACTCGGCGACGGCAGCCGAGACGAACCGTGGGACGAAGGTCACCATGCAGACGCCGCCGTTCGGGGCGAGCGCGCCCAGTACGTCGTCCGGCACGTTGCGGGGATGGTCGGTGACCGTGCGGCAGGACGAGTGGGTGAACAGCACCGGCGCGGTGGTGGTGGCCAGCGCGTCGCGCATGGTGGTGGCGGCCACGTGGGAGAGGTCGACGACCATGCCGATCCGGTTCATCTCGCGCACCACCTCGCGGCCGAAGTCGCTGAGACCCCCGTGCACGGGCTCGTCGGTGGCCGAGTCGGCCCAGTCGGTGTTGAGGTTGTGGGTGAGGGTCAGGTACCGGACGCCGAGGCGGCGCAGTGCACTCAGCACCCCGAGCGACCCCCCGATGCAGTGGCCGCCCTCCGCGCCGAGCAGCGAGCCCACCCGGCCACCCGCGAAGGCCGCGGCGGCCTCGTCGGCGGTGGTCGCGAGCCCGAGGTCATCCGGGTACCGCTCGGTGAGCCGGTGCACCAGCTCCACCTGCTCCAGCACCGCGGTCACGGCGTCGGCTCCCGCGAACGAGCACGGCACGTACACCGACCAGAACTGGACGCCGACCCGGCCGGCCCGCAGCCGCGGCAGGTCGGTCTGCAGCGCGGGCAGCCCCGCGGCGAGGTCCGTGCCCGCCACGGCGGCGGCGGGGTCGGGCCCGGCGAGGCGGCGCAACGCCCACGGCAGGTCGTTGTGCCCGTCGACGAGCGGGGTGCGGGAGAGCAGGTCGAGCGCCCGGTGATCCACTGCCCGAGTATCACCCCCCAGGGCCCGTCTCCGCACCGATCGTGGCACGGTGCATGTCATGACCACCCCCCGCGACCGTGACGCCGCGGGGCGGGCCCGCAACGCCCGCCCCCGCGACGCGTACGGACGTCCGCTCCCCCGCGGCAGCGAGGGCGTCGACCGGGTGCCCGAGGACCTCGTGCTCACCCCCGACGAGTCCGTGACGGAGGCCCAGCGGCTGCTCGACGCCGGCCGCCCGTTCTCCGCGCACGAGGTGCTGGAGGGGGCGTGGAAGGCGGCAGCGGAGCCGGACCGGGAGCTGTGGCGCGCGCTGGCCCAGCTCGCCGTCGGGCTGACGCACGCCCAGCGCGGCAACGCCCGCGGCGCGATCGCGCTGCTCGACCGCGGGGCGGGGCACCTCGCCCGCTGGGTCGGCCCGGTGCCCGCCGGGCTCGACATCCCGGGTCTGCTGGCCCACGCCGAGGCACTGGCCCGCCGGATCGAGCGCGACGGCGCGGACGGCCTCACCACGGACGATCTGAGCCCGCGCCTGCGGGCCGGCGTGGCGTAACCCGTTCGCCAGGAACGTGCCGGTCCCGAGATCATGCCTCGTGGCCATCACACCGGTGCTGACCGACGGCGTCGTCACCCTCCGCGCGCACGTCGACGCCGACGTCGACGACCTTCTCCTGATGGGGTCCGATGCGGAGTCGGCCCGCTGGACGACCGTGCCCGTGCCCTACGGCCGCCACCACGCCGAGCACTGGGTGCACGAGGACGTGCCGGCCGGGTGGCGTGACGGCACGGCCTTCCGCTGGGCGATCGAGGCGGTCGAGGCGGGTAGGCCCCGGTTCGCCGGCAACCTCGACATCCGCACCGGCCCACCGCCGGACCTCGGGTTCGCCGCGGCGCCGTGGGCCAGGGGCCGGGGGCTGGTGACGCGGGCCGCCCGGCTGGCCACCCGGTGGGCGTTCGACACCTGCGGGCTGCCGATCGTGCACTGGTCGTCGATCGCGGGGCACCTCGCGTCCTGGCGGGTGGCCCACGCCTGCGGCTTCACCTTCCACGGGGAGCGGCCGCTCTCCGTGGCGCACCGCGGCGCGCTGCACGACGGCTGGTACGCGTCGCTGCGGCCCGGCGACGAGCAGTCGCCGCGCACGACCTGGTGGCCGGTGCCCGTCCTGGAGGGGGAGCGCGTCCGGCTGCGGGCGCACACCGAGGCCGACCTGCCGCGCATCGCCGAGGCCTGCTCCGACGAGCGGTCCCGGCACTGGCTGGCCGGGCTCCCCCACCCCTACACGGTGCAGACCGCGCGCGAGTTCGTGCTGAGCCGGCGGCTCGGCGAGTCGCTCGGGCAGTCGGTCACGTGGGCGGTGGCCGACCGGGACGACGACCGGCTGCTCGCCAACCTGGCCGTCTTCGGGCTCGCCGACGCCCTCAACCCCACCGGCGGGGAGATCGGCTACTGGGCCCACCCTGACGCGCGCGGCCGCGGGCTCGTGAGCGAGGCCGTGGACCTGGTGGTGGCGCACGCGTTCACCCCGGTGCCCGACGGTGGGCTCGGGCGCCACCGGCTGCAGATCGGCGCCGCGTGGTCGAACACCGCGAGCCGGCACGTGGCCGAGCGGGCCGGATTCACCCTCGCCGCCCGCTACCGCCTGGACGGCGTGATCGGCCACGGCGAGAGCCGCAGGCTCGACGACGGCGCGTGGTACGAGCGGCTCGTCGACGACCCGGCCGCGGTCACGACCCGCCGGGGTTGAGGGTGACGGTCGTGGGCGCGTAGCCGGCCCCCACCACGTCGACACCGTCGGCCTTCAACAGCCCGATCGCGCGCTCGACGTAGGTGTTGGTGAACGCCTCCGGGTCGGGGTCACGCGTGAGCACCGTCTGCCCGTCGGCGTTCACGGCCGTGCGCGCCACCCGTACCGTCTGCTCCCACGCCGCGGGGACGATCGTGCCCGCGCCCGCGGCAGGCGAGGGCCAGATCAGCTTGTTGACCTCGTTGACCTGCCACAGCTGGTGGCTGGCACCGAGCGTCGACCCCGCCTTGACGACGATGTCGCGGCAGGACTCGACGTTGTCGCGGCAGTACGCCCAGCCCTCGATCGAGGCCGCGATGAACCGGGTGGTGGTGTCCTCGTAACCGGGGTCCGACAGCCGCTCGGTGCTGGCCCAGATCGCGTCCTGCAGCATCGCGGTGCCGGTGTCGTTCCAGTTGATCACCGAGAAGTCGGCCGGTGTGTAGAGCTGCCCCGTCGCCGGGTTCCGCGCCTCGAGCACCTGCGCGTACTCGTTGTAGGACATGGCCTGCGCGGCGTCGATCTCGCCGGACAGCAGCGCCTCCATGTCGAACTGCTGCTGCACCAGCGTGACGTCACGGGCCGGCGTGAGCCCGGCCGCGGTCATGCCCGCGAAGAGCTCGAACTCGTTGCCGAAGCCCCAGTTGCCCACCCGCTTGCCCCGCAGGTCGGCCGCGGACGTGATGCCCTTGTCCGCGAACGCCACCTGGTAGGTGCCCGAACGCTGGAAGATCTGGGCGACGTCGGTGATCGCCGCGCCCTGCTCCCGCGAGGCCAGCGCCTTCGGCACCCAGGCGATCGCGTAGTCGGCCTGACCCTGGGCCAGCACCGTCTGCGGGACGATGTCGACCCCGCCCTCCTTGATCTGCACGTCGAGCCCGCGCTTGGCGTAGAAGCCCTGGTCGACGGCGGCGAGGTACCCGGCGAACTGGCCCTGGGTGGACCACTGCAGCTGCAGCGTCACCCGCTGCGGGCCGTCGCCCGGCGCGGAGCTGTCCGTGCCCGGCCCCGTCGTCGTGCACGCGGCCACGGAGACCACGAGCGCGGCCGCCACGGCGAGCGGGCGCAGGAGTCGTCGGGACGGCGGGCGACCGGCCGCTGAGCGTCGGTGCATGGGGACCTCCGGAGTTCGTCGATCAGGTGCGACCGCGGGTCACCAGGCGCTCGACGAGCAACCCGGCGAGGTGGAACAGCAGCCCCAGTGCGATGGAGGCGGCGACGAAGGCCCACGCGCGGGCGTAGGCGGTGTTGGCGGCGGCCGAGGAGATCCTGCTGCCCAGGCCGTTCTGCAGGCCGCCGAAGTACTCCGCGACGATCGCCGCGATCACCGCGGCGGGCGCGGCCAGCCGCAGCCCCGTCATGATGTACGGCACCGCACCCGGCAGCCGGACGAACCGCGCGTGTTGCCACGGGGTGGCGGCGAGCGACGTCATCAGCTCGGCGTGCACCGGCTGCACCTGGCGCAGCCCGCGCATCGTGGACACGAACACGGGCACGATCACCACCACCGTGACCACGAGGCGGCGCGCGACCTCCGTGGTGGAGCCGAACATCGTGGTGAACACCGGGGCGAGCGCCACGATCGGCACGGCGCTCGCGGCCAGCACCACCGGCGTGGCGAGCTCCTGCACCAGCCGGGACGCCGCCGCGAGCAGCGCCAGCGCCACCCCGATGACGAACCCGGCCACCAGCCCGACCAGCGCGTTGCCGCCGGTGACCGCGGTGGTGGCGAGGATGACGGGGGCCTGGGCCCCGATCTGCGTGACGATCGCGCTCGGCGGCGGCAGCAGGAAGGAGGGCACCCGGCCCAGCACCACCACCAGCTCCCACACCACGAGCCCGGCGATCCCGAACGCGACGGCGGGCCAGACCCCGAGCAGCCGCCCCGCGCCGCGTCCCGTCCCGGGCCGTACGCGCCTGCCCGAGCTCACACCCGCCGCGCCGGGCACCGCGTCCGACCTGGTCACTCGTGCCCCTTGCGCAGCGCCTCGCGCACCGCGGTGATCGCGGAGAAGAAGGCGCCGGACTCGCGGACGTCCTCGACGTCGGCGGGTGCGAGGTCGGTGGCCGCCCCGTCGGCCGGCCGGCAGCCCGGCACGATCTCGGTGATCCGGCCCGGCCGCGGTGACATGACCACCACCCGGTCCGAGAGCACGACCGCCTCCGGGATCGAGTGCGTCACGAACAGCACGGCGGCCCCGGTCTCCCCGATGATCCGCAGCAGCTCGGCCTGCATCCGCTCGCGGGTCATCTCGTCCAGCGCCCCGAACGGCTCGTCCATCAGCAGCAGCCGCGGGCTGGGCGCCAGCGCCCTGGCGATCGCGACCCGCTGCTGCATGCCGCCCGACAGCTCGCTCGGGCGCGACCCGGCGAACTCGTGCAGCCCGACGAGCGTCAGCAGCTCCGCCGCGCGCGCCCGGCGTTCCCCCTTCCCGACACCGTGGACGTGCAGCGGCAGCTCGACGTTCTCGGCGACCGTGCGCCATTCGAGCAGCCCGGCCTGCTGGAAGGCGATGCCGTAGTCCTGGTCCAGCCGCGCCTGCTGCGGCGACTTCCCGCCGACGAGCGCCGCACCACCGGTCGGCTGCTCCAGGTCGGCGACGACGCGCAGCAGCGTCGACTTCCCGCAGCCCGAGGGCCCGATCAGCGACACGAACTCACCCGGGCCCACCTCGAGGTCGATGCCGTCGAGGGCGTGGACGTCGAGGGCGTGGACGTCGCCGAACCGCTTGTCGACGCCGGTGAGGGCCACCGCGGCGGTCATCGGACGCTCCCGCGGTAGCGGCGCAGCCCGACGTCCAGGAGCCCGACGGCGCCCGCCGCGACGAGCCCCAGCACCGCGGCGCCGAGGATCGCGGTGTACATCCGCGAGGGATCACCGGTGGCGGACTGCGCGTACTCGATGATCAGCCGGCCGATCCCCCCGCGCGTGCCGGTGGAGATCTCCGCGACGATCGCGCCCACCACCGCGGCCGCGGCGGCGAGCCGCACCGCCGGCACGACGTGCGGGACGGAGGCGGGCAGCCGCAGGCGTACCAGCGTGGTCCACCAGCCCGAGGCCATGGCGCGGAACAGCTCGACGTCGGCGCTCACCGGTGAGGTGAGCCCGCGCAGCATCCCCACCGCGATCGGGAAGAACGCCAGGTAGGACGCGATGACCATGACGCTCGCCCACGGCTGCCACGACCAGCCCAGGATCGCGATGTTGCCACCCCACCCGGCCACCAGCGGGGCGATCGCGATGAGCGGCACCGTCTGCGACGCCACGACGTAGGGCAGGGCGGCCCGCTCCACCAGCCGGAAGCGCTGCATGACCAGCGCCAGCAGGACCCCGAGCACCCCGCCGAGCAGCAGCCCGCCCATGGCGAGCCCGAGGGTGAACAGCGCACCGGAAGCCACGGCCGCACCGACGGTGCGCGTGGTGGCGGCCCCCGCGACCTCGGGCTCGGTCAGCCGGCCGAGCACGGTCCAGACGTGCGGCATCGCCGCGTTGTCGGTGCGGGGCAGCACGCGCGTGCCGCCGACCGTGACCCCGCCCGGGGGCAGCACGAGCTTCGCGAGCTCCCACAGCACGATGAGCAGCACGAACGCCGCGACAGTTGTGACAACCGTGCGCGACCGACTTCCCATCCGCAGGCTCCTGACGCTCGGCCACACCCCGCGGGTTCCCGGGTGGTGGAAGGCGATACTGCGAGGCGCGGATGACCGTAGCGTTACCGGAGCGTTCCCAGTAGTGCCTGCTGCTCCGTATGTCCGTTCAGCGGTATGTCCGCTCAGCGCGGCATCCGCCGCCACAGCGCGCGGGGCGCATGGCGGAGCACGGCGAACACCGGACGCAGCACCGCCGGCACCCAGACCTCGCCCCGGCCGCTGCGCAGCGCCCGCACGGTGGCGTCCGCCACCTGGTCCGGAGTGGACGAGAAGGGCGCAGGCGTCATGCCGTCGGTCATCCGGCCGATGACGAAGCCCGGACGCACCAGCAGCACCCGGGCTCCGCTGCCGTGCATCGCGTCCGCGAGGCCGCTGGTGAAGCCGTCGAGACCGGCCTTCGCCGATCCGTAGACGTAGTTCGCGCGGCGCACCCGCACCCCGGCGACCGACGAGAACACCACGATCGTCCCGCAGCCCTGGGTGCGCATCACGGCCGCGAGCTGCGTGAGCACCGCGACGTGCGCGACGTAGTCGGTGTGCACGATCTGGACGGCGTGGTCCGGGTCGCGCTCCGCCCGCACCTGGTCCCCCAGCACGCCGAACGCGACCACCACGACGTCGAGCCTGCGATGGCGGCGTACGACGTCGAGCAGCACCGCGCGGTGCGACCCGAGGTCGTCGGCGTCGAACTCGACCCGGTCCACCTCGGCCGCCCCGGCCTCACGCAGCGTCTTCTCCTCGGCGTCGAGGTCAGCGCTGCGGCGCGCCGCCAGCACCACCGTCGAGCCCGGCGCGAGCCTGCGCGCCACTTCCAGTCCTATCTCGCTCCGTCCACCAAGGACAAGAACCGTCTCCCCCATCGGCGCAGCCTGACATATCGCCGCAACACGTGAGATCTAGCGTGGCGGCGTGCCCGAGATGACTTTCGAGATCCGCTGGCCCGACGGCTCGGCGCGGCCCTACTACTCGCCGTCGCTCGTCGTGGAGGAGTACCTGACCGCCGGGGAGTCCTACCCCGTCGAGGAGTTCGTGCGGCGCAGCCGGGAGGCGCTCGGGATCGCCGGCGAGCGGGTACGCGCGAAGTACGGCTTCCCCTGCTCGCGGGCGGCGGCCTCGCTGGCGGCGATCGAGCAGACGGCGGCCGGCTTCGCCGACGGTTCGGTGCGCGTGGAGCGCCTGACCCGCTGACACCACCCGCGAGTCGCACGAAAACCGTGCGCGAGTCGCCCCAAAACCGTGCGCGAGTCGCCCGGAAATCGTGCGCGAGTCGCCCGATCTCCGCGGGCGCTGCGTCCACGGCCCGCTGAGGTCGAGGCCGGCACCTGGCACATACTGGCCCGATGCACGCCGCCGTCCTCGGCTCTCCGGTCGCCCACTCGCTCTCGCCTGCCCTGCACACCGCCGCCTACGCCGCGCTCGGGCTGCACGACTGGAGCTACGAGCGCTGCGAGTGCGACGAGGCCGGCCTGCCCCGCTTCGTCGCCGGGCTGGATCGCGAGTGGGCCGGGCTCTCGCTGACGATGCCGCTCAAGCGGGTGGCGCTCGAGGTCGCCGACGAGGTCTCGCCGCTGGCCACGGCCACCGGCGCCGCCAACACGCTCGTCCTGCGCGACGGGCGCTGGTCCGCCCACAACACCGACGTCGCCGGTCTTGTCGCCGCGCTGCGGGGGGCGGGCGTCGGGGTGACGGGGGCGACCGGGCGGGCCGTCGTGCTCGGCGCCGGCGGCACGGCCCAGGCCTCGCTGGCCGCACTGCGCGAGCTGGGGGTGCCCGAGGTGGACGTGCTCGTGCGGTCCGTCGAACGGGCGGGTGAGCTGCGGGCGGCGGCCGACCGGCTCGGGGTGTCCCCCACCGTCAGCGCCGCCCTGACCGACCCGTCATCGGCGAGCGCCGCGATCACCGGGGCCGACATCGTGATCTCCACACTGCCGGCCGGAGCCGCCGACGCCCTCGCCGGTGCCGGCCCGGGCACGGTGGTGCTGGACGTTGTCTACGCCCCGTGGCCCACCCGGTTCGCCGCCACCGCGGCGGCCGCCGGAGCGCAGGTGGTGAGCGGGCTGGAGATGCTGCTGCACCAGGCCGTCGCGCAGGTGGAGCTGATGACCGGGCGCCCCGGCCCGGTGGCGGAGATGCGCAGCGCGCTCGACGAAGCAGTGGCCGCGCGCGCCTGACCCGCCCCCACGCCCGCGAGTCGCCCGATTCCTGCGCGCAAGTCGCCCGATCCCGTCGCGCGAGTCGCCCCTTTACCGCCCGCGAGTCACCCGATTCCTGCGCACGAGTCGCCCCTTTTCCGCGCGCGAGTCGCCCGAACCGGCCCGACCCCAGCCCCGGGGGACGGCGTGTCGAACTCGCCTCAGGGGCGCCGGTGCACCGACACCGCGTAGTTCCCACCCTCGTACGGGGCGCGGTCCCACGTCCCGAACCGGTCCTCCGGCTCCAGCCCCGCGGCCTCGCACCAGCCGTCGTAGTCGGCGAGCGTCGGCCATCCCTCCTGCAGCTGGAAGCCCGCGACGAGCCGCCCGCCGGGCCTCAGGTGCCGCGCACACGCCGCCACCGCGGCGGGGCGGCTGCCGTCCGGCACGTACGGGATGACGTTGCCGGCGAGCGCCACCACGTCGAACCGCTCAGGGCGGGCCAGCTCCGCCAGGTCGGCCGCCACCCACTCGACGTCGGGAGCCTTCGCCCGTGCCGCGGCGATCATGTCCTGGTCGACGTCCACCCCCAGTACCGCGATCCCCCGGCGGACGAGCTCGATCCCGACGCGCCCCGTGCCGCAGCCGCCGTCGAGCACGGAAGCGGGCCGGTAGGACGCGATGAGATCCGCCTCACCATGCGGGTTCTCCCCCGCCTCGGCCATCCGCCGCCACCGCTCGTCGTACTGGTCGAGGTCGACCTGCTCACGCCACTGGTTCCAGTCACCGGGGAGGTCGGTCATGGCTCCAGGCTACGAGGCCGCCGACATCTCCGGATCACGGAAACTGCGGATCCCGCCGCTGGATGGACGACAATGGGGCACCGTGACTGTTCACGAATCCGTGCTCGACGCCGTCGGTGGCACCCCGCTCTTCCGGCTCAACCGGATCACCGCGGGCCTCACCGCCGCCGTGTACGTCAAGGTCGAGTTCGCCAACCCGGGTGGCAGCGTCAAGGACCGCGCGGCGCTCGCGATGGTCCGCGAGGCCGAGCGGCTCGGCGACCTACAGCCCGGAGGCGTGATCGTCGAGGGGACGTCCGGGAACACCGGTATCGGTCTCGCCATGGTGGGGGCCCTGCACGGGTACCGGACCATCGTGGTGGTGCCCGACACGATCGCACGGGAGAAGATCGCGCTGCTGCGGGCCTACGGGGCGCAGGTCGTCCCGACCTCGGGAAAGCTGCCTCGGGACCATCCCGCCCACGTCAACAACATGGCCCGGCGCATCGCCGCCGAGACGCCCGGCGGCTGGCACGCCAACCAGTACGACAACCCGGCCAACCCGCGCATCCACGAGCTGACCACCGGGCCGGAGATCTGGGAGCAGACCGGCGGCCGGATCACGCACCTGGTGGCGGGCGTCGGTACCGGCGGCACCATCAGCGGCACGGGGCGCTACCTCAAGCAGCACGGCGTCTCCGTCGTCGGCGCCGACCCGGCCACCTCCGTGTATTCCGGCGGCGACGGCAGCCCGTACTTCGTCGAGAGCATCGGGCACTTCGTGCACCCCGCCACCGTCACCGACACCTGGCCCCTGTCGTACGACCAGGGCGTGATCGACCGGTTCGAGCGCATCCCCGACCGCGAGTCCCTGCTGACGACGCGCCGGCTCGCGCGCGAGGAGGGCCTGCTCGTCGGCGGCTCGGCCGGCACCGCGGTGGCCGCGGCCCTGCGGGTGGCGGCCGAACTCGGCCCCGAGCACCTCGTCGTCGCGATCCTGCCCGACTCCGGACGCAGCTACCTGTCCAAGTACTTCGACGACGACTGGATGACCCGGCTCGGCTTCCTCGACGCCGCCGACGGCCCGTACGTGCGCGACGTCGTGCCGGAGCGCGGCCTCGCCGTGGCGCACTCCGGGCACACGGTCGCGGCGGTGCTCGACACCCGTCCCGAGGGGCTGGTCGCCGTGGTCACGCCGCGGAAGTCCGACGACCCGACCCGGTCGGCGCCCGAGGTGCTCGGGGTGGTCGATGCCGCGGCGCTGCGTGCGCTGGTGGCCGCCGATCCCGGCCGCGCCGACGACGACGTGGCCGTCCACGCCGGGCCCGCCCCGGCCGCGGTGGGGGCCGGGGAGAACCTCGCGGAGGCCTGTGGCCGGCTCGCCGACGAGGGACCGGTGCTGGTGCTCGTCGACGGTCGGGCGGTCACCCTCGTCCCGCGCAGCGCCCTGGAACAAGGCCTCGCGGCAGGAGGTTGATCCCGGCATGAAGGTGGAGATCTGGTCGGACGTGGTGTGCCCGTGGTGCGCGATCGGCAAGCGCCGGTTCGAGAAGGCGCTCGCGCAGTTCGCACACCGGGATGAGGTCGAGGTGACCTGGCGGAGCTTCGAGCTCGACCCGAGCGCTCCCCGGGAGCGCGAGGGTGACCTGGGCGAGCACCTCGCCGAGAAGTACGGCGTCTCCCGGGAGCAGGCCGACGGCATGCACCGCCAGATGACCGACACCGCCGCTGCGGACGGCCTGGAGTTCCACTTCGAGCGCGCCCGCGGCGGCAACACCTTCGACGCGCACCGGCTGATCCACCTCGGCGCCGCGCGTGGCATCCAGGACGCGGTGAAGGAACGGCTGTTCACCGCCTATCTCACCGAGGGCGAGCGCATCGGTGACCCCGAGACGCTCGTGCGGCTCGGCGCCGAGGCCGGTCTGGACGCCGACGAGGCCCGCGAGGTGCTCGCGTCCGACCGCTTCGCCGACGAGGTGCGCGCCGACGAGCGGCAGGCCCAGGCGTTCGGCATCAACGGGGTGCCGTTCTTCGTGATCGACCGGACGTACGGCGTGTCCGGCGCCCAACCGGCCGACGCGCTGCTCGGGGTGCTCGACACCGCCTGGGCGGAGACCCACCCCCTGCAGGTGCTCACGCCGGCAGGCGGCGCGACGGGCGAAGCCTGCACCGACGGCTCCTGCGCCGTCTGAGAACGGCCGGCTGACCCCCGGAACCGGGCGACTCGCGGGACGGAAACGGGCGACTCGCGGGGGCCCCGCGAGTCGCCCGTTTCGTGCGCGCGAGTCGCCCCTTTTCTGCGCGCGAGTCGCCCGTTTCTTCCCCGGCGAGGTCAGCTGCAGACGGCTCCCTGCGCCGCCGAGCCGACGAGTTTCGCGTACTTGCCCAGCACCCCGGTGCGCAGGGTGGGCTCGGGGGGTGACCATGCCTCCCGGCGGCGGGCCAGCTCGGCGTCGTCCACGAGCAGGTCGAGGGTGCGGCGCTGCATGTCGAGCACGACCGTGTCGCCGTCCTTCACGAACGCGATCGGGCCGCCGTCGGTGGCCTCGGGCGCCACGTGTCCCACGCACAGGCCGGTGGTGGCCCCGGAGAACCGCCCGTCGGTGAGCAGCAGGACGTCCTTGCCCAGACCGGCACCCTTGATCGCACCGGTGACGGCGAGCATCTCCCGCATCCCCGGCCCGCCGCGCGGGCCCTCGTAGCGGATCACGACGACGTCGCCGGGCTGCAGCGTGCCGTCCTCGACGGCCGTCATCGCGCCCTGCTCGCCGTCGAACACCCGGGCCGTGCCCTCGAACCGCGACGAGTCGAAGCCCGCGCTCTTCACCACGGCCCCCTCCGGGGCGAGCGAGCCGCGCAGGATCGTGATGCCGCCGGTGGGGTGGATGGGGTTGTCGAGTGCCCGCAGGATGCTGCCGTCGAGGTCCGGGGGGTCGATCACGGCGAGGTTCTCCGCGACGGTGCTACCCGTCACGGTGAGGACGTCGCCGTGCAGGAGGCCCGCCTCCAGCAGCGCCTTCATCACCACCGGCACGCCGCCGACCTGGTCGACCGTGGACATCACGTGCGCCCCGAACGGCTTGACGTCGGCCAGGTGCGGCACGCGGTCGCCGATGCGGTTGAAGTCGTCGAGCTCCAGTGGGACGCCGGCCTCCCACGCGATGGCCAGCAGGTGCAGCACCGCGTTCGTGGAGCCGCCGAACGCCATCACGACGGCGATCGCGTTCTCGAACGCCTCCCTGGTGAGGATCTGGCGGGCCGTGATCCCCTTCTCGATCATCCCGACGACGGCCTCGCCGGACGCGCGGGCGATCCCGTCACGACGGCGGTCGACGGCGGGCGGGCTCGCCGAGCCGGGCAGCGCCATCCCGAGCGCCTCAGCGGCCGAGGCCATGGTGTTGGCCGTGTACATGCCGCCGCAGGCGCCCTCACCGGGGCAGATCGCCCGCTCGATCGCGTCGACCTCCTCGCGGGAGATCAGGCCGCGGGCGCACGCCCCGACCGCCTCGAACGCGTCGGCGATGTTGACCTCCCGGCCGTTCACGTACCCGGGCAGGATCGATCCGGCGTAGACGAACACCGCGGCGAGGTCGAGGCGCGCGGCCGCCATCAGCATCCCGGGCAGGCTCTTGTCGCATCCGGCGAGCAGCACCGTGCCGTCGAGCCGCTCGGCCTGCACGACGGTCTCCACGGAGTCGGCGATGATCTCGCGGCTGACGAGTGACCAGTGCATGCCGATGTGGCCCATCGAGATGCCGTCGGACACCGAGATCGTCCCGAACTCCATCGGGAAACCGCCGCCGCGGTGCACCCCCTCCTTGGCGGCGACGCCGAGGCGCTGCAACGAGAGGTTGCAGGGCGTGATCTCGTTCCAGCTCGACGCGATGCCGATCTGCGGCTTGCTGAAGTCCTCGTCGCGCATGCCGACGGCCCGCAGCATCCCGCGGGCGGCCGCACGTTCGAGCCCCTGCGTGACGTCCCGGCTGCGCGGCTGGAGGTCGGACGTCTGGGTCATCGGGTGGTCCTCCCGTACTGCTGTGGTGGTGACGGCTCTCGTCGGATCATCCTCGTCGCGCCGGGGCGGGACGCTCCGCCGGGCCGTGCCCGGCCGGGGCGGGAGCCCGTTCGAGCCGCAGGACGATCACCCCGGCCAGCACCATGAACGCGGCCACGACGAACATGCCCGTGCGGAAGCTGCCGGTGAGGTCCTGCAGCCAGCCGGTGAGGTACGGGCCGGCGAAGCCGCTGAGGTTGCCGAACGAGTTGATCAGTGCGATGCCCGCCGCCGCCCCGACGCCGGTGAGGAACGCGCTCGGCAGCTGCCAGATCACGGGGATCGCGGAGTAGACGCCCACCGCGCACACCGTCATCGCGGCCATCACGAGGTAGGGCGAGTCCAGGTACAGCGCGACCGCCACGCCCGCGGCGCCGAGGAACGCGGGCACCGCGATGTGCAGGCGCCGTTCCCCGGTGCGGTCGGAGTGCCGCGCGTTCAGCACCATCGCGACGGACGCGACGGCGTACGGCACGGCGGTGATGAGCCCGATCTCGACGAGCGAGAACGTGATGTCGAACTGTTCCTGCAGGTCCGACACCACCTGCGGGAGGAAGAACGCGAGCACGTAGAGCCCGAACACGACCCCGAAGTACACCGTCGACAGCGCCACGACGCGCCGGTCGCGCAGGCCGGCCCGGATACCCGTCTCCTGCGGCACCTGGGCGGCGTCCTCGTCCGCGATCCGGCGCTCCAGGGCCTGCTGCTCCGGGGCGGAGAGCCAGCGGGCCCGGGTCGGGCGGTCCGGCAGCAGCACCAGCACCAGCACGCCCACGAGCACCGCCGGGATGCCCTCGACGAAGAACATGAAGCGCCACCCCGCGTCGAAGCCGAGCAGGCCGCCGCCGTTCTGGATGAGGAGGGTGGACAGCGGCGCCCCGAGCACCGACGACAGGGGGACGGCCAGGAAGAACAGCGCCACGACCTTCGCCCGCCGCGCCCGCGGGAACCAGTACGTCAGGTAGAGGATGATGCCGGGAAAGAAGCCGGCCTCGGCGATGCCGAGCAGGAACCGCACGACGTAGAAGCTGATCTCGCCCTGCACGAACGCCGTGGCGGACGCCACCACGCCCCAGGTGATCATGATGCGGGCGATCCACAGGCGGGCACCGACGCGGTGCAGGATCACGTTGCTCGGCACCTCGAAGAAGAAGTAGCCGACGAAGAACAGCCCGGCGCCGAGGCCGTACGCCGCTGCGGAGAGTCCGAGGTCGCGGTTCATGGTCAGGGCGGCGAACCCGACGTTGACGCGGTCGACGTAGTTGAGCAGATAGCACAGGCCCAGGAACGGCAGCAGCCGCCACATGGCCTTGCGCACCGCTGACTCGACCACCGGGTCCGTGGTGGCGACCGCCTCGGCCATGGCTCCCCCTCGAGCTCGTGGGGGTCAACTCCTACCGGTGCGTCCGGGAAACGACAACCGGGGGCTCAGCCGGGTGATGTGGTGGCGCGAGCCGGTGTCGGCTCTGGTGCCGCCGCGCCGGGGTGCGCTTGGATCAGAGGCGTGCAGCCCGCGGACCGGTTCGCCGCGCTCGTGGCCGAGCTCGCCGCCGAGCCCGGCGTCACCCCGCCCGGCGCGGAGCGCGGCCGTGGGTTCGGCTCCGCGGCGTTGAAGGTCCACGGCTCGATCTTCGCGATGCTCACCCGCGAACGGCTGGTGGTGAAGCTGCCCGCCGCCCGGGTGGCCCAGCTGATCGACGTCGGTGCGGGCGAGCCCTTCGAGGCGGGCCGGGGACGCCCGATGCGGGAGTGGCTCACGGTGGGCGCGGACCACGACTGGCCTGCAGTGGCCCGGGAGGCCCTGGCCTTCGTGAGCCGGCGCCGCTGACACACGGAGAGCCGCACCGCTGCGAACAGCGGTACGGCTCTCCGTGACGTACTGAGCGCTCAGTCGCGGCGCGGACGGCCGGCGCCGGCCGAGGCGAACCCGCGGTCGCGACGGACGTTGGCCCGGCGACCCTTCAGCGTGGTGCTGCCCCGCAGACTGCGCAGCACGTCGTCGGCGGCGTGCTCGGGGATCTCCACCAGCGCGTGCCGCTCGTGGATCTGGATCGCGCCGATGTCGCGGCCCGAGAGGTTCGACTCGTTGGCGAGCGCGCCCACGATGTCCTGCGGCCGGACGCCACTGGCGCGCCCTGCGTTGACGAACAGCCGGGTGGTGCCCGCCTTCGGCGGCCGGATGCCCGCCGCGCCTCCCCGGCCACGGCTCTCGCGCGGGTCGCGGGATCCGCCGGAGCGCGGTGCGGTGACGACCGGGATGTCCTCGCCGTCGTCGGGCGAGCCGGCGGCCTCCTGCATCAGGCGCACCGCCGCGGCGGCGACGTCGACCGCGTCGAACTCGGCGGCGAGGCCGACGAGCATCGCGCGGACACCGTCATGGTCGGCCGGGACGGCCGCGGCAACGGCGGCACCGGCGTCGACGGCAGCCGTGTCCACCGCGTCCGCGTCGGGCTCGACCGTGCCGGGGTCGACCGGGGCCGGCCCGGAGGTGAGGCCGAGGTCGGCCACCAGCCGCTCGCGCAGCGCGGCGGAGGTGCGCTCCAGCCGGGCGGCCCGCAGGTCGGCGGCCGTGGGCACCGGGGCGAACGCGATCGGCTGCCCGGTGAGGCGCTCGACGGCACGCAGCGCGTGCACCTTCGACGGCGGCACCAGCGTGATCGCCACGCCCTCGCGCCCGGCGCGGCCGACGCGCCCGATGCGGTGGACGTAGGCCTCGGGCGACTGCGGCACGTCGTGGTTGACCACGTGCGTCAGCAGGTCGATGTCGAGACCGCGGGCGGCCACGTCGGTGGCGACCAGCAGCTCGGTACGCCCGCTGCGCAGGCGCTCGACGACCCGGGTGCGGTGCTCCTGGTCCATCCCACCGTGCAGGGCCTCGGCCCGCAGGCCGCGAGCGGTGAGGGTCTCGGTGACGGCGTCGACGTCGAGCCGGGTACGGCAGAACACGATCGCCGCCGTCGGCCGCTCGGCCTCGAGCACGCGGCCCAGCGCGGCAGTGGTGTGGGTGCGCTGAACGAGGTACGCGGTCTGCCGAACCTTCGGTGCCTCGCCGTCCGGCACCGACTCGCGCCGGATCCGCACCGTGACGGGCTCGCGCAGGTACTTCTGCGCGAGGGTCTCGATGCGACGCGGCATCGTGGCCGAGAACAGCACGGCCTGCCGGGTGTCGGGGGTGGCGTCGAGCAGGGTCTCGATGTCCTCGACGAAGCCCATGTCGAGCATCTCGTCGGCCTCGTCGAGCACGACGATCTCGAGGTCGTGCAGGTGCAGCGCACCGCGGTTCATCAGGTCGATCGCGCGGCCGGGGGTGGCCACCACGATGTCGACGCCTGCCTGCAGCGCCTTCCACTGAGGGCCGGCGGGCGCGCCGCCGTACACCGTGAGGACGCGCGCGCCCAGCCGTGACCCGTACCGGGTGACGGCCTCGGACACCTGCAGCGCCAGCTCACGGGTGGGGGCGAGGATCAGGCCGAAGGGCGCGTCGCCGCGGCTGCGCTCGGGGCGCTGCTCGGCGAGGCGCTCCAGCATCGGCAGCGCGAACGCCGCCGTCTTGCCGGTGCCCGTCGCTGCCTGACCGAGCAGGTCACGTCCCTCGACGAGGGGCGCGATCGACTCGGCCTGGATGGGGCTGGGGTGCGTGTAACCCAGCTCCTCGACCACGGCCAGCAGCTCGGGGCGGAGTGGGAGGTCGGAGAACCGGGGGAGGTCGGACTGGTGGTCGTTCAGGGTCCCGTTGAGGGGCAGCGTCACAGATCGTCTTCCGTCGCAGTGAAACGGGAGCGCGAACGGCACTCCCGCGGGCGAGCCCGCGGGGCCTGCGGCACGTGAACTACCTGGCCGATGCGGTCTCTGATGATGTCAACACACCACCGGCCACACATAGTCCCAGGTGGTCGAAGCCCGTGCCGCACCGGCCCCGCCGACCGCCCCACCGACCCCTAGTGGAACGTCGGCAGCACCTCCTTGCTCCAGGCGTCGAAGAAGCCGTCGAGGTCGGGGCCGATCTGCTGCACGTAGACCTCGTCGAGGCCCGCGTCGACGTACTCCTGGATCTGCGCCACGTGCTTCTCGGGATCGTCGCCGCAGGTCATGGACTCGCGGATCGCCTCGCGCGGGACGAGCGAATGGGCGTCCATGAAGTCACGGGGCCGCGGCAGGGTCTGGGCGAGCTGCCCGGGCAGCGCCTCGTTCCCCCAGATCCGGTGCGCCGTCTCCAGCGCCCTCTCCTCGTCCCGGTCCCAGCAGACCTTCGTGCCCGCCTGGGTCGGCTTGCCCTCGCCGCCCGCCTCCCGGAACACCCGCAGCAGGTCGCTGTCGGGCATCGTGGTGCACAGCCCGTCCCCGATCCGGCCGGCCAGCTCCACGGCCTGCGCCCCGAAGCCCGACACGTAGATCGGCACCGGCTGCTCCGGGCGCGTGTAGATCTTCGCCTCCTGCACCTCGTAGTACGTGCCGTGGTGGCTGATCTCCTCGCCCTCGTGGAGCAGCCGGATGATCTCGATCGCCTCCTCCAGCATCTCCAGCCGGACCCCGATCGAGGGCCAGTGGTCGGCCAGCACGTGCTCGTTGAGAGCCTCACCACTGCCCACGCCGAGCACGAACCGGCCGTCGAGCTGGACGGCCGCGGTCGCTGCGGCCTGAGCGATGATCGCCGGGTGGATCCGGAAGGTGGGGCACGTCACCGCCGTCGTGACGGGCAGTGAGGTGGCCTCCGACAGCGCTCCGATCACCCCCCAGACGAAGGGGCTCTGCCCCTGCTCGTCGTTCCAGGGATGGAAGTGGTCGGAGATCCACAACCGCTGGAAGCCCGCGTCCTCGGCGCGGCGGGCCTGGTCGATGAGCTCCTTGGGGCCGAACTGCTCGCAGGACAGGAAGTAGCCGATGCTCGCCATGTCTGGCGCGTACCCCGGACCACCCCACCTGATTCGCGATCACACGTGAACCGTTCGAGAACGATCTCTCCGCGAGTCGCCCGTTTCCCGTCCGCGAGTCGCCCGATTACTACCCGGTGCGAGGGCCCTCCCGGCGCTGATCACCGCGAACCCCACAGCACCGCCCGGCCGAGGGCGCCGTCGTGCGAATCGGGATGGTCAGCCGAGGCATCGCATTCCGGGCGACTCACAGGCCCGGAATCGGCGACTCGCGGAGTGACTCGTACGGAGCTCGCACCCGGAAAACGGGCGACTCGCGCACGCGGAACGGGCGACTCGCGGGTGGGAGGGCGGGGCGGGTGAGGCGCCCGTCCGGTGGATCCGGGGCCGCTGAACCTGGCCGGACCGGCGGCGTACTGCAACGATCCGGCGTATGTGGCGTGGCGGACGGGTCGGGGCGGTGGCGGGCGTCGCGGTGTCCGCCCTGCTCGTGAGCACGATCCCGGCGGCGGCGGCACCCGCCGCGACGTGCGCGGTGGCGTCGCTGCGATCGAGCCCGGGGTGGACGAGCTCCAGCTCCGTGACGTTCAGCGGGCTCGGCCAGGTGCGGGACGTGAACGTGTTCGTGGACCTGTCCATGCGGGGCGGCGGGGGGATCGTGCTCGATGACCTCGAGCTGAGTCTGCGGTCCCCGCAGGGTCTCCGCACGAACCTCGCGGTCGACGACGGCGGGGACACCGAGCTCCTCTCCGGCACGGTGTTCGACGACGAGGCCGCGGCGGATCTGGAGACCGGGGCTGCGCCCTACCGGGGCCCGCACCGTCCGAGCGGTCTGCCGCTCTCCCGCTTCGACGGGTTCCAGGCCGACGGCACGTGGACCCTGCTGCTGGGCGGCGACGCCCGCTCCGCGTACGTCAACTCGTGGGGTCTGGACATCGCCAACGGCTCGAACTGCACCGCCCCCTGACCCCGTCCCACGGGTCCGCGACGGCGCCCGGCCGGGGGTGCGAGGATCGGCAGGTGAACCGGCGGCTGTTGATGTGGGACGTCGACCGCACCCTGCTCGTCGGGGGCGGGGTGGGTGTCGAGGCGTATGCGGCCGCGTTCACCGCCGTCACCGGCCAGGCCTGGGCAGGCTCGCTGATGGCCGCGGGACGCACCGACCTCTCGATCACCCCGGAGCTGTTCGCGCAGCACGGCATCGCCGACGCGGCCCCGCACATGGCGGAGTTCTTCACGCGCTACGCGGTGGAGTTCGGCGCACGCAGCCACCTCATGCGCGGGCAGGGGCGGCTGCTGCCCGGTGTCTCCGAGGTCCTCGCCGCCCTGCACTCCCGTCCCGGTGTCGTGCAGACGCTCGTCACCGGCAACATCACCGCCATCGGCATCGCGAAGGTGACGGCGTTCGGGCTGGAGCGCTACTTCGACACCGCGATCGGCGGCTACGGCGACGACCACGCCGTCCGTTCGGAGCTCGTACTGCGCTGCCGGCAACGGGCCGAGGCCGCGCACGGGCCGTTCGCCGACGAGGACGTGCTGGTGATCGGCGACACCGTGCACGACGTGGCGGGCGCGCTCGCCGCGGGGGTCGTGGCGGTGGGGGTGGCCACCGGCGCCACCCCGGCCTCAGAGCTCGCCGCGGCCGGCGCCCATCACGTGCTCGACGACCTGGGGGACGTCGAGCAGGCGGTGGCCCTCCTCGCCGGCTGACACCCGCGCTACCAGGTCTGCTCGCTCGCCCGCACGAGGATCTCGTTGACGGCCACGCGGCGGTCCCGGGTGACGATGTAGGTGACGGCGTCGGCGATGTCCTCAGGTCGCAGCCGCTCGATCGACCCCACCTGACGGGCGATGGATTCCCGCAGACCGTCCCGCACGTGCGTGCTCAACTCCGTGTCGACGGTTCCGGGCTCGACCACGCTCACCCGCACATGCTGCTGCATCACCTCCTGGCGCAGGGCCTCGGAGAACGCGCCGACCCCGAACTTCGTCAGGCTGTAGACGGCGTTCCCGCCCCGGGCGACCCGGCCCGCGGTCGAGCTGATCGTGACCAGGTCGGCCACCCGGCGGGGAGAGTCCTCGGCGGCGCTGCGCAGATGCGGCAGCGCAGCCTTCGTGACGTACAGCACGGCCTGCACGTTGATCGCGAGCATGCGCTCCCACTCCTCGGTGGGTGCGTCGGAGACCGGCCCGACGAGCATGACACCGGCGTTGTTGACGACGGTGTCGAGCCGGCCGAGCCCGGTCACCACGCGCTCCACGGCCGCAGCGGCCTGCTGCTGGTCGGTGATGTCGGCCTCCACCACGAGGGCCGTTCCGCCGCCGGCCCGGATCGTCCCCGCCAGTTCCTCGAGCCGGTCGCGGCGCCGGGCCAGCACCGCGACCGCCGCCCCCTCCTCGGCGAGGCCGCGCGCGGTCGCCTCGCCGATCCCACTGCTGGCACCCGTCACGAGAGCCACCGTGCCGTGCAGCCGTCCGGACATGTCGTCCTCCAAGGTGTTGTCGGCTCCACGTGTCCCATGCCGGAGGGACGACTCCCAGGACGCATAAATGGAGCCGGATCCGCTTCTTCTCCACCATAAGCGGACCCGGCTCCGTATAGCAACCGAGAGCGCGGCGGGGAACGTGGCGGGCGATCGAGGCGGCGCCCGAACTGCTCCGCACCACGGCTGCCCGCGAGACCGGGACGGACCCGCTCCTCGGGACGACCGGCGGGCAGGTCGCCCCGGACGCGAGTGCCGCGTCCGGGGCGGTGCGCTCAGTTCTTCCCGTCCCCCGTCAGGCCGGCGCGACGCAGGGCGTCGGCCATCGCGCTGTTGCCGAGACCCCCACCGGAGCCGCTCGAGCCGCCCGGCCGGCCGCCGCTCCCGCCACGCCGGTCGCCGCCACGCCGGTCGCCGCCACCGCCGCGCTGGTCCCCGCGCGGACCGCCCTTCTGGTCCCGCGGGCCGCCCTTCTGGTCGCGGGGACCCTTCTGGTCACGCGGCCCG
Source organism: Pseudonocardia xinjiangensis (assembly GCF_050948425.1). NCBI lineage: Bacteria > Bacillati > Actinomycetota > Actinomycetes > Pseudonocardiales > Pseudonocardiaceae > Pseudonocardia > Pseudonocardia xinjiangensis. The sequence goes on along the minus strand of NZ_CP192009.1, from coordinate 2,689,361 downwards.
CGGTCCCCTCCCCGCTGGTCCCCGCCCCGCTGGTCGGCCGCTCGCGGCGGCTTCGCGCCCACCTCGTCGTCGAGCCGCAGCGTCAGGGAGATGCGCTTGCGCGCCTCGTCCACCTCCAGCACCTTGACGCGCACGACGTCACCGGACTTGACGACGTCACGCGGGTCGCTCACGAACTGCTTGGACATCGCCGAGACGTGCACGAGGCCGTCCTGGTGGACGCCCACGTCGACGAACGCCCCGAACGCGGCGACGTTGGTGACCTGGCCCTCGAGCAGCATCCCCGGCCGCAGGTCGGAGATCTTGTGGATGCCCTCCGCGAACGTGGCGGTGCGGAACTCCGGGCGCGGGTCCCGGCCCGGCTTCTCGAGCTCGGCGAGGATGTCGGTGACAGTGGGCAGCCCGAACGTGGCGTCCACGAAGTCGTGCGGCCGCAGCGACTTGATCTTCGGCGCGTTGCCGATCAGCGAGGCGATGTCGGTCTTCGCCCGCTGCAGGATCCGGTGCACGACGGGGTAGGACTCCGGGTGCACGCCGGAGACGTCGAGCGGGTCGTCGCCGCCGCGGATCCGCAGGAAGCCCGCGCACTGCTCGAACGCCTTCGGGCCCAGCCGGGGCACGTCGGCGAGTGCCCGCCGCGTCCGGAACGGGCCGTTCGTGTCACGGTGCGCCACGATCTGGGCCGCGAGGCCCTCCGTGATGCCGGAGACGCGGCGCAGCAGCGGCGCCGACGCGGTGTTGACGTCGACGCCGACGGCGTTCACACAGTCCTCGACCACGGCGTCGAGCGAGCGGGAGAGCGACGACTCGGGCAGGTCGTGCTGGTACTGGCCGACGCCGATCGACTTCGGGTCGATCTTCACCAGCTCGGCGAGCGGGTCCTGCAGCCGCCGCGCGATGGACACCGCCCCGCGCAGGGACACGTCCATCCCCGGGAGCTCCGCCGAGGCGAACGCCGACGCCGAGTACACCGAGGCGCCCGCCTCGCTGACCACGACGGGGGTCAGCTTGAGCGCCGGGTTCTTCGCCGCGAGCTCGCGGGCGAGCTGTTCGGTCTCCCGGGAGGCGGTGCCGTTGCCGATCGCGATGAGCTCGACGTCGTGCGCGGCGGCGAGCTTCGTGAGGGTGGCGAGCGCGCCGTTCCAGTCGCGGCGCGGCTCGTGGGGGTAGATCACGTCGGTGGCCACGACCTTGCCCGTGGCGTCGACGACGGCGACCTTCACCCCGGTGCGCACGCCGGGGTCGAGCCCCATCGTGGCCCGGCTGCCTGCCGGGGCGGCGAGCAGGATGTCGCGCAGGTTGGTGGCGAAGACGCCGATCGCGCCCTCCTCCGCCACGGTGCGCAGCCGCACCCGGATGTCGATGCCCAGGTGCAGCAGGATCCGGGTGCGCCAGGCCCAGCGCACGGCGTCGCCGAGCCACTTGTCGGCCGGCCTGCCCTGGTCGGAGACGCCGAAGGCGGCGGCGATCGTGCGCTCGTAGTCGGTGACGGCGCCCGGCACCGGCTCCTCGGACCCGTCTTCCGGCTCCAGCGCGACGTCGAGCACCTCCTCCTTCTCCCCGCGGAACGCGGCGAGGATGCGGTGGGAGGGGAGCTTGGTGAAGGGCTCGGAGAAGTCGAAGTAGTCGGCGAACTTCGCGCCCTCGGTCTCCTTGCCCTCACGGACCTTCGTGACGAGCCGCCCGCGTGACCACATCCGCTCGCGCAGGCCGCCGATCAGGTCGGCGTCCTCGGCGAACCGCTCGACGAGGATCGACCGGGCGCCCTCCAGGGCGGCGGCCACGTCGGCGACCTGCTCGTTGACGAAACCGGCGGCCACCGTGGCGGGGTCCTGCGTCGGGTCGGCGAGCAACGTGTCGGCCAGTGGCTCCAGTCCGGCCTCGCGCGCGATCATCGCCTTGGTGCGGCGCTTGGGCTTGTAGGGCAGGTAGATGTCCTCGAGGCGGGCCTTCGACTCGGCCGCCATGATCCGCGCCTCGAGCGCCTCGTCCAGCTTGCCCTGCCTGCGGATCTCGTCGAGGACGACCGTGCGGCGTTCCTCCAGCTCACGCAGGTAGCGCAGGCGCTCCTCGAGCGTGCGCAGCTGGGTGTCGTCGAGGGCTCCGGTGGCCTCCTTGCGGTACCGGGCGACGAACGGGACGGTCGCGCCGCCGTCGAGCAGGTCGACGGCCGCGGTGACCTGGTGGGGCCGCACGCCGAGCTCGTCGGCGATGCGCTGCTGGATCGAGTGGACCGGGGTTGTCGACGGAGCCTGCGTACCTGTCACCGGAACATGGTCGCGGGCGGCCCCCGCGCCCAGGCGCGCGGGGGTCGCCCTGCGGCATCAGCGGTCGCCGGGCACCGGCGGCGGTGAGTCGTCGGTGTACCCGGTGTCGACCACGAGCCCGTAGCTGGTCAGCACGGTGGTGCCGGCCGGCTGCACGGCCCGCGTCTCCCGGGAGAGCGGGTCACCGGATGCCGGGTCGATGATCAGCCGGGTCTCGAACGTGCCGTTGGGGCTCTTCTCGGTGATCGCCACGGCCTGCCCGGTGCGGCCGTCGGCGTCCTGCACGGTGCCGAGGTCACGCACGCCCGACAGGTCGGCGAGCATCCGGAACGCCGCCGCCCGCACACCGGGGCTGACCGGCATGTCGGTGACGATGTTGCTGCCCACCGCGAACAGCCACTGGTCCTGGCCGACGGGCAGGTCGCCCCCACCTCCGGTGTGGAAGCGCTCCAGCAGGGTGGAGCGCAGCGCAGCGGGCTCGGTGGGGAGAGCGTCGATCTCCTCCTGGGTGACGTTGCGGTCCCCGAGCGCGAACGACTGCGCGCCCGTGCCGATCGGGTTGCCGATGGGCGGACGCGGGGACGCCGTGATCTCCAGGGAGCCCTTGCCGTGTGCTCCGGCGGGAACCTCCCAGCGGCCCGGTTCGCCGTCGCGCTTCCAGGCCGCGGTGTCCTCCGGGGTGAGGGGCTTCGCCCCGAGGGACTCGCTGATCCACCAGCTCGTCCCGTCGGGTGCCTGCGCGATCCAGGTCTCGGCCCGGCCGCGGTTGACCACCCGGTACCGGTTGCCGGCCGGTCCGACCTCACTGATCACGCCCGACTCGGTGCGGCTGACCCAGTACCGGCCGGTGCCGGCCGGAGCATCCTCCGCCCGCTCCGCGGCGACCAGCAGGATGTTCTGCCCGGCCTGCTGGACGGCACCGGCCGGCCCCCCGGCGGGCAGCGCGGGCACAGCCGGCGTGGTGCCCCCGAGGACCACGGCGACCACGAGCCCGGCGGCGGCGAGGCCACCCACTCCCGCCAGGGGCCACGTCCACCGCGGCACCGCCCGTCCCGGTGTCCGCGAGGGGCGCCCGCCGTCCGTCGCGGACTGCATCAGCAGGGCCCGGGCCCGGGCCAGCGCGTCCGGGTCCTCCGGCAGATCCGCCCGCATGCGGGCGAGGAGATCCATCTCGTTCACGGTGTGTCCTTCTCGGTCAGCGGGTTCGGCCCGGAGTTCGACGGGAGTGCGGCACGCAGTCGGGTCCGGCCCCTGCTCAGGCGGGACCGGACGGTGCCGACCGGGATGCTCAGCGCGTCGGCGATCTCGGCGTAGCCGAGGTTCGCCCAGGCGAACAGCAGCAGGACGTCGCGCTCCGGGGCGGGCATGGCGCCCAGGGCCGCGGCCAGCTCCCGGGAGAACCGGCCGGCGTCCACCCGTTCGGCGGCCCGCTCGGCCACCCCCTCCACGACGGGGTCGCGGCCGGTCCTGGCGAGCGCGCGAAGGCCGCGCTGCTCCTGGCGGTGGAGGCGGTGCAGCAGGTTGGTGGCGATCCCGAACAGCCACGGAGCGACGGCCCGGGCCGGATCGAACCGGGCGCGCTGCTCGAACGCGGTCAGGAAGACCTCGGCCACCAGGTCCTCGGCTGCACTCCCTCCGGCCCGGCGGGCGCAGTAGGCCCGGATCGCGGCGGCGTGCCGGTCGAAGATGAGTGCGAACTGCTCGGGCCGGGCCAACGACGCGGCGAGCACCGCTCTGTCGTCGACGACGGCCTGTTTCTGGTCGGGCGAGACGTCCTCCTCTGGCGGGACGAGCCGGAGCGGGAGCGGCCCCGGCGGATCGTTTCCTACGAGCCGTGGTGCGGTCACACCTGTCCTTGCCCGATCCGCCGCATCCGGTTCCCGCCGCACCGCGAGCGCGGAATGTCCGAGCCGCCCGGCGGACAGCGATTCCGGAGATCCACGCCGGACCACGCCATCCCGGGCGCCGGCGGACGTCATGTCACTCCGCTGTGACACAGATGACACGAGCGCTGCGCAGGCTCATCCCGGGCTCACGCGTACCGCGTCCGCCGCCCCCTCGATCCCCGGGAGCCGCCATGACCGCCGCACCCACCACAGACCCCGCCACCGGCCATCCACCCGCCGAGCCGGGCCGCCTCGCCGACGGCGCGCTCGGCCTGCCGTCCGTGCTCTTCTGCATCGTCACGGGAGCCGCCCCGCTGGCCGCGATGCTGTTCAACATTCCCGTGGCCACGCTGGGCGGCGGGTACGCCTCACCCGCCGCGTTCGCCGTGGCCACCGTCGCACTCACGATCTTCTCGGTCGGCTACATCGCGATGTGCCGCCGCGTCACCTCGGCCGGTGGCTTCTACACGTTCGTCACCCGTGGTCTCGGCCGAGTGCTCGGCCTGGGATCGGGGCTGCTCATCGTGCTCTGCTACATGGTCTTCACGGCCGCCGTGACCGGGACGATGGGGTACTTCGCGTCCACCACCGTGGCGAGCTTCACCGGGCTGGCGCTACCGGCCTGGGTCTACATGATCATCGGCCTCGGGCTGATGAGCGTCTTCGCCGTGTTCCACATCGAGCTGACGGCGAAGGTGCTCGGCGTGGCGCTCATCGCCGAACTGCTGGTGCTCGTGGTGCTGGCCGTCGGCGTGTTCGCCGCAGGCGGCGCCGAGGGCTTCTCGCTTGCCCCCCTGAACCCCGTGAACATCTTCGGCAACTCCGCGGCCATCCAGGTCTTCGGCGCCGGTGCCGCCGGGGTCGCCCTGTTCGCGGCGTTCTGGTCGTGGGTCGGCTTCGAGATGGCGCCGAACTACGCCGAGGAGACCCGCGACCCACACCGGATCGCGAAGGCCGCCACCTACGGGTCCGTGATCGGGCTCGGCCTGTTCTACGTCCTGATCTCCTACGTCTTCGTCACCGGCTGGGGCCTGAACGGCTCGGCGGAGGCGGTCAAGGCGCAGTACGCGGGCGAGACCGCGTCGGCCTTCTACCCGCTCACCGACCGCTACGTCGGGTCGTGGGCCACCGCCTCGATGGAGGTCCTCATCGTCACGGGCTCGTTCGCCTGCGCGATGGCCTTCTACAACACCAGTGCCCGGTACCTGTTCGCCCTCGGCCGCGAGGGCGTGCTGCCCAGTGCGCTCGCCCGCACGTCCTCCCGGCGCAGCCCGGTGACCGCCTCGATGACGGTGACCGCCCTCGTCGCGCTCTACTGCCTCGCCTTCGTGATCTACGACCCCAGCAACGAGGGCGCGCTGCTCAAGCTGGGCACGTGGTCACCGCTTCTCGGGGTGCTCGGGATCCTCGCGGTGCAGGCGCTCGTCTCCGTCGCGATCATCCGGTACTTCCTCACCACGGCCCGTACGGAGTTCCGCTGGTGGTCGACGTTCGTCGCCCCGGTGCTCGGCTTCGCGGCCATGACCGGGGCCTGCGTGCTGCTCGTCGTCAACCGCTACGACCTGGCCGGAGCGGGCGACGCCGCCTACATCCGGCTGCTGCCCTGGGTGGTGCTCGCGGTGTTCGTGGCGGGAATGGCCGTCGCCCTGGTCTTGCGCAACCGCTACCCCACCAGGTACGCCCGAATCGGTCAGTTCGAGGTCGCCGACATCAGCGACCCCACCGGCACACCGCAGGGAGCCACCCCATGACCGCCGTCGAGGATCCCACCGTCACCACTCCCGGCGCCGTCGCCGGTCATCCGCTGGAGCCGCTCAGCGGCCCGGAGATCGCCACTGCCACGGAGGTGCTGCGAACGTCGAGAGCGCTGACGGAGGCCGCGCGGTTCGTCTTCGTCACACTCCACGAGCCGCCGAGGGACGCCGTGTTCGCCTGGGAGCCCGGCGACGAGCCGCTGCCGCGGGAGGCGCACATCGTGCTCTACCAGCGCGGCGAGGGCCGCACCTACGAGGCGGTCGTCTCGCTGACCGACCGGGCGGTGGTGTCCTTCCACGCGGTCGACGGCGTGCAGGCGCCGATGATGGCGGAGGAGTTCCTGTCCTGCGAGAAGATCGTGCAGGCCGACCCGCGCTGGCAGGAGGCCATGCGCCTGCGCGGCGTCGAGGACTTCTCCCTCACCATGATCGACCCGTGGGCCTCGAGCTGGACGGGCCCGCAGGACCACCCGTCCATCCGCCGGATCGCGCGTCCCCTGACCTGGGTGCGCTCGGCGCCGGGCGAGCACGGGTACGCCCGGCCCGTCGAGGGTCTGGTCGTGGTGGTGGACCTCGACGCCGGCGAGGTGCTCGAGGTCAACGACCACGGCGTCGTCCCGCTCCCGGAGAAGGCGGGCAACTACGAGGAGCCGTGGATCTTCGAGCCGGACAACGTGCCGGCGGTCGAGGCCTACCGCGAGGACGTCAAGCCGATCGAGATCACCCAGCCCGACGGCCCGAGCTTCACGGTGGACGGGCACGCGGTGGAGTGGCAGAAATGGCGGCTGCGGATCGGCTTCACCCCACGTGAGGGGTTGGTGCTGCACCAGATCGGCTACGCCGGACGGCCGATCGTCTACCGGGCCTCGCTCGCGGAGATGTACGTGCCCTACGGCGACCCGGCGCCGACGCACCGGTTCAAGAACGTGTTCGACCAGGGCGAGTACGGCGTGGGGTGGCTGGCGAACCCACTGACGCTGGGCTGCGACTGCGTGGGGCACATCCGGTACTTCGACGCGGTCGTCAACGACAACGACGGCGCCCCCGTCACGATCGGCAACGCCGTCTGCATGCACGAGGAGGACGCGGGCATCGCCTGGAAGCACACCGACTTCCGCACGAACGCGGTGCAGGTGCGGCGCAGGCGGCGACTGGTGATCTCCACGATCGTCACCGTCGGGAACTACGAGTACGGGTACTTCTGGTACCTCTACAACGACGGGCTGATCGAGTACGAGATCAAGCTCAGCGGCGTCATCTCCACCGGGGCCATCGCGCCGGGCGAGACGCCCAAGCACGGCACGCTCGTCGCCCCGGGCCTCTACGGGCCCAACCACCAGCACTTCTTCTGCGTGCGGCTGGACATGAGCGTGGACGGGCGGGCCAACACCGTGGTCGAGGTCGACTCGGCGCCGAGCCCGCCGGGCCCGGACAACCCGCACGGCAACGCCTGGGAGGTGCACCGCACGGTGCTCGCCAGCGAGGCGGTGGCGAAGCGCGACACCGACGCGGCGCGGGCGCGGTACTGGCGGATCGAGAGCGCCGAGAGGACCTCGGCGCTCGGCGCCCCCACGGCCTACTCGCTCATGCCGGGCTCGACCGTGCCTCCGATGTACTCCCCCGACGCGGTCTACGCGCGGCGGTCCGGGTTCACGGAGCACCAGCTGTGGGTCACCGCCCACGACGGGTCGCAACGCTTCGCCGCGGGCGACTACCCCGCCCAGCACCCCGGCGGCCAGGGGCTGCCGGCGTACGGGGCAGGTGACCGTCCGCTCGAGGGCACGGACGTGGTGGTCTGGTACACGTTCGGCGCCCACCACATCGTGCGGCCGGAGGACTGGCCCGTGATGCCGGTGAGCACGGTGGGCTTCATGCTCAAGCCCACCGGGTTCTTCGACGGCAACCCCGCACTGGACCTCCCGCCCACCACGGCCCACTGCCACGGCTGACCGGAGCGCGTCAGGCCGTGACCGGCCGCTCGAAGAACCGCAGGCGGTTGGACGACGGGTCGACCAGCTCCATCGTCCGGCCGTCTGCGGGGCCGTCCTCGATACCGGGGTTCAGGAACGGGTAGCCCTTGCCGCCGAGCTCGGCGTGCAGGTCGTCGAGGCCGCGGGTCTCGACGAGCACCGCGGCTCCCGGGGTGCCGTCGCCGTGGTGCGACGACAGGTGCAGTACCAGCGCACCCCGGGACACCTGCAGGTAGACAGGGCGGTCTCCCTCGCCGTACTGCCAGTCCACGGAACACCCCAGGTAGTCGAGGTAGAAGCGCCGTGCGGCGGCGACGTCGTGCATGCGCAGAATCGGAACGGCCGGGGTGAGCGTGATCTCCACGCGCCGAGCCGACCAGCGTCACGCGCGCCTGTCAACGCGTCGCCTACCGGCGGTCGTTCCGTAGCGGTGTGAGCGGTTCGTGGGTGACCTGCACGACGCAGGTCACGTTCGGCACCGACCGATCACTTAATTTCACGTCATGGATCCCGAGGCTCCCGCACCGATCGAGACCGGTCAGACCACGTCGTCCGACGGCACCACCATCGGCTGGCACCGGCTCGGTACCGGTCCGGCCATCGTCGTGGTCCACGGTGCCCTCGCCACCGGCGAGCAGTTCCTGCCCGTCGCCCACGCCCTTGCCGACGAGTACACGCTGTTCCTCGTCGACCGGCGGGGTCGGCCCCTGAGCGGTGATGCCGAGAAGCACGACCTCGCGACCGAGGTCGCCGACGTCCAGGCCGTGCTCGCCGTGGCCGGCCCCGGGGCCACGCTGTTCGGGCACTCCTACGGCGGGATCGTGTCGGCGGCCACCGCCGCTGCGGGCGCCGACATCTCCGCGCTGGTGCTGTACGAACCCCCACTGCCGGTGGGCGGCCCGCTTCCCGAGACCGCACTGGCGGACATCGCCGCCGCGGTCGACAGCGGGGACAACGACCGGGCGCTGACGATCTTCCTGTCCGGCGTCATCCACGCCCCGGACGCCGCCGTCGCGGATCTGCGCCAGACCCCGATGTGGGCCGAGTGGGCCGCCCTCGCCCCGGTCTGGCTGCGCGAGCTGCGCGTCACCACTGCGCTGGTCGGCGACCTGGACCGGTTCACGGCCATCCGCAACCGCACCTTGCTGCTGCTCGGCGGCGCCAGCCCCCAGCACCAGATCGACGCCACCGGGTTCCTCGCCGAGCACGTGCCCGACACCACGCTCGTGGAGTTCCCGGGCCAGGAGCACTTCGCGCACGTCAGCGAGCCCGCGGCGGTCGCCGACGCCATCCGGTCCTTCCTCCGCCGGGGCTGATCGACGGGGTCGGGTTCAGGGACGCCCGGTTCAGGAAAGCCACTTTCAGGTCCGGAGAGGGCAGGAAAGTGGCTTTCCTGAACTTCCGCGGGGCGGTCAGGCGAAGCGGACCGTGCCCTGCACCGACGGCGCCTGCCCCGGCACCCCGGCCACCAGTGGCCCCTCGCCGTCGCCGTCGGCGACCACGTCCGTCCCGGCGAACGCCGGGCGCAGCAGCCGGTAGGAGAAGCTGCTGACCTGCCGCTCCGGCGCGAACCGCCGGGGCAGCTCCAGCAGCAGCAGCGCCAGCAGCGGCCCGTGCACCACCAACCCGGGGTAGCCCTCCACGCCCGTGACGTACGGGTGGTCGTAGTGGATGCGGTGGCTGTTGTAGGTGAGCGCGCTGAAGCGGAACAGCAGCGCCTCGTCCGGGTGCAGCCGCAGGTGCCACCGACCGGGCTCGTCCTCTGCCGCAGCGGGTGCTGCCGCCGGCAACCCCCGGTCGGTCCCGGGCGGCTGGCTCCGGTAGGCGAAGTCCTGCTCCTCCACCAGCGCGGGCTCGCCGTCCCGGAGGAACTCGTGGCGCACCGTCACCAGCACCATGGCACCGCTGCGCCCGCTCTTCGGGGTGGCCGCCACCAGCGACGACCGCCGGGTGACCACGTCGTCGACACGCAGCGGGTCCCGCACCTCCAGCCTGCCCCCGGCGAACATGCGGCGGCGATGCGGCAGCGGCGGCAGGAACCGGCCGTGGGCGGGGTGCCCGTCGTCGCCGAGGTCGGCCTGGGCGGGGTGGTCGAGCAGGTGGAAGCCGTGCCACATCGGCGGCAGGGGGTCGCCCGCTCCCCGCACCGGACTCGGCTCGTCCAGCAGGGCGGCGAAAGCGTGGGAGGGCCAGGCGTCGATGCGCGCCGTGGTCTCGACGGGCTCGGGAGCCCATCCGGTCAGATGGTCGGCGAGTTCCACGCCCCGATCATCGCCGACGCGCGCCGCTCCCCGGGTTCCGCAGGTTCAGGAAAGCCACTTTCCTGCCCGGAGAGGGCGGCAAAGTGGCTTTCCTGAACTTCGGCCGTTTCAGTCCCGCACCAGCAGCGCCACGCACTCGAAGTGGTGGGTCATCGGGAACGCGTCGAACGCGCGCAGCTCCGCCAGGCGGTAGCCCCGCTCGGCGAACAGCGCCACGTCCCGGGCCAGCGCGGCCGGGTCACAGGCCACGTGCACCACGCGGTCGGGAGCATGGCCGCACAGTGCGTCCACCAGTTCCCGGCCGAGCCCGCGGCGGGGCGGGTCCGCGACCACGACGTCCGGGCGGGCCCCGAGACCGCCCAGTACGCGCTCCACGCGGCCGACACGCCAGCCCACCTGGGGCAGGTCGGCGAGAGCTGCCCTCCCGTCAGTGACGGCCTGCCGCGAGGACTCGACCACGGTGACCGCGCCGTCGGGCCCGACCTGTCCGGCGAGCACGGCGGCGAAGAGCCCGACGCCGCCGTAGAGATCCCATGCCGTGCCGCCCTGCGGCGCGTCGGCCCACTCCCCCACCACGGCGGCGAGGGTGTCCGGGAGCGCCGGGTGGACCTGCCAGAACACGCCGGGCGACAGCAGCCACTCGCGCCCGGCGGCGCGCTGGACGACCGGCCCGTCGTCACCGACGTGAACGCGGCCGTGGGCGTCCACCGCCACCTCGACCTCCGTGTCCGGGTCGAAGCCGTGCTCGAGCACCGGCGGCAGCGTGCCGGGTGGGGTGAGCGGGCAGTCCGCGATGGGCAGCACGTCGTGGCTGCGGTGCGCGCGCAGCCCGGCGCGGCCCTCGTCGTCGACGGCGAGGCGGACCCGGTGGCGCCAGCCCAGCGCCCCACCGGGCAGCTCCTCGACGGGCACGCGCCGCTCGATCCCGGCGAGCCTGCGCAGCTGCTCGGCGAGGACGTCGGACTTGAGGGAGCGCTGCGCGGCCGGGTCGGCGTGCTGGAAGTCGCACCCCCCGCAGCCACCCGCCCGCGCCCAGCTGCACGGCGCCGGCACCCGCCAGGGGGACGCCGCCAGCACCTCCACGGCGTCGGCCCGGCAGAAGGAGCCGCCGCCGTCCTCGTTCACCACGGCCAGCACGTGCTCACCGGGCAGCGCATGCCGGACGAACACCACGCGGCCTTCCGAACGCGCGACGCAGTGGCCGCCGTGGGCGACCGGGCCCACCTCCAGCTCGAGGATGCGGTCGGTCCAGTCCGCCCTGGTTGCCGCGACGCTGCTCACGACGGCGTCACCCACGGCGCGTTCCCGGCGCTGCCGGGGCTGCCGGGGCGGCCGGTTTCGAGGGGCTGGGAGCCGGCGCCTGGGTGTCCTCGCGGGGCGTCGACTCGTAACCCCGCCGCGAGGAGCCGGGGGGCGTCTCCGGACGCCGCGTGACCCGCTCGGACGACTCCAGCTGCCACGGGACGCTCGTCACCATCACGCCGGGCTGGAACAGGAGCCTGCCCTTGAGCCGCAGCGCGCTCTGGTTGTGGAGGATCTGCTCCCACCAGTGCCCCACCACGTACTCGGGGATGAAGACGGTGACCACGTCGCGGGGGTTGTTGCTCCGGATCCGCTTGACGTAGTCGAGCACCGGCTTGGTGATCTCCCGGTAGGGCGACTCGACCACCTTGAGCGGCACCGGCAGCTTGCGCTTCTCCCAGTCCCGCATCAGCCGTTTGGTGTCGCTGTCGTCGACGTTGACGGTGACCGCCTCCAATACGTCCGGCCGGGTGGCCCTGGCGTATGCCACGGCCCGCAGCGTCGGCTTGTGCAGGGTGGAGACCAGCACGATCGCGTGGTTGCGCGAGGGCAGCACGGCGTCGGTGTCCCCGGCCACCAGCTCGGCCGACACGCGGTCGTAGTGCCGACGGATGGCCTGCATCAGCACGAAGAAGACGACCATGCCGGCGATCGCGATCCAGGCGCCGCGGGTGAACTTCGTGATGAGCACGATCACGAGGACGATGCCCGTCATCGCGGCGCCGAACCCGTTGATGGCCTGGGAGCGGCGCATGCGGCGGCGGACGGCCTGGTCGGTCTCGGTGGCGAGCAGCCGCTTCCAGTGCCGCAGCATGCCGGTCTGGCTCAGCGTGAACGACGTGAAGACGCCGACGGTGTAGAGCGCGATGAGGCGGGTGACGTCGGCCCGGAACCCCACGACCAGGACGATCGCGACGCCCGCCAGCACCAGGATGCCGTTGGAGTAGGCCAGCCGGTCGCCGCGGGTGTGCAGCTGGCGCGGCAGGTAGCGGTCCTGGGACAGGATCGAGCCCAGCACGGGGAAGCCGTTGTAGGCGGTGTTGGCGGCCAGCACGAGGATCAGGGCCGTGAAGATGATGACGAAGTAGAAGCCCGGCCGGAAGTTGTTGAACACCACCTCGGCGAGCTGGGCCACCAACGTCTCCTGGACGTAGCCGGGGGGCGCGTCGACGATCTGGGTGGCCGGGAACTCGGCGACCTGTGCCCTGGTCAGCAGCGCGAGCGCGATGATCCCGGAGAACATCACCACCGAGATGCTGCCGAGCAGGAGCAGCGTGGTGGCGGCGTTGCGCGACTTCGGCTTCTGGAAGGCGGGCACGCCGTTGCTGATCGCCTCCACGCCGGTCAGCGCTGCGGCGCCCTGGGTGAACGACCGCAGCACCAGCAGCACGAGCGCGAGGCCGGTGAACGCGTCGCCCTCCGACACCAGGTGCAGGTTGGCGCTCGGCGCCTGGAGATCCTGGCCGAGCAGCAGGATCCGCGTCAGTCCCCAGATGATCATCGTGCCGATGCCCAGGATGAACGCGTAGGTCGGGATCGCGAACGCGACGCCGGACTCGCGGACCCCCCGCAGGTTGACCGCCGTCAGCACCAGGATCGCCACCACGGCGAACTGCACCTTGTGCTGTGCCACGTACGGAACCAGTGCCCCGATGTTCGCCGCCGCCGACGAGATCGACACCGCCACCGTGAGGGTGTAGTCCACGAGCAGCGCGCTGGCCACCGTCAGCCCGGCCTTCTGGCCGAGGTTGACCGTGGCCACCTCGTAGTCGCCACCGCCGGACGGGTAGGCGTGCACGTTCTGCCGATAGGACGTGACGACCGTCAGCAGGACGATCACGACGGCGAGGCCGACCCAGGGCGAGAAGGCGTAGGTCGCAACGCCCCCGGCCGAGAGTGTCAGGAAGATCTCCTCGGGCGCGTACGCGACCGACGACATCGCATCGGACGCGAACACGGGCAGCGCGATGCGCTTGGGGAGCAGGGTATGGGCAAGACGGTCGCTGCGCTGCGGCCTTCCGACGAGGACGCGCTTGACAGCGACGCCGAGCTTGGACACCACCAAAGCCTATGCGGTGCGCCGGGTGGAGACGCGATAGCGTTCCCACCGCGATCCGGGGAGGCTTTCGGTGTACGTCGTGATCATGGGGTGCGGTCGGGTCGGTGCGTCGCTTTCGGGCGGTCTGGAGCGGCTCGGGCACGAGGTCGCCGTGATCGACCGCGACCGGCAGGCGTTCCGCAGGCTCAGCCCGGACTTCCGGGGTAAGCAGGTCGTCGGCGAGGGCTACCACCGTGAGGTACTCATCGAGGCGGGCGTGGAGCGGGCCCACGCATTCGCCGCGGTGTCGAGCGGGGACAACTCCAACATCATCTCCGCGCGCGTGGCCCGGGAGACGTTCGGGATCGAGCACGTCGTCGCCCGCATCTACGACGCCAAGCGCGCCGCCGTCTACGAGCGGCTGGGCATCCCGACCGTGGCCACCGTCCCGTGGAGCACCGACCGGCTGATGCGGATGCTGCTGCCCGACGGCGTGGCCTCTGCCTGGCGCGAGCCCACCGGCACCGTCGCGATCCTGCCGCTGCCCGTCCACGAGGACTGGGTGGGCAGGCCCGTGCGTGAGCTCGAGGCCGCTGCCGGCTGCCGGGTGGCCTTCATCGTGCGGTTCGGCACCGGTGTACTCCCGAAGGGGGACACTGCGGTGCAGGCCGAGGACACGATCTACGTCGCCGCGGTGTCGGGCACCGTCAGCGACGTCACGGCGGCGGCTGCGGCCCCGCCGCAGGAAGGGTGAGCAGGATGCGCGTCGCGATCGCGGGGGCGGGAGCCGTCGGGCGGTCCATCGCCCTGGAACTGGTGGAGAACAAGCACCAGGTGATGTTGATCGAGCGTGAGCTCGCGAACATCGAGCCCGAGTCCGTCGAACGCGCCGAGTGGGTGCACGCCGACGCCTGCGAGCTCGCCTCCCTCGAGGACGCGGGCATGGAGAGCTGCGACGTCGTCATCGCCGCCACCGGCGACGACAAGGTCAACCTGGTCGTCTCGCTCCTCGCGAAGACCGAGTTCGCGGTGCGCCGCGTCGTCGCGAGGGTGAACGACCCGCGCAACGAGTGGCTGTTCAGCGAGAACTGGGGCGTCGATGTCGCGGTGTCCACCCCGCGGCTGCTGGCCGCGCTGGTGGAGGAGGCGGTCGCCGTCGGCGACCTCGTGCGGTTGCTCACGTTCCGCCAGGGTCAGGCCAACCTGGTGGAGGTCACGCTCACCCAGGACACCCCGCTGGCCGGGCAGCCGGTCCGGTCACTGATGCTGCCTGCCGACTGCGCTCTCGTGGTGATCCTGCGCGGGGGCCGGGTGATCGTGCCGCAGCCCGACGACGCGCTGGAGGGCGGCGACGAACTGCTGTTCGTGGCCACCACCGCGGTCGAGGAGGACATCCGCGCGGCGCTGGGGTACTAGCGGCGGAGCGGCGAAGGCCCGGTCAGGGCGTGGAGGGCGCCGGGGCGCGGCGGGCGCGGCGCACTGCCCAGAAGGTGCCGAGCAGCGCCACCCCGACGAGCGGGTAGCCCATCGCCAGCCGCGCGATGCCGAGCCAGGTCTCCTCGTCGGCGTTGTAGAGCAGCCCCTGCACCACCACGCGGGCGGCGAAGACGAGGGTCCAGAGCAGGCTCGCCAGCGTGTAGGCCCGCAGCATCCGGGGGTCCTGGCGCCAGCCCTGGCCGTCGCCGTTGATGCCGTGCCACACGACGCCCGCCAGCGGCCAGCGCACCAGCACCGACACCAGGAACGCGAGGCCGAGCGCGGCGCTGAACAGCAGGCCGGGCAGGTAGAAGGCGCGCGCCTCCCCGGTGCGGTAGGCGAGGAACGCGGCGACCCCCACGGCGAACAGCCCCGACACCGCCGGCTGCAGCGCCTGCTTGCGCGCGATGCGCCACGCCGCGATGGCGACGCCGGCCGCGAGGGCCGCGATCAGCGCGGCCTGCAGCGCGAACAGCACGTTGACGAGCACGAACACGCCGACCGGGATGGTGGACGCGACGATGCCCTGCACGCCCCCCATCTGCTCGAGCAGGGTGGGGAACTCGCGCGGCGGCCTGCCGGTGCCGTCCGGAGAGTCGGGCGGTGGACCTGCGGTCACTGCGCTCCCAGGGTGATCGGGGCCCTACGGTGTCTGGGCCTGACAGATCTCGTAGTACGGGTTGTAGAGCACTTTACGGCCGTCGCGCACGGCGAGCCGCCCGCGTACCCGCATCGTGCGTCCTGGCTCGATACCAGCGATCCGCCGGCGACCGAGCCAGATGAGGGTGATGCCCTCGCTGCCGTCGAACAGCTCGGCCCGGAGAGAGGCCTCGGCATCCTGCGGGCAGAACTCGACGCTCCGCAACCTACCCAGCACGGTGACTTCCTGACCGCACGCGCACTCCGATGCGCGCTGCGCTCCGGACTTCTCCGCGTCCTCGGACAGGTCCACGGCGTCGAGTACGTCGACGTCGCTCGTCAGCCTGCGCAACATGCGGCGGAACGCTCCGCCATCGGTGCCGGCCATGTCTCCCCCAGCTCGGTGGCGCCCACCGTCGGGCGCCGTTAACGTCACCAGGGTAACTCGTTGGAAACGTCGGCGACTTGTGACTGCACGCCGCCATGTGAGCGTATCGAGCCCCTCGTCCGGGGCCGTGCGGCGGGGGTGAACGGTGCGGGCCGTGATGCTGCCCGGATCCGGTTCGGACGAGGTGTTCGTCCGATCGGTGTTCGCCGGCCCGCTAGGTGCGCTCGGCATCGAACTGCACGCCGTGGCGCCGCGTCACGGCCGCGATGTGATCGACGGCTATCGGGCCGCGCTCGACGCGGCGCTGGAGCGCCCCGGCCCGGTTCTGGTTGGCGGCATCTCCCTCGGCGCCCACGTGGCCGCGGCGTGGGCCGCGCAGCGCCGGGCCGAAGCCGGACCTGGGCCTGCCGGGCTGCTCCTGGCCTTACCGGCGTGGACCGGACGGCCCGGCGACGCCCCGGCGGCGCTGGTCGCCCGAGCCACTGCGGCGTGCGTGCGCGACAGCGGAGTGGTGGGGGCCGTGGCGGCGGCGGAAGCAAGCTCGCCGCCGTGGCTGGCCGCGGAGCTGGCCAGGGCATGGCAGCGCTACGGCACCGGGCTGGCCGCCGCGCTCGACGCGGCGGCGGCCGAGCCCGCCCCGGACGCGAGCGGACTCCGGGCGCTCGACGTGCCCGTCGGGCTGGCGGCACTCGTCGACGATCCGGTGCACCCGCTCGCGGTGGCGGAGCACTGGCACGCGCTGCTCCCCCGGGCGGTGCTGCTCAACGCGCCGCTCGCGGTGTTCGGCGCGGACCCGGCTGTGCTCGGCCGCGCCGCCGTGCTCGGCTGGCTGCGCGCGGCGCGGGCGGGCGCCCGGTCGGCTGCGGCCAGGACGCCCGTCCCGTAGTCACGGCCGTCCGGGTCCTACTCGTCGGGCCTGCGGTGCCGCCCCGAGGGGCGATCCGTGCCGGAGGGCGCGACGAAGACCTGCAGCGGCGTCGTCTCGGGCGTCCCTTCCCCCGGGTCCGGAGCGGCGTGCCTGCC
This sequence comes from Pseudonocardia xinjiangensis, assembly GCF_050948425.1. Lineage (NCBI taxonomy): Bacteria > Bacillati > Actinomycetota > Actinomycetes > Pseudonocardiales > Pseudonocardiaceae > Pseudonocardia > Pseudonocardia xinjiangensis. The sequence goes on along the minus strand of NZ_CP192009.1, from coordinate 2,672,357 downwards.
GCGAGCGGGCCGGGCCAGGGCGTCGGAGGCCTCCCCCGGAAGCGGCTCGGCCCCGGCCGGGGAACCACCGAGCGCGGGGAACACGCTGGTCAGTGCCTCCGGCTCGACGGCTCGGCGCCTCCCGGTGCCGGACACCGCGGCGTCGTCGGCCGTACCCGGGGCACGGCGCCTGCCACCGTCCACCGGGGCCGCGTACCCGGGCGGCGCGTACTGGGACGGCGCGTCGAAGTACCCGGACGACGCCGCGTACCCGGACGGTGCGTCGAAGTACCCGGTCGATGCCGCGGTGTCGGGCACCGCATACTCCCCGGTCTCGGGGAGGTACGGCTCGTCGGGGGCGCTCCGGTCGGGATGCGGGGCGACCGGTTCGCCGAGGCGACGCCGGCCGCCCGTGCCCGTGACCGTGCCGGCGTCTCCCTCGGGAGCGCGGTCGTCCCGGTGGGCGTACCCGTTCGTGGGCGCCGCGCCGGGCCACGACTGCTCCCCCGGTGCGGGGGCCGGCTCGACGCGGTAGCGCTCGGCGAGCGGCCACGGGTCGGTCGGCACGTCCTCCACGTAGAAGGCGGGCTCGGGGGTGGGGGGCTCGGGCAGGTCCTCGCGGGCGGGCGACCACGCGTCGGGGGCCGCCGCATCCTCCAGACGCGGGTCGAACGCCCACGGCTGGGTGGGGAAACCCTCCAGGAACCCGGTGGCCGACGACGCCGGCTCGGCCGCCGCCCAGCGGTCACCGGACTCCTGCACGCGGTCGGGCTCGCCGGACCGCCACTCCTGTGTGGGCCACGAGCCGGTGGACCGGGCGTCCGCGACACGGTGCTCCGCCGGGTCGGCCGCCAGCGCGCCCCAGACCTCGGTGGGAGCTTCGTCGAAGCCGGGCCGTCGAGCAGCGGCGACCTCCTCGGCGTCCGCGATCCGCTGGACGGGATCGGCCCACAGCGGTGCGCCGGCCTCCTGCTCCGGCGGAGCGGCCGCGTTGCGCTCCCAGGCGGCGGGCGCGGCCTCCTCGGCCGGAACTCCGCTGGGCCTGCGGCGGGGAGCGGGCGGGCGAGGAGCGGGCGTGCGCCGAGCGGGGGACGGCCAGGCGCGCGTGGCCTCGTCGGCGGGCGGCCCGGCGGCCGCCCACTCCTCCACCGGGGGCTCGGCCGCGGCGGGCGGGGCGGGCGCAGCGGGAGGAGGTGGGGCTTCCTGGTCCGTCGGGACGGCGGACGGCGCGGCGTCCGTGGCCGCCGCTGCGGCCTTCGCGGCCTCGGACGCGGCCATGGCCTCGGCGAGGTGCTCCGGGACCACCAGCGGCAGGACGGTGCGCACCGGGTAGGGCGCGCGCCCGCGGACCACGACGGTGGCGCGCAGCATCCGGCGCAGCTCCGCGTCGAGCATCTCGGCGTGGGTGGCGGGCCCGGTGGCCACGCCGTAGAGCATCCACCGCGAGCCGTCCACCCCGATGAACACCGACTTCGCGGCGCCGGAGGTGGCGTGCAGCTCGCGGCCCCACTGCCCCTGGAACGACCGGACCGTGGCGCCGCCCTCGCGCAGCGACGCGTCGATCTCGCGCGCCAGCTCCGGCCACAGCTTGGACGACTTGGGGGCCGCCAGCGCGCTGACCGAGAGCCTGCCCTCGGGGAGCGCGACGTGCACGGCCTGCATCCGCCCGTTGGCGGTGGGCTCGACGGCGACGGTGCCCTGCATCGGCACCGGCACCCGCACCGCGCCGAAGTCGACGAGCCCCGCGGCGTCGGTGATCTCCGGGTCGAGGTCGTCCCCGTCGTACGGACCGGTGGCCGGCACGTCGTCGTCCCGGGGCTCGAGCGCGAGCGCACCACCCGTGCGTAGCTCGTCGGGGTCCGCCTTGGTGGCGACGGCCGCGCGGTTCCTCCGGGCCACTACAGCGCCTCTCCGGAACCCAGTCGCTCGTGTCCCCCCGTGGAACCGTGGCCGCCGGCCCCGCGCTCGGACGCCGGCAGGGCCGCGACCTCGACGAACCGCACCTGCTCGACCTTCTGCACGACGAGCTGCGCGATCCGGTCGCCGCGGCGCAGCCGCAGCTCCTCGCGGGGATCGTGGTTGATCACGCACACCAGGATCTCGCCCCGGTATCCGGAGTCGACAGTGCCCGGTGCGTTGACGATCGAGAGCCCTGTGCGCGCGGCCAGGCCGGAGCGGGGATGGACGAACCCCGCGTAGCCCACGGGCAGCGCGATCGCGACGCCGGTGCCGACCACCGCCCGCTCGCCGGGCGGGAGGACGACATCGGCCGTGCAGCGCAGATCGACCCCGGCGTCACCCGTACGGGCATAGGAGGGAACGGGCAGCTCCGGGTCGAGCCGGGTGAGGAGCACCTCGACCGGGGATCGGGGCAGCTCGGCTGCCGGCGATGCGATGAGCGGCTCATGGTGAGGAGCGTCGACAGGGCCGGGCACGACGGGCGACGCTACCCTCGGCTCCCGTGAGCGAGCATCCGTCGGCGGGCGCGCCTGCGACGTCCGGCAGTCCCCGGTTCGACGAGCGGTTGTCCGTGCCCCTGTGGTGGTATCTGCCGGCCATCGGCGTGGGGGTGCTGCTGGGCGCAGAGATCCATATGGGTTACCCCGGCGTCCGGGAGTGGATCGGCTACGCGGTCTTCGTCCCGCTGCTGGTGATCATCCTGTTCTGGCTCGGCCGCATGCGCATCCAGGTGACGGCGACGGAGCTGGCTGTCGGTCAGGCCCGGATCCCGCTGCGCCACGTCGGTCGCGTGGAGGTCGTTCCGAAGGAGAACAAGCAGCAGGCGCTGGGTCCGGAGCTGGATCCGACCGCGTTCCTGATGCTCCGCGCCTGGGTGGCGCCCGTCGTGCGCGTCGAGATCACCGACACGGACGACCCCACGCCCTACTGGGTCTTCAGCGTGCGCAACCCGGAAGCACTGGTGGCGGCCCTGCAGAGGTGACGAGGACGGGCCGGAGGGCAGTCGCGAACACGACCCCGAATACGACTCTGCCCCGGACCGGAGAACCGGTTCGGGGCCGTGTCGATCGGGTGACGTCCTCTCCGGAGCGCCACCACGGGGCGCCGGACAGCATCGCCGGCGCCTCGCACGTCAGGCGGCGGTCACCGCGCCGCCCGACGACAGTGCACGTGCGTCAGGCGGCGCAGTCACGGCAGATGTACTGCGAGCCGTTGCTCTCGGCCAGCCGGCTCCGGTGGTGAACCAGGAAACAGCTGGCACAGGTGAACTCGTCAGCCTGCTTCGGCAGCACCTTGACCGTCAGCTCCTCGCCGGACAGGTCGGCACCGGGCAGCTCGAAGCTCTCTGCCGTGTCCGACTCGTCAACATCGACGACGGACGACTGTGCCTCGTTCCGCCGGGCCTTCAGCTCGTCGAGCGAGTCCTCAGCCAGGTCGTCTGTCTCGTTGCGCCGCGGCGCGTCATAGTCGGTCGCCATCGTTCCCACCCTCTTAACACACCTGTCGTCATCGTGCGGCTGGTCAACGCGGCAGCACAGGGCTTTGTGCCCCGCATTGGAGTGACGCGCGTCTCAGCTCAACCCGGGCCGCGACTGGATCGGATATAACGCCGTCAAGTGCTCGGACTGCCCCCGGGGCGCAGAGGGTAGCTCAGGGCCTCGACACGCGCCCGGTGCCCCGCCGTGCTCTGGTGCGGCCGTTAGGGTGCCCGTCGTGGCACTCTCCTCCAACCGCGACGTCACCGACGATTCGCGAGCTGTCCCCGATTCGCACCCCGGGGCAGATGCGGCTGTTGTCGGCGCCTGGTTGGCCGAGCGCCTCGATGACCCCGCGTGGCGCCACAGCACGCTCCGCCCGATCGGGGGTGGCCGGTCGAATCTGACCTATCGGGTGGACAGCCCGGCCGGGGCCGTCGTGCTGCGCCGCCCGCCGGTCGGCGAGGTCGCCGCCACCGCCCACGACATGGGACGGGAGCAGCGGGTGATCTCCGCGCTGGCGGATACCCCCGTACCCGTCCCACGCGTGCTGGCGTCGTCGGCGGGCGGGCCGCCGGTGGACGCCCCCTGCTACGTGATGGAGCTCGTGGACGGTGTCGTCCCCCTCGGCGAGCTGCCACCGGGCTGGGCCACCACTGAGGACGAGCGCAGGCGGGCGAGCCAGGCACTGGTCGACGTGCTGGTCGCGCTGCACGAGGTCGACCCCGCGGCGGTGGGGCTCGGTGACTTCGGGCGGCCGGAGGGATTCCTGGCGCGTCAGGTGCGGCGCTGGGTCACGCAGTGGGAGAAGGCCCGCGACAGCGGGATCCCGGTGGAGGAGAAGACGGTCACCGAGCTGACCAGCCTCGCCGAGGCGCTGGCCGGGGCTCTGCCCACCACGCAACGCCACACGATCGTGCACGGCGACTACCGCATCGACAACTGCCTGTTCGACGCCGGCGACCCGGGCCGCATCCGGGCCGTCCTCGACTGGGAGCTGTCGACGCTCGGCGACCCGCTCGCCGACCTCGGGCTGCTCCTCGTCTACTGGCGCGAGGCCGACGACGGCCCGGCCTGGCGTGCGGCGCGGTTCATCCCCAGCCCCACGCAGCTTCCCGGGTTCCTCGGGCGGACCGAGATCGCGCGGGCCTATGCCGCGGGCTCGGGCCTCGACCTGGCCCCCCTGCCGTGGTACGTGGCGTTCGGGGCGTTCAAGCTGGCGGTGGTGCTCGCCGGCATCCTGGCGCGGGTCCGCGCGGGGGTGGTGCCGGCGTCGATGGCAGAAGGGCTGGAGGGCAGCGTGGACCCGTTGGTGGCGCTGGGACATCACGTACTCGCCGAGGGACTGGCGGCGTGATGGCGAGCGGAACGATGCGACGCCCCCGGCCCTACCAGCGCCGCAGGCGCACCCCCGTGCTGATCCTGGTGGCGGTGCTCGCCGTGGCCGCGGTGGCGACGTGGACGACGGTGCTGGTGAACGCCTCCGGACCGGCGGGCACCGCGCTGTGCCCGCCGCCGGTCGCGGGGCCGCCGCCCGGTCAGCCGGTGCCGGCCGATGTGGTCAACGCGGTGCCTCCGATCCCGCCGTCGTCGGTCCAGGTGCGGGTGCTGAACGCGGGCGGGCAGCGCGGGCAGGCCAACCTGGTGGCCGCGCAGCTGGGCGACCTCGGCTTCGGCGAGGCGGCGCCCCCGGACAACGACCCCTTCTACCCGGACGAGAACCTGGAGTGCATCGGCCAGGTCCGCTTCGGGCCGGCCGGCGAGGCCGCGGCGAGCACGGTGGCGCTGGTGATCCCCTGCGCCGAGCTGGTGCGCGACGCGCGTACCGAGAACACGGTGGACGTGGCGGTGGGCACCGCCTTCGGTGACCTCAACCCCACACGGGCGGCTCAGGACGTGCTCGACCAGCTGTCGAAGGGCCCGAGCGGGGGCACGGACGGCTCCGCGAACGCCGACCCGAACGCGGCCGATGCGGCCCCCGCCCCGCCGGTGGTGGATCCGTCACTGCTCGAGGAAGCCCGCTCCGCGAGCTGTTAGGCGCGCGGGATCACACGGACGCCGCCCCGTGCTCCCGCGCCAGCGCGGCGAGCTCGGGGGCGATGCCGGGTGTGGCGGCGAAGAGGGCGTCGGCACCGAGACCGTCGTCGGGCGGGGTGCTGCCGGTGGGGCCGGGGGTGCGCACCACGGCACCGGCCTCGGTGGCGATGAGCGCGCCGGCGGCCCAGTCCCACCAGCTGCAGCCGTGCTCCAGGTAGGCGTCCGCCCAGCCCGCCGCCACCGCGCAGAGGTCCAGTGCCGCCGAGCCGGTGCGCCGGACGTCGCGCACGAGGGGCAGCAGGCCGCTGACCATCGCCACCTGCCGCACCCTGCGCTCCGCGCGGTAGGAGAAGCCCGTGGCGAGCAACGACAACGACACGTCGGACTCGGCGGAGACCCGCAGGGGCCTGCCGTCACAGGTGGCCCCGCCGCCGGCGGACGCGCTCCACAGCCGCCCCGACGCCGGCTCGATCACGGCGCCCGCCACGGACACCCCGTCGCGCACGGCCGCCACCGACACCGCGTACCAGGGCAGCCCGTAGAGGAAGTTGACGGTGCCGTCGATCGGGTCGACGACCCACAGCGTGCGCGAGCCGCCCGCGGTGCCCCCGTACTCCTCCCCCACGACGGCGTCACCGGGCCGCAGCTGCCCGAGCCGCTCCCGGATCAGGTTCTCCAGCGCCTGGTCGGACGCGGTGACCACATCGGTGGGTGTGCTCTTCGTCGAGACGCTCTCCGGCGATCCGCCTGCGACGTCGTCGTCCCACGGACGGGGGAGCCCCCGAAGGTGCTCGGCCGCCTCCCTGACGAGGCGCTCCGCGATGCGCCGCAACCCTTCCGGGTCGTCGGCGGATGCTGTGCCGGTTTCGGTCGGTACGGTCGAACGGGCCTCGTCCACGGACGTCATCCGACCATATGACCCCCACAGAGTGACGTCCGTGTACCCGGCCGAACACACATCGTCCACGCTTCCCGTGGCGAGGCGCGGACGTCTGGAGCACACGCAGTTACAATGACGCGGTACCCCGATGCGGGATGGCCTCCAGAGAGCTCCAGGACGGCGATCCAGCGCGGTATCCGACAACATCTCGACCTGCAGCCGGATCTCATACGCGTCCCGGCGCACCGCAGAGCGCACCGTAGCGAGAGGGCCTAGTGGCAGCCGCAGACTCCGCAACCCGCATCGACTCGACCGTCGAATCGACGACGAGTCCCGCACCCGCACGTGCCCGTTCACGGACGGGCGCGTCCGCCAAGACCGCGACGAAGTCGCCGCGGTCCCGTACGGGTGCGCCGGCGAAGAAGAACGGGGGTTCGACCCGTAAAGCGGGCGCCCCTGCGGGCGATGGCGAGCCCACCGAACTCGACGGCGCCGACGTCGAGCTCGATGGCGAGCCGACCGACCTCGAGGAGGTGGACGTCGAGCTCGACGCCGATCTCGTCACCGACGTGCCCGAGGGCACGGAGGTCGCCGTCGACGAGGACGACGACGACGAGGACGATGACGAGGTCGCCAACACCGGCGCCAACCGTCGCAGCCCGGCCCAGCGGGAGCGCTCCTCCACGCCTCAGAAGTCCGGCGACTTCGTGTGGGACGAGGAGGAGTCGGAGGCACTGCGGCAGGCCCGCAAGGACGCCGAGCTCACCGCCTCCGCCGACTCGGTCCGCGCCTACCTGAAGCAGATCGGCAAGGTCGCGCTGCTCAACGCGGAGGAGGAGGTCGAGCTCGCCAAGCGCATCGAGGCCGGCCTCTACGCCGCCGAGCGGATGCGCCGGTCGATCGACGCCGGCGAGAAGGTCTCCCCCCAGCTCCGCCGTGATCTACGCTGGATCGTCCGTGATGGCGAGCGTGCGAAGAACCACCTGCTGGAGGCCAACCTCCGGCTCGTGGTGTCCCTGGCAAAGCGCTACACCGGCCGCGGCATGGCCTTCCTGGACCTCATCCAGGAAGGCAACCTCGGTCTGATCCGCGCGGTCGAGAAGTTCGACTACACCAAGGGCTACAAGTTCTCCACCTATGCCACGTGGTGGATCCGCCAGGCCATCACCAGGGCCATGGCCGACCAGGCCCGCACCATTCGTATCCCGGTGCACATGGTGGAGGTCATCAACAAGCTCGGTCGCATCCAGCGCGAGCTGCTCCAGGACCTGGGCCGTGAGCCCACCCCGGAGGAGCTCGCGAAGGAAATGGACATCACCCCGGAGAAGGTGCTGGAGATCCAGCAGTACGCCCGGGAGCCCATTTCCCTCGACCAGACCATCGGTGACGAGGGCGACAGCCAGCTCGGTGACTTCATCGAGGACTCCGAGGCGGTCGTCGCGGTCGACGCGGTGAGCTTCACGCTGCTGCAGGACCAGCTCCAGTCCGTGCTCGCCACGCTGTCGGAGCGCGAGGCGGGTGTCGTGCGGCTGCGGTTCGGCCTCACCGACGGCCAGCCCCGCACGCTCGACGAGATCGGGCAGGTCTACGGGGTCACGCGCGAGCGGATCCGGCAGATCGAGTCGAAGACGATGTCGAAGCTGCGGCACCCGTCGCGGTCGCAGGTGCTGCGGGACTACCTCGACTGAGAAAGTCTGCGGACGCCCCCTGAGCCGGCTCGCGCCGGCTCAGGGGGCGTTTCTCGTGTCGCGCACAACGCTGCGGTGTCAGCACCATGCTTCTGTGGGACGGTCGTCACCGCCCAGTCGAGGCGTCCGCCGAAGAGCTCCGGCCACTTCCCCGGGGAATCCCCCAGCTCACAGCCGGCGTCCGGACCGGATTCGAGAACATGCACGGTATGCCCGTGGTCGAGCAGCCTGCGGATGATCACACTTCCCGCCGAGCCCGCGCCTACCACCACGTAGTCATGCTCAGAACGCTCGGAAGACATTCTCCCCCTCGCTCCCGCCCGTTCCCTGGACGGCGGCAGTCTCAGGCCTTACGTGCACGGCGAACCGAGCTTGTCGTCCCACACGGTCGAGGGCAGCTCACGCCGCACCACAGGCATCACCTCGGCGGCGAACAACTCGAGCACGGCGCGCGAATCGGTGGCGTTCAACGCGTCGACGGACAGCGCCAGCACCTCGTGTCGGAATGAGGCATGATAATCGGCGATCTTGTCGATCACCTGTTGCGGGCTTCCTACCAGCGCCGAGCCGCCGTCGATGATCTCCTCGACCGTGCGGTATGGCGATCCGTGCCGCTGGTGGAGTGCGGACCGAGCCCTCGCGTCGAAGTAGGGTCGGTACCCGTCGACGGCAGCCTGCGACGTCGGCGCCACGAAAAGGCCATCCGCCCCGGAACCCACCAGCGCGTCGGCCGGATCCCGCCCGTACGCCACCCAGCGCTCGCGGTAGTGGTCGACCAGGTCGGCATAGCGCTTCTTCGGGTGGAAGAGGTTGGCGGTGAACAACGGGTCGCCGAAGCGAGCGGCCAGCTCGGTGGACTCCGGGCTCGAGCTGCTGCCGTGCCAGATCGGGGTCGACGGGCGGAAGGGCCGGGGAAGGACGGTCACCCCGTGCAGCGGCGGCCGGAACTTCCCCGACCAGGTCACGTCGGATTCGTGCAGCAACCGACGCAGCAGCACGAACTTCTCCTCCTGGTATTCCCATCTGCGGTCGGCGTCCAAGCCGAACATCGGGTAGTCCCGCGCGTCGTTGCCCTTGCCGATCATGAGCTCCAGACGGCCACCGCTGAGCTGGTCGAGTGTGGCGTAGTCCTCAGCCACCCGTACCGGGTCGAGCAGGCTGATCACGGTGACCGTGCTGAGCAACCTCATCCGGCGGGTGTGCTCGGCGACTGCGGCGAGCACCACCGGCGGTGCGGTCGAGAGATACGGCTCGCTGTGTCGTTCCCCCACGCCGTACGCATCGAAGCCGAGTTGCTCAGCGAATACGGCCTCGTCGATCACCTGCCGAAACCGTCGGTGAGCGGTCCGTTCTGCGCCTGAGACCGCTTCCGGGGAATTCTTTATCAGTGAGAACAGTGCGAACCTCATCGGACCCTTCCCGAGTTGCTCCGCCGGCTGACCGATTCCTGCCGCTCGAGACCCGCCGCGCATTTCCTGAGGCTGTGCGCAGACTTGACGAAACCCCACCCGCCCCCACAATATCTCCATGACAGATGGAGCGTCGATACGGTCCATTCGGATCGATGGCGCGGGTGGCGACACCCGCACTGTTCACCCGAACCAGGCAGGGGCGGGCTGAACCCGACAAGGACTCGCCGACTTCCATGCAATCAGGGGGCATTCTGTTGAGTGGCGTTTCGTCTCGTTCTGCTCGTCGCTTTCGGTGGGGGGCGCTCGGCACCCTCCCCGCGGCTGCCGCCCTGATGACGTTCGTACTGGCCCTGTACACGTTGCTCGTCTTCTTCGGCAATGTCACTGATTTCGGCACGAACCTCGAGTTCGTCCGGCACGTTCTCGCCATGGACACCACGTTCCATGACCCGGCCCTGGCCTACCGGGCGATCACGAACCCGGCGCTGCAGGAAGCGGTCTACATCGGCGTGATCGCCTGGGAAGGGCTCACCACGGTCGTCCTGGTCGGCGCCGTCGCGCAGTGGCTGCCGGCGTTCCGCGGCACGAGCGGCTTCGACCGGGTGCGCCGATCCACCACGGTCGGCCTCCTGATGCTCATCGCACTGTTCGCGGGCGGTTTCATCGTGATCGGCGGCGAGTGGTTCGCGATGTGGCAGTCCACGCAGTGGAACGGCCTGCAGCCGGCCCTGCAGAACACGATCCTCGCCGCGTTCGCGCTGATGCTGGTGCATCTACCGGCCCGGCAGTGGGAGGCCGGCGAAGCCACCTGAGTTTCCCACTATTCAGGATCCTCGTTGCACCATGTGGACAGCGGGGACGAGCATCGAGGTCATGCACGCCGACCGAGAGACCTATACCCACGGGCATGCCGAGAGCGTCCTGCGCTCGCACCTCGTCCGCACCGTCGACAACTCCGCCGCCTACCTGGCCGCATACCTGCGCCCCGGCACCGACGTCCTCGACGTCGGCTGCGGCCCCGGCACCATCACCGTCGACATCGCCGAGCGGGTCGCCCCCGCCCCCGTGCTCGGGATCGACAGCTCGGCCGGTCCGCTGGACGGCGCCCGCGCGCTGGCCGCGAAGGCCGGCACCGGCAACGTCACCTTCGCCGTCGGCGACGTCTACGCCCTCGACGCCGCCGCCGACTCGTTCGACGTCGTGCACGCCCACCAGGTGCTCCAGCATCTGGGCGACCCCGTCGCAGCGCTGCGGGAGATGCTGCGCGTCTGCCGTCCTGATGGGGTGGTCGCGGCGCGCGACGCCGACTACGCGGCAATGACCTGGTATCCCGCCGACCCCAGACTCGACCGCTGGCTGGAGATCTACCGCGCCATCGCCACCGGCAACGGCGCCGAGCCCGACGCCGCCCGCCACCTCCTGTCCTGGGCACATGCCGCCGGAGCGTCCTCCGTCACGCCGAGCGCGTCCGTCTGGTGCTACGCCACACCCGAGCAGCGGGACTGGTGGGGCGGGCTGTGGGCGGACCGCATCCTCAGCACGGCGATCACCCAGCAGGCCCTCGACGGAGGGCACGCCGATGCCGACGAGCTCGCCGGCATCTCCGCGGCATGGCGCGAGTGGGCCGCCCACCCCGACGGCTGGTTCGCCATCGTGAACGGCGAGGTGCTCTGCCGGCCTTGACCGCGCCCGACCGGCCGACCATGCCGCGTCGTCAGGCCCTGATCAGGCAGAACGGATGGCCGACCGGGTCCAGGAACACGCGGAACGAGTCCGGCATCGGCTGCACGTCGTGCTTCCGGGCGCCGATCTCCAGCACGGCGCGCTCTGCGGCGTCGAGGTCGGGGACGTCGAAGTCGACATGCGCGCGCTGCGGGTGATCCTGGCCGGGCCACTCCGGCGGGCGGTACTCGCCCTCCACGATCCTCTGGAACGCGAGCGTGGCGCCGGCGCCTCCCGCGTCCAGCTGAGCCCAGTCGGCGTACTTCTGCGGCGCGATCGGCCATCCGGTGATCCGGCTGTAGAACCCGGCGAGCGCGAGCGGGTCCGGGCAGTCGAGCGCGGTGAGGCTGTACGTGGCGATCGGCGCTGCTCGACGGTCCCGGCCCCCATCGCCTCCGCCCGGCATCAGCGCTTGAGGGCGTAGACGCGGTTCGTCGGCCCCTCCACGGCGAGCCTCCAGTCGCGGAGCCCGGCCTCCTCGGCGATAGCGCGCTCCGTCTCCTCGCCCGGGTGGTTCCCCAGCGCGTGCGGGCCCTTCTGCGCCAGCGCCGCCGGAAGGCACACGATGACCGACGACGCCGTGAAGGCCCGCCCGAGTGGGTTGATGTTCTCGAGAACCTCTCCCGACATGTTCGGTTCGACGACCATGCAGGTGCCGTCCTCGGCCAGTGTCTGCTCGGCCCGGCGCAACGCTCCGCCGGGATCGCCGAGATCGTGCAGGCAGTCGAAGAACGTGATCAGGTCGTACTTCTCACCCGGGAAGTCCTGAGCTGTGGCGACGTCGAAGCTCACCCGGTCGTCCAGTCCCTGCTCGGAGGCCAACCGGCGCGCCGTCTCGATGGACGGGCCGTGGAAGTCGTACCCGCGGAAGCGGGACTGCGGAAACGCCCGGGCCATGAGCAGGGTGGAATGGCCGAAACCGCACCCGACGTCCGCGACCGACGCCCCGCGCTCCAGTTTCTCGACGACGCCGTCCAGCGCCGGGAGCCATTCCGACACCAATGCCGCGACATAGCCCGGGCGAAACAATGTGGCGGTTCCCTCGAACAACCCCCGGCTGTAGTCCTGCCAACCCACACCCTCGCCGGTGCGGAAGGCCTCGGCCAGGGCATCCTCCTTGTCGTAGAAGGCTCCGAGAATCCGGAAGGTCCCGACGGCGTAGGTGGGTGAGTCCGGGTCGGCCAGTACGGCGGCGTGCTCGTCCGGCAGCAGGTAGGCGTCGCCCTCGGCGTCGTACCGCACGTACTCTCCGGCCACCTGGGCGGCGAGCCATTCCCGCACGTAGCGTTCGTTCAGGCCGGTGCGCTCCGCCAGTTGCCCCGATGTCAGAGGCCCGGCACCGGCCATGGCCACGTACAGGCCGAGCCGGTCACCGAGCGCCGTGGTGAGCCCCGCGACCGCAGCACCACCGTCTGTGACGACGCGCTCCAGGAACTCCGTCATCACGCTGTTGTCGAACGTAGCTTCGCTATTGTTCATCGAATAGTCAAAACCCACCACGCGCTCCTCCTCGTGCTGTCGATTCGACCGTGCCTGGCATTTCATTGACACAGCTAAGATTGCCGAGCCAAGGATCATTGTCAAACTTCCGGATCAGCCTGACTGCGGGCGACCCGGACACGACAGATCGATGAGTGCCACACCCGCCGGTTGCGACATTCGCGCGCACCGCCTCGGTCCCGGACGAGTCGGTCGCAGCCTCAAGCGGGACGGTGGCCGTCGAGGGGGTTGGCGGCGACTCGCCCGGCCATGTCCCTCTTGCCGACCGATACCGCGCAGGCGCTGTCCGGCTTGCGCCCCGCCTGGTCCTCGAAGCTCGCCAGTATCTCCGTGCCGAAACCCAGCCAGGGATAGCGGGCAAGCACCTCCGCCCTCGCGTCCGGCGGGAACTCCTCCGGGCGGCGTCCGACGACCTCCCAGCTGGTGGCGACCTGCAGCAGGTGGGACTCGGGGTCGGCGGTGGCGGACACGTCGTCGCGCATGTGCGTCACGATGATCTCCGCGGCGCGGGAGGCCCGCTCCGCGGGCCAGCCTGCCGCCACACCGAACGTCCAGGCCAGGTTCCCTCCTGCGATCTCGAAGGGAAGCATGTTGTTGTCGAACGCCTCTGTCAGCCCGATGTCGTGCAGCAGCGCCGAGACGTAGAGCAGCTCGTCGTCGACGGCGATCCCGTGTGCCGTGCCGTACATCCTCGCCCAGAGGTAGGAGCGGACGGAATGGTTGAGCAACGCGGGTGAGTGGAAACGGGCGGCCACGGACAGCGCGGCCGCGGCGGCGGGAGTCTCAGGAAACATGGTCAGCCTTTCATGTGGTCGTCGGAAGCCACCGCCACCTCCGCACGCGCCGGCCGATCGCGGTGGCGCGCAGCGAGCGGGCGGTCGATCACGCGGAATGGCGAGGATTCGACGAGTACGGCGGCGGTGCAGGAATCCGTTGCTGCGCCTTGGTCGCGAGCTCCTCGTCGGACACCATCGTGATCATCTCGACCCCGGGTGCACACAGCATGACCACGACGAAGCGGCTCGTCCGGTCCGCGAGCAGGTTTGCGACCGTGTAGTGGATGACATCGCCGCCCGGTTCCCAGAAGGCCTCTCCGGCCTTGATCGGATAGGGCGCCTGGCCTTCGAGCTCGAACAGCATCTCCCCCTCGAGCATGTAGCCGAAAACGGGGCCGGAATGCCGGTGTGGAGCGAGGCCAGGATCCCCCGGCGGCAGCTCGAGGAGTCGGACCATCGCGGCGGAACCCGGCGCGATGAACGGCGGCACGACTTCCAGCAGATCTTCCTGGCTCATGGCGGTAGGAATGGACATCTGATCTCCTCTGTCAGTTGTCGTCGGCGAGCCGTCGTCGAGATCACGAACTCGCTTCCCGGTCAGTCCCGGACGACCAGAACGGTCTTGCCCGGGCGGGACCTCCGGAAGGCGCCGCTCTCGTAGGCGGCCCGGCCGTCGGCCAGCGGGAACGTCGCTGCGACGCCGACCTTCAGCGCGCCGGCGTCGATCATGTCGGCCACCCGTGCCAGGCCGTCCCGCTCCGCGGTCACGATGAAGAACAGGGCCGTGACGCCGTACTCGTCGGCCAACTCCTGCGAGGGAGGCTCCTGAAGGGTGATCAGGCGCCCGCCGCGGCGAAGCGCCGCGAACAGGGCTTCCGGCGTCTCCCGGCCGACGGCGTCGATCACGACGTCGAAGACACCCGTCTCCGCATCGAGCGACTCCTCGTCGGTGTTGATCACATGCTCGGCGCCCAGGGCGAGGACGTACTCCACGTCGGCGGCATGCACCGTGCACGCGACACTCGCCCCCAGCGCGACCGCCAGCTGGATGACGAAGGCGCCGACACCGCCCGCGCCTCCGTGCACCAGCACCCGCCGGCCCGGTTGTAGTGCCGCCTGGTCGACGAGGGCCTGCCATGCGGTCAGCGCCGGGAGCACGGCAGCAGCCGCGACGACGTGCGACACCGTGCGCGGCCGGGCGCCCACACTCGTAGCCGGCACGCTGACGTACTCCGCCGCGGCGCCATCCCGGTCGAACGGAACCAACCCGTACACCTCGTCACCGACCGACAACCCCGCGACACCGTCGCCGACCTCGGCCACGACCCCGGAGAACTCGTGGGACGGGATGACCGGAGTCCGCTCCACACCCTCGGAGACCCACGTCTCGGGCCAGGCCAGCTCGTCGAACGTGATCCCCGCCGCGTGGACCGCGACCAGCACCTCGCCCTCCCCCACGGTCGGCCGTGGCGCAGATTCGTACGCCAGGACCTCGGGACCACCCCGCGTGTGCGCCCGCAGCGCCATCATGCTGTCCATGGGCTCAGCCCTCCTGATGTCGCCGGTTGCCGACACCAGGATACGTTACACTTCGTCTCTGTAAAGGTCGCCGACGTGGGCACTCGCCGTCGGCGTGCCCGCCGGCGACCGGCTCGGCAGCAGAACTGGTGACGACGACGTCGGACGGTGGCCGTGGTCACCGCACTGGTCGCAGCCGCCGTGCCACTGCGCCTACCCCCGCCTCCCGGCGCCGCCGGAGGTGCCGCTGCGCGAGGGCTTCGCCGTCGCCGCCGACCGGCTCGTAGCGATCTGAGAGGAGCTCCGGACTTGCGTATCGATTCGATTCGACCGCCCGACCTTGCGGCGCGAAGATTCCGCGGCGCCGGGTTCTGGCGGGACTCGGGCCCGATATCCGACTTGTGCCGCTGGCGGGACGCGACTCCGGGCGCGCCGGCGATCATGGCTTACCGGGCCGATGGGGGGTCGGTCCGGCTCAGCTATGCCGAGTACGCCGGTCATGTCGAGCGGTTCGCGGGTGCGCTGTACGAGCTCGGCGTGCGGCCGGGGGACGTGGTGGCGTGCCAGCTGCCGAACTGGTGGCAGGCGCAGGCGTTACTGCTGGCCGCCACGCGGCTGGAGGCGGTGGCGGCGCCGATCATGACCACGATCCGCCCACGCGAGCTGGAGCGGATGCTGCGCCTGCTCGGCGCGAGCGTCTGCGTCACGGTGGACGAGTGGGCCGGGTTCGGCCACGCCGCCGCGTTGGGTGAGATCGCGCACCGGCTACCGCAGCTGCGGCACCGGGTGGTGATCGGCGAGCCGGCTGACGGAGAGATCGACTTCCGGTCGTTCTTCGAGGAGACGCCGTGGGAGGGCTGTCACCCCGTGGCGCTCGACGACGCGTGGGAGGACCCGGACTGCGTCGCCCTGGTTCTCTTCACATCCGGCACCTCGGGTGAGCCGAAAGGTGCGCTGCACACCCAGAACACGATGTACGCGTCGGCGGTCAGCGTCGGCGACGTGCACGACTTCGGGCGCGACAGTGTGCGTTTCACCCCTCATGCGCTGATGCACATCGTGGGGCAGGACAACGCACTGGCCGTCCTGCTGGCCGGCGCGTCCATGGTCCTGCTCGACGACTGGTCGGGCGGGCTGGGCTTGCGGGTGCTGGCCGGCAGCGGCACCACCGATCTCGTGGCCGGGCCGAGCTTCGTCCACGACCTGATCGCGGCCACCGGCGGCAACCCCGCCTGCCTGCCCGCTCTCCGGACGGTGCGCTGCGTCGGCACGACCATCCCGAAGCAGCTCGTACCGCAGGTGTCGGGTGTGCTGGGGGCGCGCCTGCTGAGCGGGTGGGGGATGACCGAGATCGGCACCGGCACAGTGACTCGCAGCGATGACCCGCCGGACTGGGCCGCACACAGCGACGGCCGCCCCGTCATGGGGATGGAGCTGGACCTGCGGTCTGTCACCGAGATCACGAAGGACCGGCCCGGCAGGCTGTTCGTCCGCGGCAGCGGCGTGTGCCTGGCCACGGTGGGCCGGGACTCCGGGGAGCTGACCGTCACCGCCGAGCACGACGACGGCTGGTACGACACCGGCGACCTCGCCGTGCCGGACGGGCGCGGCGGGATCCGGCTGATGGGCCGCGCCGGTGACCGGATCGGCGGGGTGTTCATGATCCCGGTCGGCGACGTGGAGTCCGAGCTGCTCAAGAACCCCGGCGTCGAGGACGTCGCCCTCGTCGGCTACCCGGAGAGCCACGGTGGGGAGCTGGCGTGCGCCGTGGTCGTCCCGGCCACCGAGCCGCCGGTCACCCTGGACGAGCTGCGCACCTACCTCGCCGACCAGGGCATGACCGAGTGGTACCTGCCGAGCCGGGTGGAGTACGTCGACGCGTTGCCGCGCAACGGCAACGGCAAGGTGCGCAAGGAGCTGTTGCGGCGCTGGCTGGTGGATACGGCCTAGATACGTTACGCGGCATAGCTGCAACTCGTACCGTAACGACCACTCCTTGTAACGAATCGGGTAGGATCCGGGCGGTCGTCACCGGCAACGAGGTGGGTTCATGGTCCGAGCACGCGCAGCGTCGAACGAGCACATCGACACCGACGCCGACGGTCCGCGTCCCGGAGGCCGGCCGCGCGACGCAGCACTCGACGAGGCGATCATCCTGGCCACCCGCGACCGCCTCGTCCGCGACGGCTACTCGCGCATGACCATCGGCGACATCGCGGCCGACGCGAAGGTCAGCCGCCCCACGCTCTACCGGCGGTGGAGCACCAAGTTCGACCTGGTCGTCGACGCGCTGGACTACGGCTTCCGCAAGGAACACGCCCTGTTCACGGCCGACCTGACCCGGCTGGAGCCACGGGAAGCCCTCGTCGAGACCGTCCGTCGGCTGAACCCCGCGTACTTCAACCCGGACGCCATGGTGCTGATGGGCAACTTCGCCGGCGAGGCGATCCGCACCCCGGAACTGCTCGAGATCGTCCGCAAGCACGCGGTCGAACCGCGCGTCGCCCTCGTCGAGAACGTGCTCTCGCAGCTTCAGGAACGCGGCGCCGTGCGCGACGACATCGACATCCACACCATCGCCACCCTGTGCTTCGGCAGCTACCACGCCGCCTTCTACCGCGGGGAGAGCACGGAGGAGATCCCGGAGGCGGTCGTCGACGTGCTGTGGCCCGGCATCGCGAAGACGGCCGGCACGCGGCGCGCACGCTGACGCCGGCAACGCCGACCGGGGCACATTCGGCACGGAGCCTCGCCGACGGTCGGCCCAGCAGCCGGAACCACTGAGGCCAGGACGTCGGCGGCACCGTCCCCACGCGCTCCGGCCCGGCGTTCAGGGGCGCCCGGAACATCCCGGCCTGTCGCCCTATGCCGCAAACGCCGCCACTGTTGCAATTGACAATCATTTTCAGCTCGCGTTGGGTGGCCGATGTCGCCCGGCCCACAGGGGAGCCGGGCCGTCAATCCGAGTCCCGATCGGCTGGAGCCTGCATGTCGTCACGTCGTTCCCTGGTCGTCCCCCTCGCTGCGGCCGCTCTCGCTGCTGGCCTCGCGGGGTGCGCCTCCTCCCTCACGGCCTCCGACCCGGCAGGGGCGACGACGTCCGCGGGCGGTGGCGGCCAGGTGATCCCGGTGGCCGCGAGCATCAACACGTGGGGCTCGATCCTGCAGCAGCTCGGCGGCAGCCACGTGAAGGAGACGTCGCTGATCAGCAACCCGAACACCGATCCGCACGACTACGAGCCGACGCCGGCCGACAGCCGGGTCATCGCCGGCTCGAAGCTGTTCGTGGAGAACGGCATCGGGTACGACCCGTGGGCTCAGCAGTCCGTGGCGGCGAACCCGGACCCCGACCGGGTCGACCTCGACGTCGGGCAGGTCGTCGGCATCCCCGACGGCGGCAACCCCCACCGCTGGTACTCCCCTCCCGACGTGGAGAAGGTCGCCGACGCCATCACCGCGGACCTGAAGCGGCTCGACCCCGCCGACAGCGCCTACTACGACACGCAGCGGCAGACGTTCGAGACCAGCGGCCTGGCGACGTACCACCAGCTGATCAACGACATCCGGACGACGTACTCCGGCACCCGGATCGGCGCCAGCGAGAGCATCGTGACCCCGCTCGCGGAGGGGCTGGGCCTCGACCTGATCACTCCGGCGGCGTTCCTCGACGACATCAACGACGGCACCGACCCGTCAGCCGCCGACAAGTCGACCATCGACGACCAGATCACCCGCAAGCAGATCAACGTGTACGTCTACAACACCCAGAACTCCACGCCCGACGTCGCCGCGCAGGTCGACGAGGCCAGGAAGGCCGGCATCCCGGTCGTCCAGGTGACCGAGACCCTCACGCCGGCGAACGCGAGCTTCGAGGACTGGCAGTCGGCGCAGCTCCGGTCCCTGCAGACCGCACTGGCCCAGAGCGCCCGCACATGATCCGGCCGCCGTCGGGCAAGGTCGCCGCGGCCCCGGTCCTGAGAGCGGTCACCGCGGCGCCGGACGTGGTGTCGCTGCGCCGGGCTGGTTCCGCCGTGGGCGGGCGCACCCTCTGGTCGGAGGTGAACCTGCAGGTCCGAGCAGGTGAGTTCGTGGCGGTCCTCGGCCCGAACGGGGCGGGTAAGTCCACGCTGATCAAGACGCTGCTCGGACTGGTTCCGGTCAGCTCGGGAGAGGTCACCGTGCTGGGCTCCCGGCCCGGACGCCGCAACGCCGCGATCGGCTACCTGCCCCAGCGCCGGGCGTTCGACGCCGGTGTACGGATCCGGGGCACCGACATCGTCCGGCTGGGCTGGGACGGCGACCGCTGGGGAGTCCCGCTGCCCCGCCCGCTGTCGGGACGGCGCGCCCGCGCGACGCGGCAGCGCGTCGACGAGGTGATCGAGCTCGTCGGCGCCGGTGCCTACGCCGGGCGCCCGATCGGCCAGTGCTCGGGCGGCGAGCAGCAACGGCTCCTCATCGCCCAGGCCCTCGTCCGCCGGCCCGAGCTGCTGCTGCTCGACGAGCCGCTCGACTCCCTCGACGTCACGACCCAGGCGTCGGTCAGCGCGCTGATCCAGTCGGTCTGCCGCAGCGAGGGGGTGGCGGTGCTCATGGTCGCCCACGACGTCAACCCGATCCTGCGCTACCTCGACCACGTCATCTACCTCGCGCGCAGCGGCGTGGTGATGGGTCGGCCGGAGGACGTCATCACGGCCGACACCCTGACCATGCTCTACGGCACGCCGATCGACGTGCTGCGCGACCGCGAGGGCCGGCTGGTGGTGGTCGGCCGGCCCGACCACCCGCCCGAGCCCAGCAGGTCGGTGCCATGACCTGGAACCTGGTCGCCGACGTCCAGCAGATGCTCAGCTACCACTTCATGCTCAACGCCCTGCGCGCCGGCACGATCGTCGCCGTCGTCGCCGGTGCGATCGGCTACGTCATGGTGCTGCGCGGGCAGAGCTTCGCCGGGCACACGCTGGCCACGATCGGGTTCCCGGGCGCCGCGGGTGCCACGTGGCTGGGGATCGGGGTGGCGGTCGGCTACTTCGGGTTCTGCATCGCCGGAGCGCTGGTCATCGCCCTGCTCCCGGGGGCCCGGCGGGCGGGCTCCGGGCTGGGCGGCTCCGGCGAGGAGTCCGCCGGCATCGGCACGGTGCAGGCCCTCGCGCTGGCGTCGGGGTTCCTGTTCGTCAGCCTCTACAAGGGTTTCCTGTCCGGGCTGAACAACCTGCTGTTCGGCACCATCACCGGCGTCTCCGACGCGCAGGTGCTCATCCTGCTCGTCGCGGGCGTCGGGTGCCTGGTCGTGCTCGTCGCGCTCGGCCGCCCCCTCCTGTTCGCCACGATCGACCCCGATGTCGCGCGTGCCCGCGGGATCCCCGTGCGCCTGCTGGACGTCGCGTTCCTGGTGCTGCTCGGCATCGTCACGGCCGGCTGCAGCCAGGTCACCGGCAGCCTGCTCGTCTTCGCGCTGCTGGTGGCCCCGGCCGCGGCGGCGGCCCGGCTCTCCGCCAGGCCGGCTGCCGCGGTCGTCCTCTCGGTCGGGCTCGCCCTCCTGGTGACCTGGGCCGGGGAGACGATCGCGTTCTTCTCGCCGTACCCGATCGGTTTCTGGGTGACCACACTGGCGTTCGCGGTGTACCTGCTGGCCATCGCCCACCGTGCCCGGCTCGAGCGCCCGGGCCGGCAGACGTCGTGATCGCCATGCTGTCGCATCCGTTCATCCAGACCGCCCTGATCGCCGGCACCTCCATCGCCCTTCTCGCCGGTTGCGCCGGCTACTTCGTCGTCATGCGTGGCCAGGTGTTCGCGGGCGACGCGCTCTCCCACGTCGCCTACACCGGCGCGCTCGCGGCGCTCGCCGTCGGCCTCGACCTGCGCTTCGGCCTGTTCGTGGCCGCGGTCGGGTTCGGGATCGTCCTCGGGCTGCTGGGGGGCCGGGTCAACGCCGACGACGTGATCATCGGGACGACGCTGGCGTGGGTCCTCGGCGTCGGGGTGTTCTTCCTCGCCCTGTTCACCACGAACGCCGCCAACAGCAACAGCAACGCCAACGTCACCGTCCTGTTCGGATCGATCTTCGGGATCAGCTCCGCGGCCGCGGCCACGGCAGCGGGCATCGCCGCCGGGCTGGTCGTCGTGCTCCTCGTGATCGCCCGACCGCTGCTGTTCGCCAGCATCGACCCCGCCGTTGCCGCCGCGAGCGGGGTGCCCGTGCGCCTGGTCGGGGCGCTCTTCCTGGCGGTCGTCGGCGCTGCCGCGGCGGAGACGAGCCAGATCGTGGGCGCGCTCCTCGTGTTCGGGTTGCTCGCCGCGCCCGCGGCCGCCGCGGGGCGGCTCACCAATCGGCCGTGGTACGGCCTCGCGCTGTCGGCGGCGCTGGCCCTGGCCGCGACGTGGGCCGGGATCGTGCTGGCCTACGCCGCGCCCACCTTCCCGCCCAGCTTCACGATCATGGCCTCCGCTGCCGCCGAGTACGTCATCGCCGTGGTGATCGCCCGTCGGCGGGCCACCGGGCGGGCGCGCCCCGATGCCGTCCCCCGCCGTACGAGCGGCCCGGTGCCGGCGCCCCCGCGATGACCGACGCCGCGCAGGGCCGGCCGTCGACACCGGGCCACGGCCCTGCCCGACCCACCCGCCGAACGCCGTCGGTCCCGGTCGCCACGGTGGCGCGGCGGGCCATCCTCGCCGCACTCGCCGAGAGCTCCGCGTTCGTGACGGCCCAGGCCCTCCACGCCCGGCTCACCGCCGAGGGGCACCGGATGGGGCTGGCCACGGTCTACCGGGCCCTGCGGATCTATGCGGACATCGGCGACATCGACAGGACCCGTGCCGAGGACGGGACCGTGCTCTTCCGCTACCGCCCCGACCCCGGTCACCACCACTACCTGCGCTGCCGGAGCTGCGGTTACAGCGTCCCGATCCACTCCGAGCCGTTCGAGGCATGGACCGCGACGATCGGGTCCCGGCACGACTTCACCGACCTCACCCACACCGTCGAGGTCCTCGGCACCTGCTCGTCCTGCTGGATGCACCGCGGGGAGGGCTAGCGGCGCCCCGACGGTTGACACGTCGAGACCGACCGCAAGCACCCTCAGCGAGCGCCGAGGGTGAGCAGGTCGGCCAGTCCGAAGTTCGGCCCGGTGGCGGGCAGGGTCGGTTCCCAGTCCGGTTGCACACTCAGATAGCCGGCCGGGTCGGCACGCAACAACCCGATCAGCACCTCCGCCACGATCCGGCCACCGACCGGGCCGAGCCGGTCACCGCCGCCACGGTGCTCGGCCTCCTTGAGGATGTAGAACCACAACGGGGTGCCGTGCGGCCAGCTCTGCCCCGCCTCCTCCCCGGTCAGGGGCGCCACGCCCATGAGCCGCGCGACCGCCTCACCGCTGGGCAGCTGCGTGGTCTCCCCGCGCAGCAGGTCCCGCACCGCCAGCGAACGGTAGGCGGCGGTGTCGACCACACCGGTGACCTGCTCGGGCAACCCGATGAGACTCGCCGCGAGCCGGCCGTCGAGGCGCTTGGCCCGCTGCGCGGCCGGGCGCCCCGGCAGGTCGAAGACCTGCCCGAGATCCAGCCGCCGGTCGGCAGGCAGTGGGCCGAACCCGACCAGGTCAGGGAACAGCGGCACCGCCGAACCCCCCTCGACCAGCCGATAGGAGTGCCGGATCTGCCCATGGCCGTAGCGATAGGCCGCGTCGGCGAACTCCAACGGGATGAACGCCTGCAGGGGCGGCGGCGCGAACCACCGGCTGCCCTCGGCGAGCACCTGCTCGACGAGGCTCGCCCCGACGAGTCGGGGCAGGAAGTCGTGGACCACGATCCACTGGTAGTGCCAGGTGAGGGTGGTCCGCGCCCGGTCGAAGACCTCCGCCTCGGGCACCCCGGCCGCGCGCAGGAGGTCGACGATGCGGTTGTGCGCGTGCAGCAGGGCGACGTGCAGGGACAGCGAGAACACGTGCACGTCGTTGCGAGGCTCGCCGATCAGGGCCACGCCCTGCTGGTTGCGCGGCACGTCACCGCCGTCCGGACCGAGCAGGAACCTCGCCGGGTCACCGAGGTCGAACAGGTACGGCGAGCCGATCGGGCCGTCGGAGTAGAGCATCTCCAGGTTCAGCACCGGGGCGCGGGCGTTGCGCAACGCATCGGGGGCGACGTCCCCGGCGATGGGTGAGCGGTCGGCGGTGATGTCGTGCGCGATCAGCTGGCCGAAGAACGGCCACCCTGCCGCCTCCGTGGCATCGTCGCCGCCGTCGCTCAGCGGGTCCAGGACCGCGGCGGCGTCGCAGATCCCGCCGTCGGTGCCCGCGCGCATGAGGAGCTGCGGGTCGGTACCCAACGAATCCAGGCCCGGGAACATCCGTCCGTAGCGGGCCGCCCCGGTGGGCCGGTCCACCGCGCGTGCCGGACTGAGGCAATGGTCGCGCGCGGCCACGTGGCTGCCGTGTGGCGCAGCGCCGCTGACCTGCCCATCCCCCGCTCCCACGCGTCCTCGATGGTGCTGCCGCTGGTCGAACACGTCTCGGTGGTCCCTTCAGTCGAAGCAGGCAGGGACGCCGCCCGCTACCTGAAGGACAGGGCAGGGACCGGATCCGTGACATCGGGTGACCCGGCCCCCACAGGACCTCAGTCGGTCCCGGGACGCAGGCCCGGGTCCGATGCCGTCTCGATCACGTCGCTCAGCACGTCGCGGGAGCGGACCAGATCGCCGACCATACGGTCGATACGGTCCCGCTCCGTCGTCAAGATCTCGACGAGCAACGGGGTGGCGGTCTCGGCCGGACCGCCATCGGCGTCCCGCATGCAGGGCAGCACCTGCGCGATCTTCGTGCTGGTCAGTCCGGCAGCGAGCAGTTCCTGGATGCGGATGACCCGGTCGACGGCGCTGTCGGGGTACTCGCGGTGACCGCCCGGGGTGCGTCCGGCCGTCAGCAGCCCCCGCTGCTCGTAGTAGCGCAGCGAGCGCTCGCTCACTCCGGTGCGCTCGGCCAGCTCACCGATCCGCATCCACACCCCCGCGATCTTGAACCTGACACCGATGTCAGGTCATACCGTGACGGCATGACGACCACACCGGAGCTGTATCCGTACTCCCCCATCGTCTCGCGGCCGCCTCTGCAGTTCCCCGACGGCAAGCGACTCGCGTTCTACGCCGGCGTCAACATCGAGCGTTTCCGGCCCGGCCTGCCGATCCAGGCCGGCTCGGGGCCCGTACCCGATCCGCTGGCACACGGATGGCGCGACTACGGCAACCGCGTCGGTGTCTGGCGGCTGATGGACCTGTTCGACGAGGTCGGCATCCGCGCCACCGGGATCGTCAACTCCGACGTGTGCACCTCGTTCCCGGAGATCATCGAGGCGGGCGTGGAGCGCGGGTGGACGTGGGTGGCGCACGGCCAGACCAACTCGCGCTTCCTGTCCGGCATGACCCCCGAGCAGGAGCACCAGCACCTCGACGAGATGCTCGCGGTCCTCGACGCCTCGCTCCCGAGCCGCCCGAAGGGCTGGCTGGGGCCGGGTCTCACCGAGACGCACGCGACACCGCGCCTGCTCGCCGCCGCCGGGTTCAGCTACACCCTCGACTGGTGCTGTGACGACCAGCCGTTCCGGCTGAACGTCCCCGGCATGCTGTCGGTGCCGTACTCGCTCGACGTCAACGACTACATGATGTTCATGACCGGTCCCGGCCTGACCGGGGCCGACTACGAGCGGATCGTGCTCGATCAGTTCGAGCAGCTGCTCGAGGACTCGGCCACCGCGGGCCGCGTCATGGCTCTCCCCCTGCACACCTTCGTCGTCGGGCAGCCCCACCGCGCGAAGTACCTGGCGCGCGTGCTGCGGACGATCTGCTCCTCGCCCGAGGTGTGGGTGTGCACGAGCGATGACATCGCCGAGCACTATCTCGCGACGCACCCCGAAGGGGGCCCGGCGTCAACGGGATGATCCGCGGTCCGTGGTGGGGCCGAGCAAGTGGTGGGCGACGGTCGAGCCCACGAGATAGGCGTTCTGGACGGCCGGATCCGCGCCCGGGAACTGCGACAACAGGTCCCGGATGTCCTGCCCGGGATAGGGCTGGTCGAAATCGCTCGCCGTGCGCAGGTCCAGGTATCGATCGAGATAGCCGTGATGTGCGAGAACAGTTGCCGTACCGCTGTCCTCCATCTGCGACGTACAGTACTTCCCCTTGTTGTCCGTCCACACGTCGACGACGTACTGGGCGCTCTTCGACAACTCGGCGCCTGCCCAGAAGTCGTCGCCGGTCACGGTGTCGCACACGGTCGTGAACGGCTTCCGGGCGGCCTGTCCCGGGTAGTGGCCCCGGTCCTGCACCCCAGGTGGAAGACGTTCGTGTGCTGGTCGGCGTAGGGCAGGTAACCGTGGGGAACGCCGGGCGCGCTTCCCGGTTCCAGATGATGGCCGAGATCCAGTCCACCACCCAGCGCGCCCACGCCGCGAAGCCGAGCGTTCCGGTGCTGGGCGATGTGCCGGCGATGCCCGCCGTCAGGAAGTAGGCACTGTGGAAGTCCAGACCGGGGTCGTCGAGCAAGGACGTCATGCTCGCCACCGCGTTGGACTTTCCTTCCCCGATCGTGGCCACGCACAGCCCGTCTGCACTGCAGTGCAATGGCTCCGAAACGTAGGGCACCTGCATCGTGACGGGCAGGGACTCGTGCTGCAGCCACGGAGCGGTCTCGGCGTCGAACATGGTGATCACCAGGACAGGCACCACGAGCCACTGGCCGCGGTCAGCGTCAGTCCGAGCGCCACCACGAGTGCCACAAGAGTCGCGACGTTGCGTGGATGCCGCATTCCGGCCCCGTGCGTACAGCTGTTTCAGCCACCCCGACCCTTTCGCATCTGCCTGCTCATCGCCCCTGGCGTGCAGTGCCGGCCCGGTAGGCGGTGAGAGTCGTACCGAGCACGGCGCGGAACGCCCGATAGAGCTGGGTCTCGCCGGCGAACCCCGAGGCGGCGGCGAGGTCGGCCACGGACAGTGACGGCCGGGTCCGCACCAGCCGGGCGGCGTGGTCCACGCGGATCCGCCGCAGCTCGTCGGCGAGCGAGAGCGGGGAGTCGGCGAACAGGCGGAACAGCGAGCGGCGCGACATGTGGCAGGCGCGGGCAACGACATCCGCGTCGAGCCGCGGGTCGACGAAGTTCGTCCGCAGGTGGTCCCGCACCCGCGCCCGGTCCAGCTCGCGGGCGTCCGGCTCGGACGGGCCGGTTCCGGCCGCGGTCCCGAGCGCCGCGCCGACCAGCCCCAGTGCGTGGTCGCCGAGGACGGCCGCACCGGCGGGGTCCTGTCGCGAGACCGCAGCCAGGGACGACAGGAACCCGGCGATCACCGACACCGCGCCCTGCGGGTCCAGCCGCACGGCCGTCGCCTGCCGGGTGGCCCGGTCGCTCAGTCCGCTGCGCGCCTGGAGCAACGTCCTGGGCATCTGGACGACCACCTGCTCGAACTCATCGTCGAAGGTGAAGTCGAAGGGGCGCGTGCTGTCGCAGAAGACCAGCGACCCCGGGACGAGCTCGACCTCCCGGCCGTCCTGCTGCACCCTGCTCCGCCCGGCCACCTGGACGGTGGCCATCAGGTAGGCCTCGTCCGCGTCGTCGATCAGCCCGGACGTGCGCCGGATCCGGTGGGCGTCGGCCCGCACCGTCGAGAGCTGCAGGTCGCGGCCACCGGTGTGGTCGATACTGGCGCGGAACGGGTGGTCGCGCAGCGGTGTGGCCGCGAGCGGGACGAAGGTGGCGCTGATGACGTCCCGGTACGCGGCGAACGCTCCCGATGGGCGGATCCCGCGGGTGGACCACGCCCCGGGAGCCCCTCCGGACGTGGGGTCGCCCTCCGGCGCGGTCACCCGTCCATCATGCGCCGCCCCTGCGGTCCGGTCCGCATGGCGTTGTGCACCGAGCCGCGGCACCGGCGGTCCCCTCAGCCGCCGGACGCATCTGCGGACCCGTCACACGAGGGGCGTGATCCCCTCTCCCAGGCCGAGCAGGGCACGGCCGTAGACCTGAGCGCCGATCGCCGGGTTGGCCACGGCGTGCCTGCTGGCCACCTCGCTGTCGCGCCAGATGCGCTGCAGCGGGCTGGATTCGGCGAACCCGCCCGAGCCGTGCACGGAGACCAGCTCCCGGATCGCCTCGCGCGCGTTCACGATCGCCTGGGCGACGTCCATCCGGCAGCGGGCACGGGTGCGGTGGTCCGGCACCGAGCCGAGCCGCCCGGCCTCGTCGATCTCGGCGACCGCCCGGAACACGAGCAGCTCAGCGGTGTCGATCAAGGTTGCCGCCGTCGCCACCGCGAGCTGGACGGCCGGTGAGTCGGCCTGGGTCGCGTAGTCGGTGTAGGCGATTCCGCGGCGACCGGCCTGCTCCACCACGAAGTCCAGCGCCGCCTGCGCGAGCCCGAGCTGCGGACCTGCCAGGTCGGTCATCGCGGCGGCCGCGAACGGGACCCGGTAGAGCTCCTCGTCGGGGTACGGGCTGTCGTTCCCGCCCGCCTGCAGGGTGCGCAGCGAGACGAACCGGTGCCGCGGCACGACGACCTCGTCCGCGACCACCGTGTTGGAGCCGGTGCCCCGCATCCCGGCGACGAACCAGGTCTCCTCGACGGCCACGTCGGTGGCAGGCACGAGCACCAGCCCCTGGTCGACGACCGTGCCACCGGCGTCCACGACCGGGACACCGAGGAAGAGCCACTGGGCGTGCAGGCAGCCGGTGCAGTACGACCACCGTCCGGAGACGGTGAAGCCGCCGGGCCCCGCCGTCGCGCTGCCGGTCGGGGCGAGCACCCCGGCGATCCGGGCGCCGGGGTGCTCGCCCCACACGTCGTTCTGCACCTGCTCGTTCCACATGCCGACGAACCACGACCCACCCGTGAGCAGGCTCGTCGTCCATCCCGTCGACCCGCAGCCCCGGGCCAGCTCCCGGATCACCTCGATCTTCGTGCGGAAGTCGGCCTGGAACCCGCCGAACCGCTTCGGCTGGGTGAGCCGGAACAACCCGGCGGCCTCGATCGCCGCGATGTTCTCCTCGACCACGCGCCGCCCGTCCTCGGTCCGTTGCGCGTTGCGCTGCAACAGCGGGACCAGCTCCGCGGCCCGCCCGACCAGGTCCGCACGCTGCTTGCGGTCCGCCTCACCGACACTCGGCCGGTCGAGCACCACTGCCATTGCTCCTCGATTCCTGGGCATCCGGGTCCCTCGAGGCTGCCGCGCCCGCACCCGCGCCCACCACACAAGGAGTGCCGCCCAGCTGACGATGAGTGCCAGAGCTACCGGCTCAGCGGATCGCGTCCCAGACGGCCCGGGTGCTGCCGCGGGGATCGCGGACGGTCTCGACCGTCGTGCCGAAGCTCCGGACGTTGCGCTCCTGCCTGTAGGGCTCCCAGCCCGGATCCCCGGTGGTGGCGAACGCGACCCACGCCCGGTGCATCGCGTCGGCGAGCTCCTGCGGCGGTTCGTGGCCCGTGAGACCGGTGGTGCAGTGCAACGTGTCGAACACGAACCCCAGCTCGAGCGCGTGGCAGGCCCCGAGCGCACCGTCGAGCACCGGCGACGCCCAGTCGAACTCGTACACGTGCGCGCCCGGGTGCGCCTCGGCCATCCGGATCGTGGGGATGCGGAACAACCAGTCCGTCACGACGTCGGTGAGCAGCACGCCGGGGGACGCCTCCGGCCACAGCGCCCGGTACTCGTCGAGCCCGTCCTCCGGCAACCCGTACTCAGCGGCGAGGGCCTGCAGCGCCGCCTCGGTGACGCGGTCCATGGCGCCGAACGGCACGAGGAACAGCCGGTACTCGTCCCTCGTGGACCCCACGAGCAGGTCGATCCCGGCGGCGGATCCCGCGGCGATGCGGCGGATCGGCAGGTCGGGCAGTACGTGGCCGTCCACCACCGGCTCGTAGACCAGCGCGTTGACCGCGGCGCCACCCCACCCGGCAGCGGCGGGGACCGCCTGGATCCGCGCGGCGAGTGCCTGCTGCGCCTCCACCAGACGTTGCGGCGACACCCGGTGCACGTCCTCGAGAGGCACGCCGGCCTCGTCGGCCACGTGGTCCGCGAAGCGGGCGGCCGTGGCCGCCGACAGGACGAGGTGGCCACCGCCGCTCTGCACGACGGCCCGCCGGAACAGCCCCTCGGCGGCGGGCATCGCCAGCAGCGCCGCGATGCTCATGCCGCCTGCCGACTCGCCGAACACGGTGACGCTGCCGGGGTCGCCCCCGAACGCCGCGATGTTCTCCTGCACCCAGCGCAGCGCCGCCACCTGGTCGAGCAGGCCGAGGTTCGGTGTGCCGCCCGGAAGCAGCAGGAAGCCCTCGGCACCGAGCCGGTAGTTCATGCCCACCAGCACCACGCCGTCGCGCGCGAACGCGGTGCCGTCGAAGGTCGGCAGCGAGTTGGACCCGTTGGTGTAGCCGCCGCCGTGGATCCAGACCATCACCGGGACGCTGCCGGCGTCCTCGGGAGCCCAGATGTTGACGTTCAGGTACTCCTCGCCCGGGATGACCACGGCCGGGGAGAGCAGCCGCTCCAGCGGCTCCGGGTCGCGGGCAGCGGGTGCCGTGGGTCCGTGCTCCAGCGCGTCGCGGACCCCGTCCCAGGTGGGTGGACGGGCCGGCGGAGCGAACCGGTTCGGCCCCACCGGAGCCGCCGCATACGGAATCCCCAGAAAGCGGCACACCCCGTTCAGCACTCGCCCACGAACCTGCCCCGATGTTGTCGGCCCTACGTGATCCATCATTGCAGTCTCACCGTTGGACCGGGTTTTCTCAACGCCACGAAATACTCGGCTCCCGATATACCGGCCCATCGGTACCCGTCGCCGACGAGGCATTCGAGCAGCTCAGAGGCAGCCCGACAGCGCCACCAGAGGCGACAGATGTCCGGTCGGGCGCCGATGTCCCGATCCGGAGGAATGACTTCCGATGCGGCGGAGATATCGGCCGAATGATGTTGTTGCCGTTCGACGGACGCCTCGGTCGGCAATAGTATCGAGCCATGCTGCTTTCTCGCCGTACTCGTGGCGCGCCCGGCCGAGCCGGCCCGGGCGTGCGTACCCGGGTGGGCGGTTCGGCCGAGCTGCGCGGTGTGTCGAAGAGCTATCCCGGGGTCGAGGCACTCGTCGAATTCGACCTGACGGTCGCGCCGGGTGAGTTCGTCGCGATCGTCGGACCGAGCGGAAGCGGCAAGACGACGGCGATGCGCGTGCTGGGCGGGTTCGAGCAGCCGGACTCGGGCAGCGTCTGGATCGCCGGCCGGGACGTCACGTCGTTGCCCGCGCAACGGCGTGAGGTGAACACGGTGTTCCAGAACTACGCGCTGTTTCCGCATCTCTCCGTCGCCGAGAACATCGGATACGGCCCGAAGCTGCGCGGGGTTCGAGCCAAGGACAGGGCCGCGCTGGTCGACGACCTCCTGCGGCTCGTGCAGCTCGAGGGTGTGCAGCAACGGCGGCCCGCGCAGCTGTCGGGGGGGCAGCAGCAACGCGTCGCCATCGCACGGGCGCTGGCGAACGAGCCGGCCGTGCTCCTCCTCGACGAGCCGCTGGGTGCTCTGGACCGCCGGCTGCGCGGGGACCTGCAGATCGAGCTGCGCCGGATCCACCGCGAGCTGGGCACGAGCTTCGTGTACGTGACCCATGACCAGGACGAGGCCTTCGGGCTCGCCGACCGCGTCGTGGTCGTGCACGAGGGCCGGGTGGAGCAGCAGGGCACGCCCGCCGAGATCTACGACGCGCCGGCCACGCTCTGGGCGGCGCGCTTCATCGGGGAGCACAACTTCGTGACCGGCCGCGTCGACACGGCCCGTGGTCGGCGGTGGAGCATCGCCACGGACGTGGGGCTCCTGCATGCCGAGACGGCGCACGGAGCTCCCGCAGTCGGCGAGCCCGTCGTGGTCGCGGTGCGCCAGGAGCGGGTGGCGATCGAACCGCGCCCGCCGTCCGTGATGGACAACGCCGTGCCCGTGCGGGTCACCGAAGTCGTCGATGTGGGCCCCGAGCTGCGGATCTCCGCGTCGACGCCCGGCGGTACGACCTTTGTCAGCAGCTGCCCGCGATGGGGCGGCCCCACGGTTCCCGACGTCGGCGCCGACGTCGTGGCGCACTGGCCCGCCGCGTCGGCCCACGTCTATCCCTTGTCCACCGCTCTGACGAACGGTAGCCCTCCATGACCCTGCACGACCTGCGGCTGAGCCGCCGGAACCTCCTCGGCGCCGCCGGCGCCCTGTCGGCCACCGCGTTCCTCGCCGCCTGCGGTGGCGCGGGCGGCGGCTCGGCGGCGGCGTCCCAGCTCGACATCTACAGCTGGGCCGACTACTTCGCCCAGGACAACCTCACCGCCTTCACCACGGCGAGCGGCATCACGCCGAAGATCACCACCTACGACTCCAACGACACGCTCTCGGCCAAGCTCAACAGCGCGGCGGGAACCGGGTTCGACCTCGTCGTCCCGACATCGGGATGGATCACCGAGTACGCCTCGCGCGACCTGGTCCAGAAGATCGACCACAGCAGGCTCAACCTGTCCACACTCGACCCGTCCCTGCTCGACCGCGCCTACGACCCGCACAACCAGTACTCGGTCCCGAAGGACTGGGGGCTGCAGGGCGTCATCTACGACCCCCGGGCCGTGGGCGGGGACATCACCACGTGGCAGAACTTCCTGGACGCGGGCGAACGGCCCGGCGTCCAGGGCAAGATCCGGCTGTCCGCGTCGGGGTGGGAGAACGTCGGCGTCGCGCTCTGGGCCGACGGCAAGGACTGGAACACCACCGACCAGTCGGTGATCCGCGCGGCCGGTGACCGGATGAAGGACTGGGTCACCAGGACGAAACCGCAGTTCACCAGCTCCAACGTGGACCCGATCGTCAACGGCTCGATCGTCCTGGCCATCCACGACCAGGCCGGGGCGCGGCGCGCCATCGAGCAGAACCCCGCGCTGCGCTGGTCGGTGCCCGGCCCCACCAGCCAGCTGTGGGTGGACAGCTACGCGATACCGAAGAACGCCCCGCACCTCGACGCCGTCTACTCCTTCCTCAACTACGAGCTGACCGAGAAGGCACAGATCACCGACACCCGGTTCCTCGGCTACCCCACCGCGCTCGCGGGCCTGCGCGGCAAGCTGCCGCCGGGCATCGACAACGTCGATCTCATCTTCGGTGGCGCCGGGGTGGACCTGTCGAAGCTCACCACCTTCGTGGTGAACCCGGACACCATCCCGGTCTACCAGGAGATCCAGACCGAGCTCCATGCACTGTCCTGACCAGGCTCGCCGCGCGACGCCGCGGAGTGACGCAGCCGCGCTCGTGCCCCATCTCCTGGCCGCCGCGCCCGGGCTGTGGCTCACGGCCGTCTTCGTCGCACCGCTGCTGCTGACCGTCGCGCTGTCCTTCGCCCACCCCGGCTTCGGCGACGTGACCTTCGGGTTCACCCTCGACAACTACCGCACCGCGCTGGGCGGGCTGTACGCGCAGACCTTCGTGCAGACCGTCGTGCTCGCTGTCGGCTGCGGCGCGCTCAGCGTGCTGCTCGCCATGCCGATCGCCTACTTCATCGCGCGGCACGCCGCCCGGTTCGCCGGTGCGCTGCTGGCCGCGATCCTGCTGCCGTACTTCTCCAGCTTCCTCATCAGGGTGCTGTCCTGGCAGGTCATCCTGGCAAGCGGCGGGCCCGTCGACAGCGTTCTGCACGCGCTCGGGCTGCTGCACGCGCCGCTGGACCTGATCGGCACCCGGGCCGCGGTGGTCATCGGGATCGTCTACGGCTATCTCCCGATCGCCGTCCTCCCGCAGTACGTGGTCTTCTCCCGCATCCCCCGGTCGACGACGGACGCGGCGGCCGACCTCGGAGCGGGGGCATGGCGCCGGTTCACCTCGGTGGTGCTGCCCCTCGCGCGACCGGGGGTGGCCACCGCCGCGCTCCTCACGGCCGTACCGATGCTCGGCGAACTCGTGGTGCCGCAGCTTCTCGGCGGGGGCCGCGGTCTCCTGCTCGGACAGCTCCTGCAGACGCAGTACGTCCAGTCCCAGAACTACGCGCTGGGTTCCGCGATCGCGGTGCTCATCCTGGTCGCGGTGGGCGTGCTGGTGGCCCTGCTGTTGCGCCTGACCCGGGGGTTCGACGAGGCGCCGCGGTGACGAGACGACGATGACGAGACCGCGATGACGCGATTGCGGTCCACCCGCACGGCGCTGGGCGTGGTCTGCGCTCTGGGGCTCGCCGTGCTGTACCTGCCGCTGCTCGTCTCCGTGCTCTACTCGTTCAACCAGGGCATCGACGGCAGGCAGACCGCCCGTCTCACCGGCTGGTCGCTGGGGGCCTACGCCGCCGCATGGCAGGACGACTCACTCCGCTCGGCGGCACTCACCGGCCTGCAGGTCGCCCTCGTGGTCGCGGCCGTCTCCGGCCTGCTCGGCTCGGCGTGGGGCTACGCGATGGTGCGCCACCCGTCGGCGCGGGTGCGCCGGGCGCTGGCCGGCCTCGGCTACCTGCTGGTGATCATGCCGGAGGTCGTGCTCGCCGTCTCGCTCCTGCAGTTCGCCGGCCGGCTCGGCGTCCCGCTCGGCTTCCTGACGCTCGCGGCCGCGCACACCCCGATGACGATGGTGGTCGTCGCGCTCATCGTCCGGGCGCGGGTGCTCACCCTTGATCGCCGGCTCGAGGACGCCGGGCGCGACCTGGGCGCGTCCGAGCTGCGGATCCTGGGCGACATCGTCGTCCCCGCACTCCTGCCAGCGGTGCTGACCGGCACCGTGCTGGCCTTCACCTTCTCCTTCGACGACGTGGTCATCTCGGCCTTCCTGACCACACCGTCCGTGAGCACCCTGCCGGTCTACCTCTACAGCAGCCTCAACTACGGCACCGCACCCGCGGTCTACGCGGCGACCACCGCCGTGCTCGCGCTCACGATCGTCGTGCTCGGCATCGCCGGTCTCCTCCACCGCGCCACGACAGTCACCTGACGAAGTGGACGTCGCTGAGCTCGATCGACACCATCAGCTGTTCCGGGCTTCGCGAGGAGGAACGGCGTGGTGAGGTAGGTCCACAGCGCGTAGCCGTTGAAGTAGGCGCGGTGCAACGCATCCCACGGCGTCGTCAGCTCGTGCCCCGAGAACGACTCCCGAGGGTCGATCCGCTCCGCCACGACCTGCCCGTCCCGTAGAGCCAGTCGACGATCTCGAAGTCGTCGTCGGCCCGCTGCGACAGGAGCGCGTTCCGCATGACGGCGCCGACCCCGTCGATGTGGAGGATCTCGCCCCATGTGCGGGCCGTGGTCTGGACCCTCGCCGTGCGCGGGTAGCGGTGGGACTCGTAGGCCGCGAAGGCGGCCTCGATGTCGCCGGGGTGCGCTGTCACGCTGTCGGCGAGCGCCACCGAGTCCTCGATCGCCTGGCCTGCGCCCTGGGCGAGGTACTGCAGCATCGGGTGCGCGGCGTCCCCGACCAGCGTGATGTTGCCCCGGCTCCACCCCCTCATCGGCGCCCTGTCCAGCAACGGCCATCGCCGGGTGTGGTCCATGAGCGCCACACCGTGGGCGACCTCCGGGCAGGTGCGTTCGAAGACCCGGTCGAGCTGGCGTCCGATGTCGTCGGTGCCGGCGGGATAGCGACGCGTGTCGAACGTGGCGACCTGGTTGACCAGCTCGCCGCGGCGCACCGGGTACTGCACCAGGTGCAGGCCCGGCCCGACCCAGATCACCATGCCGTCGGGCTCACGCAGCCCGCCGTGCTCGGCCAGGGCCTCGATCGGCACGGTGCCGCGGTAGGCGGCATAGCCGGAGTCCTCCGGCTCACCGTCCTCGATGAGCATCGTGCGGGTCCGGGAGTGGAGCCCGTCCGCGGCGATCAGTGCCTCGGTCTCGTACGCACTGCCGTCGGCGCAGGCGACCAGTGCTCCGCCCGGATCGACGCGCAGCACGTGCTTGGACGCCAACAGCTCGACGAGCCCGCTGTCCTCACAGGCCACCTGTATCGCACGGTGGAGGTCGGCCCGGTGCGTCACGAAGTAGCGGTAGCCGAACCGCTCGAGGAACGGCTCGGCCGTCTCCATCGCCGTGATCGGATCGCTGGTCATGGCGTCGCGCAGGACGAGACGGCGGGGGAAGAACGCATCGCGCGTGACGTCGGACAGGACGCCGAGGCGATCCAGCACCCGGGAGGAGTTCGGCGCCAGCTGCAGCCCCGCGCCGATCTCGCCGAACTGCGGTTCGCGTTCCAGCACGCGAACCCGACGACCCTCCCGGGCCAGGGCGAGCGCGGTGGCAAGACCGCCGATCCCGCCCCCGATCACCAGGAACTCACTCCGCTCGGTACGGGTCATCGGAGATCGCCCGGGGTGCACGCCAATTTCGTCCGCATACTGACGAAGCTACGTACGGTCCGGGACCGCGGTCAAGGACGCCTGGGCGTTCCGTCCCTCCTATCGCCAATGAGCACGTCAAACGTACCTCAGGCCACAGCTCCTTGCCGGCGGCCGAGACGCAGAGAAGTTTGTCAGTATGCGGATGAATGTGCACCTGCCCGACGGAGCACGTCAACCCGTGACGGGCGCCCTGTCGACCTCGTAGCCGAGCAGGTCGCTGTGCTGGTCGAGCAGCGCCTGCAGGAGTGAGACCAGCTGCGTGCGCTGCGTCTCGTCGAGCCCCCCGAGCACCGTCTCGTTGACCGTCAAGGCCCGGTCGACGGCCTCGGCGTAGACGGCGCGGCCGGCCTGGGTCAGTCGCACGACGCGGCGTCGGGCGTCGGCGGGATCCTTGATGTGGGTGATCAGCCGCCGGGCGGCCAGGCGGCGGATCACGTCGGCCGCGGTGGAGCGGTCGAGACGAGCGCGTGACCTGAGCGTGGTCTGGTTGAGCTCGCCCTCCTGAGCCAGTGCGTTGAGCACGGCGAACTGCGGGCTCGTGAGACCGGCGGGGAAGACGTCGGACCAGATCGCGACGTGCGCCTGCTGGCAGGCGCGAAGCAGGTGGCCGACCATGTTCGTGATCTCGAACTCGACGGCCTGCGTCGGGACCGCCGGGGTCGCCATCACAGCCTCACTTCTCGCGGATCGCTCGGATCGCTCTCGGATCGGCCGAGCCGATCGGATGTCGCCGATCGTACAAGCGATCCGTGCGGGAACGCCGGTCGCCGGTCCGCGTCAGCGCAGGACCGCGTCCTGCGGGTACCGGGCGTCGTCGACGGGCGGGGCGGGCATCCGCCCCGAGCCGTCGGCCACCGGAACCGCCGCGAGCAGCGCCTGGGTGTAGGGGTGCTGCGGGTCGCGCCAGATCTCCTGGGCCGGACCCGACTCGACGACCCGCCCCCCGTACATGACGACGAGCCGGTCGGCGATCAGCCGCACCACCGACAGGTCGTGGGAGATGAACAGCAGCCCGGCCCCGCTGTCCACCGCGAGGTCGCGCATCAGCGCCGCGACCACGGCCTGCGTCGATGCGTCCAGCGCCGAGATCGGCTCGTCGCCGATGAGCAGGTCCGGCCGCGCCGCCAGGGCCCGCGCGATCGCGATGCGCTGGCGCTGGCCGCCGGAGAACTCGTGGGGGTGGCGGCGGGCCGCGTCGGGGTCCAGCCCGACCCGCCGCAGCCACTCCGCGGGCTCGGAGGGCGCCGCGCCCCGGGTGACGGCTGCGCGCACCCCGTCGCCGATCTGCACGCCGATCGCCCGCCGGGGGTGCAGCGAGGCGTACGGGTCCTGGAACACCATCTGGACGCGGGTGAGCGCGGCCGGGCGGCGGCGCAGCCCGAGGGGTGTGACGGGGGTGCCGTCGACGGTCACGGTGCCCGCCGCCGGCTTCACCAGTCCGCAGACGGCGCGGGCGATGGTGGACTTGCCGCACCCCGACTCCCCCACCAGGCCCACGACCTGCCCGGCCTCCACCGCGAGGTCGACACCGTCGACGGCCCGCACCGGTGGGCGCCCCCGGTAGGTCACGTGCAGCCCCGTCACGTCGAGCAGCCTGCTCACGTCCCCTCCAGCGCGCGCACGTCGTCGAGGCTCTGCACACCGCCGGTGGCGCCGGGCAGGCTCGCCAGTAGCGACGCGGTGTAGGGGTGCGCGGGGGCGGTGAACACCTGGTGGCGCTCGCCGTCCTCCACGACCTCGCCGTGCCGCATCACCGCCACCCGGTCGGCCACCGCGCTCATGACGCCCAGGTCGTGCGTCACGAGCAGCACCGCCAGGCCCATCTCCGACGCCAGGTCACGCAGCAGGTGCAGCACCCCGGCCTGCACCGTGACGTCGAGCGCGGTGGTGGGCTCGTCGGCGATGAGGACCGTGGGCGAGCAGGCCAGAGCGATGGCGATCGCGATCCGCTGGCGCTGCCCGCCGGAGAACTGGTGCGGGTAACGGCGCAGCGCAGCCGCCGGATCGGGGATGCGCACCCGGGAGAGCAGCTCGACGGCCCGCTCGCGCGCGGCGCCCCGGCGCAACCCGAGGTGGTGGCGCAGGTGGTCGGTGGTCTGCGCGCCGACGCTGAGCATCGGGTGCAGGCTCGTGGACGGGTCCTGGAACACCATGGCGATCTCGGTGCCGCGCAGGGCGTTGCGCCGGCCCGGGGACAGCCCGAGTAGCTCCTGGTCGCCGTAGGTGATGCGCCCCCCGACCTGCGACCCGGGCGGCAGCAGCCCCATCACCGCGAGCCCCGTCATCGTCTTGCCCGAGCCGGACTCCCCCGCCAGCCCCTGGACCCGGCCCGCCTCCAGGCGCAGGTCCACGCCGCGCAGGATCTCGGTCCCGCCGATGGAAAGGGTGAGACCGGCGATGTCCAGCACGGTCATCGGGTCTCGGCCTTCCCGAGGACGCCCGCGGTGCGCGGGTCCAGGGCGTCGCGCAGCGCGTCGCCGAGGAAGTTGAACGCCATCACGACGGTCAGGATGGCCAGGCCGGGGAACACGCCGAGCCACCACGAGTCGAAGTTCTGGACCGCGGTGGACACCATCGAGCCCCACTCCGCCGTGGGGGGCTTCGCCCCGAGCCCGAGGAACGACAGGCCCGAGAGCAGCAGCGTCGCGGTGCCGATGTCCAGGGTCGCGAG
This sequence comes from Pseudonocardia xinjiangensis, assembly GCF_050948425.1. Taxonomy (NCBI): domain Bacteria; kingdom Bacillati; phylum Actinomycetota; class Actinomycetes; order Pseudonocardiales; family Pseudonocardiaceae; genus Pseudonocardia; species Pseudonocardia xinjiangensis. The sequence continues at coordinate 2,634,391 of NZ_CP192009.1, read as the reverse complement.
GATCAGCACCGGCCCCACCACCATCGGGACGATGTCGGTGCGCAGCGACCGCAGGGCGGAGAAGCCGAGCAGCCGGTCGGCCAGCACGTAGTCGGCGGTACGGACGCCCACCACGAGTCCCCGCGTCACGCGGGCGTACGCGGGCCAGGACACGACCAGCGCGGCCAGCACCGCGTTGACCAGGCTCGCCCCGAGCGCCGCGGCCACCACCATGGCGAGGATGACGATGGGGAACGCCATCACCAGGTCGGTCAGCCGCATCACGGTCTCGTCGACCCAGCGCCCGAAGAACCCCGCCGCCAGCCCGAGCACGCCACCGACCACCACCGACAGCCCGACGAGCAGCAGCGCGAGCGGCACCGTCACCTGCGCGCCTGCCAGCACGCGGGTGAACACGTCGCGGCCCAGTTCGTCGGTGCCGAACCAGTGCGCGCCGCTGGGCGCCTCCAGGCGGGGGAAGTCCTGGGCCAGCGGGCCGTAGGGCCACAGGACGGGTCCGAGTACGGCGACGAGGATCCACAGCGCCGCCACCGCGGCGCCGGTGACGCCCAGCGGGGTGCGCCAGGCCTGCGGGATCCGCTTGCGGAACCGCGCCCGCAGGCCGCTCGACCGCAGCGGATCCGCACTGACCACGGCGCTCATGTGACACGCACCCGGGGGTCGATGGCGCCGTAGAGCAGGTCGACGACCAGGTTGATCACGACGTAGATCACGCCGACGACCAGCCCCACGCCCATCACGCCCGGCAGGTCGAGGTGCGACGCCGCCTGGTAGGCGTAGGAGCCCATCCCCGGCCAGGAGAAGATCTGTTCCACCAGCACCGTGCCCGACAGGAGGGCGCCGAACGCCAGGCCGACCACCGTCAGGATCGGCACCAGCGCGGCGCGCAGCACGTAGCGCACGAGCACGGTACGGCCCGGCAGGCCCTTCGCCCGCGCCGAGCGCACGTAGTCCTGGTCGAGCACCTCCAGCACGGCGGAGCGGGTGAAGCGGGTGAGCAGCCCGACCGTGTAGAGCGTCAGCACCAGCGTGGGCAGCATCAGGTGCGCCACGGCGTCGCCGAACGTGACCCACTGCCCGGCGAGCAGCGAGTCCACCGTGTACAGGCCGGTCACGTCCGGTGGTGCGGTGGTGGCCGGGGAGAGCCGTCCCGACCCGGGGGCGATGTCGAGCTGGTAGGAGAAGACGTAGAACGCCACCATGGCCAGCCAGAACGTCGGCACGGAGATGCCCACCAGCGACACCAGCCGCAGTGCGCTGTCGGTGAGATGCCCGCGCCGCACCGCGGCCACCACCCCGAGGCCGACGCCGACCAGGATCGACAGCACGATGGCGCCGATCGCGATCTCCAGCGTGGCAGGCACCGCGGCCGACAGGTCCGCCACGACCGACCGGTGGGTCTGCTGCGACTCCCCGAGGTCGCCGCGCAGCAGGTTCCCCAGGTAGGTCAGGTACTGCTCCGGCAACGGCTTGTCGAGCCCGTAGTGGGCGCGGTAGGCCGCCACGATCGTCGGGTCCTCCGCCGCCTGCTGCCCGAGGTTGGCCGCGACGGTGTCGCCCGGCACGAGGTTCGTCAGCACGAACGTCACCAGCGTGACGCCGAGGACGAGCAGTGCCGACACCCCGATGCGGCGCAGCACGTACCGGGCCAGCGGGTGCCCTGGCCGGTGCGTGTCCCTGTCGGCGACCGCGCCCTCGGCCGCGCTACTCGGCTCCGATGGCACCGACATCAACCGTCCAGATCGGGTTGTACGCAGCCCCCGTCACCGACGTCGCCGTGACGATGTTGGAGGGCGGCTGCACGAGCGGGATGAACGGGCCGGAGGCGTTGAGGCTCCGCTGGAACTGCTGGTAGGCGGCGTCACGCTGGGCGGTGTCGACGGTCGCCCCCGCGGTGGTGGCCACAGTGTCGATGTCCGGCGCCGCGGTGGCGGGCCAGTTCGCGCGCTTCCCGATCAGGCCGCCGGGCGCGAAGGCGAGGTAGTTGGACGGGTCCGGGAAGTCCGGTCCCCAGTACCAGAGCCCCATCTGCTCCTTGCCGTTGCGGTAGTTGTCCAGCTCGGTGGCCACGGGGGCGGGCGCCAGGTCGACGGTGATGCCGGCGGCGGCGAGCTGCGACTGCAGCTTCTCGGCGAGCGTCTGGAAGCTCAAGCCGTTGAGGGTGAGGTCACTGGGGTAGGCGAGCTTGGGCTTCTGGTCGGCCATCCCGCTGGCGGCGAGGTCGGCCTTGGCCCCCGCCACGTCCGGCTTGAGGGCGTCGGCGGCGGGCAGCGTCCCCGCGATCATCGACGGGATGATGCCCGCCGGCTGCACCGAGCCCGTCCCGGCCACGCCCAGCAGCCCGGGGTAGTCGATGGCCTTCTTCACCGCCGAGACGTACTGGGGGTTGCTGGTGGCGGGCGAGACCTCGGGGCTCTGGTTGAGCAGCAGGAAGATCGTGTACGCGGACGCGCCGCTGGCGACGGTGACCTTGCTCGTGTCGAGGCTGGTCACCTGGTCACCCGAGAGGTCGAGCGCGACCTGGGAGTCGCCCTTCTGGACGTTGAGCACCTGGGTGGCCGCCTTGACGTTGCGGATCACGACGGTGCCGTAGCCGGGCTTGTCGGGGCCGTTGTACGCCGTGTTGCGGGTCAGCACGGCCTGGCTGGCCACGTCGAGCGACTTCAGGACGTACGGGCCGGATCCCGCGGACGCGCCGTTGAGGTACCCCTCGGCGGCGTCCTTGTCGTCGGTGGTGCCGCCGTGGGCCGTCACGACCTTCGAGTTGACGATCGACAGCGCCGGGTTGGGCAGGATGAACGGCAGGGCCGGGTTCGGCTTCGCGCTGGTGAGCACCACCGTGGTGGCGTCCTTCTTGGCCACGGTGACGCCGTCGAGCAGGAACGACGGGTTGCCCTTGAGGCCGATGAGGCGCTGCAGGGAGAACACCACATCGTCGGCGGTGACCGGGGTGCCGTCGGAGAAGACGCGCCCCTGCGCCAGCGGCAGCGTCAGCGTCGTCGCGTCCGGCGAGAGCTCGTAGCCCGTCGCCAGTTCGCCGACCGGCTTGGTCAGGTCGTTGCCCGCGAAGGTCAGCAGCGTCTCGTACATGCCTTTGGTGAGCATCTGCCCGGTCAGCTCGTACTCGCGGCCCGGGTCGACCGTCTTGAGGTCGAAACTCGAGTCGATGACGAGCGTGTCGCCGCCCGCTCCCCCGCCGCCACCCGACGAGCCGGACCCGCAGGCGGCCACGGCCACGGCCACCAGTGCGGCGGCAGCCAGCGCCACCGAGCGGCCGCGGCCGCGGTTGGACATCGGACCGGTCATGAGTACCCCCACGCGCGCGTGTCGCGGCTCGACGGATTGCGCCCGCAGACAGCGTCAACTAGACGATTCGGCCGTATCATGCGGCACTGCTTCTCAGCTCGTCCAGTAACAATCGATCACGGCGGATGAACGACACCTGTTGCGGCCAGAGAGGGCACGAATGTCCAGAGGCAAGGATGCCGCGAGCCCGTCGACTGGACGAACCGCCGGCCCACCCGATGACGTCGACCAGAGGATCCTCGCCGGGCTGCGCAGCGACGGCCGGATCTCCATGTCGGCCCTCGCCGATCAGGTGGGGGTCTCCCGCGCCACGGTCTACACGCGCGTGGAGAACCTGCTCGCCTCCGGCGTGATCACCGGCTTCAGCGCCCAGGTCGACCCGCGCAAGGTCGGCTTCGGGATCTGCACCCTCGTCTTCGTCACGGTGAGCCCGCAGACGTGGTCCTCGTTCCGCCGCCGCGTGACGGAGATGAGGCAGGTCGAGTACTGCGCCGTCACCACGGGCCAGCACGACGCGATGCTGCTCGTCCGCGCCCGGGACGTGGCCGAGGTGCACCACTTCGTCACCGACGTCCTGGCGACCCTGCCCGAGATCCGCGCGGTGGAGTCGGTGCTCGTGATGGACGAGGTGGTCCGGCGGCCCTACCTGCTGCCACACGACGTGCCGACGGCGCCGCCCCCGACCCAGCAGGTCGGCATGACGCGGTTCATCCGCGCGAGCGACGACCACGCCGGGCTCGACTAGCGGCGAGATGGACGTGGGAGTGGTGAGGGCGCGGGCGCGACCACGCTGACGTCGATGTCGACGCCACCCCCTGGCCTACCGGACTTCCACGCAGACACTGACCTGGTCCCCGTCGGCCGTGCGGAAGTCCTCCACCAGCCGCAGGCCGTCGGCGTGCGGCTCGATGCGACTTTCCGCCGCACCGCCCACCACCTCACCGGTGGCGTCGACGACGTGGGTGAACCGGATCGAGATCCGCCGCTCCTCGCGCGTGCCGACGAAGCGACCGATACGAACCGTGTCGCCTTCGTACTCGCCCCAGACCATGCCGTCGCGCTCGTGGTAGTCGAAGACCGTGGGCGAGGCCGGATCGACCTCGCTCGCCGTGGACGACACCATGGCGAACCGCCGCCCGTCGAGATCGAGGTCGGAGGCGGATCGGGCGCTGGCCATGTCGTCGATCATGCCCCACCGGCGGGAGCGGGATCCGATCGTCGGTCGCCCCGTCGTCCCACGGCTACGCCTCGGGGACCGACCGCGTCAGGTCCTGCCATCCCGGAGCGCCCACCCGCCCCGCCCGCGAGTCGCCCGGTTCCGGTGCGCGAGTCGCCCGGTTCACGGGCGTGAGTAGCCGCAGCAGACGCCCGACCCCGCCCAGCTCTCCTAACCCCCACAAGCCAGCGCCCGCCCGACCACGTCCTCGCAGAACCACCGTGCTCCTCGCAGAACCCACAGCATCTGCGACGAACACGCCCGCTCTGCGAGGACACTGAACCACCCGCGAGTCGCCCGGTTCACGGGCACGAGCCGCCGCGCGGGCGTCCCCGACCCCGCCCTGGCCACCTGACCCCGCAAGCCACCGCCCCGACTGCCGGACCCGCACAAGGGAGCGCCGTGAGCCAGGAGCACAAGCCGTCAGCCTGGCGGGTCCGGTGCAGCAGTCACGCCCGTGTTCTGACTCTCCGCCTTGTTGCGGCGACCTGCGCGTGGACGTCGTCACGGGGCGCTGCGGGATCGGCAGCTGCATTGCGTCAGCCGTAGCTCTCGCAGCCCCACCCGTCCTTGTTGGCGTCCAGCCGGTACTCATCCGGCCCGACAACCTTCACCTTGAACTTGATGTCCGGGCAGTTCAGGTCGGGGCCGTCAGGGACACACGGCTGATAGCTGGGGTGGCACTTCGACTTGGACGCAGGGGGCGGCGCGGGCACCGGCTTGGGCGCGGGCTTCGGGGAGGGCTTCGGGGCGGGAGCTGCCACCGTGACCGGGGGCCTGGGCGTGGCCTTCGTGGGCGCGGGAGTGGGAACCGGAGGGCGTACGACGGGCGCCTGGACAGCGGCGACGGCCACCGGTGCCGGGGCGATCGTGGTCGGCGCCGGCGTGGTCGTCGGCGCTGCGCTGCTCGTCGGCGCCGGGCTGCTCGTCGGCGCCGGGCTGCTCGTCAACGCCGTGGCGCTCGACACGGCGGCCGACGGTGCGGTTGTGGACGTGCTGCAGGCCACCAGGGCGGTCAGGAGCGCGGGGATGATCAGGAGGGCGCGACGTCGATGCACGGTGAGCCTTCGCTCGCGCAGAGCCGGTGGTTACACCCTCTAACCGACGTCTGATCTCCAGCCCAGCCCGTGAACAACTGCGCTGCGCACCTCCTCCGCGCCGGGTCGAAACGTACCTACGGGTCGAACGAGCACGAATGTCCGCTGAACCGGCCACCGGCAAGATCCGTGCCGAGTGCAGGCGGGCCGCACCGCGGATGGTCCCGGGGTCCGGACGAGGAGAGGATGCGCGATGAGCTGGGCAGGAGGTTCGCGGTGAACGCGATCCGCGAGCAGGCAGGGCCTCCCCGCCCCGACGCATCCGACCGGCGCCCGCCGAACGGGCTCGCGCGCTGGCTGCTGCACCACCGGGTGGAGTCCGTCCCCGGTCCGGCGGCCAAGGAGACCCACCACGACGAGCACCCGTGGTGGAAGGTCATGTGCCTGACCGGGGTCGACTACTTCTCCACGCTGAGCTACCTGCCGGGCATCGCCGCGCTGGCCGCCGGGGCGGTCTCCCCGCTGGCGACGCTGCTGATCGTCGTGCTGACCCTGTTCGGGATGCTGCCGATGTACCGGCGGGTCGCGGCGGAGAGCCCCAACGGGCAGGGGTCGGTGGCGATGCTGGAGCGGCTGCTGCCGTTCTGGCGGGGCAAGTTCTTCGTACTGACGTTGCTCGGGTTCGTCGCCACGTCGTGGATCATCACGATCACGCTGTCGTCGGCGGACGCGACCGCCCACTTCGTGGAGAACCCGTTCGCCCCCGACTGGCTCACCGGCCACCAGGTACTCATCACCGTGGTTCTCCTGCTCGTTCTGGGCGGGGTGTTCCTGATCGGGTTCAGCGAGGCCGTCGGGGTGGCGGTACCGCTGGTCGTGGTGTTCCTGCTGCTCAACGCCGTGGTGGTGGTCGCAGGACTGGTCGAGGCGATCGGGCACCCGGTGGTGCTGGGCAACTGGGTGGACGCCCTGCTGAGCACGGGTGGGTTCGGCAACGCGCTCGGCACGGCGTTCCTGGCGTTCCCGCTGCTGGTGCTCGGCCTGTCCGGCTTCGAGACGGGCGTGAGCATGATGCCGCTGGTGCACGCCGACGGCGCCACCCCGCAGGAGCGGCTGCACCACCGGATCGCCAACACGCGCAGGCTCCTCACCGTCGCCGCGCTCGTCATGAGCGGCTACCTGATCGCGACCAGCTTCATCACGACCGTGCTCGTCCCACCGGCGGAGTTCGAGCCGGGCGGCCAGGCGAACGGGCGCGCACTGGCCTACCTCGCACACCAGCTGCTCGGGAACGCCTTCGGCACGGTGTACGACCTCAGCTCGATCCTCATCCTGTGGTTCGCCGGAGCGTCGGCGATGGCCGGCCTGATCAACATCGTGCCGCGGTACCTGCCGGGCTACGGGATGGCGCCCGAATGGGCACGCGCGGTCCGGCCGGTGGTGCTCGTCTACACGGCGGTATCGGTCGGCCTGACGATCATCTTCGGGGCGAGTGTCGACGCGCAGGCGGGTGCGTACGCCACGGGGATTCTCGTCATGCTGGTCTCCGCCGCGTTCGCGGTCACCGTGTCCGTATGGCGGCGCCGCCGGCCCCGGGCCGTGCTCGGGTTCGCCGTGGTGACCCTCGTCTTCCTCTACGCGCTGGTCGACAACATCGTCGAGAAGCCCGACGGCATCGTCATCTCGCTGGCCTTCATCGCCGGCATGGTGATCATCTCGCTGGTGTCGAGGCTGTCCCGGGCCACCGAGCTGCGCGCCGACGACATCGACTTCGACGAGCCCGCCGCCGCCTACATCACCAGCTGCATCGACCACGGCGCGCTGCACGTGATCGCGAACAAGCGACAGGCCGGTGACCTGGCGGAGTACCGGGACAAGGAACGCGAGCAGCGTGACCTCAACCCGATCCCGGAGGCCTCTCCGATCGTGTTCCTGGAGGTCGACGTCACCGACCCGTCGGACTTCTCCCAGGTGCTCCACGTGCGCGGTGTGGAGGTCGACGGGTACCGGGTACTGCGCACCCAGAGCCCCGCGGTCCCCAACGCGCTCGCCGCGATCATGCTCCGCATCCGCGACGAGACCGGCTTCCGGCCCCACCTGCACTTCCAGTGGTCGGAGGGGAACCCGCTCACCCACCTGCTGCGCTACGTCCTGCTCGGCCGGGGCGAGACCGCCCCGGTCACCCGCGAGATCATCCGGCAGGCGGAGAAGGACCTCGGCCGCCGTCCCGTCGTGCACGTCGGCGGCTGACCTCGGCGAACGGATCGGGGTTACGCGACCTGCGCCAGTTCGGTGCCCTGTTCCTCGATCGGGTCGACGCCGCTCCCGAGGTGCAGACAGGCCACCGAGACCAGGCTGATCACGGCGATGGCGACGACCCACACCGCGATGGACAGGCCGCTGCCGGTGGCGGCCAGCAGCGCCGTCGAGACGACCGGGGTGATCGCGCCACCCAGCACCGAGGAGAGCTGGAAGGTGAGGGACGCGCCGCTGTAGCGCACGCGTACCGGGAACAGGTCCGCCAGCAGGGTGGCCTGCGGGCCGTTCACCGCGCCGACGGTGACACCGACGCCCGCGTACGCGATGACCGCGGCCGGGAGCGACCGGCTGTCGAGGAGCAGGAAGAACGGCACCGCCCATATCGCCACGGACACCAGTCCGACGACGCTGACGCGGCGGACGCCGAAACGTTCGGAGACACCGGCGGAGATCCAGATGGCGAAGAAGAAGACGACGCCGTAGACCCCGGTGAGGAGAAGCATCGTGACAGTGGAGATGTGCAGGACCCGCTGCCCGTACGGGAGGAGATAGACCGAGACCAGCAGGCCGACCGCCGGGGAGGCGGTCACCGCCAGGGTGCCCGCGACCAGCGCCCTCGGGTACTTGCGGACGAGCTCACCGAGCGGGAACCGCACCAGCTGTCGGGATTCCCGCACCCGGTCGAACGCGGGGCTCTCGCGCAGCCGGCTACGAACGATCACGCCGGCGACGATCAACGTGACGCTCAGCAGGAACGGGATTCTCCAGCCCCACGACTGGAACTCGCGCACGGGCAGGAACGTGGTGCACACCAGCGTGACCACGGTGGCCAGGACCAGCCCGGCCGGGTTTCCCATCTGCGGGAGTGCACCGAAGACGATGCGGCGGCGGGACGGCGCGTGCTCGACGGCCATGAGCACGGCGCCACCCCACTCGCCGCCGAGGCCGAGACCCTGCACCAGCCGGCAGAGCACGAGCAGTATCGGTGCCGCTGCGCCGATCGCGGCGTAGGTCGGCAGCAGTCCGGTCACGAACGTCGAACCACCGGCGGTGAGCAGGGAGATCACGAGCAGGCGCTTGCGGGCGACCCGGTCACCGAAGTGGCCGAACACGACCGCACCGATCGGTCGGGCCACGAAACCCACGAGGAAGGTGCTCAGTGCCGCCAATGTCCCGGCGACCGGTGAGAAGGACGGGAAGAACTGGCTGCCGAAAACCAGGCTGGCCGCCAGTCCGTAGATGAAGAAGTCATAGAACTCGATCGTCGTACCGATGAGGCTCGCGGCAGCGGCCCGGCGTGCTTGCCGCGAGGCACGCGCCGGTGGCGTGGTGGCTGCCCCCGGTGGACGAGCCTCGGACATGTCGGCCATGGCGGACTCCTTCCGTTGTCTGCGCTCTGACGCCGAACCCGAACAAATAACCAGGCACCGGGAACGGTTGTGCAGGCAGCAAAGGACCATTCGCGGCCGATTCGGACGCGCCCCAACCCTCCCGCGAATACGGTATCCAGCCTACGGAAAATGCACGCCGAGACAGAATGTCCTGGCTCACACCGTCATTGATTCCGATTCGCCTGTTCGGCCGGAATGCGGCGGCAACAGAACTGACACACGCCGGTCAACGGCTCCACTCCCGCGCGGAGTGGAGCCGGACCGCTGCTCATGGTCGTACGGGCTCGTGCCTCGTACTCCAGCCCTGGTGCTCGTCGAGTCCGGCCAGGATTTGCCAGGCGCCGAGGACTTCGCGGAGGGGTCGCGGCGCTCCAGGCCAGACAAGGCAAGGCCAGGCAAGGCAAGGCGGATTTCACTGTCAGTTGGACGGTCGGGCAAGCCGGTCGGCGTCGGTAGACTAAGCGTTCGGCACCAGGCGAGGGGCGGCGGGCGTGGACTACGGCGACAAGCTCTTCTGGCTCTCGGTCCTGATCCAGCGGAGGTACGCGCAGATCTGCGCCGAGTACGACCTGACTTCCTTACAGGCCACGCTGCTGTGCGCGGTCAAGGACGAGCCGCGGCAGATGGCGTACCTCGCCGCCTCGCTCGGTATGACCAAGAACGCGCTGAGCCAACTCGTCGATCGCATCGAGCGGCGCCACCTGGTCAGCCGAGTGAGTTCAGAGCAGGACCGGCGGGTCATCATGCTCAGCGTGACGCCCACGGGGAAGGTGCTCGCCGAGGCGGTGTTCGCCGAGACCACCAAGCGCCTGCCCGACGTCGCGCAGAACCTCGACGCGGACGACCAGCGCGACCTCGAACGCCTCGCCACCGCCATCGTGGACGCGTCGGGCGTCTCGGCGTCCACCTCGTCCTGACATGCCGCGCAGTCCTCCTAGGCACCCTCATGGCTGGCGTTAGTTCATAGCATGAACTAGTATTGTTCATGCTATGAACTAGTCAGGGTTCATGCCATGTCCTAGCGAGAGGTGACGCCATGGTCACGCGGGGAAACGGTGCGATCGCGGTCTTCGGTGCGACGGGACAGCAGGGCGGGGCGGTCGTCGATGCGCTCCTGGCCCGAGGAGCGCGGGTGCGGGCCCTCGTCCGCACACCCGAGTCCGATCGGGCGCGGGCGCTGGGCGCCCGGGGCGTCGAGCTGTCGACCGTCCGGATCGACGACCCGGCGTCAACGGTCGCCGCGCTGGAGGCGGTCGATGCGTTCTACTTCATGACCCCGGAGGCGAACAGCCTCGAGGAGATCGAGAAGGAGGTCCGAGTGGGCACCGCCCTCGTCGATGCGGCGACCGCGGCGCGCGTGCCACACGTCGTGTTCAACTCGGTCTTCGGGGCGGATCGCGAAACGGGCGTGCCGCACCACGACTCGAAGCACCGGATCGAGGAATACCTGAAGCTTTCCGGCCTGAGGGCCACGATGGTTCGCCCGACCGCCTTCATGGAGAACTTCACGACCGTGATGGCGCCGAGCCTGGAGGACGGAACGATCGTGCTGAGGCTGCCACTGCCGAACGACATCGCCCTGAAGATGATCTCGATCAAGGACATCGGCCAGGTCGCCGCCGCGATCCTGCTCGACACCGCGGACGTGCCCGGCGGAGCCATCGAGGTCATCGGCGACGAGCCGACGGGCCCCCAGATCGCCGCCGCGTTCGGCGCGCGCGCCGGGCTACCGTCACGCTACGAGGCCCTGCCACTGAGCGTCCTCGGCAACGACCTCGACAAGGCGATGTTCCGCCAGTTCGCCAAGGCGTCCGAATACCCGTCGGACCTCGCAGCAGTGAAGGCGATCGAGCCGACCACCCGGGACCTGGCCGAGTGGATCCGCTCCACCGGCTGGACCGCGCCCGCGGACCGGGTCCGTTCCTGATACTCCAGCCGTAGGCCGTGATCTTGCCGGCGTGGCGGTCCCGGACCTGGCACGGCCACCGCCTGATCCTCGTCCGTTGTGTCGACATCGGATCAAGCGGTGGCCATGGGTCACAGCGCAGAGTCCGACCGCTGGCGAGCAGAGACCGACAGGCTGCTCGGCCGGACAGCCGCCAGGTTCCCCCGGATCGAGACCCACCGGCGGGCCGGCCGGTTCCTGCTCGGGCTGCTCGCTGAGCTGCCCCGCAGCGGGGGCACGCGATGATCGACCGCGAGCTCTACCTGCCGCGGTCCTGGGCCGACGACGACCAGCGCTGGGCCGACGCGGGAGTGCCCGCCGACATCGAACTCCTGACCAAGCCCGCGCTGGCCACGGGCATGATCTGCCACGCCTTGGACGCGGAGGTGCGGCGCGGTGGGTCGCCGGGGACGAGGTCTACGGCGCCGACCCCGCCTTGCGGGGCGAACTGGAGATCCGCCGGGTCGGCTACGTCCTGGCCATCGAGTGCGACCGCCGCGTCCCGACCACGTTCGGACTCATCCGCGCCGACACCTTGACCGCTCGCCTACCGAAACGAGCGTGGCAGCGGCTCTCCGCCGGAGCCGGGGCGAAGGGCCAGCGCTACTCCGACTGGGCCCTGGTTGCGCTGCTCCCACCCGTGGAGTCCGCGGGCGATGGCGGCGACACCCAGTGCTGGTGGCTGTTGGTGCGTCGTCACCGCGGCACCGGGAACCGCCAGCAGCCCTCGATTGGCCGTGACGATCTACGGCTGGAGTACTAGAAGGAGAGCACGATCGACCGCAGCACGAGCACCACGAGAAACACGACCGTGAAGGCGAGGTCGATCTGCACCGATCCGACCCGCACCGGCTTCAGCACCCGACGCACCGGCGCGAGCACCGGCTCGGTCAGCGTGTGCGACAGCCGCCGGGCCTTGGCGACCCCGCCGGAGTCTCCCGCGCCCAGCACGCCCGTCCAGTCCAGCACGGCACGCACGACCAGGACGATCAGGAACAGCAGTAGGACGAATCCGAGCACAGCTCCAATGGCACTCATGGACATCCCCTCCGTGCCCCAGCATCCTCGCCGAGGCTGAGCGATGCCTGAGAGGGAGCCTCACGCTCCCCGGTTCCCGCTGCGGTAGTCGCTGGGACTGCATCGGTGGACCGTGCGGAACTGGCGCGAGAAGTAGAACGCGTCGGTGTAGCCGACGGCCGTCGCGATGTCGGCGATGGTGCGCGACGAGGTGATGAGCAGTTCGCGCGCCCGCGCCATCCGCAGGCGTTTGGTGTACTCGACGACGCCACCGCCCGTCGCGGCGCGGAAGAGCGCGGAGAAGTGCGAGGGCGACAACCCTGCCGTGCGGGCCAGGTCCGGCACGCTCACCGGCTTCGCGAAGTTGCGGCGCAGGTGCTCCTGGGCCTGCCGGATCGGCTCGGTGCGCTGCCGGCCGCCGCCGACGGCGTCGGCCGCCAGCTGCGCCAGGAGCGCCCATCCCATGCCCGAGGCGGAGATCAGGCTGGGCAGGGTCTCATCCCGTTCGAGGAACCCGATCGCGTCGTCGATGGTGGACACTGCGCGGTAGGTGTCGTGCAGCTCGATGAGGCCCTCCCGCCCTCCCTCGGTGACCACCGAGAGCAGCTCGGGCACCTGTGAGCCGGCGGCGTGCAACCACCAGATCGTCCATGGGTTGCCGGGATCAGCCCAGTAGGTGTGAGCCAGCCGCGGGGGCAGGACGAGGGCGTGGCCCGGCGCGACGACGGTGGTCCGGTCCGCCACCTGGCACCGCCCGATGCCGTCGGTGCAGATGATCACGACGGCCTCGTCGGCGCCCTCCGGTCGGCGTCGGCCGTGGTTCGCCGCGCGCGGGAAGTATCCGGCGTCGGTGACGAGGAGGCTCGCCGTCGGCGGCTGCCGCAACGCGGACGAGACGAGCGGGCGAGGGAGCACGCGCAGCCGTTGGCCGGGGAACCCGTCGGGCAGCAGCACGGCGGCACCGTACCCCTGGTCGTCGGATCGTCCAGGTAAGTCGGTCGATTCGGCTATGCAGACGCGCCGCCGTCGCTCGTAGCGTCTCGGCATGCTCGACGGCGAGTCACGACTGCAGCTCCCACCCCGCCCTGCCGCGCAGGCCGGCGCCGGGGTGGCCGTCTGGCGGGACCCGCTGACGATCGACAGCTACCTCCCGGAGCCGCCCGACCGCTACCCGGCCTACCTGGATCACCGCGTCTACCAGGGCTCGTCGGGCCGGGTCTACCCGCTGCCCTTCCACGACCGGATCAGTCCCGCGAAGGCCCCCGTGGAGTGGGCGGCGGTGCACCTGGAGAACCGGTGGCTGCGGGTGCTGGTGCTGCCCGAGCTGGGCGGCCGGATCCACGTGGGGCACGACCGCAGCTCCGGCTACGACTTCTTCTACCGCAACCCCGTGATCAAGCCGGCGCTCGTCGGACTCGCCGGCCCGTGGATCGCGGGTGGTGTGGAGTTCAACTGGCCGCAGCACCATCGCCCGGCGACGTTCCTGCCCACCGACGTCGAGGTCGAGCACGAGCCCGACGGCGCGGTCACCGTCTGGTGCTCCGACCACGATCCGTTCACGCGGATGAAGGGCATGCACGGCATCCGGCTGCGGCCCGACCGCGCGACGCTGGAGCTGCGGGTGCGCCTGTACAACCGCAGCGAGCAGACCCAGACGTTCCTGTGGTGGGCGAACGTGGCCGCTCGCGTCGGCCCCGACTACCAGTCGTTCTTCCCGCGCGACGTCCGCGTGGTCGCCGACCACGCCCGGCGCGCCACGACGGCGTTCCCCGCCGCCGACCGGCCGTACTACGGCATCGACTACCCGCGCCGACACGACCGGATCGGGCTCGCCGCGGACGGCAGCGAGGTCCGTGGCGACCGTCTGGACTGGTACCGCAACATCCCCGTGCCCACCTCCTACATGTGCGTGGGCAGCCGGGAGGGCTTCTTCGGCGGCTACGACCACGGCGCCCGCGCGGGCTTCGTGCACGTGGCCGACCGCGTCCTCTCCGTCGGCAAGAAGCAGTGGACGTGGGGCGACGCGCGCTTCGGGCACGCCTGGGACCGCAACCTGAGCGACGACGGCGGCGCCTACGTGGAGCTGATGGCGGGCGTCTTCACCGACAACCAGCCCGACTTCGCGTTCATCGCCCCCGGCGAGACGAAGGTGTTCTCGCAGTTCTGGTACCCGATCCAGGAGATCGGCCCCGCGCACGCCGCCACCGTCGAGGCGGCCGTGCGCGTGGACGTCGAGCCGGACGGCGCGCACATCGGCCTGGCGACCACGTCCGAGCGCGCCGGCTGCGTCCTGCGGTTGGAGGACGGCGACGGCCGGGTGGTGGCCGAGGAGGCCGCCGACGTCGCACCCGGACGGCCGTGGCTGCGGAGGCTCCCCCTGACCGCTGCGCAGGCGGCGGCCCGGCTGCGGCTGCGCGTGCTGCACGGCGGTGCCGAGCTCGTGGCCTGGGACTCCCGCGTCCCCGACGGCTCAGAGGACGTCGTCCCCGCCCGGGAACCCGCCGCGCCGGCGGACGTCGCGACCGTCGAGGAGCTCGCCGTGATCGGCGCCCACCTCGAGCAGTACCGGCACGCGACCCGGTCGCCGGAGGCGTACTGGCGCGAGGCGCTGCGCCGCGACCCCGGGCACGTCGCGAGCAGCGTCGGGCTCGCCGCCAGGGCGTACCGGCGCGGCGACCTGGCCGGGGCGGAGTCGCTGCTGCGGGCCGCCGTCGCACGGCTGACCACGCTCAACGGGAACCCGCAGGACACCACGGCGCACTACGCGCTCGGCCTGGTGCTCGAACGGCAGGGCCGGCCCGACGACGCGTACGCCGCCTTCGCCACCAGCTCATGGACCCGGCCGTGGCGGGCCGCTGCCGGGTACCGGATGGCGCGCCTGGACGCCGCCGCCGGGCGCGACGACGCTGCGCTGTCCCGGCTGGAGGACGTGCTGCGCGTCGAGCCGGAGCACCTGCAGGCCCGCGCGCTGAGTGTGATCGTGCTGCGCCGGGCGGGACGCCACGAGCGGGCCGACGACATCGCCGGCGCCACGCTCGCCCTCGACCCGCTCGACTGGTGGACCCGCGACGTGCTCGGGCTCCCGGTCACCGCCGACGCACAGACGTGCCTGGACGTGGCGGTCGAGCACGCCGGGGTCGGCGAGCTCGACGCGGCGCTGCGGATGCTCGATCTCGCCGCCGAGCGGGAGCCCGCCCGCGCGATCGGGCAGACGGCAACGGGGCCGCTGCTGGACTACCACCGCGCCGACCTGCTGCAGCGGCTCGGACGGGCCGATGACGCACGGCAGGCACGGCAGCGGGCGCGCACCGGCGACGCCACCTGGTGCTTCCCCGCACGGCTCGACGACGCGCTCGTGCTGGAGCGCGCCGTGGCCGCCGACCCGGAGGACGCCAGGGCCCGCGCGCTGCTCGGGCACTGGCTCTACGCGCACGACCGGCGCGGCGACGCGGTGGCGGCGTGGCGGGCGAGCGGCGAGCTCGACCCGACCGATCCCGTGGTCTGGCGCAACCTCGGGCTCGCCGCCCACAACCACCTCGGGGACGCCGAGAGTGCGCGGGAGGCCTACGACCGCGCCCTCGCCGTCGCGGGCCCGGACGCGCGGCTGCTGTTCGAGAGCGACCAGCTCGACGCGCGGCGCGGTGTGCCCCCGCAACGGCGGCTGGAGCGGCTGCTCGCGGCCCGGGAGCTCGTCGAGTCCCGCGACGACGCGACCGTCGCGCTGGCGCACCTGCTGCTCACCGCGAGCCGCCTCGACGAGGCCCGGGCGCTGCTGCTCGCCCGCACCTTCCAGCCGTGGGAGGGCGGCGAGGGTGAGGTGCTGCGGGCGTGGGACCGGCTCGCCCGCCTACAGGCGCAGCGCGAGCTCGCCGCAGGCGGCGTCGATGCCGGGCGGGTGGCCGTTGCGCTGCTCGACGCGGCGCTCGACCCGCCGCGCTCGCTCGGCGAGGCCCGCCACCCGCTCGCGAGCACGGCCCAGCTGCAGCTGCTGCGTGGCGACGCGCTGGCAGCGGCGGGTGACGGGAACGGCGCGGTGACCGCGTGGGAGTCGGCCGCCGGCCAGCAGGGCGACTTCCTGGTGATGAGCACCCAGCCCTACTCCGAGGCGACCGCGGCGTCCGTGCTCGCACTGCGCAGGCTCGGCCGCGACGACGAGGCCGGGCACCTCACCGACGCCCTGCGCGGGTTCTGCGCCGCGCTCGCGGCGACTCCCGCCACCGTCGACTACTTCGCCACGTCGCTGCCGTCGATGCTGCTGTTCACCGAGGATCCGGACGTGGTGCAGCGCAGGCGGGTCGCGTTCCTCCGGGCCCAGCTCGCCGTCCTCGACGGCGACGAGAGCGACGCCAGGGACCGGCTGGCGGAGCTGCTGGCGGACGATCCACACCATGTCGACGCGCTCGAACTGCTCGCGTCGATCACTCCGTCGACCGTCCTCGAGGAGGCCTGATGCCGCCCGACGATCCGCTCCCCGAGCGCCTCACCATCACGCTGTGGGACTTCTCCTGGTACGTGCGCACCGGCCCCGGGGAGCCGTTCGCCGACCTCGACGCCGCGTTCGCGCAGGCCGTCGAGCGGGGCTACAACACGGTGCGGATCTGCGCGATGCCGTTCCTGCTGTTCGGCTCCGGGCTCGACACGGCGGCGCTGGCCCTCGGCCCGCTGGGGGGCGACTTCGCCCAGCGGATGCGCTGGTACGACGTGAAGGAACCGACGACGATCGACGCCCGCGAGCACCTGCTCGCTCTGTTCCGCGCCGCGCGCAGGCACGGCTGCTTCGTGATCGTCTCGTCGTGGGAGTACCAGCAGAGTTCGGCGTTCGCGGCCGATCCGGCCTGGTGGGACGCCCTGAGCGCGGTGCCGCCCGCCGAGCGGCCGGGCCGGCTCGCGGCCGCACACGCCGACCTGCTGGACCTGCTCGTCGCCGAGGGCCTCGACGACCGCGTGGCGTTCACCGAGATCCACAACGAGGTGCAGGTCGGCCACCTCGCCGACGGGCTTCCCACCGACGCCGACCCCGTCGTGGCGCTGCGGCCACTCCTGCAGGAGGCGGTCGAGGAGTTCCACCGCCGCCACCCCGGCCGCCGCTGCACCGTCAACTACGCGCGCGTGCCGCACGAGAGCATGCGTGGCATCCCGGAGAACGTCGACGTGCTCGCCGTCCACCCCTACATCTACGGCGTGCTCGACGCGCTCATCGACGAGTTCGGCCTGCGCCGGCCGGTGGCGCAGTTCCCGCAGGAGAGAGCCGCCCACATCCTGCGGCCCGGGGCGCCCCCCGCCGCCGGGTGGACGGTGCCCGCCGAGCACCGCTGGCGCCTCGACGCCACGATCGTCTCGGCCGCCGAGGCGTACGTCCACGACTGGGCCGACCCGGTGGCTTTCGACCGCTGGCTCTACGACCACTACGGCGAGCACCGCATCGCCATGGCCGAGAAGCTGCGGTTCTGGTTCGACGTGGCCGCCGACTGGGCGGCCGCCCACGACGTCCCGGTCGTCCTCGGCGAGGGCTGGGTCGGCTACACCCCGCTGCACGGCACGTTCGAGGAGGGCCCGGTCGGGGCCGAGATCTGTCGCCAGGCCGTGACGCACGCCCGGCGGATCGGCGCCTGGGGCACGGTCGTGTGCTCCAACGCGGCGCCGCAGCACCCCATGTGGTCCGACGTCGCGCTCCAGCAGGAGTGCAACGCCCTGTTCTCCGCGGCGTCCGCGCCGCGCACGTCCCCCGTGTTCCCCGCGCGGGAGCCCGCCCCGCGATCCGCCTGATCCCGACCGCGCCAACGACGGCGCGCTGGAGGTTTCCGTGAGTACTCCACCGTTCTCCCGCCGCTCGTTCCTGCTCGGCGCGGCGAGCCTGACCACCGTGCCGCTGCTCGCGAGCTGCGTCGGCACCGGCGCCGATGGCGGGGCAGGTGGCGGGACGACCGCCCTGACCCTGCAGTCGTGGATCCAGGACGCCGGGCCGAAGGCGGCGCTGGAAAGCGTCGTGGCGGCCTTCGACGGGCCGCCGGTCACGTTGAACTCGGTGGCCACCGAGCAGTTCCGGGCGCAGCTCTCGACGTACCTGACCAGCGCGACACCACCCGACGTGCTCGGCTGGTACGCGGGATCGGTCGCGAACTCCTATGCCGATGAGGGGCTGCTGCTCGACGTGTCGGACCTGTGGGCCCCCGGCGGCGCGTGCGCGAACTTCTCCGACGCCCTGCGGGCGCTGTCGACCGGCGCGGACGGCAAGGCCATCTTCGTGCCACAGAACTACTACTGGTGGTCGATCTTCTACAAGAAGTCGGCGTTCCAGCAGTGGGGCGTGCAGCCACCGAAGACCTGGGACGAGTTCATCGCGCTCTGCGACACGCTCAAGGCCCGCGGCATCCACCCGCTCACCAACGGCATCGGGTCGACGGCCTGGATGTCGGCGGGCTGGTTCGACTACCTGAACCTGCGGATCAACGGCGCCGGCTACCACCGGGAGCTCCTCGCCGGTAAGCACTCCTTCGAGGACCCGCAGGTGACCGCGGTCCTGGAGCAGTACGCGCGGCTCGTCCCCTACTTCCACCCCAACCAGACCTCATGGGACGCCCAGCAGGCGGTCACGCCCATGGTCAACAACGAGGCCGCGATGTACCTGGTCGGGGCGTTCTGCACGGAGTACTTCCCTGCGGACCAGCGTGACGACCTCGACTTCTTCTCCGTGCCGACGATCGACCCCTCGGTGCCGAGCGCCGAGGAGGCCCCCACCGACGGGTTCTTCGCCGCGGCGGGCAGCCAGAACCCCGAGGGGGCCAAGCAGTTGCTGTCCTACCTCGCGTCGGCGCCCGCGCAGCAGTCCTTCATCGAGAAGTCCGGGTCGTCGAACCTGCCGACCTCGCCGGACGTCGACACCTCGACGTTCAGCCCGCTCGTGCAGAAAGGCATCACGCTCCTCAACGAGACCGCCGAGATCACGCAGTTCTTCAACCGCGACTCCAGCGACGCCCTGCAGACCACGGCGGACGCCGCGCTCACGCAGTTCATCGCGAACCCCTCGGACATCCGCGGCACCCAACGGCAGTGGCAGCAGGCCGCCCAGCAGGTCTTCTCGTCATGACCACGATGCAGCGGGCACCGGCGGGTGCCGCGCCCTCGACGCGCGGCACCCGGGACCGGCGCCGCGGTGGACCGCTGCGGCGGGTTCCGCTGCTCGTGTGGATGTTCCTGCTGGTGCCGTTGGCCGTCGAGCTGTTCTGGGTGTTCTGGCCCGCGATGAACAGCTTCTCGCTGTCCTTCACCAGCTGGAAGGGCGTCGGCGCGGCGAAGCCTGTCGGCCTGGAGAACTACCAGCGCCTCGCCGCCGACCCGATCTTCCACACGGCGCTGCGCAACAACGTGATCTGGGTGGTCGGGTTCGGCGGCCTGTCCGTCGTGGGTGGGCTGGCGCTCGCCGTCGCGCTCAACCGTCCCGGGCGCGGGGTGGGGTTCTACCGCAGCGCGATCTACCTGCCGATGGTCATCTCCCTCGCCGTGACGGGCCTGTTCTGGCGCGTGATGTACCAGCCGGACGGGCCGATCGACGCCGGCCTCGGTGCGCTCGGCCTGGACTGGCTGCAGCGGCAGTGGCTCGCCGACCCCGACACCGCGCTCTACGCCGTGCTGATCGCCGCCGTCTGGCGGCAGGTCGGCTACATCATGGTGCTGTACCTCGCGGGGCTGAAGGGCACCGACCCGACGCTCGAGGAGGCCGCGGCCGTCGACGGCGCGAACGCCTGGCAACGGTTCTGGCGGATCGTGATGCCGCAGCTGCGAGGCGTGAACACGGTGGTCTTCGCGGTCACCGTGATCGACTCGCTGCGCACGTTCGACATCATCTGGGCGATGACCCGCGGCGGTCCGTACAACACCACCCAGCTGCTGTCGACGTACATGTTCCAGCAGGCGTTCACGGTGGTGAACCTCGGTTACGGCTCCGCGATCGCGGTGGTGATCTTCCTGCTCGCGATCGCGTTCATCATCACCTACCTCGCCCGCCAGGCTCGTGCGGAGGAGAGCTGACATGGTCACCGCGACCTCCACGTCCCCGGCCCGCCGGAACCACGCCTCCCGGTCGCCGTGGTTCCACGTCGTCATGGTCCCGTTCACGATCCTGTGGCTCGCGCCGATACTTTTCGTCGTCCTCGTGGCGCTGCGGAACTTCGACGACATCGCAGCGCGCGGCCTCGGCGCGCTGCCGGCGAGCCTGTCGCTCGACGGCTTCGCCGGTGCCCTCGCCGACGGCCGGGTGGGGCGCGCGCTCGTCAACAGCGCGATCGTCACCGTGTTCACCGTGGTCGCCTCGCTCGCGCTCGCGTCGGCCGCGGCCTACGCACTCAGCCGCTTCCATGTCCCGCTGCGCCGCACGATCCTGCTCGTCATGCTGGCGGGGAACCTGCTGCCCCCGCAGATCCTGCTCATCCCGGTCTCGCGGATCACCCAGGATCTGGGCATCTACGACACGTTGACCGCGCTGGTGATCGTGCAGGTCGGCTTCGGGCTGGGCTTCTACACGTTCGTGCTGCACGGTTTCATGCGGTCGCTGCCGGGCGAGATCTTCGAGGCGGCGCTGCTCGACGGCTCGGGGCCGGCCCGCACGTTCTGGAGCATCGTGCTGCCGCTCTGCCGCCCCGCGCTCGCCGCACTCACCGCGCTCGCCACCACGTGGATCTTCAACGACCTGATCTGGGCCATGACGGTGCTCCGGACCGAGGCGCAGTTCCCCGTCACCGCGGCCCTGCTCAACCTGCAGGGCGGCTTCTCCAACTCGTGGAACGTCATCGCGGCCGGCTCGCTCGTCGCCGCCGTGCCCACGGCGATCGTGTTCTTCGTCTTCCAGAAGCAGTTCGTCTCGGGTCTTCTGGTGGGGTCGAACAAATGACGGAATGGACGCTCCCGACGGCCCGGTCGGAGTACGTCGTGGCCGAGACGGACGCCGGTCTCGTCCTGCGCCACTGGGGCGCCACCGGGCAGCGGCGTGAGCTCGCTCCCCCGGCCCGCACCCCGTTCGAGGCGCCGGCCGACAAGGTGCCGCTCGAGTTCGCCGCGGCAGGCACCCGGCACGCCCAGTTCGCCGAACTGCTCGTGCAGGGGCCCGGCGGCGTGGACGGGGCGCTGCTGCGGCTGGTGCCCGGTTCGGCGGCCGTGACCGACGACGGGCCGGACGCCGCGCTGACGGCCCTGCTGCGCGACGCGGACGCGGGCGTCGAGGTGGAGGTGCACGTCAGCACCTCGCGCACGCACGACGTGGTCGAGCGGTGGGCGCGGGTGCGCTCCACGCGCACGACGGGCGACCTGCACCTGACCAGGGCGTTCGGTGCCGCCTGGAACGTGCCCGTCGGCCCGGGAGCGCGGGTGACGCAGCTGGTCGGCACGTGGTCGCGGGAGTTCACCCCGGCCGATGTGGACCTGCCCGCCGGACAGCTCAGCCTCGGCAGCCGGCAGGGCATCACCTCGCACCTCTACTCCCCCGTCGTCGCGCTGCGCGCCCGCGAGTCCGGCGGCAACGAGGCGTACGGCGTCGCGCTGGCGTGGAGCGGGTCGTGGCGCATGGTCGTCGACGCCGTCCCGTTCCGCGACGTCGTCCGGGTCAGCGGTGGCGCCGACGACGAGACCACCGTGGTCACGCTCGCACCCGGAGAGGAGTTCGAGACCCCGCACCTGCTCGGCGCGTGGAGCCCGGACGGCCTCGACGGGCTCGCGCGCGCCTGGCACGGCTACCAGCGCGACCGGCTCGCCCGCAGCACCGGCCCCGAGCACCGGCCGATCGTCTACAACTCGTGGTACGCCACCGGGTTCGACGTCCGGGTCGCGCACCAGCTGGCCCTGGCCGACGTGGCTGCTGACCTCGGCGTCGAGGTCTTCGTCGTCGACGACGGCTGGTTCACCGGGCGCACCAGCGACCACGCTGGGCTCGGCGACTGGTACCCCGACCCGGCGAAGTTCCCCGACGGGCTCGGGCCGCTCGCGAAGGGCGTGCTGGACCGCGGGATGCGGTTCGGGCTCTGGGTCGAGCCGGAGGCCGTCAACCCCGACAGCGACCTGTTCCGCGCCCACCCTGGCTGGGTCTACCGCGCGGGCGACCGGCCGCTCACGACCATGCGCAACCAGTACGTCCTCGACCTGGGCCGGCCCGAGGTCGAGGAGTGGGCCGCCACGACACTGCGCAGGCTGCTCACCGAGCATCCGGTCAGCTACCTGAAGTGGGACATGAACCGGTCCGTGAGCGACGGCGGCAGGCCCGGTGACCCGCGGGGGCGCGAATGGTCGGTGCAGCACACCCGCGCCTACCACCGGCTGATGACGCTGCTGCGCGAGGAGTTCCCCCACGTGACGGTGGAGGCCTGCGCCGGGGGCGGCGGACGGGTCGACAACGCGGTGCTCGCCCTGTCCGACGTGGTCTGGCCGAGCGACGAGACCGGTCCTCGGGACCGCCTGGCGGTCCAGCACGGGTTCCTGTCGGCGTACCCGCCGCACGTGATGAGCTCGTGGGTCACCGACGAGCCCGACCGCCTCGACACGGCGCCCGCGAGCCTCGAGTTCCGGTTCGTCGTCGCGATGGCCGGGGTGCTCGGCATCGGCGCCGACCTGGGGGCCTGGGACGAGCCGACGCGGGCCAGGGCGCGTGAGCTCGTGGCCCTCCACCGCGACATCCGCCCGGTCGTACACACCGGCTCGGCCACCCGCCACGGGCGCCCGTCCGACCCCGTCCACGCCGTGCAGTACACCGCGACGGACACCTCCCGTGTCGTGGTGCTCGCCTGGTCCCGGCCGGGCGCGGGCCGTGGTGGCGCGCCCGTGCGGGTTCCCCTCGCCGGCCTCGGCGGCGACGCCCGCTACCGGGTGCGGGCAGGCGGAGGTGCGGTCGAGTGCGGGGTGCTGGCCGGCCACGACCTCGCCGGCGCCGGGGTGCCCGTGCCGTTCGCGCTGGCGCCGGACTGCGACGTGATCGTCCTGGACCGGCCGGCGTGACGGCCACCGGGATCTGGCCTGCGGACGATCCGGCGTGGGAACCCTGGACGCTCACGGTCGAGACCGACCCCGGCCTCGGCGGGCGCTGGACCTCGCTCCGGTCGGCCGCAGGTGACCGCGGCCCCGAGCGCGAGTGGCTGTGGAGCAACCCCGACCCCGAGGTGGCCGCCGCGCGGGTCGCGGCCGGACCAGGGGCGGCGTTCGTCGATGTGGGCGGCGTCGAGGAGTGCTTCCCCACCGTGCGCGGCGAGCCCGACCACGGAGCCGCCTGGTCCCGGTCCTGGACCGCCGCCGAGGGCGGGCACCGGGTCCGAGCGGGCGCACTGGGCCTGGCCCGCAGGATGCGTGCCGACGCGTCGCTCACCGTCGACTACGCGGTGACGGGGCCGCCCGGCACCCCGTTCGTCCACGCGGTGCACGCCCTGCTCGACCTCTCCCCCGCGGCGCGGCTGCACGTGCCCGGGATCCGCACCGCCCACGTGCTCGACCACCCCGTCGACGGTGCCGTGGCCGTGCTGCCGTGGCCGGCCGGTCCGGGCGGGACGCCCCTGGACCGGCTCGGCCCCGACGACGGCACGGCCGTCGCGGCGGTACTGCCCGGCTGCAGTTCCGCCGCGGTGGTGGACGGTCCGGACGCCCTCGTCCTGCGCTGGCGCGTCACGGCGGGCGACCCGGCCGCCACCTGCTCGCTGCTGCTGTGGCGCAACCTCTGCGGCTGGCCCGAGGCGCGCCCGTACCGGTCGGTCGGCGTCGAGCCGATGGTCGGAACGACCGCCACCCTCGACGGCTCTGGCCCCGGGCGGCCTGCGGCCACCGGGCCGGACGGGCGGCTGCGCTGGGAGCTCACGATCACCGCGTGGCGGCGTACCTGAGATCGACGCCAAGCCCATGAGCTGACGGTTTGTGAACACATACGGATCACGAGTACGCAGACGATTCCTGGTGCGCGGTTCTATTCCCTCGCTGTTCGTCCGCTCACGTTCAGCAGCGGTCCGTGGGTCCACCGGCAAACATTGCGTTTCCTGCCCACGCGCCGACTGCCGTTTCAGAAGGACGTCCATGCCTCCGTCGCTCCGCGCGACAGTTCTCGTCGTGCTGGCCGTCGTGCTGTCGGCCTGCGCCGCACCGGCCACCGGCAGCCGGACCACCCCGGTGGACGGGGTGTGGCGAACCGACGGCTACAGCTGGATCATCGCGGTCAGGGACGGTCACGCGGAGACGTTCGACACCACATCGGTCAGCTGCCTGCCTGATCAGACCCTGACCCAGCTCGGCACGGCCGGCCCGGACGGCACCGTGCAGTACGGCAACGACGACCAGGTGGCCGTGGAGACACTGCACCGGACGGCGAACGGCCAGGGCGCCTTGCGCCTGCTGGGCACCGCGGCGGACATCGACCTCGTTCCGATGTCCGCGCTGCCCGCGGCCTGTACCCGGGAAACGCCTGACAACCCGCTCACCGACTTCGACATCTTCTGGGCGACGTTCGCGGAGAACTACAACTCCACGCAGCGCAAGAACGTCGACTGGAACGCGATTCGAGCGAAGTACCGGCCGATGGTGAATGCGGCCACCACCCCCGACGAGCTGTACAACATCCTCGTCGACATGATCACGCCGCTCGGGGACGCGCACGCCTCCATCGACGGGCCCGGCGACAGCTCGTTCTCAGGGAAACGGCCGGGCACCCGCGACGGCGACGACGTGTCCCGCCGGGACGCCACCAGGGCGGTGGACGCTCATCTCCGCCAGGACCTCGGCGTCACCGACATCCAGACCTTCGCCGACGGCAAGATCGCCTACGCCGACCTGCCCGGCGGCCGCGGATACCTGCGCATCACCGGGTTCGAGGGCTACGGCACCGACGACGACCTCTTCCCGGAGAACAGCGCCGTGCTGGCCTCGGCGCTGGACTCGGTGTTCACCCAGGCCCGGGTCCAGGCCTGGAAGGGACTGGTCATCGACGTCCGCTGGAACAGCGGCGGCGACGACCAGCTGGGGCTGCAGGTCGCCGGGCGGCTGACCGACACGCCCTACACCGCCTACTCCAAGCAGGCGCGCAACAGTCCCGACGACCCGACCGCACACGGGCGGCTCCGGGTGGTGACCGTGACCCCGGGGGCCGGTCCCCGCTACACCGGACCGGTGCGGCTGCTCACCAGCGACCTGACCGTCAGCGCGGGCGAGACCTTCACGGAGGCGCTGCAGGGCCGCACACCGGCCCCCAGCCGCGTCGGGACGGCAACCCAGGGCGTGTTCGCCGACGACATGGAACGGAAGCTGCCCAACGGCTGGACGTTCACCCTGGGCAACGAGGACTACCTCGCCTCCGACGGTCGGAACTACGAGGGCGTGGGCGTCCCGCCCACCATCCCCACACCGGTGTTCACCCCGGACGACCTCGCACAACACCGCGACCCGGCGCTGGACACGCCCTGGCCCCAGCCCGGGGAGCAGTAGTCCGGCACCCATCGGCCTGCCCTCGCGGGCCTGCGCCCGCTCGGTGATCGCTGGGAGATCCGCCCTTGCGCCCCCGAGAGGGCGCAAGTGTGAGTCTCGAACGCCGCGAGCTTCCGTTCCACGGGTCACAGGCGGCCGGAGCGCAGGTCGGTGACCGCGAGCCGCGCAGCCTGCCCGATCGCGGCGTCGGCACGGGGCAGGGCGGCGTCGGCGCGGGCGGCGTGGGTGAACACCGCGACCGCCACGGGGTGCTCCCCCTCGAAGTGCACGACGCCGACCTCGTTGCGCAGGGCCCCGAGGCTGCCGGTCTTGCCGGCCACCCGCACGCCGTCGTGCGGGAACCCGGATCGCAGGCGGTGCGGCCAGATCTGGGAGTGCAGCACCTCGCGGGCGAACCGGCACTGCTCCGGCGAGGCCGCCCGGTCGGACCAGATCGCGGCGAGCAGGCCGGTCATCTCCCGCGGGGTGGTGACGCTGCCGTAGCCCGGGTCGTAGGCCCGGATCTCCGGGGCGACGTCGTGGCTGGCCAACGCCTGGAACGCGGCCGCGGTGTCGGCGGTGGCGGTGTCGGCCACGAGCGTGCGGTGCACCTCCGCCATGCCCCCGCGCACCTGCGTGCGGGTGAGGCCGAGGTGGGCCATCGTCTCGTGGAGCCGGTCGAGCCCGATCCGCTCCAGCACGACGTCGGCTGCGGCGTTGTCCGACACCGCGATCATCAGGCAGACCACGTCACGCCAGGACATGGTCACCGGGTCCCGCAGCACCGACAGGCCGGTCGAGCCCGCCGTGCGCTCGGCCGGGACGATCGTGACGCCCTCCCGGGGGTCGACGGTGCCCGCGTCGACCTCCCGGCAGAACGCGACGAGCAGGGGGAGCTTGTAGACCGAGGCCATCACCACCGGCTCGTCCGGCCCCAGCCCGATCTCCCGGGTGCGTGACCCACCGAGCGCTGTGGCGTGCAGCCAGCCCCGCACACCGGCGTCGGCGAAGGCCTGCCGGATCTCGTGCTCCCGCTCGTTCACGAGGCGACCGCCCCGTCGCCGGCCTCGTCGCGCAACGCCGACAGCACGGCATCCGGTACCGCCGTGTCAGCGGCCTCCTTGCGCCACACCACGCGCAGCCGCAGCGGCAGCGGGTCGCCGGCGACGACCCGCCGCTGCACGCCCGGTGCAGTGAGGTCGGGGTCCGCGGTCAGGGCGAACGCGCGGCCGGTGGCGACGAGGACCAGCGCGGCGCGGTCGTCGGGCGCGGAGAGCGCGGGGGCCACGAGCCCACGCTGGTCGAGCGTGTCCAGCAGGAGGTCGTGTGCTGCCGTCCCGTGGGAGCGCGGCGGGATCGCCATCCGGAGGCCACGCAGCGACCGGATCGCCACCGGCTCACCGCTGCGCGCTGCGGGATGCGCGGCCGGCACCAGCAGCGCGGTCTCGAAGCGGACGACGGGTCCACTGCGCAGCGCCCCCAGCAGCGCGGGATGGATCACGACGGCCAGGTCGAGCTGCCCGGCGGTCACGGCGTCGACCAGTTCCGTGGTCGACGCCGTGGTCATCTCCACGAGGCCGCCGGCCTCGGACTGGCACGCGGTGGCCACCGCGGTCGCCGCCCGTGCGGTGAGCTGGGGAACCGTCCCCACCCGCAGGGACGCGG
The DNA here is from genome assembly GCF_050948425.1 of Pseudonocardia xinjiangensis. NCBI lineage: Bacteria > Bacillati > Actinomycetota > Actinomycetes > Pseudonocardiales > Pseudonocardiaceae > Pseudonocardia > Pseudonocardia xinjiangensis. The sequence continues at coordinate 2,607,139 of NZ_CP192009.1, read as the reverse complement.
CGGCGGCGCCGTGGGTGGCCGCGACCCGCCGCAGGTCCTCGGCGTCCTGCAGGAGCGCGCGGGCGCGGGGCAGCAGATCCCGGCCCGCCGCGTTCAGCCGCACGCCGCGCGGACTCCGTTCCACCAACACCACACCGAGGCTGCGCTCGAGCCGCTGCAGGCCCTGCGACAGCGGCGGCTGGGCGATCCCGAGCCTGCCCGCAGCCCGGCCGAAGTGCTCCTCCTCCGCGATCGCCACGAAGAATTCCAGGTGCCGGAGCAGATCCACTCCGCGAACCTACCGGCCGCGATATCAGATCAATATCGTGACCCCGCAGTAATCCTATTTGCACTATCGTCGCTGCTCCGCTTGCCTCTGCGCGTGCTCAGAACGACGCAACGCCGCCGGACGACGACCGTGGCGGCGGCACTCTCGGCCACCATCCTGGCGCTCACCACGTCGTGTTCCCTCCTGACCGGCCCCTCGGCAGCGGAGTCGGCGGTGGAGCAGTTCGTCACCGCGCTCGAACGCGCAGATGTGGCGGCGGCAGCAGCCGCGACCGACGACCCGGCGGCAGCAACGCAGACGATCACCGGCGTCCTCGACGGTCTGGGGCACCCGCGGCTCACCGCCGACGTGCGGGAGGTCGCCGACGAGCGGTTCTCCTACCAGGTGTCCTGGGATCTCGGCGCCGGACGCACGTGGTCCTATCTCGCGCACGGGGCGCTCGAAGCAGACGGCGGCGAGCGGCACGTCCGGTGGGCCCCGTCGGTCCTGCACGACGAGCTCCGCGCGGGAGAGCACCTGGAGCTCCGGACGCTGCGCACGGCAGCCGCTCGTGTCGTCGACCGGGACGGCCGCCCGCTCGTCAGGACCCAGCCGGTGACGCTGGTCCGGCTCGATCCGGCTCGCACCCAGGACCTCGACGCCACCCTGGACGCCGTGGCACCGGTACTCGCCCGCGTGGACCCCGGCGTCACCCGCTCGTCGCTGCGCGCGGTCCTCGCGTCCGGGACGGCCGGCCCGACCACGTTGATCACTCTCCGCGAGGACGACGCGGCGCGGGTCGAGCAGTCGTTGCGGGCCATTCCGGGCATCGTGTTCTCGTCCCAGCAGCGGCGTCTCACCGAGCGGGGCGTGCGCTCCCCCGCGCTGTCCCAGCTGACGCAGGAGCAGCCGGACGACGCCGGAAGCGGCTGGCAGGTCGGCACCGTCACCCCCGACGGCACCCTGCGCGCCCGCCTCGCCGGGGAGGACCCTCGACCGGCTCCCGATGTGCGGTTGACCCTGGATCTGGACGCTCAGTCCGCGGCGCAGAACGCCGTGAACGGCCTCGACGGCGCGGCGGCGCTCGTGGCGATCCGGCCGTCCACCGGAGAGCTGCTCGCGGTGGCCCAGAACGAGGCCGCCGACGCCGAGGGCCCGATCGCGCTCACCGGGCTCTACCCACCGGGCTCCACGTTCAAGGTCATCACCGCCACCGCCGCCCTGCGGGCCGGCCTGGCCACGCCCGACACCGTGCTGCCGTGCCCCGGGACCGAGAACGTGCAGGGGCGCCAGATCCCCAACGACGACCAGTTCGACCTCGGCTCCGTCCCGCTCCACACCGCCTTCGCGCACTCCTGCAACACCACGTTCGCCCGCCTCGGCGTCGGCCTCGATCCCAGCGCGTTCAGCACCACGGCCGCGCTGTTCGGCCTCGGACCCGACTGGGACGTACCCGGCATGACCACGGTGACCGGCCGCGTCCCGGAGCCCGTCTCCCCCGCCGACCAGGTCGAGGAGTCGATCGGCCAGGGCCGGGTCGTGGCCAGCCCCTTCGGGATGGCGCTGGTCGCGGCCACCGCCGCCGCGGGCCGCACTCCCCACCCCACCCTGATCCAGGGTCGGCCGGGAACCACCGCGACCGCTCCGGAGGCGCTCCCCGAGAACCTGCGCACCCAGCTCGCCGCCATGATGCGCGAGACCGTGACCGCCGGGTCCGCCACCCAGCTCGCCGGCCTGCCCGACACGAGAGGCAAGACCGGCACCGCCCAGTACGGCGACGGCGTCCACTCCCACGGCTGGTTCATCGGCACGCGCGGCGACCTCGCCTTCGCCGTGCTCGCCGCCGGCGCGGGCAGCTCGGGCCCCGCCGTCGGGGTGGCCAAGGCCTACCTCACCGCCACCGCCGCCCGCTGACGGGAGCCGCCGCCGGCTCAGTGGATGACGCGGCCGTGCCGGTCGGGGATGCCGGACTTGCGGAAGAAGTAGGTGTTGACCTGGTCGCGCCACTCCCAGGCGGACCCCACCTGCCGCTCCAGGCGTTCCATGACGTTCGTCCAGGAGACGTCGTCCAGGCGGCCCTCCAGCGAGCGCCACAGGTCGCGCATCGCCACCACGCGCCGGGCACCCTCGACGTGCGTGTCGTAGATGTGCTGGATGACGGTCTCACCGGTGTGCAACCGGTGCGGGTACGGCACGTGGTGGAAGAACAGGAGCAGCTCGTCGGGGCAGGTCTCGAGGTGCTCGTAGCGCTCCGCCCACGCCGTCGGGTACTGCCCCGCGAAGCCGGTGCCGGTGGCCACGCTCCGATCCACGCCGAGGCCGTCGCGGTCGGCGAAGTGGTAGGTGCCCCACTTCGAGTACTCGTAGCCGTCGACGGCCGGCCCGTAGTGCGTGTGCGGCGTGACCATCCATCCGACGCCGAGCGGAGCCGTGTACATCTCGTAGGTGCTCCAGGAGCCCAGCTGGAGCTCGACCAGGGTCTCGTGCAGGTCGGCCGCGTCGGGGAAGGTGAGCGCGACCCACTCGTCGAGGATCTCGCGCGGCGACAGTGCCGGGTCCCACGCCAGCCGGCCGAACCCGTAGAGGTTCGCCTGGGCGAGCTTGTGGCCCGTCCAGTTCGCGTCGTCGCCGATGTTGGACACGGCACAGACACCCGACGACGCGCTCCGGCGCGCCAGTGCGCAGGCGAGGGTGTCGCCCCCCTCACCGCTGACGTCGAAGGCGAGGAACTCCTGCCACTGCGGCAGCAGGCAGCACAGGTCGACCTGCTGGCCGGTGTACTCCTGGGTGATCTGGAACTCCACCACCGTGTTGGTCCGCGTCATGGCCAGGGCCAGCGGGGAGACGGGCTCGCGCACCTGGAAGTCCATCGGGCCGCACTTCACCTGCAGCACCACGTTGTCGGCGAAGCGGCCGTCCAGCGCCGCGAAGTGGTCGTGGGCGGCGCGGGCGCGGTCGGTGCTGCGGTCGCGCCAGTCCTGGCGGTGGTCGTAGACGAAGCAGCGCCAGAACACCCTGCCGCCGAAGGGCGCCAGTGCACCCGCGAGCAGGTTGGCCCCGTCGACGTGGTCGCGGCCGTAGTCGAAGGGGCCCGGCTGCCCCTCGGAGTTGGCCTTCACCACGAACCCGCCGAAGTCGGGGATCTCGCGGTGGATGCGCTCGGCCACACCCGCCCACCACGCCACCACCGAGGCGTCGCACGGGTCGGCGGTCGGCAGGTCCCCGAGGACGAGCGGCGAGGCGAAGTTGACGCTGAGGTAGGTGGAGATCCCGAAGCCCCGGAAGATGCGGGCGACGTCGGCCACGTCGGGGAGGCCGTCGGTCAGCAGGCGCACCGCAGCGGGATGCACGTTGACGTTGTTGATCGACACCGCGTTGATGCCAACGGACGCGAGCAGGCGGGCGTAGTCGGCGATGCGGCGGCGGTCGGCCACCATCCGCCCGTCACGGAAGAAGATCGAGTCGCCTGCGTAGCCGCGTTCGACGCTGCCCAGGTGGTCCCCGGCGCTCGCGTTGTCCCACTGGTTGATCATCCGGACGGGCAGGCCCGGTTCCCGGACCACGTCCAGCGTGGGCAGCGTGTCGGCCGAGGCCGCGGTCGCGGCGCTCCTCAGCAGGTGGAAGTAGCCGTACAGCAGGCCGCGCTCCCCGGTGGCCACGATCGCGGCGGAGCGGCCGTCGCCGACGAGGGCGAAGCCCTCCCCGCCCAGCCCGGCCGCCGCGTCGACGGCGCGTCGCACGGGACCGGTGAGAGTGGTGGCGTCGGCCAGCAGATCGCGGCGGGCCAGTACGAGCACCGGTTCCCCCGTCAGGTCGCCGCCGACCGTGCCGGCGGGGCCGACCGCCGCCTCCAGTTCCTGGCGCAGGGTGTCCGTGACCGGTCCGGACCCCAGCAGGCTCGCGTGCCGCCCGCGCAGCACGGCCGTGACGGCAGGTCCGAGCCAGCACGGGTCGATCGTGGGGGTGAGCGGCCTCGCATCGCGCCCAGCGCTCATGGCTCTCCTGTCCTGTGCGCGGCTCCGGCGAGCCTCGCGGCGGTGATGATCCTCTGCAACCTGCATCGTTTGCACAATCACCGCAGAGTCGATGCTCGTCCGCCACGAAGGTGGCCGCGACATTGTGCCTGTGAGCTGCACGAAGTCACTGTCCGTACTCTTCTGCAAGCGTGTGTGCTCTACTGGCTGCTGACCGCGACTCCGAGGACGAGGACGCGCATGGCACAGTTCGACCTCCCGTTGGCCCAGCTCGAGCACTACCTGCCCGACGTCAGGGAACCCGCCGACTTCGACGTGTGGTGGGCCTCGACCCTGGAGCAGGCCCGGCACGCTCCCGCCGTTCTCGCCGTCGACCGGGTCGACACCGGGCTCGTGCTCGTCGACACCTGGGACGTCACCTTCGCGGGGTTCGACGGCCAGCCGATCGAGGCGTGGTTCTCCCGGCCGGCGGCGGGCCACGGCGGGAACGGCGACCAGCCGCTCCCCGCCGTCGTCGAGTACGTCGGCTACGGACGGGGACGGGGGCTCCCCCACGAGCGACTGGCGTGGGTGGGGGCGGGCTACGCGCACCTGGTGATGGACAGCCGCGGCCAGGGCAGCCAGTACGGCTCGGGAGGCGACACCCCGGATCCGGTCGGTTCCGCGCCCGCCGCGCCGGGGTTCCTCACCCGCGGGATCGGAGACCCTGCCGCCTACTACTACCGCCGTCTCATCACCGACGCGGTACGGGCCGTCGACGCGGTGCGCGAACTGCCCGGCGTCGACGCAGGCCGCGTGGCGGTGCTCGGCACCAGCCAGGGCGGCGGCCTGGCCATCGCCGTCGGCGGCCTCGTGCCGGACCTGTCGGCGGTCCAGGCGAACGTGCCCTTCCTCTGCCACGCGGAGCGCGCCCTCGAGCTCACCGAACAGGGGCCGTGGCGAGAGGTGATGGAGTACCTGTCCGTCCACCGCGACGCGGTCGACACCGCACTGCAGACACTCTCCTATGTGGACGGCGTCAACTTCGCCCGGCGGGCCACGGCTCCCGCCCAGTTCTCCGTCGCGCTGAGGGACGCGGTGTGCCCGCCCTCCACCGTCTTCGCCGCCTACAACCACTACGGGAGCAGGGCCGCGCGGCGTCCGGACACGGCGATCGAGGTGTACCCCTTCAACGGGCACGAAGGGGGCGACGCCGTGCACGGCAGGCGCCAGCTCGAGTGGATGCGCCAGGTCATGCCGTCGCCGCTGGCGGCGCTGGGTTCGCGCGCCTGACCGTGATCACCCCGGCATGCCGGTCAGGGTCCGGCCGGGGTCGGTCCCAGGGCTCACCCGGAGGTGGCGCGGCCCGCCTCCCGGCAGAGTCGTGGACATGGAACAGACGACCGACACCACGACCCGAGTCCCCTCCGCCGCCGGCGTCGAGCCGCCCGCATCGCCGTTCTCCGAGCAGGCTGTTCCGCCGCCGTCGGACACCGTGCCGCCCACGGCCAGGCCGAGCTTCCGTCTGCGCCGCAGCCGCACCGACCGCATGATCGGCGGGGTCTGCGGGGGGCTGGCCGAGAGCCTGAACATGGACGCCACCCTGCTGCGCATCGGGCTGGTCGCCCTGACGGTGCTCGGTGCGGGTTCGGGCCTGGTCATCTACGCAGCAGTGTGGATGCTCGCCCCCGAGACGGACACCCCCTGACCGTCCGGCGTCACCGCAGCTCGGTCCCGGCCTCGTGCTCCAGCAGGGCCACGGCCAGCAACTCCCCGTCGACCGGTCCGAAACGGGCGAGCGCGCGCTGATGGATCCGGGTGACGAGCTCCGACAGCTCGACCGGCAACCCGTACTCCCGGGCCTGGGCCGTCACGTTCGCGAGCTCCTCGCAACACCGGTCCAGGCCGAAGGACGTCAGGTAGTCACCGGCGAACAGGGCATCGAGATCGCGCCGGACGAAGTCGGTGGCCGCGGCGCTGTCGGCCACCGCGCTGCGCAGTACGCCCAGGTCGATCCCGGCGCGCTGGCCGATCAGGAGGGCCTCCGCGGTGGCCACCGCCTGGCCGAACCACAACAGGTTGACCAGCAGCTTCGCCGTGTACCCGGCGCCGGGGCCGCCGACGTGGACGATGCGCTGCGGATCACCGACGGCCTCGAGCACCGAGCGGTGCCGTTCGAGGACCTCGGCCTCTCCCCCCACGAACAGCTTCAGCGACCCGTCCTCGGCGGCGGGGACACCGCCGCCGACCGGCGCCTCGAGGACATCGATGCCACGGGCGAGGGCCTGCACCCGGATCGGCTCGGCCGAGGCAGCCGCGTTGCTGGTCATGTCGATCCAGGTCGCACCGGCCGGCAGCGCCGGCAGCGCGCCGCCGGCACCCGTCATCGCCTCCACCACCTCGGGAGGACCGGGCAGCATCGTGATCAGGACGTCGGCTACCGCGGCCGCCTCGGCCGCCGTGCCCGCCCACCGTGCCCCGCACGCCACGACCGTCGCCTCCAGCTCCGGCCGAAGATCGTGGGCCACGACCTCGTGGCCGGCTCGAACGAGGTTGGCAACCATCGGCAGGCCCATCCGGCCCGTACCCAGAAATCCCATCACAGGTCCAGGATCGGCCATGCCGGAGCGGGTTGGATGGTGTTGCCTGGAGGAGGCCTTCGACGTGCGGACCGAGGAGCGTTCATGACCACCACCGATGCTGCACCCGGCGTCCCCCGCGTGCCCCGCCGGCCGGGCGCCGACGCCCGGCTGCTCGCCGACTTCGTCGACCTGTCGGCCATCGGCGCCACCGCGGCAGGCGGCGTCGAGCGCCAGGCCGCCACCCCGGAGGACGGCCGCAGCCGCGCCTGGCTCGCGGCGTGGCTGACCGAGCGCGGGTTCACCGTCGTGCACGACCGGGTCGGCAACATGTTCGGCCTCCACGAGTTCGTACCCGGCGCGCCCTACGTGCTCGCGGGCTCGCACCTCGACAGCCAGCCGCGGGGCGGCCGCTTCGACGGTGCCTACGGTGTGCTGGCCGCGGCACATGCCGCCGACCGCCTGCGGGTCCACTACCGCGACTCGGGCGAGACGCCCCGGTTCAACATCGGCGTCGTGAACTGGTTCAACGAGGAGGGCAGCCGCTTCAAGCCCTCGATGATGGGCAGCGCGGTGTTCACCGGGGCCATGCCACTGGCGACCGCACTCGACACCCCCGACGCCGCGGGCGTGACGGTCCGCGACGCGCTCCGGGCGATCGACGGCCTGGGCGAGGCGGACGTCTTCGGCACCGACCGGCAGGTGTGCTCCTACGCGGAGATCCACATCGAGCAGGGCCGCGAGCTCGACAAGACGGGCACCACGCTCGGGCTCGTCGACGCGACGTGGGCCGCGAACAAGTACGAGATCGCGGTGATCGGGTCGCAGGCCCACACCGGCGCCACCGCCATGGCCGACCGCCGGGACGCGCTGTACGGCGCGGCGCTCGCCGTGGTCGCGGTCCGGGAGCTCGCCGACCGGTTCGGCGAGGACCTGCACACCTCGTGCGGGCAGCTGACCGTGGTGCCCAACTCCCCCGTGGTCGTCGCCCGCGAGGTGCACATGCACCTCGACCTGCGCTCGCCGTCGGACGACCTGCTCGCGGAGGCGGACGCCCTGCTGCGGCGCCAGTTCGCCGAGATCGAGGTGAAGGCCGACGTCGAGATCGAGCGCCGGGTCGCCCACACCTGGAAGGGCCACCTCTACCAGCCGGCGGGGGTCGAACTTGCGCGCACGGTCACCGAGGACCTCGGCGTCTCGTCGATGATCGTGCGCACCCGCGCGGGCCACGACTCCACCAACATGAAGGACGTCGTCCCCACCGTCATGCTGTTCATCCCGAGCGTCGAGGGCATCTCCCACGCCGAGGCGGAGTTCACCCGCGACGAGGACCTCTGCACCGGTGTGGACATCCTCACCGAGACCCTCGCCCGCATGCTCGACGGTGCGCTCGCCCCAACGTGAGCGCCGGGATCAGGAGGCGAAGCGCAGGACGGCGAGCACGAGGGACAGCACGCCCAGCACCAGCGCCGGGACGAACTGCTCCTTGCGGCGGATGTGGACGACCACGGCGCCCGCCATCACGAGCGCGAGCCCGACCGCCGCGATCGGCGTGAGGACCGGCGCGACGTCCAGGACCCAGGGCAGGATCAGGCCGACCGCCCCGACGATCTCGAGCGCCCCGATGGCCTTGATCGCGCCGTCGGAGAAGTCCTCGGCGTAGCCCATGCCGGCCGACACCAGTGCCGGCTTCGGCCGCACGACCTTCATCACGCCCGAGCCCAGGAAGGCGACGGCGAGCACGATCTGCAGGATCCAGGCGACGACGTTCATCAAGACTCCCGAGTGAACAGCCCGGCGACGCCGGGCTCGGCACCCGAGAACCTAGACGGGAGAGCATGAATGTTGAAGCAATTTTGATGATACGTCATCAGACCGTGATCTACGGGCGCGTCTCCTCACGGGGCCGGGGCAGAACGAGCCCGTAGTCGCCGCGATGGAACAGCAGCGGACCCCGGGCGTGGTCGGCGGCGAGCTCGAGCACGCGGCCCACGACGATGGTGTGGTCCCCGCCGTCGTGCTCGGCGTGCAACGCGCAGCGCACCCACGCGCAGACCCCCTCCAGGATCGGCGCGCCGCACCGTCCGGCCCGCCACCGCACGCCGTCGAACTTGTCCACACCGGACCGGGCGAACCCGGCGCTGTGGTGCTCCTGGTCCGCCGCCAGGATGTTCACGCAGAACGTGTCCGCGTCCCGGATCCGGGGCCACGTCGACGACGTGCGCGACGGTGCGAAGCTCACCAGCGGCGGATCCAGCGACAGTGACGTGAACGACTGGCAGGTGAACCCGATCGGGCCCGACGGCCCGGCGGCGGTCACGACCACCACGCCGGAGGCGAAGTGCCCGAGCACCTCCCGCATGACGGCCCCGTCGACCACCGGTTCCGTCGTCTCGGCCCTGCTGGTGATGCTCATGCGCTCTCCCTGTTCGGATCGGGACGTGCGGATGTGCCGGGTCGGGTCAGCCGGCCGGGCTGCGCGGCAGGCCCGGAGGGTTGATCTCGGAGGTCGGCACCGCCTCCGCGGCGAGGCTCCAGCGATCGAGGACCTGCGTGTACCTCCCATCGCAGAGCCGCCATCGGTTCGCGGTCGGGCACCCCGGTGGCGAGGTCGGCGAGCACCCGGCCCAGCGCCGGAGCGAACGTGAACCCGTGGTTCGAGAACCCCGCGCCGACGACGAGGGGTCCGGCCGCGTCCAGCAGGAAGCTCCCGTCCGGCGTCGAGGTGCGGATACAGCCGATCGGCTGGGGTAGCCGATGGTCGAGCCCCGGCAGGAAGGCGGCCACGTACTCCTGCAGCCTGCGCGGCTGCCCCTGCTCCGGACCCACGTCGTGGAACCCCAGCTTCACCGATCCCTCGCCCGTCGACGTGCCGCGGACGCTGCTGGGCCAGCCGTCCTCCGGCCCCGTGTGGTGGATGAACGTCGGCCACGGGGCCGGGCGGGCGGAGACCGAGCCCGCGCCGCCCAGCAGCGGGAAGTTCGCCACCTGCTCCTGCGTCACGCGCAGCGGCGGCAGCGTGACGAGCCCGGCGAGCAGGTCCGCGGTGCCAGCCCCGACCGCCACCACGGCGCGGCGGGCGCGGACGGGGCCTCGCGGGGTGCCGACCTCGACGAGATCGTCCCCGCGCACCGCGATCGCGGTCGCGGGCGTGGAACGCTGGATCACCGCCCCGTGCGCGACGGCGGCGGCGGTCAGAGCGGCGACGGCGTGCCCGGCATGGACGCGACCGGCCCGGTCCGGCTGGTGCAGTACGGGTCCGCTGAACACCATCCCCGGCCACCGGCGCGACGCCTCGCCGGCATCGAGCCACTCGTGGGCGACACCCCGCGCGGCGAGCGACTCGGCGATCGTCCTGGTCCGCCACGGGTCGCCGTGGTCGACGCCCCCGGTGATCTGCAGCAGGGCTGCGCCGGTCTGTGCCTCCACCTCGCGCCACAGTGGCAGGGCCGCCGCAGCGAGCCGTACGTGCGGCTCCGCCGCGTAGGTCTGCCGGTAGATCTCCGCCGATCCGTACGTGACGCCTCGCGCCCGTCCGGTCCCGGCCTGCTCGAGCAGCAGCACCTCGTGACCGCGACCGGCGAGCTGCCAGGCCGCCGCCGCACCCACCACCCCGCCACCGACGACCACGACGTCGACGACTCCGGTGCGTGCGGACCTCGGGGTGCGGCGGGGCGCGGGGACGTACGGGATCGCTGGCATGACTGTCCTCTCACGACACTGGACAGCAGGGATCCCCGCAACGGGGGTCCATGGAGAGGTCCACTGTGGACGAAACAGGGCTCGTCCGGCGGCGGGCACCGCCGGAGGTAGCGGCCCGACGGAGGCGTGCGTCAGAGCCCACCCACGCGCGTCAGCGCACGGGGAACGGGGTGGCCGAGAGGCCGGGACGGATCAGCGACACAGAGCGGCCTGCGTGCGGCACAGATCCACGTGCCGACGCTTGGACCAGATGGACGGCAACCACTTCGACAGGCGAAGGGCCGCGGTCCGTGCGTGCGATCGACGCACGATGTCTCCCATCGATCCTGGCGTTAGCACCCGGCACCGCGAGGCACCGGGTTGCTGCGGCTTCGACGAGCCAGGTCTCTCGGCCGCTCTGGATGGACGACCATGAATGTAGGCGACCACCCGATGGATGTGTCAAGGATGTGACGCGCCGGAAATCCCCGCAGGCGGCCCCGTTGTTGATCGACGTCCTCTTGTCTTGCGTCCGATCGGGACGCCGGTCACGATGCCGACGTGGCCGCGCTCCCTGCCCACCTCGCCGCGATCAGCTGATCACGTGCAACGCTGCCCGTGTTCAGGAATAGCCCGCGTCCGGTGGCGGGTTTGCCGAGCATGACCACCGGACAATTCGACCCGCACACGCTGCTCGCCGATGCCCGCCTCGGGGTCCTCGCGACGATCAAGTCGGACGGCCGCCCCCAGCTCTCCCCCGTCACACCGTTCTACGACCGGGACGCCGGCGTGCTCTACGTGTCGATGACCGACGGGCGCGCCAAGACCGCGAACCTGCGCCGGGACCCACGGGCGGCGCTGGAGGTCACCAGCCCGGACGGCTGGGCGTGGGCCACCGCCGAGGGCACGGTCACCCTCACCGGTCCGGGCACCGACCCGGACGGCGCCGAGGTCCAGGCGCTGGTGGACTACTACCGCAACGCCGCGGGCGAGCACCCGAACTGGGACGAGTACCGGTCGGTCATGGTCTCCGACCGCAGGGTGCTGATGGCGATGACGGTCGAGAAGGTGTACGGCGCGAAGCTCCGCTGACCCCCGCCTGGCTCTCCATCCAGACGATCGTGCGCACGAGTCCCTCCTCGATCGGCAGCCTCCGGACGCCGGGGAACAACCGCTGCACCCGGGCTGCCGACGACTCGCAGTGGCGGACCTCCCCGGCGCGGGCCGCGCGGTGCTCGACGGCGAGGCGCCGGCCGAGCAGATCGGACAGCACCGTGATGAGCTCGTTGATCGTGGTGGGGGCGCCCACCGCCAGGTTCACCGCTCCGTCCGAGGAGCGCTGCAGCGCACTGCGCGCGAGGACCTCCACGGCGGACTCGACGAAGGTGAGCTCCCGCCTCTGCTCGCCGTCGCCGTGGACGACCAGCGGGTCCCCCCGCAGCGCGGCGGCGACGAGCGCCGGTACGACGGCAGGCCGCGCTCGATCCGGGTACTGCCATGGGCCGTAGGTCGTGGAGAAGCGGAACGCCGTGCACCGCAACCCGTACCAGGACCGGTAGGCGAACGCGTACGACTCCGCCGCCAGCTTCCCGGCCGCGAACGGAGTGGCGGGGAGGCAGAGCAGGTCCTCCGACCTGGGCCGGGTGGGGTTGTACCCGTACACCGAGCTGGAGGACGCGAGAACCACCTGGGCGTCGACGTCGCTGGCGACGTCGAGGACCGCGAGCGTGCCCGTCACGTTGACGTCGTGGCAGTGCCTCACGGCACCGTCCGCGTCGGGCACCGCGGCCGCGAGATGGACGATCGACGACGCCCCGTCGCACGCCCGGCGCAACGCGTCCCTGTGGAGGATCGACGCCACCCGGACGTCGACGGGCACCCCGTGAAGGTGCTCGAGCCGCCCGGAGCTGAGATCGTCGACCACGACGACCTCCACGTCGGCCTGCCTGGTCAGCAGGCGGCAGAGGTTCGCTCCGACGAAGCCCGCCCCACCGGTCACCACGATCTTCATCATCCGGCCTCCAGAAGCCCCCGGCCGCGGCGTGGTCGGCAGAAGCCACCGGACGCCGGTGCCGTGTCGGGGATGCCGGCGTGTCGGCGCAGACGCGCTCGACAATCAGCCGTTCAGGCTTCGGCCACCCGAGCAGCGGACGGGAAATTCACTTTCCGCAACCGCACTCCGGCATCAGGACACCACAATCTCAGGAACGGAGCGAAAACCGTTCGCGCGACATCGTTCGGCGACTCTCCGAAATCACCGTCATACGGTCATCGCCGAGGTCGAGCGTGCCCCGGCAGAACACGATCATCGACCGCAGTTCCGCGGTCCCGAAGGGACGCCCGGCGTGCCATGTGAGGGTGGCTGCGTTCACCCGCAGCATCCCGGGCGCCGAGATCTGCACATGATCGCCATGGTCGACGACCTGCAGCTCGACGTCGGCGTTGTCGTCGCGGATCGCGCAGAGCACATGGTCGACCAGGCCGCCGGCGGCGCGCAGGACGAGGTCGACCAGATCGGGCGCCATGACGAGCCCTGGACGTGTGGCAGGTACCGGCACAGGAATCGCCCCCACTTCCAGAGATCACTGATCTGGCAATTCACCGGGGGCTGGGGTGCCGAGCCCATTTTCGGCCCGGAACCGTGACGATAGGCGGAAGAATCGGCACGTGCAACGTCGTCCACCCGCCAGGAAATGACCCGGCGCGAGTTCAGACGGATCCGGTCTCCGGGACGCGCCGGGGAAGCTCGCCGTCGAGGAGGAGACCGAGCAGCCGGTCGACGACGTGCTCGGTCGACCGGCGGCACAGCACGCGGTAGAGAAGCGTGCCGGCGTAGATGTCCTGGAGGAGCCCGGCGTCGATGTCGGCGGGCAGTTCACCGCGCTCGGCGGCGCCCTCGATCATCTTCTCGAAGGCCTCCCGGCCGGCCTGGAACAGGTCCACCGGACCGGCGGTGCCCGCGGAGTCCTGCAGGAGATCACCGGCGAGCGCGAGGAGCGTGGTGGCCAGCGGGGCCCGCAGGTCCAGGCGCATCGCCTCCATGGCGGCGCGGGCATCGGCGCGGATGTCGCCGGTGGGCTGCGGCTGCACCGCCGCACCGGCATCGACGGCCTCGAGGACGAGCGCACTCTTCGACGGCCACCACCGGTAGACGGTGGTCTTGCCCACGCCGGCCCTGGCCGCCACGCCCTCCACCGTCAGCCGGAAGTAGCCGACCTCCTCGAGGAGCTCACGTGTGGCGGCGAGGATCGCGTGGTGCGACTCCTGGCTCCGTCGGCGACCAGCACGCCCTTCCCGCTCGCTGCCGGTCGTGATCGTGCCCTCCTCGCGGCGCACCGGATCTGCTTTCGCGGACTATAACCGACCCTCCCTCGATCGAGGGTCGAGCCACCGGGGTGCGCCCGCCGCTCGAGCGCAGGTCCGCGGCGACCCGGACCGGCGCGTGGCGCGCCCGCGATCGTGGCGGGTCCGGCGACGCGCGCCGCGTGGCCTCCCTGCCACAGTGATCATTCCGAGACCTGCGTCTTCGCCCCCCGCTGGGCCGAAATGCGGATCTCACGGCGATCACCCCGTCCATCACGCCGGGCGAGCACGGTTCCCTAATCGATACGTTTCGTATCGTTCAGTGGGTTCACCGGGCACGTGGCGCTCTCCGTCGGTGAGCGGGAAGGCGGCCGGCAGGGTCCTGCCGCCCCACTTCATCCCCCGATCAGGGATGCACGGACGGACCTAACCAGGAGTGACACAGGGTCATCCCCCATCCGGACCGCATCGCCCTCATCACTACGTGTAGTCATCGCTCACGCGTCGAGCGCTACGCCGTTTGGCCCGGTGCAGCCGCCGAATGGCGTACAGATCGGCCGATTTTCCCGTTGAACGGTGGCATTTCGACGATGAGCGGTCACCTCAGCTATTCAGGTGAGACGCGAGGAACGACCTGCCAACCCCTAGCCGGGGCCCGACGAACGCGGGTAGGAAGACGATCCCGCCCCCATGAACATCCACCCCTGCGAAAGGCCCTGACTCCGTGGAACTGCGTCCCCGGCCGTCCGGACATCGACATGCGTCGCCGAACACGGTCTCGGTCGCCGAGCTGGTTGTCCGCTGCTTCGACCCGGCGCACCCGCCTCGGCCGATCGTGGACTACGGGCCCAGCACGATGATCTCGGTCGCAGCCCTGTTACGGAGAGAGGGGCGCGGGCCCCACGCCGCCGACCGTCCGCTCACCCCCCGCGGGCACTCCCGCCCCGCAGTCGTGTCTCCCGGCCCGCCACGACGCAGTGCCCGGAAGGCGGCCGCCGCCGCGGGTGCCCTGTTCGCCGCGGGCGCGGTCTTCAGCGGCACGGTGGTGGACACCGTCCGGACCCCCCGCGGAGCGGTCGACTTCGCCTCGGACCCCGGCCCGAGCACCGGCAGCGGCACTCTGGACCGGACGCGGAGCCCCCAACCGGGCCGCCCGGGCCAGCAGATCACCCTCACCGCGGTGGCGCAGCTCTTCACCCCGGCCACGACGGCCGCGATCGAGTACGGGCCGCCGGCATCCGGGACGCAGATCGGCCGCGACGCGTTCGGCGCACCGAACGACAGGGGAGCCGGCCTCGTCGCGGTACCGGAACTCGACAAGACGCCGCTCGACAGGTCGCCACTGCCCGCCGGGGCCACCGCCGCCGTACCAGGCCTTCTGGACATCGCCACCTCCCCGGCCGCGGAGCCACCGGCCGGGTCGTCCGTCCTGACCGTCGCCACGCCCGAGTTCCAGGTGCCCGCCATCGAGGTGCCCCGGCACGTTCTGAACCTTCCGGGCGGCGGCACCGTCCGGACGCCGGGTGTCGCCGTGTCCGAGGGACGGGTGACCCCGCCGCGTCTCAGCGTCGCCCGCAACCGGGACGGCGGACTCGACGTCGCGGTCTCCGACGGCGCGGTGGTCGCGCCGAAGGTCGAGGCCTCCGGCCTGGCGGACCTGACCGGCGGTGCGGTGCGGCTCTCCCCCACCCGGGTCGGGCTCCCCGACGTGCGGATCTCCGGGGGTGGCGTCGTCGGGACCACCGCCGCCGCACCCGACATGCGGCTCAGCGAGATCCGGTCGGTCCTGCCGGACGTCGACGTAGCCGAGCGGACACCGGAGACGGACGCGACCGCGCAGCGCAGCGCGAGCGAGCGGAACGAGAACAAGAAGAGCGCACGCGACGCCGCCCGGTCGGTCGGATCCGCCGTGGGCCGACTGCTCGGCCGACACTGACGGCCACGGCGCTCGGCGGGAGACGCCGAGCCGGCGGTACCTCAGCTGCTCGTGATCTCCGGTCGGGGCCCCGGCACCGGCTGGCGCATCTGTCCGCGGCGATGACCGGTGAGGCGCGCCAGCGTGCGCAGGGTGCGCCGGGGAGTCTCGAGCGTCCGGACCACCGCGTTGTAGAGCAGCCCCGGCGTGCAGACCGTGCGCCCACGAGCGAGATCGGCGATGCAGGCATCCACCACGGCGTCGGGCTCCAGCCACATGATCGACGTGCCGGTCGGCTCCAGCTCACGGTGCTTGCCCGTGCGCAGCCGCCCCGGCACGAGCGCGATCATGCGGACGCCGGTGCCGGCCAGCGACGCCTCGACCGTGTCGGTGAAGGCGATCATCCAGGCCTTGGTGGCGGAGTGGGCCGAGCCCGAGGCCGACAGGTAGCCGGCGAAGCTGGCGACGTTGATCACCGAGCCGCGGCCGCGCTCGATCATTCCCGGCAGCGCGGCATGGGTCAGGATCATCACCGCGGTGACGTTGACGTCGATCTCCGTCTGCAGGGGTTCCGGATCAGCCATCCGGAAGTCGACGCCGCACTCGTAGCTCGCGTTGTTGACCAGGAGATCGACGGGGCGGGCGCGGTCGGCGATCCTGCGTTCCACGGCGGCCCGCTCGGCGGCGTCCGCGAGGTCGGCCGCGAGCACCTCGACCTTGATGCCGAGGCGCGCTGCCTCTCCCGCCACCCGCTGCAGCCCGACGTTGTCACGCGCGACGAGGACGAGATCGAAGCCGTCGCGGGCGAGCCGCTGGGCGAAAGCGGCGCCGAGTCCACGACTCGCACCGGTGACGAGCGCTGTCGGCATGGCCGCACCATACGACAGGGCGATCACCGCCGATCACTCACATGGGCACTTCCGGGGCGCCCTACGGCGCGTCCTCTGGCGCCGAGCCCCACCGTGCTGACGTGCGCAGCGCCGCTCGAGGTCGCACGGATGGCCCTGACCGGACGTCACGCTGGGCCATCGCGTGCGGGGGCTCCTCACGCGCCGATCCGGCGCACCGGCACCGCGCTCTACTCCGTCCGGCCTGCTCAGCACGGACGCTCGGCGGACTCACGCTGCAACCTCGACGGTGAACGGTCGAAAAGGAGCGACGAGCGGGCATCTCCGCTGTTCAGGTGAGACGCGACGAGCGGACGAACGACACCTAGCAGGGACGTGACGAACGCGGGTAGGAAAGCGAACCCCACCCCAGAACGAATGAAAGCCCCAGCTCGACCGACCTGGAGAGGCCCGCTACGTGGAACCGCCCGCCCGTCCGACAGGACACCATCTCGGATCCTCGAACATGGTCTCCGTCGACGAACTGATCATCCGTTGCGGCGAGTGGCACGGACCTCCCCCTGGGGTGGACTACGGGGCGCCCGGCGCGATCTCGGTGGGGAGCCTCCTGCGCCGCGAAGGGCGGGCCCCGCACGCGGTGGACCGTCCGCTCCGGCCGCGCGGCCACGCCCGGCCACCGGAGGAACCGCCCCTGCCGCCGCGGCGCAACGTCCGCAAGGCGACCGCCGCCGCCGGTGCCCTCTTCGCCGCAGGCGCGATGTTCGCGACCGCCGTGGTGGAGAACGTGGTCCGCAGTCCGGGCGAGGGAATGCAACTGGGCATCGGAGGCGACGCCCCCGGCCTCGACGGCCCAGCGGGGGGCGGTGCTCAGGCGAACCGGGGCGACGCGCCGCGCAACCTCGCGTTCTCCGTGGCGGAGCTGTTCCGGTCGCCCACCGGCCCGGCCCTCGCGTCCCCCGCTGCCGGCTCCGGGGTCTTCGGCAGCCGGGGCACCGGCGGCGCGACCGCTGCCGACCCGTTCGAGGTGAGCCTGGCCCCACCGGCGGCGGGTTTACCGGCCTTGGCCGCGGGGCCCGACGCCGCCGGGCCCGGCTCGACCACCCCCGGGCCCGGTCCGGGGACGCCGGTCGAACCCGCCGGGGCGGGTGTCCTCCCGGGTATCGGCATCGGGCCCGTCACCCTGCCGGTCGGCGGCGGCACCGAGGGCGCACCGGGCGGAGGGCCCGGCGTGGTGGTGCCCGGCCCCGGCCTCGGTACGCCCGGTGTCGGGATACCCGGGATCGACGTCCCGGGTGCCCCCCTGCCGGGCGCGCCCGGCGACGCGGTCCGCACGCCGCGGGTCGAGGTGTCACCGGCGCAGGTCAGGACCCCGGACCTCGTGATCGCCGGCGGGAACGGGGAAGCCGGGATCGCGGTCTCCGGCACCGCGCTGGCCACCCCCGACGTCACGGTCTCCGAGGTGCAGGCGGGGCCGCTGCGGCTCGCCCCTGCCGAGGTCGCACTGCCCGACGTCACACTCTCGGAGGGGGGTGCCACGCTCTCCCGCGGGGGCGCGCGCGTCGCCGTGCCCGAGGTCGCGGTGTCGGAGACGACATTGGTCACGCCCGACGTGCAGCTCGGCAGGGCCACGGTCGCCCTGCCGGACGCGAGGCTGCCCGAGCTGACCGTCCCCCGGGTGACGGTCGACACGAGCGATCCCGTCGGGACGGTGGAGGACGCCGCGGCGGCCGTCGTGAGCACGGTCGACCAGGTCGGGACTGGGGTCGTGGGCGAGGCGGCCGATGTCGTCGAGGAGACCGTGGACGGTGTGGCCGGGACGCTCGGCTCGCTGACCGGTGCCGGGCGCTCGCAGGGTTCCGCAGAGGAGTCCGGACGCTCCGCCGCCGACTCCCGCGACTCCGACTCCGACTCCCGCGACTCCGACTCCCGCGACTCCGGCCTCGACCTCGGCCCGGGACTCGGCCTACTCAGAGACTCCGACTCCGACGACTCCGACGACTCCGGGGACACCGACTCCGACGGAGACGCCGACGACCGGGACTCCGACTCCGACGACCGCGCCGGCGGCTCCGGGTCGCGTGATTCCGGGTCGCGTGATTCCGATGGCTCGGACTCCCGCGGCTCCGTCGGTTCTGTGCTGGGCGAGGTACTGGGCCGGGGCTGAGACGGCCTGTGCGCTACGCCCGCCCCGGAGGGTCCCGGTAGAGCAACTCCAGCGCCGCGGAGGTCACGCGCCGCCTCAGCCCTCCGAACGCCCCGTGCTCGCCGAGTGCGGCCCTGGCCGCCAGCCAGCCGCAGACGCCGTGCACCCCGCCGCCGGGGTGGGCCGACGCGCTGCCCAGGTAGAGACCACCGATCACCGTCTCGGACCGGCCCAGTCCCGGCACCGGACGGAACACCAGCTGTTGGAACAGCTGCGCGGTGCCGCCGTTGACCGCCCCGGCCACGAGGTTCGGGTCGGCGGCCTGCAGGTCGCGCGGCCCCTGCACGGTCCGGCCGAGCACGCGGTCGCCGAACCCCGGCGCGAACTCCTCCAGCACCGCATCCACCCGGCCGGCGAGGTCGTCGGCCGAGCCGTCGTCGGTGACGCCCCGCGGGAGGTGGGTGTAGGCCCACGCGCTCTCGGTGCCCGCCGGCGAGCGGGACGGGTCGGCGGTCGTCATCTGCCCCAGCAGCAGGAACGGCGAACGCGGGAGCGTGCCCGTCTCGATATCGGCCGACCACCGGGCCAGGCCGCGGCCGTCCGCTCCGACGTGGACGGTCCCGGCTCCGGCGACGCCGGGCGACCGCCACGGGATCGGCCCGGCGAGCGCCCAGTTGACCTTCACGACCGGGGTGTCCCAGACGAACCGCTCGAGGTCGGTGTGCAGCCGCCGCGGCAGCACCTCGGGGGCCAGCAGGTCGCGGTACAGGGCGGGGGCGGCCACGTCGGCGATCACCGCCCGGCGCACGCGCACGGTCAGCCCGGTCGCGGTGTGCACGGCCGCCACTCGCCCGCCCCGCACCTCGATGCGCTCGACGTGCTCGCCGGTGCGCACGTCGGCACCGGCCGCCGCGGCCCGGCGGCCGAGCGCCGCGGCCAGCTCACCCGAACCGCCGACGGGTACCGGGAACCCGTACTGCTGACCCAGCATCGCGAGCAGCCAGCCGAACACGCCGCTCACCGTGGCGTCCGGCGGTGTGTCGCCGTGCACGGCGTTGCCCGCGAGCAGCAGCCGGGCCGCCTCGGACGCAAAGAGCTCCTCCCCCATGCGCCCGGCAGGCAACGCCAGGAACCGGGCCAGCCGCAGCGCCTCCGCCGTACCGATCCGACGCAGCAGCTGCACCGGGCCGCGCACGGGCGGGAAGGCGGTGAACAGGGTCCGCAGGACCGCCTCACCGACCGCGTCCCACTGGCTGCACAGGCGCAGCCACGCCTCCCCGTCCCCGGGGTGGTGCTCGGCCAGACCCGCCGCCGTCCGCGCCCGGTCCCGGTGCAGAACCGCGGCGGGCGCACCGTCGGGGCGCGGCGGGTGGGCCAGCACGGTCGGGGCGTGGGCCCACCGCAGCCCGTGCCGCTCCAGCTCCAGCGCCCGCAGCACCGGCGACGCCGCCGAGAGCGGGTAGAACGCGCTGAAGAGGTCGGCGGTGAAGCCCGGGTGCAGCTCGGCGGAGCGGATGGCCCCGCCGACCACGTCGGCGGACTCCAGCACGCACACGTCCCAGCCGGCATCGGCCAGCACGGCTGCGGCGACCAGCCCGTGATGGCCGCCGCCGATCACGACGGCGTCGGCGACGAGGGTGGGCATGCACCCCACTATCGGTCGCCGCGCTCCCGGCGGCACCTCAGGGGAGCCGGTGCGCCCCCTCAGGCGACGAGGGCCGACGTGTCCCGGCCGAGGTAGGCGAGGAACCGCGTCTGCTCGTCCGCATCGGGTGCCGGGGTGAGCTCGGGACCGATCCCGCCGGGCAGCCGCATGTCGAACTGCCGCGACCAGGCGAAGCACCCGGGCACCAGGTCGGGGTCCAGCCGGACCTCGAGCCCGGCGGGGTGGCCGATGTCCCAGGTGTGGGCCAGGAAGTCGGTGGTCAGCGCCACCAGGAAGCCCTCGATGGGCAGCTCGCCGAACGCCCGCGTCGAGACGACGCGGGCGAGCGCGGTCGGTGTCAGCACGGCGTCGGCGGCGGCCCGCGCCGCACGCCAGGTGCCGAGCGGGTCGGCGCCGATCAGCTGCCCCGGGTTCGGCGCACCGGGCGCCCCGGCCCGGGACGCGAACTGCTGCCCGGTGGCCTGGTGCCGGACGAGCTCCTGACCCCAGACGACGTGGCCGAGCACGTCACGGGCACTCCAGTCGACGCAGGCCGACGGATCGTCCCAGCGCTCGGGCGCCAGCGCGGCCACGATCCGGTCGAAGCCGTCCTGGGCGCGCGTGTAGCGGTCCATGATGTTCACCGTTGCTCCTCGGGGTGGGGGGAACCGACAGCTCCGAGGACGAACGGGAGAGACCGGAATCGACACGGGTGGCGTGTCGATTTCCCGGGACGCCGATCGTCCTCGGGTTGGGGCTACCGTCCGGTGGACCGCGACGCTCACGGGAGGTTGCGATGCGCTACATGTTGTTGATCTACGGCTGTGAACGCCCCGACTGGGGCACCGAGGCCCATGCCGACAAGATCGCGGCCGTTCGCGCCTTCACGCGCCGGTGCGCGGAGGACGGCGTGCTGCTGGCGGCCGACCCTCTGCACACCACGGAGAGTGCGACGACCGTGCGGGTGCGCGACGGCGAGACGTTGCTGACCGACGGCCCCTTCGCCGAGACGGCCGAGCACCTGGGCGGGTACTTCATCCTCGACTGCGCCGATCTCGACGAGGCCCTCCGCTACGCCGCCCGCTGCCCGATGGCGGCGGAGGGCTCGGTCGAGGTGCGGCCCATCCTGGAGCTGCAGCCCGTGACCCCGCAGGTGTCCGGGTAGGTGTCAGAGGCCGAGGCCGTTCTCGACCGGGTCTTCCGCACCGAACGGGCGCGCGTGCTCGCCGCGCTGATCCGGGGGCTCGGCGACTTCGAGCTCGCCGAGGACGCGCTGTCCGACGCCGCGCTCACCGCGCTCCGCCGGTGGCCCGTTGACGGCGCGCCGCGCGATCCCGTGGCGTGGCTGGTGACCGTGGCGCGCCGGGCCGCGCTGGACCGCGTGCGCCGCGCCGACGTGGGTGCCGTCAAGTACGAGCAGGTCGCGCGGGCGGCCGGGGACGAGGTGAGCGCCGTGGACGAGCTGCCGGACGGCCTCGCTCGCGTGGGCGACGACCGGCTGAGCCTGCTGTTCACCTGCTGCCACCCGGCGCTGGGGCCGGAGGCGCGGGTGGCGCTCACCCTGCAGGCCGTCGCGGGTCTGACCGCGGCCCAGATCGCGCGGGCGTTCCTCGTCGGCGAGGCGACGATGGCCCAGCGCCTGGTGCGGGCCAAGCGCAAGATCCGCGACGCCGGGATCCGCTTCGCCGTGCCGGACGATGCGGCGCTCCCCGACCGGCTGGCCGCCGCGCTCGCCGTCATCTACCTCGTCTTCACCGAGGGCTACCTCGCCTCCACGGGCGACGACCTGCTCCGGCCGGGGCTCGCGGCCGAGGCGATCCGGCTGGGCAAGATGCTGGCCGCACTGATGCCCGACGAACCGGAGGCACTCGGGCTCGTGGCGCTGATGCTGCTGCAGGACTCGCGGCGGGAGTCGCGGACCGGCCCCGACGGCGAGCTCGTACTGCTCGACGACCAGGACCGCAGCCGGTGGGACCGCGCCGAGATCGACGAGGGTCTCGCGCTGGTCGAGACGGCGCTGCGCCGTGGCCGTCCCGGGCCGTACCAGCTGCAGGCGGCCATCGCCGCGGTGCACGCCGCGTCCCCGACGGCGGCCGAGACCGACTGGCCCCAGATCGTCGCGCTCTACGACGAGCTGAGCGCACGGCACCCGTCGCCGGTGGTGGCGCTCAACCGGGCGGTGGCCGTCGCGATGGTCGAGGGCCCGCAGCGCGGCCTGGAGCTGCTCGACGGGATCCGGGGCCTGGAACGCTACCGGCTCTTCCACGCGGCGCGTGGCGACCTGCTACGGCGCCAGGACCGGGTCGCCGAGGCCGTCGTCGCCTACCGGCGGGCGCGGGAACTGGCCGGCAACCAGGCCGAACGCCGCTTCCTGGACGACGCCTGCGCACGCTTGGGGGAAAGATCACCCCGCGAGCTCGCGGACGACGCCGGCCCGCCGGCGTAGGACGGGAAGGTCCAGGTACGTGGATTCGCCCAGCGTGAGGGTGAAGGTCTCGCCCGGCGAGCCGTAGTAGGAGAAACAAGAGGCGTCGTTACCGGCAATCGCGATCCGGATCCGGTGACCGGAACGGAGCAATGCGGACACCGGCAGAAGCTCGACGACCAGGTCGAGGTTCTCTCCAGGTTTGACCGGGAGACGGTCGGCGCGGGCGAAGCTGCGGGGCACGCCGAGCCCCGTGGGCTCGGCCGGCCCGGCCGTCGCACGCTGGAGGAACCGCAGGCAGCCCTCGGTCAGGTAGGTCACTGAACCATCAGGACCGACGTCCTCCAGGTAGACGTAGACCACGCCGTCGATCCCACTCGTCGCCAGGTGGAGCCTCACCACTGGGAAGCCGAGAAGGTGGAAGTCGGCCGAGAGCGGTGCGGAGGTGAAAGTCAGCAGCGTCTCGTCGGCGCCCCGTCGATCCGGGTAGGCCGCACCCTGGCCGATCTCGCCGGCAAGCCATCGATTGGTGGGACCGGTCGACGAGCCGGGATCGATGGCGTACCGCACGGTCGACTCGGACCCCGGATCGTCCGCCAGTTCACCGGCCGTACCTGGATACAGCCGGCGTACGTCAAGATTCTCGGGCGGCCAGGCGTCCACGGTTCGCCACTGATCCGTGCCGAGCGTGCTGTACGTCAGCGTGCCGCGTCCCACCGGCGGCGCCGAGTCCGCTCTGAGGTATCGCGCGAAGAACCCCACCAGGCGGCGATCCTGGCCCTCGGGGCTGGTGAGATCGCTTTCGTCGAGCGGATCGACGGGCAGCAGAGTGTCGGCGTACGTGCGACCGCCGTGTCCCCAAGGCCCGATCTCGACCGTCTGATGGTTGGGCAGGGTGGCGAACCGTGTCAGAGCACCGGTGACGAAGGCGCCGTCGACCCAGCCGACCCGCACCAACAGGGGGACGCCGGTCGAGGCGATCGCCTCGTAAGCGGCAGCCGGTGTGGTGATCGCCCAGTCGAGCCCTTCCACCCGGTCGTCATGGAACGGCACCTGGTCCATCAGCTCGTGCACGTCGGT
This sequence comes from Pseudonocardia xinjiangensis, assembly GCF_050948425.1. Lineage (NCBI taxonomy): Bacteria > Bacillati > Actinomycetota > Actinomycetes > Pseudonocardiales > Pseudonocardiaceae > Pseudonocardia > Pseudonocardia xinjiangensis. The sequence goes on along the minus strand of NZ_CP192009.1, from coordinate 2,583,320 downwards.
GTTCGACTGATGCTCCGCGACCGCCTCGGCCAACAGAGTCCGGCCGTCCGGACCGTCGACCGGTTTGACCGGCGTCGGAAGTTCGATCGACTCCGCGGGCAGCCCCTGCATCTCGCCCAGTCGCTCGCGAGCCCCGATCACGCCGTCCTTGAGCTGGCTCTCGCACATCCACCGGGCGAACCGGCCCGCAGTGGCGGCTCCGCCCGGATAGAAGAGTTGGCGGTACGGGTCGTTCGGGCTGAACAATGCTGCGACAGCAACCAGGTGCGGGTTGCGGAGCCGTGCGACCAGCTCGGCGGCCTGGCCTTCGTAGGACGTGCCGTAGACACCGACCCGGCCGTTCGACCACGGCCGAGCCGCCACCCAGTCGATCAACTCCCCGAAGTCGGCGATCTCGCGTTCACCGAGCTCGCTGGTCCGTACCCCGAACGACGCGCCTGTGCCGCGGACGTCGGCCACGACAAACGCGAACCCAGCGGCGTTCCACAGCTCGCCCTCCGCCCAGTTGGCATCGAACTCGGGACCGACGCGGGTTGGCTCCTCCGCGCGGTGGTAGCGGGTGGTCCGGACAACTGCACCGACTGCCTCGCCGGCGGCGACCCGCTCGACCGGTAGCCAGACGTCGACAGCAAGTCGTACGCCATCGCCGACCGGGACGTACAAAGACTGCAGCCGACGGTTCGGGGCGAGGACCATGGCCGCAATCCTGGCACCGCGTGCCGGCGAATCGGTAACGCTTATCCGACGGCATGCCCGTGCCGAGCGGTTACCGGAAACGACGACCGCCACCGAATCCGAGAACGGAGTCCGTCACGCAGATGACGTCGCCAAGCGTCATCGACATCACGAAACCGAACTGCACTGGAAGGCACAATCCTCTTCGACCGGCCGGTGTTGGTTTCGGCGCCTCTGCCGGCAATTATGTCGTCGTCGCCACTGGCGAACCCCTCTCGAGGGACACCAGCACCTTCACCTGCTGCGGATCCGATGCCGCCCCGAAGGCCTCCGCTGCCTGCTCGACGGGGAAGATCGCGGTGACGAGCTCACCCGCCGTCACGGCACCGGACGCCAGCACCTCGATGGCCTGCTCGACGTCCTCCCGCACGTACATCAGGCTCCCGAGCACCCTGATCTCCCGGTCCTGCACGACGTGCAGGGGCACCACGGTGGGGCCTGCCGCCACGCCGACCACCACGACCGTGCCCCCCTTCGCCACCAGTTCCACCGCCTGGGCCATGGAGCTCTCCCTGGCCACGCAGTCGAAGACGACATCCGCCCCGTCCAGCACGACGGCGGCGCGTTCGACGAGGTCGGGGGCGTTCGCGAGGAGCACCTCGTCGGCACCGAGGCGCCGGGCCCGGTCCAGCTTCTCCCCCATGACGTCGGTGACCAGCACGACCTCGGCCCCGGCACGGCGCGCGGCGACGAGCACCAGCAGCCCGATCGGCCCGGCACCGAGCACGGCCACCCGGCTGCCCGGTCCCACGCCCGCGAGCCGCACGGCGTGCACCGGCGTGGCGAGTGGCTCGACCAGCGCGGCGAGCTCGTCGGACATGCCCTCCGGCACCCGGTGCAGCCGGTCGCGCGGCACCGTGAACGCGTCCGCCATGCCGCCCGCGGTCTGGCACCCCACCACCGCCAGCTTCTCGCAGATGTTGTAGCGGCCCTCGCGGCACCGGCGGCACTTCCCGCACACGAGGCTCGGCTCGAGCACGACACGGTCGCCCGCGGCCAGGTCGGACACGCCGGCACCGACCTCCTCGACCACGCCGACCACCTCGTGCCCCGGGCGGTAGGGGCGATCGATGAAGGGATGGTGACCGGCGGCGGCGTGCGTGTCGCTGCCACAGATCCCGACCAGGGCCGAGGCCACCCGTACCTCACCCGGACCCGGTGGGCCCGGTCGCGGCACCTCCTCCAGCCGGATGTCCTCTGTCGAGTGCACGACGACCTGGCGCATGGTGCCCATCGCTCCTCCAGTGGCTCAGAAGGCGGTGTACCCGCCATCCACCACGAGCACCGATCCGGTCATGAAGGACGCGGCGTCACTCGCCAGGAACACCACGCTGGGCGCGATCTCCTCCGGCCCGGCACAGCGCTGCTGGGGAGCGTCCTCGATCCAGTACCGCCGCAGCTCCGGCCGGTCGACCGGGGACATCTCGGTCTTGACGTAGCCGGGCGCCACCGCGTTGACGCGGATGCCGTACGGGGCCCACTCCGCCGCGAGCGACTTCGTGAGCTGGTGGACCGCCGCCTTGGAGGCGTTGTACGCGGGCTGCCACTGCGGGCGGTTGACGACCAGCCCGGACATCGACCCGACGTTGACGATCGCGCCGCCACCATGGTCCGCCATGTGTCGTCCCGCCGCGCGGCTGCATTTCCACAGCGCCCGGACGTTCAGATCGAAAACCGCGTCCCATTCATCGTCGGAGACGTCCCACGACGCATTGTGGAAGCACGCGCCCGCGTTGTTGACCAAAATGTCGAGGCCGCCCAGCGTCTCGACGGTGGTCCGCACCGCGCGCTCGACGTCGGCGGCCACCGTGATGTCCCCGGTGATCGCAAGGACTTCGACGTCCTCGTCCGCGAGGTCCTCCACCGCGGTCGCGTTGCGCTCCTCGTCGCGGGCGACGAAGGCCACCCGGGCGCCCGCCTGAGCGAGGGCGTGCGTGAACGCCTTACCCAGCCCGCGGTTGCCGCCTGTGACCAGTGCCGTTCTCCCGGTGAGGCGAAAGCTGTCCAGTACATGCACGGGGCGGAGCCTGCCATGCACGGAGGGGAACCAGGCGGTCCTGTCTGCGGAGTCGGCTCGCGGACAGGACCGCTCGGTCGGACATCAGTGGTACTGCTACTGCGCGGCGGCGCGCTCCCCGGTGGCGTCGAGACCGAGCATGGCCAGCATCTCGGCGCAGTCGACGGCGTCGACGGACCGGCCGGCGACCACCCGTGCGGCGCGGCGGTTGGCAAGGTCGTGCACTACGGCCTGGGCGGCCTGGGCGGCGGCGAAGCGGCCGTTCTCGTCGGCGTGGGAAGGGTTTCCGGTCCAGCTCATGTGTCCGTGACTCCCTCAGTCGTCACGCCGGCGTGGCCCGGAACGAGAACGGGTGCGGCCGGCGGGACCGTGCGTCAGGCGGCGATCTGCAACGGGGCGCGCACGTGCGGCACACGCCCGACCTGACATACCGACCTTACCCTGAGCGGCCCACACCGGCCGGATCCCCGCGCGTCGCGGGCGCCAGGTCGTCGGTTTCGAGCGCCCGGACGTCCGTCTCGGCCACCGTCACCACGACGGCCCGACCCGGCTCGAGCCCGTCCCCGCCCGGCCCGAGACAGGCCAACGTGCCTGCCGGCGTGTCGACGTCCACCCGGGTGCCACCGCCGAGCGGCACGATCCGGCGCACCGTGCCACGGACGGCGAGACCGCTGACGAGGTGCGGGGCCGTCGACACCCGGCACGTCTCCGGTCGGGCGGCCAGCAGCCCCGGCCGGCCCGTGACCGCGGGCGGGAGCACGTTGCTGTACCCGACGAGCCGGGCGCACGCGGCGTCGGCAGGGTGGTCGAGCACGTGCGCGGTGGGCCCGAGCTGACGGATCCGCCCCGCCACGAGCAGCGCGGTCTCGGCGGCCAGCGCCCGTGCCTCGTGCCGGTCGTGGGTGACGAGCACGGTGGCGGTGTCGAGGCCGTCGAGCACGGCCCGCAGGTCGGCGAGCAGGTCGGTGCGGGTGGTGGCGTCCAGCCCGGCGAAGGGCTCGTCGAGCAGCAGCACCCGTGGTGAGACGGCCAGCGCGCGGGCCAGCGCCACGCGCTGGGCCTCTCCGCCGGACAGCGTGCGGGCGTCACGGTCGCCCAGGTGACCGACGCCGAGCGCATCGAGCCACGGCGCGGACCGCCGGGCGGACTCGGCCCGGCCGACACCGCGCAGCCGCAGGCCGGCCGCGGCGTTGGCCCGCACCGTGCCGCGGCGCAGGATCGGGCGCTGCAGCACCGCCGCCACGGCATGGCGCAGCTCCCGGGGGTCTGCGGGGCGTCCGTCGAGCAGCACCTCGCCGGTGACGTGGTAGCGGCCCAACCGGGCGAGCGCCCGCAACAGCGTCGACTTCCCGGCGCCGTTCGGCCCCAGCACGGCGAGCGCCGCCCCGGGGGCGACGTCGAGCCGGTCGACGTGCAGCAGTTCGCGACCGCGAACCGTCACCCGCAGGTCCTGGCACCCGATCCGGGACGTCATCGGGCAGGAACCGAGCGGTGCTGTCCCGCCAGCGTGAGCACCAGGTTCACCGCGAACGCGATCACCAGCAGGATCAGCCCGAACGCGATGGCCAGCGCGAACTCACCGCGGCTGGTGGCGAGCACCGCCGCGGTGGTCAGGACCCGGGTCTGCCCGGCCAGGTTGCCACCCACCATCTGCGCCGCCCCGACCTCGCTGACCACCGCGCCGAACGCGGCCATCGCGGCCGCCAGCAGCGGCAGCCGCGCCTCGGCGAGCAGCGCCGCCAACGCCCGGAGCCGACCGGCGCCGAGCCCCTGCATCTGCACCATGAAGTCGGGGTCCACCTGCTGCACCGCCGTCGCCACGAGGGCCACGACGATCGGCGTGGCGATCGCCGCCTGCGCGATGATCATGGCCGTGGGCGTGTAGAGCAACCCGAACGCCCCGAGCGGCCCGCTGCGCCACAGCAGCACCGTGACGAACAGTCCGACGACGACGGGCGGCATCCCCATCCCCGTGTTGGCCGCGGCCAGCACCACCCTCCGGCCCCGGAACGCCGTCAGCGCCACCGCGGCGCCGACGGGCACCCCGACGAGGGCGGCGAGCAGCGTGGCGGTCAGTGAGATCCGCAGGGTCAGGGCAGTGATCGCCCAGGTGGCGGGGTCCCCTCCCAGCAGCAGCCGGACGGCCTGTACGAACCCGTCGACCAGTACGTCCATCAGGGCACCGGTTCGGGCTTGCCCGCGTCGGGCACGAACAGCTGCTGACCGTACTGCGCACGGCCGAACTCCCCGATGCGCTGCTGCGCAGCCGGACCGGTGATCCAGTCGGCGAACGCGGCCGCGGCCTCGGGCTGGACCCGGTCGCCGGCCTTCGTGGTCATCTCGATCACGTGGTAGACGTTCAACAACCCGGGGTCGCCCTCGCTGAGCAGCGTCAACCCGTCGGGCTGGCTGAGGTACGTGGCCCGGTCCGACAGCGTGTAACCGGACTTCTCCGCGGCCACCCGCAACGTCGCGCCCATGCCCTGGCCGGTCTCCTGGTACCAGGCACCTCCCGGGGTCACCCCGGCCTGCGTCCAGAGCGCCTTCTCCCGCGCGGCCGTGCCGGAGTCGTCACCGCGCGAGACGAACACGGCACCCGCCTCCGCGATCCGCTTCATGGCGTCGGCGGCGGTCGCGCCCTTGATGCCCGCCGGGTCGGCCGCCGGGCCGAGCAGCACGAAGTCGTTGTGCATGACGAGCAGCCGCCGCCCGGCCGTTCCCTCGGCGACGAACTGCTGCTCGGCAGCAGGCGAGTGCACCAGCAGCACGTCGGCCTCGCCGCGGCGACCCAGCTCGATCGCCTGGCCGCTGCCGACCGCGACCGTCTTCACCTGCCACCCGGTGTCGGCCGTGAACGCCGGGAGAAGATCGTCGAGGAGGCCGGAGTCCTGGGTGCTGGTGGTGGTGGCCAGGATCAGCGATCGTTCCGCCGAGGGCGCCGCCGCAGGACCACCGCACGCCGCCAGCAGGAGCAACGCGAGTACGGCCAGAACTGATCGCAACTGGGGTAGCACAGTCCGGAAGAATAGGGTGAATCCTCGTGACCCGATACCGCGAGATCTGCAGCGAGCTGGCCGGGCGGATCCGCGCCGGGGAGCTCCCCGCGGGTAGCGAGCTGCCGGGGATACGCGAGCTGGCGTCTCGGTTCAGCACCACGGCGTCCACCGTGAGCCGGGCGCAGCGCGCACTGGCCGACGCCGGGGTGATCGTCACCTCGGACCGCAGGCGGGCCCGGGTCGCGCCCGACGGCCTGGTGGCCGCCCGCCGGTTCCTCCACGCCGAGCTGGTCTTCCGGCTGGCCGGCAGCGACGACCCCGCACTCGACGCCGTCACCCGCAGTCTCGGGCGGGCGGTCCAGCCCGTCGGCGCCGAGGGCAGCTTCGGGGGCCTGCGCGCCGTTCGCCAGGGCCGGGCCGACGGCGCCGCGGTGCACCTGCTGCACCATTCCGGCGTCTACAACGCCCCGTACGCACGCGGGCTGCTACGCGGGTGGCGGCCGCACCTGATTCACCTCTGGCGCCGGGAACAGGGCCTCCTCGTCCCGCCCGGCAACCCGCACGGGCTGCGGACGGCCGCCGACCTCGCGGGACTGCGGGTGGCCAAGCGCCGGCACGGCTCGGGCACCCGCGTGCTGTTCGACCGGCTGCTGCTCTCCGCTGACCTGAACCCCGACGCCGTGGCGGGTCCGGAAACCGGGTCGCACCTCGAGACGGCGCTCTTCGTCGCGTCCGGCGTGGTGGACGCCGGGCTCGGCGTCCGTTCGGTGGCCCGCGACCTGGACCTGGATTTCGTACCGCTCGTGGCGGAGGACTACGACGTCGTCCTCGGCGGGGCCGCGCTGGACGCCGCCGCGCCGCTCCTGGCGGCTCTCCACGACACGGCCGTCCGCACGATGATCACCGAGCTGGGCGGGTACGACGCCACCGACTCGGGGACGGTGCACGAGCTCGGTCCCTGACCACCGCCGCCCCTGATCAACGCCGGCCCTTGGTCACCGCCGCTGGGCGGCCGCCCAGCGGGGCAGCCGGGTGGCGAGCGCGGTGTAGAGCGCGGGATCGGTGCCCATCCCGGTGTGGCTGCTGCTCACCTCCACCCACTCGGCCTCCGGGTCCTGACACGAGCGCCAGCCCACCACGCCGTCCTCCCGCGAGTAGATGGCCACTGCCGGCACCTGCAGCGGTGCGGCGAGTCCGCCTGCGGTGGCGTCGCGGCAGCTGCCGGTGAGGCAGTCCTGGTCGAGCAGGCCACGCACCCCGAACGCGGACAGCCGCAGCAGCACCCGCAGGATCTGCCTCGCCAGGCCGCGCGCGTCGAGGGGGTCGAGCACCGGGCTGCCGAACATCGCGAGCCCGGACACGATGTCCGGCCGCCGCACCGCCACGAGCCTGCCGAGCATCCCGCCGCGGCTGTGCCCGACCAGCACCACCGGTCCGCCGGTTCTCCCGGCGAGCTCCTCTGCGCGCCGCTCCAGCCGGGCCACCAGCACGTCCGTGCAGCCGAGGTTCATCCCCAGGCCCGCCCGGACGGGTACGTAACCGCGGCGCCGGAACCAGTGGCGCATCACCGCCATGCTCGCGTCCACGCCGCCGAATCCCGGGATGACGAGCACCCCGGTGCCATTGCCGTCCGCGGTGCAGGTGGTCCACACCGGGTGGCGCAGCAGCGCGGGCGTGGAGAGGCCCATGGCCGGACCCAGCGACCGACCGAGCAGACGGGCCGTGCGGCCGAGCCGCTGCCACGGCCGGGCCGGAAACGTCTCGACGGTCATCGCACTCACCCTTCCGCCGTCCCCTGATCCGACTGCGCCCACACGTGAGTCCGGCCGTTCCGGGGGTACTCCCGGGCATGCTCCCAGATTCGCCTCATGGCCGCCCTCTGACCGCGATGGAGCGGATGCGGCTCGATGAGCTCGCCCGCCGGCTCAGCGACGACGACCCACGGTTGGCCCAAGCCTTGAGGGACGGCGCGACCGGCCCCGACACCTCGGGCGAACAGCCACGTCGGCCGGAGATGCGACGGGTCGTGATGGGGGGCGCCGCCCTCGTCGTGCTGGCCGTCCTCGTCGCCGGGATGGTCGGTCTGGCGGCCGTGGCGTTGACCCTGATCGTCGTGCTCGGGGTGAGGGCTGTGCGGCGCCGCACCCGCCGGCCCCGATGAACAGCCGGATCACAAATGCACAAAAAAGTGGGCCCCCGCCAGACGGCGGGGGCCCACAAACAGTTTGATGTCGGCGGCGACCTACTCTCCCACACCCTAACGAGTGCAGTACCATCGGCGCTGGAGGGCTTAGCTTCCGGGTTCGGGATGGGACCGGGCGTTTCCCCTCCGCCAAAACCACCGACAACACTATCAAATTATGGCCAACCATAGTGGATGCGACAATCACGCACCCCGACCACACAATGTGTTTGTGTGTTCAGGGTCGCACAGTGGATGCAAACAACTCGTCATGAACAAGCCCTCGGCCTATTAGTACCAGTCAACTCCACCCCTCACAGGGCTTCCATCTCTGGCCTATCAACCCAGTGGTCTGCTGGGGGCCTTAACCACGCAAGGTGGTGGGAGACCTCATCTTGGAACGAGCTTCCCGCTTAGATGCCTTCAGCGGTTATCCCTTCCGAACATAGCCAACCAGCCGTGCCCCTGGCGGGACAACTGGCACACCAGAGGTTCGTCCGTCCCGGTCCTCTCGTACTAGGGACAGCCTTCCTCAAGTCTCCTGCGCGCGCGGCGGATAGGGACCGAACTGTCTCACGACGTTCTAAACCCAGCTCGCGTACCGCTTTAATGGGCGAACAGCCCAACCCTTGGGACCTACTCCAGCCCCAGGATGCGACGAGCCGACATCGAGGTGCCAAACCATGCCGTCGATATGGACTCTTGGGCAAGATCAGCCTGTTATCCCCGGGGTACCTTTTATCCGTTGAGCGACACCCCTTCCACCAGGTGGTGCCGGATCACTAGTCCCGACTTTCGTCCCTGCTCGACCTGTCAGTCTCGCAGTCAAGCTCCCTTGTGCACTTACACTCAACACCTGATTGCCAACCAGGCTGAGGGAACCTTTGGGCGCCTCCGTTACATTTTGGGAGGCAACCGCCCCAGTTAAACTACCCACCAGGCACTGTCCCTGAACCAGATCATGGCCCGAGGTTGAGACACCCAATTCGACCAGAGTGGTATTTCAACAACGACTCCACAACCACTGGCGTGGCCGCTTCACAGTCTCCCACCTATCCTACACAAGCCGAACCGAGCACCAATACCAAGCTATAGTAAAGGTCCCGGGGTCTTTCCGTCCTGCCGCGCGTAACGAGCATCTTTACTCGTAGTGCAATTTCGCCGAGTCTGTGGTCGAGACAGCGCCCAAGTCGTTACGCCATTCGTGCAGGTCGGAACTTACCCGACAAGGAATTTCGCTACCTTAGGATGGTTATAGTTACCACCGCCGTTTACTGGCGCTTAAATTCTCCGCTTCGCCCCCAAAGGGACTAACAGGTCCTCTTAACGTTCCAGCACCGGGCAGGCGTCAGTCCGTATACATCGTCTTGCGACTTCGCACGGACCTGTGTTTTTAGTAAACAGTCGCTTGGGCCTGGTCTCTGCGGCCGCCCAGCCCTAGCCCGCGAAGGGCTTCAAACCAGACGGCCCTCCTTCTCCCGAAGTTACGGAGGTATTTTGCCGAGTTCCTTAACCACAGTTCACTCGATCGCCTTGGTATTCTCTACCTGACCACCTGTGTCGGTTTAGGGTACGGGCCACAACAGCACTCGCTAGAGGCTTTTCTCGGCAGCATGGGATCATCCTACTTCGCCTCAATCGGCTACGCGTCACCTCTCACCCTTAATGACATCCGGATTTGCCTAGATGTCGGGCTACAGGCTTACACCAGTACTACCATTCACTGGCGGGACTACCCTCCTGCGTCACCCCATCGCTTGCCTACTACCGGATCGGGCCCCACGCTCCCCCAACAAACCAACCCGAAGGCCAGTAAGCGGGTTCGGATGGTTAGCATCACCGGCCTCAGCACGGACGCACTGTCACGGGCACGGGAATATCAACCCGTTGTCCATCGACTACGCCTGTCGGCCTCGCCTTAGGTCCCGGCTCACCCTGGGCGGATTAACCTGGCCCAGGAACCCTTGGTCATTCGGCGGCAGAGGTTCTCACTCTGCATTCGCTACTCATGCCTGCATTCTCACTCGCACACCCTCCACGACTCGATCACTCGGCCGCTTCACCGGATGCACGACGCTCCCCTACCCAACACCACGACTACACCCCATCCCGAAGAACAAGGCGGATCTCATGTGGCATTGCCACGGCTTCGGCGGTGCGCTTGAGCCCCGCTACATTGTCGGCGCAGGACCACTTGACCAGTGAGCTATTACGCACTCTTTAAAGGGTGGCTGCTTCTAAGCCAACCTCCTGGTTGTCTGGGCGATCCCACATCCTTTCCCACTTAGCGCACGCTTAGGGGCCTTAGCCGGTGATCTGGGCTGTTTCCCTCTCGACTACGAAGCTTATCCCCCGCAGTCTCACTGCCGCGCTAGAAATACCGGCATTCGGAGTTTGGTTGAGTTCAGTAAGATTTTGGTCCCCCTAGCCCATCCAGTGCTCTACCTCCGGCATCCACCACACGACGCTGCACCTAAATGCATTTCGGGGAGAACCAGCTATCACGGAGTTTGATTGGCCTTTCACCCCTACCCACAGCTCATCCCCCAGGTTTTCAACCCTGGTGGGTTCGGGCCTCCACGACGTCTTACCGTCGCTTCACCCTGGCCATGGGTAGATCACTCCGCTTCGGGTCTATACCCCGCGACTCAAACGCCCTATTCGGACTCGCTTTCGCTACGGCTACCCCACACGGGTTAACCTCGCCACGAAGCATAACTCGCAGGCTCATTCTTCAAAAGGCACGCCATCACCCACGAAGAGCTCTGACGGCTTGTAGGCACACGGTTTCAGGTACTATTTCACTCCCCTCCCGGGGTACTTTTCATCTTTCCCTCACGGTACTAGTCCGCTATCGGTCATCAGGGAGTATTTAGGCTTACCGGGTGGT
>NZ_CP192009.1:1712500-2570000 GCF_050948425.1 Pseudonocardia xinjiangensis | reverse complement strand
ACCCGCACACCATCCACCACCACAAAGGGCCATGATCTGGGGCGTGTTCCCACAGTACACCCACCCAACCTAGCCAGATCAGGGGGCCCCTGTGAGGGGCGGTCAGCGAGCCCTGTTGACCGGGGCCTCTAGGGCCTTCGTTCTGTCCGGCGTCTCGCTGACTTGTAAGAGATTACACGGGCTGTCGAGGGGGTTTCACCCGGGGGGGTGTTCCGCGTTTCCCCTGGTAGTCGCCCTGAACGGCTAGATCCCCCGTTCGATGGGCAACGCACCCCGCGCGACCGCCGCGACGAGCGCGGCATGGTCGGCCTCGGTCTGGTCGGCGTACGCCTGGGCGAACCGGCACATCGCGTCGTCCAGGTTGTGCCCGCGCCCGACGTACCCCGCGATCATCGACGCCCCGCTGGTGCGCGCATGGCCCTTGGCGAGCAGGTGCCCGACGACGCCGGCGTAGTCGGCGAGGGCGGAGGGGTCGATCGCGTCGATCGCGACGGTGCCCTTCATGTTGCGGAACTGCCGGACGTAGTACTGGTGCACGTCGTCGTGCTGTCCCGGTGCGGTGGTCCAGCCCAGCAGCGGGTCGCTGACGGTCTGCAGCGCCTGCTGGTACTCCACGACCCGCTGCCCCTGGTGGGCGTGCCATGCCGACTCGCCGTGCACGTAGCGCGCCAGTACCGACCGGCGAGCCTGCTTGAGCTGCAGGAACACCACGTCCTCCGGCGAGGAGCCCTCGAGGAGGGCGACGTACGCACGCAGGCCGACGCTTCCCACGCCCACCACCTTGTTGGCGATGTCGACCAGCGTGTAGCCGCCCAGCACGCGGCGCCAGTGCGGGGCGAGGGTCTCCAGGTAGTCGTCGATCGCGGCGGCCAGCACCTCGGCCTCCCCCTCGGGCACCCGCGTGATGAGGGGTGGCTCTTCGACGATCCGGCGCCGGCCCGCGATCTCCTGGGTGAAGCGCGGCAAGGCCCGGTCGCTCGTGCGCTGCCGGGCCCGCTTGGCAGCCCGCTCCACCTCGGCGCGCAACGGCCCCGAGCTCTCCTGCACGAGCCGGTCGACGTCGAGGCGCTCGTAGGAGCGCGACATCAGCGGCTGGTCGGCGAGGTAGCGCAGCTCGTCGCGGTAGGCCGTCACGCACGACCGCACGGCGTTCTCGCAGTCGTCCTCACGGGCTCCGTTCTGCCGGCCTGCCACCCAGATGCTCGCGACGAGGCGACGCAGGTCCCACTCCCAGCTCCCCGGGTGGGCCTCGTCGAAGTCGTTGAGGTCCATCACGAGGTCACGCTCCGGCGAGGCGTAGAAGCCGAAGTTGCCCAGGTGGGCGTCGCCGCAGACGACCGGGGTGATGCCGGTGGCCGGCAGGTGTGCGACGTCCTCGGCCATGACGACCGCCGTGCCGCGCAGGAAGCCGTAGGGCGAGGCCGCCATGCGACCGACCCGGATCGGCACGAGCCGGCCCACCCGGCCCTCGTGGCTGTCCATGATCTGTTGCACCGGGTCCGGCCGGTCGCTCGGCGCCTTCCACTCCCCCAGCGACGAACGCGGGACGCGTTTGCGGAGCGCCTTGCCGAGCGCGTACCGCTCCGCGCGGGCCACGGGCCGCTGCCGCAACGAGGCGTACGGGGTGCCGTCGGCGTCGGCGAGAACGGTGTGCGGTCGGACCGGTCCGAGGTCAGCAGGGCCGGTCACAAGGCGAACACTACGCCCGGCCGGCCGCGTCAGCCGAGCATGACGGTCGTGGCGACGGCCATCAGCGCGGTCCCGGTGACCGCGTTCACGGCCCGGCGGGCGCCTGGCCGGCGCAGCCTGCCACGGCTCCGCCCGGCCACGCCGATCACGAGCGCGTACCAGAGCACCACGATGACGACGATGGTTGCCGCCAGCAGCAGGATCTGCCCGACGACGCCGCGCCCCGGCGTCACGAACTGCGGGAGGAGGCCGAGGAAGAGCAACAACGCCTTGGGGTTCAGCAGGTTCCCGGCCAGCCCGTCGACGTACGGACGCCCGGACCGCTGCGGCGTGGCGTGGGCCTCGCGGGCCGCCGGGAGCGCGGACCGCAGGGCCTGGAAGCCGAGCAGGACCAGGTAGGCCGCGCCGGCCACCCGGATACCGGTGAGGACGCCCGGGTGCGCCGCGACCAGCGCCGACAGGCCGACGGCCGCCGCGGTGGTGTGCACGGCCAGACCGGTGACGATCCCGGCGGCGGCACCGACACCGTGGCGCCGGTCCTCGATGGCGTGGCGCACCACCACGGCGAAGTCCGGCCCCGGGGTGCACACCAGCACGAGCATGACCCCGACGAACGCCAGCCACCGCTCGAACGTCATCGGACGGCCTCGGTGACCGGGTCGCCCAGTGCGCGCAGGCCACGGGTGAGCCCGCGGACGAGCCTGTCCGGGCCGAGCAGGGCCAGTCCGTGGATGTGCACCTCGGCCGCCGGGGTGGCGGCCATCGCGGCGGCGAGCTCGGCGTAGGTGGCAGCCGCCCTGGCGAGGTCGGGGAAGGCCAGCGCCGTCACGCCGGCGGCGTGCGCGGCCGCCCGCAGCTCGACGAGCTCGGCCGCCGGAGCCGCCAGCACGGGCACGACGATCTCCGCGATGGCCGGCCAGTGGGATCCCGTGGCGTCGACGAGGCCAGGGCCGAGCTCGACGTCGCCTCGGGCGCCGACCGAGGCGCCCAGCACGGCCGAGGCGTTCGCGATCAGCCACCGCGGGGCAGCGGGGTCGAGGACGAGCACACAGCGTGGGGTCATGCCCGAGAATCTCGTGGCTTGTCCGCACTTCGGCAAGCTCGACCGGATATTGTCCGGACCATGCCCCAAGAACTGTCGCTCGATCCGGTCGACTGGCGGATCCTGCACCATCTGCAGGACGACGCGTCGATCACCAACAAGGAGCTCGCCGAGCGCGTGCGCCTGCCGACGTCGTCATGCCACGAGCGTGTCCGGCGGCTGCGCGCGCTCGGTGTCGTCACGGCCGTCCGCGCGGTCGTCGACCCGGCAGCGGTCGGCCGGGGTCTGCAGGCGTTCATCGCCGTGCAGCTGCGGCCCCACCGGCGCGAGCTCGTGGAGGCGTTCACGACGGCCGTCCTCGCGCTCCCCGAGACGCTGGCGCTCTACAACGTCTCGGGGCCGGAGGACTTCTTCGTGCACGTCGCCGTGGCCGACAGCGGCCACCTGCAGCGGCTCATCGTCGACCACCTCGCGACCCGGCCGGAGGTCGGGCACGCCCAGACGCACCTGATCTTCGACCGGCCACTGGTGGCGCCCGTCCGCCCGACCGTGGCCGAGCAGAGCGGGCGCGGCTAGCTCCGGCCGCTGAGCTTGTCCCGCGCGCGGTCGACCAGGCCGACGCCCGGCCCCACGAGCTTGTGGAACAGCTGGGTGTTCGGGGCTCCGGGGTGCGGACGGGTGGGGGCCGCCTTCTTGGCCTTCTCGACCTTCTCCCGGAGCTCCACCCGCTTCTCGAGCGGCAGCCGCACCCTGAGCTTCGGGAACTGCTCGGTCTCCTCGTCCTCCACGTGATGCCGGAGCCGGCTGCGCAGCTCACCGACGAGCTGCTCGAAGCGCGGATCCTCCGCGTCGACCCCCTCGAGCTCCTTCATCGTCTGCTCGAGCTCCTTGTGCTCCTCCGTGTCGTGCTCCACCACCTCTTCCCCATCGGGCAGGTTCTCGCGCATCGCGGGATAGACGTACATCTCCTCGGCCACCGCGTGCCGGACGAGCTCGGTGATGGCGGTGTCGGCGAGGTCGCGCTTCTCCGCCGGGTCGGTGGTGGTGCCGATACGGTCGAGCAGCGAAGCCACCTCACGGTGGTCGGACATCAACTCGTCGACCACATCGAGGTCGGCGCCGGTTCCGGTCATGTCAGCCTCCCAGGTTCAGGACGCGCGCGGGTTACCCCGCGATCCCGGCGCTACGCACGCCGGTTCAGGAAAGCCACTTTCCTGCCCTGTGCGGGCCTGAACGTGGCTTTCCTGAACCTCCGGGCACCTCAGAGCCGGATCATCCGGCCGGGGGGCGGGTCGGGGAGCTTGTCCGGGTGCAGCGCCCACGCCAGGGCCTCGACACCGTCCACGAGCCGCGGGCCGGCCCGCACGACGTAGGACGTGGAGTCGATCGCCACGACCGGTCGTCCCGGGAAGCGGTCGCGCACGGCCGCGGCCTGCTCCACCGCCGCGTCGAGACCGAACCCGCACGGCGCGACGACCACCACGTCGGCGGGCAGGGCGCTCACCTCGTCCCAGCTCGCCTCGACCGACCGGCCTCCCGCGGTCCCGCCCACCGGCTCCCCGCCCGCCAGCTGCACCAGCTCCGGCACCCAGTGGCCCGGCAGGAAGGGTGGGTCGACCCACTCGAGCACGAGCACGCGCGGCCGCGGGCAGCCGGCCACGGCCCGGGTCACCGCGGCGAGGCGCTCGCGCAACGAGCCGACCAGCGCCGCGGCGCGGTCCGCGGCCCCGATGTGCCGGCCGACCTCGGTGATCGCGTCGAGTACGTCGTCGACGTTGTGCGGGTCGATCGAGAGCACCTCGGCGTCGCCGATCACCGCCATCGCCTCGGCCAGGGCGCCGGCGGGCAGGGCACACACCTGGCACAGGTCCTGGGTGAGGACGAGGGTCGGGGCCAGCGCCGCGAGCCTGCCGCGGTCGAGCTCGTAGAGCGGCAGCCCGCGGGCGCTCCGGTCGCGGACCACCGCGTCGATCATGGCGGGCGGGAGGCCCGGCGGCAGGACCGTGTCCACCACGACGGCGACCCGGTCGCGGATGCCGGCCGGCTCGTCACACTCGAACGTCACGGCCACCAGATCGTCGACGCGGCCGAGCGCCGCCACCATCTCGGTGGCCGCCGGCAGCAGCGACGCGATGCGCATCGGCCCACCGTAAGCCGGTGCGCCGGCGCGAGCAGGGGTCAGACCACTCCGTCGGGCACAGGGACGTGGGCCCGGCGCATCGCGAGGAACACGAGGGCAGCGGCCAGCGCCGTCGCGAGGATCGTCACGGCCATCACCGCCGCCGTGACCCCGCCCAGCGACGCCAGCGGCGGCACGACCGCGGCGAAGGTGAACTGCAGCAGGCCGAGCAGCGCCGACGCGGTGCCCGCGCGGCCCCCTTGTCCGGCCAGAGCGAGCGCGGTCGCGTTCGGCAGGAGCAGCCCGGTGCACGACACCAGCGCCAGGAGCGGCACCAGCAACGCCCACACCGACCGCGACGCGAGCGCTCCCACGAGCAGGGCGACAGCGGCGACGAGGGCGATCACCACCCCCGCGCCCACCAGCCTGCGGGGCCCGACCCGGCCGACCAGCGCGGCGCTCACCCGTCCGGCGAGCACGATCCCCAGGCCGTTCACGGCGAACACCACGGCGTAGGTCTGCGGCGACAACGCGCCGTCGAGCGCACCGGCGTCCTGCAGGACGAAGCTGCCCATCGCGATGTAGGTGAACATCGCGCACATCCCCAGCCCCAGCACGAGCGACGGGAGCAGGAACGTCCGGTCCCGGCTCACGTCGCGCAGCACCACCGCCGTGGCGCGCAGGCCACCCGCGCGCCGGTCCGCGGGCGGCAGCGTCTCGCGTTGCGTCAGGGCCGCGACGAGCAGGACCACCCCGATCAGCGCGAGAGCACCGAACACCCCGCGCCAGTCGGTGAACCGCAGCAGCTGCCCGCCCAGCACGGGACCGACGATGGGCGCGGTTCCGTTGACGAGCATGAGCAACGCGAACACCCGCGCGGCCGCGTCGCCGTCGTAGAGGTCGCGGACCATGGCCCGGGCGACCACCAGCCCGGCCCCACCCGCGAGGCCGGTGAGCAGCCTCAGTACCAGCAGTGTCTCGATCGACGGGGCGAGCGCGCACAGCCCCGTGGCCACCACGAACACAGCGACGCCCACGAGCAGCGGGCGGCGCCTGCCCACCCGGTCGGTCAGCGGCCCGACCAGCAGCTGCCCCAGAGCCAGCCCGATCATGCACAGCGACAGCGACAGCTGCGCCGAGGCGTCCGGCACGCCCAGCTCGTCCGCGAGCTGCGGCAGCGCCGGCAGGTACAGGTCGAGGGCGAGCGGGCCGAACGACGACAGGCCGCCCAGGGCGAGCACCCGTCCGATCGGTACCCGGATGCGGGGAACGGTGGTCATCAGTACTTCCTACGGCCTCGTCCCTCTCGTGGCGCCGATCGGTGGTCCGGCTCACGCCGGGTGACGCCTCAGCCGGTGGCCACGCGGACGCCTCCCGACGTGGACGCCCGGTCGAGCACCAGCTGCGCGATCCGCTCCCGGTGCTCCGCCGCGCTGCCCAGCAGGGCCGCGTCGGTGACGGCGCGCTTGAGGTACAGGTGCGCTGCGTGCTCCCACGTGAAGCCGATGCCCCCGTGCAGCTGCACGCTCTCCTGCGCCACCTGCTGGTAGGCCTGCGAGCACGTGGCCTGCGCGACGGCGACGGCGAGATCCGGGTCGTCGGTTCCGTCCTGCAGCGCCCACGCCGCGTGGTAGGCCGTTGACCTGGCGTGCTCGACGAGCACCAGCATGTCGGCGCACCGGTGCTTCACGGCCTGGAACGAGCCGATCGGGCGGCCGAACTGCAGCCGGGTGCCGGCGTAGGCGACCGTGCGGTCGAGCATCCGCTGCGCACCTCCCACCTGCTCGGCGGCCAGCAGCGCGCCTCCGACGCGGAGTGCGGCGGTGATCGCCTGCTCGGCGCCGGCTCCCACGGCGAGCGCACGGGCGGGTGTGGCCGAGAACCGCACGGTGGCCTGCCGGCGCGTCCGGTCCAGGGTGGACAGCGGGATGCGCTCGCCGCCGTCGGTGAGGAAGAGCCCGATCTCCTCGCCCGTCCGGGCCGCGACGAGCAGCACGTCGGCCGTGCCGTCGACGACGTGGCGCACCTCGCCGGTGAGCGCACCGCCGGTCTCGGTGACGGTGACCAGTGCAGGGTCGAACCGGCCGCCGCGGTCGGGCACGGCGAACGCCGCCGTCCGCGCGCCCTCGACGAGCGACGCCAGCAGGTCCTCGTCGAGCCCCGCCCCGGCCAGTGCCACGAGCGCGGGCACCGCGAGCCCGACGGTGCCGAGCACCGGGCCGGGCACGAGCGCCGCCCCGAACTCCTCGGCCACCACGGCCTGGTCCACGAGGCCACCACCCGCACCGCCCAGCTCCTCGGGCACCGCGAGCCCGAGCACCCCGAGCTCGCCGCCGAGCCGCGCCCAGAGCGCCGGGTCGTGGCCGGTGCCGGACTCCGCCAGCCGCCGCACCGTGTCCTCTCCGAGGCGCTCGGCGCAGAACCGGCGGACGGCCCGCCGGAGGTCCTGCTGCTCCGGGGTGAGGACGAACTCGGCAACCGCGTCAGCCACGCGGCACCTCCTTCCACGGCTTGCCGGCATCGGCTCGCAGGTCGCCGGGCAGGCCGAGGATCCGCTCGCCCAGGATGTTGCGCAGCACCTCGGAGGTGCCGCCTTCGATGGTGTTCGCCCGCGAGCGCAGGAAGCGCTGCTGCACCGGGCCCCGGTAGTCCTCGTTCCTCTCGGCGTCACGCTGCGTGTAGTCGCCGTACAGCGTGGCCTCCGGGCCGATCAGCTCCATGCAGAACTCGTAGACGTGCTGGTTCAGCTCGGCCGACACGAGCTTGGCGATCGAGCCCTCCGGGCCGGGCGACCCGGACGTCGCGGACCGCCGGGCGCGCTCGTCGGTGAGCCGCTGGGCCTCGGCACGGGTCCACAGCGCCGCCAGCTTGTCGCGCAGCACCGGGGTATGCCGCTGCGGGTAGCGCGCCCACAGCTCGACGGCGTCGGCGATGGCCCCGGCACCGCGGACGGAGGACGACCCGCCGATGGCCGAGCGCTCGTTCATGAGCGTGGTCATCGCGACCCGCCAGCCGTTGCCGACCGCACCGAGCCGGTGGGTGTCGGGGATGCGGGCGTCGGTCAGGTAGACCTCGTTGAACTCGGCCTGCCCGGTCATCTGCCGCAGCGGGCGCGTCTCGACACCGGGAGCGTGCATGTCGAGCACGAAGTAGGTGAGGCCCTTGTGCTTGGGCTGGTCCGGGTCGGTGCGGGCGAGCAGCAGCGCGTAGCGGGCGCGGTGGGCGAAGCTCGTCCACACCTTCTGCCCGTTGACCACCCACTCGTCGCCGTCGAGCACCGCGGAGGTGGCGAGCCCGGCCAGGTCGGAGCCCGCGCCCGGCTCGCTGAACAGCTGGCACCAGATGTGCTCGCCCGTCGCCAGCGGGGGCAGCAGCTCCTGGGCCAGCTCGCGGGACCCGTGTTCGAGCACCGTGGCCGCGGCCATGCCGTGGCCGATCGGGTTGAGGAAGAACGGGTTGGGCCCCCCGGCACCCTGCAGGATCGCGTTCGCCCGTGCCTGCAGGCCCCGCGATACGCCGAGCCCGCCCAACCCCTCGGGGAAGTGCACCCAGGTGAGCCCGGCCGCGAACCAGGTGGCGAGGAACTCCCGCGTGGGCACACTGCGCGGGTCGTGCTCCTCCACCACCTCGTGGGCGGCCTTCTCGACGCGCGCCCTGTCGTCCATGACACCTCCGTGCGGAGCAGCGAGACGGTCAACACTGACCGTAACGGATGCGGTAGCGCGGCACAGGCGCATCCCGGTGACCGCCGGGACGCTCCGCCGGGCCGCCCCAATCCCGGGCAACGTCTGGTGGGACCCTCTCCTGCGCGTCCTCAGTGATGGAAGAGCCGGAGCCCGGTGCGGACAAGGGCGATCCGGTGCGCGCGGCAGGCGTCCTCGACCTCGGTGGACCGGATCGATCCGCCTGGCTCGGCGATGTACTCGACGCCGTGCCGGTGGGCGTGGTCGACGTTGTCGCGGAACGGCAAGGCGCCGTCCGAGACGAACGCGACCTCCTTCATGCTGGTCAGCCACTGCCTTCGCTGGTCGTCCGTCAGCCTGGGTGCGGGTGCGGAGAGTGCACTCGCCAGTCGCACGCTCTCGTCCTGGGTGAGATCGCCCTCGATGAAGCGGACCTGCCAGTTGATCCGATCCTGGCGCCGGATGTCCGGCCGGAAGGTGAGAGCGCGAACCGCCGGGTGGCGTCGCAGCCACCAGGTTTCGGCCTTCGCGCCGGCCAGCCGGGTGCAGTCGACTCGCGACTGCTGACCCGCGCCGATCCCCAGTGTGGCCCCTCCGCGCAGGTAGCACACGGAGTTGGACTGGGTGTAGCGCAGGACGGCGAGGCCCAGAAGGAGATCCTGCGCTGCCGTCACAGGCAGTGCACCGCACACGATGCCGCCCAACAGCTCGGCGGACAGAGCCACCTCGTCACACTGCTGGGTCAGCCGCAGCCCGAACACCTCACGCTCCTCGTGCCGCAGAGGCACGAACGCCTCGTCTGCTTCCATGATCAGGAAGCGGCCGTTCTTCTTCTTGCTGAGCGTTGCGGTGGTGCCCGGCGCGTAGCCGGGGGCGATGACGCCGTCGCAGACCACTCTGGTCAGCAGCTCGGCGAGCTCGGCGTCGACCGGGCGGGAGACGGCGGCGAAATCACCGTATGCGGATTTCGGATCGGCATCGCGGGCTCGCAGGTAGGCGCTGGTGAGCGCACCGACGCCGGCAGGGTCGACGCCATAGAGCTCGGCCGTGACGTCATCGACGGGGCCGGCGACGGCCGCCCCGGCCGGCGATACGTGTTTGAAGGACGTCGCCGTCGGCCGGTTCAGGGCTCGATCGGCCTCCAGCACCAGTTGCCAGCTGTTCAGCGCGTCCAGCATGTTGATGTAGGACGGGCTGCCCTGCAGCACCCGGACCGGCCATCGGCCGGGACGCACCGGTGCGGCACGGGCCGCCTGCTGCTGCGGGTTGACTCCGTGACGCAGCTCCACGTCGTGACCTCCTGTGTCAGCCGACCGTCACTGACGCAGGCGCCCAGGCGGTCGACGCTCACGCGGGAGAACGGCCGCTCCCCGGTGGTTGCCCACCTTCGCCAGTCACGGCCGGGACGGATCTTATCCGCGCAGGAGTCCAGAGGGTCGCAGTGGCGCGTCATCCGGCGCGCGAACCGGGGGCGGCGGTGCCCCTCCCCGACCCGCGATCCGTCGTTACCCGGCCGTTCCTCCGACGGGCCGCCGTTGTGCGAGCATCGTGGGTATGACCGGTATGTCGGTTATCGACGAGACCGCCGTTGCCGCCCGCCGGGCGCGCGCCGTCGCAGCAGCCACCGCGGCGGGCCGCCACCTCGGCCTCCCCGTCACCGAGCCGCGCGTGCTCTACGACGTCTTCTCAGTGATCGTGCACCTCGCGCCGGCGCCCGTGGTGGTGCGCGTGCCCACGGTCCTGCCGCGCACGGTCACGGCCGACCCCGGCACGCAGGCCTGCCAGCAGCGCGCCGAGCTGGCGGTGGCCGGGTGGCTTGCCGACCAGGGCCATCCCGTGGTGGCGCCCAGCCCGCTGGTGCCGCGCGAGCCCGTCCGATGGGACGGGTACTCGATGACGTTCTGGCAGCTCGTGGACCAGGTCACGGCGCAGGCCGGAGCCGCGGAGCCCGACCCCCAGAGCCGGGCCGAGGCGGCCACGGAGCTGCACGCGGTGCTGCGCGACTATCCCGGCGAGCTGAGCTTCCTCGTGCCCCTCGACGCCTCCGTGCCGGACGGCATCGCGCAGCTGGAAGGGCGGCCCGACCTGCTCGACCCCGAGCTCGTGGGGCGCGCCCGCCACGAGTGGGCACTGCTCGAGCCGCTCGTGACCACCTCGGAGGCGTTCGCGGCCGCGTTCCCGGGGCTCGACGTGCAGCCGATCCACGGGGACGCGCCTGCCTACAACATGATCAGCACCCCGGACGGCGAGCTCTGCTCCGACTTCGAGCACACCACTCTGGGACCGGTCGAGTGGGACCTCAGCTTCACCGGCCCCGACGAGCGGGCGGCCTACGACGCCGCCGCGGAACGGCTGGGGCTGCGCCCCCTCGACGGGCGGCTGATGCGGGTGATGGAGCGCGCGCGGATGCTCCAGTTCGTGGCCTGCCTCCCCATGGCACACCAGCTCCCCGGCCTGCTCGACGGGCTGCGGTCCATGATCGAACTCTGGCGCACGACCCCGGCCCTCGCGGAGATCCTCTGACCTGTACCACCGGGTCGGGACAACGGGGCAGTCAATTCCGACCGGGCCCGTTGCGATGCTCCTCCAGCCCTGCCGCCGCCGCGTTCCACCACGCACGACCAGCCCTCGGTCCGACAGGTGAGGACGAAAGGGCCGGTCGCACGATCCGGGTTGGGGAGGGTTACCCGCTCACCCGGCGTTCGGCGGCCGCCCACGCGGCCTCATCGGCGCGGGGCTCGTAGGTCACGAGCTCCTGCGTCCGCACGAGCAGTGCGCGCAGCTGCGCGAGGCCGCCCTCCACGGCGCCGAGCGCGCGGGCCTGGACCAGCACGTTCCCCAGCGCCGTGGCCTCCACCGGCCCGGCGACGACGGGGAGACCGCACGCGTCGGCGGTGAGCCGGCAGAGCAGAGCGTTGCGCGCGCCCCCGCCCACGACGTGCACGACGTCGACCGCCCGGCCCGAGAGCTCCTGCGCGTCGCGCACCGCCCGCCGGTGCGCGAGCGCGAGGCTGTCGAGGATGCAGCGCACGGTGGCCGCCCGGCCCTGCGGTGGGGTCTCGCCACGCCGTTCGCAGGCCTCCGCGATGCGCGCCGGCATGTCCCCCGGCGGCAGGAAGGCGGGGTCGTCGGCGTCGACCAGCGCCGCGAACGGCGGGACCTGCGCCGCCTCGGCGAGCAGCGCGGCCAGGTCGGCGCCCGGCCAGGCCCGCAGGCACTCCTGCAGCAGCCACAGGCCCATGACGTTGCGCAGGTAGCGCACCGAGCCGTCGACGCCCAGCTCGTTGGAGAAGTTCGCCGCGCGCCCGGCCTCCGACAGCACCGGGGCGTCGAGCTCGACGCCGACCAGTGACCAGGTGCCGCACGAGACGTAGGCGAAGCGCTCCCCTGTGGCCGGCACCCCCACCACCGCGGACGCCGTGTCGTGCGACCCGACCGCGATCAGCGGCACCGGCCCGGCCAGCCCGGTCTCGGCGAGCACGTGCGGCGCCAGCTCCCCGACCCGCTCCCCCGGCTCGATCAGGGGTGCGAACAGCCCGGCGTCGATCCCGGTCCGGGCCATCAGGTCCGACGCCCAGGTCCGAGCCTTGACGTCGAGCAGGCCGGTGGTGGAGGCGTTGGTGAGCTCGGCGCGGCGGACCCCGGTGAGCCAGTACCCGAGCAGGTCCGGCATCAGGAGCAGGTCGCGGGCCGCCGCGAGCTGTGGTGAGCCGGCCGCCGCGACGAGCTGGTAGATCGTGGTGAACGGCAGCTCCTGCACGCCGTTGGTGGCGTACAGCTCGGCGGCGGGGACCGTGGCGTGCACCCGGCCCGCCACGCCGTCGGTGCGCGCGTCCCGGTAGTGCACCGGGTTGCCCAGCAACGAGCCGGTGGCGTCGAGCAGGCCGTAGTCGATGGCCCAGGAGTCGATGCCCACCGCGTCCAGCGGCGCCTGCGCACCGGCGGCGCGCAGGCCGTCCAGGATGCCCCGGTAGAGCGCCAGCACGTCCCAGTGCAGGGTGTCGCCGAGGCGGAGGGAGCCGTTCGGGAACCGGGCCGCCTCGGTGAGCTCGAGCCGGTCGGGACCGACCTCGGCCGCCATCACCCGGCCGCTCGACGCCCCGAGGTCGACCGCGGCCACGCGCGCGTTCACCAGAGCCGCACCTCGACGAACTCCAGGCCTACCAGGTCCGCCACGGCGGCGAGGTCGGGCACCCGGTGCCCCGTGCCGAGAGCCCAGTGGTGGTCGACGCCCGAGGCGCTCCAGACGTCGGTCCACTCTCCCGGGTCGCCCCCGAAATCGACCCGGGAGGTGGTGTTCCCGATCTGGAGCAGCGGGCCGGCCACCACCTCTCCCTCCGCTGCCACCAGTACATAGCGCCCGTCCCGGCGCTGGCCGAGCCCGCACAGGGTGACCGGCCCGTGGCGGACGTCGAACTCGACGGAGACCCCCCGCCCTCGCTTGCCGTGGTACACCCCGAGCCCACGCAGCAACGGCCGCCGCGCGCTGATCGCCAGGTGCGCCGGGCCGTCGTGGCCCATCTCCACCACACCGTCGACGAAGTCCAGCGCCTGCAGCTCGGTGAACGAGCCGCCCGCACCGAGGCGGTCCATCACGAGCATGGCGATCGAGTTGCGCAGCTCGTACTCCCCCGCCGTCGGCACGCCGCGGGCGGTGAGCAGCGAGGCACCGAGGATCAGACCGGCGCCGAGCGTCTCGTGCTGCTCCCCGTTCAGGCCCCGGTGGTAGTAGGCGAGCGAGTCGAGCGCGAAGTCCTCGACGAGCCGGTCGAGGCCGACGGAGACCCGCGCGCCCCACTCCAGGTCGGCGGCCTCGACGGAGGCGTCGACGTCGAACACCTCGCGGGCCAGCGCGACCCGGTCCTGGGCCTGCCCGTCGGTGACCTCCTCGACGCGCACCCGCAGGTCGTCGAGCTCCAGCACCTCGACGTGACCGCCGAGCTGCGCCGACACCGACGTGAGGTCCGTGGCGACGTCGAGCATGCCCGGGTAGAGGTGGCCCATGAGCCCGTGCCGCCCGTGGCGCAGCACCCCGCGCACCCCGGCCGCCGTGACCCAGCGGGCGATCCGTGCCCACGCGCGCTCGTCCTCCAGGTGGCCCGACACCGACCGGAAGTCGACGCCCGCGCGGTCGAACGCGTTGGCCATCTCCGGCAGCGGGCAGGCCCCGCAGTAGGCCAGCCAGGCTCCGGTGTCGAAGGTGGCGTGGTCCATCCGTGCCGTGGGCTGCAGGTTGATCAGCAGCACCGGCGCCCCGCTGCGCTGCGCGACCGGCACCAGCATGGAGGCCGTCATGTAGGTGGTCAGGAAGCCGACGATGAGATCGCAGCCGGCGACCCGCAGCTTCTCCGCGGCCACCGCGCCCTCCTGCGCGTCGGAGATGAAGCCGACGTCGACCACGTCCACCTCGTCGCCGAGCCCCCGCAGGCGCTCCGACACGCGCTCCGCCGACCGGCGTAGCTGCGGGAGCAGGTCGGGGAACTGCGGCCAGTACGCGCCGAGCCCGCCGGCCACGAGCCCGACGGTGGTGCGGCGCGGGGTGGTCCGCACGAGCCCGGTGGGGGTCTCGAGCACCGAGGTCATGACATCTCCTCCTGGGTCGGCCTGCGTCAGCGCAGGAAGGCCGCGGCGACGCCGGCGTCGACGGGGACGTGCAGGCCGGTGGTGTGGGAGAGGTCGCCGCCGGTGAGCACGAACACCGCGGCGGCGACGTGCTCGGGCAGCACCTCCCGCTTGAGCAGCGTGCGCTGCGCGTAGAACTCGCCGAGCTTCTCCTCCGGCACGCCGTAGACCGCGGCGCGCTGCGCGCCCCAGCCGCCCGCGAAGATCCCCGACCCGCGCACGACGCCGTCCGGGTTGACGCCGTTGACCTTGATGCCGTGCTCGCCGAGCTCGGCGGCGAGCAGCCGGACCTGGTGGGCCTGGTCGGCCTTGGCCGCCCCGTACGCCACGTTGTTGGGGCCGGCGAAGACCCCGTTCTTGCTGGCGATGTAGACGACGTCGCCGCCCATGCCCTGCGCGATCATCGCGCGCGCGGCCGTGCGGGCGACGAGGAACGAGCCCTTGGCCATGACGTCGTGCTGGAGGTCCCAGTCGGCCTCGGTGGTCTCCAGCAGCGGCTTCGAGATCGACAGCCCGGCGTTGTTCACCACGAGGTCGACCCCGCCGAACGCCAGCGCGGCCGCGTCGACGGCAGCGGCCACCGCGTCGGCGGAGGTGACGTCGGCCGTGACCGGCACCGCGACGTCGGTGGTGCCGAGCTCGGCGGCCACGGTGGCCGCGGACCCGGCGTCCCGGTCGGCGACCACGACGCACGCGCCCTCTGCCGCGAGTCGGACCGCGATGGCCCGGCCGATGCCGGAACCCGCCCCCGTCACGAACGCCACCCGGCCGGCGAGCGGCTTCGGCTTCGGCCGCCGCGCGAGCTTGGCCTCTTCGAGGGCCCAGTACTCGATGCGGAACTTCTCCGCCTCCGGGATGGGCGCGTAGGTGGAGACGGCCTCGGCTCCGCGCATCACGTTGATCGCGTTGACGTAGAACTCGCCCGCCACGCGGGCGGTCTGCTTGTCGGCGCCGAAGCTGAACATGCCGACGCCGGGCACGAGCACGATCGCGGGGTCGGCACCGCGCATCGCCGGGCTGTCGGGCGTGGCGTGCCGCTCGTAGTAGGCGCGGTAGTCCTCGCGGTAGGCGGCGTGCAGCTCGCGCAGCCGCGCGATCGCCTCGTCGAGCGGTGCCGACGGCGGCAGGTCCAGCACCAGCGGCCGGACCTTCGTGCGCAGGAAGTGGTCGGGGCAGGACGTCCCGAGCGCGGCGAGAGGCTCCAGCTTCTCGCGCGCGAGGAAGTCGAGCACCGCGGCGCTGTCGGTGAAGTGGCCGACCTGGCGGCGGTCGGTGGAGGCGAGCCCGCGGACCACCGGGGCCAGCGCGGCCGCCCGCGCCCGGCGCTCGGCGTCGGGCAGCGGCGCGTACCCGGGCCGGACGGCGCCGAACGGCTCCGCGGCCCCGCGCTCGTCGATGTAGCGGGTGGCGGTGGCAATGATGTCGAGGGAGTTGGCCTCGCACTCCTCGCTGGTGGCACCCCATGCCGTGATGCCGTGCCCGCCGAGGATCACCCCGACCGCCTGCGGGTTGGCCCGCTTGACCGCGGCGATGTCGAGCCCGAGCTGGAAGCCCGGGCGCCGCCACGGCACCCACACGACCCGGTCGCCGAAGATCTCCTTCGTGAGCGCCTCGCCGTCGGCGGCGGTGGCGATCGCGATGCCGGCGTCGGGGTGCAGGTGGTCGACGTGGTCGGCGTCGACGAGGCCGTGCATCGCCGTGTCGATCGACGGCGCCGCGCCGCCCTTGCCGTGGGCGCAGTAGTCGAACGCGGCGACCATCTCGTCCTCGCGCTCGACGCCGGGGTAGACGTCGACGAGCGCGCGCAGCCGGTCCAGGCGCAGCACCGAGAGTCCCGGCTCGGTGAGGGTGCCGAGGTCTCCCCCCGAGCCCTTGACCCACATGAGGTCGACGGGCCGGCCGGTCACCGGGTCGTCGGCGGTGCCCTTGGCGGAGGTGTTGCCACCCGCGTAGTTGGTGGTGGTCGGGTCTGCGCCCAGCCGGTTGCTCCGAGCGAGGAGCGCCTGGACGGTGGGGTGAGTCATGGTCCCTTCCGGGGTCGACGGGGTTGCAGCAAAGCCACTTTCATGCAACCTGGTTGCCGCAAAGTGGCTTTGCTGCAACCAGGCAGGGCTATGCGCCCCAGCCCGCCTGCCGGCCGCCGACCCGGTCCCGCTCGATCTGCTGCTGGTAGCCGGAGCGGTGGTAGGCGGCGATCGGGTCGGGGTCGAGGCCGGACTCCTCGCGCAGCTGCGCGAGCAGCGGCCGGACGTCGGTGTTGTAGGCGTCCATCAGCACGGCGTTGGCCGCGAGCACGTCACCCGAGCGCTGGGCAGCGGCGAGCGCGTCGGCGTCCACGAGCAGGGCCTTCGCGGTGGCCTCCTGCACGTTCATCACAGAGCGGATGATCGCCGGGATCTTCGTCTCGATGTTGTGGCACTGGTCGAGCATGTACGCGATCCCCAGCGCCGGATCGAGCGCGCCGCCCTGCACGATCTCGTGCAGGATCCGGAAGAGCTGGAACGGGTCGGCCGCGCCCACCATCAGGTCGTCGTCGGCGTAGAAGCGCGAGTTGAAGTCGAACGCGCCGAGCTTCCCGGCCCGCAGCAGGAACGCCACGATGAACTCGATGTTCGTGCCCGGGGCGTGGTGGCCGGTGTCGATGCAGACCTGCGCACGGGGGCCCAGTTCGAGGCAGTGCGCGAACGCCGTACCCCAGTCCGGCACGTCGGTGGTGTAGAACGCCGGCTCGAAGAGCTTGTACTCCAGGATGAGCCGCTGGCTCTCGCCCAGCCGGTCGTAGGTCTCCCGTAGAGCCTCGGTGAGCCGGTCCTGCCGGGCCCGGATGCTGTCCTGGCCCGGGTAGTTGGTGCCGTCGGAGAACCACAGCTTGAGGTCGCGCGAGCCCGTGGCGTCCATGATGTCGACGCACTCGAGCAGGTGGTCGATCGCCTTGCGCCGCACCCGCGGGTCGGGGTTGGTGACGCTGCCGAGCTTGTAGTCGTCGTCCTGGAAGACGTTGGCGTTGATCGTGCCGAGCGCGACCCCCTGGTCGGTGGCGTACGCGGCCAGTGCGCCGTAGTCGTCCACGCGGTCCCACGGGATGTGCAGCGCGACGCTGGGTGCGGCGCCGGTGAGGCGGTGCACCACGGCGGCGTCCGCGATCTTCTCCTCGGGCGAGCGCGGCACGCCGGGCTGCGCGAAGACCTTGAACCGGGTGCCGGAGTTGGCGTAGCCCCAGGACGGGGTCTCGATCCGGAGCTGCGCCAGCCCCTGCTTCACCCCGTCCGCGACGGCGGGACGGCTGGCGGTGCTGGTCATGGTGTGGTCTCCGATCCGGAACGGCGCGCAGGGGTGGGCGCGGGGTTGCCGTGGTGGGCGAGCTGGTCCTCGAGGTGGAAGATCTCGTCGAGCAGGAGGAAGCCCTCGTCCGGGCCGCGGCCGTCGAGCCCGGTGAAGAACTGCTGCATCTCGGCCTGCCACCGCGCGTTCACCTCGGTGGCCGCCATCGCCTGCTGGGCGGCGGCGAGGTCGTCGGCCTCGACGTAACCGATGAGCAGCCCGTCGGACCGCAGGTGCAGCGAGTAGTTGCGCCAGCCGGTGTCGCGCAGCGCGACGAGCATGTCCGGCCACACCGCCCGGTGGCGCTCCCGGTACTCGTCCAGCCGCTCGGGCCGGACCTGGAGCTGGAAGCAGTAGCGCGGCACCGGGCGGTCCTCCTCGTGGCCGGGATGCGGGAGTCAGAAGTTGAACTGGTCGATGTTCTGGGCGTTGAACACCGTGGGCGGGCCGAGGACGATCTCGCCGTCGGCGCCGATCGTGTACTTGCCGAGCTTGCCCGCGGTGAACGTCTCGCCCTGCTTGCCGGTGATCTGTCCCGAGGCGAGAGCGGCCCCGGCGTAGCCCGCGAGGTAGCCGATGTCGGCGGGGTTCCAGAGCGCGAACTGCGACACGGTGCCGTCCTTGACGAACTCCCGCATCTGGTTGGGCGTGCCCAGCCCGGTGACCGCGACCTTGCCCTTGTAGCTGGAGCTGGAGACGTACCGCGCGGTCGCGGCGATGCCGACCGTGGTGGGCGAGACGATCGCCTTCAGGTTCGGGTAGGTCTGCAGCAGGCCCTGGGCCTCCTGGAACGACTTCTGGTCGTCGTCGTTGCCGTACACGGTGGCCACCAGCTTCATGCCGGCGTTCTCGGGCTTCTTGAGCTCCTCCTGCACCACCGCGATCCAGGCGTTCTGGTTGGTCGCGTTCGGGGTGGCGGACAGGATCGCGATGTCGCCCTGACCGCCGGTGAGGTCGTGGGTCATCTTCACGAGCGTCTCGCCGATGCCCTGCGTGGTGGCCTGGTTGACGAAGACGTCGCGGCACTGCTTCGCGGCGTCGGAGTCGAACGCGACGACCTTGATGCCGGCGTCGCGGGCCTGGTTGAGCGACGGGCACACCGCATTCGGGTCGTTGGCGGCGATGCCGATGACGTCCTGCTGCTGCTGGATGAGCGTGTTGATGTAGCTGACCTGCGACGACGCGCTCGCGTCGTTGGGGCCGACGAGCTTGTAGTCGCCCTTGAGCTCCGTGACGGCCGTCTGGCCGCCGCCCGCCTCGATGTCGGAGTACGGGTTGTTCAGCTGCTTGGGCAGGAAGGCGATCTTGAGTCCCTCGCGGATCGGCGCGTCCGGGTTGGCCGTGGCCGCCGCGGCGCCGGTGGAGCCGCCGGTGTCACCGGCGGACGAGTCGCGGGTGGTGCCGCCGCAGGCCGAGAGGCCGACGGCGAGCACGAGCCCGACCGCGACAGGGGCGAGCCTGCGGACGGAGCCCGGTCTGGTGGAGCGCAGGGACATGGGGGTTTCCCTTTCAGGAGGACCGGACGGCCGGCGTCGGTGACGGTGCGGGGTCGGGATTCGGGGAGGCGGGCGGCGGCGGGTCGGGCCGCCGGCGCCGCCGCAGAGCGGCGTGGCTGTTGCTCGCCAGGTTCGGCGCGAGTACGGAGACGATGAGCAGCAGACCGGTGACGACGCTGAGTGCCTCGTTGGAGACGTCGGCCAGGCGCAACGCGTTCTGCAGCGAGGTGAGCAGGAGCGCACCGGCGATGACCCCCCAGAGGGTGCCCCGGCCGCCGAAGATCGAGACCCCGCCGAGCAGCACCGCCGCGACGACGGCCAGCTCGAGGCCGGTGCCGTTGTCGGCGCGGGCGCTGGAGTAGCGCAGCGTCCACAGCACGCCCGCGAGCGCCGCGACGGCTCCGCTGACGACGTAGAGCCAGAACTTGACGCGCGTGACGCGGGTGCCGGAGAACCGGGCGGCCTCGGCGTTGGCGCCGATGGCGAACAGCGACCGGCCGAACGGGGTCACGTGCAGCACGACCGCGAAGACGAGCCCGAGGACGACGAGCGGGATGAGCAGCAGCGGGATGCCCGTGTCGCCGATGCGGCCGGTGACCAGGTCGGTGTAGCTCTCGGGGAACTCGGCCACGGCGCGGTCGCCGAGCACGACGAACGCGAGGCCGCGGTAGAGCGCCAGGGTGCCGATCGTGACCGCCAGCGACGGCAGCCCGAACACGGTGACGAAGGTGCCGTTGACTGCACCGAGCACGGCGCCGAGGAGCACGCAGACCGGGATGATCGTCTCGATCGGGAGGCCGCCCTCCCACATAGCGCCCATCACGGCGCTGGCGAGCCCGAGCGTGCTCGCCACCGAGAGGTCGATCTCCCCGGTGACGATGATCAGGGTCATCGGCAGGGCCATCAGGGCGATCGGTGCGAGGTCGAGCACCAGGAAGGAGAAGTTGCGGCTCGACGCGAAGTTGTCGACCGTGAACGACGCGATGATCACGAACAGGATCAGCACGCCGATGATCGCGGCGTCCCAGGACGTGAGCCTGCCGAGCAGGCGCCGGGGGGACAGGTCAGGAGACGACATGGGATTCCCTTCGGCGCAGCGAGGCGGCGATGCGGGCGGCCACCACCCGGTCGGTGCCGATGGCGAGCAGGATCAGCGCCCCGACGATGGCCTGCTGCCAGAACTGGTCGATGCCGAGCACGGGTAGCGCGCTGCCGATGGTGGTGAGCAGGAGCGCGCCGATCGCGGCGCCCCAGATCGTGCCGCTGCCCCCGAAGACGGCGACCCCACCGACCACGACGGCGGCGACGACGTTGAGCTCCATGCCGGTGCCCGCGGAGGCGTCGATCGTGCCGAACCGGGCGGCGAACAGCACCCCGGCGAGTCCGGCGAGCGCGCCGCTCACCACGAACGCGGCCAGGGTGCGGCGCCCGACCGGGATCCCGGCCAGCCGCGCGGCCTCGGGGTTGGAGCCCATCGCGTAGAGCTCCCGCCCGCTGCGGTAGGTGCGCAGGTAGAGCCCGGCCACGAGCACCACGACGAGCGCGATGATGATGAGCCACGGCACCCCGAGCCCTCCCGCGGTGCCGAAGGCCAGGAACCCGGGCGGCAGCTTGTCGGCGTTGATCTGCTGCCCGCCCGCCCAGAAGAAGCCGATCCCGCGGTAGACGTAGAGCGTGCCGAGCGTGACGACCAGCGCGGGGACGTTCCCGAATCGCACGAGCACGCCGTTGACGAGGCCGCAGACCGCCCCGAAGGCCAACCCGACCAGCAGCGCGACCACCACCGGCACGCCGGGAGCCGCCTGTAGCAGCGACCCCACCGCGAACGCGGAGAGCCCGAGCACGGAGCCGACCGAGAGGTCGATGTTGCGGGTGATCACGACGACGGCCTGCCCGACGGCGAGCACGACGATGATCGCCGCGGCCAGCACGAGGTCGCGGATGCTCTGCCCGGAGAGGAACCGGGGGTTGACCACGGCCGTGACCACCACGAGCGCGGCGAGCGCGAGGACGATGCCGAGCTCGCGGGCCCGCAGGATGAGCCCGACGCGCGACTCTGCGGCCTTGTCCTGCTCGACGGACGACGCCGGACCGGTGGACGTGGGTGGTGCGGTGGTCATGCCGCGGCCCCCTGCCCGGTGGCCGCGAACATGACGGTCTGCTCGGTGGCCTCCGCGCGCGGCAGCTCGGCCACCAGCTCGCCCTCGCGCATCACGAGCACGCGGTCGGCCATGCCGAGCACCTCGGGCAGCTCGGAGGACACCATCACGATGGCGACGCCGTCGGCGGCGAGGTCCGACAGCAGCCGGTGCACCTCGGCCTTGGTGCCGACGTCGATGCCGCGGGTGGGCTCGTCGACGATCAGCACGCGCGGCTGCGTGGAGAGCCACTTGGCCAGCACGACCTTCTGCTGGTTGCCGCCGGAGAGCCGGCCGACGGGGTCGGTCAGGTGGGAGTACTTCGTCTGCAGGCGCGCCGCCCAGTCGCGGGCGAAGCGCCGCTCCGCTCCCCCGACGAGCAGACCGAGCTTCGCGAGGCTGCCCAGGCGGGTGGAGGTGATGTTGCGCTCGATCGAGGCGTCGAGGACGAGGCCCTGCTGCCTGCGGTCCTCCGGCACGAGCGCGACGCCGGCGCGCATGGCCGCGGCGGGCGACCCGCCGCGCAGCGACTTCCCGTCGACCCGCACCTCGCCGGAGTCCCGCGGGTCCACGCCGAACACGGCCTGCACCACCTCCGAGCGCCCGGCCCCGACCAGGCCGGCGAGCGCGACGATCTCGCCGGCGCGCACCTGGAACGACACGTCGGCGAAGACCCCGGCGCGGGTGAGGCCCTCCACCTCGAGCACGACGCCGCCCGGGACGACGTCGTGCTTGGGGAAGAGGGTGTCCAGCGGCCTGCCGACCATCCGGCGCACCATCTCGTCCACGGTCAGCTCGTCGATCGGGTCGGTGGAGACGTGGGCCCCGTCGCGCATGATCGTGACCCGCTGGCACAGGGCCGTGATCTCCTCGAAGCGGTGGGAGATGAACAGCAGCGCCGCACCGCCCGCGCGCAGCGACTCGGCCACGGCGAACAGGCGCTTCACCTCCACGCCGGTGAGCGCGGCGGTCGGCTCGTCCATCACGATCACGCGGGCGTCGAGCGAGAGTGCCTTGGCGATCTCGACGATCTGCTGGTCGGCGATGGAGAGGCCGCGGGCGGGCCGGTCGGGGTCGATGGCCACCCCCAGCTGGGTGAAGTGGGCGGCGGCGCGGGCGTTCATCGCGCGGCGGTCGATCCGGCGCCCCGAGCGCAGCGGCTGGCGGCCCATGAAGATGTTCTCGGCCACCGACAGGTCCGGGAAGAGCGTCGGCTCCTGGTAGATCACCGCGATGCCGGCGGCCAGCGCGTCGGCGGGCGAGTGCAGCTCCACCGGCTGCCCGTCGAGCTCGATGGTTCCCGTGTCGGGGCGGTGCAGCCCGGCGAGCATCTTGACGATCGTCGACTTGCCTGCGCCGTTCTCACCCACCAGCGCGTGCACCTCGCCGCCGTACAGGGGGAAGGACACGTCCCGGACGGCGGACACGGCGCCGAAGGACTTCGCCACCGAGCGCACCGCGAGCAGTGGCCTGCCCGGCTCTGGGCTCGCCATGCGGCCCCCTCCAACGTCGTTGGTGAAACGTTTCAAAACGTGAGCCGGGCGACCGTACGACCGTCGACAAGAGGGTGTCAAGACCGAACCGCCAGTACAAGCGGCTGTTCGCATCCGGCCGGTTCTCCTCACCCGTCCGGCTTGCGGACCACCCGACTGACCCCGGCCTGCCGCACTTGTACGTTTCAGAAGCGCACGGCATGCTGCGCGCAGCAAGGTCGAGGATCGGAGCTGACAACGTGGTGGCGGGATCGAGCACGCCCAGCATGAAGGACGTGGCGGCCCACGCCCGCGTCTCGCTGGGCACGGTCTCCAACGTGCTGAACCGGCCGGAGCTGGTGAGCGAGCGCACCCGCAAGCGCGTGCTCGCGTCCATCGCCGAGCTGGGCTTCGTGCGCAACGAGTCGGCGCGCCAGCTGCGGGGCGGGGGCAGCCGCACGCTGGCCTACGTCGTGCTCGACGCCACCAACCCGTTCTTCACCGACGTCGCACGCGGGGTGCAGGAGGCCGCCGACGCCGCCGGGCTCGCGCTCTTCCTGTGCAACAGCGGCGAGGACCGCGAGCGCCAGGCCGCCTACCTCGACCTGCTCGAACAGCAACGCGTCGAGGGCGTGCTCATCACCCCGGTCGACGCCGCCGACCCGCGGATCGGCGCGCTGGCCGCACGCGGCACCCCGGTCGTGGTCGTGGACCGCGCCGCAGGCCCCGGGCACTGCTCGGTCACCGTGGACGACCTGCTCGGCGGCGACCTCGCGGTCACCCACCTGCTCGACAGCGGCCACCGCCGGATCGCCTTCGTCGGCGGCCCACGCACGATCGGGCAGGTGCGCGACCGCATCACCGGGGCCGAACGGGCGGTCGCCCGCGCCGGCACCGGGGAGCTGACCGTGCTGGAGACCGCCCGGCTCGACGTCGCCCAGGGCCGCCGCGCCGGGGAACGGATCGCCGGGCTCCCCGCCGCGCGCCGCCCCACGGCGGCGTTCTGTGCCAACGACCTGCTCGCGCTCGGGCTGCTGCAGCAGATGGTGCGGCTCGGCCTGCGGGTGCCCGAGGACCTCGCGATCGTCGGCTACGACGACATCGAGTTCGCCGAGGCCGCCGCGGTTCCCCTGACGTCGGTGGCGCAGCCGCGCCACCGGCTCGGACGGACCGCAGCCGAGCTGCTCCTCGCCGAGGCCCGCAGCCCGGACGGACACGAGCACCAGCAGGTGGTGTTCGCTCCGGAGCTGGTGGTGCGGGCGTCCACCGGGCTCGGGCCCCTGCGATCGAGCACTGTGGCCTGAGGTGGAGTAGGGAGAGCGCATGAGGATCGCCCTGTTCGTGACGTGCCTGGCTGACGCCCTGTACCCGCAGGTCGGCCGGGCCACGGTCACGCTGCTCGAGCGGTTGGGCCACGAGGTCGTCTTCCCCGCGGCGCAGACCTGCTGCGGGCAGATGCACGTCAACACCGGCTACCAGCGCGAGGCGCTGCCGCTGGTGCGCCACCACGTGGAGGTGTTCGAGCCCTACGACGTGATCGTCGCGCCGTCCGGCTCGTGCGTCGGCTCCGTGCGCCATCAGCACGCGATGGTCGCCCGCGGGGGCGGTGACGGCGCGCTGGCCGAACGGGCGGAGCGGGTGGGTGCGCGCACCTACGAGCTGTCGGAGCTGCTGGTGGACGTGCTCGGTGTGGAGGACGTCGGCGCCTACTACCCGCACCGCGTCACCTACCACCCCACCTGCCACTCCCTGCGCATGCTGCGGGTGGGCGACAAGCCGCTGCGGCTCCTGCGCCACGTGCGGGGCATGACGCTGCTGGAGCTGCCCGAGGCCGAGCAGTGCTGCGGCTTCGGCGGCACGTTCGCGATCAAGAACGCCGACACGTCCACCGCCATGCTCGCCGACAAGATGCGCAACGTCCTGGACACCGGCGCCGAGGTCACCACGGCGGGCGACGCGTCGTGCCTCATGCACATCGGCGGCGGGCTGTCGCGGCTGCGCAGCGGGACGCGCACGGTCCACCTCGCCGAGATCCTGGCCGGCACGGAGGTCGGAGCCACCACTGAGCTCGCGAGCGAGACGCTGGCACCGCGCCAGCTCGACGCACCGGCCGAGCACACCGTGGGTGAGCGATGACGACGAACCTGGGCATGCCGGCCGTCGCCCCGCCCGGGGTCGGCCACCTGCGGGGCACGCAGTCGTTCCCGGACGCCGCCCGCGGCGCGCTGGCCGACTCCCAGCTGCGGCGCAACCTCGGGCACGCCACCCGCGTCATCCGCACCAAGCGCGCGTCGGTCGTGGCGGAGCTTCCCGACTGGGAGCAGCTGCGGCTGGCGGGCGAGGCACTCAAGACCGCCACCATGGCGCGTCTCGACGAGCACCTCGAGCGCCTGGAACGGGAGGTCACGGCCCGCGGCGGCGTGGTGCACTGGGCCCGCGACGCCAACGACGCCAACGCCATCGTCACCCGGCTGGTGCAGGAGACGGGCGAGACCGAGGTCGTCAAGGTCAAGTCGATGGCCACCCAGGAGATCGGGCTCAACGAGGCGCTCGAGGCCGCCGGGATCGCCGCGCACGAGACCGACCTCGCCGAGCTGATCGTCCAGCTCGGGCACGACCAGCCCAGCCACATCCTGGTGCCGGCGATCCACCGCAACCGCGCGGAGATCCGGGAGATCTTCCTGCGCGAGATGCCCGGCGTCGACCCGGCGCTGACCTCCGAACCGCGCCGGCTCGCGATGGCCGCGCGGGCGTTCCTGCGGGAGCGGTTCCTGCGCGCGAAGGTGGCGATCTCCGGGGCCAACTTCGGGGTGGCCGACACCGGCACGCTGCTCGTGGTGGAGTCCGAGGGCAACGGGCGGATGTGCCTCACGCTGCCGGAGACGCTGATCACGGTGATGGGCATCGAGAAGGTCGTGCCCACCTGGCAGGACCTCGAGGTGTTCCTGCAGCTGCTCCCCCGCAGCTCCACCGGCGAGCGGATGAACCCCTACACGTCCGCGTGGACCGGGGTGACCCCCGGAGACGGGCCGCAGACCTTCCACCTCGTCCTGCTCGACAACGGGCGCACCGCCACGCTGGCCGACGAGGTGGGCCGCGCCGCCCTGCACTGCATCCGGTGCTCGGCCTGCCTCAACGTGTGCCCGGTGTACGAGCGCACGGGCGGGCACGCGTACGGCTCGGTGTACCCCGGGCCCATCGGCGCGGTGCTCTCGCCGCAGCTCACGGGCGTGGAGGACAACGCGTCGCTGCCCTACGCGTCGAGCCTGTGCGGGGCCTGCTTCGACGCCTGCCCCGTGCGGATCGACATCCCCTCGCTGCTGGTGCGGCTGCGGGCCCAGCACGTCGACGCCCAGCGCGCCCGCTCGGTCCCGAGCGCGGAGGCCCTCTCGATGGCGGCCGCGTCGTGGCTGATGTCCTCGCCCGGACGGTTCGCCGCCGCCGAGAAGGCGTCCCGGCTCGGCCGCCTGCTCGGCCGGTCCGCCGGCCGGATCTCGACGCTCCCGCCACCCCTGTCCGCCTGGACGGGGAGCCGGGACGCCCCCCGTCCGCCGTCGGAGACCTTCCGCGAGTGGTGGGCCCGCGAGCGGGGCACGTCATGAGCGCCCGGGAGGACGTGCTGGCCCGCATCCGGGAGGCCAACCGCGGGGCGGGCGCCCCGCCGCCACCGGACGTCCCGCGCGACTACCACCGCAGCGGCGACCACCCGCCCGGCGCACCCGAGGTGCTGGCGCTGTTCCGCGACCGGCTCGTCGACTACAAGGCCACGGTGATCGACGCCCCCGCCGACGGCGTGCCGGCCGCGATCCGCGCCGCGCTGGCGCAGCTCACCGGGCCCGTCGTGGTGCCGCCCGGCCTGCCGGACGACTGGGTGCCCGGAGCCGTCGTCGACGGCGCCGACGGGGTGGGCACCCTCTCCCCCGCCGACCTCGACGCGTCCGCCGCCGTGGTCACCGCCTGCGCGGCGGCGTGCGCCACCACCGGCACGATCGCCCTGGACGGCTCCCCCGACCAGGGGCGCCGGGCGCTCACCCTCGTGCCCGACGTGTACGTCTGCGTGGTGCGTGCCGACCAGGTGGTGCACACCGTGCCGGAGCTGGTGGCGGCACTGCACCCACCGAGCCCGATCACGTTCATCAGCGGACCGTCGGCCACCAGCGACATCGAGTTGGAGCGCGTGGAGGGCGTGCACGGCCCCCGGACACTGATCGTGGTGCTCACGGACGGATCGTGAGATCGCGACGAGCCGCACGTCTCAGCCCCTCGAGGGGCGCCCCCGTACGGCTCGCGACGATCACCCGGATCCGGCGACGGGTCAGGCCACGGGCGCCGCGGCGGCCGCCACCAGGCGGTCGATCCGTTCTCGCCGCTCAGCGCTCACCAGCGGCGCGGGCATCCGCATGACCTCGGCGCCGATGCCCTGACGGGCCAGCGCGTACTTGATCGCCTCCGGGCTGCCGGCGAGCGTGGCGGCCACCTCGTCGGCCTCGGCCTGGGCCGTGCGCTCCGCCTCTGCGTCCCCACGGGCGACGGCGTCCGCGAGCGCGGCCAGCGGCGCCGGGAACGCGGAGGAGAGCCCCGAGACGACGCCCCGGCCCCCGGCCCGGACGGCCGCGGCGAGCGCGGAGTCGTGGCCGGTCCACAGCGGGGTGCCGGCCGGCAGCGCCGCCACGAACTCGGCCAGCAGGCCGGCTGCGGCGCCGCTCAGCTTCGCCCCGGCGAGCCCGGTCTCCGCGGACGTCCGCGCGAACTCCTCGGCGTCCGCCGCGACGCCGGTGCGGTCGGGGAACAGGTAGCCGTAGACCACGGCGTCCCCGGCGGCAGCGGTGATCGCGGCGAAGTGCCGCGTGACCGCGTCGGTGTCGACGGCCAGGTAGTACGGCGTGATCGCCACGAGGCGGGTCGCCCCGAGCGCGACGGCGTCGCGGGCGAGCGTGACCGCGTCCCGGGTGGCGGCCGCTCCGATGTGGGCCACCACGCGGTCCGGGCCGAAGATCTCGAGCGCGAGGCCGACGAGGTCACGGCGCTCGGCGCGGTGCAGGGCCGGGAACTCGCCGGTCGTGCCGGCGACGAAGACGCCGTCCACTCGACCCACCAACCCGGTGAGCAAGGCGCGGTTGGCCGCGGTGTCGATCTCACCTGACTCGTCGACGAGCGTGGGGACCGCGGCCAGCACGTCGGCGCGGGGAGTGTGAGCGGGCATGCCGCGACTGTAATCGGGAGGCGCTCCCCGGTGGCGCTACGACGGCCCGCCGGAACGGGCCGGGGCCGGCCAGGTGAGGTACCGGTAGTTCGCAGGCCGCAGCCGCATCGCATGCAGCACGATCACGGGGTCCCCCGGCGCCACCACCACCTCGATCAGGTCGCGGGCGTCCGTCAGGCCGATGTGCAGTTCGACCTCGCCCTGCACCACGGTGCGCAGCGGCGCGGCGAGTACCCGGCGGATGTCGTCGGCAGCCACCCCGTGCTTGCGGGCGCTACGGGTCAGTCGCACTCCCGGCATGCTACGAGGACGTCCTGTGGTTCACCGGGACCGGTCCCGCAGCACCGCGAGCAGCTCCTCCTCGACGGCGGCGAACTCCGACGAGGTGATCAGCCCGATGTCCCGGGGCCGGGGCAGGTCGACGGTCACCTCGCGCTGCACGCGGGTGGGACGCGGCCCGAGCACCACGACGCGGTCGGACAGGAACACCGCCTCCCGAATGTCGTGGGTGATCAGCAGGACCGTCCAGCCGTGGCGGCCGCGCACGCCGTCGAGCCAGGTCTGCATGTCCGTGCGGGTGAGCGAGTCCAGCGCCCCGAACGGCTCGTCGAGCAGCAGCACCGCGCGGTCCTGCACCACCGTGCGCAGCAGGGCCGCCCGCTGCCGCATGCCGCCCGACAGCTCGTACGGGTGGGCCGACTCGAACCCGTCCAGGCCGAACTCGGCGAACAGGGGCCGGGCCCGCTCCCGGGCGGCCCGCCGCGACATCCCGGCCACCTCCAGGCCCAGCGTCGTGTTGTCCAGCACGGTGCGCCACGGGAAGAGCAGGTCCTGCTGGGGCATGTACGCGAACGGCTCGACGCGCCCCGTCGCGTCGTCGCCGTCGACGAGCACGCGCCCGGAGTCGGGGCGCTCCAGGCCCGCGATCACGTTGAACAGCGTGGACTTGCCGCAGCCGCTCGGCCCGATCACGGAGACGAACTCGCCGGGCGCGACGTCGAAGGTGACCCCGTCGAGCACCGGCAGCCCGGGATAGACCTTGCGGAGGTCGTCGAGCAGCAGCTTGGTCTCGTGGCCCGGCTCAGGCACGGCGGCGCTCCTTCCCGTGCCAGGGGATCACCAGCCGCTGGACGAGGTAGGTGAGCACGAACAGCGTGACCGACAGCAGCGCCGTCACCACCACCGCGGCGAGCACCAGGTCGGTGCGGAAGGAGTTCTTCTGCAGGCTCATGAAGATCCCGAGCCCCGCCGTGGCGCCGACGTACTCGGCGAAGATCGCGCC
Organism: Pseudonocardia xinjiangensis; assembly: GCF_050948425.1. NCBI lineage: Bacteria > Bacillati > Actinomycetota > Actinomycetes > Pseudonocardiales > Pseudonocardiaceae > Pseudonocardia > Pseudonocardia xinjiangensis. The sequence continues at coordinate 2,540,933 of NZ_CP192009.1, read as the reverse complement.
GGTGACCGCGTAGGTGATGCCGATGCGCAACGCCGTGAAGAACGAGGGCATCGCCCCGGGCAGCCGCACGTAGCGGAACTGCTTCCACCGCGACGCGCCCATGCTGCGCAGCAGGTTGGTGGCCTGCCGGTCGGTGGCGGCGAACCCCTCGATCAGCCCGACGGCGATCGGGAAGAACGTGACGAGCGCGATCACCAGCACCTTGGGCAGCAGCCCGAAGCCGAACCAGATGATCAGCAGCGGCGCGATCGCGATGATCGGCAGGGTCTGCGACGCCACCAGCAGCGGGGTGAGGGCGCGGCGCAGCCACGGGGAGAAGTCCACGGCCACCGCCAGCGCCCAGCCCAGCGCCAGCGAGACCCCGAACCCGACGGCCGTGACCTGCAGCGTCGGCAGGGTGTTCGCCCAGAGCTGCTCGCGGAACGCCCAGCCCTGGGTGGCCACCCGCAGCGGCGAGGGCAGGATCTGCGGCCGGACGTCGGCCGCCGTGACGTACCACTGCCAGGCCACGAGCCCGAGCGCGACGAGCACGAGCGACGGCACGACCGCCGAGACCGTGCGCAGCCCGCCCGTCCGTCGCACGCTCATGCTTTCGCCAGGTACTGGTCGGTGAACCAGGTCGAGAAGTCGGGTCGCTGGGTGAGCGGCTTGCCGTCGGGCCCGGTCAGCGCGCCCGAGTCGAAGACCCACCCCGAGAAGCCCGCCCACTTGTCCAGCGTCTGCGTACCGACCTTGCCGGACGGGTCACGGAGGTACTGCTCGCTGAGCATCTGCTGGCTGCGCATCACGAGCTCCGGCTCGGTGAACACGCCGGGGTTGGCGTCCATCAGCAGCTGGGCGGCCTTGACCGGGTCGTCGGCGCCGAGCTGGTAGCCGCGCTGCGCCGCCTGCACGAACCTGGCGGCCAGGTCGGGATGGGCCTGCAGCCAGGGGCTGTTGCCGATCAGCAGCACGTTGTAGGCGTCGGGGAAGCCGTAGTCGGTGTAGGAGAAGGTCTTGAGCGGCTGGTTGTGCAGCTCGGCCTCGATGCCTTCCCACGCCATGAACGGCTCGGTGAAGTCGACCTGCCCGTTGTAGAGCGCCTCGTAGGCCGAGGTGCCGAGCACCACCGTGGTGAAGTCGCCCTTGCCGCCTGCGTCGCGGATGACGGCCTTCATCTTGGGCTCCTCGCCCGGCCCGCCGAACCCGCCGTAGGTCTTGCCGTCGAGGTCCTTCGGGGAGTTGATGTCGGTCCGGTCGGCCTTCACGGCGATCTTGGTGGCCCAGTGCTGCAGGATCGCCATCACCGACGTGATGTCCGCGCCCGCCGCCTTCGAGAAGGTGAACGAGTCCTGGAAGCTGATGCCGAAGTCGGCGGCGCCCGCCGACACGAGGGTGTCGGGCGAGGTGTTGTTGTACGGGAGGAACTGCACGTCCAGCCCGGCGTCGCGGAACCAGCCCTCCTGCTGCGCCACGTAGAGGCCGGTGTGGTTGGTGTTCGGCGTCCAGTCCAGCGCGACGCGGATCGTCTGGAGGCCTGCCGGGGTGGCCCCACCGCCACCCCCGGTGCCGGCGCATCCGGCCAGCAGGACCGCCAGCACCGCGAACAGGACGATGGCGGGCCGATACGGGCGTACGCCGCTCACGAGGGTTCCTCCCTACGCCGGTACTAACCGGGTCAGGTGCGAACGGTCGGCGGCCGATCCTGCCGCCCTCTCAGCCTCGGAACGCGGGCTCCCGCGGGTCGGGGCGAGGATACGGGGCCAGGGCGTCCGACGCAGCGCAGTGGGGTCTGCGTCACGTCCACGTCGTGATCCCGTATAGGCCCGTTCACGTAGTCCGCTGAGCAGCCGGACCGGACGGACCCGCGGACGGGCGTTGAGCACAGGGTCGAACGACACCGGCGCCCCGTCGGTGATCACCGACCGAGCACGAGCCGGCCGATCGCCCACCGGCGCCCGCGTCGAACAGCCGGATCGCCCCTTGCCGCGGTCGCCGCACGGTGTGGTCCTTCCCGCCCGCAGCCCGGCGAAACGGAAGTGATCCTGTCGGGCGCCTCTCGACACCGCCCGCCCGTCCACGTTGGGTGCAGGCATGGAGGTTTCCCCGGGAACGACGCGGGTGCCGGTCCCGGCGGGCACCGGCCGGGCCGTGCGGGTGAGCGCCGGCGAGCGGGTGCGGGTGGTCGACCCCGAAGGTGGGCAGGTCGGCGACGTCTTCGCGTTCACCGACACCGAGCACCACAGCGCGTCGCACACCCGGGCCGTCACGAGCAGGCTCTTCCCCGCCGTCGGCGAGCACTTCGTCACCCAGCGGCGGCGCCCGATCCTGACGCTGGTGGAGGACACCTCGCCCGGGCAGCACGACATGCTCATCGCCGCGTGCGACCCCGAGCGGTACGCGGCGCTCGGGGCCGCCGGACACCGCTCCTGCGCCGAGAACCTGCGGGAGGCCCTCGCGGCCGTCGGGCACGCCTACGCCGGACCGACCCCGCAACCGATCAACGTCTTCATGCGGATCCCGGTCGAGCCCGACGGGCAGCTGCGCTGGTTGGCCGCCCCCACGGCCCCGGGCGACTCGATCACCTTCGAGGCCGTGCTGGACTGCACCGTCGTCGTCTCCGCCTGCCCGCAGGACATCGTGGGGATCAACGCGGGCCCCCTGTCACCGCTGATGATCGAGGTCCTCCCCCACCCCGAGACCTGACCCACCCCGCGAGTCGCCCACTCCGCCCCCGCGAGTCGCCCGGTCCGCGTGCGCGAGTCGCCCGATCCGCGCGGGCCGGCGTGATCGCCGCGAACCGCACGTGACCGCCCTCCACGGGGCCATGACGTGCGACTCGTAGCGATCTCCCCCGGCCGACAGATCCATGATCGCCGCGAGATCCCCCCATCGGCCCTCCCCAGGGCGGAAACACGGATCTCGGACCGATCAACCCCCGCAGCCCGGTGACCATCTGCTGCCGTCCACCGACACGATCGTGCCGCCCAACTCCTCCGCAGTATGACGCGTAACACACATATCGCTCTCTGCGAGCAGGCTCTCACTGGAGGTGACATATGACGACTGCAATGTGGCTCATCCTGGCGGTAGGGGTGTTCGCCGGGATGTTCATCGGGCGCTGGTGGGCCGAGGTCAAGAGGGCCAACTACGACATGGACAAGACCTGGCAGGCCCGTCGCAACTACCGCGACGGCTGAGAACAACCCGACCGCCGAGAAGAACAACCGCTACCCCTGACGCCGTGCTCTGCTCCCCCCGGAAGCGCTCAGACGGTGCCGAGGATCGGTTCGAAGGCCAGCTCGGCCGCGCCGACCAGCTTCGCGTCGCGGCCGAGCGGGCTCGTCTCGATCCGGGTGCCGCCCACGGCACGGCTCACCAGGCTGCGCTCGTGCACCATCGTGCGCACCTCCGCCACCACGGCAGGCGGCAGCGCGGTGAACAGGTCTCCGAGCACCACCAGCTCCGGCGCCATCATGTTCACCACGGTGACGAGCCCGGTGGCGAGCCACTCGGCGAACTCGTCGAGCGGGCCGGGGAGCGGGACGGTGGCGAGCGACCGGAGCTCCGCCACCAGGACGCCACGGGGGGTGTCCTCGGCGAGCCCGAGAGCGCGGCACAGCGCCGCCTCCCCGACCTCCGTCTCCCAGCAGCCCCGGGACCCGCAGTAACAGGGTCGGCCCCCGGGCCGGACGACGAGGTGGCCGAGCTCGCCGACGTACCCGCGCGTGCCGCGCAGCGGCACCCCGGCGGAGATCACGCCGCCGCCCACGCCCTTGTCCGCCGAGATGTAGACGAGGTCGTCCACGTCGCGGGCGTCGCCGCGGACGTGCTCGGCGAGCGCTCCGAGCTCGGCGTCGTTCGCCACCTGCACCGGGACCTTCAGCACCGTGACCAGCCGGGCCCCGAGGGAGATGTCGCGCCAGCCCAGGTTGGGGGCCTCGTGCACGAACCCGTCGTCACGCCGGACCACACCCGGCACCGACACGCCCACGCCCAGCGCGGTCACCGCCAGCTCGTCGGCGAGCAGCTGCGCCGACTCCGCGACGTGGGTGATCACCTCGCCCGGTGTCCGGGTGCGGTGGTGCAGGTTCCAGCTGTGCCGGCCGAGCACCTGCCCGCCGATGCCGACCATCGACATCGCCACCTGCTCCACCCGGACGTCGACGGCGAGCACGACGGCCGCCTCCGGCTCGGGCAGCACCATCAGGGAGGGCCGCCCGGCCCCATTGCGCCGCGCGGGCAGCGCCTCGGTGACGACACCGCTCTCCGCGAGGCCGTCGACCACCGCCTTGATCGTGCTGCGGTTGAGCCCGAGCTCACTGGCGAGGGTGGCCCGCGTACACGGGCCGTCGACGTGCAGGCGTCGCAGCAGCGCTGCGCGGTTGTGCCGCCTGGCCTCGTCGGGCCGCGCACCCGCGGTGGCGGCGGACGGACCGCCGCCACCGTCGCCACCCCAGGTGCGACTCACCTGCCGGCGACCGCCGAGCGCCGCCGCGACAGCACGTCCACCCCCGCAGCCAGGAGCAGCACGATCCCGTTGACGAGGAAGACCACGGACGCGGGCTGCCCGAGCAGGCCCAGACCGTTGTTGACCATGGCCAGCACCGCACCACCGATCACGGCGTTGCTGATCCGGCCACGGCCGCCGAACAGCGACGTGCCACCGATGACGGCGCCACCGACCGCGAACAGCAGGGTGTTGCCCCCACCCGCGCTGGGCGACACCGACCCGACCTTCGACGAGTAGACGATGGCGCCGATCGCCGCGAACGCCGTGGAGATGACGAACACGGCGGCCCGGATGCGGACCACGTCGATACCGGCGCGGCGCGCGGCCTCCCGGTTGCCGCCGACGGCGTACACGTGCCGGCCGAAACGGGTGCGGTCGAGCACGTAGGTGCCGGCGACGAGGAGCACGAGCACGAGCGGCACCACGTAGGGCACGCCCGAGATCGGGAGCTGACCCGGGGAGCGGTTCACCGTGAGCAGGTAGGTCGCCACGGCGGCGAGCACCACCACGGCGATCGTCTTGATCAGCACCAGGCCCGTCGGCTGGGCGACGAGCCCGAGCTTGCGGCGGGAGACCTGGCGGTTGAGCATGACCGCCGCATAACCTCCGGCGGCGACGACGAACAGGATCCAGCTGCCGAGCGTGGAGAGGTTGCCGTTGGCCACGGCGGCGATCACGGGGTCGCGCAGACCCAGCGTGCCGCCGTCACCGATCAGCTGCAGGATCACGCCCTGCCAGGCGATGAACAGCGCCAACGTCACGACGAACGACGGCATGCCGACCTTCGCGACGAGGAAGCCGGTGAGGCAGCCGATCACCACCCCGACCAGGACGGCGAGCAGCATCTCGAGCCACGGGTTCGGGGGGAACCCGATGACCAGGAGCAGCAGCGCACCCGCGGAGGCGATCGCGCCGGCCCAGATCTTCAGCAGCACCGCCAGCACGATCGCGACGACGATGACCACCGCGAAGAGCAGGAACACGGGGGTGCCCATCGCACCGAGCAGGTTGCCGTTGCTCACCAGGTGCAGCGCCATGACCGAGGCGGTGAGGCCGGACGCGGTGCCTGCCGCGAGGTCGATCTCGCCGGTGAGCAGCACGAACACCAGGCCCATCGCGATGATGGTCTGCCCGGCGCCCTGCTGGAGCAGGTTGGCCAGGTTCAGCAGGCTCGGGAACGTGTCCGGCGCGAGCGCGGTGAAGAGGACGAACAGGGCCAGCAGGCCGAGCAGGGCAGGCAGGGCGCCGAGGTCACCGCTGCGCAGGCTCACCAGGTAGCCCCGGATCGCCTCACCCGTGGACTTCGCGGTGGTGTCGATGCCGAAGTCAGCCGCGCGTGACGAGGCCGGCGCCGCGCGCTCGGCCGCGCTCGTCGGCGGGGACTTCTGTTCCGTCTGGGCCTTCTCGGGGCCCTCGGTGGGTGCCGTCATCAGACCGTCACGCTTTCGGGTCGCTGCAGGCCGAGATCCCCGGAACGGCCCGCGGTGATCAGCTCGACGGCCTGCGTGTTGGTGATGTCCTTGGTGGGCACCTGGGCCACCATGCGGCCCAGGTACAGGGTGGCGATGCGGTCGGAGACCTCGAAGACGTCAGCCATGTTGTGGCTGATCAGCACGACGCCGAGGCCCTGCTCGGCGAGTCGCCTGATGAGGTCGAGCACCTGACGGGTCTGGGCGACGCCCAGCGCAGCCGTCGGCTCGTCGAGCAGCACCACCTTGGAGTCCCAGAGCACGGCCTTGGCGATGGCGACGGTCTGCCGCTGCCCACCGGACAGGGCCGCGACCGGCATCCGGACGGACGTCACGGTGCGCACGGACAGCGACGCGAGGGTCCGCCGGGCGGCCTGCTCCATGTCGGCCTCGTCGAGCAGCCACGACTTGCCGCGCTCCCGGCCGAGGAACATGTTCTGGACGATGTCGAGGTTGTCCGCCAGCGCGAGGTCCTGGTAGACGACCTCGATGCCGAGCTTCGCGGCGTCGGTGGGCGCGTTCAGCGTCACCGGGCTGCCGTTGAACACCACGTCGCCGCTGTCGATCGGATGGATCCCGGCGACACACTTCACGAGCGTCGACTTGCCGGCGCCGTTGTCGCCGACGAGTGCGGTGACCTCGCCGGCGCGGACGGTGAGGTCCACGTCGTGCAGCACCTGGACGGCGCCGAAGCTCTTGTTCACCCCGCGCAGCTGCAGGATCGGGTCAGTCATGCGGGCACCTCCGGTGCCCGTGCGCGGGTGCCGCCCCCCGGTGCCACTACCGGACGACGGCACCCGCGCACGAGGGTCGAGTGTTACTTGATACCGAGCTGGTCGCAGGCGGCCTGAGTGGCGGGCACGCAGATCTCCGACGCCTTGACGGCACCGGCGTCGACCACGGTCTTGACGTTGTCCTTGGTGATGAGCTGCGGCGTGAGCAGCACCGACTTGACGTCGCGGTTGCCCTTCGGGTCCTTCTCGGTCTGCGTCGCGATCGCGTCGGCGGCGGCCGTGTCGCCCTTCGCCAGTGCGGCGGCGAGCTTGGCGGTGGCCTCGGCCTCCTGGTCGATCGGCTTGTAGACCGTCATGTACTGGTCGCCGCGCAGGATGGCCTGCAGGCCGTCGGGGGTGGCGTCCTGGCCGGTCACCGGGACCTTGCCGTTGAGGCCGTACTTGGTGAGCACGGTGATGATCGCGCCCGCCAGGCCGTCGTTGGCGGCGACGACGCCGTCGACCTTGCCGCCGTTGCTCGTGAGGATCTGCTCGAACGTGGTGCCGCCCTGCTGGTTGTCCCAGTTGTCGATGGGCTGCGACTGCACCAGCTTGAGGGTGCCGTTGTCGTACAGCGGCTTGAGGATGTTCTCCTGGCCGTTGTGGAACAGGGTGGCGTTGTTGTCGGTGGGAGCGCCCTCGATCTCGATCACCTGGCCGCCCTGCTTACCGGTGAGCGCCTGGGCGAGACCCTGGCCCTGCAGCTCGCCGACCTTGGTGTTGTCGAACGAGACGTAGTAGTCGCTGGTGCCGCCGAGGTTGAGGCGGTCGTAGTCGATCACGGGGATGCCCTGGGCCTTGGCCTTCGCGGCGACGGCGGCCCCGGACTCACTGCTGATCGACGCGATGACCAGCACCTTGACCCCGCTGGAGATCATTCCGTCTGCGAGTGTCGAGAACTTCTGCTCGTCACCCTGCGCGTTCTGGATGTCGGCGTCGAGGCCCTGGGCCTGCATCGCCGCCGTGAGGAGCGGCTTGTCGAAGCCCTCCCAGCGGGCGGAGCTGGCCGTCTCGGGGAGGATCACCCCGACCTTGACCCCGCCGGCCGGAGCAGAGCTCGCGGACGGCGCGGACGGGGCGGCGGCGTTCTGACCGCACGCGGCGAGCGTGAGGGCGAGCCCCAGCCCCGCGGCCGCGATCGCGGCTCTCCTGATGCGCATTGATCGTCCTTCCACAGCGTCGGGGATCCCCGCGGGTGCGGGGGAATGTTGTGACGGACAACGTATGTCCCCCAACGGAGTGGCGCCAAGCACACTGGATCGTTCAAGTCGTCACTGTGAGGTCACGATTTCGTGACGACCACCCGAGTTTGTTGTCGCGGTCACCCTGAGTGGCAGAAAACAGTGTGATCCGGGGCGACCCGCGTCCGTCCGGATTGCGGCAGGGTCCGGTTTCTCCCGCCCTATTGCGGGAAAGTGGCTCTGCCGCAATTCCGGCGCCGGCACTCCCCGCCGCGCCCCGGCTCACGACGAGGAGAGCGATGACGACGACGGTCGAGCCGAGCCCTGACACCAGCCCACCCGGCCGCGGCGCGCGGCTCGTCGACCGGATGGTCTCCGCGCTGGTGCTGCGCCGGCCCGAGGAGTCGGGGTACACGGTCACCCGCGGGCTGCGCGTGCCGATGCGCGACGGCATCGACCTCGTCGCCGACCTCTACTCACCGACCACCACACCCGCGCTCGGCACGGTGCTCGTCCGCGGCCCGTACGGCCGGGGATCGATCTACGCCCTGTTCTCCGCGCGGCTGTACGCGGCCCGCGGTTACCACGTGCTGCTGCAGAGCTGCCGGGGCACGTTCGGCTCCGGCGACGTGTTCACCCCGATGCGGCACGAGATCGCCGACGGCCACGACACGGTGGCCTGGATGCGGGAGCAACCCTGGTTCGACGGGCGGCTCGCGACGCTCGGACCGTCCTACCTCGGGTTCACGCAGTGGGCGCTGCTCATGGATCCGCCGCCGGAGCTGCGGACGGCGGTGGTGACCATGGCCCCGCACGACTTCCACCGCGCGGTGCACGGCGCCGGCGCGTTCTCCCTCGGCGACTTCTTCGGGTGGAGCGAGATGGTGGCCCACCAGGAGGTGGCCACCGGCGGGCAGGCGCTCCTGCGCGCCGTGACGGCGGCCCGTCGCCTGCGGCCCGCCTTCCACGACCTGCCGCTCGTCTCCGCCGGGGAGGCGCTGCTCTCCGGCCGCGCACCCTGGTACCCGGACTGGGCGTCCCGGCCGGACGCGGACGACCCGTTCTGGGAGAACATGCGGCTCGACGCCGCTCTCGACCGGGTGCAGGTCCCGGTGCTGGTGATCGGCGGCTGGCAGGACCTGTTCCTCGACCAGACCCTCGCCGGGTACGAGCACCTGCACCGCCGCGGGGTCGACGTCGGCCTGACCATCGGGCCCTGGACCCACACCGACCTGGCGGGGAAGGGAAGCGGCGTCATCGCCCGCGAGACCCTCGACTGGCTGGGTGAGCACCTGGCCGGCCGGCCCGGCACGCGCAGGCCCGCGCCCGTCCGCATCCACGTGGGTGGTGCCGACGGTGGCTGGCGGGGCCTGCCGGAGTGGCCGCCGCCGGCCGGCAGCCAGGTGCTGCACCTGCAGCCCGCCGGCGCGCTCGGCAGTGACGCACCGGCTGCGGGCGCCCTCCCCGTCATGTTCACCTACAACCCCGACCACCCGACCCCGTCGGTCGGTGGCCGGGTACTGGCCGGAGGCAGTGGCGTGCGGGACAACCGCGCGCTCGAGGTCCGGCCGGACGTCGTGACGTTCACCGGGCCGCCGCTCCCTGCTGACCTGGAGGTCGTCGGGAGCCCGGTGGTGGAGCTCGCCCACACCAGCGACAACCCGCACGCCGACCTGTTCGTCCGCATCTGCGACGTGGACGCGAAGGGCCGTTCGCGCAACGTCTCCGACGGTTTCGTGCGGCTCGTCGACGCGGACCGGGCAGATCGGGTCGTGCGGGTGGACCTCGACGCGATGGCCCACCGGTTCGCGGCGGGGCACCGGATCCGGCTGCTGGTGGCGGGCGGCGCCCACCCGCGCTTCGCCCGCAACCTCGGTACGGACGAGCCGGCCGCCGACGGCACGCGGACACTCCCGTCACACCGGACGATCGCGGTGGACGGCCGCTCACGCGTGGTGCTCCCGGTGGCGGCCCCCTGACGGGCGGTCAGTGGGCGGTCGAGCCGGAAGTGACACAGATCCGGCCACGACCGGCCGGTGGGTGGCAGATCCCGGCCTAGCCTGGACGTCGTGCCCCGCACCCCACCCGGACAGCGGCGGGCGATCGCCGTGCTGGTCTTCGACGGTGTGCGGCTGCTCGACGTCACCGGACCGCTCGAGGTGTTCGACGTGGCCCGGTCGATGGGGGCGCCCTACGACGTGGTGGTGTGCTCGCCGGACGGCGCGGACGTCACCACCTCCAGCGGCCTGCGCCTGGGCGTCACCCGACCGGCCGGAGCGGTGGGTGTCGTCGACACCCTGGTCGTGCCGGGCGGGGAGGTGCTGGTGGAGAGCGGGGCCCCGCCGGAGCTCCTCGACGCGGTCCGGCTGCTCGCCCCGGGTGCGCGGCGGGTGACGTCGGTCTGCGCCGGGTCGTTCGCGCTCGGCAGCCTCGGGCTGCTGGACGGGTTGCGCGCCACCACCCACTGGCGGCACACGGCCGAGCTCGCGCGCCGCTTTCCCACCGTCGCCGTGGACCACGAGGCGATCTACGTCCGCGACGGCCGGGTCCTCACCTCGGCAGGGGTGATCGCCGGGATCGACCTCGCACTCGCGCTGGTCGAGGAGGACGAGGGCGACGAGCTGGCCCACCGGATCGGCCAGGACATGGTGGTGTTCATGCGCCGTCGCGGCGCTCAGCCCCAGCTGTCGGTGCCGGCCCGCACCGCCCGGCCGCGCCGCGGCCTGTTCCGTGACCTGTGCGACCACGTGGCCGCCGACCCGGGCGCCGACCACAGCCTGCCCGCCCTCGCCCGGCACGTCGGGCTGAGCGTCCGGCACCTGAGCCGCCTCTTCAAGGAGGAGGTCGGCGCCACGCCGGCGGAGTACGTCAGCTCGGTGCGGCTGGAGGCCGCCACGGCGCTCATCCTCGCCGGCGAGAGCATCGCCGCCGCGGCCCGGCGCAGCGGTCTGGGCAGCGAGGAGACGCTGCGACGGGCCCTGCGGCGCAGTCAGCCCCGGCCCGGCTCCGCCGCGGGGCGGCACCCGGCCGCACCGGTCAGGCGGGCGGGATGTTGTGGTTGTTGAGCCGGAAGACGTTCCCGGGGTCGTAGGCGCGCTTGACGGTTCGCAGCCGCTGGTAGGTCTGCGCGGTGTAGGCGCACTCGGCGCCGTCCGCTCCGCTCATGAAGTTGAGGTACCTGCGTCCGGTGCTCCACGGCCGGAGGCGGGTGATGAGTCGGTCCAGCTGCGCGATCGCGGGCGCGGTGGCCTCGGCGGGCCCGATGGCGGCGCCCCACACGCTCACGCCGGCGTCCCGGGCGTCGACAGCGCTGGGCACCGCAGCGGGGCGCGCCAGCGCAGCACCGAGGTGACGCACCTCCAGCACCGTGAGCCCGCACCCGGAGCCGGGGCCGCCGAACGCCACGAGCGCGTCGACGACCTCGTCGGTGAGCCCGGTGAGCAGCGCGTTGCGCATCCGGAGGGGCACCGGGTCGACCGGATCCTGGTGCACCGAGGCGAAGGCGCGGTAGGGCGTCGGCATGACGGTGTCGATGATCGTGGGTGCCAGGGCGCGCAGCGGCGCCACCAGCCGTTCGCCCTCGACGGCCGGCCCGAGGAAGCACACGCGGACGTGGACGGCCAGCCGGCCGCGCAGCGGCGCGGGGACCTCGGGTGACGGCGGGAGCCGCAGGAGCGCCACCGAGGAGCTGAGCTCGTCCGGCGCCGTCGTGATCCACTCCCGGTACGCGCGCAGGACCGCCTCGGTGTGCTCGCCCGCGTAGAACAGGCCGCCGCCGAAGTAGGTGCTGACCGGGAACAGGTCGATCTCCATCGCGGTCACGACCCCGAAGTTGCCCTTGGCCCCCCGCACGGCCCAGAACAGCTCCGGCTCGGCGGTCGCGGTGACCCGGCGCAGCTCCCCGTCGGCCGTCACGATCTCGATCGCCCGCACGTGGTCGGCGGCCCATCCGTAGGTGCGTCCCAGCGTCGGGCTGAGCCCACCGCCGAGGACGTACCCCGTGACGCCGACCTTGGCGGACGAGCCGTTCAGGGGTGCGAGTCCGGCCGGAGCCGCCGCATCGACCACCTGCTGCCAGACCGCGCCCGCCCCGGTCCGCGCCGTGCGGGCGGGGACGTCGATCTCCACGGCGTCCATCCGGCTCGTGGTGATGAGCACCGCGCCCTGCACCGGCTCGAACGGCTGGTGCCCCGTGCACACCACGGCGACGGGCAGCCCGTGCTGCACCGCGAACCGGACGGCCGCCTGCACGTCCTGCGGGCCGGTCGCGCCGACGACCACCGCGGGACGGTGGACCACCAGCAGGTTGAACCCCGCGCACTCGGCGGCGAACGCGTCGGTCCCGGGCAGCAGAACCGGGCCGTCGACCGCGCTCTCCAGCGCGGTGACCGCGTCCCCCGAGGGAGTCTCCTGCCGGACGGCCGGTGCGGTATCCATGGGTCTCCCCTCTCACCGGGGTGGGCGTCTCCAGGTGAGCACGCTCGCATCGACCTCGCGTCGACACCGCGTCGACGGGTCGGCCGTCGGCGGCGGAGTCGTGATGATTGGCACAGCCGGCCGCCCATCCGCGGTCCCCACCAGCGACGTCGTCGGCGCGGAGCTCCCCTCGACCGACCGGATCGGCCCGCGGTGAACGGGGGCCACCACCCGGCGCGTAGTGCCCGGAGAGGCCGGTCGGTGGCGCGTGACGTCAGCCGGACGGTCCGATCACGTGAGCGGGAGGACACATCGGGTGGACCCAGCACTGAGATTCGCGCTGCTCGGTCAGGTGCGGGCGTGGCGGGACGGTGTGGAGCTCGACCTCGGGTCGCGCCAGCAGCGGGCCATGCTCGCGGTGCTGCTCCTGCGGGAGGGACGGCCGGTGCCGGTCGAGGAGGTCGCGCACGAGCTGTGGGGCACGGACGTCCCGAGGGGCGCCGCGGGCACCGTCCGCACCTACGCCTACCGGCTGCGCAGGATTCTGGGCGGCGGCAGTCTCGGGCCCATCACGTCGGCGGGAGGCGGCTACACGCTGCCGGTGGACCCGCTCGCCGTCGACGTCGGTCTCTTCCGGCACCACCTCCATGCGGCGCGGGCGGCCTGGCGGGGCGGTGACCTGTCGGCCGCCGCAGCAGGCTTGCGTGCCGGTCTGGCGCTGTGGCAGGGCGCGCCGCTCAGCGGTGCCGTCGGCCCGGGTTTCGACGCCCATCGCGTGCGGCTGGAGCAGATGCGCTCGGCCGCGGTGGTGGACGAGCTCGCCGTGTCCATCGAGCTGGGCTGTCACGTCGAGGCGGCGTCCGAGCTGTCGGCGCTGGTGTCGCGGCATCCGCTGCGCGAACGGCTGTGGGAGCTGCTGATCCTCGCGCTGCACCGCTCGGGGCGACGGGCCGAGGCGCTGGAGGCCTACCGGGACGTCCGGCGGCTGCTGCAGGACGAGCTCGGCCTCGAGCCGGGCACCGGCCTGCGCGAGCTGCACGCCCGGATCCTCGCCGACGACGCCCCGGCCACCACCGCTGCCGCACGTGCCGCGGGCCCGGTGTACGCGCCGACACCCGCCCAGCTGCCCGCCGACTCGGCGGACTTCGTGGGCAGGTCCGGCGAGATCACGTGGATCACCGAGCGCCTGCTGTGTCCGGACGGCCCCGCACTCGTCGGCATCACCGGCTTCACCGGCATGGGGAAGACCGCGCTCGCCACCCACGTCGCGCAGGCCGTCCGCCGGCACTTCCCCGACGGTCAGCTGTTCGCGAGGCTGAGCCTGCCGGGACAGCCGCCCGTCGACCCGGGAGAGATCCTCGGGGGGTTCCTCGCGGCGTTCGGGATCAGCCGCGACCGGCTGCCGGCCACGACGTGCGAGCGCAGCGCGCTGTGGCGCACGCTGCTCACCGAGCGCCGGATCCTGGTGGTCCTCGACGACGCCGACAGCAGCGAGCAGGTGCTGCCGCTGCTGCCCGCGGCGCCGTCCTCCGCGGTGATCCTCACGAGCTGGCGGCGCATGATGGATCTGCCGGGGCTGCGCTCCGTGGCGGTGGGCCCGCTCGGCACCGGGGACGCGCTGACGCTCCTGGGGCGGCTCGCGGGGCACGAGCGCGTGCGCGCCGAGCCCGCGGCCGCGCACCGGATCGTCGCGGAGTGCTCCGCGCAGCCTCTCGCCGTGCGGGTCGCGGCCGCCCGGCTGCTGGCGCGGCCGCGGGAGACCGTGCGCGAGGTGCACCAGCAGATCCGCGACGACTTCGCGTCCCCGGTCGTGCTCGACGAGGACTGCCGGGCCGCGCAGCTGCGGTTCACGTGGGCGATGAGCAGGCTCGCCCCCGAGCTCGCCGCGGCCTGCGACCGGGTCGCGCTGTGCGACCGCGAGCTGCTGGACGTCCCCGCGGCGGCCCCCCTGCTCGGGGTGGGGGACGGGGAGGCCCGCCGGCTGCTGGAAGGGCTGGTCGGGGTGCACGTCCTGGAGGCGGTCGGCGGCGGGCGCTACCGGTTCCTCAGGATCGCCCGGGCCCAGGCCCGGCGCCACGCCGTGCGGGCCGCGACCGTGGCCGCGCTCTGAGCGGCCACGGTCTGAGCGGCCACGGTCTGAGCGGCCCGGTCGCGCTCACCGGGCCGGGGTCCGGCCGAACCGCGCGGACAGCTCGCTGGTGAGGGCGGGCCAGACGACCGGGTCGTGGCCGGGGACCAGCGGGTAGCCACGTTCGGCCGCGATGGCCTTCAGCCTGCGGACCTGCTCGATGCACTCCTCCGGTGTCGCGTCGACGCGCCCGCCGATCGAGACCTCTTGCTCGATGTTCTCGGTGAGGTCGGCGGCGTCGAACGCGAAGACGAAACCGCCGCCCCCGACGCTCTCGTCCAGGTCCACGACGAAGCTCTGATGGCCCGGGGTGTGCCCGGCGGTCAGCACCGCGGTGACGCCCGGAGCGATCTCCACGTCACCGTCGGCCAGGTGCCAGTCGTGGGCCGGGTCGTCGTAGTCGACCCGGCACATCGCGTGCCGCTCGGCCTCCGCGGTGAGCCCGAACTCGAGCTCGCGCCGCTGGCAGTGCACGGGCACCCCGGTGAAGTGCCGCAGACCACCCGCGTGGTCGACGTGCAGGTGGCTGAGCCCGACCGCGCGCACCTCCGAGATCTCGATGCCGGCGTGGGCGAGCGCCTCCTCCAGCGGCTCCCCCGGCCCCGGGAGGATCGCCCGGTAGGTGGGGCGGCCGTGGAAGCGCCTGCGCAGCGCGGCGTCGTGCAGGAGCGCGGTGTTGAAGCCGGTGTCGAGCAGCAGCCAGCCGCCGTCGGCGTGCAGCAGGATCCCGGGGACGGGCTCGCGCATCCGCTCCTGTGACGGCGCCCCCTCGATCGACACCGCTCGGGGCAGGTCCTCCCAGCCGAGGGTGAGCAGGACGATCTCGCGGATTCCCGTTCGTGACATGGGTGTCTCTCCTCTCGTCCCGCAGGTCAGGCCGACAGGTCGGCGATCCGCAGGCTCATGGGCGCCGCGATGTCATGGGCCTGCTCCACCCCCTTGAGCCAGGTCTGGGTGACCATGAAGTCCTTGCGGTAGGCGACGTTGGTCCAGCAGCCGGTGGCGCTGGCCATCTCCCCGATCTTCGCGAACGCGGCCGGGTCGCCCGACTGCAGGGCGCCGGGCAGTGCCGCCGTGATGGCCGGATCCGAGCAGCCGAGGTAGTTCAGGCCCCCGTCGGTCCCGTACAGGATGTGTGCGGCCGTGTAGGGGTGCGCCGCGTCGGGCCAGAAGCTCGTGAAGAGGACGTTGGGCGCGCCCTGCTGGTTGCCGACCCAGCCGAACACCTGTGACGTCGGGTAGCCCTGCACGACGGGGGTGAGGCCGAGGCCCTGCAGCTTCGCCCCCACGAGGTTCGCGAGCTGCTGGTCGTCGGGCTGGCTGGTGTCGTAGCCCAGCACGATCTTCCTGTCCTCGGGCGACGCAGCGGACACGATCTGCTGCAGCGGTGCGGTGTCGGGCTTGATGTCCTGGTGGTCGATGCCCGCGGGCAGCAGACCCTCCGGGTAGTTGCCGGTGGCGGGGTCGCTGCGTCCGGCGAACACCTGGTTGCGCAGCTGCTCGACGTCCAGCGCCTGCTGGAAGGCCTTGCGGGCAGCCTGGTCGGTGAACAGACCGGTGTTCGGGTTGATGTAGACCTGCTCGGTGGTGAACGAGGGCAGCGAGTAGCTCGACACGGCATGGTTGCCGAGGTAGTCCTTCACGGCCGGCGCGTTGAGGTCGTGCAGGATCCCGTGGAGCTGGCCGTTGTTGAGCAGCAGTTGCTGCGTCGACAGGTCGGAGATCACCGGCAGCTCCACCGTCGAGAAGAACGGCTTGGGGCCCCACCAGCCGGGATAGGCCTTCATCTCGTAGCCCTGGCCCACCTCGGCCTTCGTGAGGGTGTACGCCCCGGTGCCGGCGTCGTGGGTCTGCAGGTAGGTCTGCGCATGGTCCGGGCCGGCGTGGTCGCGCAGGATCGTCGGGTTCATCATCTTCGGGCCGTAGGGCGAGGCGAGGTAGTCCAGGAACGCCGAGTTGGGCTCCTTGAGGGTGATGACCACCTCGGTCGGGCTGGGGGTCGCCACCGACGCCACGTCCTGGACCATGTACGCCGGTCCCTGGTTGACCGCGAGGCGCCGGTCGAACGACGGCTTCACCGCGGCCGAGGTGAACGGGGTGCCGTCGTGGAACGTCACGCCCGCGCGCAGGGTGAGGGTGAACGTCTTCTTGTCGGGGGACGCCTGCCACGCCGTGGCGAGGGCGGGGGCGAGCTGGGGCGTGTCGACGCCCGTCTTGTACTGCAGCAGCCCCTCGTAGAGGTTCTGCGTCAGGATGAGCCCCTGGCCCGCGTAGTAGATGTCCGGGTCCGGTGGCTGGCCCGGGTCCTGCAGGAACGACAGCCGCAGCACGCCGTCGGTGGGGGCCGTGCTCGTGACGGCGGGCTGGGCCGTGCCGCCGCACGCGGCCAGAGCCATCACGAGGACGGCCGGGACGGCGAGGCGGCGCAGCAGCCTCGCGGCCGACGGCCTCACGCCTGCGCCCCGGCCAGCGCGCGGGCCGCCGTACCGGCGAAGGCCGCCACGATCTCGTCCGTGGTGCGGCGCGCCCCGGACTGCAGGTACTCCATGGCGTCGAGGGAGGCCTCGTGGCGCGCGAGCGACGAGCCCCCGACACAGTCCTCGACCACGCGCACGTGGAAGTCGCGCTGGTGGGCGTCGGCGAACGTGTAGTGCACGCAGACGTCGGTGAGGCCACCGATCAGCACGAGGGTCTGCACACCGAGGCCGCGCAGCACGATCTCGAACTCGGTGCCGATGAAGCCGGAGTACCGCCGCTTCACGATGTGGAACTCGCGGTCGTCCGCGGCCGGGTCGGGCCGCAGCGTCGGCCAGAGGTCGGTGCCCGGTGCGCCCGCGACGCAGTGGCGGCCCTCGGCCCCGTCGAGCTCCCGGCCGAAGTCGACGCCGCTCGGGCGGTGGACCTCCTGGAAGAACACGATGGGCAGGCCGGCGGCCCGGGCCGCGGCGACGAGCCGTTCGGCCCGCTCCACCCGTTCCTCGATCCCCTCCATGTGGGCGATGCCCACCTCGGCCGCCGGCATCGCGCCGCTCTGCTGGATGTCGACGACGATCAGTGCGGCCTTACCGACGATCATGGGCTGTCGCATGCGATGTCCTCGGAGCTCGGAGGGTCGGTGCGGTAGGTGCGGGCGGTGCCGGTCCCCGCCGATCGCGGGTCGACGTAGTCGGGCGAGGTGAGCCCGATCCGGCGCATGGCCATGCCGGTCATCGCCTCGCGGATCGCGCGCTGGGCGAGCAGTGCCGTGATGCCGGCCGTGCCGTCGTACGGCGGGCTGACCTCGACCACGTCCATGCCGACGATCCCGACCTCGGCGGCCAGCCTGCGGACGGCGCGCAACACGTCACCGCTGGTCAGCCCGCCCGGCTCCGGGGTGCCGGTGCCGGGGGCGTACGCGGGATCGCAGACGTCGACGTCGAGGGAGACGTAGAGATGGTCGGCGCTGTCGAGTGCCTCGTCGAGGGCCCGCTCGAGCACCGCGTCGAACCCGTCGCGGCGGATCTCGGCCATGAAGTGGACGCGGAGCTCGTGCTCCTCCATCCAGTCGAGGATCGGCCGGTCGGGCCAGTAGCCGCGCAGGCCCACCTGCACGAAGTTGCGTCCGGGCACCGCACCGCTCTCGATGAGCCTGCGCATCGGGGTGCCGTGGCTCGCCAGCGAGCCGGGCGAGTCGGGCGCGGTGTCGGCGTGGGCGTCGAAGTGGATGATGCCGACGTTCCCGTGGCCGTACGCGTCGGCCACCGCGGTGGCGGTGGGCCAGGTGATGGCGTGGTCGCCGCCGAGGATCAGCGGGGTGGCCCCCGCCGCGACGATCCCGGCGATGAACTCGCGGACGAGGTCGAACGTGCCGAGCGTGTTGCCGACGAGCACCTCGGCGTCGCCGTAGTCGCAGGCGCGCAAGTGCTCGAGCGGGTCGACCCGCACGTCCAGGTGCGGGAGCGAGGACCCGTAGCCGCCGAGGTAGTCGACCGACCGGATGGCCGCGGGCCCGAGGTGGGTGCCCGAGCGGCCGGTGACGGTGCCGTCCCACGGCACCCCGCAGACCGCGACGTCGATCTCCCCGGCGCGCAGGTCCTCGGGGGTGAGGCACACCGGCAGCTTCATGAACGTCTGGATGCCGGCCAGCCCGCGCTCGCCTGCTGGCCGGTTGACGTGCATCGGGCCGGGAACGCGCTCGGGCAGGGCGAAGTGCGGGAACGGCTCGCCGGAGACGGCTCCGGGGCCGTCCGCCGCCGAGGGGGGTGTGGTCACCGGTCAGGCCTCGATCCTGGGGTCGGCGGCGGCCTGCAGCAGGTCCACCACGGTGTTGATGACGACGTACGCGGCGCCCAGCAGCAACATCACGCCGGCGATCGCGGGGTAGTCGCCGACCGGGATGCTCTGGGCGGTGTACTGCCCCAGCCCGGGCCAGGCGAAGATCAGCTCGACCACGAGCACCCCCGCGAACATCAGGCCCACCTGCAGGCCCGTCATCGACAGCGCAGGGCCCACCGAGTTGCGCAGCACGTGGCGGCGCATCACCTGCACCTCGGTCAGCCCCTTGGCCCTGGCGGTACGGGTGTAGTCGGTGCGCTGGGTGGTGACCAGGCTCGAGCGCAGCACCCGGCCGATGGAGACGGCCGGCCCGATCGCGATGGCGAGGCCGGGCAGGATCAGGTGCCGCAGCGCGTCGACGAACACGTCCGGCCGGGCGTGCAGGATCGCGTCGACCGTGAGCAGGCCGGTGGGGCCGGTCGGCGCGTTCAGTATGTCCGTGCGTCCGGTGGCGGGCAGCCACCCGAGCTGCTGGTAGAAGACGATGATGCCGCCGATGGCCAGCAGGAACGCCGGCATCGCCGCTCCGACCAGCAGCACGAGCCGGAACACGCCCGCCCCCGGCCAGTCGAGGGTGGTGGCCACCGCGAGCACGACGGCGAGCACCAGTGCCAGCACCAGCCCGAACAGGGTGAGCTCGAGCGTCGCCGGGAAGAACGCCGCGAGGTCGGTGCCGACGGGCCGCCGGGTGCGGTAGGACGTGCCGAGGTCGCCGTGCAGCAGGTGCCCGACGTAGTGCACGTACTGCACGGAGACGGGGTCGTCGAGGCCGAGCTGACGGCGGGTCTGGGTGACGAGCTCCTGCGACGCCCCCGGCCCGAGCATGGTCTTCACGGGGTCGGCCGGGGAGATGTGCTGCAGCAGGAACAGCACCGCGGTGAGCGCCAGCAGGATCACGACGGCCGCTGCGAGGCGCTTGGCGATCAGGAGCAGCACGACGGTCCCCCTCTCACCGAGCGGCCATGAGGTTGCGGACGCCGTCGCCCGCGACGTTGGCCACCAGGGACAGCAGCGCGACCGTCAGACCCGGGACGACCGGGATCCACGGGTCCTGCAACAGGTAGCTCAGGTTGCGGGCGGCGTCGGCGCCGAGCTCGGGGGCGGGAGCGGACTGGCCCAGCCCGAGGAACGAGAGCCCCGCCAGGGTGAGCACGAGTGCCCCGATGTCGAGGCTCGCGGTGACCACCACCGCGGGCACGGCACCGGGCAGCAGGTGCCGGACGGCCACCCGCACCGGGCCCGCGCCGGCCAGCCGGGCGGCTTCGACGTGGGGTCTCGCCGCGAGGGTGCGAACCTCCCCCCGCACGATCCGGGCGTAGAACGGCCACCACACGATGGACACCGCCACCAGCGTGTGGAACAGGCTCGGGCCCAGGGCCGCGACCACCGCGATGGCCAGCACGGGGGCGGGCAGGGCGAGGAAGCCGTCGGTGACCCGCATCAGCAGGTTGTCCACCCAGCCGCCGCGGGCGCCCGCGACCAGCCCGACGAGACCGCCGAAGGCCGCTCCGACCGCCACCACCACCAGCGCGGCCAGCCAGCTGGAGCGCAGCCCGTAGAGGACCCGGCTGAGGATGTCGCGCCCGACGCTGTCGGTGCCGAGCAGGAAACCGCTGGTGCCCGGTGGCGAGGTGGGCATGCCCGCCGGGTCGAGCGGGCCGTGCGGGGCGAGCACCGGGGCGGCCAGCGCCACCAGTGTCACGAGCCCGAGCAGCCCGGCGGACAGCACGTCGAGCCGGGGGTGCGGGGACCGAGCGGTGCGGCCCCAGCGGCTGCGGCCCGCGGTGGCCGGAGTGGGGGTGGGGGTGAAGGCCTCGGCGACGGCCACGCTAGAGCTCCTTCGGTCGGATGCAGGCCACGCGGCGCTCGGCGCCGTCGGCGAGCAGCTCGGCCCCGTGGCGCAGTCGCTCCGGCGAGACGTCGAGCTGGGGGTCGGCACAGTCCGGGACGGCGAGCGGGCAGCGGGGGTGGAAGGCACAGCCGGTGGGTGGCGACAGCGGGCTCGCGGGCTCGCCCCCGAGCTGGGGCGGGGCCACGCCGAAGTCGGGGACGGCGGCGAGCAGCGCCTTGGTGTAGGGGTGCTTGGGCACCCGGATGAGCTCCTCGGCGTCGCCCAGCTCGACGATCCGGCCGAGGTACATCACCGCGATCCGGTCGGCGACGACCCGCGCGACCGACAGGTCGTGCGTGACGAACACGACCGCCATCCCCAGCTCGTGGCGCAGCGACTGCACGAGGTTGAGCACCGTGGCGGCGAGGCTGACGTCGAGCGCGCTCGTCGGTTCGTCGCACAGCAGCACGTCCGGCGGGACCACGACGGCGCGGGCCAGCGCCACCCGCTGGCGCTGCCCTCCGGAGAGCTCGCCCGCCCTGGCGGTGTGGGCCTCGGCGGGCAGGCCCACCCGTTCCAGCGCCGCGGCGGCCCGCCTGCGCCGCTCGGCCTTCTGCAGCCGGCCCCCTCCGGGCAGCCGCTCCGTGCGCAGGCGCTCGTCGAGCAGCGCGCCGACGGTGAGCCATGGCGTGAGCGAGGCCCCGGCGTCCTGGAAGACCATCTGGGGCCGCGCGCTCCCACCGAGCACCATGTCCCCGCGCTCGTGGGTCTCCAGGCCGGCGAGCACCCGCAGCAGCGTCGACTTGCCCGAGCCGCTCTCCCCCACGATCGCCACGCACTCGCCCGCGTGCACGTCCAGGGTGACCCGGCGCAGCGCGGCGAGCCGCGCCCGGCGGCCCCGGCCCGCCCGGATCCGGAAGGTCTTCTCCACGCCGCTGACCCGGGCGGCCGGGACGCCCGGCGCGGGACGTCCCGGCGCGACCTGGGCCAGGAACGGATCATCGGGGCGCCGCGGGTCGGCGAGAGCGATGACACGTGAGGTGTCGGCGAGGCAGGCCCGCAGGTGCCCGGGCCGGCCGGTGACGGGCTCGGGGCCGGGCAGGACCGCGGCGCACTCGTCCATCACCAGCGGGCAGCGCGGTGCGTAGGCGCAGCCGGGCAGCGGCGCCGACGGGTCGGGTGGGCCGCCCTCGAGGGTCTCCACCGGGCGGCCGCGTTCGGTGCTGAGGGAGAGCCGGGAACGCATCAGGCCCGCGGTGTAGGGGTGCATCGGCGCCCGCAGGACGGTGCCGGTCGGCCCGACCTCGGCGATCCGGCCCGCGTACATCACGGCGACGCGGTCGGCGATCTGAGCGGCCACGCCGAGGTCGTGGGTGATGAGCAGGACGCTGCACCCGACGTCGTCGCGTAGCCGCCGCAACAGCGCGAGCACCTGCGCCTGCACGGTGACGTCGAGCGCGGTGGTCGGTTCGTCGGCCACGACGAGCGCGGGGTCGCCCGCCACGGCCATCGCGATCATGACCCGCTGCCGCAGCCCGCCGGACAGCTGGTGGGGGAAGCTGTCGAGCCGCCGCTCCGGCTCGGGGATGCCGACGGCCCGCAGCAGGCGCAGCGCCTCGGCACCAGAGCCGGCCGCCTCGGCGACCTGCCTGCCGATCTTCATGGTGGGGTTCAGGGAGGTCATCGGGTCCTGGAAGACCGCACCGAGGGCGTCTCGGCGAACCTGCCGGCGCACCTGCGGGCTCGCCGTGAGCATGTCGGTGCCCGCCACGCGGACGGCGCCGCTCGTCCGCGGCCTCGAGGTGTCGGGCAGCAGCCCGAGCAGGGCGAGGCTGAGCACGCTCTTGCCCGAACCCGACTCCCCCACGAGTCCCAGCACCTCACCGGCCCGGATCTCGAGGTCGACCCCGCGGACGGCCTCGATGTCGCGTCCGTTGCGGGTGAAGCCCACGTGCAGGTTCATGATCTCGGCGACCGGTCCGCCCGCGGCCCCCGGTTCGGGGGCGAGGACCGGCACCGCGGTCATCGACAGCCCGGGACGGTGTGGGGGGACATCGCTCTCCTCGTGAGCCCGGCGCCGGCCGCGGACGGCCGACAGCGACTGTCTCCCGGGTTTTTGTCCCGCCGTGGAGCGGTCCCGCCGGACGAGCCGACGGCGCCGCCTGCACCTCTCGGACCAGGCCTCCCGGTGCGGACCGGAAGCGGAACCCTAGGCGCGCCCCATCTCTGTGGGTCGATGCCAGTTCACCGCCGGTGAGTGAATCCGCGCCTACCCGGGTGTTCCGTTCCTGTGAACTCCCCGGGCGCGGTGGCCGGGACCGGGCGAATGCCGTGAGCGATCACCGGGTGGCCGCGCATCCGGCCGGCCGGGCAAGGGCGCTGCCCCCACGGCTGTCCGTGCGGTCGTACACCGGCGGTCCGTGGTGGCCGACGATGTCCTGGAGACAACCGGTGAGGGGCCTGGGAGCGAGATGCGGGCGAACAACCGGCCGCCGGAACGGGCCGAGCACCTGGAGCCGGCCCGCGCCCGGCGCTCCGGCCCACCCCGGGCCGCTCCCTCGGCGCCGGTCCGAGGGCCGGACGCGATCCTGATGCTGCAGCGCGCGGTGGGGAACCGCGCGGTGGCCGACCTGCTCACGGGCGGCGCGACGACGCAGCAGGGCACCGCGGTGCAGCGCGTCCCCACGCTGCGGCCCGAACACGCCCGCGTCCGGGCCCATGCGGTGGAGCAGCAGCGGATCTGGAGCGTCCTCTTCGGCACCGCCGACCCCTATCGCGGCGCGAGCAGCGTGCTGGTGGAGCTCGGTCCCGGGATCGACACTCCCGGCGTGTACGGCTCCGCTCCCGGGCCCCGCGAGAACAGGGCCGTCAACGACCTGAACGCCGCAGGCTCGGCCGCGGCCGACGCGCTGACCGGCCGGGCCGGGACGCGCTTCATCAAGGGGCACCTGCTGAACTCCAACCTCGGCGGCCCGGGGGTGAGCGCGAACCTCACGCCGATGACGCTGCAGGCCAACGCGCAGTACCACGTGCACGTCGAGCGTCCGCTGAAGATCGCGCTGACCCAGGCACGGCGGCACGCCGAGTTCTACGAGCGGCACGCCGACCACTGGCTCGGCGTGGAGTTCACCGCGAACGTGAGAGGGCAGAAGTTCCCGCACGGCTCCTCCGCAGAGCGGGCCGTCGCCGACTACATCGACGTCTTCGCGAACTGGATCACGAAGCCGAAGCACGGCGGGGAGACCGACTTCCTCTCTCCGGCCGAGCGGGACCAGCTCGGGCTTCCCGACCTGCCGAACGGCCGCTTCGATCCCGTCACCGGCGGACCACTGTCCTGAGCCGGGGTCGACCCGGTCCCGGGGCGCCACCTCGCACGCGTGCCTCCCGGCCGCCGGTAGTGACGATCGGGTAACGGGGGACCCGCTCCACCGGCGCCTCCCGGAGGCCCGCCACGGGCCGCAGACGATCCTCGGGCGTGTCGCAACCGAATCATCCATTCGGCGGCCGAACACACCATTAGGTACAAATCACTCACCCTGTGTGACCGTTCGTCGATTCACTCTCCGTGACCGGCTTTAGGGTGGTGCCGACGCCTCCGGTTCATCCCCTTCCCGGGTCCGGAGGGCGACCGCAACGATCACCGCGGCCGTTCCCACGGCCTCCAGCACGCCCGGGACCTGCCGTAACGCGATCAGCCCGACCACTGTGGCAGTGACAGGGAGCAGTGCCAGCAAGATCGCGAAACGAGCCCGGCCGACCTTCCGCAACACGATCTGGTCCAGAACGTACGGAACCGCGCTGGACAGCACCCCCAGCCCGAGCCCGAGCGCCAGAACCGCGGGGTCGGCCAGCGCGGCCGCCGCCGCCGGACCGCCGGCGACCAGGAGCGGCGACAGCACCACCGAGGCCACCACGAACCCCACCGCAAGATCGTCCAGACCGTTGCCCGCCGTCGCCAGCCGCTTCCCGAGCAGGATGTAGACCGCCCACAGCGCCGCGGCCGCGAGCGCCCACAACATCCCCGTCCGACTGCCTGACCAGCGCACATCCACGATGAGCAGCACACCGACCGCGGCCAGCACCACCGCGCAGACGTCACGCGGCCTGCGGGATGCCACCGCAGCCACCACCACCGGCCCGCAGAACTCCACCGCCACCGCCGTGCCGAGCGGGATCCGGGCGATGGCCTCGTAGAAGGCGACATTCATCAGGGCCGTGGCCAGCCCGAATGCCACGGCCTGCCCGAACCGGGGCCCCCGCCACGCACTGCGGGCGGGACGGCGCCAGGCGAGGAGCACAGCGGCGGCGCCCACCATGCGTAACACCGCCACTGCTGACGGCGACAATCGGGCGAAGAGCTCGACAGCGAGGGCTGCACCGACATACATCGAGGTGGAGCCCGCGACGAACAGGACAGGGGCCGGAACCCGGTCCCGCACCCTGGCCGTCATGTTGCAGAGCGTAGTCACCCCGCCGAGACTGTTAACACAAGCCGTCTTGCGGTGTCACGGCGGGCGTCGCATCATTCACTCCAAGTCAACTGAATCTGCGATTGTCACCGGGATCACCACCGCAAGGACCAGTCCACCGACCACACTCGGTCACGTGACGGTTGTTGCGGCCCGATCTGGGAACACGTGCAGGGTTCTGTACGTCTGAGAGTGTGGACGCACCGCGCAAGCGGTCGTCGCAGCAAGCGGTGCCGGAGCTATCCGGCGCCGAGACGGAGGGAGACCGCTATGCAGCCAGGAACCCTGACCCGGCCCGAGTTGACCGCCGCTGACCGCTGTGACAGGTGCGGAGCGGCCGCGAAGGTTCGTGCCGTGTTGCCGTCGGGCGGCGAGTTGCTGTTCTGCGGTCACCACGCACGGGCTCACGCAGACAAGCTCCGCGAAATGGAGATCGACGTGCAGTCGGGCAGTTGACCGGGGCCGGCACAGCCGGCCCCTACCCCAACCGGACCCATCGCGGGGCGGAGACCATCGGTCTCCGCCCCGCTGTCATGTCCGGCCCTCTCAGGGCTCGTCAGCGCCAGGATCGCAGGGTGGCGATCCGCTCCTCGAGCTGTTCGATGCTGGCCATCGCGGTGGGCGGCCCGCCGCAGAGCGTGCGGAGCTCGTTGTGGATCATGCCGTGGGGCTTGTTCGTGCGGTGGTGGTGCAACGCCACCAGCGTGTTGAGCTCCTTGCGGAGCGCCCCCAGCCGCTCCCGGACCGACAGCTGCGGCCGGGCGGCCGGCGGCTCGGGTGCCACGGGAGCCGGCGCGGCGGCCGCCTTGGTCTTCGAGCGGCTCAGCCACTCCTTCTGCCGCTGGCTGAGCAGGGTGCGCACCTGGTCGGGCTCGAGCAGCCCGGGCAGCCCGAGATAGTCCTCCTCGTCGGCGGAGAACGACCTGCCTTCGTAGATGAGCTGGTCCAGCTCGGCCTGCGCCCCCAGCGCGGTGAACGACTTCTCGTCCTCCCCCGGCTCGTCCTCCTGCCGCTGTGCCTGGGCGAGCAGCTCGTCGTCCCACTGCTCGTCGGCACGGTGGGGCTTGCCGAGCACGTGGTCGCGCTGGGCCTCCAGCTCACTCGCCAGCCCCAGCAGCACGGGGACGCTCGGCACGAACACCGAGGCCGTCTCCCCCGGCCGCCGCGACCGGACGAACCGGCCGACGGCCTGGGCGAAGAACAGCGGTGTCGAGGCGCTGGTGGCGTAGACGCCGACCGCGAGCCGCGGCACGTCCACTCCCTCGCTCACCATGCGCACTGCCACCATCCAGCGGTCCTCCGACTCGGAGAACCGGGCGATCCGCGCCGACGCGCCCGGCTCGTCGGACAGCACCACGACGGGAGCGGTGCCCGTCACCTCGGTGAGGATGGCGGCGTAGGCGCGGGCGGTGGTCTGGTCGGAGGCGATCACCAGGCCACCGGCGTCGGGCATGCCGCCGGCGCGGTGCCCGCTGAGCCTCTTGTCCGCGGCGGCCAGCACGGCCGGAATCCACTCGCCGCCCGGGTCCAGCGCGGTGCGCCACGCGCGGGCCGTCTGTTCGGCGGTCATCGGCTCGCCGAGCCGCGCCGTGATCTCCTCGCCCGCGCTGGTGCGCCAGCTCGACAGGCCCGAGTAGGCCATGAAGACCACCGGCCGCACGACGCCGTCGGCGAGCGCCTCCGCGTAGCCGTAGGAGTGGTCGGCCCGGCTGCGCAGGGCGCCCTCGGCGTCGGGCAGGTAGTCGACGAACGGGATGGGGTTGTCGTCGCTGCGGAACGGGGTGCCCGTGAGCGTCAGCCGCCGGACGGCCGGGTCGAACGCCTCCTTGACGGCGTCGCCCCACGAGCGGGCGTCGCCCGCGTGGTGCACCTCGTCGAGGATCACGAGCGTGCGGCGGTTCTCCGTGCGCGCCTGGTGCAGCAGCGGGTGGGCGGCCACGCCGGCATAGGTGACGGCGATGCCGGTGTAGTCCGACGACGTGCCGCCGGTCGAGTTGCGGAAGTCAGGGTCGATGGCCAGGCCGACCTGGGCGGCGGCTCCGGACCACTGGTGCTTGAGGTGCTCGGTGGGGGTGACGACCGTGATGGCGTCGATCACCCGGTCGGCCAGCAGCTCCGAGGCGACCCGCAGCGCGAACGCCGTCTTGCCCGCGCCGGGCGTCGCGACCGCGAGGAAGTCGCGGGGCGCGGCGGCCAGGTACCGGGCGAGTGCGCTGCGCTGCCAGGCCCGGAGCGGACGCGATGAGGGAGCGATCTGCTGGGCCTGGGACACACAACTCCCTCAACGTCGCGCATGGTGTGCTCGGGATCCGGCCCGTGCGCGGGCCCCGCGTCGGCGCGGGCCCCGGGGGGCGGGATCGCGGCGGGTCCTGGGCCGCCGGCGGTCATGGTCAGGGTAACCGGGCGGTGCCGTGTGGCCCGCTATGCCCCGCACCCGCGGGAGCGGCGTGTCGGGTGGTCCATCCTGTGTGCGCGATGACCTCCGACGAACCTCGCGGACCGGGATCCACAGGGCACCGGAGCCCCCTCCGGACCCGGCGGCAGCGGGCCGCCTGCACCCGAGTTGCCCCCGGTGCCCCGACCCGCCCATGCTGCTGGGAGCCGCCCGACGGACTCGGACGGCGGAGCGCCGGAGCCGCCCGACGGACAGGGGACAGAGTGGTTCAGGACCGCCGAGCCACGGAGGAGTGCAGATGACGAGCGGGCACCCGGGCGGGCGCGGCGCGGGCCTCGACGCCGCCGAGGCCGCGCTCGGGCTCGAGCTGCTGCTCACCGGCAGCGCGACCGGGGGCCCGCTGCGCCGGGTGCTCCCGCTCGCGCCGGCGGCGCGGCTGGCGGCGTCGCTGGCCTCCCGGCCCCTGACCGTGGCCCGGCGGGGCACGGTCCTCGCAGTCGAGCTGGCCCGGATCGGGCTGGGCCGCTCGTCGCTGGCCCCCGCTCCGCAGGACCAGCGGTACGCCGATCCCGCGTGGGACCACCCCCTGCTGCGCCGGATCGTGCAGACCCACCTGGCCGCGGGCGCCACGGTGTCCGATCTCATCGCGGACGCCGAGCTCGACGGCGCCGACGACGAGCGCGTCCGCTCGGCCGTCGGCACCCTCGCCGACGCACTCGCCCCCAGCAACACACCGCTCAACCCGCTCGCGTGGCGCTCGGCGCTCGGCACGGGCGGGGCGAGCATCGTCCGGGGGGCGGCGCGGCTCGTCGGTGATCTCGGCTCGCCGCCACGGGTGCCGGCCACCACCGAGCCCGACGCGTTCGAGGTCGGCACCCACGTCGCCGCGACGCCGGGTGCGGTCGTGCTCCGCACGCCCGTGTTCGAGCTGATCCAGTACCTGCCGCAGACGGAGGAGGTACGCGACCTCCCGCTGCTCGTGGTGCCACCGATGGCCACCCGCTACTACCTGGCCGACCTGGCGCCCGGCCGCAGCATCGTCGAGCACCTCGTCCGCGGCGGGCAGCAGGTGTTCCTCCTGTCCTGGCGCAACCCGGGCCCCGAGCACGCCTCCTGGGATCTCGACACGTACGGGCAAGCCGTCCTCGACGCGATGGACGCGTGCGAGCACATCACCCGTACCCACCGCACGTCGCTGATGGCCGTCAGCTCATCGGGCGGCACGGTCACGGCGATGCTGCTGGCGCATCTCGCCGCGATCGGCGCGCAGGAGCGGGTGGCGTCGGTCACCTTCGTGGTCGCCGCGCTCGACCGGGAGGAGGTCGACGCGCCGGTGTCCCCGGCCGCCCGGCAGGCGGCCCAGGCAGCGGTCGCCGCGTCGCAGCGCCGGGGTCACCTCGACGGCGCCGCGCTGGTCGAGGCGCACGCCTGGGCGCACCCGGACGACCTCGTCTGGCCGTACTGGGTGCACAGCTACCTGTGTGGCGAGGCTCCCCCGGCGTCCGAGGACCTGTTCTGGCTCGCCGACACCGTGCGCGTGCCGGCCGGTCTGCATCGCGATCTGGTGGCCGTCGCACTGGGCAACGCCCTCGCCACCCCGGGGGCGGCCGAGATGCTCGGCACGGCCGTCGACCTGTCGAAGGTCGACCGCGACGCGTACGTGGTGGCCGCACTGGGTGGCCACTCGGCGGTGTGGAGATCCTGCTACCGCACCACCGGGCTGCTCGGGGGCACCACCCGGTTCGTGCTGGCCACCAACGGCTCCACCGCCTCGGTGATCGACCCGCCCGGCACGCCCGCCGCGGGGTTCCGCGTCGCGGAGACGACGCCGCCCGCGGCCGAACGCTGGCTCGCCGCGGCGCGGCCTGTGCCCGGCTCCTGGTGGTCGGACCACCTGGCGTGGCTCGGCGACCGCAGCGGCCCGGTCCGGGACGCTCCACCCGAGCTCGGCGGGCGCGGTCTGCACGCGGTGGCCCCTGCCCCCGGGGAGTACGTGCTGCAGCGCTGACCCGGGCCCGGAGCGCCTAGCTGTAGTGCCCAGCGGGGTTGTTGACCCGGCTGATGAGTGGGTGGCCGCCGAGCGCGGTGTGGCCGTGGTGGGCTTTCTGTCGGGGTGGATCTCGGCGTGGGCCAGGCGGGGGGGTCGTCGATGGCGGCGTGGACGGAGCTGAACCCGACCCGTGGCCGGTGCGGGTCTGGCGGGACCGGTCGATGTCGCGGCAGTGCACCCGCCGGCGCCGCCGTCGCTGCCGTCCGCAGCGGCGGATCACCGTGCCTGCGCGCCACCGCCACGAGCGCTGAACGGCGTTGACCCGCGACGACCAACAGCAGTTCGAACATGTGTTCGAGTATGATGAAGAGGTGTCGGACAGCCCGCTCACCACCGCCCATCGCCTCCTGGTCGAGGCGATCGACGCGCTGTCCGCCGCCACCGAGACCGGCGCCGCCGACGACGAGCTGCTCTCCGTGCTCACCTTGTGCGAAGGCACCAGCCGGCGGCTGGACCGACTCGTCGTTGCCGTCGTGGCCACGCTGGAGCGGCGGGGCACGTTCGCCGAGCGCGGCTACACGTCCACCCCGGCGGCGTTGGGGGATCTGCTCGGGTGGGAACGGTTCGAGGCCCGCACCCGGGTGGTCGCCGCCGAACAGGTCTGCCCACGGGTCGGGATCGACGGCACCGCGCTACCCGCGAAGCTGCCTGCCACCGCCGCGGTGTTCGCCGCCGGCGCCACGGGCCTGCGGCACGTCGCCGTGATCGCCCGCGTGCTCGCCACCCCGGCCGCAGAAAGGCTCACGCCCGACGTGTGGGCCGGTGCGGAAGCCCAACTCGCCGACAAAGCCGCGGTCTACACCCCCTCGGAGCTGCAGACCTGGGGCACCGCGCTCGTCGAGGCCCTCGACGAGGACGGCCCCGAGCCCGACGACCGGCCACCCGCGCCGGTCAACGAACTGCACCTGCTCCGGCACCGCGGCAAGCCCGGCGGCACGGTGAAGGGCCGGTTCGATGACGCCGCCATGTTCGACGCCATCGCCACCGTGATCGACGCCCACGCCCGACCCGCCACCGGCGACCAGCACCGCAGCACCGCGCAACGCCAGGCCGACGCCCTCGCCGACGTGTGCGGGTACGTGCTCGACCACGGCGACGTGCCCGAGTGCGGTGGGCGCCGCCCGCACCTCACCGTGTTGGTCCGGCTGGAGGACCTGGAGAACCGGGCCCGCGCCGCCTGCCTCCACTTCGGCGGCACCCTCACCCCGGAATCACTGCGGATGCTGGCCTGCGATGCCGCCGTCGCCCCCGTCGTGCTCAACGGGAAAGGCCAACCCCTCGATGTCGGGCGGGTCACCCGCACCATTCCCGACGGGCTGCGCCGCGCGATCGCCGCGCGCGATCGTGGCTGCGCCGGCTGTGGGCGGCCGCCGTCGTGGTGCGAGGTCCACCACATCAGAGCTTGGCAGGACGGTGGTGACACCGCCCTGCACAACTGCGTGATGCTCTGCCGGGCGTGCCATCGCCTGCAGCACCATTCCGACTGGGAAGTCCGCATCCGCGACGGGTTGCCCGAGCTGATCCCACCGGCCTGGATCGACCCGGAGCGAAGACCCCGCCGACAACCACTCCTGCACCTCGCCGCATAAGAGGGGCGCGCAGATGGCGCGGCCGGCAGGGCCCCTGTGATCGCTGGGGACACCTGTGCCCGCGCTGCGATCCTGGCCGGCGCCGGCCACTTGTAGCCGGTGGATCGCGAGATACGCGGTCTAGCGGCGACGTGCGCGAAGTCTCCCCATCTTCAGGCCGACACGCCGTCAACAACGCTCATGGGCACTAGACCTAGCCGCCCCGTCGATGGTGATCGCCTCGGCCCCGGCTCGACGGAGAGCCCTGTCGGCCGCCGGGCAACGCGAGCTCGAGTGCGAGTGCCGCCCGGATGACGGGGCCGACCTTGCCCGATGCGCCCCTGCGCGGGAGCGCCGCGATCCGCGGCGTGAGATCCGGCAGCCGTTCCAGCCCACCCGCGGCCAGGACGTGGGCGACGTTGAGCGCGGCGAGCTGGTGGGTGTCCATGGCGCTGTGCCCGAGGTCC
Source organism: Pseudonocardia xinjiangensis (assembly GCF_050948425.1). NCBI lineage: Bacteria > Bacillati > Actinomycetota > Actinomycetes > Pseudonocardiales > Pseudonocardiaceae > Pseudonocardia > Pseudonocardia xinjiangensis. The sequence continues at coordinate 2,509,380 of NZ_CP192009.1, read as the reverse complement.
GGGAGCGGCACGAGCACGGCACCCGGAACCAGCTCGACGATCCGCTCGGCGATCGGCCGGGGAGTGCGCAGGTCACGCTCGCCCGACACGACCGCTGTGGGCCACGCGAAGTGCGGCAACGCCGCCGGCAGGTCGACGCGCTCGCCCGTGAACGGCGGGCGGTCGGCCGCGTGGTGGGAGAACAGTTCCTGCGGGTCGAGCGGGAGGCCGTCCGGGGCCTCGCCGTACCCGAGCTCGCCGTGGGTGATGCCAGCGACGAGATCGGGCTCCATCACGAACCGGGTTCCCGGCCCCTCGATCTCCCCGGCCCCCAGCTCGGCGACGCGCCGCCAGGTGCGCAGTGCCCGTCCCGCCAGCCGGGCGGCGAGCAGCCGTTCGAGGACCTCGGGGCCGGCGAACTCGTACACGACCTGCACCACGTGGCTCGCTTCGGGGACCGGGACCTGCTCCGCGTCGAGCAGCTCACGGAACAGCGCGGCGGCCCGGCCGGGGCCCTTCCAGAGGAGGTCCCGGCGGAAGGCACGGACCGTTGCGACGTCGTCCACCGCGGACAGCATCGGGGAGTCGAGCACCATCCCGGCGACCAGTCCGGGGTGCCGCACGGCGAACAGCTGCGCGAGGTAGGTGCCGTACGAGCTGCCGTAGACGACGGCCCGCTCTACGCCGGTCGCGTCGAGGACGGCCGCGAGGTCGTCGGCCGCCGCCTCGCCGGTGACGGCCTCGATCGCCAGGTCGGCGCCGGTGATGTCGCGGCGGGAGGCCCCGACCCCCCGGTGTTCCATCATGATCACGTCGAGGCCGCGCTTCACGGCTCGGCGCCGCAGCGCCCGGTAGGGCAGGGCGGAGGCGAGGCCGGGCCCGCCGGGCAGGAACACGATCGGTGTCCCCTCCCGCGGCCGGGGGCGGAGGTAGGCGATGTCGACCTCGCCGTTCCCAGCCGGACGGCGGACGCAGCCGCCCGCCCCGGCACGCACCTGCTGCTCGACCGGCCGCCGCCTGCCCCGTTCGTCCCCCATGTCCCGAACACGAACGGGAGCCGCGAGGAGTTCCCGGCCGGCGCCCTCAGACGTCGTTCTTCCCGCGCGCCGCCAGCCACTCCCCGAAGTCACGGGCGACGATCCGCTCGTCGTGCACTCCGGCGGCGTCCGGGGACGCCAGCCACACGATCGGCGCCCCCATGACCGCCGGGTCGAGCAGGTGGCCCCGGAGCTCGTCCGCAGTCCCGTCGGGGATCATCCCGGTGGCGCTCGCCCCACCCGGCAGCAGGATGTTCGAGGTGACCGCGGTGCCGGCCAGATCGGCGGCCATCACCCGGGCCAGCGCCTCCACGGCGGCACCGGACGGGCCGTAGGGCACGAAGCCGCGGCGGGTCATCGTCTGGTCGTTCATGGAGATCGTGACGATCCGCCCACCGCCGGCTCCCAGCATCCGCGGCACCACCGCCCGCGCGACCAGGAACGTGCCGGTCGCCTTGGTCTCGAGCACGTCCCGGAAACCGGCGGGTGTCACGTCCCAGAACGGCTGCGGATCGGTGAGGAACCGCGGGTTGACCGTCCGCATCCCGATCCCGGCGTTGTTGACCAGCAGGTCCAGGCCGTCCAGCACCGCGTAGGCGCGATCGACCGCCGCCGACACCGAGCCGGGGTCGCGGACGTCGAGCTCGATCCCGACGGCGCCGGCGCCCAGCTCCGCGGCGGTGGCCTGCGCCCGTTGCGCGTCCCGGCTGGTCAACGCCACCCGGGCACCCGCCTGCACGAGCGCCTGAGCCATTGCCCGGGCCAGGCCGCTCGTGCCACCGGTCACCAGGACCCGGGTGCCGTCCAGTACGTCCGTCGACGAAGCACTCATGCAGGCAACGCTAGGCCGACCCGAGCCCTACGCCGCCGAGCAGCCCCGGCCGTCGCCGTGGTCGCCGACCCGGGCCACCGCCAGCCGGTACGACGAGCGCCGCGTGCCGCTCATGGTGGTGAGCTCCATCAGCTCGACCCCGGCGTCCGCGAACGCCCGGCGGAAGTCGTCCTCGTAGGTCACCCGCCCGAACTCGATCGTCGTGAAGTGCCGGACGAGCGGCTTCGCCCGCTCCAGCAGTGCCGAGCGCCGGTGGTGGAAGGTCTGGGTGGCGAACACCCGGCCCTCGGGCGTGAGCTGCGCCGCCACGTGCGCGATGGCCGCCACGGGGTCGGGCAGCAGCATCAGGCTCGCGCTGAAGTACGCCGCGTCGTACGGACCGCCCTCGTGGTCGTAGACCGACGACAGCACCGGCGCCACCTGCGCCGTGAGGTCGGCGTTCGCCATCTCGGTACGACACCGCTCGAGGTAGTCGGCGTCGATGTCGAGACCGACGACGTCGAGCCGCTTGGCGCGCACGACATCGGCGCAGCGGGCGAGCGCGGCGCCCGTGCCGATACCGACGTCGAGGAGACGTGCCCCGTCCGGCAGCCGGACCAGCACCTCGCGGTACCAGTCCGTGGTCATCCCGGCCACCAGCCGGTCGTACAGCCATCCGCGCAGTACCCTGCGCACCGGCACCTTGCCCACTGGTCAGCCGCTCAGGCGTCGCTGCCGGGGCGCAGCCCCTCGTAGATCTTCTTGCAGTCCGGGCAGACGGGCGAACCGGGCTTCGGTGATCGCGTGACCGGGAACGTCTCGCCGCACAGCGCCACCACCATGTTGCCCAGCACGGCGCTCTCCGCGATCTTGTTCTTCTTCACGTAGTGGAACATCTTGGGCTCGTCGTTGCCCGTGGTGTCGGTGCCCTCTGGGCGGGTCTCGACGTCGGGCAGCACCTGGGTGGCCATGTCGTCCATGATGCCGCACGTGCCCGTTCCCGTCTCCCCGCACGCCCGGCTCCCACCCGCACCGACCGTGATGTCCGAGGAGGTCGCCGCCGCCGTGGCGGCCGGGCGTCCCGTCGTCGCGCTGGAGAGCACCCTGCTCGCGCACGGGCTGCCCCGTCCGCACAACCGTGCCGCCGCCGACGATCTGGAGGCCGCCGTCCGGGACCAGGGCGCCGTGCCCGCCACCGTCGCCGTCCTCGACGGGGTGCCCCGGGTCGGGCTCTCCCCCGCCGAGCTGGACCGCGTCTGCGGCGGCGGGCTGGTCAAGCTGTCGGTGCGCGACCTCGGCGTGGCCGTCGGGCTGGGCCGCGACGGCGCGACGACGGTGGCGGCGACGGCCGCACTGGCCCAGGCGGTGGGGGTGCCGCTGTTCGCCACCGGAGGCCTCGGCGGGGTGCACCGCGGCGCCCGCGACAGCTGGGACGTCTCCGCCGACCTCGCCGCGCTCGCCGTCACCGGCGTGCTCGTCGTGTGCTCCGGGGTGAAGTCGATCCTCGACGTGCCCGCGACGCTCGAGGTGCTCGAGACCGGGTCGGTGCCGGTGCTCGGCTACCGCACCGACGCGTTCCCCGGCTTCTACCGGCGCGACTCCGGCCATCCGGTGCCGTGGCGGGTGGAGAGCCCGGTGGAGGCCGCCGCCGTCTGGCGGGCCCACCGCTCGCTCGGCTCCCCCGCGGGGATGGTGCTGGCGCAGCCGGTTCCGGCCGCCGACGAGCTCGACGCCGGGGTGCACGACCGGCTGCTCGACGAGGGCATGGCGCTGGTGGCCCGGCGCGGCATCACCGGCAAGGACGTCACGCCCGCGCTGCTGGAGCACTTCCACGCCGGCAGCGGCGGGGCGAGCCTGCGCACGAACCTGGCCCTCGTGCGGGCCAACGCCGAGCTGGCGGCCCAGGTCGCCGTGGCGCTCGCCGATGCGACTCCCCCATCGTGAGCGGCGGGGCCCTCGTGAGCGGCGGGCGCAGGCCGCGCGTGGTGGTGGTCGGCGACGTCGCGGTCGACGTGCTCGTCGCACCGGCCGGGGCCGCGGTTCGCGGGGCGGACGTCCCGGCCCGGATCCGGACCGCCGCCGGGGGCGCCGGGGCCAACACCGCCGCGTGGCTCGCGTACCTCGGTGCGGAGGTCACGCTGGTGGCGCGGGTGGGCGACGACGCGGCAGGCCGCGCCGCCGTGGCCGACCTGGCCACGGCGGGGGTGCTCCCGGCGCTGGCCGTCGACTCGGACGAGCCGACCTGCACCGTCGTGGTGCTCCTGGACGGCGACGAGCGCACGATGCTGTCCGACCGGGGCGCGGCGGGCCGGCTGGTACCGGGCGATCTCCCCGCCCTCGACGGCGCCGACCACCTGCACCTGTCCGGCTACGTGCTGCTCGGGCCGTCCTCCCGGGCCGCCGGGCTCGCGGCGCTCGCCGCGGCGCGCGAGGCCGGGCTGAGCACGTCGGTCGACCCGCAGGCGGCGCCCGCTCTCACCGCGGAGTTCCGGCACTGGGTCCGCGGCGTCGACCTGCTGCTGCCCAACGCCGACGAGCTCGCCGCCCTGGGCGGTTCGGAGCCGGACCTGCTGGCGGACACGAGCCCGGACGGCGCGGTGGCCGTCACGGACGGGCCCCGCGGAGCCCGCTGGGTGGATCGCCACGGACGCGTCGAGGCTCCCGCCCTGACGACCGACGTGGTCGACCCGACAGGGGCGGGCGACGCGTTCGACGCCGGCCTGCTCGTCGCCCGGCTGCGCGGGGCGAGCCCGGTGGAGGCGTTGCGCGCGGGGTGCGCGGCCGCCGCCACCGCGGTGGCCTGCGTGGGCGGGCGGCCGCCGGCCCAGGCTGCGGTCAGCCCTCGATGACCGGGTGGTCGCGGGGCTCGATCTGGGGCCGCTCGGCCTGGTAGCGGTTGACGGGCTCGGCCTTGATGGGCAGCCGGTCGTTGGCGATCAGTACCGCCATCCACGGCAGCGGGATGGACAGCACGAGCAGCGTGACCGCCAGCCACGGGATCTGGTAGAAGACGGCGGCGAGCACCATGCAGGGGATGCGCATCCCCATCATGATCTTGTAGCGACGCTTGCGTGTGGCCAGCTCCTCCTCGTAGGAACGAGCGGCGTCGGTGATCAGAACAGGCTCCTCCGCGCGCTGCGGATCTGCCACGGGAACTCCCTCGTTGGCCGCGACGGCGCCGGCACCCGGCGGTGTCGACGCTGAGCGGTGGCCCGGCCGCTGGCCCTTCATCCGCCTCCGTGGTCATCGTGCCACTGCCGGGGCGGACGCGCCTGTCGACCCCGGACGCGACCGGGTGTCAGTCCTGGGGCACCGGCACGGCGTCGAGGTGCGCGCCCGCAGTGCTGTGCGCGTGCAGCACGACGTCGCCCACGACGCCCTCGGACACCACGTCGAGCAGCCGCGTGGTGAGCCCGCCGACCACGCGGTAGCGGACGAGCCTGCCCTGGCGGTGCGCGGCGACCATCCCGTGCGCCCGCAGCAGCCGCAGGGCGTGCGACACCGCGCTGTCGCTCATCCCGACAGCGAACGCCAGATCGGAGACACACAGGTCACCCGCGTGGTGCAACGCGAGCAGGATGCTCAGACGGTGCACGTCGCCGAGCGCGTCGAGCACGGCCGCTGCGTGCCGGAGCTGCTCACCGTCGGCGAGGACGGCGGTGGCGTCGCACACCTGGTCGGGGTCGACGACGCGGACGCCACGACGCGCGGGAGGCACCTGGTGCACGAGGTCGATGCTAGTGCCCTGGGGCGTGGGCGCCGTGGGACGCGGCCGGGCTCAGCCCTTCGGTGCGCCCGCGGTGGGCTTGCCCGCTTTCGCTTCGGCCTTCCTGGCCTGCTTGTACTCCCGGACCCGCACGAGCGACGGGGCGTCGACGACGTCGGCGACCGACCGGAAGGAGCCGTCCTCGCCGTAGCCGCCCGCGGCCTCGCGCCAGCCCGTGGGCGTCACCCCGCGCTGCTTGCCGAGCAGCGCGGTGAAGATCTGCGCCTTCTGCGTGCCGAAGCCGGGCAGCGCGGCGAGCCTGCGGAACAGCTCACGACCGTCCTCGACATCGCGCCAGATGAGCCCGGTGTCGCCGTCGTACTGCTCCACGACGGCGACGGCCAGCGCCTGGACGCGCGCGGCCATCGAGCCGGGGTAGCGGTGGATGGCTGGCGGCCCGCGGAAGATCTGGACCAACGCCTCGGGGTCGTAGGACGCGAGCTCGCGGGGGTCGAGCTCGGTGCGGCCGAGGCGCTGCGCGAGCAGCGCGGGCCCGGCGAAGGCCCGCTCCATCGGGAACTGCTGGTCGAGCAGCATCCCGACCAGCAGCGCGAACGGGTCGCGGTCGAGCAGCGCGTCGGCGTCGGCGTCCTGGCTCAGACAGAGGGGCACGCCGGAAAGGGTAGCGCCGCGGCAGCGGCCGACGGGCCTCTTGGGAGGATCGGCGCCGTGCTGCCCCACCTCTCCCCCGCCACCGCCGACGCGCTGCGCACCGCCCTGCTCCGGGCCGGCTACACCACCGACGGCGTCCGGGCGCTGCTCGGGCAGTCGGCACACGCCGCGCTCGGGCGCGGCGAGGTGGAGCCTGCCTTCCGTTCGAGCCGGGACGGCGGGGAGCTCGGCGTGCTGGTGCGGCTGCTGCTGCTCGGCGCCGTCGAGCCGGACGCCGCGGTGGCCGCGGCTCTCGCCCCGCTCGCCCCCGCCGACGCGGCCGCGGCCGGTCTGCTCCGCGCCGTGCCCGGCGGCTGGGCGGCCGCCCTCGACCTGCGCCCCTACGGCGACACCTCCGATGCCGACATCTCCGGCGGCGACCCCTCCGGTGGCGCCGCGGACGGGGGCGCCGACTGGTGGGTCCTCTCCGACCTCGACCAGCGGCGCCAGGAACGCGACCACGTCACGGGCGTCGGTGCGGCGTCACTGACCCTGGCGGCCGCGACGCCGCGCCGCGCGGTCGGGTCCCTGCTGGATCTGGGCACCGGCTGCGGTGTGCAGGCCCTGCACGCCACCCGGCACGCGCGTGCCGTCACCGGCACGGACCTCGCGCCGCGCGCCCTCGCGATGGCCCGCGCCACGTTCGCCCTGAACGGTCTCGACATCGAGCTGCTGGAGGGGCCGTGGCTGGAGCCCGTTGCGGGGCGCCGGTTCGACCAGATCGTGTCGAACCCGCCGTTCGTGCCGGGCCCCGCGCGGGTGGACTACGTCTACCGCGACTCCGGCCAGGACGGGGACGCCGCGCTCGCCGCGCTCCTGCGGGCACTGCCCGAGCACCTCGAACGGGGCGGCGTGGCCCAGCTGCTCGGCTCGTGGCTGCACGTGCGCGGGGAGGACTGGCCCGACCGGGTGCGGTCGTGGCTGCCCGCCGGCGTGGACGCCTGGGTCGTGCAACGGGAGGTGGCCGATCCCGCGCTGCACGTCGGTACCTGGCAGCGCGACGCCGGGCTCGATCTCACCTCGCCGGCAGCCCGCGAGCAGGCCGCGGCCTGGCTCGACTGGATGGAGCGCGCGCGGGTGGAGGCCGTGGGCTTCGGGTTCGTGACCCTGCGCCGACCGGGTGGGGCGCGCCGGGACGGCGAGTCGACGGTGGTGTTCGAGGACCTGCCCGGCGACGTCGAGGATCCGCTGGGCCCGGAGGTCGAGGGCTGGCTGGACCGGGTGGACTGGCTGCACGCCCACGCCGACGACCGGGCGCTGCTGGGCGCACGCCTCGCGGTGGCGCCGTCGGTGGTGCTGGAGACCTACGCCGAACCGGGCACCGAGGGCTGGACGGAGGTCGGGTCCGCGGTGGCGCGGCTGGACGGTCCGCGCTGGCGCCACGAGGTGGACGGCCCGGCCGCCGCGCTGCTGGCCGGATGCCAGGGCGCCCTGCCGCTCGGCGAGCTGGTGGAGCTGCTGGCCTTCGCCCACGACCGCCCCACCGACGAGCTGGTCACGGCGGCGCTGCCCGCGGTGCGGGAGTTCGTCCGCCACGGCGTGCTGCTGCCCGCGCCGGAGCTCGGCCGGTGAGGGCGGTGGTCGCGCGGGTGAGCCGGGCGGCGGTGCGGGTGGACGGCGAGGTCGTCGGCCGGATCGACGGGCCGGGGCTGCTGGTGCTGCTCGGGGTGGGCCGTGACGACGGTCCGGACGCCGCGCCCGTGATGGCCCGCAAGCTGCACGAGCTGCGCATCCTTCAGGGCGAGCGGTCCAGCGCCGAGCTGGGGGCGCCGCTGCTGGTGATCAGCCAGTTCACCCTGTACGGCGACACGCGCAAGGGCAGGCGGCCCTCCTGGTCGGCCGCGGCTCCGCCCGGGCACGCCGAGCCGCTGGTCGAGGCCGTCGTGGGCGCGCTGCGCGACCGCGGCGCCGAGGTCGCCACCGGCGTGTTCGGGGCCGAGATGGCCGTGGAGTCGGTGAACGACGGCCCGTTCACCGTGCTCGTGGAGGTCTGAGCGCGCTCAGAAACCGCCCGGCGCCGGGAACGGCAGAAGCCCCGGCCGGCGGTACCGGGCGGGGCTTCTTCGTCGCCGGGCCGCTGCGACCCGATCGGGTCGTGGCGGTGCCGGGATGTTCTGTCGACGGTACTGCTGTGGGCCCGTAGTGGGCTCACATCACTTGCCGGCGACCTTCGCGGCGCGGGCGTTGGCGGCGGTCTGCTCGCCTGCGGCCTTGGTGACGTCGGCGGCCTTGTTCACCGCGGTCTCCGTGGCGTTCACGGTGCGCGCGGCCACGGACTCGGCGGTGCGGGCGGCCTGCTCCGTGACGGTCTCGGCGGCCTGGGCGCCGGCGGTCAGGACGGTCTTGGCGAGGCGGCGCTGGTTCTCGAGCACCTGCTCGGCGAAGTCGAAGTACCGGTCGACGGCGACCTGGGCGTCGGGCAGCGCGGGGCGCGAGCCGGTGACGCTGCCGGTGAAGGTGGTGACGGTGTCGGCCCACGTGCGGACGGCGCTGGTGAGGGCGTCCTGCGTACGGGTGGCGATCTCGAGGAACTGGTCGGTCGGGGCGCTCATGTTCGGCCTCTCTCCTACGGGTCGTTGCGTGCCTGTGCTACCTAGACTGCGCAACACCGTTAAGTATGTCAAGCAGACCGAGTGTGATCCCGCCCTCTCACTCCGTGGCGCCCCCGACGAAGCTGCGGTACACCCCCAGCAGCGCGGTCCGCTGCTCCGGAGACAGCCGGGGGTCCTTGCGGATCGCGTCCTCGGTGCCGGTCGCCTCCCCGGCGGAGGAGCCCCCTGCGGATCCGGCGGCGGACCCCGTCGTGGTGGCCCACCCGGCCTGCGAGAGCAACTGCTCGGTGGACAGCTGCAGTGCATCGGCGATCGAGCGCAGCACCTTCAGCGACGGCTGGTGCAGCCCGCGCTCCACCTGGCTCAGGTACGCGTTGGACACGCTCGTCATCGACGCCATCTCCCGCAGCGACAGGTTGGCGAGCTGACGTTGCGCCCGGATGAAGTCGCCCAGCATGTTCATCTGGGCCGTCCACGCCGTGGTGGGAGGGCCGTCGCCCGAAGGGCCGTCACCCGTGGACTCATGGGACGTGGGCCGCGCTGCGCTCATGGCGTCCATCATCGCGCGTGCCGCCACCCCGGGCGAGAATCGCCCGATCCGCCGCTTGGTTTACCAGACCGGACATGCGTGTTGCCGGGGATGACAAGCGGGAGCTACCGTCGGGTAACCGATTGTCCGATCAACCGACAGTCGGGAACCGTCACTGCCGATGGGAGTCCGACTTGACTGCGGCGTCGCAATCCGTGCCCTCCAACCCTGTGATGTCGACCACGCGAGGCACGAACGCCTCCCCACCCCGGATGCCCGACATGGCAGCCGCGCTGGCCCATCTCGCCGGCTACAACACCGCAGCGGCCGCCAACAGCCTGGCCGAACTGACCAGGGCGAGCGGGGCCGTGTGGGCGGACGCGATCTCCCGCAGCACCACCCCGCTCGGCATGGCGGACCGCGGGCTGCGGTGGTGGCGGGAGATGCGCAGGCGCAGCGAGCCGAGCTGGCACCTACCCAGCGAGATCGTGCTCAGTACGCCGTTCGCGCACCTGCGCGACTTCACCGAGCCGGCCGACCGGGCGGCCGAGGTCGTGCCGACGCTGGTGCTCCCGCCCCAGGCCGGCCACTCCTCGAGCGTGGTCGACTTCTCGCCGACACAGAGCCAGCTGGCCGTGATCAGGGCGGCGGGACTCACCCGGCTCTTCGTGCTCGAGTGGCGCGCCGCGACCCCCCGGACCGCAGGCGTCACCATCACCGACTACCTCGACGTCATCGACCGGTCCATCGAGCGGATGGGTGGGCGGGCCAACCTCGTCGGGGACTGCCAGGGCGGCTGGCTCGCGGCGATCTACGCCGCACTGCACCCCGAGCGCGTCCACACCCTGACGCTGGCGGGAGCACCGATCGACTTCCACGCCGGAGAGTCGGTGATCGCGTCCTCCACACGGACTCTGACCAGCGCATTCGGTCTCGCCCCCTACCGTGCGCTCGTCGCGCTGGGCGGCGGCAACATGCCGGGCCGGGCGGTGCTCACCAACTTCATCGCGATCCAGCCGCAGTCGGAGATCTCCCGCCAACTGCAGCTGCTCGAGAACATCGACGACCGGGCACACGTCGAGCGCTACCGCGTGTTCGAGGACTGGTTCAAACACACGCAGGACATCCCCGGTGCGTTCTACCTCTGGCTCGTGGAGCACCTGTTCTGGCGCAACGAGCTGATCTCCGGAGAGCTCGTCGTCGACGGTCGCCGGGCCGATCTGGCGAACATCACCTGCCCGCTGTTCCTCCTCGCCGGGTCGACCGACCACATCACTCCGCCACCGCAGCTCTTCGCCGCGGCCGAGGCCGTCGGCACCCCGCAGGACCGGATCCACCGGCGCACCGCGAACGGCGGCCACCTCGGTCTGTTCATGGGGCGGGAGGCGTTGCGGACGGACTGGCCGCCGTTGATGGCAGCCGTCCACGCGCTCTCGGTGCCCCGGCCGGACGCGGCAGGCGGGGACGATCACGGACGGAACGCGCGGGACGTTGTTGCTGATCCAGGCGGTACGCCGGAGGTGCCCGCGCCCTGATGCCCGGTCTGAGGGCCCGCTGAGAATGAAGCGCCGACCACATTCCTGCGGGAACGTTCTGCCGCATGCAGGCGTTCAACCCCATGAGAACCCCGGCGGCGGCGCTCCGACACCGCCCCGCCGGGTTGCGGCAGGGGAGGAAAGATGACAGCGCCCACCATGAACGGGCCGACGAACGCGGCCGGTCCTGGCATCCCGACACAGCGTACAGACTTTGACCACTCGGAGGCCACCTCCGAGCGTCCGGAGCTGTCCGCCGAGGACCTCGACGCGCAGAGCCCTGCGGCGGACCTGGTGCGCGTGTACCTCAACGGCATCGGTAAGACCGCGCTGCTCTCCGCGGCGCAGGAGGTCGAGCTGGCGAAGCGGATCGAGGCGGGCGTCTTCGCCCAGCACGTGCTCGATGCGGCCGTCGAAGAGGGCACGGAGCTGGAGCGGCGGTACGCGGCCGATCTGCGGGCAGTCGTCCGCGACGGCATGCGGGCGCGCAACCACCTGCTGGAGGCCAACCTCCGGCTCGTGGTGTCGCTCGCCAAGCGCTACACGGGCCGCGGGATGCCGCTGCTGGACCTGATCCAGGAGGGCAACCTGGGTCTGATCCGGGCGGTCGAGAAGTTCGACTACGCCAAGGGCTTCAAGTTCTCCACCTACGCCACCTGGTGGATCCGGCAGGCGATCACGCGCGGCATGGCCGACCAGGCCCGCACGATCCGGCTGCCCGTGCACCTCGTGGAGCAGGTCAACAAGCTGGCCCGCATCAAGCGCGATCTGCACCAGAAGCTCGGACGCGACGCCACCCACGAGGAGCTGGCCACCGAGTCCGGTATCGCCGAGGAGAAGATCGCCGACCTGCTCGACCACGCACGCGACCCGGTGAGCCTGGACATGCCGGTGGGGTCCGAGGAGGAGGCGCCGCTCGGCGACTTCATCGAGGACGGCGAGGCCACCGACGCCGAGACGACGGTGATCTCCCACCTGCTGCACGACGACCTGCGCCGGGTGCTGGCCACGCTGGACGACCGCGAGCAGCAGGTCATCCGGATGCGCTACGGCCTCGACGACGGTCAGCCGTGCACGCTCGACCAGATCGGCCGCCGCTTCGGGCTCTCCCGGGAGCGTGTCCGGCAGATCGAGCGCGAGGTGATGGCCAAGCTGCGCATCGGTGAGCGGGCCGACCGCCTGCGCGCCTACGCGAGCTGATCGGCGCGAGCCGTACGAGAGCGCCCTCCCGAGGGCTGTGACGTGCGGCTCGCAGCGATCACGGGGAGTCAGGCGAGCGCCACCTCGACGGCCGCCGCGACCCGCAGCAGCCCGGCGTCGTCGCCGTGGCGCGCTGCCAGCTGCAGGCCGACCGGTAGGCCGCCGGCGGTGAGGCCGCACGGCACGACGATCGCCGGCTGCCCGGAGACGTTGTAGGGAGCGCTGAAGATCCCCTCGATCCGCCCTTCCGGGGTGTCGATCGGCGGGGTCCGCTCGGGCGCCGCGTAGGGGGTGGCCGGTCCGACCAGGACGTCCACCCCGTCGAGGAGCCGGTCGGCCGCGGGACGCAGCTCGGCCCGGCGGGCCAGTGCGGCGTCACGGCGCCGCGGCTCGACCTCGGCGGCGGTGCGAAGCAGGCGCAGGGTCGTGGCTCCGAAGCGGTCGGGCTCGGCGCCGTGCCCGGTGATCGCCTGCCCGTGCACCTGCCAGGCCTCGACCAGCAGGATGTCCGCCAGGCACGCTTCCAGCTCGCTGAGCACCGTGCCGTCGCGGTCGGCCAGCGCCATGCCGGCGACGAGGAGCCGGTCCAGCGCCATCCGGGTGATCGCCGCGAGCTCGGGATCGAGCCGCGGGTCGGCCAGCTGGTCGGCAACCACCCCGAGCCGGACGGGCCGCGCGGGGGTCTCCTCCGGTGCCGCGCCGATTCCGGTGAGCGCCGCCAGCACGGCGGCGGCATCCGCCACGGAGGCAGCCAGCACCCCGACGTGGTCCAGCGTGGGCGAGAGCGGGGTGACACCCTCGGTGCTCATCAGGCCGGCGGTCGGTTTCAGGCCGACGACCCCGCAGTAGGCCGCCGGGATGCGGATCGACCCGCCGGTGTCGGTGCCCAGCGCGGCCGGGCACACGCCCGCGGCGACCAGTGCGGCCGACCCGCCGCTCGACCCACCGGCGGTCCGGTCCGGACGCACCGGGTTCCTCGCCTCCGGCAGGTCCGGGTGGGGTGCACCCGCCGCGTACTCGAGCAACGAGGCCAGCGCGAAGACGTCGGCGCCCGCCGCCCGCAGCGCGGCCACCACCGGCGCGTCCGACGCGGCAGGTGCGCCCGCCATGTCGTGCGGGTTGCCGTTGCCGCGCGGGCTCCCCGCGACGTCGATGATGTCCTTCACCGCGATCGGCGTGCCGTGCAGAGGCCCCGCCTTCGCCCGCAGCGGCGCGGGGAGCGCGGCCACCACGGCGTGCAACGGACGGCCGAGCCGTTCCAGCCGCTCGTAGGCGGCGAGCAGTTCGAGGTTGGCCACCTCGCACACGCGCTCGCCCCGTTCGATCGCCCGGATCAGCTCCGCGACGTACCCGGTGAGCGGGCCGGTGAGGGGCACCAGCTGGACGTCGACCTCGGTTCGGCGGTTGCGCACTGCGAGATCCCGGTAGATCCCGCTGTGGCTCTTCGCGCTGCCCCGGTTGACGGCGACGAGCCTGCGCAGCGACCCCGGCAGGTCCGCCGGGTCGAACCCGTCGAAGGGCATCGGGATGACCGGCGACTGGGCGAGCACCTCGCGCGCGACCGCGAGCATCAACGGCCGGAACTGCGGGTCCTCCAGGGAGTCGGCGATCGACAGGTCCGAGACGGCACCGGTGAACAGCAGTGCGCCGTAGGCCTGCTTGGCCCAGAGGTAGCCGAGGATGTCGCCGGTCGGCTCGGCGTAGGGCAGGACGCCGGCGAGCTCGCGCAGCCGGTCGGTCATCCGGCCGTCCAGCTCGCCGATCCGGAACGTCGCGACGTTGGCCTGCATCACGACGCCGGGTCCCACCACGTCGGCCCCGAAGTTGACGAAGCAGGCGAGCAGCCGGTCGCGGCCGACCACGCCGGACAGCAGGTCCGCGGTCAGGCCGTTCTGCATCGACACGACGACGGCGCCGGGGGCCAGCCTGCCGCGCAGCACCTCGGCGGCCGCTGCGGTGTGGTGCCCCTTCACGGCCACGAGCACCACGCCGTCGACCAGCTCCGGGAGACCGGCGGGAAGCACCGCGGGCGCCCACACCGTGAACTCGTCGACGGGCCCGGTGATCCGCAGCCCGTCGGCCTCGATCGCGGCGACGTGTGCCGGGTCCGCATCACAGAAGAGGACGTCGTGCCCGGATCGGGACAAATGGGCGCCGACCGTGCCACCGATGGCACCGGAACCGAGAACAGTGAATTTCATGCGAGCTCCTGCTTGTCCGGTCCGGCCCAGCACATACATTCCCCGCAACTGTATACAGCACATCCTGGCCAGTTCGAGCAGGCGGACGGACACTCCCTCGCCCGACCCTCCGCGACATTTGCCTGCCCTCGCGCGGGCTGACGAGATCCCGGCGTTCTCCATGTTCGCCCAGCTCGCGGGCTGTTCCGGACGGGCCGGTCCGCGCGCGAAATACATTTCGCTGACGCATCCGAAGATGCGCACGTGTGCCGCGATCCCCTCTGCGATCGACCGCAGAACACCGGCGAAGGCCGCACTCTTCGGCAATGGAACTGCGGTCGGCCCACTGTTCATGGCGACCGTTTCCGGCTACGGCCAGAACACCCGGTTGCCGTTCACCGCGCACGTCATGAAGGGTGAGGGGCCCGGCCACGTGCCGGCACGCCACCGAACGACCGGCCCCCGCGAAAGGACGTCACCCGTGACCGACCCGGTGATCATCGGCAGTGAGCGCAGCGAGGCGGGCCTGCCCGCCGGAATGGCCGTGCTGCGCGCCGGTGGGAGCGCGCTCGACGCGGTGGAGGCGGCCCTGCTGCTGTGCGAGGACAACCTGGCCGACCACTACGTCGGCACCGGAGGGCTGCCCAACGCCCGCGGCGAGGTGGAGCTGGACGCGTCGGTGATGGTCGGCTCCACCCGGGCCTTCGGGGCGGTGGCCGCGGTGCGCGGCTACCCGCACCCGATCTCGGTGGCCCGGGCCGTCATGGAACGCCTCCCCCAGCACGCGTTGCTGGTGGGTGAGGGGGCCGAGCTGTTCGCCGCCGAGTGCGGCTTCACCACAGCCGAGCTCCTCACCGAGGAGGCCCGCAAGGCCTGGCACGACGCCCTGTCGGTCACCGAGGAGTCGGTGGAGGGCGAGAACACCCGGGCGGGCTCGGGCGACATCGCCTACCGGCTCGCGGCGCTGGAGCTGGTGAAGCGGCTGGCCCCGCACGAGGGACCGTGGGGCACGATCAACGTCCTGGCCCTCGACGAGAGCGGCGAGCTGGTGGTGGGCGTGTCCACCAGCGGTTACCCGTGGAAGTACCCCGGCCGGGTCGGGGACTCCGCGATCGCCGGGGCGGGCAACTACTGCGACCTGCGCCACGGCGGCGCGGCGTGCACCGGGCGCGGCGAGCTGAGCATCCGCGCCACCGGTGCCCGGGTCGTCGTGGACCGGCTCGCCGCCGGCGACGACCCGGAGACGGCGTGCGCCGCCATGCTGGCCGACGCGGCCACCCTGCCCGACACCTTCCGGGCGGAGCTGCGCACGCTCGCTCTCACCCCCGACGGGCGCCACGGCGGCGCCGCGGGCCAGGCGGGCTCGACCTACTCGGTGATGACCGCGGCCGACCAGGAGGTCCGGTTCCTCCCGAGGCGGGCGGTCGGCCCAGCGTGAACGGGTCGCGGGTACCGCCGGTGAGCTCGACCCACACCGACTTGCTCTCGAGGTATTCGTCGAGCCCGGCCCGGCGCCACCACGCGGTAGGCGTTGATCCAGACGGTGCCTGCCCGCAGCCGGGCGGCCGTCGGCCGGACGAACAGCCCTCCCAGCCCTTCGTCGGCGGCACCGCCGTTGGCGATCGTGGCGCCCTCGGTGCGGGCCGTGTCCGGGAACACGATCTGCGGCGACTCGCCCCCCAGCTCGACGAGTGGCCGACATCCCCGTCCACCAGCGGTGTGGGCTGCCTCACGTCGAGGCCACCGCGGGCGCCTCCGCCGTCCTACGCTCGGAGTATGAGCGCACCACCCGGTCCGGTCTCGCCGGCCGTCATGCGGGAGGTGCTGGGTCACTTCGTCTCCGGCATCGTGGTGGTCACCGCCACGGGCCAGGACGGGCCGATCGGCTTCACCTGCCAGTCCTTCGCCTCCCTGTCGCTCGATCCCCCGCTGATCACCTTCGCGCCGGCGCGGTCGTCGTCGACGTGGCCCCGGATCCGTGACGTCGGCGCGTTCTGCGTCAACGTCCTCGCCGCCGACCACCAGGAGCTCAGCGCCGGGTTCGCCCGTTCCGGGGTCGACAAGTTCGCCGGGGTGCCGTGGCGCCCGGCGCCGTCCGGCGCGCCGATCCTCGACGGCGTCAGCGCGTGGATCGACTGCTCGCTGTGGAACGAGTACGACGGCGGTGACCACACGGTCGCCATCGGCCGTGTGCGCGACCTCGGTGCCGACCCAGCTCGCCTGCCCCTGCTGTACTACCGCGGCCGCTACGGCGTGACGGCCGATCCGGAGGAGAGCTGATGACCGAGTCGTTGTCCGTGCTGGGGATCGCGGGTGGGCCGGATGCGGGCGGGCGCACCAGCACCGCGATCGCCGGGGTCCTCGCCGGTGCCGCCGCCGCGGGCGCCGCCACCACGCTGGTGGAGCTGGGCTCCACCGAGCTCCCCGAGGTGGTCGCCGCGATCGACGCCGCCGATGCCGTGGTGCTCGGCAGCCCCGTCTACCGCGCCACCTACAGCGCCCTGCTCAAGGGGCTGCTCGAGGGCACCGAGCGCGGCAAGTGGGGCGAGAGCACCGCACCGCTGCAGGGCAAGGCCGCGGCCATCGTCCTCACCGGGGCGAGCGGCCACCACTTCCTCGCGCTCGGCGACCTGCGCAACGTGCTGGCGAGCTTCTTCGCGGTGCAGGTGCTGTCCCCCGGGCTCTACTTCGACCACGGCGGCTACGTCGACCGCACCACGCTCACCGAGGACAGCGCCGCCCTGGCTGCCGCGCACGGCGCCGCGCTGGTGGACCTGACCGCCGCGATCCGCTCGTCGAAGGCGCTCAGCGCGATCACGCCGCAGGTCTAGGGGTCGCCGCGCCCCGGTGCCCGAAGGGCCGGTACGAACGGGCAACCGCCCTTCCCCCGTGACCGACCGCTCGACCGTGATGCGGGCGGAACGAGCGCCCTAGCCTGGAACGTGGGTCGCTCATGCCCGGACCAGGGAGCACCAGCGGGCGGGAACGGACGGGGAAGGCGTGAGATGAGGGTATCCGACGGAACGCGCGACCGGCCCCGACCGGACCGCTCACCGGCACGCCACGCGTCCGCGAAGGCCGCTGACGAACGCGACCCCCGCGTTTCGTTGCTCCGGATGCAGGGCACCGTCGGCAACGCCGCGGTCACCCAGCTGATCCAGCGGGCCGTTCCGGTGCAACGTTTCGGCCAGCAGCAGGTGAGCAGCGGAACCGGACCGGGGCCGAACTTCGTCTCGCAGACCCCCCACACGTGGCTGCGGACGCGGCCCGCAGCCGAGACGCCCGCCGGGCAGCTGCCCTGGGCGCTCAGCCACGACGCCCCGTCGCTCAGCCCGTCGGCGGAGAATCCGGTTCCCGTCCGGGTCTCGGCGAAGGCGGACCTCGCCGTGCACGATGCTCCGAACCTCGAGCCGAAGGAGTTCTACAGCAGCTCATCGGTGTTGGAGGAGTCCGTGGCCGCGCTGCGGGCCACCGGCAGTTTCTACCGGCTGAAACAGCGGCCCGAGACCATCAGGGTCG
Source organism: Pseudonocardia xinjiangensis (assembly GCF_050948425.1). Lineage (NCBI taxonomy): Bacteria > Bacillati > Actinomycetota > Actinomycetes > Pseudonocardiales > Pseudonocardiaceae > Pseudonocardia > Pseudonocardia xinjiangensis. The sequence goes on along the minus strand of NZ_CP192009.1, from coordinate 2,491,621 downwards.
CGGGTTCGGACGGCCGCCGGAGAACCCTGAACCGCGTGGTGGCAGCTCCCGCGCCGTCGTCGGCTCGACGCTTCGGACAGCGCACCGAGGACGAGTGCATCGAGGTCGCCGGGCTGCTGATGGGCATTCCCCGGCGCCGGCGGCGCGGGGAGATCATCGGAGACGACGGCAGGCAGTACTCCGAGCAGCGTGCCCTCGAGCTCGGCCACCGGATGACCCCGGCCGGCCCCGGACGTCCTGCGTCCGGCGACGGCACGTTCGACGAGCGCGCGGCCGTCGAGGCCTACGGGGCGGCCCATCGCGCGGGGACCCTGGTGGGCGCGCAGGAGATGGGCCTCAACCAGTACGCCAATCCGGGCGTCGGGCAGTCCTTCGCGATCACCTCGCTGGGCAGCGACGGGCCGGACTTCGCGGCGCCCGGCGGTACCCGGTCGCCCGACGACCCGCCCTGGAACTTCCACTTCGGAGGGGTGGTGGCCAGGTCGGGGAACGACCGGGTCACCATGGAGAACTACACCCGCTCGGCGGTGACCGCGGTCGCCGAACTCCACACGGTGCTGATCCAGCGCTACCGGCAACGGACGAACCCGCTGATCCAGCGGTGGCAGGAACTGCGCCACCCCGGCCGCTACACGGACCCGTTCGCCCCCGTGGGTCCTGCCATGGAGGCCGTACGGAAGCTGATCGACAAGGAGGCCGCCCGGGTGGGCGGCGACGGGGAGAAGGAGTACCTGCGCCTGGTCGACGACGCGATCAAGCACGAGCGCTGGTACTTCCGGATGTACGGCGGCGAACCGGGTCAGAGCTTCCACGAGCAGGTGTACGGGGGCGGCGCCGCCAACTCGGTGATCAACCCGGTCACGGTCGCGGTCCAGCGGCCTGCGCAGGACCTGTCGGGGTTCTACGGAACGCAGATGCCACCTGCCGGGCCACAGGTGCCGTACCCGGGCCCTCAGGTCCCCTACCCCGCGCCGCAGATGCCGTACCCCTACGGGGGCTACCCGGGCCGCCCGTTCGGGTAGCCGCTCCGCCGCGGTCACGCGCAGGCCTACGAGGGCAGCACCACGGCCAGGCCGTCGAGCAGTCGCTGCAGGCCGAACTCGAAGAGCGCGTCCAGGTCGAAGTCGTACGGGGTGGAGAGCACCCGTTCGAACGTCGGGAAGCGGCCGTCGCCGAGGACCGAGCGCATGGCTGCTTCCTGCGTGTCCATCCACTCGTCGGGGTTGAGTCCGGTGGCCGCCTCGGCCTCGGCCTCGGGTTCGAGGTTCACCGCCGTCCCACGCACATAGTTGACGAGCGTGAGGTAGGTGGTCATGACTGTCGCGTGGTCGGCGCCGCAACCCTCGAACGAAGCCAGCGTCCACTCGAACAGGGCCAGCCCTCCGGCGACGGCCTGCGGCCGCGTCATCGACACCACCGGGGCGAGCCAGGGGTGGCGGCGGAACAACGCCCACAGCGTGCGGCCCACGATCTCGAGCCGGGGCCGCCACCCGTCCGGAGCGTCCGCAGGCGGTCGCCACTCGCTCAGAGCGGCGTCCAACATCCGCAGCACGAGGTCGTCCTTGTCGACGACGTGCCGGTAAAGGGCCATGGTGGCCGCTCCGAGCTCGGCGGCCACCCGTCGCATCGACAGGCCGTCGAGCCCTTCGGCGTCGGCGATGGCGATGGCGACGGCCACGATCCGCTCGGGGGTCAGGACGGCGTCGGGTGCGGGGCGGACGCGGGGCCGCGCCTGATCGAGCGCCGGTTCCGATGCTGCCGGAGGCACGACCGGCCGGGGCGGCGTCGTCCCCGGGCGCGTCTCCACCACGGTGCCCGAACCGGGCACAGCGCGTACCAGCCCCTCCTGGCGCAGCACGCCCAGCACCTTGGTGGCGGTGGCCATGGCGACGCCCCAGTGCCGGGTGATCTCCCGCGTGGAAGGCACCCGGTCACCGGGCGCGAGATCACCCGTCTCGATCCGCCGGCGCAGCTCGGCGACGATCCGCGCATACGGCGGACTGCTCTCCACGATCCCTCCGTACTAGTGCACTTCGGCCGCGGACGAGACTAGCGACTCCGCGTCGACCCGTCGAGGCAGGTCGACCCCAGAATGCCCGCACTAGTGCACCCTGTCTTAGCATTTATGCAGCTAGATGGCTTGATTCGAACTGTTTGTACGTCGTACGCTAACGCGCATGAAGAACACGAACATCCTCATCTCCGGGGCGAGCATCGCCGGGCCCGCACTGGCGTACTGGCTACGCAGAAATGGCTTCACCCCCACCGTCGTCGAGCGGGCGCCCGCACTACGGCCCGGCGGCCAGGCCGTCGACCTGCGCGGCGCGGGCCGCACGGTCGTCGAGCGCATGGGCCTGATGGACGACGTGCGGGCCGTCGCCCTCGACCAGCGCGGTCTCGCCTACGTCGACGACGCCGGCCACATCAAGGCCCGGCTCGGGGCCGACGCGTTCGGCGGCGAAGGCATCGTCTCCGAGATCGAGGTCCTGCGCGGCGACCTCGCCGAGGTACTCCACCGCGCGAGCCTTCCGGGCACCGAGTACCTGTTCGACGACACGATCACCGGGATCGACCAGGACGACGACGGCGTCACGGTGACCTTCGAGAAGGCCGCGCCCCGCCGCTTCGGGCTCGTCATCGGCGCCGACGGGCTGCACTCGGCCGTCCGGGGCCTCGCGTTCGGCCCAGAGTCGGACTCGGTCCGCCCGATCGGCTGCTACACCGCCTGGTTCACCGCGCCGGCCGACATCGATCTCGACGGCTGGTACCTCATGCACAACGCCCCCGGCGGTCTCGTCGCCTCGGCCCGGCCGGGCCGGCTCCCCCACGAGATCAAGGCCGGTCTCAGCTTCCGCTCGGAGCCGATCGCGTACGACCGCCGGGACATCGCCCAGCAGCGCGACATCGTGGCCCGGCGCCTCGCCGGCGTCGGGTGGGAGACCCCGCGACTCCTCGCGGCCATGCGGGAGGCGCCCGACTTCGCGTTCGACTCCATGGGCCAGGTGCACCTCGACCGGTGGTCGGCGGGCCGGGTCGTGCTGCTCGGCGACGCGGGCTACTGCCCGAGCCCGCTGACCGGACTGGGCACGAGCCTCGCCCTCGTCGGCGCCCACGTGCTCGCGGGCGAGCTCGCCGCCGCCGACGGCGACCACCGCACCGCGTTCGCGCGCTACGAGCAGGTGATGCGGCCCTACGTCACCGAAGGCCAGAAGCTGCCGCCCGGCGGCGTGAGCGGGTACGCGCCGCAGGGCCGGTTCGAGATCCGCATGCGGACGGCCTCGATGAACTGGATGACGCGCTGGCCGTTGCGGCCCTTGATCGCCGCGCAGTTCGCCAAGGCCGGCAACATCGCGCTGCCGGACTACGGGCAGCGGGTCGAACCGCGGGTCTCGTGATCGCCGCGAGATCCGGGTTCCGGCCCGTCGGAGGGCAACGAGCAGGATCTCGCAACGATCAAGCGCCTGTGCCGCGCACGTCGGCCGGGCCGCTCGCGGTCAGGGCTGCGGTGGCGCGGGCGGCGGCCCGTGCCGCGTCCACGTCCCGCACGGTCTGCTTCACCCCGGCCACCGCGGGCGGTGCCACGCTCAACTCCCGCACCCCGAGCCCGACCAGCAGTTCGGCGGCGAGCGGATCGGCCGCCGCCTCGCCGCAGACGGCCACCAGTACCCGTTCCCCCGCCGCCCGGCACACGGCGTCGACGAGGCGGAGCACGCCGGGGTCGAGGGGGTCGGCCAGCGCGGCGACCGCCGGGTTGCCCCGCTCGGCGGCGAGCGCGTACTGGGTGAGGTCGTTGGTGCCGATGCTGAAGAAGTCGACGTGCGGCACGAACGCCGCCGCCTTCAGCGCCGCCGCCGGAACCTCGACCATGATCCCCACCTCCAGCCCGGGCGGTGTGCCCCGGCCCTCCCGGGTGATCGCCGCGTCCAGCGCGCGGCGGGCGACAACCAGCTCGTCGAGCGTGGTGACCATCGGGAACATCAGGCTCACCGGCGCGTCGTGGGCCACCCGCACCGCGGCCAGCAGCTGGTCGGCGAGCAGGTCCGGGAACGCCGTGGCCAGCCGGATCCCGCGCAGGCCGAGGAACGGGTTGGCCTCGGCGGGCAGCGGCAGGTAGGGCAGCGGCTTGTCGCCACCGACGTCGAGGGTGCGCAGGGTGATCCGCTTCCCGCCAAGCGCGATGGCGACGGCGCGGTAGGCCGCCTCCTGCTCGTCGACGTCCGGGGCGGCCGCGCGCCCGAGGAAGAGGAACTCGGTGCGCACCAGCCCGACCAGGTCGGCACCGCCGGCCACGGCCGCCGTCGCCTCGGCGGGCGAGCCGACGTTCGCCCCGACGAGCACGGTGACGCCGTCCCGCGTCACCGCCGGGGCGGCGGACAGTTCGCGGGCCTCCCGGTCCCGGACAGCCTGCGCGGCGGCGCGCTCCCGGAACACCGCGACGGTGTCGGGCGCGGGGTCGACGACGAGCTCGCCCGTGGTCCCGTCCAGCGCGATCAGCGTGCCGTCGGGCACCTCCAGCACCTGCGCACCGGCCCCGAGGACCGCCGGCACGCCGCGGGCCCGGAGCAGGATCGCGCTGTGTGCGGTGGGGCTCCCGCCCCCGAGCACCACACCCGCCACGCGCGCCGGGTCCAGCGCCGCGGCGCGGGCCGGGGTGAGGTCGGCGGCGACGAGTACGGCGGGCGGCCCGTCGGCGCGGCCGTCCGCGTGGTCGTCCGGGGTGTCGGCAGCACCCCCGACGAGGGCGCGGAGCACCTGGTCCGCGACGGCCCGGACGTCTGCGGCGCGGGCCGCGAGGTACGGGTCGGGCAGGGCGTCGAAGGCGGCCGCGGCGCGTTCCGCGGCGTCGGACCAGGCCCGCTCGGCCGCCGCCCCGTCCCCGATGCCCGCGCCGGCGTCCTCCACCAGCTCGGCGTCGTCGAGCAGCAGCAGGTGGGCGTCGAAGATCGCCGCCTCGGCGGGGCCCAGCTCCGCGGCGGCGGCGGCGCGGCCGGCCCGGATCTCGGACGTGACCGTGGCGATGGCGGCGTCGAGGCGCGCCCGCTCGTCGGCCGGATCGCCTGCGGGCGCGTCGGGCACCACCACGGGCGCGGCCGCGTCGGACCGGGCTGGCCCGACCGCGATCCCGGGCGACGCCGGGAGCGGGGCGCCCGATCCGGGCAACTCGGGTGCGGAAAGCGGGCGACTCGCGGGGGTGGGGGGTGCGGCGGGGAGCGACTCGGGCGCCGAAACCGGGCGACTCGCGGGGGTGGGTGTCTCGTCGAAGCCGCGGGCGGCGAGGGCGAGCACCGCGTCCACCGCGGCGCGCGCCTCCTCCCCCGAGGCGGCGACCTCGATGCGGTGCCCGTGCAGGGCCGCCAGGGTGGCCACCCGGGCGAGGCTCGACGCGGGCGCCCACGCCGAGTCGGTGGTGGCGTTGCGCAGCCGCACCCGGGCGCCGTCCAGCTCACGGACGAGCGCGACCAGGCGGGCCGCGGGGCGGGCGTGCAGGCCGTGCGGGGTGGACACGGTGAAGCTCTCGACGATCTCCGGCTGCGCCGCCGGCTCGGGCGCCTCCGGCTCGGGTGTCGCGCCCGGCTCGACCGGCGCCAGCTGCGCGAGCTTCCCGCTCAGCGCCCCGGCGGCCTCCGCCGCCACCTCCGCCCGGTCGGCGCCGCCCGCCGCGGCCACCGCGGCCACGACGAGGCCCTCCACCAGCGGGGCGGGGCACAGCAGCACACGGTCGCGCGCGTCCGGGTCGTCGAGCAGTTCCAGTGCCAGCTCGGCGGAGAGCACGGCGCTGCCGAGGTCCATCAGCACGACCACGCCGGACCCGGTGTCGGCCGTCCCGATGGCCGCGGCGATGGCCACCGCGTCAGTGCCGAGCGCGCCGTCGTCCACCCCGGCGGCCACCTCGATCGGCAGGCCGCCCGGCGCCATCTCCCTGGCCAGCTCGACGGCCGCGTCGGCCAGCGCCCTGCTGTGCGAGACGACCACGAGCCCGACCGGAGGCGTCACCGGCCCTCCCGCCGCCGCGGCCCGGACGTGCTCATCCCAGCGTGTCCGCCGCCGCGGCGATCAGCATGGCGGCCGACGTGGCGCCCGGATCCTGGTGGCCGATGCTCCGCTCGCCGAGGTAGCTGGCCCGGCCCTTGCGGGCCTGCAACGGAGTGGTGGCGTCGCGCCCGGCGGCCGCCGCGGCGGCCGCGGCCCGCAGCGCACCCGCGAAGTCCTCCCCGCCCAGCGCCGCGTCGAGCGCGTCGACAGCGGGCGCGAGGGCGTCGTACATCGTCTTGTCGCCCGCCTCCGCCTTGCCCCGCGCGACGATCCCGTCCACCCCGGCGCGGAGCGCGGCCGCGAACCCGGCCTGGTCGAGCGCATCGGTGGCCCCGGCAGCGGTGGCCATCCGCAGGAAGAACGTGCCGTAGAGCGCGCCGCTGGCACCCCCGACGGAGCTCACGAGCGTCATGCCGGTCTGCTTCAGCAGCGCGGCGGGACCCTCCGGCGGGCTCCCGTCGAGCTTCGCGAGCACGGCCTTCAGCCCGCGGGCGAGGTTGGACCCGTGGTCGGCGTCGCCGATCGCCGAGTCGAGCCGGGTGAGCATCCCCTCGTTCTCGGCCACCGCGGTGGCGAACGCCCGGATCCAGCGATCGATCCCGGCGGCGTCGATCGTCGCGGTCGAGTCGGCCATCACGCTCTCCAGCCCATCAGACGTCCCTGTCCTCTCGCTCGCCATGGGGCATTTACACGCCCCAGCGCAGCCCCGGCGTGCGCACCGGCGCGTCCCAGAGCCGCAGCATGTCCTCGTCCAGCTTCAGCAAGGTCACCGAGCAGCCCGCCATCTCCAGGCTCGTGATGTAGGGCCCCACCAGCGACCGGACGACGGTCACCCCGGACTTCGCCAGGATCGTCGCCACTTCGTTGTACATGAGGTAGAGCTCCAGGAGGGGGGTGCCGCCCATCCCGTTGACGAACGCGAGCACGCCGTCACCACCGGTGAAGTCCAGGTCGCTCAGGATCGGCTCGACGAGCATCTCGGCCACCTCGCGGGCGGGCGCGGTGGGCACCCGGCGGCGCCCGGGCTCGCCGTGGATCCCGATGCCGATCTCGATCTCGTCGTCGGGCAGGTCGAACGTGGGGCGCCCGGCGGCGGGCACGGTGCACGACGTGAGCGCCATGCCCATGCTGCGTCCCGCGGCGTCGACCCGGCGGGCGACGTCGGCCACCGCGGCCAGGTCCCGTCCCTCGGCCGCGGCCGCTCCGGCGATCTTCTCGACCAGCACGGTGACCCCGACGCCCCGCCGACCGGCCGTGTACAGGCTGTCCTGCACCGCGACGTCGTCGTCGGTGACCACGGCCACCACCTCGACGCCGGACTCGGCGGCGGCGAGCTCGGCCGCCATGTCGAAGTTCATCACGTCGCCGGTGTAGTTCTTGACGATGTGCAGCACCCCGGCACCGCCGTCCACGCCGCGGGTGGCCGCCATCACCTGTTCGGGCACGGGCGAGGTGAAGATCTCACCCGCGCAGGCGGCGTCGAGCATGCCGGGACCGACGAAACCACCGTGCAGGGGTTCGTGGCCCGAGCCGCCGCCGGACACCAGCGCGACCTTCCCCTGGACCGGTGCGTCGGCCCGGTAGATGATCTTGTTCTCGTGGTCGATCCGCAGCTCGGGATGCGCCGCGGCCATCCCGAGCAGAGCTTCCGAGACGACGTCGGCCGGGTCGTTGATCAGCTTTTTCACAGCGGTCCCTCTTCGACAGATCATCAGTGAAAGTCGAACTACCTCCGGCGTAAGCTACGCCGCTGTGGGTGCAGGCACTACCGCTCCGATCGGCGTGGGCATCGGCTTGGCCGCTGTCGCCCGCCCCGCGTACATCACCTCCGGGCGCGCCTTGGACCTCGGCGGACATCGGAGCATCGAGGAGCTACGGGCCCGCACCACGGCGGTGCTCGACACCGCGTACGCCGCAGGCGTGCGCTATCTCGACGCTGCGCGTTCCTACGGGCGCGCCGAGGAGTTCCTCGCCGGCTGGCTCGCCGCCCACCCCGAGATCGACGATGTGGTGATCGGGTCGAAATGGGGCTACCGGTACGTCGGCGGATGGCAGCTCGACGTGCCCGTCCACGAGGTGAAGGACCACTCGCTCGCCGCCTTCACCGAGCAGCTGGCCGAGACCGCGGCGCTGCTCGGGCCGCGCTTGGCCATCTATCACGTGCACTCCGCCACGCTCGACACCGGCGTCCTGGACGACACCGCGCTGCACCGGGCGCTGGCCGCGCTGCGCGACCGCGGGGTGCGGGTGGGCGTGTCCACGTCGGGCCCGGGCCAGCCGGAGGCGGTGCTCAAGGCCCTGGATGTGGAGGTGGACGGCGCCCCGCTGTTCACCTCGATCCAGGCCACCTGGAACCTGTTGGAGCAGTCCGTCGGCCCCGCGCTGGCCGAGGCCGCCGCCCGGGGCGCTCTGGTGATCGTCAAGGAGGGGGTCGCGAACGGGCGGCTCACCCCGGGCGCGTCGGACACCCCGCCCCGCGTCGTGGAGATCGCCGAGCGGCTCGGCGTCCCCCTCGACCAGCTCGCGCTCGGCGCCGCACTGGCCCAGCCATGGGCGTGGTCCGTGCTCTCCGGTGGGGTCACCCCCGCGCAGGTGGAGAGCAACGCGGCGGCCGCCGCGGTGCAGCTGCCCGAGGACGTGCTGGCCGAGCTGGGCGAGCTGGCGGAGGACCCGAAGACCTACTGGTCAGCGCGCGCATCCCGCGCCTGGAGCTGAAGCCCCCCCCGAGGTTCAGGAAAGCCACGTTCCTGCCCTGTGGGGGCCTGAAAGTGGCTTTCCTGAACTTCCGCGTGGGCCGGCCAGCGCCGTCACGAGGGGGCCGAGTGCGTCGAGGCTGTGGGCGCTGACCACCTCGTCGCAGTACGGCCACGCGGCCGCCATGCCGCCGGCGAGCGGCCGGTAGTCCGGGTGGCGGGTTCGCGGGTTGGCCCAGACGATCCGGTACGCGACCTGCCGCAGGCGGGCCATCTCCCGGCGCAGCTGCTCGGGGTCACCGGTCTCCCACCCGTCGGACAGGATGAGCACCACCGCGCCGCGGGCCATCCCGCGGCGCCCGTACTCGTCGTTGAACCGGCCAATGCCTCGCCGATGCGGGTGCCGCCGGACCAGTCGGGGGCCAACAGCGCCGCCCGGCGCAGCGCGACGGCCGGGGTGGAGCGGGCCAGCGCCTTGGTCAGCCTGGTCAGCCGGGTGGCGAAGGTGAACACCACGGCGCGCTGCGCGCCCGCGGCGCAGTAGAGCAGCTGGATCAGGGCGCGGGCGTAGGGCTCCATCGAGCCGGAGATGTCGCAGAGCACCACCAGCCGCCGCGGGCGGGCGCGGGCGCGACGGCGGGCGAGGCGCACCGGGTCGCCCCCGGTGCGCCCGGCCTCGCGCAGTGTGGAGCGCAGGTCGATGCGCTCCCCGTGGGAGGCCCGGCGCATGCGGCGGCTCCGGCGGACCGGCGTGGCCAAGCGCAGCGCCCGCATCGCGCCGGTCAGGCGGGCGAGCTCCGGCGCCGAGAGCGCCTCGAACTCCCGCCCGGCGAGACGTTCCGTAGCCGCCGCCGAGGCCCGGAGGGGCGCCTCCCGCTGCGCCCGTTCGCCGGTCGGAGCCGCCGCACGCGGCATGCCCCCGCCCGTGGCCTGGTCACCCTGCGGGTCACCCCCGGAGGGCGCGGTCGCCGGTGCCGCGGCGAGGGGCGGGGCGTTCGGGTCCCCGCGCGGTCCGGCGTCGTCGGCCACGCCCTCGAAGACCGCCGCGAACACGCGGTCGAGCAGCGGGAGCTGCTCCGGGTGGGAGACGAGGGTGGCCACGGCGCAGTGTCGCAGCCGCCGCGTCGTGGTCGGCGCGACCTCGACGACGGCACGGGCGAACCGCGCCGCCCGGTCCGGCCCGACGGGCAGCCCGGCGTCGTGGCAGACCGCGGTGAACCGGGCCACGAGCGCGGGGAGATCGCCGCGGGTCACCCGGCGCCGCCCGGGGCCCCACCGGGTTGCAGCGCAGCCGCCCGGCCCGTCAGGCACCGGACACCAGCGAGCCGAGGCCAGTCGCGCGGGCCAGCCGGGCGTCCTCGTCGTACGGCGGCCGACGACCTCCTCGTCCACGGCGTGGAGCTGGTCGGCGAGGTGGAGGGCGTGCCCGAACTGCTCGCCACGACCGACGCCACGGTCGAGCAGATCGCCGTCGGCGCCACGAGGTACGCGGGCAGCGTCGCGGCGCTGCCCCCGGCGAAGTAGGGGGGACGAGACCATGCCTGTGGTCGCCTGGGTCACGATCGTGATCGCCGCGTTGATCATCGCCGTCACGGCGGTCGGCCTGCTGCGGGTGATCCTGCACCTGCGCCACATGCACACCACGCTCGGCGCCCTGCTCGGCGGCGTGCGCACGGTCGCCGACCGCACCCGCACGGTGCCCGAGGGTGGTGCCGTCGGTGAACGCGAACCTCGCCCCCGTGCGGGCCTGGACCGAGACGGTGTGAGGAGCGAGTTGTGATGGTTCCCTTCGGATGGACCCTCGGCCTGGTCATCGGGCTGGTGGTGGTCGTGGTCGTCGTCGCGCTGGTGACGCCGATCCTGGTGCTCGCCCACGAGATCGGCACGCAGGCCCAGGAGCTCGACGTGGAGCTGAACCGGGCCCGCGTCCACACGGCGGGCCTCGCCGGCCTGCACCAGACCATCGACCACGCCACCGCGATCATCGGTGGCCTGCAGCGCGCGGCCGCGCGCGGCTGGGAGGCTGACCGTGTCCACTTCTCCTGGGCCGCTCTCCTCCGGTGAGATCACGTACTGGACGGTGATCCTGGTGATCGGCCTGGTCGTCATCGTCGCGGTGGTCGTGCTGCTCAGCATGCTCATCGCGTTCGTCAAGCGGATCGACCGCCACACCACCGCGATCGGCGGCACCCTCACCGCGATCACCGCCAACACGGCGGACACCACGCTGATCCCCACCACCGGGGACGGGCTCGACCTCGTGCTCGCGGAGGGTCTGCAGCACCACCTGTTCCTCGGGCGCGCGGTCGGCACCATCCCCACCCCGGCCGGAAGTGCCGCCGGCCCCGAAGGGAGCGTCTAGTCATGTCGGAGTCGACGCTGATCGTCCTGACCGTCGTCGAGATCGTCGTGCTGATCGCCGGGCTGGCGTTCTTCCTGTACTGGACGGGCTCGCTGCTGGCCCGGATCGCCACCACCCTCGAAGCCGGTGACGAACTGGTGCAGAAGATCGTCGAGGACGCCTCGGTGATCCGGCCCGGACTGAAGCACATCAACCGCTCGGGCGGTGTCGTGGCGGGCGCACTCCCCCTGCTCTACGGCTTCGCCGAACAGATCATCGCGAAGGTCTCGCCCAACCCCGAGCGTCCGAGGGTGGCCACGCCCGCCACCGGGCAGCGTCGCTCCCGCCTGCTCGAGGCCGTCGGGTTCGGGGGTCCGGCCCGGCACTGAGGAGGGCTTCGCGGGCCCGCCGGAACGCCACGTTCACGTCACGAGGGGTGTGAACGTGGCGTTCCCGTGTGCGGGGCGGCCTGGTCAGGGCTGCGGGGCGTCCGCCCAGGCCGCGAGCTCGTCACGGGTCCAGCGCGCCGACCCGTCGCGCAGGTCGTCGAGGTACTCGCCCACCCAGCGCAGCTCGGCGACGGTGACGGCGCGGACGTACTCCCCCTCCACCACGGTGACGCGGGGCAGGCCGGCGTCGGTCGCCACGGCGATCCCCGCGTCCAGCTCCGCGAGCCGCTGCACCAGCCGTTCGCGGCGCTGTTCGAGCAGCTCGGCGGCCTCGTCGGGGGTGAGCATCGGGAGGAACGACAACGCGGCCGGGAACTCGGGGAACTCGTTGCGCGGCGTCGAGAGGATCTCGGCGAGCCACTCCCGGCCGACCGCCCGTCCCTCCGGCGTGACCTGGTAGATCGTGCGCTCCGGGTACTGCTCGTCGCGCCCCGTGCCCTGCACCTCGATCAGTCCCGCGTCGCGGAGCCTGGTGATCATCTTGTAGAGCGTCGCCCGCTGCCCGACGTTGATGACCTGGTCCTTGCCCCACTGCCGGACGAGCTGCTGGATGCCGTACGGGTGCAGCGGACCGGCTTCGAGCAGCCCGAGGACGGCCAGCGCGAGCGGGGAGCGGCGGAACGTCGACGCCATGCGGTCACGCTAACACTAGTTGCTTTAACACTAGTGTTGATGCGACTATAACCGCGTCGTGATGGTCGAACAGCAGGGAGCAACGACATGCGGGTACTCGTCGTCGGCGCCGGCACCGGAGGGCTGTGCCTGGCCCAGGCACTGCGCCGGGCGGGGGTCGAGGTGGAGGTCTTCGAACGCGACCGGACCAGGACCGACGGCCTCTTCGGCCACCGGGTGGGGATCTCCCCGGACGGCGCAGGCGCCCTGCGTGCCTGCCTGCCCGGGCCGCTGTACGACACGTTCCGGGCGACCGTCGCCATCACGCCCACCTACTTCACGATGTACGACGAGCGGATGAGGGAGCTGCTCGGCATGAGCACCGGCGACTTCGGCGCCAGCGCCGACGACGAGTGCTCGGTCAGCCGGATCACCCTGCGCCAGGTGCTGCTCACCGGACTCGAGGACGTCGTGTCGTTCGACCGGAAGTTCGTCCGGTACGAGCAGCACGACAACGGCACGGTCACCGCGTTCTTCGCCGACGGCAGCCACGCGACCGGCGATCTGCTCGTGGGGGCCGACGGCACGTCGTCGGCGGTGCGCCGCCAGCACCTCCCGCAGGCCCGGCTCGTGGAGACCGGCCTCTTCGCCGTCACCGGCAAACTCCCGCTGACCGACGAGACCCGCGCGCTGCTACCGCCGAGGGTGCTGCGCGGCGTCTCGATGGTGTACGCACCGCACGGCAACGGCGCCATCCTGCACGTGATGGAGTTCCCCTGGGACCACGACGGGACGGTGAAGCACGGCATCGGCGGCAACGACGCCGAACTGCTGCGCGCGTGGCCCGGGCTGGCCTTCGACAACACCCGCGACTACATCAGCTGGGGCTTCAGCGCCCACCGCCGCCGCCTGCCGGCCGACTTCATGCGCCTCGACGGAGCCGCACTGCACCGCATCGTGCTCGACGCCACGACCACCTGGCACCCCGACCTCCGCGAACTGTTCCGGCTCACCGATCCCTCGACCTGCTTCCCCGTCAACGTCCGCACCTCGGAGCCGGTGGAGCCGTGGCCATCCAGCTCGGTCACCCTGATCGGCGACGCGATCCACACGATGACCCCGGGGCTCGGCGTGGGCGCCAACACCGCGTTGCGCGACGCCCGGATCCTGGCCGACGCCCTCACCACAGCCGACCGGGACGGCACCCCGGTGCTCGACGCGGTCGCCGCCTACGAACGGCAGATGCACGACTACGCCTGGCCACTCGTGGCGAAGTCCCTGGAACGCTTCGACGGCGACGCCGCCCTCTACAAGCCCGTGGTCGGCCGCCTCGCGCTGGCCGGGATACGCACCGGCATGCGGGTGGTGAACCACCTCCCGGCCGTCAAGCGGCGGATGGCCGCGGCGCAGGGCGCGGATCGGGGGCATGGTCGGCAGGAGGGGTGACGGCGGAGGTGACGGGACGAACGGGTCGGAGAGCATGGCTGCTGCGACCCAGGCCGAGCGCCGGCCACCCATCCCCGGAGCCCTGATGGCCGAAGCACAGAAGTACCTAGAGGTCGACGGGACTCTGACCTGCGAGTTTCATCATATGGTCCTCTGCGATTACGAGCACCCCGACAGGGCCGATGGCCGACGAGCGATCGGCACCGATGACATTGCCACTCCAGGAATCGGCATGATCCAGCTGTATTGTGGCCGCGGGAATCGTCACTGCCGCGTTCACGTGGAACTCTGGAGCGCGGCCCCCGAGCACGTTCCCGGCTATGACGATTCGTTCGAAGGAGCGCTGGAGGCAACCCAGACGTCTCTCACCCTGGATGGCGTCACGGCAACTCCTGACGAGCTGAGGATCGAGCTGCCCGAGGCTGGGACATACGTCGTTCGAGCCTATCGGCGCGGACCCGTACTCGCCGGAGGGGATGAGGACGAACCAGACAGAGATCCAGAAGAGTGGCTCCTTCAGTTGTGGAGCTCCGATACCGAGCACCTCAATCGGACTTCGTAACCTTCCGGAGTTGCGTGATCGGGCTCCTCGCCCCCTCAGCAGCGCCGGATCGGCTTGGCGGTGGGGCGTTCCGCACCCACGTCGAGCAGGCTGCTCGCGAAGTGCCCGCGCATCGACTGCGCCGGCTCACGCGTGGAACTTCCTTTGACTACATCCTCTTCGCGAGGCAGTGCCGAGCGAAGCTTTGGCCACATACGCCGGGGCCCACCGAGCGACAATCCGGATGCGCTCGCCGCAGGTCCGTCCGGCGCCGCGCCCGTGGAGAACTTCCCCAGGCGGCCCGCTAGGACGAGGAGCGGAACTGTCGGTGGCGGGCCGTATAATCGAACGTATGTTCGAGATCGACACTCACCGGCTGGTGCCGCGGTCCGCGCCACTGGCGTGGACCGAGGTCGCTCCCGACGGCATGGCGGTGCTGATCCTCGATCAGGCCGGACCACCCGTGGACGGGTTCGAGCAGTTGGAGCGGATCGGGGCCTGGGAGAAGGTCATCGCCTGGGCGCAGGCCCGCCAGTACGCCGAGATCGCCCAGCTCGTCGCGGCCGCTGAGGCTGCTCCGGCTGCGGGTCTGACCGCGGCGCAGGCGGTGGAGTCCGCGCAGGCCGAGGTCGGGATGATGCTGCGGCTCTCCCCCGGCGGTACCGCGTGGCGGGTCGGGGAAGCCCGGCAGTTGGCGGAGGAGTTCCCGGGCGTCTTCGCCGCCCTGGAAGCCGGGGCGATCACCCTGCCCAAGGCGCGGATCATCGCCGAGGCCTGTACCGACCTCGACCCTGTGGCCGCTGCGGCGGTGGAACAGAAGGTGTTGGCGCGGGCGCCGCAGCAGACCACCGGGCAACTGCGGGCCGCGCTGCGGCGGGCGGTACTGCGCGCCGACGGTGACGCCGCCGCCCGGCGTCGCGAGCGCAAGCGGCGCGAGCGTGCTGTGGTGTTGTATCCG
This sequence comes from Pseudonocardia xinjiangensis, assembly GCF_050948425.1. Taxonomy (NCBI): domain Bacteria; kingdom Bacillati; phylum Actinomycetota; class Actinomycetes; order Pseudonocardiales; family Pseudonocardiaceae; genus Pseudonocardia; species Pseudonocardia xinjiangensis. Next base: position 2,476,548 of record NZ_CP192009.1, on the reverse strand, counting down.
GAGCGCGATGGGATGGCCACGCTGTCTGCGACGTTGCCGGCGGCGGAGGCGGTCGGGGTGTTCGCGGTGCTCGATCAGCACGCCCGCGGCTGCGGCAGCGCCGATGAACGCCCGATGGCGGCCCGGCGGGCCGATGCGCTGGTGGATCTGGTGTTGCGCGAGACCGGGTTCTGCAGCACCGCGGGACAACAGGCCGCCGCTGCGGAGGTGGCAACCACTTGCTCGACCGACAGCCCCACCAGGTCCGACAGCCCGGCGCCACCCCTATCTGGGTCCGAGCGGCTGCCTGGGCTGGCGCCCGAGGGTGGGGTCCCCACCGTCACCAACAAGGTCTCGATACAGATCCGGGTCACCGTCCCCCTCGACACCCTCCGCGGCACCTCCAACGAACCTGGTGAGCTCGCCGGATACGGCCCCATCCCCGCCGAGCACGCCCGCGAACTCGCCGCCGACCCGAACAGTGTCTGGAGGCGGCTGGTCACCGACCCCCTCAGCGGCGCGTTACTGGATTACGGCACCACCCGCTACCGCCCACCCCCGCACCTGACCGAACACCTCATCGCCCGGCACCGGTACTGCCAAGGCCCCGGCTGCCGCGTACCCGCGGACCGGTGCGACCTCGACCACAACATCCCCTTCGACCCGGACACCGACCAGGGCCCGACATCGGCCGCGAACCTCGGCCCAAAATGCCGGCCGCATCACCGGTTGAAGGGCATGCCGGGCTGGAGCGTCAGCCAGTACCCCGACGGCACGATCCTCTGGACCACACCCAGCGGCCACACCTACCGCGTCGACCCACCACCACTCACCGAACCCCGCGTCCCGAAGAAGGCCACAGCCACCGATGACGAGGAGCCACCGTTCTGAGCCGGCCGACACCACGGCGAGGCCGGTCGATGCTCGCGCCGCTACCCGCCCGCCGGCATCGGTGGGGCGTCGTCGGGAACCAGCGCCGCTCCGATCCTCCGCCACAGAAGATCGCCGGAGTTGCTGTACGCACCGGTGACCGGGTCGAAAGCATCCTCGTCGAAGGTCACGGCCACGGCGATGGCCACCTTCTGCGAGGGCAGGTAGGCGAATGCTCCGGCTTCTCCGCTGAAAAGGGGGTTCTGCATCAGCCAGTTACCGGACGAGACGATTCCGAGCCCGTAGGTGTAGCCGGCGGACTGGGGGAAGCAGGTGGTGCATCCGTCCAGCGTCGTCGTCCTGCCGACCAGATCCTTCGTCACCATCTTCTGGTAGGACTCGGGCGACAGGAGCTGCCCGGTTCCGATGGCGACGGCGGTGGTGTGCAGATCACGGATGTCCGTGGTCTGGATGGCGCCGTGGGTGATGGTCCACGACGGGTTCCAGAAGGTCGACTCCTCGTAGAAGGGCGTCCCTGCGGGAACCTTGAGAGCCTGCCGGCGCTCCGAGGTGAAGGCGTGCAACGCAGGCTGGGTGATCGCCGGCGTTCCCGGATCGGTCGTGTTGTCGAGCCCGAGAGGGCCCAGCACCTTGTCCTGCATCAGCGCGGACATGGTCTTCCCGGTGATCTTCTCCAGGGCCAGCCCGAGGATGACGTAGTTCGTGTGCGAGTAGTTCCAGTTCGTTCCGGGCTCGTAGAGGAGCGGGTATTTCGTGCTGATCGCGATGAGCTGCTGCGGGGTGACGCTGCGGAACGGGTCCGCGTACTGCGCGTCGGTCAGTTCGGCGGTGCTCACGTAGTCCACGTAACCCGAGGTCATCTGGGCCAGCTGCCCCAGCGTCACCCTGTCGGTGTACGGGATCTCGGGCAGCCACGTCGCCACCTTGTCGTCGAGGCTCACCTTCTTCTCGTCGACGAGTTGCAGCAGCAGCGTGGAGACGTAGGAGATGGCGACCGCACCGTTGCGGAAGTGCATGTTCGTGGCCGCAGGTACGCCGGTCATGGATTCACCGACGGCCTGGGTGACGATCTCCCTGCCGTCCACCGTGACGCTGACGATCGCCGCTTTCAGGTGATCGCTCGCCATCGTTTCCGCGACGACCTTCATCACCATGGCAGCGGCAGCCGGATCGGTCGACGACGGTGGGTTCGGTCCGGCACTCGCGATATCCGTCGAACCCGGCGCCGAGGACGGCGAGGAGGCGATCGGTGACATACACGCCGTGCAGATTCCGGCGAGACAGAGAAGTGCGAGAATCGCCCGTGGAACCTGTATGCCTCGCGGCGGAGGCACCGGGACGCGTGGGGCGTCCATGGCCGTCTCCCGTCCACTGCGGTCGGCGCGCCGCCGCCATGACGAGGGGCGATTCGGCACCTCTCGCCCGTACCGCTCGACCTTTTCCTGGGTGGCGCAGTGCACGAAGTCTCGTCAGTCCGACCACGAACGTTACCGCGCATGGCGGTGCCGTTCTCCCGTTCCGTGGCCGGCTGGAACACTCCGGTCGGCGAGTGAGGAGGACAGATGGACGGGAACGATCCGCACATCCATGTCGAGTCGACGGTGGTCCACGACCACGGCGCTGTCCGCAACGTGATCACCTCCACGTTCGGCCTGGCCGCTGACCTGCCGACCATCGTCACTACCGGGTGCGGGCTACGGGTGCCGTACGCGATGACCTCTCCGCGTCCGGATCGGGTCACGTGTCTCGCCTGCCGTGAGCACGCGCGGCTGGCGCACCTGCGCTTCGCGGAGGATGTCGAGCGGCTGAGCCGCATGCCTGGATCGATCGTCAGCACCGACCAGGCGGAGCCGGTCGCAGCCAGGCACCGCGATCTCGCGGAGAAGTTCTCCGACGCGGAGGGCTGAGCCCGCTACGCAGGATCACCCCGGCCGGCCTGATCTCCGGTTCGGTGCGGGGGCAGCGGGGCCGTGTTGGGGGCGTCGGAGTACTCGCCGATCCATTCGTCGCGCCAGGAGTTGTCGTACTGCTGCTCGTTGCAGAACGGGTGGTACACCGCCACCAGTTCGTTGGTGATCATCTCCCGGTGGGAACGGTTGCCACCGGGCACCTCCAGGAAAGCGATGTGCACCTTCCACTTCGAACCGGCCCGCTGCGTCCAGCAGTGGGCCCGCCGGTGCCGGAACGGGAAGCCCTCCGCCGCGGGGTCGTCCGCGTGCCCGACGTAGATCACCGCGTACTTCTCGGGCTTCGTCTCGGGATCGGGCTTGTAGAGGACGGCATATACCCCCGGCCGCGCGGGAGGCGTCCAGCCGCCCAGCACGCGGGGCCCGGAGAACGCGTATCCCGCGAGGGAGCCGAGGCGGATCATCCGCCCGCAGCGCCAAGATCGGGGTCGGCGTCCATGTCCTCGTCCTCGCTCACCGCCTCCACCCGGACCACCGGGTAGCCGGGCAGCCCCGCCTTCGCCACCGCCGCCGCGAACTCCGCGCGGCCCTTCTCGACGGCCTCGTCGCGGGTGTCGGCCAGCACCACGAGCTGGGCGCCGTAGCGCGTGGTGCCGATCCCGGTGGCGATGCCACCGCTCGGGGCGACGGCGTCGGCCAGCTCGACGACCTCCTCGAGCTCCATCACGCGGTCGCCCTCGGCCTCGATGCCGACGCTCCACCTCACCATGTCCGCGCTTCCCCTCTCACCGCGCCAGCTTCGGCAGCAGCACCGCGAGCTCGGTGAGGCTGCTCAGGTCGTGCCCGGACAACAGGACGTCGATGTGCGGCTCGGCGACCATCATGCCGACCGTCTGCGGCCGGTAGCCCGAGTCGTCGCCCTTGTGCGGGTTCATCCAGACGATGTGGTGGCACAGCCGCCCCAGCCGTTCCATGGCGGTGGCCAGCGTGTCGGGAGCACCGCGGTCCAGCCCGTCGGAGCAGATCACGACCACTCCCCCGCGGCACACGCCGCGCCGGCCCCAGCCCCGCACGAACTCGTCGATGCAGTCGCCGATGCGGGTGCCGCCCTCCCAGTCGACGACCAGGTCAGCGGCATCCGCCAACGCCTGGTCGGGGCTGCGCCGCTGCAACGGCACGGTGATCCTGGTCAGCCGGGTGCCGAAGCAGAACACCTCGACCCGCTGCGCCGCCCGCCGCGCCGAGTGGGCGAACTGCAGGAGCGCGCGCGAGTAGTCGGCCATCGAACCCGAGACGTCGAGGACGAGTACCAGCGGCCGGAGCTTGACCTGTCGCCGCTGCCATCGCAGGTGGACCGGCTCCCCGTGCATCCGCAGCGACTCCCGCACGGTCCGGCGCAGGTCGGGACGGCGACCCCGCGACGACGGGCGGGTGCGGCGGGTGCGGCGCCGCGGCGGCGTGAGCCGCACCTGCTCCATGATCCGCCGCAGCGCGGCGAGCTCGTCGGGAGTGCAGGCGGCGAACGACTTGCGGCGTGGGACGCCGCGGCGCGCGGGGCCGGCGTCGCCCCGGGGATCGCCCACCTCGCCGTCCACCAGCTGCGCAGACGCGAGCTGCAGGTCGTGGACATGCCGGGAACCCCGATGGAGCTGTGCTGGCATGCCACCACGCCGCCCGTCGACCGGCGCTCGGTGGCCGCCGCGTCCCTGCGGCACTTCCTCACCCCGGAGGCGATGAAGCTGCTGCGCTCCCCCGGTGCGGGCGTGCCGCCGTCGCGGTTCCGGCCGCCGGTGTACGTCACCATCTGGAGCTGACCGGGCCGGATCCGCGGCCCCCATCTCCCCCGTTCCACCTAGTCGCACTACTGCATCCAGGGTGCGCACGATGGGCCGGCCGCGTGCAATTTCGCGTGCATTCCGTGAGCGGTTGCTCACGTGGCGTCAGATGGTTGTAGCCTCGCCGCTCGTCCGCCGCTCCCCCGGGCGACTCCCCAGTGACGAGGTCTCAGAAACGGTGCAACGCACGATGTGGAGATCAGTCCTCGATACGCTCCCCCGCGGTTACAACATCGGTGAACGGGACTGGCAACGCCGCCACCGGCTCCTGCTGGCAGTGCTCGCCGCGCACGTCCCAGGCCTCGGGCTGTTCGGCGTGCTCATCGGACATTCACCGCTCACGGTGCTGTACGTGCTGGTCACGCCGCTGGTCTGCCTTCTGCTCGGCTCCCGGCTACGGCAGCGTCGGCGGGCGGCGTCGGTGCTGGTGACGGCGGGGCTCGTCTACTCCTCGGCCGCACTGGTGGGACTGTCCGGCGGCGCCATCGAGGCCCACTTCCATTTCTTCATCATCATCGGGTTCATCGCCCTCTACCAGGACTGGGCGCCTTTCCTTTTCAACATCGTCTTCACGGTGGTCAGCCACGGGATCGGCTCCGGCTGGCACCAGAACCTGATCTTCAACCACCCGGCCGGGCAGGGGAATCCGTGGCTCTGGTCGGCGATCCACGGCATCGCCGTTCTGTTCGCCTGCGCGGGAATGATGTTGTTCTGGCGGATCACGGAGGAGTCACAGCGGGAGAAGGACATCCTGTCCCGCCGGCTCGCGAACGTGGAGATCAGCCGCCGCCAGTTCACCTCCGACCTGCTGGTGAACCTCGCGCGGCGCAACCAGAGCATGCTCTACCGCCAGCTCGACATCCTCAACCAGCTCGAGGAGTCCGAGCGCGACCCCGACGCGCTGGCCGAGCTGTTCGAGCTCGACCACCTCGCCACCCGCGTCCGGCGCAACGTCGAGAGCCTGCTGGTGCTCTCGGGCGAGAAGCCGTCCCGCACGTGGAGCGAGCCCGTGCCGCTGCGCGACGTGCTGCGGGCGGCGGTGGCGGAGACCGAGCACCTGGATCGTGTCGTGCTGGTCGTCGACGAGCAGCCGGCGGTGTCCGGGCAGACCGTCACCGACCTGACGCACCTGATCGCCGAGCTCACCGAGAACGCCGTGCGGTTCTCCCCGCCCGACACCGTCGTGACCATCCGCACCTGCCCCGACCGCGGCGGCCGCGGCGGGCAGCTGGTCACGGTGGAGGACTGGGGTGTCGGGATGCCCCGGGACGAGCTGGCGTCGGCGAACGCGCTGCTCGCCGACCCGCCCGAGGTCGACGTCTCGGTCGCACAGCGTCTGGGGTTCCACGTCGTCGCCCGGCTCGCCGTCCGGCACCGCATCCGCGTCTCGCTCACCGCCAGCCCCGGGTCCGGTGTCACCGCCGTGATCGCGCTGCCCGCCGGGGTGATGGAGTCGCCGCGGCTCGTCCCGATGCTCGCCCCGCCGCCCCGGCGTGCCGAACCCGATCCCGTCGGGCACGAGGGGACCTGGGAAGGCTGGTGGGACCAGAACGCCGAGGCCAGGACGGAGCCCGCTCTGCTGGCCGTGATGGTCCCGGCCCCGCGGCCGGTTGCGACGGCCCCGGGCCTGCACGCGGCTGCGACCATCCCCGGCCCGCGCCCGGCCGGCACTGTCCCGGTCACGGAGCCGGTGCCGCAAGCGGCCGGCACCGGGCCCGATCCCCAGCCTCCGGCGACGGACCCCGCCCCGCAGCCTCCGGCGAACGACCCTGCCCCGCAGCGAACCGCTCCGGTCCCCACCCCACCCCCGGCTACCGGAAGCCCAGCCTCCCGCCCCGCAGCGCCGGTGCCGACCCCACCCCCACCGGCAACCGACCCCGTCCCGCAGCGAGCCGCCCCGCCCCCGTCCCCGCCGCCTGGAGCGACCGAGCGCACCCCGCGCCCCGCCGCTGTCCCGGCCCCACGCCCCGCGCCGTCAGCGGCCCCACCTCGCGCCGATCCGCCCCGCCCGGTCCCGGCGCCCCGGGGCGCGCCGCCCCCCGACTCCGGCGAGCGTGTCCTGCGCCGGCGGGTCCCGCAGGCCAGCCTCGCGCCGGAGCTGCGCGAACCCCTCGGACCCGAGCCCGAGGTGGCCGTCCCCCCGCGCCGCGCCGAGGCAGTCGGGGCTCTGTCGCGGTACCAGGCCAGCCGGCTCGCCGCGCTCGCCGCCACCGAGAACGCGGGGCGGTCGTGATCGGCAGGCCGCTCGACTGGCTGCTCGTGGAGTTCGCTCGGGAGACACCGGGGGTCGTGCAGGCGTTGGTCGTCTCGGGCGACGGCCTGCGGCTCGCGACCTCCCCGGGGATGGCCGATGGCCTGGCCGACCAGCTCTCCGCTGCGGCGTCCGGACTGGTCAGCCTGGCCAAGGGCACGGCACTCCTGCTGCGCGCGGGCCCGGTGACCCAGACGATCCTCGAGATGGACGACGGCTACCTGTTCGTCACGGCGATCAGCCACGGCGCCACCCTCGCCGTGCACGCCGGGCGGCGGTGCGACATGGGGATGGTCGGCTACGAGATGACCATGCTGGCCTCCCGGGTGGGGCACGCGCTGACCCCGGCGACCAGGGCCGACGCCGGAGGCTCCCCGCAGTGACCCCGGACGAACCGGCACGACATACCGACTCGGGGCGCCGCGACGACCGGGTCGTGCCCGTGTACGCCGTGACCGGAGGCCGCACCCGATCCTCAGGACGTGACCTGCCGGTCGAGTCCCTCGTCCTCGCGACCGACCGTTGGGCCGGTGACCTGCAGAAAGAGCATCGGATGATCATCGAGCTGGCAGGACGACCGGTGTCGCTCATGGAGGTCGGAGCGGCGCTGCGCGTCCCGGTCGGGGTGGCCCGGGTGCTCGTGAGCGACCTGGCCGACTCCGGCTACCTCGTGGTGCACGCCCCGGCACCGGCAGGCGTCGGCGGGCGCCCCGCCGCGGAGGTGCTGAACCGGTTGCTGGCGGGTCTCCGTGCGCGATGACAACGGGCCGATCCCGCTGAAGGTCGTCGTGGCCGGCGGCTTCGGGGTGGGCAAGACCACGCTCGTGCGGGCGCTGTCGGAGATCCCGCCGCTGCTGACGGAGGAGCCGCTGACCGCGGCGTCGGTGGGGGTCGACGACATCGCGGCGGTCCCGGGCAAGAACACCACCACGGTCGCGATGGACTTCGGCCGGATCACCGTCGACGACGCGCTGATCCTCTACCTGTTCGGCACGCCGGGGCAGGACCGCTTCTGGTTCATGTGGGACGAGCTCGCCCGCGGCTCCGTCGGCGCCGTCGTGCTCGTCGACCTGCGCCGGGTCGAGGACTGCTTCCCCGCGGTCGACTACTGCGAGAACCGGCAGCTGCCGTTCGTCGTGGCGTTGAACGACTTCCCCGGCACCACCGGATTCTCCGCGGAGACCGTGCGGGAGGCACTCGCGCTGGCACCCGACGTGCCGGTAGTGCGGATGGACGCCCGCAGCGACGGCTCGTGTCTCGCGACGATCATCGCGCTGGTCGAGCACGCACTGGAGCGCACCACGGTCGCCGGCTGACGGCGCCGCTGCGGCGCCGGGCACCCACCTGCGCGGCTACCCGGGTGCGTCATGATCCCCGGGTGACGGGAGAACTGCGGATCGGCACGGCGCAGCGGCGGGCCCGGCTCGGGCGGCGGCACCGGCTCGCTCCCGGCCACGCCGCCCCGGACTCGGTGGCCGGGGTGGTGGGCGTGGCCGACGCACTCGTCGCGCTGCACGCCACGGACCCCGCGTCCGTCGTGCTGGCGGTGCTCGCCCGGTCCGACGCCGCTGCTCCCACGGTCGAGCGGGCCCTGCACGACGAGCGCGCGCTGGTGCGGATGCTGTCGATGCGGCGCACGGTCTGGGTGACGGCGCTCGACGTCGCACCGGTCCTGCAGGCCGCGTGCACGCTCGACGTGGCCGCGGTGCAACGCCGCAAGCTCGTGCAGCACCTCGAGCGTGCCGGGGTGGCCGAGGACCCGGCGGTGTGGCTCGCCGACGTCGAGGCGTCGGCGTTGCGGGCGCTGGTCGCGCGGGGTGAGGCCACCGCGGTCGAACTGGTGACCGACGAGCCGCGCCTGCGCACCCGGATCGTCGTGCCCCCCGATGACACCCCGCAGAACATGACGAGCCGGGCGCTGCTGGTACTCGCCGCGGACGGCCACATCGCCCGCGGCCGTCCCCTCGGCGGGTGGACGTCCACGCAGTACCGCTGGTCACCGACGTCGGCGTGGTGGCCGGGCGGGATGCCTGAGCTGGACCCGGCCGCCGCCCACGCGGAGCTCGCGCGCCGCTGGCTCACCGCGTTCGGCCCCGCCCCGGTGGCCGACCTGAAGTGGTGGACGGGCTGGACCATGGCCCGCACCCGCGCCGCGCTCACCGCGGTCGGCGCCGTCGCGGTGGACCTCGACGGCGTCCCCGGCGTGGTGCTGCCCGACGACGTCGAGCCCGTCGCGCAGCCCGAGCCGTGGGTGGCGCTGCTGCCCGGGCTGGACCCGACGGCGATGGGCTGGCAGGACCGCGGCTGGTACCTCGGCCCCCACAAGGCGGCCCTGTTCGACCGCAGCGGCAACATCGGTCCGACCGTCTGGAGCGACGGGCGGATCGTGGGCGGCTGGGCGCAACGCGCCGACGGGACGGTCGCGCTGCGGCTGCTGGAGGACATCGGCACCGAGGCGACCACGGCCGTCCACGCGACGGCCGAGCGGCTCTCGGCCCGGATCGGCGACGTCCGGGTGACCCCCCGCTTCCGCACCCCCCTGGAACGCGAGCTCACCACCCTCCCCTGACGGGACCCCGGAAGTTCAGGAAAGCCACTTTCAGGCCCGCAGAGGGCAGGAAAGTGGCTTTCCTGAACCTAGGGGTACCGCGAGGCCCACCGGTCAGGGGAGGCCGCTCGACTGCGCGGCCAGCACGCCGAGGGTGAGCAGGAGGCGGTCCCTCGGGTCGGCGATGGAGCGGCCGGTGGCCGCCTCGATCCGGCGCACCCGGTAGATCACCGTGTTGCGGTGGCAGAACAGCGCCGCCGCCGCATGGGTCGGGGAGCCGCCGTTCGCCAGCAGTTCCCGCAGCGTCTCCAGCAGCGTGTCGCGGTCGGCGGGGGGCAGGTCGAGCAGCCCGCCGAGTGCGGTGCGCACGACGCGTGGCACCAGCTCCGGGCTGTCCACCAGCAGCGCTTCGGGCAGCCGCTCGTCGAGCACCGCCAGGCCCGGTCCCACGAGCGTGCGGGCGGCGGTGTGCGCCATCCGGTAGCCCGCGTCGATCGCGCCCAGCCCGTCCACCACGGGGGAGACACCCACCCGGCCCGCCACGCACGGGCGCAGCGCGTCGGCCACCACCTCGGGCGGCCGGGACCCGAGCGCCACCACCCCCACCTCGTCGCGGGGACGCAGGAACCAGGACGAGACGATGCCCAGCGGCGCCAGCGCCTCCTGCGGCGACCGCAGCGAGTCCTCCCCCGACGGTTCCACCGGCGTCACCACGCACAGCATCGGGCCGCGCTCGGGCAGCCCGAGCACCGTCGCCGCGTCCCGCAGGAACGCCGGGTCGCCCCCGCGGCCCTCGATGAGACCGTCCAGCACGGCGTGGCGCCTGCTCAGGTCGTGGCTCTGCAAACGCAGCTCCTCCAGCCGGTAGGCCTCCACGAGCGCGGTGGCACTGCGGTCGTTGACGCGCCAGACGTAGCTCGCGGCGTCCAGCAGCGCGGTGTCGTACCGCCCGGAGAACCGGCCGCGGGAGGTGCTCAGCAGCGCTTCCCACATGACGCGCCCGCCGAGCCGGTAGGCGCGCAGCACCACCTCGAGCGGCACGCCCTGACGGGCGCGGCGCCTGCCGGTCTGCCGCGAGGTGTCCTCCGGGTCCACCCCGCCCGGCACCTGCTCGGCGAGCGTCTGCACCCCGCGCTCCATGTTGGCCCGGCAGGCACCGCGCAGCTCCTCCACCATGTCCAGCTCGGCGTAGGTCGGCTCGCGGTGCAGCACCATCACCGTCAACCGGTCGGCGAGCCCGTCGACCTCGTCGATCAGGACGCCGCCGAGCACCCGCAGCGCGTCCGCGGACTCGGGCGGCAGCGGCCGGCCCCCGGTGCCGGAGCGGGTTCCGGTGTCGGGGCGGTTCTCACCGGCGCCCCGCCGGGTGGGCAGCATCCCCGCACTGTGCAGCAGCCCGCACAGCGCCGTCCACCCATACGGGCGCGCTGCCCAGTTCCGCGGCCCCGATCCTGGGCGATGTGCACATGGTGCGCGCTGGGCGCTGCGCCCAAAGTGGGGCTACCCAGTGATCGCGGTCACCGCCGCCCGCACCCCGGGAGACGCCCACGTGTCAGTGTCGACATCACCCACCGGGCCGACGGCGTCCCCGGACGTCTCGGCCGTCTTCGCCGTCAGCGGCGTCGGGGTCCGGTTCGGCGGCCTCGTCGCGCTCGACGACGTCTCCCTGGCCGTCGGGCCGGGTCAGGTGCACGGTGTGATCGGGCCGAACGGTGCGGGCAAGACCACGCTCTTCAACGTCTGCTGCGGCTTCGTCCGCCCCGACACGGGCACCGTGCTGCGCCACGGGCGGCCGGTGCGCGACCTGCGTCCGCACCGGCTCGCGGGGATGGGCATCGCCCGCACGCTGCAGGGGGTCGGGCTCTTCCGCGGGCTGACCGTGGTGGAGAACGTGATGGTCGGCGCCGACCGGCACCGGCGCGCCGGCTTCGCCGCCACCCTGTTCGCCCTGGCCCGCTCCGACCGCGACGAGCGGGCGCTGCGCGAGCGTGCGATGGCCGCCCTCACCGAGCTCGGCGCCGACGGCTACGCCGACCGACTGCCCGGGAGCCTCCCTTACCCGGTGCAGAAACGGGTGGCCCTGGCCCGCGCGCTCGCAGGAGAACCCGACCTGCTGCTGCTCGACGAGCCCGCGAGCGGCCTGGGCAGCGACGAGATGACCGAGCTGGGCGAGCTGATCCGGACCTTGACCGACCGCATGTCGGTGGTGCTGGTCGAGCACCACATGGACCTGGTGATGGCGGTCTGCGACCGGATCACGGTGCTCGACTTCGGCAAGGTCGTGGCCGACGGCACCCCCGACGAGGTCCGCGACGACCCCGCGGTGATCGACGCCTACCTGGGCGAGGAGGCCACGCACTCGTGATGGAGCGTGCAGGCTCGACGTCAGCACCATCGTCGGCACCGAGTACCGGAACGCTGGAGATCTCCGGCCTCACCACGTCCTACGGCCCGGTCACGGCGCTCGACGCCGTCGACATCAGCGCGGAGCGGGGCCAGGTCACCGCCGTGCTCGGCGCCAACGGGGCAGGCAAGTCGACGTTGCTGCGCACGATCTCCGGCCTGGTCCGGCCCGCGGCGGGACAGGTGCTGCTCGACGGCACCGACCTCACCCACGCCCCCGCCGAGGCGATCGCGCGCGCCGGGATCGCGCACGTCCCCGAGGGCCGCGGGGTGATCACCGAGCTCACGGTGGAGGAGAACCTGCGCCTCGGGGCGATGCTCGGCGCGTCCCGCCGGCGCACCGAGCGCGGGCTGGCCCAGGTGTACGAGATGTTCCCGCCGCTGGCGCAGCGCCGCCGCCACGACGCGCACGTGCTCTCCGGTGGGGAGCGGCAGATGCTCGTGATCGGCCGGGCCCTGCTGTCCGGCCCGGACGTCCTGCTGCTCGACGAACCGTCGCTGGGACTGGCGCCCCGGATCGTCGCGCAGATCTTCGGGCTGCTGCGCGACCTCGTCGACAGCGACGGGGTCACCGTGCTGCTCGTCGAGCAGAACGCGCGCAGCGCCCTCTCGATCGCCGACGTCGGCGTCGTGCTCAACCTGGGGCGCGTGGTGGCCCGCGACGACGCCGCCGCGCTCGCCGCGGACGACGGTCTCCGCCACGCCTACCTCGGCTTCTGATCAGGAGAGGAGAGCAGTGCAGCAGTTCCTCAACGTCACGCTGACCGGTCTCGGTCAGGGAGCCGTCTACGCCGCCTTCGCACTGGCCCTGGTGCTGATCTGGCGCTCCACCCGGGTCGTCAACTTCGCGCAGGGCGCCATGGCCATGTTCACCACCTACCTGGCGCTCACCGTGATCGAGGGCGGCCAGTCGTACTGGGTCGGTCTCGTCGTCGCGCTGGTCGCCGGGCTGGTGCTGGGTGCCGTGATCGAGCGGCTGGTGATCCGCCCGGTCGAGGGCGGCCCGGAGCTCAACGCCGTGATCGTGACGCTCGGGCTGTTCGTGGCGCTGCAGGCGCTGGCCGCGATCCTGTTCGGCTCCACGTTCCGGTCGTTCCCCGCGCCGTTCGACCTGCGCGGGTTCACCGTGGGCGGGGTCAACATCGCGTTCACCCCGAACAGCATCTACATCATCGTCGCCGTCGTGGTGGTGATGCTCGCCCTCGTCGCGCTCTTCCGCTTCACCGACCTCGGCCTGAAGATGCGCGCCGCCGCGTTCAGCCAGGAGGTGTCGAGGCTGCTCGGCGTGCCCGTCGGGCGGATGCTCACGCTCGGCTGGGCGCTGGCCGCGGGCGTCGGGTCGCTGTCCGGACTGCTGATCGCGGGCGGCAGCCTGGTGTTCCCCGCCTACATGGACGCCGTGATCGTCTACGGGTTCGTCGCCGCCGTGCTCGGCGGGCTCGACTCGCCGGCCGGGGCCGTGGTCGGCGGGCTGACGATCGGACTGCTGCTGTCCTACGTCAGCGGCTACCTCGGCAGCGAACTGGTGGCGCTGGCCGCGCTCGCGATCCTGGTGGCGGTGCTGCTGGTGCGGCCGCAGGGACTGTTCGCCCGGACCGCAGCGCGGAGGGTCTGATGTCCCAGCAGACCGACGAGCCTGCCGCCGCGCAGGCGTCCTCCCCCGTCGCCACCGGAGCTCCGAGGCCCGGCCCCCTGGCTGCCGTACGCCGCAGGCTGCCGCGCTCCACCTTCGGCAGGCACGCGCTGGTGGTGCTCCTCGCACTCGTGGCCGTGGTGCTCGTGCTGGAGCTGACCAGCCCGTTCCGCAACTCGCAGTTCGCCACCATGTCCTACTACGCGATCGCCGCGGCGGGGCTCACCGTGCTCACGGGTCTCAACGGGCAGATCTCGCTCGGCCACGGCGCGCTGATGGCGGTGGGCGCCTACACCACCGGGCTGCTGCTCGGGGACGACGGCACGGGCCTCCCGCTGCTGCTCGTCATGGTCATCGCGGCCGCCGTCACCGCGCTGGTCGGCGCCGTGGTGGGGGCGGCCGCCGCCCGGCTGCACGGGCCCTACCTGGCGGGCGCCACCCTCGCGCTGGCCGTCGCGGTGCCGGGGCTGGCGATCTACTTCGACCACACCCTCGGCGGGGAGCAGGGACTCCCGGTCGCCTCGCCCGACGTGCCCGACTGGTTCGCCGACGCCGTCTACTTCCTCTCCGCCAACGAGACGCCCACCGCCAAGTACCTCGCCTATCTCGGCTGGGGCACGCTGCTGGTGGTGCTCCTGCTGCTGGCCAACCTGATGGCCGGGCGCATCGGTCGGGTCTGGCGAGCCGTGCGCGACGACGAGGTCGCCGCGGAGCTGGCCGGGATCCGGCTGGGCCGGGTGCGGGTGCTCGCGTTCGTGGTCAGCGCGGTCTGCGCCGGGCTGGCGGGCTCGGTGCTCGGCGTGGTGGTGCGGCTGGCCGCGCCCAGCGGGTTCACGATCGTGCTCTCGCTCGGGTTGCTCACCGCGGTGGTCGTCGGCGGCCTCGGCAGCCTGGTGGGTGCGCTGCTCGGCAGCGCGCTGCTGGTGTTCCTGCCGCCTGCTGTCACCAACCTCGGCATCGGCGCCGGGCTGGACGGGACGCAGGCCGCGCAGCTCGCGCCGTTCGTCTACGGCGTGGTGCTCGTGCTCGTGATGCTGCTCGCGCCGTCGGGAGCCGTCGGCGTGGTGAAGAAGCTGTGGAACCGGAGCAGGACCAACCGCCGGGGACCCTCGACGAGGAGGACAGGATGACCAGGACGAGCAGGCGCTCAGCGCTCGCGGCGGCGGCGGTCGCGGCGGCGCTGGTTCTCAGCGCGTGCGGTGCGGGCGGGCGCCCTGACGGCGGGTCCGGGGCCGACGCCGCCCCCGCCGTCGGCATCACCGACACGTCGGTGAAGATCGGGGCGCACTTCCCGCTCACCGGCGTCGCGGCGCCCGGCTACAGCGAGATCCCGACCGGCGCGAAGGCCTACTTCGACTTCGTCAACGCCGCAGGCGGGATCAACGGGCGGACGATCGACTACGTCTTCCGCGACGACGCCTACAACCCGACGCAGACCAGCCAGGTGGTCAACGAGCTCGTCCTCCAGGACCAGGTGTTCGCGCTGCTGGGCGGCCTGGGCACCCCCACGCACTCGGCCGTGCTCGACTACCTCAACAGCGAGGGCGTGCCGGACCTGTTCGTCTCCTCGGGCTCGCTGCTGTGGGACCAGCCGGCCAAGAACCCGCAGACCTTCGGCTGGCAGCCCGACTACGAGATCGAGGGGAAGATCGTCGGGCAGTACGTGGCGCAGAACTTCCCGCAGGCCAAGGTCGGCCTGTTCCTGCAGGACGACGACTTCGGCCGCGACGGCGAGCTCGGCGCCCGCCGGTTCCTCGACAAGCAGATCGTCGCCGCCGAGCGGTACACGCCCGGCAACACCGACGTGGCCCCGCAGATCGCGGCGCTGCAGGCGGCGGGCGCCGACCTCGTGATCGGCTTCAACGTGCCGTCCTACACGGCGCTCTCGCAGCTGCAGTCGCTGCGGCTGAACTACAAGCCGCAGTGGATCTACTCCAACGTCGGCTCCGACCCCGGGCTCGTCGGCTCCCTGCTGGCCCGCTTCTCCGAGGGCGCCGTCACCGACGCGGGGCTGCTCGACGGCGTGATCACCACCGAGTACCTGCCCGGTGTCGACGCGCCGGACGACCCGTGGACCCAGCTGTTCCAGCGCGTGTGGGACGAGCACGGCGGCGACGGCGAGCTGACCAACTACCGCATCTACGGCATGTCCCAGGCCTACACGTTCGTGCAGGCGCTGCAGGCGGCCGGGGCCGACCCCACGCGCGAGAGCATCGTGGCGGCCGTCGAGCGGTCGGGCGCGCAGTTCCAGGGCCCGTGGGTGGCGCCGTTCCGGTACTCGGCCGACCGGCACGCCGGCGTCTCCGGGGTGGAGGTCGCCCGGATCACGGGCGGCACCACGGAGAGCCTGACCCCCGTACTCGTGACGGACAACGGTGACGCCCCCATCACGGAGGCCACCGGCGAACCGGCGGCTCCCCCGGCGAACGGCATCCCAGCAGCGCCCCCTGCGGGCTGAGCGCCGGCCCCGAGTTCAGGAAAGCCACTTTCAGGCCCGCACAGGGCAGGAAAGTGGCTTTCCTGAACCTCGGCGGTGAGTGCTGATCCGCCTCAGCGTGCTTCGAGCACCTCGATCGCCGACGCCGTGAGGCTCAGCCGGATGTGGTTGCGCATCAGCGCGGCCGCGCGCTCGCCGTCACCACTGATGACGAGCTCCATCATCTGACGATGTTCGTCGAGGTCGCGGGTGCGCGGACCGTCGCCCGGCGGCAGCACGAGACCGATGCGCCGGTAACGGTCCGACTTGTCCCACAGGTCGTCGAGCAGCCGGACCATGACGTCGTTGTGGGACGCCCGGTACAGCGTCCGGTGGAAGTCCCGGTGCGCGGTGAGCGCTTCCTCGCCCCACTGCCTGGTCACGGGCAACAGCCGTTCGACGGCGGCCCGCATCGCGGTGATGTCGGCTTCGGTACGGCGGGCGGCCGCCAGCTCGACCGCTGAGGGGTCCAGCGACAGGCGCACCTCGAACAGCTGTCGGGCCTCCGCGGCGTCCATGCGGGCGACGCGCGCGTCCCGGTGCGTGTCGAGGTCGATCAGGCCTTCGCTGCTGAGCCGTCTGATGGCCTCGCGCAGCGGCGTGATGCTCATGTGCAGGGACTCGGCGAGCTCGTACTGCGCCAGGCGGGAACCGGGGGCGAGCGCTCCCGAGAGGATGCGGTCGCGGATCTCGGCGTACGCGACCTCGCTCTTGCTCGAGAAGACATTCGTGCTGGTCATCGGTCCACCACTTCTTGTCGGGACCACGTCGGCTTGCGCTCGGACTCGCTGGGAGCCTAGCGTCCCGAACATCTTATAAGTTACGAGGAGCGTCATGAAGATCGTCTCCGTGCACGAGGGTGTCGTGCCGATCAGCTCGTCGATCCGCAATGCGTTGATCGACTTCAGCTCGATGGACTGCTCGATCGTCGCGGTCGTCAGCGACGTGGTCCGCGCTGGTGAACCCGTCGTGGGGTACGGGTTCACCTCGAACGGCCGCTACAGCGCGGGGGAGATCCTGCGGCGGCGGCTGCTGCCGCGGCTGCTGCAGGCATCGCCGGACGATCTCCTCGCCGACGACGGCACCTTCGTCGACCCGGCGAAGGCGTGGGACGTGATGATGCGGAACGAGAAGCCGGGCGGCCACGGTGAACGCTCGGTCGCGGTCGGCGCCGTCGACATGGCGCTGTTCGACCTGGCCGCGAAGATCAACGAGCAGCCGCTCCACCGCTTCCTGTCCGAGCGCTACGGCGACGGCCGGCCCGACGAGTCGGTCTTCGTCTACGCCGCAGGCGGCTACTACGCCCCCGGCAAGGGCCTGCGCGAGCTGCAGGACGAGATGAAGGGCTTCCTCGACCTCGGCTACCGCGTGGTCAAGATGAAGATCGGCGGTGCCGAGCTGGCCGAGGACCTGCGCCGGATCGAGGCCGTCCTCGACGTCCTCGACGGCGACGGGTCCCGGCTGGCGGTGGACGTCAACGGCCGTTTCGACCTGGAGACCGCCCTGGACTACGGCCGAGCGATCGAGCCCTACGGCCTGTTCTGGTACGAGGAGCCGGGCGACCCGCTCGACTACCACCTGCACGCCACCCTCGCCGAGCACTACCAGGGCCCGCTGGCCACCGGCGAGAACCTGTTCTCGCTGCCGGACGCCCGCAACCTCGTGCGGTACGCGGGGATGCGGCCCGACCGCGACACCATCCAGGTCGACCCGGCCCTGAGCTACGGACTGGTCGAGTACCTGCGCATCCAGGACATGCTGCGGCAGCACGGCTGGGACTCCCGCCGGTGCATCCCGCACGGCGGCCACCAGTTCTCCCTGCACATCGCCGCCGCGC
The DNA here is from genome assembly GCF_050948425.1 of Pseudonocardia xinjiangensis. Taxonomy (NCBI): domain Bacteria; kingdom Bacillati; phylum Actinomycetota; class Actinomycetes; order Pseudonocardiales; family Pseudonocardiaceae; genus Pseudonocardia; species Pseudonocardia xinjiangensis. Next base: position 2,458,788 of record NZ_CP192009.1, on the reverse strand, counting down.
TGAAGCTCGGTGGCAACGAGTCGTATCCCGGGGAGTTCAAGCCTGCCGGGGGCTTCGCCGACGGCGCCGAGGTGCGCGACGGGTACGTCGGCCTCACGGACCTGCCGGGGATCGGACTCGAGGCGAAGGCCGAGTTCTACCCGGTGCTGCGCGAGCTGCACAGCTGACGCGCCTCGGTTCCGCCTGCTGACACCCCACACACACTGCTGTGCAAGGAGTTCGGTATGTCCCCGTCGAACGTCGCCGACCCGCCGCCTCGGTCCCGCCCGGTCCGGCTGCTGCGCGAGCTGTGGTTCCAGGTGGTCGTGGGCGCCGTGCTCGGAATCGCCGTCGGCGTTCTCTTCCCCGGCTTCGGTGCAGCGATGAAACCTCTCAACGACTGGTTCATCGCGCTGGTCACGATGATCGTCATCCCGGTGGTCTTCTGCGTCGTCACCACGGGAATCGCCGCGATGGACGACCTGCGCAAGGCCGGGCGGATCGGGATCAAGGCGATCGGCTACTTCATCGTCTTCTCGCTGGTCTCGATGGTGATCGGCCTCGTGGTGGCCAACCTGTTCCATCCCGGAGCGGGGATGAACATCAACCCGGCCACCCTCGACGCGGGGCACATCCCCGGCGTGAGCGGAGGCGGACACGCGAGCTTCACCGACTTCGTGTCGAGCCTGATCCCGGAGTCATTGTTCGGCGCACTCACCGGGGACAACATCCTCTCGGCGCTGCTGGTGTCGATCCTGTTCGGGGTGGCCCTCAACGTCTCGGGTGAGCGGGCACAGATCCTCACCCAGGGCATCGGGGCGCTGGCGGAGGTCGTGTTCAGGATCGTCTCCTGGGTGATGCGACTCGCGCCCATCGGGACATTCGGAGCGCTGGCCACTGTGGTCAGCACCTACGGCGCTGCCAGCCTGCAACAGCTCGGCTACCTGGTCGTCCTGTTCACCGCGACGTGCGTCGTCTACATCCTCGTGGTGCTCGGGACGATCATGCGGGCGTGCCGGCTGAGCCTGTTCGGGCTCATGCGCTTCCTGCGGGCGGAGCTGCTGGTTGCACTGAGCACCTGCTCGAGCGAGGCGGTGCTCCCGCAGGTGGTGCAGAAGCTGGAGGCCCTCGGCGTCGGCCGTCCCGTCGTGGGCATCACGATCCCCGCGGGGTTCTCGTTCAACCTCGACGGTTCGGCGATCTACCTGACGATGGCGTCGCTCTTCCTCGCACAGGCCGTCGGGATCGACCTGTCGTGGCAGCAGCAGCTGACGATGGTCGGGATCATGATGCTGACGAGCAAGGGCACCGCCGGGATCGCGGGTGGCGCATTCATCGTGCTGGCCAGCAGCATCACCGCGATCGGGCACGTGCCGCTCGCCGCCCTTGCGTTGATCGTCGGTGTCGACCGCCTGCTCAACGAGGGCCGGGTCTTCATCAACGTGCTCGGCAACGCCGTCGCGGCGATCGTGGTGGGGAAATGGGAGAAGGACTTCGACGTCACCCGGGCCCGGGCCGTTCTGCGGATGCGGCCGGCGACGGCCGGCGGCGACCGGTCGCCCGCAAGCTCCGTCGGAACGGGTACCTGACCCAGCTCGTGGCGCCGGCCCCACGTTCAGGAAAGCCACTTTCAGGCCCGCACAGGGCAGGAAAGTGGCTTTCCTGAACCTCGGCGACTAGCGCCCCGCCACGAAGGCGCGCAGGGCCGGGAGGGTCCGCGGGTCGATGCCGTGGCCGCCGTCGTGCGGGAACTCCACCACCTCCGCGCCGTGGTCGCGCAGCTGCGCGACCAGGGTGCGGGTGTGGGCGGCGGTCGCCATCGGGTCGCGGCGGCCGTTGGACACGGCCACGCGCTTGCCCGTGAGGTCGAGATCGGGGTCCGGCCCGTCGCGGAACGGCACCATCGCCGCCAGCAGCACCGCGCCGGCCAGCGTCTCCGGGCGGCGGAACAGCAGCGCGGACGCCATGTTCGCGCCGTTGGAGAACCCGGCCGCCACCCACGACCCGGCCGCGACGTCGTGCTCGGCCTCCGCCGCGACGAGGAACGCCGCCAGCTCGTCCACCCGCGCGCGCAGGTCGTCCTCGTCGAAGACGCCCTCCTGGAGCCTGCGGAAGAACCGCGGCATGCCGTTCTCCAGCACCGTGCCCCGGGGCGAGAGCACGGGGGCGTCCGGCGCGAGGTGCTCGCGCAGGGGCAGCAGGTCGTGCTCGTCGCCGCCGGTGCCGTGCAGGAGCAGCAGCGGCGGGGCGGCGCTGCCCGGGACCCACACGTGCGGACGGACCACGGCTGGGCGGCCCTGCGCGGCGGTCACGGCGTCGCCGGGGCGTCGACGTGCAGCGGCGGGAGCGCCCGCGCGATCTGCTCGCGGCTGGGCTCCAGCCACGGCGGCAGCTTCAGGGACCGGCCCAGCTCCAGCAGCGGCTCGTCGATGGCGAAGCCGGGCTGGTCGGTCGCGATCTCCAGCAGCACTCCCCCGGGCTCGTGGAAGTAGATGGAGGTGAAGTACTGCCGGTCGACGATCCCGGTGACCCGCAGGCCGGCCTCGACGAGCTCCCGGCGCCACCGGGCCTGGGTCTCCTGGTCCGGTGCGCGGAAGGCGATGTGGTGCACGGTGCCACCGGCCTGCAGCCCCCGCGGCCGCGCGTCGGCGGCCACGTCGACGACGGCCCCTGCGCCACCCCCGGCCATGGCGAAGCGGGCGCGGTCGCCGTCCTCGCCCTGCAGGTGCATCCCGAGCACGCCCAGGAGCATCTCCGCGGTGGCGTCGGGCAGGCGCTCGGACATCGTCACCGAGTGCAGGCCGCGCACGGCGTGCTCGGCCGGTACGCCGGCCACGCCGTCCCAGCCCGAGCGGGTGTCGCCGGGAGCCGCGACGATGTCGATCACCATGCCGTCGGGGTCGCGCAGGGTCAGCACCTCCTCGCCGTCACGGGTGCGGGGGCCGTCGAGCACGAGCCCGGCACCGGTGAGGTGGCGCTGCCACCAGCCCATCGACTCCGGCGGCACGCTGAACGCGGTGGCGGTGGCCAGCCCGCTGCCCTGGCGCCCGGCGGGGACGCCCCGCCACGGGAAGAAGGTCAGGAGCGTGGACGGCGCACCTCGCGCGTCGCCGTAGTACAGGTGGTAGGTGTCGGGCGCGTCGAAGTTCACGGTCTGCTTGACCAGCCGCAGTCCCAGCACCCGCGTGTAGAAGTCGACGTTGCGCTGCGGGTCCGACGCGATCGCCGTGACGTGGTGCAGGCCGTGCGGAGCGATAGTGCTCATCTCGTTCTCCCCTTCATCGACGGTGATAGTAGTTGCGAACGCAATCAGATGTACAACTGTTCCCTAGAGTGCGACGGGTGAACGCTCTCCCTCTCGACCTGACCGCCGACGTCGTGGGCGGCTGGCTGCAGCTTCCCGGATCCGCCTCCGCCGAGCTCATCGGCTCGGTGGGCTTCGGGTTCGTGTGCATCGACCAGCAGCACGGCCTGATCGGCGACGACGCACTGCTCCCGATGGCCCAGGCGCTGGACTCGACCGGCACGCCGGTGGTCGTGCGGGTCACCGGGAACGAGGCAGGCGCCATCGGCCGGGCACTGGACCGGGGTGCCGCGGCCGTCATCGTGCCGATGGTCGACACCGCGGCCGATGCGGCCCGGGCCGTCGCGGCCTGCCACTACCCGCCCCGAGGCGGACGCAGCTACGGCCCGACGCGAGCGGCCTGGTCGCCCGGCCGGCCGGACCCGCTGTGCATCGTCATGGCGGAGACCCTCGCGGCGGTCGAGGCGCTACCCGACATCGCGGCGGTCGAGGGCCTGGACGCGGTGTTCGTCGGACCGTCGGACCTGGCGTTCAGCGCCGGCCTGCCGCCGAGCGCCCAGGTGGACGACCCGGGTTACGAGCGCCTGCTGCGCGACGTCGTCTCCGCCTGCCGGGCGCGGAACCTCCCGGTCGGCATCTACTGCGCCTCGCCGGCGCACGTGCACCGCTTCCGCGCGCTGGGCTTCACCTTCTTCGCGCTGATGTCGGAGGCGGCGATGCTCCGCGGCGCGGCACTGGCGCATCTGGCCGACTCGCGGCAGGATGCGGCGGGTCGATGATGGCTGTAACGACGTAATCAAGGAGCGCCTGAGTGACCGCCACTCCCGTCCCCACGCTCTACGACTGGTGCGGCGGTTCCGCTGCTCTGCACCGCCTCACGGAGGTCTTCTACGACCGGGTGCTCGCCGACCCGGTGCTCGAACCCGTGTTCCGGCACATGGGACCGGAGCACCGCGACCACGTGGCCCGCTGGCTCGGGGAGGTGTTCGGCGGACCCACCGACTACACCGACGAGCTCGGCGGCTACCCCGCGATGCTGCGTCACCACATCGGCCTCGGTATCACGGAGGAGCAGCGGGTGCGGTGGGCAACCCTCATCGCGTCGAGCGCCGACGAGGCGGGGCTCCCCGATGACCCCGAGTTCCGCTCCGCCTTCGTCGCCTACGTGGAGTGGGGCACGCGCATCGCCCGGGCCAACGCGGCGCCGGACGCCACCCCCATGCAGAACGCGCCCACCCCGCGGTGGGGCTGGGGTGAGGCCCCGCCCTACCGCGGCTGATCGCGGGGAGCCAGCGCCGCCAGCGCCCCGGCCGTACGGGTGGTGCTGGTGAAGAAGGCGATCCCGAGCTCCTCGAGCAGGTCGATGCTGGCCTGCCCGGGGCGCGTGTAGCTGTAGATCACCAGCGGCACCGACGCAGCCAGCGTCGCGAGGTACTCCCGCTCGCGCTCGAGCTGCTTCTGGTCCGCGAGCGTGGCCACCAGCACCACGGCGTCGACCTCCCCGCTGTCGGCGAGGATCCGCACGACCGGGCTGACTCCGCCGAGGCCGAGCACCTGTGCCGTGGCGTCCACGGGGTTGGCCGGGCTCCCGTACGGCGGGATCCGCTCCCGCAGCGAGGCCTGGACCTGCGGCGAGAGCAGCGGCACCTCCAGCCCCGCCGCCACGAGGTCGTCGGCGAGCCAGGTGCCGGCGCCGCCGGACACCGTCACGATCCCCACCCGGCGGCCGGCGGGCCGGCGGGTGCGCGACAGCGCGAGGGCCAGGTCGATCATGTGCTCCTGGTCGTGGGCCCACAGGACGCCGGGGTGGTCCAGGACCCGCCGGTAGAGCGCCTCCTCACCGGCGTCGTGCGCCGTGTGGGCGAGCGCGGCCCGGCGACCCGCCCCGCTGCTCCCGACCTTCGCGACCACCACCGTCTTCCCCGCCGCCCCGGCCCGCTCGCCCAGCGCCCCGAGCCGCGCCGGGTCGGCCACCCCCTCCACGAACAGCAGCAGCACCCGCGTCGCCGGGTCGGCGAGCAGTGCCTCGGCGAGGTCCGTCAGGTCCACGTCGATCTCGTTGCCCGTGCTGATCACGTGGCTGAACCCGAGCCCGCGGCTGAGCCCGTCGTTGAACAGCGCGAACCCCAGCCCGCCGCTCTGCGACACCACCGCGACGTCGCCGCGGCGCAGCCGGACCAGCCCGCGCCGGTAGTCGGTGGTGGGGCTGAACCCGAGCGGCACGTCGTCGACGACGTTGATCAGGCCCTCGGCGTTGGGTCCGAGCACCCGCATCCCGGGATGGCGCGCGCAGACCTCGGCGAGCTCCCGCTGCCGCTCGGCGCCGTCGGACTGCTCGGCGAACCCCGAGCTGATGACCACGGCGAACCGCACCCCGGACTGCCCGCAGGCCTCCAGCACGTCCACCACCCGGCTCGCGTTCACCACGACGAGCACGACGTCCACCGGGCCGGGCACGGCCGTGATGTCCGGGTAGCACGTCACCCCGTCGATCTCGGCGTAACGCGGGTTCACCGGATACACCGCGCCGAAGTAGCCGTGCTGGGCGAGCACACGCTGCGGGATGCCGCTGATGACCGCCTCGTCGGCCGATGCACCGATGATCGCGACGGATGCCGGACGCAGCAGCCGCTCGATGTCGAGCGGGCCTCGGGCGACCGGGCTCGTCGGTCCCGCCGGGCCGCCCGCCCTCGTCGTCACGACGCCCGCCCGAGCGCCGCGCCGCCCAGCATGTCCCGGGCCACCAGGAAACGGTGGATCTCGCTCGGGCCCTCCACCACCCGGGCCACCCGCAGCCCGCGGAACCAGTGCTCGAGCGGCATCTCCCTGGTCATCCCCATGCCCCCGAGGATCTGCATCATCGCGTCGACCACGGCGTAGCCGGCCTCCGTCGCGTAGACCTTCGCGATCGACGCCTTGGTGCGCGCATCCTTGCCCTGGTCGGCCTCCCAGGCGGCCTCCCACGTCAGGTGTCGCGCCGCCGCGATCTGCATCCGCGCGTCGGCCAGCGGGAACTGGACGGCCTGCCGGGTCGCGAGCAGCGCACCGAACGTCTCCCGGGTCTTCGCCCAGTCGAGCGCGATGCGCACCGCCTCCTCGGCGACGCCGACGGCCTGCGCTGCGTAGCGCAGCCGGCCCCGGACCAGCCACTCCTGCGCCAGCCCGAAGCCCTGGCCTTCCTCGCCGACCAGGTTCCCGGCAGGCACCACGACGTCGGTGAAGACGACCTCGGTGGTCCAGTGGTCGCGCAGCACCGGCACCGGGGTGATCGTCATGCCGGGCGTGCCGGAGTCGACGATGAACGCGCTGATCCCGCTCCGTCCCGCGGCGCGGTCGGTGCGGGCGTAGACGATGCCGTACCGCGCGGTGTCCGCGCCGCTGGTCCACATCTTGTGCCCGTTGATCCGGTAGCCGTCGCCGTCGCGGGTGGCGGTGCTGCGGATCGCCCTGGCCGGGTCGGAGCCGCCGGTCGGCTCGCTGATCGCACTGAACGCCGTCCAGGCGTTCTCGATCGTCGGGCGCACGTACTCCTCGATCTGGCGCGGGCTGCCCTTGTAGAGCACGACGGGCGGCTCGGAGCCGAAGACGCCCGCTCCCGGCCGCGGGAAGCTGTAGCGGTGCTTGGCCATCTGCTCGGCCAGCACCACTCCCTCGAACACCCCGAGACCACCGCCGCCGTACTCCTCCGGCGCCTCCAGGCACCAGAACCCGGCATCGCGTGCCTTCTTCTGCAGCGCCCTGAGCTCGCCGTCCGGCAGGCCGCGGGCGTCGCCGTGCAGTCCCGCCTCGACGGGCACGATCTCCTCCCGCACGAACTCCGCGACCGTGTCCCGGAGCAACCGCAGGTCATCGGGCAGGTCGAATCCTGCGAACGTCATGCGTGCCTCCTGTCCGGGCCCTCGCAGGGCCCGCTGTTGGTCAGTGCCCGACGAACCGGCCGGGGCGCTTCTCGCGGAAGGCGGCCAGTGCCTCGGCCGAGTCGTCGGTGGAGGTGACCACCGCCATGTGCGAGGAGATGAGGTCGAGAGCGGTGCGCAGGTCGCTGCGAGCCGACTGGTAGACCGCACGCTTGATCGTGCGGATCGCCACCGGCGGGCCGTCGGCGATCTTGCGGGCCAGCGTCGTGACGGCGCCGGCGAAGTCCGCGTCGTCGACGACGTGGTTGGCGATCCCCAGCCGGCCGGCCTCCTCGGCGTCGATGAAGTCGCCGGTGAGCAGCAGCTCCAGGGCCTTCGCCGGGCCGACCAGTCGCGGCAGGTAGTAACAGCCGCCGTCACCGGGGACGAGCCCCACCCGGACGTAGCCCTCGGACAGCCGGGCCGAGCGGGCCATGATCCGCATGTCGCACATGAGGGCCATGTCCATGCCCGCGCCGACGGCCACGCCGTTGATCCCGGCGATCACCGGCTTGTCGAGATCCTCCATGGCATAGGCGATCCGGTGGATCCGCTCGGTGAGGTGCTCCTTGCGCTGCAGCGGCGTCGGCGGCCCGGCGGCGTCGCTGCGGTCGAGGTCCACACCGGAGCAGAACGCGTCACCCGCGCCGGTCAGCACCACGACCCGCACGTCCGGGTCGGTACGTGCGTCGCGCAGCGCCTGCGCCCAGACGTCGATCATGTCCAGGGTGAAGGCGTTCTTGCGGTGGGGCCGGTTCAGCAGGATCGTGCCGATGCCGTCGGCCACGGTGTACTCGAGGTCCGCCATGCGACACCCCTCCTCTCGGTCGGAACTGATCACTCGGAACTGATCACTCGGTACTGATCACTCGGGGGCCAGCAGCCGCGACGGCGTGAGCTGGTCGAGCTCGCGGCGGGGCGGCAGGTTGCGCCCGCAGGCCATGACGACGGCGCCGAGCAGCACCAGGACCGCGGAGATCGCCGGGATCACGGCGGGCACGCTCGACTCGATCAGCGCGCCGCCGATGATCGGCATGAACGACAGGGTGAGGAACGAGAAGCCGAGCGAGAACGAGGTGCCGGTGCCCCGCAGCTCGGCGGGGAAGGACTCGGCGGTGTAGCGGGTGTAGCAGCCGAAGGTGCCGTTGCCGAAGAACCCGAACGCGACGAGGCTGACCAACGCCAGCGAGTAGGTCAGGTGCGGCACGACGAGCAGGGCCAGTGCGGCTGCCGCGAGCACCGAGTAGCCCGTCATGAGCCACTTGGCCGGCAGATGGTCGGCGAGGAACCCGACGAACACCTGGCTGGCCAGCGCGACCCAGTTGCTCAGCCCGAACAGGAACGCGGCGTCCCCGATGGAGATCCCGTCGACGTGCACCAGGTAGGTGGTGACCACGCCGATGATCAGGCCGATGCCGCCGTTGATGCAGAACCCGAACAGGCTGGTGACGATGGTCTGCCTGCGCAGCTGCGGGGTGAACAGGCTGCGCCACCCCGGGCGGTACTCGAGATGGCGCCGCTCGGTCTCGGCCCGCACCGCCGTGAAGCTGCGGGACTCCCGGAGGAAGCGGGCCGAGATCAGCACGACGATCACCGGCGCGAAGGCGATGAGGAACAGCGGCCGCCAGCCCGACGTCGGCAGGAGCACCGCGGCGAGCGTGCCGGCGATCGCGGCGCCGAGCGGGTAGCCGGCCTGCACGAACCCCATGATCAGACCGCGGCGATGGGCCGGTGCCTCCTCGGCGACCATCGTGTTGACCACCGGCTCCGTGAGGCCGTACGACGTCGCCGCGACCAACCGGACCACGACGAACTGCCAGGCCCCGCCGACCGCGGCGGTCAGGCCGCCGAAGATGCCGGTGCCCAGCAGCGACACCTGGAAGCTCCAGCGCCGGCCCAGCCGGTCGATGAACCGTCCTGCCAGTACCGGTGCCGCGAACGTCACGAACGCGAAGATCCCGACCAGGTACTCCATCGTGGACAGGGAGACCCCGAGCGCGTCGGACAGCGACGGCACCGCGACGCCGAGCATGGTCTGGTCCATCGAGACCAGCGCCCAGGCCAGGAAGCTGACGGCGACGACGAAGACGATGTAGCCAGGGCGCCGGGATCGGCGCCCCGGTCGCCCGGTCAGTGCAGTGGGCAGGTCCCCGGCAGGGGTCCCGGAAGTCATCGTGCGTCCCTCCTCGTCGAGAGCGGGGTGATGACGGGGATGTCGTCAGCCGAGCGGGAGACCCGGCCGGGTGAGCACCTGGATCACCTCGCGCTCGCTGGCGGTGCGGTGGATGTCCATCACCTCGACCAGCCGCTCGGCGTCGCGGTCGCGCAGCGCACTGATGAGCGCGTCGTGCTCCTCGACGATGCGGACCCGCGCCGCGCGTTCGGAGCTGTAGACCGTGCGGTACGGGATGGTGCGGTCCCACAGCCGGGACACCTCGGCGACCACGTGCCCCAGCCCGCCGGCGAGCCCGAAGATCCGGAAGTGGAACTCGCGGTTGAGCGGGCGCAGCTCCGGCGAGGGCTCGTCGACCAGCTCCGCCATCCGCGCGTTCAGGTCGGCGAGGTGCGCCAGCTCGGCGTCGGTCACCGCGCCGACGCGGCGTAGGAGCTCGGACTCCAGCAGCCTGCGCATGAGGTAGAACTGCGCCAGCTCGTCGGCCGACAGGCGGGTGACCTCGAAGCCGCCCGTCGACGACGACGTCACCAGGCCGTCGGCCTGCAGGTTCTTCAGCGCCTCCCGCAGCGGCACGCGGCTCATGCCGAGCTGCTCCGCGAGCGCCACCTGGCGGATGGGCTGGCCGGGCAGCAGCCGGCCGTCGTGGATCAGCTCGCGGATCGCGAGGACCGCGCGCTCCGCGAGGCTCGCCGTGGGGCTCGTGATGATCGGCATCGGTGCCTCGTTCCTCGGCGGCTACGCGGGTCCCTTCCTGAATACAGTGCTGAATACAGCTGGGTCAACGGGCCGGCCGAGATCGGTCCCGTCGGATGTCAGCGAGCGGTCAGCGCTCGTTCGCCGGCGCTCAGGAGGTGGGCAGCGCGTAGCCCGCCACGTTCTTGTAGCCGTCGGAGATGGCGGCGATCTCCTCGGCGCTGATCACGTCCTCGATGCGCGCGAAGGGCCGGTCCCCGCTGCGCCTGCTCACCTCGCGGAGGATCGCGTCCGGCGGGTTGGTGCGGTTGGTGCGCACCACCAGCGCCGTGGCCGGCCTGCGCTCGCTCTCGTAGTCCTGCAACGCGGCGGGCACGTCCGGCTCCGCGACGAGGGCCCGCCGCAGCGCCCTCGCATCGAGCACGGCCTGCCCCGCACCGTTCGAACCGCGCGGCACCATGGGGTGTGCCGCGTCGCCGAGCAGGGTGACGCGCCCGGCAGTCCACCAGGACAGCGGCTCCTGGTCGACCATCGGGTACTCCAGCACGCTCTCGGACGCCTCCAGCAGCGCGGGGACGTCCAGCCAGTCGAAGTGCCAGTCGGAGTACGCGTCGGCGAAGTCCGCGAGCTCGCCCCGGCGGATCCAGTCGCGCTCGCTGCGCTGCGGGGTCTGGCGCTCGGCCACCCAGTTGACGAGCTGCCGCCCGTGGCCGTCGACGTCGTCCCGGATCGGGTAGACCACGAGCTTGCCCCGGTCGAGCCAGCCGATGCGCACCATGCTGCCGCCGGACAGGAACGGCTCCCACACGGCGACCCCGCGCCACATGGTCACCCCCGAGTAGCGCGGCGGGCCCTCCTCGGGGTGCAGCTGCTTGCGGATCGCCGAGTTGACCCCGTCACAGGCGATCACCGCGTCACCCCGGACGCGGACGACGGCACCGTCCGCGGTCCGGAACTCGGCGACGGCGGCGCCGTCGGCGTCCCGGACCCCCGTGCAGGTGTGGCCCGTGACGACGGCGTCGGCCCCGAGCCGGTCGCGCACGGCCGACAGGAGCACGGCCTGCAGGTCGCCCCGGTGGATCGAGTACTGCGGGTCGGGGTAGCCGGCGAGGCGGCCCGCGGGCTCGCGGTGGGCGAGCTGGCCGAACCGGGTGAAGAACACCGACTCCTGCGTCAGCACGGCGGACGCCGTGAGGTCGGCCTCGAGCCCGAGCTGCCCGAGGACGGCCGCGGCGTGCGGGAGGACGTTGATCCCCACCCCGAGCGCCCGGATCTCGGGCACCGCCTCGTAGACGCGGCACGGGATGCCGGCGTCGTGCAGTTCCAGGGCCAGGACGAGTCCGGCGACGCCGGCGCCGACGATGACGATCTCGGGGCGACCGCGGTGCGTGGGGGTCATGACGGGGATCGGGTTCCTGTCGTTCGGGTGGACCAGGCGGACGGGCCGAGCTCGCGCAGGAGGCGCCGCGTGGTGGCCCAGCGGTCCAGGACGGCGTCCGGGTCGGTGAGGCGGAAACGGATGCCGGACTCGAGCACCGCGTACGGCGCGGTGTCGGCCCGGGACTCCACGACGCGCCCGTCGACCACGGTCAGCGGCGACGTCGAGGACGTGAGCTCGCCGTGCGGCACGAGGGCGAGCAGCACCGTGTAGGCCACGCCGTCGACCACGGCGGTGAGCGCGCACCGTCCGGTCCTCGCCATGTTGCGGGTGGTGGTGCTCGCCGGCCACGTGGCCAGGCGGACGTGCTCGTCGTCCAGCACGACGATCTCGCCGACGCTCAGCAGCGCCTGGTGGGGGAACGCCTCCTCGGTGACGGTCAGCAGCTCCACCGTGAAGCCCACGTCGTCGTCCCGGTCCAGCGCCTCACGCAGTGCCGGCGGCACCGTCGGTTCGAGCCGGGTGCTCATCGGCCGGTCCGGTGGTGGTCCATCTGCTCCCCCTCCCGCACGCGGGTCAGCGACGTCGGCAACCCGCCGAACGTGAGCAAAACGCTACGAGCTGGTTCCTCGGAAAGGAAGGAGAGATCGTCCTATTCCGTGCTGCGGAACCCCTTCGTCCCGGATCCGGCGGCATGACGGCGCCCACGGGTCGCGAGCTGCGCGGTGACGGCCGCCGCCGTGACCAGGAGGGGTCCGCTGAGCCGGTCGAGGGAACGGCCCCGTGCCCGTGAGCTGGGTGCGGCGATCACAATCGCGGCGACAGCACGATGGCGCCCCTCGCGCACGCAGGCGCCCACCGCGCTGACCCCGCGCTCGGTCTCCTCGACGTTGCGGGCGTAGCCCCGCCTGCGGATGGCGGCGAGCTCGCGGCGCAGCACGCCCGCTGCCGGACCGGCCGCGTCCGGCGTGAGCGGCAGACCGCGCGGATACAGCTCCCGAAGCTCCTCGGCGGTGAGCTCGGCGAGCAGCGCCTTCCCGCCGGACGTCAGATGGGCGGGCATCAGGAGCCCGACCCGAGGGGCGACGCGCCGGGCAGGGCCGCCCTCCACCACCGCGACGAACCGCGCGCTCGCCCCTTCCAGCACCATCAGGTGCACGGTCTCGCCGACCTCGGCGGCGAGCGCCTCCAGGTGCGGGCGCGCGACGACCGCCAGGTCCACCGGTTCGCCGCCTGCCGGGGTGGCCGACGTGCCGGGGAAGTACTCGTGCCGCACGTCCCGGCGGGCGAAGCCGTGCCGCACCAGCGTGGTGAGCAACCGGTGCGCGGTGGACGGGGCGATGTCGAGCGCCAGTGCCGCGTCGCGCACCCGGAGCCGGCCGCGGGCGTGCAGGAGCGCGAGCAGCTCCAGCACGCGGTCGGCGGAGCTCGGTCCGGATGGCACGCACGAGATTCTGCATGGTCGAAACTCGTGCGCCGGGCGCGACGGTGCACGGCGCACTTCCTAGCGTCGGACACAACGCCGATCTGGAAGGAGCACGTCGATGACGAGCACCGACGCGCACGCCGTCGCCGAACCCACCGTCGAGGAGGCGGCGGCGCTCGAGCAGCTCTACGCCGACTTCGCCGCGGCCGACATGGCGCCGCTGTGGACCCAGCGGGCCGGGCTCATGCCGGAGACCCCGCAACCCGCCGCCGTCCCGATGCTCTGGCGCTGGTCCACCCTCTACCCGCTGGCCGCCCGCAGCGGCGAGCTGGTCCCGGTGGGGCGCGGTGGCGAGCGGCGGGCGATCGCGCTGGCCAACCCCGGGCTCCCGGGCACCGCGTACGCCACGCCCACGCTGTGGGCGGCGATCCAGTACCTCGGCCCGCGCGAGGAGGCACCCGCGCACCGGCACGCGCAGACGGCGTTCCGCTTCGTCGTCGAGGGTGAGGGCGTGTGGACGAACGTGGCGGGCGACCCGGTCGCGATGCGCCGCGGCGACCTGCTGCTCACGCCGGGCATGCACTTCCACGAACACCACAACACCACCGACCACCCGATGGCCTGGGTCGACGGCCTGGACATCCCGCTGGTCCGCCAGCTCGACGCCGGGTTCTTCGAGTTCGGCCCGGACGAGCTCGGCACCCGCGCCACACCTGCGGCGTCGCGCAACGAACGGCTGTGGGGTCACCCCGGGCTGCGGCCGATCGGGGCGCCGCCCGCGCCGGCGTCACCGCTCATGGCCTACCGCTGGGAGCACACCGACGCCGCGCTCGCGGCCCAGCTCGAGCTGGAGCGGGAGGGGCACCCCGGTGTGGTCTCCCCCGGGCACGCCGCCGTCCGGTTCAGCAACCCCGCCACCGGCGGCGACGCCCTCTCGACGATCCGCTGCGAGATGCATCGGCTCGCTGCGGGTGCCCGGTCGGCCACCAGGCGCGTGGCCGGTTCGGCGGTGTGGCAGGTGTTCTCCGGCTCCGGGGTGGTGACGGTCGGCACGCAACGGTACGAGGTCGCGACGGGCGACCTGTTCGCGGTGCCGTCCTGGGCCCCGGTGACGATCACGACCAACGAGGGCCTCGACGCGTTCCGGTTCGGCGACGACCCGGTCTTCGAGGCGCTCGGCCTCGCCCGCACCGCCGTCCACAACACGCAGGCAGACGAGCAGGAGCACGCATGAGACTCGCCACCATCCGCACCCCTGAGGGCACCCGCGCCGTCCGCGTCGAGGACGAGGACGCCGTCGACCTCGGCCATCCGGACCTGGGCGCCCTCCTGCGCCGGCCGGACTGGCGCGCCGAGGCGGCCGCTGCCGACGGCGCCCGCCACGACCTGGCCACGCTGGACTACGCGCCCGTCGTGCCGTTCCCCGAGAAGATCGTGTGCGTCGGGCTGAACTACCGCGCGCACATCCTGGAGATGGGCCGCGAGCTCCCCGACGTCCCCACCCTGTTCGCCAAGTACGCGCGGTCGCTGATCGGCGCGTACGACCCGATCACGCTGCCGGCCGGGTCGGAGCAGGTCGACTGGGAGGCCGAGCTCGGCGTCGTGGTCGGGGCCGAGGTGCGCCACGCCACCCGGGAGCAGGCCGCGGCGGCCGTCGCCGGGTACACCGTGGTCAACGACATCACCGCACGGGACTTCCAGTACCGCACGCTGCAATGGCTGCAGGGCAAGACCTTCGAGGCGAGCACGCCGGTCGGGCCGTGGCTGGTCACCACCGAGGACGGCTCGGCACCCGGCGAGCTCAGCTGCACCGTCGACGGCGAGCTGGTGCAGAAGGCCGACACCGGTGACCTCGTGTTCGACGCCGCCGCGCTGGTCGCCTACGTGTCGTCGATCATCACGCTGGCACCCGGTGATCTGATCGCCACCGGCACTCCCGGTGGCGTCGGCCACGCCCGCAAGCCACCGCGCTACCTCGGGGCAGGCTCCGAGGTCGTCACCCGGGTCGAGGGGGTCGGCGAGTGCCGCAACACCTGCCGCATCGAGGGCGCGACGGCGTGAGCACCCTCGACCGACCGATCCGGCACGACGTGCGGACCACCGGTCGCTGGCTGGGCACGGGCACGGCGTTCTTCGCGACGGCGCTGGAACGGGTACCGGACGGCGGGTTCCGCGCTCCGTCGGGCCTGCCGGGCTGGAGCCGGGCGCACGTCACGGCGCACGTCGCCCGCAACGCCGACGCCCTGCGCCGGCTGCTGGCCTGGGCCGCCACCGGCGTCGAGACCCCGATGTACGCCGACCGCGCCCAGCGCGCGGCGGAGATCGAGACGGGTGCCGGGGCACCGGACGCCGAGCTGCGCGCGGACGTCGCCCGCACCGCCACGCAGCTGGACGCGGCGATCGCCGGGCTCCCGGACGAGGCCTGGCAGGCCGAGGTCCGCAGCGCGCTGGGGCGCCGGATCCCGGCCACCGAGGTGCTGTGGATGCGGGTGCGGGAGGTCTGGCTGCATGCGGTCGACCTCGACACCGGCGCCCGGGTCGCCGAGCTGCCCGGGGAAGTGGTGGAGGCACTGCTCGACGACGTCACGGGCGCGTTCGGCAGCCGGGACGGTGCCCCACAGCTGGAGCTGGTCGCCATCGACCGCGACCGCGCGTGGCGAGTGGGCGAGGCGTCCGGCCCCGTGCGTGTCAGCGGGGAGGCAGCGGCGCTGCTCGCATGGCTCACCGGCCGGCCCGGCGGCACGGAACTCCGGTCTTCCTCGGGGTTGCCCACGCTGCCCCCCTGGCTCTGAGGGGCGCAGTGCGAGCGAGCCCGGGGCTCAGCCGGAGCGTGGGTGCAGCACGCAGAACTCGTTGCCCTCGGGGTCGGCGAGCACCACCCACGGGTGCTCGGCCTCGTCCGCGATGCGCGTGGCGCCCAGCCGCACCAGCCGCTCGACCTCGTCCTCCTGCGACCCGGTCACGGGGGCGAGGTCGAGGTGCAGCCGGTTCTTCCCGGCCTTGGCCTCGGCGACGGGCTGGAAGAGCAGGATCGGCCGCCCGTCACCCGTGCCGACCTCGACGTACTCCACCTCGTGGGCGTCCCGCCACCGGCCGCGCACCTCGGCGCCGAGTGCCGCGCACCAGAACTCGGCGCACCGCTCGGCATCGAGGCAGTCGACAGCCACGGCAATCACGTTGCTACGCATGGCCGGATCCTGGCGCACTTCGGGTCTCGGTGGCGGTCACGATGCTTCCCGTGCCGAACTGGTGGTCGCACTGACGGCCCGGTGCCGGGTGCCCTGGCGGCAACGACCGTCCGAGCGGGCGAAGTCGACACAGGAGGGGTTCGGCGCGGTCGCGGCCCCGCTCACGTCGATCTCGGCCGCTCCACTGGCCCGCCCGGGTCCGCACCGTCCTCCGCGAGCTGCGAACCCTCCTGGCCGACGCGCCGGCACCACGCGTCTCGCGCTGGGCCACAGCGCCCAGGAGGGTCAGCCGGGCCGGTAGTCCAGCCGGAGGGTGTCGGTGCGGTCGGCCCACTGCAGGTCGAGGGTCCAACAGCCGGGCGCGGGCAGGTCGAGTGTGGACGGTCCGGGCCCACCGGGCACCTCCCGCACCACCGGAGGCTCGGCGCCGCGGTGGGCGAGGATCCGCAACGGGCCCGGCGGCGCCGGGTCCCGGGCCACCCAGAGGATCTTGTTGGCCCGGTCGGGCGCGGGCGGGGCGCTGTACGGGGCACCGAACAGGACTGCGAGGATCCGGCCGCTGTCGCCGAGCACGAACGGCGCCGCCGGCTCGGGTTCGCTGAAGCCGGTGCGGGCCCACTCGGGCAGCACCGCGGGTGCCACGGTCGCGACACACGCCGGCGGGGCCGCCGGTTCCGCACGCCGCGCGCCGAACCCGACCGGTACGAGCACGGCGACCGCCGCAACGGCGGCAACGGTGCCGGTCACCTGCGCCGCGAGCCGGGCACGGGCCCGGCGGCGACCGGCCTGCACGATCTCGTCCACGGGCGCGTCCTGCACGTCGAGCCCGGACGCGGCGCGCCGGAGCAGCGTGGCGATGTCGTCCTCGGTCATCCCGGCTCCTTCTCGGCGGTGGGCAGGAGGTCGGCGAGGGCGGGGTCGGCGGCGAGCAGCGCGATCGCCCTGGCGGTACGGCTCTTCACGGTGCCGGGCGGGACACCGAGGACGTCCGCGGTGCGGCGTTCCCCGAGATCGGCGAAGAAGCGCAGCACCACGACCTGCCGGTGCTCGCGGCTCAGCCGACCCAGTGCCGCGCCGACGGCGGTGCGCAGCAGGATGTCGGGCTCGGGATCGGGCCGGCGGGCCGGCTCGGGAAGCTCGGCGTGCGGCACCTCGCCCCGCCAGCGCCGGCGCCTGCCCCTGGCGACGCCGTTGACCAGCACGCGGTAGGCGTAGGCCTCCGGGTCGTCGGCGGCACGCACCCGCGACCACGCCGCGAAGCAGCGGCTCAACGCGTCCTGCGCGGCGTCCTCGGCGTCGGGGCGGCTGCAGCCCAGCAGCACGGCGGCCCGCACGAGCGGCCCGTAACGCGCGGCGGCGAAGGACCGGAACCCCTCGTCGTCGCGTCCCACTCTGTCCTCCTCGCGAACGTCGTCTACGGGGAGGAGTACCTGGGTCGGCTGTCCGGTTCCCTCCCTGAGGTACTGATCGTCGCCGCTGCCCGGCGCAGTTCGGGCGCCACAGCGAGCACGGCGTCCGCGCGGGCCCGCAGATCATCGGGTCCGCGCAGGCCCAGCAGGTCCTCGACGGCCGCCCGGAACGCGGCCGCGCCGCTGCGCTGCACGCTCACCGGGGCGTCGGCGGTGAGGATCTGCAGGCAGCGGGCGAACGTCGCGATGATCCAGAAGACGGCCTCCCGGTGGTCGCCGCCGTCCACGAGGCACCTGCTCCCGTCGATGGCGATCGGCCGCGCGGCGGCGGTGATGTCGCCGGTGAAGAAGAACGGGGTGCGGGCGACGGCCACGGCCTCGTCGAACACAGTGGCCAGCCGGTCGAGGTGGCGCCGCACGGTCTCGGGACGGCACGCGGCGCAGCCGAGGACCGCCAGCAGCCTCTCGTACAGCGCGTCCAGGTCGCAGGCGCCCAGCACCTCCCGCGCGGCCAGGTAGCGCAGGCGGACCGTCGGGTTGCGGCACGCGGCCACCAGCACGACGTGCGCCGGCAGGCTGGCGGGGAACATCCACGCCGCCACCTGCTCGTGCCAGGTTCGCGACGGGTCGAGCGCGGCGAGCCGGGACTCGAGCGTCGTGATGACGTTCTCGCACCGCAGCCGCACCGCGGCGGGATCGGCGAAGGACGGCGCGATCGTCGCGTGCAGCAGCCGCAGGTGCCCGGTCGGATCGAGGATCACCTGGTCGCGCGCGAAGCAGTGCGCGAGGTGGTAGGAAGTGGCGACCGTGCCGACGTCGGCCACGAGGCTCCAGGGCAGGTAGGTGACGTCGAGCAGGGCACCCCGATGGCGGATCTTCCCGGGCTTCGGTGGCACCGGCTCAACCGCCAGCACGACCATCACGTCCACGTCGGACCACGGCGGGTGCTCGGCCGTCGCGGGCCGGGAGGCGACCGAGCCGCTGAAGAACGCACCACGGAAGCCGGGAGCCGTGGGACCGTGAGCGAGCACCCAGCTCCGCCCGGCCGCGAGCGCGTCGGCGACCAGCACGGCGCGCTAGTTGTAGTGCTCCTCGAACAGCACGCTGACCGACTCGCCGTTGTGGATCCGCCGCACCGCCTCGGCCAGCGCAGGCGCGATCGAGAGCACCGTCAGCTTGGCGGCCCGCTCCGCTCCCGGCACCGGCACGGTGTTCGTGCAGACGATCTCCGCGACGTCCTCGCGCTCCCCGATGCGCGCCAGCGCGCCGTCGGTGAACAGGCCGTGGGTGCAGGCCACGCGCACCGATGCCACGTGGTGCTCGGCGAGCCGGTCGAGCAGCTCCAGGATGGTGCTGCCGCGGGCGATCTCGTCGTCGAGCACCACGACGTCCTTCCCTGCGACGTCGCCGATGATCGAGCTGATCACCACCTTGTCGTCGGCCAGCCGTTCCTTCGCGGCGGCCGCCACCGGCAGGCCCAGCAGCCGGGCGAACCGCGACGCCTCCTTCGCGTTGCCCAGGTCCGGGGAGACGACGACGGAGTTGCCCAGATCGCTGCCCCGGAAGTGACCCGCGAGCTCGTGCAGGGCGTGCAGGTGGTCGACCGGCACCCCGAAGAACCCGTGGACCTGCGGCGAGTGCAGCGTCATCGTCAGGACCCGGTCGGCGCCTGCGGTCTGCAGCAGGTCGGCCACCAGCCGCCCGGCGATCGAGATCCGCGGGGCGTTCTTCTTGTCCGAGCGGGCGTAGGCGTAGTGCGGCATGACCACGGTGATCCGGGCCGCCGACGCCCCGCGCGCGGCGTCGAGCATCAGCAGCAGCTCGACGAGGTTCTCCTGCACGGGCGGCACGAGGGGCTGCACGACGAACACATCACGCTCGCGGCAGTTGGCGAGCAGCTGTACTTCGAGGCAGTCGTTGGCGAACCGCGTGACCCGCGACGGGGCGAGCGGCACGTCGAGGTGGTGGCAGATCGCCGCGGCGAGCTCCCGGTGGGCCGAACCGCTGAAGATGGTGATCTCGTGCATCGCTGCCCCCCGGCGACCATCGGGCTCAGGGACGGTTGGGACCAAAGCTTTGCACAGGAGCGGGTCAGGCCGGCTGGGGCATCCAGGTGTCGCGGCACCCGTCGAGCAGTGGCGCCTGCATCCGGGCCCACGGGGACACGTCGGAGTCGGCGGCGCGCGCGTCGGAGACGAACGACTCCCAGCTGCACCACTCCCAGGAGTCCACCTCAGCGGGCTGCGGGCGCGGCTCCCCCACCAGCGTGCACACGAACACCGGGCACAGCTCGTTCTCCTCGACCCCGCCGGACGAGGCCCGGTAGGCGAAGTCGGGCAGGACCAGCCGGAGGTCTTCGGCACCCATCCCGAGCTCGTCGGCCAGCCGGCGCCGCACGGCGTCCTCGGGCGCCTCGCCCGGGGCCGGGTGGCCGCAGCAGGTGTTGGTGCGGACGCCGGGGAACGTGCGCTTGTCCCGGGCCCGCCGCGTGACGAGCAGCCGGCCCGACGCGTCGAAGCCGTAGCAGGAGAAGGCGAGGTGCAACGGGGTGCTGGCGCTGTGGACGGTGGCCTTGTCGGCCACTCCGATCGGGCGTCCGTCCTCGTCGAGGAGAACTACCTGCTCAGGCGGTGCGGAAGTCACGGCATTCACCTTCGCCAGTCTGGCTGATCGTCCGGTCTCACGCTCGGAGCTTCACCCACTAGCGGGCGGTGGCACCGCGGCCGGGCACGAACCGGCCGCCGCGGGCGCCCACCGGCTTGCCCTCCTCGGCGATCAGGTTCCCGCGCAGGTAGGTCCGCACGGCGAGGCCGCGCACCCGGCGCCCGTCGAAGGGAGTCCAGCCAGCCTTGGACAGTACGTCCTGGTTGCGCAGCGTGCGCTCGCCCGAGGGGTCGACCAGCACGAGATCCGCGTCCGCGCCCGGCGCGATCCGGCCCTTGCGCGGCCACAGCCCGTAGGTGCGGGCCGGGTTCTCCGCGTACACCCTGACGACGTCCTCGTAGGACAGATGCCCGCGTGCCACCGCGTCCAGCAGCAGCGACATCGTGCTGTCCAGGCCGGGGAGCCCGAAGTGGACGTTCCAGATGTCGCCTGCCCGCTTCTGCTCCAGGGTGGAGGGCGCGTGGTCGGTCGACATGTGGGTGAGCGTGCCGCGCCGCAGCAGCTGCCACATCTGCGTCTCGTCGTCGTCGGTACGGGCCCGGGCGGGCGGGGTGAACTTGCGCAGCGCGCCCTGCTCGAGCACCTCCTCCTCGCGGAGCAGGAAGTACTGCGGGCAGGCCTCGGCCGCCAGCCGCCCGCCGCGGGCGCGCTCCTGCGCCACGTACTCGGCCACCTCGGGGTGGCTGACGTGCGCGATGGTGGCCGTGGCCCCGGTGCGCCGCACGAGCAGGGCAGCGACAGCGGCCGCGACCACCTCGGCATCCCGGTTGCGCCACTCGGGCAGCAGCCCGCCGTCGTCGCGGCCGGCCTCCCGCAGGAGTTTCTCGGCGGCACCGGTGAGCGACTCGTCCTCACAGTGCATGAGGCTCACGGCGTCGACGAGCGCCGTCTGCGTGAGGTGCTCCTTGAGCGCCGCGGCGTCGTGGCCGGGCACGCCGTGGGTGGTGCACGTGAACACCTTGAAGAAGGCGACGCCGGCAGCCGCGAGATCCGCCACGGCCGATGCCCGCCCGGGCCACGCGTGCGCCGCGAGCCCGTAGTCCACGTTGGACCGCTCGCGCAGGTACTCACGCTTGGCGAGCAGATCGTCCACACTCACCACCGGCTGACCGTGGCTGTGCTCGATGATCGTGGTCACGCCGGAGGCGGCCGCGGCGCTCGTGCCGGTCGGGAAGTCCTCCCGGTCGGTGCTCCCCGGGTCCATGAGGTGCACGTGCGTGTCGACGCCACCGGGAAGCACCAGCAACCCGCCGGCGTCCACGGTCTCGCGGGCCGACGGCTGGTCCGGTCCGACATAGCTGATCCGGCCGTCCTGCACGGCCACGTTCGCACGGCGACGTCCCTGTGCGGTGACCACCGTTGCGCCTGCGACGACGAGGTCCATGTCGGGCATCTGGTCCGTCCTTGGTCGTGGGCTACGAGTAGCGCAGGTCCGCGCTGCTGGCGAACCAGTCGGGCGAGCCGGTCGCCGAATTGATGATCACGCTCTGGGTGCGGGTGTAGCCGCGGTAGGAGTCCCAGCCGTTCTCCGAGCCGATACCGCTGTCCTTCGACCCGCCCCACGGCGACGCGGGGTCGATGCGGTGGTGGTCGTTGATCCACACGATGCCGATGTCGAGCTGGTCGGCCACGCGCACGGCACGTCCGACGTCGCGGGTCCAGACGGACGCGGCGAGCCCGAACGGGCAGTCGTCGGCCTGAGCGATCGCGTCGGCCTCGTCCCGGAACGGGCGGACGAGGGTGACCGGGCCGAAGACCTCGTCGTACCAGAGGTCGTGGGCCGGGGTGACGTCGGCGACGACCGTCGGCTCGTAGAACCAGCCGTCGGCGAACCGCGGGTCGTCCGGTACGCGGCCGCCGCACAGCACCGAGGCGCCCTGCTCCCGCGCGCGGTCGACGGCAGCTGCCACCTTCTCCCGCTGCGGCCCGGAGACGAGCGGGCCGATCTGCGTCTCGGGGTCGAGCGGGTCGCCCAGCCGCAGCCGCGTCGTGCGCTCGACGAGGCGCTCCACCACGGCGTCGTACCTGCTCTCCGCGACCAGTACCCGGGCTCCCTGCACGCAGGTCTGCCCGGTCGCGATGAACGCCGCGAAGAGCGCGCCCGCGACCGCCTCGTCGACGTCCACGTCGTCGAAGACGATGACGGGCGCCTTGCCACCGAGCTCCGCGGTGACCGGGATGAGCGCGCGGCCCGCGTTGGCCGCCACCACCCGCCCGGTCTCGGTGCCGCCGGTGATGTCGAGCTTGTCGAGGCCCGGGTGCTCGGACAGGAACCGGCCGGTGGTGGCGCCGAGGCCGGTGACCGTGTTGACCACGCCCGCCGGCACTCCCGCCTCCTCCAGCAGCCCGACGAGCGCCGTCGGCACCGCGGGGCCGAGCTCGCTCGGCTTCACCACGATGGAGTTGCCGGCCGCCAGAGCCGCCGACAGCTTCTTCATCGTGATCAGCAGCGGGTGGTTCCACGGCGTGATCAGGCCGGCCACACCGAGCGGGACGCGCCGCACCACGTTGAGGTAGCCGCTCCCGAAGTCGGGCGCGGTCCCCTCGGCCGACTGCGCCACCGCACCGAAGTACTCGAGCCACTCCGGCAGGCGGCGCAGCTGGGCGCGCATCTCCCGGATCGGGCGCCCGATCTGCAGGGTCTCCAGCCGGGCGTAGGAGTCGATGCGTTCGGCGAGCAGCGCGGCCGCGCGGTTGAGGATGCGGGCCCGGTCCCGTGGCCGCATCCCGCACCAGCGCCGGTCCTCGAACGCGGCCCTGGCCGCGGCGACGGCGGCGTCCACATCGGCGGCGCCGGCGTGCGCGACCTCGCACAGGTGCTCCCCCGTGGCCGGGTTGCGCAGGGGGAACGTCGCGCCGTCGGCGGCAGCGGTCTGCTTCCCGTCGATGTGCAGCAGGAGGGGCTCCGCCAGGATGCTGTCCGTCACTTCCCGTCGTCTCCCTGCGGCCTGCCGAAGAGCCGTTCGGCGTTGACGTGCGCGATCGACTCGATCTCCGCGTCGCTCAGCTCCAGTCCCGCCAGCTGCTCGTCGACACCGCCCGCGCCCATGTCGAACGGCATGTCGGTGCCCAGCACCACGCGGTCCGAGCCGACCTGCTCGATGAGGAAGCGCACGGCGGCCGTGCTGTGGGTGAGGGTGTCGAAGTGGAACCGGCGCAGGTACTCACTCGGCGGGAGCTCGCAGCCCTTCGCCTCCGGCCGCACCCGGTGCCCGTGGTCGAGCCGGCCCACCTGGTAGGGCAGGTGTCCGCCGCCGTGGACCAGCACGACGTCGAGGCCGGGCAGGGCGTCGAGGGTGCCCGAGAAGATCAGCCGGGACGCGCAGACCGCGGTCTGCCAGGGGTTGCCCTGCAGGTTCGTCAGGTAGAAGTCGGTGAGCCAGTCACCCGTCGCGCCCACGTAGTACGGGTGCACGAGCAGCGGGACGGACAGCTCCTCCGCCGTGGCCAGCACGGGCCGCAGGCTGTCGTGGTCGAGCGGGAGCCCCTCGATGTGCGGGCCCACATGGGCGCCGCGGAACCCGTACTCCGTGACGCACCGGCGCAGCTCCGCCACCGCAGCACGGGGATCCTGCATCGGCAGGGCCGCCAGCCCGGTGAACCGGTCGGGCGCCTGGGCGACCATCCCCGCGATGGCGTCGTTGACGACCCGCGCGGCCTCGACGGCCTGGGCGGCCTCGATCCAGTAGAGGAACATCGTCGGCGCCACGGACAGGACGGCGGCGTCGATGGCGGCGGCGTCCATCGCCTTGAGCCGCACCTGCACGTCGTGGAACTCGGGGAGCAGCGGGTAGCGGTAGCCCTGCGGGTGCACCACCCAGGGCGCGCCGTCGCGCTCCGCGATCGCGATGCCGTCCGGGGCCGTTCCGGCGTACATCGCGTCCACCAGTGCCGGGGGGATGACGTGGGCGTGGGTGTCGACGGATCTCACAGTGCCTCCAGAACTTCCCCGGCCGGGGCGACCCAGCCGAATGCCTGCCGGATGACGGTCAGCGCCGCCTCGTGCGCCTGCCGGTCCATCGTGTCGACGCAGTCCTCCACCACCACCGGTGCGTAGTCGCGGGTGTTCGCCGCGACGGTGGTGGCCAGGACACAGCTGTTGGTGTTCACGCCCGTCAGCAGCAGAGTGTCGAGCGACCGGGAACGCAGCACGTGGTCCAGGTCGGTGGCCGCGAAGCAGTCGTAGCGCTTCTTACCCGTCACCACGAGGTCGTAGTCCTCGTCGTAGACCTCGGGCATCAGCTCGAGACCGGGGCTACCGGGCAGCTGGTGGCGCAGCACGCCTGCGCGGCTGGCATCGGTGTCGGCGACCGCGGCCCACCAGGGGTTGGAGGCGATCTCCGCGACGGACCGGTAGGAGGTGACGACGTGCACCACCGGCACCTCGCGGCGCCGGACCTCGTGGAGGAACTCGGCGTTGGCCTTCGTGACGCGGGCGGCCGCATCGGCGGGCAGCGGCATCGTGGCCACCGCGGGGTCGAGATGGCCGCGGTGCAGGTCGATGGTCACGACGGCGGGGCGCCGGCCGGTCAGTAGGGGGAGGGTCATGCCGCAGCGGCCTCCTTCGGGTGGGAGCGGCGTTCGATCTGTCCGGAGGGCAGCACGTAGTCGACGACGTCCTCGGCGGGCTTGCCCTCGGTGCGTTCGAGCAGCCAGTCGGCGGCGTAGGTCAGCCAGTTGGGGCCCAGTGCCACCGACGGCGTCGGCAGGGACAGCGCGTGCCTGCCCTGCTGGTAGACGAGCATCGGGGCGGGGCTGGGGCAGCGCCGCGCCAGGTCGTAGCTGTGCTCCATGGGCGAGAGCTCGTCCTCGTCACCCGCCACCACCAGCCACGGCGCCGACATCTGCCCGATCAGGGGCCGCAGGTCGATCTGCTCGGCCATCGCGTCGAACGCGGCCTCGTCGTGTTCGAGGCCGGACATCCACATGTAGCGGGCCTTGAACGAGGGCGAGGCCATCTCGAAGATCATGTGGCAACCGGGCTCGTGGCAGACGAGGCCGACCGCCGAGCCCCGCAGCGCCGGCTGGGTGGCCGCGATCTGCGACATCCAGTACGAGCCGAAGGAGAGCCCGAAGCCGACGATGCGCTCGGAGTCGACCTCGGGACGCGAGCGGCACCAGTCGACGATCTTCTCGCCGGCCTCGATCCAGGCGGTGGGGGTGAACTTCACACCGCGCACCGGGGCCTCGCCCTGTCCCGGCCCGTCGAACGCCAGCACCGCGAACCCGCGTTCGAGGAACTTGTCGCCGTACAGGTTGACGTTGAGCTCCTTCGGGGCGTCCATGCCGCCGCAGGAGATGACCGTGGGGAGCGTCCCGCTCGTGTAGCCGCGGGGCAGGTGGAACCAGGCCGGGACGGCGCCGCCCTCGAACGGGATGTCCACCCGCTCGACGTGGTGGTCGGCCAGCTCGGCGTAGGCCTGGTAGCAGGCGTTCTTGCGGTCGTCGAGCGCCACGAGCTGCGGGCAGTCCTGCCAGATCGGCCATTCCGCGGTGACGTAGAGCAGCGCGGCGTGGAACCAGTGCTCGCGCGCCGGTACAGTCGGCGAACTTGTGGATGCGCGACTGCGCCACCCGGAAGTCCGGCATGGCGTCCACGCCCATCGGACGCAGGGTGTAGGCCACGCGGGGCTGGTCCCACTCCAGCCCGTCGGTGCGCAGCACGGAGTCGGTGATCCAGCGCTGCTCACGCCACCGGCGTGGGCCGAGCTGTCGCTGGTCCATGGTCACGCCACCCCTTCCGAGGAGTGCAGGGAGCGGGTCGGGACGCGGGCGTTCGCGAACTTGCCGACGTCGACGAAGAGCAGGGCGACCACCCCGAGCAGCGGCAGCACGGTGAGCTGCCAGACCGCGGCGCCACCCCAGCCCGCTGCGGCGACCAGCGCGGAGAAGACGTAGCCGGCGAACGCGGCCGGGATGTAGAACGCGCTCACGTAGACGCCCGACGCCCGGCCGATCAGGTGCGGACGGACCGCGCGCTGCATCGCCGAGTAGATGTTGACGAACAGGAACCCGCTGGCGATCGCGCCTTCGGCGAACGAGAGCACGTACTGGGCGGTGGCGCCGGTCGGGCCGTTGAACAGCAGGTACCCGACCACGGCGCCCGCCACCAGGGACACGATCATGACGGTGCGCTGGTTGAAGCGGTCCCCGAGCCAGCCCGCCGGGATCCCCAGCAGTGCGCCGAGCCCGAACATGCTCGCGGCGAGCGCGGCCTGCCCGCTGGTCCAGTGCAGCTGGGTGACCAGGAACGTGGGGTAGAGCCCGATGTAGCCGTACATCGAGATCCCCACCACGACGCCGGCGGCGCCCAGCGCCACGATGTTGCGGTTGTAGAGCCGCACCGGCACGTGGTCGACGTCCGGTCGCCGGTCGAGGTCCCCGGCCACCTCCTTCCGCTCGGTGAAGGCCTTGCGGATGACCACCGCGATGAGGACGCAGAACCCCAGCCCGATCAGGCCGTAGACGACGAACGGCACGCGCCACTGGTCGGTGCCGGCCAGCTTCGCGCCGATGAGCGGGCCGAGGAACCCGCCAAGGCCGTAGGCGAAGTTCAGGCTGCCCAGCGCCAGCGAGCGGTTGGCGAAGAAGTAGGCCCCGACCGCCGCGAACAGCGCGGCGTTCTGCAGCGCCTCCCCCACCCCGGACAGCGCCCGGTAGGCGAGCATGTCCCAGAAGCCGGCCGCAACCGCCGTGAGCAGGGTGAATCCCGAGTAGATCAGGATCCCGACGATGATCACCGTCTTGCGGGAGAGCCGGTCGAGCAGGTAGCCGGCGGGAACGCCGGAGACACCGATCCCCAGCGTGAAGATCGTCGCCAGCAGGCCGCCCTGGCCGAGCGAGAAGCCGTACTCGGCACGGATCGGCGTCAGCAGGACCGGGAAGACCTGCCGATCCATCGCATTGACGACGTAGGACCCCGCCAGCACGACGAGACTGGTGATCGCGACGGCCGTGGTCAGGCGGGCCACGCCGGCCGACCGGCCGACGGCGCCTTCCACTTCGGTACGAGCCACGGCAACGCCCTTCTTCACGACAACCTTCGATTTTGCATCATATAAAGTGCAGACTGCAGGGCGTCAAGGTGAGGAGAACGTGGGATGACCAAGCCGTGTCTGGCAGTGGGCTCGCTGGGGGGCACCATCACGATGACCAGCGGTGCCGACGGCGCGGGAGTCACGCCCTCCCTCACCGTCGCCGACCTGCTGGCGGCGGTGCCTGCGCTCGCGGGCTCGACCGAGCTGCAGACGCGCACCCTGGCCTCCGCGCCGGGCGCGTCGCTGACCTTCGGCGACCTGTTCACGGCACTGGACTGGGCCCGCTCCGCCGTCGACGCCGGGGCCGCGGGAGCCGTTCTCGTCCAGGGCACGGACACCCTGGAAGAGACCTCCTACCTGCTGGACCTGCACTGGGACCGGGAACAGCCGCTCGTGCTCACCGGGGCCATGCGCTCGCCCCGCCAGGCAGGCGCCGACGGTCCGGCCAACATTCTCGCGGCCTCGGCGGTGGCGACCGCACCGTCGTCCCGTGGCCTCGGCGTCCTGGTCACCATCAACGACGAGGTTCACGCGGCGGCCCGCATCCGCAAGGCCGACAGCACCGCCATGGACGCCTTCACCTCGGCGCCGTTCGGGCCGCTCGGCCGCATCATTGAGGGGAACGTCACCTACGCGAACCGGCCCCGGCGCTGGGCGCCCCTCCCCCGCCCGGCCGGCGCCCACGTCCCGCGGGTGGCGCTGCTCGAGAGCAGTCTCGGCGACGACGGCACCCTGCTGCGCATGGTGTGCGAGGCGGGATACGACGGCGTCGTGCTCTCCGCCTTCGGTGCGGGCCACGTGCCCGCCGCTGTGGCCGACGTCGTGTCCGAGGCGGTCGAGAACGGCCCGGTGCTGCTCGCCAGCCGTACCGGGAAGGGCTCGGTGCTCTCCCACACCTACGGGTTCGCCGGCTCCGAGGAGGACCTGCTCGCGCGCGGGGTGATGCCGGCCGGCTGGCTCGACGGGCGCAAGGCGCGCATCCTGCTGTGGTCACTCCTGGCGACCGGATGTCCCCTGAGCCGGATCCGTGAGGTGGTGGCCGCGCGAGGCGGACATCCCGGAGGTCCGGATCAGTTCTAGAATCCCCGGACAACCGCACAGGGTGGAGGCATCGTTGACCCTCAGTAACCTGAGGCCGGTCGGCCGGTCCAGGACGGCCCACGAGTACGTGCTGGCCACACTGCGCTCGGCGATCCTGGGCGGCACCCTCGCCGGGGGTACGCGGCTGGTGCAGGCCGAGCTGGCCAGCCAGCTGGGAGTGAGCACCACACCGGTCCGCGAGGCCCTGCGCGACATGGCCAGCGAGGGCCTGGTGGTCTTCGACCCGCACCGTGGTGCGATCGTGCGGCCCCTCGACATGGAGGAGGTCCGCGAGATCTACGAGCTGCGGATCACGCTCGAACCGCTGATGGTCCGCCGCGTCGTCGACCACATCACCGACGAGCAGCTCGACCGCGCCGAAGCGCTCGCGCTGCGCATGCAGACCGAGACGAACCTGTCGACCTGGGTGGAGCTGAACCGCGACTTCCACGCCGTGTTCAGCGAGATCGGTGAGGGCAGCAGGCTGGCCGGGATGCTGGCGAGCCTGCGCGACAGCGCGTCGGCCTACGTCAGCCTGTCGCTCGAGGCCCGGCCGGAGCAGGTGCCCCAGGCCAACCACGAGCACGACGAGCTGGTCCGGCTCTACCGCGCCCGCGACGCCGACGGGGCGGTCGGGCTCACCGTGGCGCACCTGCGCTCCACCCTCGCCGCGATCGAAGAGGCACACGAGCGCGGCGGCATCCGCTGACGGGGCGGGCTCACAGCCCGCCGCGGGACACCAGCTGGCGCACGATCACGTTGCGCTGGATCTCGTTGGTGCCCTCGCCCACGATCATCAGCGGGGCGTCACGGAAGTAGCGCTCCACGTCGAACTCGGTGGAGTAGCCGTAGCCGCCGTGCACCCGGATCGCGTCGATGGCCACCTGCATCGCGGTCTCCGAGCAGAAGAGCTTCGCCATCCCCGCCTCGAGGTCGGCCCGCTCGGCCGAGTCGTAGCGCTGCGCAGCGTGCAGCAGCAGCTGGCGGGCGGCGGTGATCCTCGTGCCCATGTCGGCGAGCAGGTTGCCCACCGACTGGTGCTGCCAGATGGGCTTGCCGAAGCTCTCCCGCTCCTGGGCGTAGCGCAGCGCGTCGTCGAACGCGGCGCGCGCGACGCCGGTGGCCCGGGCGGCGACCTGGATCCGGCCGATCTCCAGCCCGCGCATCATCTGCGCGAAGCCGCGGCCCTCCACCCCGCCGAGCAGCGCGCCGGCCGGCACCCGGCAGTCGTCGAAGGACAGCTCGCAGCTCTCGACGCCCTTGTACCCCAGCTTCGGCAGGTCCGCGGACACGGTGAACCCCGGGACCTTCTCCACCAGCAGCACGCTGATCCCGCTGTGCGCGGGCTGCGCCTGCGGGTCGGTCTTGCACAGCAGCGCGACCACGCCGGCGCGGCGGGCGTTGGTGATCCAGGTCTTGCCGCCGTTGATCACGTAGGAGTCGCCGTCGCGGCGGGCGACCGTGCGCATGGCCTGCAGGTCCGAGCCGCCGCCGGGCTCGGTGAGCGCCATCGTGGCGCGCAGCTCACCGGTGGCCATCCGCGGCAGGTAGCGCTGTTTCTGCTCCTCCGTGCCGTGGTCGAGCAGCAGCTTCGCCACCACGGTGTGGCCGCCCATCGCACCGGCCAGGCTCATCCAGCCCCGCGACAGCTCCTCGGTGACCATCGCGTAGCACGGCGTCGACACACGCACGTCCCCGTAGGGCTCGGGGATCGCCAGCCCGAAGATCCCCAGCTGCTTCATCTGGTCGATCAGCTTCTCGGGGTAGGTGTTGCTGTGCTCCAGCTCCCGCGCCACCGGCCGGACGTCACGGTCGACGAAGTCGCGGACCGTGTCGACGATCGCCGACTCCTCGGCGTCGAGTGTGTGCATGGGACGACCTCCCCCGCTCGCGGACCCTCCCGACCAGACAACCACGGCCGATCGCTCGACGCCGCTCCGTCAGGCGAAGCAGCCGATCGGGCCGCCGTTGAACGCCACCATGTCCGGCCACACCACCGCCAGGGAGAGCGGGGCGCCGAGCGGGTTGCCGTCGAGCTCGGAGTAGGCCCGGTGCAGGTTGCCGACCAGCCGCTCACTCTCCTGCCAGGCGGCGAACCGGTTGTCCCGGGCGG
Source organism: Pseudonocardia xinjiangensis (assembly GCF_050948425.1). Taxonomy (NCBI): domain Bacteria; kingdom Bacillati; phylum Actinomycetota; class Actinomycetes; order Pseudonocardiales; family Pseudonocardiaceae; genus Pseudonocardia; species Pseudonocardia xinjiangensis. The sequence goes on along the minus strand of NZ_CP192009.1, from coordinate 2,428,445 downwards.
CCGTGGCCACTTCCAGCGGGCTGCGGCCCGCGGCGTGCCCGTCGCGCGCCACGGCGTCGACGAACGCGACGTACTCCGCCATGTCGTCGAGCAGCTCACCGACCTGGTCGCCCCGCCGGACCGGGCCGTGGCCCGGCACGAGCACCTCGGGCCGGAGGTCGCGGATCACCTCGAGCGCCGCCGGGTAGCCCGCGACGCTGCCCTCCGCCAGGAACGGCTGGCCGCCGGCGAAGGCGAGGTCCCCCGCGAACAGCGTGCGCTGCTCGGGCAGCCAGACCAGCACGTCGCTGCGGGTGTGGGCCGGTCCGACGTGGATGAGCTGCACCTCGCGGTCGGCGAGGTGCAGCGTCATGCTGTCGGTGAAGGTCAGGTCGGGCGGGCGGACCTCGATGTGCCCGTAGTCCGGGCCGGCCAGGACCTGCGCGGCGAGCAGACCGGCGGCGAGCGCGTCCTCCCGGCAGGTGACGTGCCCGATGATCGGGGTGCCTGCCGGCATCAGCCAGTTGCCGAAGGTGTGGTCGCCGTGGTGGTGGGTGTTCACCAGCGCGCGCGGCTCCCGGTCGCTGACCGTCTCCACCGCGGCCAGCAGCGCGCGGTTGCGCGCCTCCGTCGAGGTGGTGTCGACCAGGAGGTACCCGCCGTCCCCGCCGGTCACGACGCCGGTGTTGTTCACCATCCAGCTGCCGTCCGGCTGGACGTAGGCGAAGGCGCCGGGCGCCACCTCGACGAGCTCGGGTGACGGCAGTGATCGGGATGTCATGACGTCATTCTGGCCATGCGGTAGATCTAGGCGGCGTCCAGCATGTGAAAGAGCAGCAGCAGCTGGGTGATCGCCAGCGGTTCGCTGCGCTGCTCGGCGCCGAGCACGCCCAGCCCGTCCGGCACGTCACCGGGCTGGTCGAGCAGCGCCCACATCGCCTTCTCGAGGCTGCGGCTCTCCTCGGTGGGGACGTAGCCGTGCACGTGCAGCGTGTCGACCGGCCTGCCGTCGGTGTCGCGGCACAGCTTCACGTGCATCGTCCGGTGGTTGGCCAGCACGCCACCGAGGTCGGGATGGCGGATCGTGGGCCGGAGCACGAGCTCGGCGGAGAGCGGGGTGCCCGGCGGATCGTCGCGCACGGCGATCGGCGCGAACCGGACGACGATGTCGGCGTGGCTGCGCTGCGGGCGGATGTGGGCCTCCGACTCGGAGGTCCGCCGGTCGAGCTCGGCGAGCACCTGCTCGCGGGAGTAGCCCCGCGCCGAGGTGTCCCGGGCCAGCTTCCAGCCGCGGCGGATCTCCTCCGGCGGGTCGAGGAACACCGTGACGTCGAAGCAGGCGCGCGAGAGCTTGCTGTGCAGCGGGAGCAGGCCCTCCACGATGATGTACCGGTTGGGCTCGACGCGTTCGGGCCGGGCCAGCTTCCCTGTGGAGTGGTCGTACACCGGCTTGAGGATGGGCTGGCCACTGGCCAGCAGCTGCAGGTGCTGCTCCATGATGTCGAGGTGGTTGCAGTCGGGATGCAGCGCGGTGAAGGGCAGGTCGCGCCGCTCGGCCCGGTCGTACCGGTGGTAGTCGTCCACGCAGATCGAGACGCAGTTGTCGGGGCCGAGTGCCTGCACCAGCCCGCGGGTGAGGGTGGTCTTGCCGGCCGCACTGTCCCCCGCGATCGCGAGCATCACCGGGCGTGAGCCAGGGCCGGCACGCACGATCCGGAACGCCTTGTCCGCCATGGACCGACCGTAGGCCGGTCCGAACGTCACGGAGTCCCCCGCAACGGGGGTCGGGCGGGGGATCCGCACGTACGAAGGCTGTTCGGCCGGGGGCCATGGACCTATCGTCGGTAGATGACCGGGCCGCTTCGCATCGTCCTCGTGGACGACCACGAGATGGTCCGCCACGGCCTGAAGGCGATGCTCGCGCCGTTCCGCAGCCGGGTCAGGGTGGTCGGCGAGGCCGAGGGCGCCGACGACGCGGTCCCGCTGGTCGACGGCCTGGACCCCGACATCGTGCTGTCCGACGTCCGGCTGAACGGGGCGAGCGGCCTCGACCTGTGCCGCCGGCTCTGCCAGGAGCAGGCCGGGCGGCGGGTGGTGCTGCTGTCGGTGTACGACGACGAGCAGTACCTGTTCCAGGCGCTGCGGGCGGGGGCAGCGGGCTACCTGATCAAGCGCATCACCGGCGAGGACCTGGTGCGCCACCTCGAACTGGTGCACTCCGGCGAGACCGTCATCGACCCCGGACTGGCCGGCCGTGCCGTCGCCTCGGCGGCCCGGCTGCACAGCGGGGAGTTCTGGCCCGGAGCGCGTCACGGCCTCACCCACCGCGAGAGCGAGGTGCTCTCGCTGATCGTCAGCGGCCTGTCGAACCGGGCGATCGCCACCCGCCTGACGGTCGGCGACGAGACGGTGAAGAGCCACCTGCGCTCCATCTACCGCAAGCTCGTGGTGAACGACCGGGCCGGTGCCGTGGCCGCCGCTCTGCGCGAAGGCATCTTCCAGTGACCACGGCACGGCGGCCCGCGCTCGGCGGTCTCGCCGACCTCGAGGCGGAGAACGCGCTGCTGCTGGCCATCGTGGAGGCCACCTCGTCGGGCCCGGAGGTCGAGCCGCTGGCCGCCGCCGTCGCCCGGTTGATCGTGGAGGCCACGGCCACCGACGTCTGCTTCGTGCACGTGCTCGACGACGCGGGCCGCTCGCTCACCCTCGCCGGTGCGACCCCGCCGTTCGACGCCGAGGTCGGCCGGGTGCGGTTGCCGATCGGGATCGGCATCGCGGGCTGGGTCGCGGCGCACGGGGAGCCCGCCGTGCTCGTCGACGACAAGCACGCGGACGCGCGCTACCTGCCGATCCCGGCCCTGCGCGGTGCCGACTACACCTCGATGGCGTCGGTGCCGATGACGAGCGACCTGGCCGGCCTGGTCGGGGTGCTCAACGTGCACACGGTGGCCCGCCGCGAGTTCACCGCCCGCGACATCCGGCTGCTCACCTCGATCGGCAGGCTGGTGGCGGGTGCCCTGCACTCCGCGCGGCTGCACCGCAGGCTCGCCGCGAGGGAACGCGCCCACGAGCAGTTCACCGAGCAGGTGATCGCCGCGCAGGAGACCGAGCGGCGCCGGCTCGCGGGCGACATCCACGACGGCATCTCCCAGCGCCTGGTCAGCCTCGGGTACCACCTCGACGCGGCGGCAGGCACGCTGCGCTCCGACCCGGCGTACGCGCAGCAGCAGCTGATCCGCGCCCGCGAGCTGGCCGACATCACGGTGGACGAGGCCCGGATCGCCGTCGGCGGCCTGCGCCCACCGGTGCTCGACGACCTCGGGCTCGCCGGGGGCCTGTCCAGCCTGTGCCGGACGGTGCCCGATCTCGACTGCGAGCTGGACCTCGGCGACGACCGCCTGCCCGAACACGTCGAGATCGCGCTGTACCGCATCGCCCAGGAGGCGCTGCAGAACGTGCAGAAGCACGCCAGGGCCACCCGCGTGGAGCTGCGGTTCGCCGTGCGGGCCGGCACGGCCCGGTTGGAGGTCGGCGACGACGGCTGCGGGTTCGACACCGGGCCGGGCGGGTTCGAGGCGCGCGACCTGGAGCCGGACGCCCCGGGCTACGGGATGCGGAGCATGGCCGAGCGGGCCGAGCTCGTGGGCGGCACCCTGACCGTGAGCTCGCGCCGCGGCTCGGGCACGACGGTCACGGTGACGGTCCCGACGCCGTAAGGACTCTCCCCAGGTCAGCGGGCCGCCGGTGGCGCCGTCCAGCCCAGCTCCGGGTGTGTCAGCAGATGCTTCACGAACATGTCGGTGGACGCCGTGGCGTGCCGGTGGCTCACGGCGTGCCACGGGCGGTGCAGTGGGGTGCCCGGCATCGGCAGCTCCACCAGCTCCCCGCCCTCGAGCTGCCGGGCCACGGCCTGCCGGGACGCGAGCGTCACGCCCAGCCCCGCCTCGGCCGCCGCGATCACCGCACCCGGCGAGCCGAGGACAAGCGTCGGGGGGTCGGCCTCCAGCGCCGCGAGGAGCGCCTCGCAGGTGGCGCGGGTGCCCGAACCGGCTTCGCGCATCAACCACGTCGCGTCGGCCGGGGAAAAGCCGTCGGCCGACCTCGGCGACCCCACCACGACCAGGCTGTTGGCGCTGACCGCGCGGATCCCGTCCGCCAGGTCGTCGGGCGGACGCCCGGCGAGCACGAGGTCGACCTCGTGCTGGGCGAGCAGCGGCCACACCCGCGCCCGGTGGTCGACCTCCAGCTGCAGCGTCACGTTCGGATGGCGCTTGTGGAACGAGGCGAGCAGCGCCGGGACGACGTGCTCCCCCGCCATCGTCACAGCGGCCAGCCGGAGCAGCCCCCGCTCCGGGTCGGCCTCGCCGCGCGCCGCGGCCATCGCCTCGTCGTGCAGGCCCAGGATGCGGCGGGCGTAACCGGCGTAGCGCTCCCCGGCGGGGGTGAGCAGCACCCCGCGGCCGTTGCGGCGCACGAGCGGCACCCCCACGTCCGCCGCCAGTGCGCTGACCGCGGCCGAGACCGACGACTCGGTGACCACCAGGCGCTGGGCAGCGCCACGCACCGAGCCGGCGTCGGCCAGCTCGACGAGTGCCCGCAGGCGGGCGTTGGTGGTCACACGAGCATGGTCCCGGACCCACCACCTCCGGCGGTACCCCGCTCACCCGGCTCTGAACTGCCCGGATGGGGGTCGAACACCCGGCTCGCGAGCAGGTCGGCCGCCTCGATCGTGGTGAGTGCGTCGCGGTCGACCCGCTGGTCCGCCCCGTCGACCAGCCGGCGCGCCTGGCGCAGCCGGGCCCGTTCCACGGCGTTGCGGACGCTGCGCGCGTTGGCGAAGCGGGGGCGGGCCATCCGCCGTTCCAGGTAGTCGCGCAGCACCGGCCGGGCATCGGCGGCGAACACGTACCCCAGCTGGTCGGCCATCCGGTCGGCGATCTGCTCCAGCTCGTCGGCGGTGTACGCGGGGAAGGTGATGTGGTGGGCGATCCGCGAGCTCATGCCCGGGTTGCTGCGGAAGAACACGTCCATCTCGGCGGCGTAGCCGGCGAGGATGACCACCACGTCGTCGCGGTGGTTCTCCATCACCTGCAGGAGGATCTCGATGGACTCGCTCCCGTAGTCCCGCTCGTTCTCCGCCTTGTGCAGGTAGTAGGCCTCGTCGATGAACAGCACGCCGCCCATCGCGCGCTTGAGGACGTCACGCGTCTTGGGCGCGGTGTGCCCCACGTACTGCCCGACCAGGTCGTCGCGCGTGACGGTGACCAGGTGCCCGCGGCGCAGGTAGCCCATCCGGTGCAGCAGGCCCGCCATCCGCAGCGCCACCGTCGTCTTGCCGGTGCCCGGGCCGCCGGTGAAGCACATGTGCAGGTTCGGCGGGGCGGTCGTGATGCCGAACCGCGCACGGGTGCGGTCCACGAGCAGCAGCGCGGCGATCTCGGCGATCCGCGCCTTGACCGGCGCCAGCCCCACCAGCTCGGCGTCGAGCGCGGCGAGCACGTCGTCCACCCCGGTGGCGCTGCGCTCGGCGGCGAGGTCGACCACCGCGTCGGGGGCCAGCAGGGGTGGCGCCCCGTCGTCGTCCGGCGTGACCTCCGGCTCGGGCGCCACCGCACCACCCGGCATCGCGAAGCCCGGCCGGGCGCCGGCGCTCACGCGAGCCCCCGACCCGGTTGCAGCAAAGCCACTTTCACGCAACCTCGTGGCATCAACGTGGCTTTCCTGCAACGGGGCTCGGGCCGTACCGCTCGCCCTGCGGCCGGTCCGTCGCGTAGGACGTGGTGGTGTAGGTGATCCGCCGGTCCGCGCCCTCGTGGCGCTCCAGCCGGAAACCGGGCTCAGGCTCGGGGCGCTGCACGATGAACGACAGCGCGGTCGTCTGCCTGCCGAGCCGGGCGTCGTAGGCGTTGAGTTTCACGTAGCAGTCGGGGTGGGCGGTGCGGCAGGCGTCCACCTCGAGCATCACTCCGGCCGGGTCGGCCAGGTCGAACATCGGCAGCCCCCACATCTCCCAGTAGGTGTTGCGCGGGTGCGGGTCGTCGGTGAACTCCACCGACAGCGGCCAGCCGTTGTCGAGGCAGTACCCGATCTGCGCTGTGATCTCGGCGGCGGTCAGGTCGGGAAGGTGGGAAAAGGTCCCCTGGGTGATGCGCACGGGAGGCTCCTCAGACCCCGGTGGGCGTGGCGACCACGTCCGGGGTGTCGGTGGAGGCGTAGTCGAACGTGATGTCGCCCCAGGTGGCCAGCGCGACGTCGAGCTCGCGGCAGCGGCTGCCTGCCGTCTTGAGGATCTCGGGGCCCTCGACCATGACGTCGCGCCCCTCGTTGCGGGCCTTGATCATCGCCTCGACGGCGACCCGGTTGGCGGTGGCTCCCGCGGCGATGCCCATGGGATGGCCGATCGTGCCGCCACCGAACTGCAGGACGACGTCCTCGCCGAGGTGGTGCAGCAACTGGTGCATCTGGCCGGCGTGGATCCCGCCGGACGCCACCGGCATCACGCCGGGCAGCGACGCCCAGTCCTGGTCGAAGTACAGGCCCTTCACCGGGTCGGCGGGCACGTGGTCGAGCCGCAGCGTGTCGTAGAACCCGGCGACGATCGTCGGGTCGCCCTCCAGCTTGCCCACGACGGTGCCGGCGTGGATGTGGTCGACCCCGGCGAGGCGCATCCACTTGGAGACCACCCGGAAGCTCACGCCGTGGGTCTTCTGCCGCGTGTAGGTGCCGTGCCCGGCCCGGTGCAGGTGCAGCAGCACGCCGTGGCGGCGCGCCCACGCGCTCATCGACTGGATCGCGGTGTAGCCGACCGTCAGGTCGAGCATCACGATGACGCTGCCGAGCTCGCGGGCGAAGTCCGCGCGCTCGTACATCTGCTCCATCGTGCCTGCGGTGACGTTGAGGTAGTGGCCCTTGACCTCCCCGGTCGCCGCCTGCGCGCGGTTGACCGCCTCCATGCAGAACAGGTACCGGTCGCGCCAGCGCATGAACGGCTGGGAGTTGATGTTCTCGTCGTCCTTCGTGAAATCGAGGCCGCCGCGCAGGGCCTCGTAGACGACGCGGCCGTAGTTGCGGGCGGACAGCCCGAGCTTGGGCTTGGTGGTCGCCCCCAGCAGCGGGCGGCCGTACTTGCCCAGGCACTCCCGCTCCATCACGATCCCGTGCGGCGGCCCGGCGAACGTCTTCACGTACTGGGTCGGGATCCGCATGTCCTCCAGGCGCAGGGCCTTGAGCGCCTTGAAGCCGAACACGTTGCCGATGATCGAGCTGGTCAGGTTGGCGATCGAGCCTTCCTCGAACAGGTCGAGGTCGTAGGCGATCCACGCGATGTACTGCCCCGGCGAGCCGGGCACGGCCTCGACCTGGTAGCACTTGGCCTGGTAGTGCTCGTGGGCGGTGAGCCGGTCGGTCCAGACCACGGTCCAGGTGGCGGTGCTCGACTCCCCCGCCACGGCGGCGCCCGCCTCTTCGGGCGGCACCCCCTCCTGCGGGGTGATGCGGAAGGCACACAGGATGTCGGTGTCCTTCGGCACGTAGTCGGGCTGCCAGTAGCCCATCTCCGCGTAAGGGATGACGCCTGCACTCCACCGGTCCGACATGGCCCGAGCATGGGCCCCAACCCCTGACCGATCAATCAAGACTTCCGGGCCAACCATTCGCCATATGCTGAAGTATCGACCGCCCGACCGGCCCGGACCCCCGACTCTTGAGCGATCGGTTGACGGTTCGCGGCCGACTCTCCATGGACGGCCGGGGCGACCCGCGTCACCGTGGGAGCAGTGCCGGTCTCCCCCGGCCCCCTACGCGCCGACCGGGATGTGGTGACGGGCATGGACGCCGAGGACATCGCCCTGCTCGCCGGGGCGGCGCTGGCGATGGGCGACCCGGAGATCGGCCACGGGATGCTCACGGTGACCGTGGCGCCCACCGCGTGGTGCCAGGCACTGGAATGGGCGCGTGACGAGATCGGCTGCTCGTCCTTCGACTTCCTACGAGGCGCCGACGATCTCGGCGCCGATCCCCCCGGAGTCCTGGTGGTGGCGCACCTGCACTGCCCGGCGGGACGCCACCACCTGCTCCTGCGCACGCTCGTGCCGGCAGGCGACCTCCGGCTGCCCACCGCGACCGGTGTCCACCGCGGCGCGAGCCGACACGAGCGGGAGACCCACGAGATGTTCGGGGTGCACTTCACGGGCCACCCGTACCTGGACCCACTGCTGCAGGACGGCTCCGGGCGGGCCGAGTCAGGCCCGGGCGTGGACCGTGCTCGGCTCGGGCTGGTCGGAACCGTGGAGGTACTTCCCGCCCCGCAGCGCCGAGGCGACCGCCGCCACCAGGCAGGCCGCCGCGGCGAACCCCAGAGCCAGCGTGAGGCCGGCCGCGAAGGGCCCGGAGATCAGCTCGGGGAAGAACGCGCGCCCGGTGAGGAACTGCGCCTGCGACGGCGGCAGCGCGGCGAGCACCTGCGGGCCGAGTAGGTTCTGGATCGGGTTGTCGCCCAGCAGCGCGGCGAAGAGGGTGCCGACCGGCGGCAGGCCCGCCACCCGCGCCGCGACGTCGGCGGGGACGCCGTGCGCGACGAGGCCGGAGGTCAGGGCGCCGGGCAGCGTCCCTGACAGACCCACGATGAGCAGCGTGAAGAACACGCCGATCGACAGGACCGTGGCGGAGTTCTGGAACGTCGAGGTCATGCCGGCGCCGGCACCACGCTGCTCGGCGGGCAGGCTGTTCATGATCGCGGCGCGGTTCGGCGAGCTGAACAGCCCCATCGCCAGCCCGTTCAGCAGGAGCAGCACCGCGAACGCGCGGTAGTCGAAGTCGACGGGCAGCACGTCGAGCAGGAGGAAGCTGACGGCGGCGAGCACCATTCCCCCGGTCGCGAAGGCGCGTGCGCCGAACCGGTCCGAGAGGATGCCGGACACCGGTCCCGCGACCAGGAAGCCCACCGTCAGCGGCACCATGTAGATCCCGGCCCACAGCGGCGTCTGCTCGAAGTCGTAGCCGTGCTCGGGCAGCCAGATCCCCTGGAGCCAGATGATCAGGATGAACTGCAGCCCGCCCCGGCCGAGCGCGGCGAGCAGGCTGGCCAGGTTGCCGGCGGTGAAGGCCCGGATCCGGAACAGCGTCAGGCGGAACATCGGGTCGGGCACCCGGGTCTCGATCACCGCGAAGCCGATCAGCACGGCGACACCGCCGACGATCAGCCCGAGCACCGCCGGACTCGTCCACCCCATGACGTGCGTGCCGTAGGGCTGGATGCCGTAGGTGATGCCGGTGAGGACCGCGACGAGGCCCACCGCGAACGTGACGTTGCCCCACCAGTCCAGCCGGGCGGGCCGGCGAACCCCGGTCTCGCGCAGCTTGAGGTAGGCCCAGATCGTGCCGAACACCCCGACGGGCACGGACACCAGGAAGATCCAGTGCCAGTTCACCGGCGCGAGCACCCCGCCGATGACGAGCCCGAGGAACGAGCCGGCGATCCCGGCCACCTGGTTGATACCCAGTGCGAGACCACGCTGGTCGGCCGGGAACGCGTCGGTGAGGATCGCCGTGGAGTTGGCGAGCAGCAGAGCGCCTCCGACGCCTTGCAGCACCCGCATGCTGATCAGCCAGATCGCGGCGGCGGCACCGTGGGTCCAGGTGGCGGCCAGGAGCACGGAGAAGACGGTGAAGACCGCGAAGCCGAGGTTGTACATCCGGGTGCGCCCGAAGATGTCACCGAGCCGCCCGAAGCTGACCACGAGCACGGCGGTGACCACGAGATAGCCCATGATCAGCCAGAGCAGGTAGCTGATGTTGGCCGGCGCGAGCGGGTCGATGCCGATTCCGCGGAAGATGTCCGGCAGCGCGATGAGAAGGATCGACATGTTGATCGTGACGATCAACACTCCGATGGTCGTGTTCGAGAGCGCGACCCACTTGTAGCGCTCGTCCGGCAAAGTCCTTAGCATTACCAACAATATACGCCAGGGACGGGCCGAGCACCTCCCCCGCGGAGACCGGCTCCGGAGCGGAGGACCGTCCCGTCAGCGAGACCGGCGGATGCGGTTGGCGATCACGGCGGTCACTGTGAGGACCACGACCCCGGCCAACTCGAGGACCAGCGTGGTCGGGACCAGGGGCGTCGTGAGCTCGTCGACGAAACCGAACAGCCCCACGGTCAGCGCGAGCGCGAGCGCCCCGAGGGTCGCCGCCATGAACAGGGCCCCCAGCACCGTCACGAGGCGGAGGTAGCGCGGCCGGACGACGACCACCGCCAGCGCCAACAGCGTGCCCCCGGCGGCGTTGAGCAGGAACGACACCCCGATCGTCGGAATGCTGCCGTAGCCGACGAAGTAGAGCACCAGATGGCTGCCCCCCACCACCAGCAGCAGCGCTGCGCTCAGCGCGCGACAGATGGACAGGACGAGCCGATCGGCAGCGTTGTCGGACCCGCCGGCGGTGACCGCCACGGAGCCCGACGGAGGAGTCGGCGGCGCGGGCTCCCCCGTCGCCGACGGACGTGGTTCCTCCATCAGCTCGCCGAACCACGGGTCGGAGGCAGAGCGAACCGGACATCCCGCTCGCCGTGGCCGGACAGAGCATCCTCCACAATGTGGTGGATCAGCGATGCTGTTGAGACGGCGAAAGGAACGCCGGAGGGGACGCCGAGTCGGTTGCGGTGCATCTGTACCTCCTGATCGCTGGTGGCACCCCGAAAGGCACCGCGGCTGCAACACTTCTGACCACGATGTGGAGAGCCGCAAGGTTCAGCGGAACCCCATGTGCCGTGAATCCCACCGGCAAAGAACCAGTAAAGTATGCCGGTGGGCGGGGGCGCAGCACGCAGCGGGGAACATCACTTTTCCGGTGCGACCTTTGTCACAGTCCACGGACTGCGACGCGCAGGACACCCATCTCACGAGCGCCACCCCTTCCCGGACTCGCCCGCAACCCGGATGATCAGCCGCTGCGCCACCTCAACCACCATGCCCGCTGCCCGTCGCCGCAGCCACCGATGCCGGCACCGCGCCGTCCGGAGGCCCGGCGCCGCGGCCATCCAGAGCATGGACTCCCACCGGTCACCTGCGCACGGTTGCCCCAGCCGGCGACGTCCACGCGCTCCAGGAGCACCACCACCGGCGCCAGCTCCGCCAGCTCTCTCTGACACGTCGGGCAACCGGCGAGATGGACGTCGAACTCCTCGCGTTCGGCCGCCACGAGGCTGCCGACCAGGTAGGCGCCCAAGGCAAGACAGACGTCCTCGTGCCCGCTCACGACGGCACCGCACCGGGGAAACCTGCTGACCGCATCACGTGCCCCCTGACGAGCCACGATGACGTCCGGTTCACCGGGAGCGCAGATGTGGCGCAGGCCATCACCACTTCTTGGCCTGCACCCGGGGTAAGTTTTGCCCGGTCGCCGCGGCATGAGGCAGAAATAATAAGACAATACGGTCGGAGCTGACCATCCAGTTTTTCGTAGGAATTACGATATACTCGCGACTGGCTCGGTTCTCCAGGTAAAACGATACCCGAACGGACGATTGCATTCCGTTCGGATAACACCAGTCCGGACGGAATAAAATACTCCGATATGCTGGCTGGGTGCCGGACCAGAAGGACAATCCGCCGCGTGATCCCCGCCTGCGCCACGAAGATCCGTCCGGGGCCGCGGCGCTGATGCGGCTCGTGCACGATCGTCACAGTGGGGCTCTCCGATCGTTCGCCATGCGCCTCACGGGAGGAAATGCGAGCAAGGCCGAGGACGTCGTGCAGGAGACGATGCTGCGGGCGTGGCGCCACCTCGACGCTCTCGACGAGGCCCGGGGTTCCCAGCGCACCTGGCTGTTCACCGTCGCCCGACGCATCGCGATCGACGAGTGGCGGTCGCGCCCGGAGCGCATCGAGTACCCGACCGACGTGGTCCCGGAGTTGATCGCGGAGGACACGATCGACCGGGCCGTCCAGCGCTGGACCGTCACCGCCGCGTTGAACCGGCTGTCCCGGGAACACCGCTCCGCCCTGCATGCGTGCTACTTCCACGGCCGTTCGGTCCGCGAGGCCGCGCGTGAGTTCGGGGTGCCCGAGGGCACCGTCAAGTCCCGGCTGTACTACGGCCTGCGTGCGATGCGGGTCGTTCTTGAAGGAGGCGAGCTCGTGACCAGCACGAACTCCCCCACGAGTGCCCTGCCGTCCGCTGTTGCCTCCGCCGCCATCAGGGCTGGGGCAACGCGGCCTCGGCGTCATGGGCAGCTGTCGTCACGGTCGCCCGGACCGCGGCGGACCCCACCCGCGCCGGGTTCTTGCTGAGCACGGCGATCACATACCGGTGGTCGGCGCCGAGCACGCCCGTGGTGTGCAGGTCGAAGTCCGAGCCGATCCACATCCAGCCCTGCTTGGCCGCGACGTTGGCCGGCCGGGGCGGAGCGATCAGCCCGAACGCCTGGTTGAAGCCGTCCGCCCCGAGGTCGCGCGCGTTCGCCAGGTTGTTCATGATCATGGCCCGCCCGCTCGGGCTCATCATCGTCAGCACGTACTGGTACACCGCCACCACATCGCGGGCGGAGATCTTCGTCTCGCCCCACTGGGACGGGTCGGTCGGCGGTTTGCTGTCCTTGAGCCCGACCAGCGAGATGGTCTGCGCGACGGTCTGGGCGCCACCGAACTTCTCCCACAGCGCGTCCATCGCGTTGTCGTCACTGGCGACGAGCGCGCGCTGGATGTCGGAGGTGTCCGTCGGGGTCAGCTTCACGGCCCCGGTCTCGACGCGGTGCAGAATGGCGACCACCGTGTAGAGCTTGACGACCGACGCCGAGTAGAAGTCCGTGGCGCCTTCTGCGCCGACGGACTCCTGCCCGGTCGACCGGTCGAGAACGGCGACCCCGATCTGGGTGTTGCCGTTCGAGCGGTCGAAGGCGTCCACGGCCTGCGTCGCGGCGTTCACGGCCGCCGACGAGGCTGCTGCCGCGTCGGCGGCGTCGTCCGTGCCGCGGGCGGGCATCGCCACGGGAGAGTCGACGGGTCTGGGCAGAACGGCGGCGGGCACGGCGGCAACGGGAGTGCCGGCCTCAGTGCGATCCTCGACCATCACGGTGCCCGCTCCCACGAGCACGGCCAGGATCACGACGAGCAGGATGTTCCTCGCGCGTCCGCGCCAACGATTTCCCCTCACGATCTGTTGACGAAGCGCGGCGGAGCTTCGTTGCCCTTCATGCGCCTACTCACAGCAGATCAACAGCTTCGCCGCACATCTCACAGGCGCAGGCGAACACCGGTCTTGCATTCGCCGATCGGCACGGGTATCGCTCCGCCGGAGCAGAACACTTCGATTGTCAGGACATCCCGGTCACAACGGAGGACGAGGCTGAACGCGCAGCCACCGCCACCCTGACCGGGGCCGGAGCCCGCGGCGAGCAGTTCCCGTCATGGAGCAGTGCCCGTGCTCTGGTGGGAGTGCAGACCGACGAGCAGCAGCGCGTCGAGCAGTCGCCACCAGTCGACGTCATCAGGCTCCACGCCGAGAGCCGGACCCACGCGCGCGAGCAGGTCGACCAGTGCGGCCGCCACCTCGCTCGGGCTCCGGTCCGACCCGGCGAGCTCGATCGTGACCCTGCGGAACCGCTCGGTGCGGGCCACCCGAACCAGGGAAGCGGGCGGTTCCACTGCCGGCTCCGCTCCCGGCTGGCCGAGCTCGACCGACAGCTCGGTTCCCAGCGCGCGGGCCAGCCGGTCGAGCGCGGCGATGGTCGGGTTGCCCCGCCCGTTCTCCAGGTTCGCGATGTAGGGCACCGACAGGCCGGCGTCCGCCGCGACCGAGGCCACCGTGCGGCCGGCCGCGGCGCGCAACGCACGTAGTCGCCTGCCGAGCAGCTCCATGCTGAGCACCCTATCTTCACAGAAGTGATTCTGGTACTCGTATCTTCACAGAACACAATCCGACGGGACACCATCGAGGGATCTCATGCTGCAGGCGTTGCGCGTGCGCGACTTCAGGCTGCTGTGGAGCGCCAACCTGGTGAGCGGGCTCGGGTCCTGGCTGCTGGCCATCGCCGCCCCGGCACACGTGCTCGCCGCCACCGACTCGTTGCTGGCGACCGGGCTCGTCGTCGCTGCGGAGTACCTCCCGTTCCTGCTGCTCGGCCCGGTGGCGGGAGTCCTGGCCGACCGGGTGGACCGCCGGAAGCTCCTGGTCGGCACCGACGTGCTGCGCGCGGCCGCCATCGCCCTGCTGTTCACCGCCGACACGGCACCGTGGATCGTGCACGTGGCCGTCCTCATCGAGAGCGCCGCGACCGTCGTCTTCATGCCCGCGATGCAGGCCCACGTGCCCGCCGTCGTCGGCACGGGCGCGCTGCTCAGCAGCGCGAACGCCCTCAACGCCGTCATCAACGGCACCGTCCGGCTGGTCGGAGGGCCGCTCGGCGCCGCACTGCTGCTCACGGCAGGGTTTCCGGCACTGGTTGCCATCGACGTCGCGACCTACCTGTTCTCAGCCGTCGCCATCTTCGCCACCAGGCGGCGAGACCGACCAGATCGTCGAGGCGGGCGGGAGTCCTTCCGCGCCGGCCTGCAGGTCCTGCGCGAGCACCCCCTGATCGCGGCGCTGCTGCCGGCAACCGGCGTGTTCCTACTGGCGAACGCCGCGCTCAGCGCACTGCTGGTGCCGCTGGGCGTCGAGCGGCTCGGCGGACCGACGGCCATCGGTCTCGTCCTGTCCGCACTCGGCGTCGGGTTCCTCCTCGGCGCCCCGCTGCTCCGACTACTGGTGGACCGCATGCCGATCCGCCCGTTGCTCGCGAGCGCCCAGGCCGTGACGGCTGTGGGGTTCGCCCTTCTGGTCAACGTGACCGCACTGCCGGCAGCGCTCATCGCGGCCGTCGTCATCGGGACGTCCGGGTCGGTGGTGCTCGGTGCGCCACGGACCGTCTGGCAGCGCACCATCCCCGGCTCCGCACTCGGGCGCGTCAGCGCGGTCTTCGGGATCGTGGAAGCGGCAGCGACGCTGGCAGGCGCCGTCCTCGGCCCCGTCGTGGCGCAGGTCGCGGGCCTGGGAGTGGCGGTCAACACCGCCGTGCTGCTCGCCGTTGCCGGGGCGGTGCTGACGGCGGTGGTCGTGCCGCCTTCTCCCGCTCCGGGGAGGGCACTCGCCTGAGCGGGCGGTCCGGGAACTCGGGGCCCGGCTCTCGTTCCCGAACTCCGCGGCGAACCCACGGGCGCACGGCCTCTCGCTCGCAGCCACACTCTCCGAAGATCGAAGGACCCGGCTCGTCGGCCCGGTCAGCCCGGAGCGAACTCCACGAGGATCTCCTCGGGATCGGCGTGAGGACCGGGCAGGTACTCCCTCTCCCGGGCGGCGACCTCTGCGTAACGCGGCGACGTGATCCGCACCCGAGCGGCAGTCCACTGCTCCGGCAGCTCGACTTCGCACCCCTCGACGAGTCCCCAGAAGGTGGAAACGACGATCGTCGGGCTGAGCAGAGGCAGCAGGAGCGTGTCGGCCGCCGCTCCCCTCCCTGTCCGGCGATCCGTCATGCCGTCGAGGATGGTGACGTCGAGCAGGACGTCTCCGGTGTGGGTGGCGGCCTGAACGTGAATCAGCCCTTCTGTGACCACCTCGGCGAAGTCCGGGGCACTGCGCGTGTCCAGCTCAGGGGACGTGATGGAATCGAGGTTCCCGATGAGGAGGTACCCGTAGGCGACGTAGGTGACTACCGGGGACAACCATCCCCTCCTCTCCGCGGAGCAGCAGCATACGTCGATGATCACGCGGACTACCGTCGCCGGATGATCATTGAGGACGGTCCCGAGGAACCGTTGCTCGGGGGCGACGTCACCGAGGGCGTCGTCCGCGTCGGGAACACCGTCCGGCGTCCTCGAC
The DNA here is from genome assembly GCF_050948425.1 of Pseudonocardia xinjiangensis. Classification (NCBI taxonomy): domain Bacteria; kingdom Bacillati; phylum Actinomycetota; class Actinomycetes; order Pseudonocardiales; family Pseudonocardiaceae; genus Pseudonocardia; species Pseudonocardia xinjiangensis. The sequence continues at coordinate 2,412,611 of NZ_CP192009.1, read as the reverse complement.
AGCCCGGCTCCGACCTGGTCGAGGCTCTGCTGACCCACCTGGAGCGCGTCGGCTTCGACGGCGCACCCCGCTTTCTCGGGATCGATGCGCGCGGGCGCCACGCCCTGTCCTACGTGAGCGGCGAGGCCGCCGGGCGGCCGTGGCCCGCTTGGGTCGCTGACGACGAGCGGATCGCCGGCGTCGCCCGCCTGGTCCGTCGATACGACGACGCCGCCCAGTCCTTCGGCATCCCGGAGATCGCGTGGGCGGGCACGCAACCGGACCCGCCGGGCACCCCACCCTCGATCGCCGGCCCGCCGAGCTTCGTGGGGCACATGGACATCACCCCCGAGAACGTGGTGTTCCGCGACGGACACGCCGCAGCCCTCATCGACTTCGACCTCGCCCGCCCCACCGACCGGGTGGGAGAGGTCTGCACCATGCTGCGGTGGTGGGCCCCGCTCATGCCGGTCGCCGACCGCGAGGCCGCCGTCAGGGACGTCGACGCCGTTGCCCGGGCAGCGCTGCTCGTCGACGAGTACGGCCTCGACCCGATCGAGCGGCGCCAGGTGGTGGCGGTCGCACGCAACAGCGCGGACCGCTCCTGGTTCCTGATGCGGGACCGGGCACGCCGGCTGGGCGGCGGCTGGCAGCGCATGTGGGAGCAGGGCATCGGGGACCGCATCCTGCGCCAGCAGGAGTGGCTGGCCGAGAACGCAGCCACGCTGCACGACGCCGTGACCCGCCACCGACCGCGTTCGGCGCGCCGCCTGCTAGCGTCCGGCTCCCGTTTCGCAGAAGGGCATGCCTCGGTGGACGACGAGAAGAGGGCCCTCCTGGAGTTCCTCGCGTGGCAGCGGGCCAGCGTGCTGGCAATCATCGACGGGCTCGACGAAGAAGCCCTCATGACCTCGGTCCTGCCGTCGGGCTGGACCCCGTTGGGGCTCGTGGAACACCTCGGTCATGCCGAGCGGCACTGGTTCCAGGAGATCGCCACCGGCTCCGCCGATCCGCTGCCCTGGCCCGACGACAACACTCCCCTGATCACCTCGCGGCCGCCGTCGGTGGTTCTCGAGTTCTACCGCGATCAGTGCGCGCGCTCCGACGCGATCGTCGCGGCCCTGCCGCTGTCGTCACCCCCGCGCGCCCGTCATCCCGACTATCTGGGAGACCAGATCACCGACCTGCGCGGGGTCATCCTGCACATGATCGAAGAGACCGCCCGCCACGCCGGTCACCTCGACATCGTTCGCGAGCTCATCGACGGGAAGACCGGCCTCGGCCCCCGCTGACGTCGATCACACGCGTGTGAGCACGCGACTCCTCACCCGTCATTCCGGCGGCGCACCATCTCCCCGATCCAGATGGGCGCGAACGGCGACGTGCAGTTGCGGGGTGTCGGGTAGTCCCTGAGCACCTCCAGGCGCTCACCGATGTCGATCGCGCGGGCGCGGTACTCGACGTGCTCGATCCCGATCTGAGCCAGGCAGTGGTTCATCGCCCACTGCAAGCGGTCCGGAGCACCCTTCATCTCCGCCTCGATGACGTCGAGCAGCCCCGCGAGGTCGAGGCCCTCGGGCCTCTTCGCCACCCGCTCGGTGGTCAACGCCCAGCCCGCACTCGCGACCACGGGATCCGGGTCCGCGAACCAGGCCAGACGCAGCTCCTCGGCGTGCGGGTTCTTCTTCACCACGTAGTTCACGAGCCAGTCGTGCACCTTGGGGGTGCGCGCCTGGCGAAGCATGGTGTCCAACTCGTCGCGCTCGAACGTCTTCGGGCGGCAGACCAGGATCGCCAGGAGCCGCGCCGCGGTGTCATCGGTCGCCCAGAGCTGTCGTGCGAGCTCCTGCTGCGTCTTCAGCCGCTTCGCGAGCGCGCGCAGCTTGCCGAGGTTCACGCCGTGATCGTCGCCGTGCTTCTCGTTCACCTCGCGAGCTCTCGGGTCCTCGAGCGCGGCCAGCTCGGCCAGCACCTCAGAAACCTTCTCCTCAGCTGCCGTCGCCTCAGCCACCTCGGCCCCCTGTCCGTTTCGTGTGGGATTCAGCCTAAGGCGAGGATGTGCCTTCCTCGCCGCAGCCGGGAGGCAGCGACGTGGTTCACCAGGGCCGGACGATGATGTTGGTGTCCAGGGTGACGGCGCCGTCGCGGGCGAGGACCTGACCGTTGACGCTCACACCGGCGTTCACCGTGATCGAGACAGCGGCCAGGATCCGGCCGGCGAAGGCGGTGCCGATGCCGAGGGTGGCGGAGGTTCCGATCTGCCAGATGACGTTGCGGGCCGTGGCGCCATTGATGAGAAGGACGCTGCTCGCGGTCGCCGTCGTCAGGGTCGACCCGATCTGGAAGATCCATTCGGCGTTGCGGTCGCCCTGGGCGTCCAGTGTGACCGTGCCGGTCAGCCCGAGGGACGAAGCCGCGTTGTAGACGCCCGGAGTCAGGATCACGCCGCCGACATCCCCGGGAAGGCCGGCGTCCGGGGTCCGGGCGACCGCGTCGGCGTACGTCGCGACCAGATCAGCATGGCCCTCGACGGCGGCCGCATCCGAGACATGGATGGTTCCGTTCACCTGGCCGGGCGGAAATCCGGTGACCGACACTCCCGGGCTCACTCCGAGGTCTCCGGTGACCTGGGACAGGCCGGTGTTGGTGACCGACACCGCGCCCAGCACCGCGAAAGTGCCCAGATAGGTGTAGGCGTCCACGGCGGTGGTGGTACCGCCGAGCGTGGTGACCGAGACATCGGCCGAGCCGAGTGCTCCGGCCGGCACCAGGACGTCGATCTCGGTGTCCGAGGCGATCCGGAAGACGGCGGCCGGTGTCCCGCCGAAGGTGACGCCGGTGGTGTTGGAGAACGCGGTTCCGGTGATGACGACGAGGTTGCCCCCACCCACCGGCCCTGAGTCGAGCGTCACGGTGGTGACAGCAGGGACGGCCAGGTAGGTGTAGGTGGCTCCGCCGGCGATTCCACCCCTGGTGCGCACGGTGACCGCGACCGGACCCGCCGCGGCCGCCGCCGGGACGGTCACGGTGAGCCGGCCGTCGTAATCGACGACAAATCCGGCGGTCTGCGTACCGAACCGGACCTCGCTCGTGGTGGAGAGGCCCCGCCCGGTGAACGTCACCGTGTTACCGCCCGCCACCGGGCCGGCAGCAGGCGGGGTGATACTGAAAGAGGGCGGCGGCAGATAGAAAAAGGTGCCGACGACCCCCGTTCCCCCCGGGGTTGTCACAGCGACCGGCACAGCGCCGTTTCCCGACGGTGTGACGGTGGCCGTGGTCGTATCGCTCAGTACCGTGAAACTCGCCGCCGGGCGGATGCCGTAACGCACGCTGGTGGTGCCCGTGAAGCGGGTACCGGTGAGAGTCACGGCATCCCCTCCGCCGGTGGATCCCTGGTTCGGTGTGACGGGCATGGTGCGCTCCCTGGATCCATCGGGGCATCGACAACCGCAGCGGCTCGACTGCCCGAAGTAGCCCACCGATGAAAGGCCATGGCAATGGCCAGGACATGATGTCACCCAGACGGCAGACAGGTTCAGCGGACAGTCACCACCGAAACGGAAACCGCGCCAAATCGCAGGCAGCGCAAGAAATGATAATCCCGGGAGCTGCACGTGAATATTCACGGCTCCACCGAAACTCGGCTCCGCGCCGCAGGATTAGGACGGACGAGCCGGCGCCCGGCGAGGGTGGCGACGATCTCGGCGAGCCGGCGTGGGACTGTCAGCCGAGGCCGGATCGGGCGATGACGGTGGTGATGCCGATGCGAACAGCGGTGAAGCCTTCCTGCACGAACGACTCAGCGACGTCCGCTGCGGGCAGTGCGGGGTAGTAGCGGCCGGCGATGCCCGCGGCGACGCGTTTGACCTGGTCCGGCTCGGCAGAGGTTCGGGCATGTCCTTCGACGGTCACGAAGCTGTAGGGCTGTCGCTCATCGCTGACGCAGACCGCGATGCGCCGGTCACGGGCCAGGCTCTCGCCCTTGACGCTCCCGGGCGACAGGGCGAAGGCGAGCTCATCGCCGTCGAGGATGAAGCAGATCGGGGTAACGTGGGGTCGCCCGTCGGCGCGGGCGAGAGCGACGTGGCCGAGGCGTGTTCCCGCTGCGACGAAGGATCGCCATTCGTCGTCGGTCACTGCTATCATTGGCACCTTTCCTTTCGTTCGAAAGTGCACTTCTGGAAGCGCCGGGGGTGGCGCTGAACCCTTTCTCCTTGCCGAATGCGAACACCTGCGCCGGTTCGAGTTCATAAACGTGCCGGGGATCGTCGAGGGCGGTGTCGGCCGGATCGTAGAACTCGCCGTCTCTGACGAACGGATGCCACCACGGATACTTGGCCGGAAACAGCTCCGCAACTCTCTGCAGCCGGGCTGGATCCCGAACGAGATGGGCGGTGCCTTCGAGAACCAGGTCGACATCATGACCGGGCACCGTGATCGCGCATTGGCCGTTCCGCGCGAGGTTGCGGGCCTTGCGGGACTCGCGGAAGGTGGCGAAACAGACCGTTCCGTCGAGCCACACACCCAGCACCGGCACCACGTGCGGCCGCCCATCCGGATCGGTGGTCGCAAGCAGGAAGTCGCCCGCCTCGGCCACCCGCGTCCGTACGTCCGCCCAATGCAGCGCCGTCAGGGGTGCACCGCGAGGGCTGGACAGCTGCTCGGGACGCGGCGTGCCGACGGTCGTCATGTCGACGACGCTATGGGCGCCGATGCATCAATAAAAGCGGGTGCGACATCAGGCTGTCCGAGGTGAAACCGGACGATCCGCAGATCGGAGACCTCGACCTGGTGTTCCACGACGGCCGGATCGGCGGCGACGTCGAGCACGTCAAGCTGCTCGACGAGCCGTACCTCCTGGTCGCCGGCGCCGGCGCGTTCCCCGATGGTCCAGTGCCGGTGACGCTGCTCGACGATGCTCCGATGGTCGCCTGGCCGCCCACCTATCACCAGCGATGGTTGGAGCGGACGCTCGCCGGCTACGGCGCACAGCCACGGATCGTGTTCCGGACCGCCGGCCACGACACCATCCTGTCGATGGTGCGGGCGGGCATCGGGTCGGCGGTGCTGCCATGGCTCGCTCTCCACGGATCCGACGCCTCGTCCGACGAGCGGCTCAGCATCCACCCACTGCACCCATCCCCCGCCCGCGAGATGTACCTGCACTGGCCGGCCGGACGCACCCGATCACCACTCGCGGCCCGAGCCATCCACATCGCCGTCGAAGCCGCTACCGAGCTGGCCAAGCAGATGTGACGTCGGACGAGCTCCGATCTGCGGTTCCGGTCACCGGACGTTGCCGGCGACCTTCTCGACGTGGAGCCGAACGATCACCCGCTCAACCTCCGAGCCCTCCGAGGGTGGGTCCTCGCCGAGGTACTTGTGGCTCAGTGTCTTCGGCAGCGTCTTGTCCGGGTCCTCAGTGATCGTCACCGTGCCGCGGAGTTGGGTGTGTCGATACGGGTCCGCCGCGTCAGTGATCGACACGCTGATGCGGGGGTCCCGCCGCAAGTTGCGAACCTTGCGGCGGTCCTCGGTGGCACTGAACACGAGGGCGCCTTCATCCAGGCCAACCCAGACGACCGACGTCTGCGGACCGCCGTCCGGGTCGAGCGTCGCCACCGTCGCGAAGTTCGGGCCGTCGATCAGGGCGCGCACGCCCGCCGAGAGAGTGATCGCCACGCCCTGGCGAACTTGCGCCGGCTGGGCACTATTCCCGCAGCGGGCGATGCCGGGAGACGGGACCATGGGCCAGCCCGACTCCGATGACCGGACGCGAGAGGCCGTGCCATCTGCGCAGGCCAGGCTGGGGGCGGACGAGCTGGCCTGTAAGCCGGATCCTGTTCCCGGGCGCCTTGCGGCGCACCGTTCGGCGACCATCCATCTGGGCCTGCCGTCGCCGGCAGGCTCTAGCGGTCTACCCGCAGGCTCGGACGGGCCGCCCTCGAACGCCTGCGCAGCTCCCCGTACCTCAGGCTGGAGAGCCTTTTGACCTTGCTCCGGGTGGGGTTTACCGAGCCACCCCGGTCACCCGGGGTGCTGGTGGTCTCTTACACCACCGTTTCACCCTTACCTCGCTCCCGGACTGTCGTCCGGACCGAGGCGGTCTGTTCTCTGTGGCACTGTCCCGCGGGTCGCCCCGGGTTGCCGTTGACAACCACCCTGCCCTACGGAGTCCGGACTTTCCTCGGCGGTGACCCGAAGGCCACCTCCGCGGCCGCCCGGCCAGCTCGTCCGCGCTGCGAACTCTACTCGGCCCGCCACCGTTCACCGCGAGCGGACATAACCGTCCTCGCAGAGCGCGTGGGTTCCTCGCAGGGGCTGTGGGATCTGCGAGGAACACGCGCACTCTGCGAGGACGATTGCGGTGCCGCGAGTCGCCCGGTTCGGGGGCGCGAGTCGGCGGATGCCCGTGGTGGTGCGACCCCTGAATGAGTGCGCCGGAGCCGGGCGACTCGTACGCGGGAACCAGGCGACTCAAGGGGAACCGGGGTTGATCACTGCGAGATGTGGCTGTTGGCCCTGAGGGAGGCGGACATCCACATCTCGGAGCGATCAGCCGCGTCGCCCCCGTCTCCCAGCAGATCGAGGGTGCTCGGTGAGCGCCGCTGACCGGCGGGGGGTCAGGCCGCGGGGTGGTGGTTGGTGTCGTTCACGAGCCGGACGCTCGCGCCGCCGTCGGGGTAGAAGTCCACGATGGACAGTGCGGCCAGGTCAAGGTGCAGGCGGTAGAGGATGCCGGGGCCGCCCTCGAGAGCGGCACGCAGCAGCATCTTGATCGGCGTCACGTGGCTCACCAGCACCACAGTGGAGCCGGGGAACTCGTCCACCACGGCGGCACGTTCGGTCTCGATCCGCCTGCCGACGGCCGCGAAGCTCTCCCCGCCGGGCGGCGCCGCGTCCTCGGAGCCGAGCCACGCCGCGTGCAGCTCGGGGTCGCGGGCGCGGGCCTCGGCGAACGTCAGGCCCTCCCAGTCGCCGAAGTCGGTCTCGATCAAGCCCTGCCGGACGACGAGCGGCGCGCCGGTGGCCTCCGCCACCGCGGTGGCGGTCTGGCGCGCCCGCAGCAGCGGTGAGGTGAGCACGGCGGCGATGCCGGGCACGGCGGCGAGGCGGGTGGCCGCACCGGCGGCCTGCCGGCGGCCGAGGTCGGTCAGCTCCGGGTCACCGTGCCCGGAGTAGCGGCGCTCGACCGACAGGGCGGTCTGCCCGTGCCGCAGCAGGAGCAGACGGGACGGGGCCCCGACCTGACCGGTCCACGACGCGGAGGCCGGGGCGGTGGCGACCGTGGAGGGCGGCTCGGTCATTGCCGCGTCACTCCGGCCTGCTCGTCCATGGCCCTGTTGGCGAGGGCGTCCGCCCGCGAGTTGCGCGCACGCGGCACCCACCCGAACCGCACCGAGCCGAGCTCCCGCACGAGGCCGCCCGCCTCCAGCGCCAACGGCTTCATCGCCGGGTGCTTGACCTGCCACCGTCCCGACATCTGCTCGACGACCAGCTTGGAGTCCATCCGGACCTCCACCTCGGTGGCGCCCAGCTCGATCGCCGCCCGCAGCCCCGCGATGAGGCCCTGGTACTCCGCGACGTTGTTGGTGCTGATCCCCAGCCCCTCGGCGCGTTCCGCGAGCACCTCCTCGGTGTCCGCGTCGAGCACCACGGCGCCGTACCCGGCCGGGCCGGGGTTGCCGCGGGAGCCGCCGTCGGCCTCGACGATGAGCTTCACAAACCCGACTCCTTCGTCCGGACGAGGATCACGCCGCACTCCTCGCAGTGCACCACCTCGTCGGCGGGTGCGCCGCGCAGCTCGGAGATGGCGGTGCGGTCCAGCTCCAACCGGCACGCCTGGCAGCGCCGCTGCAGCAGCAGCGCCGCCCCGACCCCCCGCTGCTCGCGCCGCTTGTCGTATGCGGCGAGCAGGTCGGCCGGGATGCCGGGGAGTGCCTCCTCGCGGGCGCGGCGCCTGCCGGCCTCCGCGGCGTCGATGTCGGCGAGCGCCGAGTCGCGCCGTTCGGCCAGCTCCGAGAGCTTCTGCTCGGCCGCGGCCAGCGCCTCCCGGGAGTGCTCGACGTCGACGCCGATGGCCTCGCGCTGTTCCATGATCTCGAGCTGCTCGTCCTCGAGGATGCTCTGCCGCCGGGCGAGCGTCTCGAGCTCGTGCTGCAGGTCGCTGGCCTGCTTCGCGCCGATACCGGCGCCGGTGAGCATCTGGTTGTCGCGCTCGGTGCGGGCCCGGACCCCGTCGACGTCACGCTCGATGCGGCGGATGTCGCGGTCCAGGTCGCCCGCGGCGGTCTCCACCTCGACGAGCTTGTCCTTGGCCTGGCGCACCGCCGCCTCGGCCTGGGTCAGCTCGTCGTGCTCGGGCAGGGTGCGGCGGCGGTGGGCGAGCCGGGTGAGCTCGGCGTCGACCTCGGAGAGGTCCAGCAGCTTCCGTTGGACGGCGGGGTCGGCCTTCACTCAGCCATCACATCCATTTTTCGTGCCTTCCGGTCGTCGGCGCCACCGTCCAGGGATCCGTGCAGCGGCGCGAAACGCGAACCTCGACGCTACCGGCAAGCGCCGTGCGGACCACGTCCGCCGCCTGCACGCACCACGGCCACTCCGACGCCCAGTGTGCGACGTCGACGAGCGCCGGGGTGGGACGCCCGGCGAGTGTCCCGGCCAGCAGGTGCTCCGACGCCGGATGGTGGCGCAGATCGGCGGTGACGTAGGCGTCGACGCCCGCGCGGACGGCCGCGTCCAGCGCCGAGTCCCCCGCCCCGCCGCAGACCGCGACCCGCTCGATCAGCCGTTCCGGATCACCCGCGGCCCGCACTCCCCACGCCGTGGACGGCAGCGCCGCCGCCACGCGCTCGGTGAACGCCGCGAGCGGCTCGGCCGCGGGCAGCGTGCCGATCCGGCCGAGCCCTTGGGCCGAGGGCAGGTCGGCGAGCTCGAACACGTCGAACGCGGGCTCCTCGTACGGGTGCGAGGCCCGGAGCGCGGCGACCACGGCCGCCCGGCGCCCGCGCGGGAGCACCATCTCCAGCCTCGTCTCCGCCACCCGCTCCAGCTTCCCGACCGACCCGATCGTCGGATCCGCGCCGTTGAGGGGCTTGAACTGCCCCGTGCCTGCGGTGGCGAACGAGCAGTGGCTGTAGTTGCCGATCCGGCCGGCACCGGCTGCGGACAGCGCGTCGTGCACCGTGGTGATGGCCGGGCCGACCGGGATGAACGTGACGATCTTGTCGAGCGGCTCGCCCGGGGCGCCGACCAGCGGACCCGTGACCTCCAGGCCGATCGCGGACGCCAGCGCGTCGGAGACACCGGGATCGGCGGAGTCGGCGTTCGTGTGCGCGGTGTACAGCGCGGTGCCCGAACGGATCAGCCGGTGCAGCAGCGCACCCTTCGGGGTGTCCGCGCCCACGCCGTGCACCCCGCGCAGCAGCAGCGGATGGTGGGTGACGAGCAGCTGGGACGCGCCCTCGGCGCCGTCGATCGCCTCATCGACGGTCTCGGGCACCGGATCCACTGCGAACAGCACCGAGGACACGGGCTCGGTGGGGTCACCACAGACGAGCCCGACCGCGTCCCAGTCGGCCGCGAGTGCCGGTGGGTACGCCTTCTCCAGCGCGGCGATGACGTCGCCGACGGTGGTCGTCATGCGCCGACCTCCACGAGCGTCTCGGCCAGGACGGCGGCGAGCCGGGCGACCTGGGGAGCCGGCCGGACCGCCACGCGGACATGGTCGGGCCCGAGGCCGGGGAACGTGTCGCCGCGACGCACCGCGATGCCGGCCTCACGCAGCAGGGTGCGCACCCGCTCGCCCCGCCCGTCGGGCAGCCTGAGCAGCAGGTAGGGCGCCCGTCCCGGCAGCACCGTGACGCCGGGGACGGCGGCGAGGGCTTCGGCCTGCTCGGCACGGGCGGCGGCCAGCCGTTCGGCGGACCGGTGGGACTCGGCGACGGCGCCGGGTTCGGAACAGGCGATGACGGCCTCCAGTGCGGGCGTCGAGACCGGCCACGGGGGGCGCGGCGCGGCGAGCCGGGCCAGCAGGCGGGGCTCACCGAGGGCGTACCCCGCCCGCAGCCCCGCCAGCGCCCAGGTCTTGGTGAGACTGCGGAACACGAGCAAACCCGGCACGCCGCCGTCGCCCGCGAGGGACTCCGGTTCGCCGGGAATCGCGTCGGCGAACGCCTCGTCCACCAGCAGCACCCGGCCCGGCGCGGCCAACGCCCGGACGTCGGCCGCGGGATGCAGCACCCCCGTCGGATTGGTGGGGTTGCCGACCACCACCAGGTCGGCGTCGGGCGGGACGTCGCCGGGGTGGAGCCGATGGCCGTCGGACTCGCTGGTCAGCACCCGCACCACCGGCACCCCGGCGGCCCGCAGCACGGCCTCGGGCTCGGTGAAACCCGGGTGCAGCACGGCGGCGAGCCGGGGACGCAACGCCGGCAGCAGCGCGAAACCCTCCGCACTCCCCGCGAGCACCAGCACCTCCTCGGCCCTGCGCCCGTGCCGCGCCGCAACCGCCTCCCGGGCCAGCGCGTCGTGTGCGGCCGCCGGGTAGCGACCCAGCCCGTGCAGCGCGGCGACGAGCCGATCACGCAGCCACGACGGCGGACCGGCGCCCTGGACGTTCACCGCGAAGTCGAGCAGGCCGGGCTCGGCCTCGACGTCCCCGTGGTGACGCAGGTCCGCCAGACCGTCCGCTGCGGCTCCGTCCCGCGCGAGATCCATCGCGGCAGCCTACGGGGGCGGGCCCGGCGAGCCGGACCCTCGGGCGCAGCCGGGGCCGTTGACGTCGGGGACCGACGTCTCGGCAGACTGGCGGGGTGAGCGACGCACCCACGCCCCTGTCCGTGGTCTTCGTCTGCACCGGCAACATCTGTCGCTCTCCCATCGCCGAGAAGGTCTTCGTCCACGAGCTGGAGCGCGCGGGCCTGGCCGACGCCGTGCGCGTCAGCAGCGCGGGCACCGGCGGCTGGCACATCGGCTCCCCCGCCGACGACCGGGCCGCCGCGCTGCTGCGGGCCGAGGGCTACCCGGACACGCACACCGCACGGCAGATCGACGCGGAGCAGCTGTCGGCCGACCTGCTCGTCGCGCTCGACCAGTCCCACCGCCGCGCGTTGCGGGCGATGATCTCCGAGCCCGACCGGGTACGGCTGTTGCGCTCCTTCGACCCCGACGCCCCGGACGATGCCGAGGTACCCGACCCCTACTACGGCGGCGTCGAGGGGTTCACCGAGGTGCTCACCATGATCCGGGCGGCGATGCCGGGTCTCGTCGACTGGGTCCGCAGCCGGCGATGACCGTCCTCGGCGTCGCAGTGCGGGCCGGCGCTCCGCTCGGCGGCGGTGCCGAGCGGGTGGAGCTCGCCGACGGGCGCACGGTCGTCGTCAAGAAGGCGGAGGCGAGCGCCCTGCGCGCCGAGGCGGCCGGCCTGCGCTGGCTGCGGGTGGCCGGTGCGACGCCCGTGCCCGCGGTGCTGGACGTCGACCCGGAACGGCTGGTCACGGAGTTCGTCCCGCCCGGCGCACCCGACCCCGCCGCCGCAGCGGCCCTGGGCAGCGGGCTGGCCCGGCTGCACGCCGCCGGGGCTCCCGCCTTCGGCGCCGCGCCGCCGGACGGACCGTCAGCGGCCTGGATCGGACGCGCGCCGATGCGCAACGAGCCGGCCCCGAGCTGGCCCGAGTGGTACGCCGCCGACCGGCTGCTCCCCTACCTGCGCACCGCGACCGACGCCGGGGACCTCACCCGTGACGAGGCCGCCGTCGTCGAACTCGTGTGCGATCGGCTCCCCGCGCTGGCCGGGCCGGCCGAACCGCCTGCCCGCCTGCACGGCGACCTGTGGTCGGGCAACGTGCTCTGGTCCCCCGCAGGCGCGTGGCTGATCGACCCCGCCGCCCACGGCGGGCACCGCGAGACCGACCTCGCCATGCTGGCGCTGTTCGGCTGCCCCCACCTCGACACCGTGCTGCGGGCCTACGACCGGACGGCCCCCCTCGCCGACGGCTGGGCCGAGCGCGTCCCGCTGCACCAGCTCTTCCCCCTGCTCGTCCACACGGTGCTGTTCGGCCGGGGCTACGCCGCCCGAACCGCAGTGACGGCACGTGCCGCGCTGAGAGCGGACTGACGAACTGCTGCGGGGCGGGGGTGACGGCCCTGCGCCCCGCGAGTCGCCCGTTTTCTGCCCGCGAGTCGCCCGTTCTCCGTGCGCGAGTCGCCGGATCTGTGCGTGACTCGCAGGTGGGGGCGGCCCGGTCAGCGCCAGTCGTCCAGGAGGTAGACGTCCTCGCGGGCGTAGCCGGGCACGTTCGGCCGGTGCATGGTGACGCCCGCGGTGTCGACGCGGAACCCGGTGGCCAGAAGGTGTCGGTACACCTCGTGGCGGGCGGTGCTCACCCCGAGGACGAGCTTGCGGGCACCGACCCCGGCGGCGAAGCCGTGGCAGGCGGCGAGCAGGGCCGCGAACACGTCCGCCACGTGCGGCCCGGGACGCACGGCCGCGAACTTCACGTAGACCCTCCCGCTGCCCGCCTCCGTGCCCGGCCCCGTGTGGCAGACGGCGAACCCGCGCGGCGCGTCCGGCTCGCCGACGAGCACGACCTCGCCGAGACCCTGGTCGAGCACGGCCATGATCTCGCCGCGGACGTCCAGGCCCGGCATGATCGGGTCGGTCACCGCGGCACACGCGTCCAGCAGTGCCTCCCGCCGGTCGGCCGGGGCGGCCGACATCCGCCATCCCAGCTCGGGCGCCTCCCCGGCCACCGGGCGCGACATGATCACCGTGAGGAACCGCGGCCAGAACCCGAACTTGTGGTACAGCCAGTGGTGCCTGGGACTCTCGGGGAAGGTGAACAGCCCCTGGTGGGTCGCGCCCCCCGCCTCGAGGACTTCCGTGGCCGCTTGCACGAGCCGGCTGCCGACGCCGGAGTTCCACAGCGACGGCGTCACGGACACCGGACCGAGATAGCCCACGCTGCCCCACAGCGTCACCAGTGCGGAACCGGCGAGGGTCCCGTCGACGACCGCGGCGAGCGCGACGGTGTGCGACGCACGGAAGCGCGTGCCGATCACGTCGGTGTCGTCGTTCATGTCGATGTTGAGGAACGCTCCGAACGCGGTGCGCAGGATGCGGTCGGCACCCTCCACATCGTCCGCGCCGAGGGCCCGCACCTCGATCTCCATGGCGGCAGGATGCCCTCTGGCTACTCCGAACGGATCGCCGGGGTTAGCCCGTTCGGCGTTGTCCGGCCGTCTGGTCGCGCATGGTCTACTCCGGTGTGTCCGACCCACGCCTGACCGCGCACCTGTCCAGCTGGCTCGGGCGGTGGCCGGGTACCGGCCCCGGCCTCACGGTCGTCGGCTCCCGACGGCGCCGCGAGCCGGCCTGGGACGGCACGGTGCATGCCGTGGTGGGGGTGTCGACGCCCGAAGCCGGCGTGCTCTCGGTGCCGCCCCACGCCGTGGCCGCCGTCGCGGCGCTCGTGGACGACGGCGCGGACCTGACGCAGATCCCCGCGACAGCCGGGCTCGCCGGCAGGTGGTTCACCGGTGTGTTCCGCTGGACCACCTCGCCCGCCGCGCTGCCCGACGCCGGCGAGTGGATCGCCGCCGACGCGCCGTCGGTCCCCCTGTGGCTGCGGCCGTTCGCCGGCGAGGTGCTGGTCGCCGTCGACCCGCACAGTGGTGTCCACCTCGCCGGCGTCGGGATCAAACGGCACGACTCGCACGGGCACGAGCTCGCGGTGGTGACGGCCGAGGCCGCCCGGGGCCGCGGCCTGGCCCGCCGGCTGGTGGCGCAGGCCGCGCGCCGCGTCCTCGACGAGGGCGCCGTCCCCACCTACCTGCACGCGCCCGGCAACCTGGCCTCGGCGAGCGTCGCCACGGCTGCCGGGTTCGCGGACCTCGGCTGGTCGGTGCTCGGGATCGAACCGGGATGAGGCGGGGCGACTCGCGCACGGAAACCGGGCGACTCGCGCGGCGGAACGGGGCGACTCGCGGGGCCGGTTCGGGCGACTCGCGCACGGGAAACGGGCGACTCGCGCGGCAGAACGGGGCGACTCGCGGGTCCGGTTCGGGCGACTCGCGGGGGGTGGGGCGGGGGTGGGGGTGGGGCTGGGTCAGGAGTACGCCAGCAGTTCCGCCAGCGACTCGCTCATGGCGCCGGCGAGCACGTCGACGTCGGGGAGGGCGTCGCGGTCGGCGGTGAGGCCGTAGTGCATCCCGCCGTCGTAGGAGGTGACGCCGATGGCGACGGCCTGGCCACCGGCCAGGGGCACCACCGGGTACATGTCGCGCATCCGGGCGCCCATCGCATAGAGGGGGCGTGGGGGGCCGGGGACGTTGGTGACGAGCACGTTGTAGAGGCGGCTGGAGAACTGGCTGGCCAGCCGCGCGCCGAGGCTGTGCAGGATCGGTGGGGCGAGCCCGGCGAGCCCGACCAGCGCCGCCGCACCGACCGCCTGACCGCTCCGCTTGTGGATCTCCATGGCGTCGCGCACGGCGGCGAGGCGCAGCAACGGGCACGGCTCGGCGACCGGCAGGTCCACGAGGTAGGCGGAGATGCTGTTGCCCGAGCCCTCGCTGCGGGTGCGCGCCCGGACGCTCACCGGCACCATCGCGCGCACGGTGGTGCCTTCGGTGAGGGGCTCGCCCCGGCTGATCAGCCAGCGGCGCAGCCCACCGGCGACCACGGCGAGCACGACGTCGTTGACGGTGCCGCCCTGGCTCTTCCGGACGTCGCGGTGGTCGGCCAGCGACGTGCGCTCCATGCCGTAGCGCCGTTGCTCCCCGGTGGCCCGGTTCAGCGGCTGGACCGGGCGCGTGGCCGCGGCGGTGCGTCCGGCCGCGAGAACGGCCTCCACGGTGCGCCCGACGACCGTGGCCGCCTCCCGGACGTCGGCGACGGCCCGGCCGGCGACGTCGAGTGCGGCGCGCGGGCGGCGCAGGGAGTGTGCGGCGGCCATGGCCGCGAGCTCCAGTGCCGAGGGTTCCGGCGCGGGGCGCCAGTCGTCGGGCGGGGTCTCCCGCGGCTGCGGCGTGAGGTCGAGCAGCGCGGCCCCGATGTCCATGGACGCCAGCCCGTCGACCATGGCGTGGTGGGTCTTGGTGACCACGGCGAAGCGCCCGGCCGCCAGGCCCTCCACCAGGTAGACCTCCCAGAGCGGGCGGGACCGGTCGAGCTGGCGGGCCAGCAGCCTGCCGACGAGGTCACGCAGGACGTCGTCGGTGCCCGGTCCGGGCAGCGCCGAGCGCCGGACGTGGAAGCGGAGGTCGAAGTCCGGGTCGTCCACCCACACCGGCAGCCCGAGCCGGCCCGGAACGTCGCGGACCTTCTGCCGGTACCGCGGGACGAGCGCGAGCCTGCTGCCGATGAGCTCGGTGAACGCGTCGGCGTCGAACGGTCCCCGCTCCGGTGGGTCGAAGGTCATCACCGCACCGACGTGCATCGCTGCCGTGCGGTGTTCCGCGAAGAGGAACGACGCATCGAGCGGGGAGAGGCGGTCCGGCACGGTGCCCATTGTCTCCGACCTGCACGATCGTGTGCCGATACGGGTGCGAAGAGCACCCGTATCGGCGTGCGGGTGTGGAGCGGTTACCAGCCGCGCAGGGGGAAGCCCGACCGTCCCTGATCGAGCAGCTTGACCCCGAGCACCTGGTGCAGCTGGATGTTGTTGCGCTCGAACCCGAGCCGCGACGCGGCCATGTAGAGCCGCCACACCCGGGCCCGGCCGAGGCCGACCTCGGCGACGGCCTCGTCCCAGTGCTCCTCGAGGTTGTTGCACCACCCGGTGAGGGTCATGGCGTAGTGCTCGCGCAGGTTCTCCTCGTGCCGGACCTCGAAGCCCGCGTCGTTCATGACGGAGATGAGGTGCCCGACCGGCTCCAGCTGGCCGTCCGGGAAGACGTAGCGGGCGATGAACGGGTCGAGCTTGCGGGCCAGCGGCGTGCGGGGCTGGGTGATGCAGTGGTTGAGCAGCCGCCCGCCCGGGCGCAGCCGCTCGTAGAGGGACCGGAAGTAGTTCGGGAGCTGGTCCTTGCCGATGTGCTCGGTGAGGCCGATCGAGCTGATCGCGTCGAACTCGGACTCCGGCGCGTCGCGGTAGTCGAGGTGGCGCACCTCGGCGAGGTCGCCCAGGCCGCGGCGGGCGATCTCGGCCTGCGCCCACTCGGCCTGGTTGGCCGAGAGGGTGACCCCGAGCGCCTTGACGCCGTGCTCGGCGGCGGCGTGCATGACCATGCCGCCCCAGCCACAGCCGACGTCCAGCAGCCGCATGCCGGGCTGCAGCCCGAGCTTCTGGGACACCAGCTCGAACTTGGCGGCCTGCGCCTCCTCCAGCGTGGAGGTGACCGTGGGGTAGACCGCGCAGGTGTAGGCCATCGACGGGCCGAGCACCCACTCGTAGAACTTGTTGGAGACGTCGTAGTGGTGCGAGATCGCCTTCTCGTCGCGCGCCTTGGAGTGCAGGCGGCCCGGCGGGCGGTACTCGAGGGCGGGCGGCGGCTGGCGGTGCCGCAGCCACAGCGGCAGCAGGCGCCGGGCCAGCCGTGCCTGCTCGGCCCGCGAGAGGTCGTGCAGTGTGAGGTCGGCCATCGCGTCGAGCACTTCGTAGACGTCGCCCTCGACCTCGATCTCGCCGGTGACGTACGCCCTCGCGAGGCCCAGCGTTCCCGGTGCCGTGACGAGCCGGGCCAGCGCCCGCGGCGACAGGATGCGCAGGGCCACGTCGGAGCTGTCCGGTCCGGCCTTGCTGCCGTCGTAAGCCACGACGCGGACCGGGACGTCCTCGCCGAGGACCTCCGATATGAGTTGAGCGACCTGCATCATGCCCTCCCTGCTCCGGTGACCTTGAAGAAGAGGTCGGGCAGCCGGCCGTGCGGGTCGTAGCGCTCCTTGAGCGCACGGTAGGCGGGCCCGTTGTAGTGCTTCCAGAACTCACCCTCGTCGTAGTGCACTGTGGAGTACAGCGACTTGTGTCCGCCGAGGTCCGCGACGAGCTCTTCCACCCGGCGGTTGTGCGCGTCCGGCCGTCCGGGTACCTCGGGGACGGCCGACCAGAACCCGACGTTGACATAGAGCTCGTTCGGCTCCATCGGATACAGCGGCCAGCGCTGCTGCCCTCGCAGGCGCAGCGGGCACAGCCACACGGGGGTGATCCCGATGTCGGTGTGGAACGCCTCGAGGAACTCCGCCAACCGGTCGACGGGGATCTCGACGTCCTGGATCACCGGCTCCTCCTGCGGAGTGCGGGTGAGGCGGTGGATCCGGCTGCTGAGCCCGATGCGCCGGTCGAGGGCGACGAGCCTGCGGTACACGTCGGACCGGCGGTAGCGGCGCGGCCACAGCCTGCGCACGGCCGGGTTCTGCACACCGAACGCCCGCGAGCACCAGAACCAGTCGGTGTCCCAGCGCCAGATGTAGTCGTGCACCGTCAGGTGGTCGACCGTCCGTTCCCGGACGGACCGGTAGAAGATCTCCTGGCCGGTGTAGTCGCTGGGCCCGGGGCCGGGGTCGTCGGTGAAGGTCCCGACCGTGAGGTACTGCTCGCCCGGGGTGAACACGGTGCCGTCGACGAAGTCCGGGCCGTCCACGGCGTCGAGGTCGCACAGCTGCGTGATCGTCGAGGCCAGCTCGGACGACGCCACGCGCCGGTGCTCGAGGCGCACGTACGGGGCCACCGGCTGCAGCTCGATCTTCAGCCGGAGCGCGTAGCCGAGAGTGCCGTAGGAGTTGGGGAAGCCGTGGAAGAGATCGGCGTGCTCCCCGTCCGGCGTGGCCGTGACGATCTCCCCGCCGGGGGTGAGCACGTCCATCTCGAGCACCGACTCGTGCGGCAGGCCGTGGCGGAACGACGTGGACTCGATGCCGAGCCCCGTGACCGCTCCCCCGAGCGTGATGGTCTTCAGCTGCGGGACGACCAGCGGCATCAGCCCGTGCGCGAGCGTGGCGGCGACGAGGTCCTCGTAGGTGGTCATGCCCTGCACCTCGGCGGTGCGGGTGGCGGTGTCGACCCCGATCACGCCGGTGAGTGCGGCCGTGTCGAGCCGCGTCACGTCGTCCGGGCGACCACCGAACCGGAAGAGGTTGGACGATTTCTTCCCCAGGCGCACCCGGGCGCCCGGCGGCACGGCCCGGTACTTGCCGACGAGGTCGGCCACCGCGGCGGCGTGGGCCGCCGGTGACACCGGAGGTACGGACACGGGTGCTCCGGCCTCGCTCATGACCGGGAACGCTAGTCGGCCGCGCGATCCTGCCCAACCACTCGGATAGGGCTTTCGTCACAGGAGTCCGCCCAGAGCTTGCGAGTTGTCGGATTCGCCCGATCCACAGTGGCCGGCGGCCCGGGCGGGCGGCCCGTGGCCATGGTCTGATGTAGACCGTGACCGAGAACCCGATCCAGAACGTGACGTTCCCGTCCGGCGACGGAACGGCCCACGGCTACCTCGCCACCCCGCCTTCCGGCAGCGGCCCCGGTGTCGTGGTGATCCAGGAGTGGTGGGGCCTCACGAGCCATATCGCCGACGTGACCAACCGCCTCGCCGCGGAGGGGTTCGTCGCGCTCGCCCCCGACCTGTACGGCGGGTCGACCACCCACGACTCGGAGGAAGCCGGCCGGCTGATGGGTGAGCTGCCCGTGCAGGACGCGGCCCGCGACCTCGCCGGGGCCGTCGACTTCCTGCTGGGCCACGACGCCGTCACCTCGTCCACGGTCGGGGCGGTCGGCTTCTGCATGGGCGGCGGTTTCGTGCTCGTGCTGGCCGCTCAGCAGGGCGACAAGATCGGCGCCGCCGTGCCGTTCTACGGGGTGCTGAAGGAGGACTTCCCGGACTTCTCCGAGCTCACCGCTCCCCTGCTGGGCCACTTCGGGCGGCAGGACACGATGGCCGACCCCGACTCGGTGGAGGCGCTGGCCGCCCGGATCGAGGCGGAGTCCGGGGTGAAGCCGCAGTTCCACCAGTACCCGGCGGGCCACGCGTTCTTCAACGACGAGAACCACATGGGCACCTACGACAAGGAGCAGGCCGACCTCGCGTGGGCCCGCACGCTGGAGTTCCTGCGCACCAACGTGCGCTGAGCCGCGGGCGCCCGGCCGTCCCGGGTGACCGGTTGCGAACCGTGTGAGACTCGCCGCATGCAGCGGGACATCTTCGATGCCGATCATGACGCCTTCCGCGACCTGGCACGCACGTTCGTCGCCAAGGAGATCACGCCGTTCCACGACCAGTGGGAGCGTGACGGCCAGGTGAGCCGGGAGGTGTGGCTGGCCGCGGGCCGCGCCGGGCTCCTCGGCACGGACGTGCCCGAGGAGTACGGCGGCGGCGGCGTGGCGGACTTCCGCTACAACGCCGTGCTCCTCGAGGAGCTCACCACCGCGGGCGCGACCGGGATCGGCTTCCCGCTGCAGAACGACGTCGTCGCGCCCTACCTGCTGCGCCTGGCGAACGACGAGCAGAAGCGGCGGTGGCTCCCCGGGTTCTGCTCCGGGGAGATCATCACCGCGATCGCGATGAGCGAACCCGGTGCGGGGTCGGACCTGCAGGGCATCCAGACCCATGCCCGTCGTGAGGAGAGCGGCGACTGGGTGCTGAACGGCGCGAAGACGTTCATCACCAACGGCATCCTCTCCGACCTGGTGATCGTCGTCGCCCGGACCGACCCGGACGCCGGCAGCCGGGGGTTCAGCCTGCTCGTCGTCGAGCGGGGAATGCCCGGGTTCGAGCGGGGCAGGCGGCTGGAGAAGGTCGGCATGAAGGCCCAGGACACCGCCGAGCTCTCGTTCAGCGACGTGCGGGTGCCCGCCGCGAACGTCCTCGGCGAGCCGGGTGGCGGGTTCGGCTACCTCATGCAGAACCTCGTGCAGGAACGGCTCTCGATCGCCGTGGGCAGCATCGCCGGGGCGGCGCGCGCACTGGCGCTGACGGTCGCCTACACGAAGGACCGCACGGCGTTCGGCCGTCCGATCGCCGACTTCCAGAACACCCGGTTCGAGCTGGCGGAGATGGACACCGAGGTGACCATCGCCCAGGTCTTCGTCGACAGGTGCATCACCGAGCACGTCGCGGGCAGGCTCTCGGTCACCGACGCCGCGAAGGCCAAGTGGTGGACGAGCGACCTGCAGAAACGGGTGGTGGACCGCTGCGTCCAGCTGCACGGCGGCTACGGGTACATGCTCGAGTACCCGATCGCCAAGGCGTTCGTCGACTCCCGGGTGCAGGCCATCTACGGGGGCACCAACGAGATCATGAAGGAGATCATCGGACGCGCCGTGGTGGGCTGAACGGGGCGCTTCAGGGCACCTAGAGTAGAACCGCCCGATGGCCTTCAGGTTGACGCCACATGAACGGGGTTTCTACCCGCTGTTCACCCGGGCCGCGGAGAACATCGTCCGCGCGGCCGACGATCTCGCGGAGCTGGTGGCCGCGGACCCCGCCGATCGTGCCGAGCCCGCCCGGCGGGTGAAGGACGCCGAGAACGCGGGCGACGTCCTGACCCACGAGATCATGGTCAAGCTGAACTCCACGTTCGTCACCCCCTTCGACCGGGAGGACATCTACCGGCTGACGTCCTCGCTCGACGACGTGGTCGACACGATGGAGGAGGCCGCCGACCGGATCGTGCTGTACCGGCTCGGCACCCTCCCGGCCGGGATCACCGCCCAGGTCGAGATCCTGCGCCGCGCCGCCGCGGCCACCGCGGAGGCGATGCCCCGGCTGACGACGATGTCGGAGCTGCGCGAGTACTGGGTGCACGTGAACTCCCTCGAGGACGAGGCCGACTCCGTGTACCGGGCCCTGCTCGTCGACCTGCTCGCCCCGCCCGACGACGCACCTCCCGGCGACGTCCTCACGATCCTGAAGATCAAGGAGGTCGTGGAGGTCCTCGAGGAGGCCGCGGACGCGTTCGAGACGGTGGCCAACACCGTCGAGAGCATCGTGGTCAAGGAGTCCTAGTGGAGCTCGCCGCGATCGTCGTGGTGATCCTCGTGGCACTCGTATTCGACTACACGAACGGCTTCCACGACGCCGCCAACGCGATCGCGACCTCCGTCGCCACCCGCGCGCTCGCGCCCCGCACCGCACTCGCGCTGGCGGCGGTGATGAACCTGGTCGGGGCGTTCCTCGGCACCGAGGTGGCCTCGACGGTCGGCAGCGGCATCATCGAGGAGCCACAGGGCTCGTCCGGGCTGCTGGTGGTGCTGGCCGCGCTGGTCGGCGCGATCGTGTGGAACCTGATCACGTGGCGGCTGGGCCTGCCGTCCTCGTCGTCGCACGCCCTGATCGGCGGGCTCGTCGGAGCCGCGCTCGCGTCGTCGGGTGGCGTGCAGTGGGGCGGGGTGATCGAGAAGGTCGTCATCCCGATGGTGCTGTCGCCGGTGGTGGGGTTCCTCCTGGCGGGGCTGGTGATGCTGGCGATCCTCTGGCTCTTCCGCCGGGGGCGGCCGCAGCGGCTGTCGCGCGGGTTCCGGCACGCGCAGACGGTGTCGGCCGCGGCGATGGCGCTGGGCCACGGCCTGCAGGACGCCCAGAAGACGATGGGCGTGATCGTCCTGGCCCTGGTGGTCGGCGGCTACCACGAGGGTTTCGAGATCCCCTGGTGGGTCGTCCTGCTCTCAGCCGGGGCCCTGTCGGCGGGCACGTACTCCGGCGGCTGGCGGATCATGCGGACGCTGGGCAGGCGGATCATCGACCTCGACCCACCGCGTGGCTTCGCCGCCGAGAGCACCGCGTCGGCGGTGCTCTACACGACCGCCTTCGTCTTCGCCGCGCCGATCTCCACCACGCAGACGATCACCTCGGCGATCCTCGGGGTGGGCGCCACGAAGCGGCTCTCGGCCGTGCGGTGGGGCGTTGCCGGCAACATCGCCGTCGCCTGGGTGCTCACCATCCCGATGGCGGCCCTCGCCGCCGCACTGGCGTTCTGGGCGCTGCGCCCGCTGGCCAGCTAACGGGACACCCCTCACCCGCCGCCGCGACGACCCGGAGGCCGGGCGCGTCACACCAGCAGGCTCGCCGCGAGTCGGGCCCGCTCGGCGTCGACATCGATGTTCGGCTGCGGGAACTGCGGGTCGAGCTCGGCGAGGGTCTCGGTGAGCAGGGAGGCGACGGCCCAGTTGCGGTACCACTTGCGGTCCGACGGCACGACGTACCAGGGCGCGGCGTCGGAGTCGCAGTACCGCAGTGCGTCGCTGTAGGCCCGCTGGTAGTCGCGCCACCTCGCGCGGGAGTCCAGGTCGCCCGGGTTGTACTTCCAGCGCTTGGTCGGGTCGTCCAGCCGGGCGAGCAGCCGCTCGGCCTGCTCCTGGGGGGAGATGTGCAGCAAGCACTTCAGCACGGTGACGCCCCGCCCGACGAGCTCCGCCTCGAAGGCGTTGATCTCCTCGTAGCGATGCCGCAGGGCGTCGTCGGAGATCGAGCCCTCGACGCGCGGGACAAGTACGTCCTCGTAGTGCGAGCGGTCGAACAGCCCGATCAGTCCCGGGTGGGGCACCTGCTTGCGGACCCGCCACAGGAAGTCGTGCTCGAGCTCCTCGGGCGTCGGCTTCTTGAACGACGCGATGTGCAGGCCCTGCGGGTTGACCAGGCCGCCGACATGCCTGATCACACCACCCTTGCCCGAGGTGTCCATCCCCTGCAGGACGACGAGGACCGAGCGGTGCCCCGCACCGGTCGCCTCGGCGTACAGCGCCTCCTGCAGCCGGTCGAGCCGGGCACCGAGGTCGGTCATGTCCTCCGCGGCGGCGCTCTTGTCCTTCGGCCCGATCGGCCGGTCGCGGGGGTCCACCACCGCGAGGTCGGGCTCGGCGGCCACCCGGAACGTCTCCCGCACCGACTTCCCCATGCGGCGAGAGTAGTGGGATCAGGCGCCGCGGCCGGCCAACCTCTCCGGGTCGGTCGTCGCGCGGGCGGGTGGATCCGCCCGGGACTGCTCCGCGCCGCGACGGGTGACGGTCGCCAGGTCGAGCTCGAGAACGAACGGCTCCTCGATGCGCAGCTGCTCCCCGTCCCCGGCACGCGCGTACTCGTGGTAGCGACCGCTGATGATCATGTCGGCGACGGCGAACGGGCCGTCGTGGTCGATCACCAGCGAGTACGGGATGCCGCTGCGGGCGTAGAGCTGTGGCTTGAACGAGCGGTCGGTGACGCCGTGGTCGCTACCCACGACCTCGATCACCATCAGCGCCGCCGCGGCGTCGAGCACGTCGCCGGAGACCTCGGGCACGTCCTCCCCGTCCCCCGGCGCCGCGGTGACCACCAGGTCGGGCACGAGCACGCAGTCGGTGCCGAGGCGCAACGGCACCGGCCCCCGCACCTGCAGCCCCTCCGGCAACGCCGACCGCACCGCCGCACGCACGCGGCTCACCACCCGGGTGCGCTGCTCGGAGGCGCCCGGCCCGATGAGCAGGGTTCCGTCCACCACCTCGACTCGACCGTCACGGGGCAGCGCGAGGAACGCGCTCTCCGTCCACGGGCCTTCGTGGTCGAACACGGGATGGTCCACAGCCGCCACCTCTCGGTCGGTCACCGGTGCTCGGGCGCACATGGTGGCACGTCCGATCGGGGGAACCTAGGTTGACCGTGCGTGACCACCGATCGGGACGACCAGCGGCGTACCGGCCACCGGGTCCGAAATCACCCGTGCGGCGAGACCGAACACCTCCTCGAGCAGCGCCTCGGTGATCACCTCAGCGGGGCCGCCGGACGCCACGACCTGCCCGTCCCGCATGGCGACGAGTCGATCCGCGTACCGCGCGGCGAGGTTGAGATCGTGCAGCACCATCACGACGGTGCGGCCTGCCTCGGTGTGCAGCCGCCGCACGAGTTCGAGCACGTCCACCTGGTGGGCGAGGTCGAGGAACGTGGTGGGCTCGTCGAGCAGGAGCAGGTCGGTGCCCTGCGCGAGGGCCATGGAGATCCAGGCGCGCTGCCGCTGGCCACCGGAGAGCTCGTCGACGGGGCGCTCGGCGAGGTCGGCGATGCCGGTCCACTCCAGCGCCTGGGCGACGGCGTCCTCGTCGTCGGCCGACCACTGCCGGTACCAGGCCTGGTGGGGATGCCTGCCCCGGGCGACGAGATCGGCCACGGTGAGACCCTCTGGCGCGCTCGGGGCCTGCGGCAACAGCCCGAGGACCTTCGCGACCTCACGGGTGGGGGTGCGGTCGATCCGCTTGCCGTCGAGCAGCACCTGCCCTCCGGACGGCTTGAGCAGGCGGCCGAGCGCGCGCAGCAGCGTCGACTTGCCACAGCCGTTCGGCCCGATGACGGCGGTGATCGTGCCCGCGACGACGTCGAGGTCCAGCCCGTCGACGACGGTCCGGTCGCCGTAGCCCAGCCGTACCTGGTCCGCCCGCAGCCGGACGGTGGCCTCCCCCTGCACGGCGGGCGGCGACGGGTCATGCAGCTGGGTCATCCTCGGGCCTCCCGGCCGTAACGGGCGATCAGGAACAGCAGGTAGGGCGCTCCGAGGACGGCGGTGACGATGCCGACCGGCAGTTCGGTGGCGCCGAAGGCGGTGCGGGCGATCAGGTCGGCGACCACGGTGAGGGCGGCCCCGACGACGAGTGACACCGCGATCGGCGGCCGCGCCGCCCCGACCAGGCGCTGGGAGATCTGCGGCGCCACGAGTGCCACGAACGCGATGGGGCCCGCCGAGGCCGTGGCCACCGACGCGAGCCCGACGGCCACGACTAGCAGCGCCGTGCGGGAGCGGTCGACCGGGATGCCGAGCCCGCGCGCCGTGTCGTCGCCGAACTGCAGCCCGCCGAGGACGTGCGCCAGCAACAATGCGGCCGGCACCAGTACGGCCAGCGCGATCGCGACCGGGACCACGTGGTCCCAGCCGCGGCCGTTCAGGCTGCCGTTGAGCCACACGTACGCGCGGGCAGCCTCGGTGATCCCCGCAACGACGAGCAGCCAGTGCACGACGGCGGTCAGCGTCACGTTGACCCCGATCCCCACCAGCACCAGCCGGAAGCCGTGCACCCCGCGCCGCCAGGCCAGCCCGTAGATCGCGAAGGCACTGAGCAGCCCGCCGACGAGGGCGGCCACCGGCAGGCCCGCGGCACCGAGGAACTCCACCGCGCCCCCACCGAGCACGATCACGGCGACCGCAGCCGCGCTCGCCCCCGCCGTGAAGCCGATCATGTCCGGGCTGGCGAGCGGGTTGCGGGCGATCGACTGGGTGATCGCCCCCGCCACCGCCAGCGCCGCGCCGACGAGCAGGCCGGTGAGCGACCGGGGCAGGCGCAGGTCCATGACGATGAACCGCTGCCCGGCGTCGCCGCCACCGGCCAGCACCGAAAGGACCTCCCCGACGCTGATCGGGAAGTCGCCACGGCCGATGTTCAGTGCCATGGCGAGCACCAGCACCGCGAGGCCGATCCCGAGCACCAGCACCGTGCGCGGCCGCCACACGACCGAGAACGGCCCGATCCGCACGGCCGGCCGGCCGGCCACCCGCGCCGCGGCCGGGCGGGGCGGCGAGGACTTGTCCAGCACGGCCATCAGACGGCCACCATCTTCCGGCGCCGTACCAGCCAGACGAAGAACGGGCCGCCCACGAGCGCCAGCACGATCCCGACCTGCAGCTCCCCCGGCCGCACCACCACCCGTCCGATGACGTCCGCCGCGAGCAGCAGGGTGGCTCCGGCGAGCGCCGACGCCGGGAGCAGCCAGCGGTAGTCGGGCCCGGTGACGGCCCGCACGACGTGCGGCACCACGAGCCCGACGAACGCGATGGGCCCGCACGCCGCCGTGGCGGAGCCGGCCAGCAGCGTGATCGCCACGATCCCGAACACCCGGGTGCGCAGCACCGAGTGGCCGAGCGAGCGGGCCACGTCGTCGCCGAGGGCCAGCGCGTTGAGCGCCGGGGCGCCGACCAGCCCGATCAGGAGCCCGGCGAGCAGGAACCACTGGACCTGGCCCACCACCGCGGTGTCGCGCCCGGCGATCGAACCGACGGCCCAGAACCGGTAGGCGTCGAGCGACTGGACGTCGATCAGGATCACCGACGAGGTGAGCGCGGCCAGCAGCGCCGACACCGCGGCCCCCGCGAGCGCCAGCGTCACCGGGGTGGGGCCGCCGCGCCCGACGGAACCGAGCACGAACACCGCGACGCTGGCCACGAGCGCCCCCGCGAACGCGAACCACACGTAGCCGACCAGGGTCGTGACGCCGAAGGCGTAGATGCCGGTGACGACGAACAGCGCGGCCCCGTTGTTGATGCCGAGCAGGCCGGGGTCGGCGAGCGGGTTGCGGGTGTGGCCCTGGATCAGGGCTCCGGCCAGCCCGAGAGCGGCGCCGGCCAGCAGGCCGACCACGGTCCGCGGGATGCGCAGGGACCGGACGACGATGTCGTCCTCGGTGCCGGTGGGGTTGACGAGCGCGTGCCAGACACCCTCGAGCGGGATGGCCTTCGCCCCGACCGCGATGCTGGCGAGGCAGCACACCACGAGCACGGCGACCAGCAGCGCGAGACCCAGCAGCCGTCGCCGTCGCAGGGAACCGGGCACCGGGGGTGGCGCGACAGGAGTCAGCACGCCGTGCTCGGCCATGGATGGTCCTCCGCGGTCCGGTCCCTGCACCCGGGGTTCGGTGCGGCATCACCATAGGTGAGCCTCGCCTTGGCCGGACGGGCAGCGGTGCGCTGATCGTTCTGAGATGCGGGTGTCGGCCCTGGGGAGGGCGAACAGCGGAATCTCGCGACGATCATCGTGGGACGGGCGCGCGATCCGGGCGACTCGCGCGCCGGGAACGGGCGACTCGCGCGCGCGATCCGGGCGACTCGCGGGGGTTTGCGGGTGGTTCGCCGGGTGGTTGCGTGGGTCGGGCGGCTCCGGGGGGCGGGCCGTGCTGGGATGGCCGCGTGCATCCCCTTCTGCCGGTCCCGGGCGCCGGGCTCGACGACAGCGGGCTCGACGACGCCGGGCTCGTGGCGCACTACGCCTACCCCGAGGGGCTCACGGCGCCCTACGTGCGCGTGAACTTCGTGGCGAGCGCCGACGGCGCCGTCACGGTGGACGGCCGGTCGGGCGGGCTGGGCTCGGACGGCGACCGGCGGGTGTTCGGGGTGCTCCGCAGGCTCGCGGACGTCGTGCTCGCCGGCGCCGGGACGGTGCGGGCCGAGGACTACCGCGGCGCGCGCCTGCCCACCCTCGGCACGGACACACCGCCGCCCGTCGCCGTCGTGACGGGGTCGGCGGACCTCGACCCGGCGAGCAGGCTCTTCACCGACACCGCCGTGCCACCGATCATCCTCACCCTCGGCTCGGCCCCGGCCGCGCGCCGCGAGCAGCTCGCCGCGGCCGGAGGGGACGTCGTGGTGCTGGAGCGGCTCACCCCCGATCTCGTGCTGGCCGAGCTGAGCCGCCGCGGCCTGCACCGGGTGCTCTGCGAGGGCGGACCGGGGCTGTTCGGCCAGCTGGTCGCCGCCGACGCGGTCGACGAGCTCTGCCTCACCGTCGCGCCGCTGCTGGCCGGCGGCACCGCCGGGCGGATCAGCCGCGGCCCCGCGGGGGGCCATCCCCGCCGGCTGGAGCTCGTCGGCGTCCTGCACGAGGCAGGCGTCCTGCTGCTGCGGTACCACCGGGCTACCCCGATCGGGTGACTTCCCGTGAGGCGTGGCCGGGTACTCACGTCATAAGGGCGAACACTCCGCACAGCCGAGCTCGGAGGAACCACCGTGAGCGAGACCACACCAACACCCACCGTCAAGACGCCCAGCACCACCGTGTCCTCGCCGGCCCGGCTCGCCGACGACACCTCGCAGGGCCGCACCACGATCGCCGCCTCGGTCGTCCAGAAGATCGCCGGTATCGCCGCACGTGAGATCTCCGGCGTGTACTCCATGGGTGGCGGCGTGTCCCGGGCGTTCGGCGCCATCCGGGAGCGGATCCCCGGCGGGGGCACCGGGGGCGCCAACATCGCCGGTGTGCAGGTCGAGGTCGGGGAGAAGCAGGCCGCCGTCGATCTGGACATCGTCGTCGAGTACGGCGCGTCGATCGTCGAGCTGGCCCGGGCCGTACGCCGTAACGTGATCACGGCCGTCGAGCGGATGACCGGGCTCGAGGTGATCGAGGTGAACATCGCCGTCAACGACATCCACCTGCCCGACGCCGACAATGACGAGGAGATCCCGACGGTGCAGGCCGCGCGGGTGGAGTGACCCGGTCCCGACCGCCCGGACCAGCTCTGCAGGGAGAAGCGCCCGTGACCGTCCCGACCGCCGCCGAGGCGCCGTCGCTCGCCGAGCGGATCGCCGCGGTCGTGACGTCGCACCCTTCGGTCGCCCGGCTGCACGGCGGGATCTTCGGTGACGTCGCCACCTACCTGCCGGGACGCCGGCTCACCGGGGTGCGCGTCGGAGAGGGCGACGAGCCGGTCGAGCTGGGCGTCGTGCTCCTCCTCGACCGGCCGATCCCGGAGGTCGTGCGGGATCTGCGCACCGCGGTGTCCGGGATGTGTGGCGGCGCGGCGGTCGACATCACTGTGGGCGACGTGGCCCTTCCCGGCGAGCCGGGACCGACGGATCGGTGAACGAGCAGGAGCGCTCCGAGTTCCGCGCGTTCGTCCGCGAACACCATCCGGACCGGGGTGGCGACCCGGAGGTCTTCGTGGCGGGGCTGGCCCGCTTCGGCACGGCGCGACCTGGCGCCGACGACGTCGACGGACCCGGCCATGATCCATCGGACGCCCGCTACGACGCCCCCGTCGAGGTGGTCGGGCCACTGCCGTTCCCGGTCCGGGTGGGGGTCGCCCTGATCCGCACCTGGCACCGGCGACGCCATCGCCGCGTGGAGTAGCCACGCTCGTGAGGAGAACCAGATGAACAGCACCCAGACCGGCCTACTGGCGGGTCTCATCCTCGGCCTCGCCGGCGCCTTCGGTGGCTTCGGCATCTTCCTGATCGTCCTGGTCATGGGCGCGCTCGGCCTCGTCATCGGTTCCGTGATCGACGGCCGGCTCGACCTCAACGCGGTGCTCGGCCGGGGCCGGGACCGGTGAGCACCACCCTGCCCGCGGCGGAGGACCGGGGCCTGCTCGAGATCAACCCGGTCGTGCTGCGGAAGATCATCGAGCACGCCGCAGACCAGGTGCCGGGCACGCTGCGGCACGGACGGCGCCTCGCGGGGATCGACGTGGGCGAGGTCGGCGCCAGCGCGAAGGTCACGACCGGGTCCGGCGACCGGACCGCGGTGGACGTGCGGCTCGAACTGCACCTGCAGTACCCCGCCGCCGTGCGGACGGTGGTGGACGCCGTCCGCGCCAGGGTGGGCGAGGAGCTCGACCACATCGCCGGCCACCGCGTGCGGTCCCTGACGGTGACGGTGGCCGGTCTGCGCAGCCCGCACGCCACCGGGCCCCGGGTCCGGTAGGCCCGGCACCGACCCCACGTCAGCCCGCCAGGTCGCCATCGGAGGAACGACATGCGCATGCTGCTCCGCCTGCTCGCCCCGCTGATCGGCCTGGCCATGGCCGCCGCGGGGGTGCTCATCGTGATCGAGGTCATCGCGGCCTGGCTGCGCCGCAACGTGGTGACCGGCCTCGTCGTGCCGTGGCACCACTGGCGCACCGCGATCGAGAACGTGACGTGGGAGGACCCTCCGGTGCCGGGCATCGCGATCGCCGTCGCCGTACTGGGGCTGTTGCTGGTGCTGGTCGGACTGCTGGCCCGGCGCTCCCACATCACCCTCGACGGGCCGGCCCCGGAGATCACCGTCGTCACCGCACCCCGCGTACTGGCCCGGCTCATCGGCAGGCGCGTGCGCGCCACCGAGGACATCTTCAGCGCGTCGGTCACCGTCTCCCCCCGCAAGGTGTCCGTGCTCGCGCAGGCGTTCGACGAGGCGCGACCAGAGCTGCGCGACACGGTCCACGGCCACGTGGACGAAATGCTCGACGAGCTGCCGCTGCACCGTCGCCCGCGGGTGGCCGTGCACCTGCAGGAACGGCAGGGACCGCGATGACCACCCCGGTGACGCGCGGCAGCGAGTCCGGCCGGCCGAAGATCCCGGAGGCGACGCTGCGCAAGCGGGCCAGGGCGGCACTGGCCCGCTCCGCGGCGGTCGACCGTGCTCTCGCTGTCCTGGTCGGGCTCGTGTTGCTGGCTGCGGGCACCCTCGTCGCGCTGCTGTCCTACGGCGTCTTCGGCGCGGGGCGGGCCGCACGGCCGGTGCTCGACCCGCTGATCGTCGACGGGTTGCGCGCCCGGCCCGATGCATTCCGGCTGGTGTCCATCGCCGTAGGTGTCCTCCTGGTCATCGTCGGGCTGACGTGGGCCGCGCGGTCGCTGCGCCCGGAGCGCCACCCCGACCTCGTGCTCGACGGCGGACCGGACACGGCGATCGTGATCAGCTCGTCCGCCGCGGCCGACGCGGTCGCCGCGCAGGCGGGCGGCATCCCGGGCGTCCGCCGGGCCAGGGCACGGATGGTCGGCACGGACGAGGTGCCCGCACTGCGCGTCACGCTCTGGCTCGCCGACGACGCCGACATCCGGGACGTCCTCACCCGGCTCGACGACGAGGTCCTCGCCGCCGCCCGCACCTCGCTCGGGCTCACCGCGCTGCCCGTGGCGGTGCGGCTGGAGCTCGACGTCTCGGCGCACCCACCGCGGGTCGCCTGAGGCGTCCCCGCGTTCACCCTCCCCATACCGGGTGTGCGGCAGGCTGGGCTCTGACCAGCACGGATCGGGAGGGCACGTGGCACGACCACCGCGGCATGCGGTCGCCGCCGTGCTCGCCTGCCTGGCCGTTCTCGTCGCCGGCTGCACGGTCGGGCCGTCGCAACGTCCACCGGTGGCGGTGCGCGGGGACAACATGCCGGTGGTCCCCACCACCGACCCCGCGGCGCCTCCTTCCGACCAGGCGCTGCCGGAGCCGCAGGAGCAGCGCGCCTCGATGCCGTTCTCCGAGTGCACCCAGGACACCCTCGAGACGCTGCCCACCCCACCGCCTGCCGACCGGCCGCTGCGGGTGGAGTGCGGCGAGCTCACGGTGCCCGCCGACCCCGACCAACCCGGGCTCGGTGCGGCCTCGCTCGCCGTGCTCCGCGTCAGCCTCGCCTCCGCACCGGAGAACCAGCCGCCACTGCTCGTGCTGGGCGACACGACCCTCGAGCCGACGGCGCGCGACGCCGTGCTGCTCGCCGAGCGGGTGGCGCCGGAGGTGCTGCAGGAGTACACCCTGATCGGCCTGGACCGGCGCGGTTCGGGTGAGGACGTCCTCGACTGCGCGCCGGACGACGCCCGCGCCGCCATCGTCGACGCCGATCCCGGGCGGTCGAGCGAGTCGGACCTCGACGCGCTCCTGGAAGAGGCCCGGTCCGTGGTGCAGGAGTGCAACCTCGCACTCGACGGCGGCCTCAGCGGCTACCGCACCGCCGCGACGGTGTCCGACATCGAGATCCTGCGCGCCGCACTCGGGGTCGCCCAGCTGTCCGCGATCGGCGTGGGTGACGGAGGCGCGGCCCTCGCCGACTGGGCGCGGACCGCCCCGACCGCGGTCGGCAGGCTCGTCCTCGACGGCCCGCCGAACCCCGCGCTCGACGAGCCCGACCTCAGCGAGAGCCGGGCGGGGGCGGCCGAGGCGGCCTTCGGGGCGTTCGCCGTGACCTGCACGGCACGCTCGGACTGCCCGCTCGGCCCGGACCCACGAGCCAGGGTGACCGCGCTCGTCGACCAGCTCCGCCGGCAGCCGCTCGCGGCCACCGACGGCAGGAGGCTCACCGCCGGCGCCACCATCACGGCGCTGCTGGCCGGGCTGGCCGAACCACGGGGCTGGCCCGGCCTCGCCACCGCACTGGCCGCGGCCGGTACCGGGAACCCGGATCCCCTGCTCACCCTGCTCGATCCGCTGGTCGGACCGAGAGGACGGTTCGACGGGATGCTCGCCACCAGCTGCAACGACGTCCACAGACGCCTGGCACCCGGCGAGATCGGCGATCTGGCGCAGCGCTGGCGCACGTCCTACCCCCTCTTCGGCAGTACGTTCGCCCTCCGGCTGCTGGCCTGCGCCCCGTGGCCCGCCGGTGGCCCGGCCCCCACCGCAGGGCAGGGCGAGGGGGCTCCGCCGATCCTCGTCATCGGGACTGCCGCCGATCCGCGTGGCCCGCAGGACGGCTCCCGGCGCACCGCCGACAGCCTCGCCACGGCCCGCTTCCTGGGCTGGCAGGGCGCCGGCACCGGCGCCTACCCGCGCACCCCCTGCGTCACCGCTGCGGTGGACGCGATGCTGGTCGGCGGGATCGCTCCGCAGGCCGGAACCCTCTGCCCCCCGTGACCGGGGTGCGTCAGCAGTACAGCTGAGCGGCGAGGTCGACGACCTCGGCCGCCTGCCGGCGCTCGACCGACGGGAGAGCGGCCGGAATCGTCCTGGCGATGGTGTCCGCCGAGGCTCCCTGGTCGAGCCGCAGGCAGATCATCGCGGCCGTCTGGGTCTCCGCGCGCCCGGACCGGCTGGTCGCGATGTCCGCCGCGCGCATCGCCCGCACGAAGCTCACGGCCCTGTCGCTCGTCGGGTCGATCTCCACGGCCGCGGGCTCCGGACCGGGCGGCGGGGGCGGAACCTGCGCCCCCGGAACCTCGGGCGCCACGGACGGAACCGGCGCAGGCGCCTCGGCGGGCGGACGATCCATCCCCCAGCCGACGATCGCGGCGAGCAGGGAGATGATGATCAGCACCACCCCGACCGCGACCACCACGAGCACCGGCCGCCTGCCGAAGCGCGACGTCGGCTGCTCGGCGTGCTTGCGGTCCAACCGCCGCACGGGTGCTTCCTCGGCGTCTCCGTCGTACCCGGGGTCGTACTCCGGGTCGTACTCGGCGTCGTACTCCGGGTCGTAGTCCGCGTCGTACTCGGCCTCGTCCGCATCGGCGGGCGTGCGTTCCGCGCGGTCGACGGGGATCACCGTGGTCTCCGCCTCGGCGGCCTCGGCCGACCGGCGGCGGGCCGCCCGGCCGCCCGCCGCGGCGCCCTCGATGGTCGGGGTCTCGTCCGGCGGCAGGTCCCACGGCGCCCCGGGAGAATCCGGGTGCGCCGGGAACATCGTGGGCCACGACGACATGGCCCCGGGTGCCAGGGGATGAGCGGGCGGCGCCCCGCCCATCCCCTGGGCTGCGCCCGGCACGACGGCCCACGAGCGCGCTGCGCCGTCACCGTCGGCCCCCCCTGCGAGCACCCACGCGCCGCGACCGGGTGCGCCCGGCCCCCCGGACCGGGCACCGGCCTGGTACGCGGCGCTGGTCCGCTCCTCCGCGGCGGCGGCCGCCGCCTCCTCGGCCGCGTGGGTGGCCGCATCGGCGGCCACCTCCGCTTCCTCCGCGGCCCGGGCCGCCGCCGCGATGGCGGCCGCCGCCCGCGCCGCCGCGGCGGCCGCATCGATCTCGGCGATCATCGCGGCCTGCTCCGCCGCGGCCCGCCGGTGGGCGAGCTCGTCGAACCCGTCCCCAGGGGCGCCCAGAAGGTCGCCCGGATACGGGCGGTCCTCGGTCAGCACGCTCTCACGAGCGTCGCTCGACACCCCACTCACGCCGTGACCAGCCACAGCGTGCCGGGCCATGGGTCGTCCACTTGCCACCTCACCGGCCATCGCACACTCCCCGATCTGCGGCCGCCATCCGGCCTGTCCTTACCCGGAGCAACGACCCGGTGACGACAAAGGGAGCGGGTACGGCCAAGAGGGTGCCTGGCTGAGTGAGTGCGGCCACGACCTGTGCCCGCCTAGGGCCCTGAATGGCCCATTTCGTTTACGGAACGTGACATCGGGCGCTCTACCGGGCCGCTTTCCCGGCGTGTCGCGTACTCCCGGTGACGAGCCCGATCATGCAACCGCGTCGAGCGCCCCGCGCACGGCGTCGGTGAGCAGGTCGAGATGCTCGTCGGCGAGGGTGAGGGGCGGGGAGAAACCGACCGAGCTGATCATCGGCCGGATCAGGACGCCCCGCTCGCGCGCACCGCGCGTGACGGCGGCAGGCAGGCCCGGGTCGGCCGCCACCCGGTCCGCGTCGAGCTCCAGCGCCCCGAGCACCCCGGTGCCGCCGCGGACCTCCGAGACGAGCGGATGGTCGGCCAGCGAACGCAGCGCCGCGTGCAACGTGAGCTCCAGCGACTCGGCGCGCTTGAGCAGGCCGTCGCCCTCCAGTAGGTCGAGGTTGGCCAGTGCAGCCGCGCAGGCCGTGGGATGCCCGGCGTAGGTGGCGCCGTGCCGGAACGCGGCAGCGCCCGGCTCCCAGAACGGCGCCGCCACGCGCTCGTGGGCGACGACCCCGCCCAGCGGCAGGTACCCGCTGGTGACGCCCTTCGCGAAGACCACGAGGTCGGGGACGATGCCGAAGCGGTCGACGCCGAACCAGTCGCCGAGCCTGCCGAACCCGCAGATCACGCTGTCGATCACGAGGAGCACACCGTGCCGGGTGCAGATCTCCCGGACCCGCTCGACGTACCCCGGCGGCGGGGGCAGCACCCCACCCGCACCGATCACCGGTTCCACGAAGAACGCGGCCACCCGCTCCGGTCCGACCCGCAGCAGCTCGGCCTCCAGCGCCTCGGGGTCGTCGTAGGCGACGCGGACCACGTCCGGCACGAACGGCGCCGCGAGCCGGTTGGCCGGCATCCCGCCGAGCGACGTGCCGAAGCCGTGGGTGCCGTGGTAGCCGTTCTCCCGGCTGACGAGCACCGTCCGCTGCGGCTCGCCGGTGCGGACGAAGTACTCCCTGGCCATCTTGGCCGCCGTGTCGATGGCGTCACCGCCACCGCTGGCGAGGAAGATCTTCGCCCCCGGCACCGGCGCCAGCGCGGCGAGCCTGCGGGTGAGCTCCAGCGCCGGACGGTTCGTGAAGTCCCCGAACGTCTGGTAGGTGGCGAGCTCGCGCATCTGCGCCGCGACCGCCTCGGCGATCTCGCGCCGCCCGTGCCCGACGTTGACGCACCACAGGCTCGCCGTGGCGTCCAGGTAACGGCGCTCGGAGTCGTCCCAGAGCCAGACGTCCTCGCCGCGGGTGACCACGAACTCGGCGGTGCGTACCGCGCCCATCGCGGCGAACGGGTGCCAGAAGGCGGTGTCGCTCATGACGGCCGACACTACCCATCACCGGGCCTCCCGCAGCCCGGATGATCCCCGGCTACTTCACGAACAGCTGCGACCGGTCCTTGAACGCCTTGAACTCCAGCGCGTTGCCCGCGGGGTCGAGCAGGAACATGGTCCACTGCTCGCCGGGCTCGCCCGCGAACCGCAGGTACGGCTCGATGACGAACGTCGTGCCGGCGGCGCGCAGGCGCTCGGCCATGTCCTGGAACCGCTCCACGGTGAGCACCAGCCCGAAGTGCGGGACCGGCACCCGGTGGCCGTCCACGTCGCTGTGCCCGACGGGGCCCGAGCCGGGCGCCCGGTGGGTGACGAACTGGTGCCCGTCGAGGTCCCAGTCCACCCAGTGTTCGTCGGAGCGGCCCTCGGCCAGGCCGAGCACACCGCCGTAGAACTCGCGGGCACGGCCGATGTCGTCGACGGGCACGGCCAGATGGAAGGGGGACAGCTCGGTCACGCTCGCTCCTCTGTCAGGGTCACTCCTCGTTCACTGTGCCAGGACGACCGGCCGCCCGGAGCACCGTGCACATCTCCTGGCCACCGTGCACACGTCCTGACGTAGGCACGGTGGCCACCACGTGTGCGCGCCGGATTCCGGGTATGCCCGTCCGACCGCCGCCCGAGGGAGACCGTCCGACATGCTGCTGCCGAACCACCGCGTCGAGATCGTGCAGTACTGCCGCCGCATGCAGGCCGACGGCCTGACGGTGGGCACGTCGGGCAACATCTCGGTGCGCTCGGGCGACCACATCGCGATCACGCCCACCGGTGTGGCCTACGAGAACCTGACGGCCGCGTCGATCTGCGTGGTCGACCTGGAGGGACGCCCGGTGGAGGAGGGGCTGATGCCCTCGTCCGAGGTCCCGATGCACACCAGCGTCTACGCGCAGACGGACGCCCTCGCCGTCGTGCACACCCATCCGCTCTACGCCACCGCGCTCTCCACGCTGGTGGACGAGCTGCCCGCCGTGCACTACATGGTGGCGCTGCTCGGCGGCCCGGTGCGGGTGGCGCCCTACGCGACCTACGGCAGCGTCGAGCTCGCGGACAACAGCGTGCGCGCGATGGAGGGCCGGTTCGGCGTGATCCTGCAGAACCACGGCGCCACCACCTACGGCGACAGCCTCGCCGCGGCCTACACCCGCAGCATCTACCTGGAGTGGCTCTGCCGCCTCTACCACCAGGCGCGCCTGCTCGGGGAGCCCCACATCCTGCCGCCCGAGGAGATCGAGCGGGTGGGCCGGATGCTCGGCAGCTACGGACCGGCAGCGGGACCCCCACCGGCGGTGCCCCGCCCCCGCGGTGAGGCGGCCGACGACCCAGCGGGGCACCGTTAGCCCGTTCTCAGCCGAGTCCCGGCTGCAGCAGCGTCTTCACCATCCCGTCCTTCTTCGCCTGGAACATCGCGTACGCCTCGGGTGCGGCGTCCAGCGGCAGCCGGTGGGTGGCGAAGTCCTCGACGCCGAGCGGGTCGCCGTCGGTCAGCAACGGGAGGATCTCGGGCACCCAGCGGTGGACGTTGGCCTGGCCCATCCGCAGCTGGATCTGCTTGTCGAAGATCGTGAGCATCGGCAGCGGGTCGGCCATCCCGCCGTACACGCCGCTGATCGAGATCGTGCCCCCGCGGCGCACCAGGTCGACCGCCGAGTGGAGCGCGCTCAGCCGGTCGGTGCCTGCCGTCTCCATCAGCTTCGCCGCCACGGCATCCGGCAGCAGGCCCGTGAGCTGGTGGGCGAGCTTCCCGACCGGCGAGCCGTGCGCCTCCATCCCGACGGCCTCCACCACCGCGTCCGCGCCGCGCCCGCCGGTCAGCTCGCGGACGTAGTCGCCGAGGTGCTGGCCGTGGCCGGTGAGGTCCAGCGTCGTGACGCCCCGGGCCCTTGCCCGTTCCAGGCGCTCCGGGACGAGGTCGACGCCGATCACCTTCCCGACGCCGCGGTGGAGCGCGATCCGGGCCGCCATGTCGCCGATCGGCCCGAGCCCCAGCACCACCAGCGACCCACCCGGCGGCACCGCCGCGTACTCGACGGCCTGCCACGCCGTGGGCAGCACGTCGGAGAGGTAGACGAACCGGTCGTCCGGCGGCCCGTCGGGAACCGTGATCGGCAGCGTGTTGCCGAACGGGACCCGCAGGTACTCGGCCTGGCCGCCGGGCACCTGGCCGTACAGCTTCGTGTAGCCGAACAGGGAGCCGCCCTTGCCGTGCTCCCGGACCTGGGTGGTCTCGCACTGCGAGTGCAGGCCGTTGCCGCACATGAAGCACGTGCCGCAGGAGACGTTGAACGGGATCACGACCCGGTCGCCCGGACGCACCGCGGTGACCTCGGCTCCCACCTCCTCGACCACACCCATCGGTTCGTGACCGAGGATGTCGCCCTCGTCGAGGAACGGCCCGAGCACCTCGTACAGATGCAGGTCGGATCCGCAGATCCCCGTGGAGGTGATCTTCACGATCACGTCGGTCGGGTCCGTGATCGTCGGGTCGGGCACGGTGTCGACCCGGATGTCGCGCTTGCCGTGCCAGGTGACCGCTCGCATGGAGCCTCCTCGTCGTGCGCGTGATCGTCCGGTCCAGGCGTTCCCGTCTCCACGTCCGGGAAACCAGGGATAGTCCGGATCTCACGGGGTAGCCGATCGCCATGACCACTTCCGAGACCAGCCCCCTCGCCGTCGTCACCGGCGCGTCGAGCGGAATCGGCCGTGAGCTGGCGAAGCAGTTCGCCGAGAACGGCTTCGACCTCCTCGTCACCGCCGAGGACACCCGCATCGACGAGGCTGCCGCGCAGCTGCGCGCCACCGGCGCCGACGTCCGGGCGGTGCGCGCCGACCTACGCACCGCCGACGGGGTCGAGGAGCTCTACCGGGCGATCACCGCCACCGGACGCCCCGTGGACGCCGCGGCCCTGAACGCGGGTGTCGGGCAGGGCGGCGCGTTCCTCGACACCGACCTGGCCGACGAGCTCGACATCATCGACCTGAACATCACCTCGACGGTGCGTCTCGCCAAGCGCCTGCTCCGGGACATGGCCGTGCGGGACGAGGGACGGATCCTCATCACCTCTTCGATCGCCTCGACGATGCCGGGGTCGTTCCAGGCCGTCTACAACGCGTCGAAGTCCTTCCTGCAGTCGTTCGCGGAGGCACTGCAGAACGAGCTGAAGGACACCGGTATCACCATCACCTCACTGATGCCGGGCCCGACCGAGACCGACTTCTTCCACCGCGCCGACATGGACGACACGAAGGTGGGCGCCTCGTCGAAGGACGACCCCGCCCAGGTGGCCGAGCAGGGCTTCCGGGCGCTGATGAAGGGCGAGGCGAAGATCGTCGCCGGGTCGGTGGGCACGAAGGCCCAGGGCGTCGCCGGCAAGGTGCTGCCCGACAAGCTCAAGGCCGTCGCGCACCGGCAGATGGCCGAGCCCGGGTCGGCGGACCGGTAGCAGCGCCACGTCCTGGTAACCGCCGCGCCAGGTCCCCGCACGGCAGCCGGACCGTGTGACGCGCGCACGGAAGCGGGCGACTCTCCGGAGGTGCACCGCTCCGCTGTCGGACGAGGAACGTCGAGGTGACCGTCGAGCCGGTCTCCAGGCCGCGGAACGGGGTGTGCTGCCGGATGGACTCGGAGTCAGCGCTGTGGGCCTCCAGCCCGGACAGGTCACCGGCCTGCTCGACCATCCGCGTGTAGGCGGTCATGATCTCGGCGGTCTCACGGTGCAATTACAGCGAGATCTGGTCGGTGACTAGCCGACGCCGGTCGACGCCGCCTCACCCGGTGACACGAAGGCCGCGGCATCGAGGATGAGCTGCGCAACCACATCGGGGCAGGAGACTTCGAC
The DNA here is from genome assembly GCF_050948425.1 of Pseudonocardia xinjiangensis. NCBI lineage: Bacteria > Bacillati > Actinomycetota > Actinomycetes > Pseudonocardiales > Pseudonocardiaceae > Pseudonocardia > Pseudonocardia xinjiangensis. Next base: position 2,373,732 of record NZ_CP192009.1, on the reverse strand, counting down.
GTCGTGTGAGGCGCCGGGAAGCTCGATCGCCTGCTGGGCGTTCGCGCGCTCGGCCATCATGCGGTGGACGGTCGGCGGGATGCTCCGGTCCTCGGAGCCCCAGATGAAGAACGAGGGGATCGCCTTCCAGGCGGGCCTCCCGGAGGGCCCCTCGATCGCCGCCTGCGTGAGCGGGCGCTGGGCTGCCGCGGCCAGTTCCGCCTCGGCCGCCGGGGCGTCGGCCATGAACTGCGCGTGGAACCGGTCCTGGGCGATGTACAGGTCCTTCCCGCCGTCCGGCAGGGGGAAGTGCACAAGCGTCTCGGGTAGCGTGCTGCCGCCGTGCTTGGTCGACAGGTCGGCGGCGCTCTCGCCCTCGTCGGGGGCGAAGGCCGCCACGTACACGAGCGCCCTCACCCGGTCGTTGCCGGCCGCCGCGTTCGTCACGACCATCCCGCCGTAGGAATGGGCCGCCAGCACGACCGGGCCCTCGATGCCGGCGAGGACGCTCTCCACGTACTCGGCGTCACCGTCGAGTGTGCGCAACGGGTTAGCGGCGGCGTGGACGTGGTGATCCGCGGCATGCAGCCGCGGTACCACCCCGTACCAGCTCGACGAGTCGGCGAACGCGCCGTGGACGAGGACGATGGTGGGCTTCGCCTCGGACATGGTTCGGCTCCTCGGTGCAGACTCCGTCGGAGGCCCGACGTTAGGCGACCGGGAATGCACTGACATCGGTCATCTGACTCCCTGGTCCGGCGAATTCCTATGCCGGACCCGACCCGCCCCTGCGGGCGCCGTCCTCGCCCTCCGACGACCGCGCACGGCTGGGCTGCACCCGCATCGGCTCGCCCGGCATCTTCGGGTACTCGGGCGGGTAGGGCATCTCCCCCAGCCCCCGGTCGCGCTCGTCGGCGGCGTACCAGTCCAGCGCGGTCTCGATCCCGCCGACGGCCTCGTCCATCCCGGCGTGGGGGTCGCCGCGTTCGGCGAGGAGGCCGGGGACGGTCCGCACGTCGAAGTCCTCCGGCTCGACGTCCGGCAGCGTCTCCCAGGTCAGCGGCATCGACACCGTGGCTCGTGGCCGCCCCCGCACCGACCACGCCGACGCGACCGTGCGGTCACGGGCGGCCTGGTTGAAGTCGAGGAACACGCGCTCCCCGCGCTCCTCCTTCCACCAGTCGACGGTGGCCTTCTCCGGCAGCCGCTCCGCCACCCGGCGGGCGATCGCGATCACGGCGTGGCGGACGTCGATGAAGTCCCACTCGGGCCGGATCCGGCAGAACACGTGCAGGCCACGCCCGCCCGAGGTCTTGGGCCAGCCGACGAGGCCTGCCTCGTCGAGCACCCCGTGCAGCACCGCCGCCACCTCCTTCGCGTCGGCGAAGCCGGTGCCCGGCTGGGGGTCGAGGTCGATGCGGAGCTCGTCGGGGTGGTCGGTGTCGGCGCGGCGCACGGGCCACGGGTGGAAGTCGAAGGTGCCCATGTTCGCCGCCCACAGCAGCACCGCGGGCTCGGTGGGGCACAGGGAGTCGGCGACGCGGCCGCTGGGGAACGTCACCCGCGCCGTCTCCACGTAGTCCGGGGCGCCCTTCGGGAGCCGCTTGGAGTAGAACGGCTCACCGTCGACGCCGTCGGGGTAGCGCTTGAGGTTGGTGGGGCGCTCGCGCAGCACCCCCAGCAGTGGTTCGGCCACGGCGCGGTAGTACTCCACCACCTCGCCCTTGGTGATCCCCCGCTCCGGGAAGTACACCCTGTCCGCGCTGGTCAGCCGCACCTCTCGGGAGCCGTTCGGCCCGGGGACGGTGAGCAGCACCGCGCTCTTGCTCGCCACGCTGGCGCACGCTACCGGCTACCCTCGGCGGATGCCCGAACTTCACGAGCCGGACCGCTCGACCCGGTCACGGCAGTTCGACGGCGAGCTGGTCGGTATGGACCCCGACGACCCCGAGGCCCAGGCGTTCGCCGCCCACCTCGACCGCATGCAGAACAACCGGCCCGCGTTCACGGTGGAGGGCTATCTCCACGGCGTGAGCGACTTCGCCGACTGCGCCAACCGCGCCGAGGGCGAGCGGCGCTGGGCCGCGGTGCTGGTGGTGCTGCTGCTGCTCGCCGTGGCGGCGCACCTGGTGTGGGACGTACTGACGTTCGTGCTGGTCACCTGGCTGTAGAACCGCCGTAATGACCCCGTCATGAGTGGATCTGCACGGTGGCGGGATCCGGACATACTCTGGAACGCATGGATCCCGTCCACGCTGACCACCAGCTCACCGAGCCCGAGCCGAAGGTCGTCAAGTCCGACGCCGAGTGGCGCGAGCAGCTCACCCCCGCCGAGTACCAGGTGCTGCGCAAGGCGGGCACCGAGCGCGCGTTCACCGGGGAGTACACCGACACGAAGACCTCGGGCGTCTACTCCTGCCGCGCCTGCGGGGCCGAGCTGTTCCGCTCCGACACCAAGTTCGAGTCGCACTGCGGGTGGCCGTCCTTCTTCACCCCGCTGGCGGGCGACGCCGTCATCGAGCGCACCGACGTCAGCCTGGGCATGAAGCGCGTCGAGGTGGTCTGCGCCACCTGCCACAGCCACCTCGGGCACGTCTTCGAGGGCGAGGGCTACGGCACGCCCACCGACCTGCGCTACTGCATCAACTCGATCTCGCTGCGCCTGGAACCCGACGCCCGATAATCCGCCGGCCTCTGGCTTCCGGCGCGCGCGACCGGTAGGGATGATGATCGACCCCGTCGACGTCGCCGGAGGTTCTCGATGCCGCGTCCCCGTCCGCTGCTGATCCTGCTGGCCGGCCTCATCGGGTGCAGTGCCTCGACGGGAGCGGCAGCGCCGGCCGAACCGCCGGACGAGAGCCGGGCCCGGCCCGGCTACACCATCGTGCTCCCCGAGCTCGCCCCGCTTCCGGCGGGCGGCGGCGAGACCAGGGTGCTCACCGGCGTCCACCGGAACGCGGGGTACGCCGTCGAGGTGCCGCCGCAGTGGAACGGCGACCTCGTGCTGTGGGCGCACGGCTTCCGCGGCAACGGCCCCGAGCTCACCGTCGACGCGCCGCCGTACGGGCTGCGCGAGCGGTTCGTCGCCCAGGGGTACGCGTGGGCGTCGTCGTCGTACGACCGCAACGGCTACGACATCGCCTCCGGCGTGCGCTCCACCGCGGAGCTGGCAGCCGAGTTCGGCGAGCTGGTGGGTGTCCCGGAGCGGACGTACCTCGCGGGCGTCTCGATGGGCGGGCACGTCGTCGCGCGGGCACTGGAGGAGAGCCCGGGCGCCTACGACGGCGCGCTGCCGATGTGCGGCGTGCTCGGCGACCACGAGCTGTTCGACTACTTCCTCGACTTCCAGCTCGCGGCAGGTGCGCTCGCCGGGGTGCCGGCGTACCCGGCGGGTCCGGACTACGCCACCGCCGTGCTCCCGAAGATCTACGCGGGCCTGGGGCTCGCGCCGGGCAACCCGGCCGTCGGCACGCCGGCGGCCGAGCAGCTGCGCGCGGCCACCGTCCTCGACTCCGGCGGCCCGCGGCCCGGCGCCGACGCCGCGTTCGGCTACTGGAAGGACTTCCTGTTCGACCTCGGGGTGCCGGACACGGCCGATTCGCCCGTCGACGGGGTGGCCGCCGACCCCGGGCTCGTGGCGGGCAACGAGGGCACCGACTACGCGCCGGACGAGCCCGTCGACCTCGACGCCGCCGTGCAGCGCGTTCCGGTGGCCGACGCGCGCACCCGCGAGTCCGACGACCTCACCCCCGTCGCGCAGGTGGCCGGCACACCCGACGTGCCGGTGCTGTCGCTGCACGGTCTCGGCGACCTGTTCGTGCCGTTCTCGATGGAACAGGTCTACGCGGCCGAGGTGGCCGACGCGGGCCGTTCCGAGCTCCTCGTGCAGCGGGCCGTCCGGGCCACCGGCCACTGCGAGTTCTCCCCCGCGGAGGCCGGTCAGGCCTGGGACGACCTGGTGACGTGGGTGACCGACGGCACTCGGCCCGGCGGGGACGACGTGACCGACCGCGCGGCAGTGGCGGACCCCGCCTTCGGCTGCCGCTTCTCCGACCCGGCCGCGTACGCCGCCGCGGGCGCGCCGTCGGAGAACGACACGCGCCGCCTTTTCGAGCCGTGCCCCTGACCGGGCCCGGTAGATCAGCGCGGTCGATCAGGGGAAGGTGGCGACGAGCTCGCCCGGCTGCACCCGCGGCCCGGTGAAGAAGGGCACTTCCTCGCGGACGTGCCGGCGGGCCTCGGTGGCGCGCAGGTGCCGCATGAGGTCGACGATCCGGTCGAGCTCGTCGGCCTCGAAGGCGAGGATCCACTCGTAGTCGCCGAGCGCGAACGCGGGCACGGTGTTGGCCCGCACATCCGGGTAGCCGCGAGCCTGCATGCCGTGGTCGGCGAGCATCTGGCGGCGCTCGTCGTCGGGCAGCAGGTACCACTCGAGCGAGCGCACGAACGGGTAGACGCAGACGTAGCGCTTCGGGTCCTCCCCCGCGATGAACGCGGGGAGGTGGCTCTTGTTGAACTCCGCCGGGCGGTGCAGCGCCACCTGGCTCCAGACCGGCGCGGTGGCGCGGCCGAGCGCGGTGGTGCGGCGCAGGTCGGCGTAGGCGGCCTGGAGCGCCTCGATGTTGTCGGCGTGCCACCAGATCATGAAGTCGGCGTCGGCGCGCAGCCCGGCGAGGTCGTATACACCGCGAACGACCACACCCTTGTCCGCGAGCGCGTCGAGGAACTGCGTGAACTGGCCGGCGGCCTCGGTACGGTCCTCGCCCAGCCGTCCCGGCTCCACGCGGAACACGGACCACATCGTGTAGCGGATGGTGCTGTTCAGCTCGTTGTAGTCGAGGCGGGCCATGCACCCATCCTGCCACGGGGGCCCGGCGCATCCGCCTCGCGCCGCTGTGTCGTCAGATGCGCCACGAGCCGCTCGGCGGCCGCGCGCGCCGTGGCGACACAGGCCGGCACCCCGACGCCGTGCAGGGCCGAACCGGCCACGGCGAGCCCCGCCGGGAGCCCGTCCTCGATGGTCCGCACGCGGTCGAGGTGGCCCACCCCGTACTGTGGCAGGCCGCCTCCCCAGCGCTGGACGTGGGCCGCGACGGGCTCGGCGGTGATGCCGGTGAGCGCCGCGAGGTCGGCCCGGGCGCGGTGGACGAGCCCGGCGTCGTCGATCTGCAGGGTGGCGGCCTCCCCGAAGCGGCCGAGGCTGGCCCGCAGCCGGACCAGACCGTCGGGCGACAGGTGGGCCCACTTGTTCGTCGAGTGTGTGAAGGCCTTCACCGACAGCGGCTCCCCCGTGGCGACCAGCGCACCGGAGGTGGGCGGCAGGACGGCGGCATCGGTGGGGCGGTAGGCGAGGGCGACGACGACCGAGGAGGCCAGCTCGATCTCGGCGGCGGCCCGGGACGCCACCGGCGCCACCGCGGCGAGCAGCCGGGCCGCAGCGGGGGCGGGGACCGCGAGCACCACGGCGTCCACGTCGAGCGTCTCGGGTGCGGTGGTGGGGCCGAGCACGAGCCGCCAGCCGGTCTCGCGGCGCTGCAGATCGCGGACGGTGGTGCCGAGCCGGACATCGGCAGCGGCGGCGTCGGACAGGGCGTCGAGGAGCGTGCGGTAGCCGCCGGTCAGCGCGCCGAACACCGGGGTGGGACGCGCGGGCGCCCCCTCGAACGACGGCTGCGCCTTCGGAGGCGGGACGGTGGCCGCGTCGGCCGCCGCCGTGAGCGACGGAGCCCCCGCGTCGAGGGCCGCGGCGAGAGCGGGGATCGTGGGCCGCAGGCCCAGCGTGTCGACCCGCCCCGCGTAGACCCCGCCCAGCAGCGGGTCGGCGAGCCGGTCGGCGATCTCGTCGCCGAACCGTTCCCGCAGCAGGCCGCCCAGCGCCGTGTCCGCCCCGGGCTCCCAGCGCAGCGGCCGGGCCGGCTCGGCCGCGACGGTGGCCAGTCCCGGTGCGGAGAGCAGGCCGTCCAGCCGCGCGGCGCTCGTCGGCACCCCGAGCAGGGTGGCGCCGGGTAGCGCGGTGGTGCGCCCGTTCACGCGCAGCGAGGCCGTGGCCCCCGTGGGGTGCACCTGCGCGCCGGAGAGACCGAGCTCGCCCAGCAGCAGCGGCAGCTCCGGGCGTCGGGCCAGGAACGCCTCCGCGCCGACGTCGAAGGGCACGCCCGCCAGGTCGACGGTGTGCAGCACACCACCGACGCGGTCGCGCTGCTCGAGGACGGTGATCGTGGCGGCGGGGCCGAGGCGAGCCCGCAGCCGGTGCGCCGCCGCAAGCCCCGAGACGCCGCCTCCGACGACGGCGACATGCGGGGCGGGCTGCGCGGGCACAGGTCGAACGGTCACGGCCGCAGGCTGTGCACCAGCTCGACGAGCCGGGTGAGGACGTCCGGATCGGTCTCGGGGAGCACCCCGTGGCCGAGGTTGAACACGTGCCCGGGGGTACGGCGGCCCTCGTCGACGATCCGGCGCGCCTCGGCCTCGATCGACTCGCGGTCGGCGAAGAGGACGGCCGGGTCGAGGTTGCCCTGGACCGGATGCGTGCCACCGGCCCGGCGGGCCGCGACGTCGAGCGGGATCCGCCAGTCGACGCCCACGACGTCGGCCCCGGCCTCGGCCATGGCGCCCAGCAGCTCGCCCGTGCCGACGCCGAAGTGGATCCGCGGCACGCCGGTGTCGGCGAGCCCCTCGAGCACGCGGGTGGAGTGCGGCAGGACGTAGGTGCGGTAGTCGCGCTCCGAGAGCGCACCGGCCCACGAGTCGAACAGCTGGACGACGTCGACGCCCGCGTCGATCTGGGCGCGCAGGAACACCGAGCACGACTCGGCGAGGCGGGCCATCAGCGCGTGCCAGACCTCGGGCGCGGACCGCATGAGGGCCTTGGTGCGCTCGTGGTTGCGGCTGGGGCCGCCCTCCACGAGGTAGGAGGCGAGGGTGAAGGGGGCGCCCGCGAAGCCGATGAGGGGGGTGTCGCCCAGCTCACGCAGCAGCAGGCCGATCGCCTCGGCCACCGGGGCGGCCTGCTCCGCGTGCAGCGTCGGGATGCGCTCGACGTCGGCCATCGTGCGCACGGGGCGCGCGACCACCGGACCGGTGCCCGCAACGATGTCGACCGACACACCCGCGATGTAGAGCGGCACGACGATGTCGCTGAACAGGACAGCGGCATCGACGCCGTGGCGGCGCACCGGCTGGAGCGTGATCTCGCACGCCAGATCCGGCGTCAGGCAGGACTGCAGCATCCCCGTGCCGGCGCGCAGCGCGCGGTACTCGGGCAGCGAGCGCCCGGCCTGCCGCATGAACCACACCGGGATGTGCGACGGCGTCTCTCCTCGCATCGCCGCGAGCAGCGGCGCGGCACGCAGGTCCCGCCGCCCGGTACGCGAGAACCCGCTCGCGGAGTCGAGCTTCATGACCTCATCGTCGCACGCCCCCCGAATGGATCACCCGACCGTGCACGGTCGGGCGTGCGATCACGCGGCGCGCCTCGTCACCCGAACACGGAGAGCGACCTAGAGTCAGCACTCGTGCCCGCAACGACCACGCCACCGCCAGAGTTCCTGGAGGCGGTCGCCTCGCTGCGCGCCATCCGGCCGAGACCGGAGCTGATCGTGGCCGCGCTCGATGCACCGCCCCGGCTCGCCCCCTACACGTGGGCCTTCAGCGTCGAGGCCGACGCCGGCCGCAGCCCGGGGGAGGAACTGGACGAACCGGACACCTCGGGCAGGTTGATCCTTCTGCACGATCCCGCAGGCCAGGACGCCTGGGAGGGCACCTTCCGGCTGGTCTGCTTCGTGCAGGCCCGCCTCGATCCGGAGCAGCTCGGCGACGAGATGCTGCCGGTGGTCGGATGGTCGTGGCTGACGGAGGCCCTCGAGGCGCGCCACGCCGAGTACGTGGCGCTCGGCGGCACCGTCACGCAGACCTCGTCGGTGCGTTTCGGCGACATCGCCGGCCCCCGCCGCGACGACGACGTGGAGCTCCGCGCGTCCTGGACTCCTACCGGTCCGGATCTGTCCCGTCACGCAGAGGCATTCTGCGCTCTGATCGCGTCGGCGGCCGGCTTACCTCCGGTCGGGGTACTTCCACTTGCCCACCGAACGGTCTGATTCGGCTGCTACCTGCGACTTCGATGCCTCGGGTGATCCCTTCCGTCACCCGGTCGGGTGGATGGATATCGACAACGCTGTAACTTTCACCCGGAGAACTTCGAACCACCACACGACGTTAGACCGCTTGGGGGGCTACGCTTCCTCCACGACACCTCCTCGGGCGGTCGGGCGACAGCTTCATCGACCGGGGGTCTGGTGCCGGTCGGGGGGCAACGACCGACTCCAGGGAGGTAGTGACGTGGCCGTTGTGGGCCAGGGCGCACCAGTTCGCGGCACTCCAGGTGCTGTGCTGTCGCCCGCGATGGTCCCGCATCCGCGGGAAGAGCTGTTCTCGGTGCTGGTGGTCGACGACCACCCACTTCTTCGCGAGGCGATCGCCGCGCGGCTGCGTTCCATGGGCGCAGGCACGGTGTACGAAGCCGCTTCGGTGGCCGAGGCCCGGGCCCGGGCGCATGCCAACGGGCCGTGCGATCTCGCGATCCTCGATCTCGGGCTGCCCGACGGCAGCGGGCTGGACCTGGTGACCGAACTCCGGTCGCTGGGCTGGAACCGGCTCGTCGTACTGGCGTCATCGGACGACCCGTACGCGGTGCGCTCGGCGTTCCAGGCCGGTGCGCAGGCCTACCTGCTGAAGTCGGCCTCTGCGGCGATCGTCACCGACGGGGTCAAGCGCGTGCTGGACGGCGGGGTGTACGCCGATCCCACGGTGGCCCCGCTGCTCGCCACGGGCACCCGCGTGCCGGGCACCGACAACACACCGCGCGAGCTCTCCGCCCGTGAGGTGGAGGTGTTGCAACTGGTGGCCGACGGGCAGTCCAACAAGGAGATCGGTGAGGCGCTGAGCCTCTCGGCGCTCACGGTGAAGAGCCACCTCTCCCGGATCGGGCGCAAGCTCGGCACGGGCGACCGAGCTCAGATGGTCGCGTTGGCGATGCGGGCCGGGGTCATCCGCTGACCGCAGATCCGCAGCACGAAGAAGAGCAGGCCGTTCGGCCGGACGCTCCGGCAGCCGTACCGCTGCTGGCGCCCCGGGACGGGCTGACGCGCGTCGTCGGCGACCGGGCCGCGCTGATGCGCACCGCGGAGGCTTTCGCCGCGGGCAGCGGCCCGATCGCTGTCGACGCCGAACGGGCCTCCGGCTTCCGGTACTCGCAGCGCGCGTACCTCGTACAACTACGGCGCGCCGGTGCGGGTACGGCCCTGATCGACCCGATTCCGCTGCGCAGTGACCTGTCCGAGCTCGCGCCGGCGCTGCGCGGGCCGGAGTGGGTGCTGCACGCGGCCAACCAGGACCTGCCGTGCCTCGCCGAGACGGGCCTCACCCCGTCCTCGCTCTTCGACACGGAGCTGGCCGGCCGGCTGGCCGGGCTCCCCCGCGTCGGCCTCGGCCCCCTGGTCGAGCAGATGCTGGGCCTCAGCCTGGAGAAGGGCCACGGCGCCGCCGACTGGTCCCGCCGTCCGCTGCCCGAGGACTGGCTCGTCTACGCCGCGCTCGACGTCGAGGTGCTGGTCGAGCTGCGTGACGTGCTCGCCGGGCTGCTCGCCGAGCAGGGCAAGCTGGACTGGGCCATGCAGGAGTTCGAGGCCGTACGCACGGCCGGGCCGCCCCAGCCCCGTGCCGAACCGTGGCGGCGCACCTCGGGCCTGCACAAGCTGCGCAAGCCCCGCGCCCTCGCGGTCGTCCGCGCCCTGTGGGAGGCGCGCGACCGGCTCGCCGCCGAACGCGACATCGCCCCGGGCCGGGTCCTGCCCGACTCCGCGATCATCGAGGCTGCCGCAGGCGCGCCGGCCAGTCCGGGCGACCTGGCGGCGCTCCCGGTGTTCCGGGGCCGGGCCCAGCGGCGCCTCACCTCCTACTGGTTCGCCGCGCTGCAGCAGGCCACCCAGCTCGACGCCGCGGCGCTGCCCGCGGTCACACCGCCCGCCGACGGGCCGCCTCCGGTCGGACGCTGGGCCGACCGCGACCCCGACGCCGCCGCCCGCCTCACCGCGGCCCGCGCCGCCGTCGTCGCCGTCGGCCTGGAATGGTCGGTGCCGGTGGAGAACCTCCTGCAGCCCGACCTGCTCCGCCGCCTGTGCTGGTCCCCGCCCCCCGACGGCGACGTGGCCGCGGCGCTGCGCGCCGGGGGCGCCCGGCCGTGGCAGATCGAGCTGCTGACCCCTCACCTGGAGACGGCGCTACAGGCCCACAGCTGATCAACCGGCCGGCAGCCGCACCGTCACCGCCAGGCCCCCGCCGGGCACCGGCTCGGCGCGCACCAGCCCACCGTGGGCCTGCACCACGGCACGCACGATCGAGAGCCCCAGCCCGGAACCGGGGGTGTCGCCGGTGCGCTCCACCGGACCCCGGCGGAACGGCTCGAACAGCTCGGGCACCCGGTCCGCCGGGATCACCGGCCCGCTGGAGGCGACCTGCAGCTCGGCGCAGCCATCCCGCATCCCGGTGCAGACGTCCACCCAGCCGCCCGCCACGTTGTGCCGCACCGCGTTCTCCAGCAGGTTCCCGGCCACGCGCTCGAGCAGCACCGGGTCGCCCCGCGACGGCGCGGGCGCGGTCCGGACCTGCACCCGCAGCCCCCGCCGGGCCGCGTCCGCGCGGACGCCTGCCAGTGCGGGTGCGAGGAGCTCGGCGAGGTCGACGGGCCGCACCTCCGCCAGCTCGGCCCCCTCGGTGCGGGCCAGCAGCAACAGCCCCGCGATGAGGTCGTCGGCGCGCCGGGTGGCGTCCCGCACGACCGTGGCCATCCGGCGGAGCTCGGCGACGTCGGCCGCGGGGTCGGCCAGCGTGACGTCCACCTCGGTGCGCAGCACCGCCAGCGGGGTGCGCAGCTCGTGGCTCGCGTTGGCCACGAACCGCCGCTGCGCGTCGAACGCCGCCTGCAGCCGGTCCAGCATCGCGTCGAAGCCCGCGGCGAGCTCGGCGACCTCGCCGCGGGCGTCCCGCAGCCCGGTGCGGGTGTCGAGCGACTCGACGGTCAGCCGCCGGGCCGTGGCCGTCACCGCGTACAGCGGGCCCAGCACCCGGCCGACCAGCACCCAGGACACCACCGCCGCGGCGACGACGAGGAGCGGGAAGGCGATCAGCCCGGCCCGCAGCACGTCGGCCCGAGCGGCGGCACCGACAGCGTCCTGGAGCTGCTCGGCGGGCACGGCCACGTCCCCCACCCGCACCGTGGTGCCGGGGGGCAGCGAGGGGACGGCCCGGGCCACGCCACCGACGAGCAGCCAGCCCAACCACAGCAGCAGCGCACTCACCAGTGCCACGACGGCCGTGCTGACGAGGGTCAGCCGGGGGCGCAGCCCGACGCCCCGGCCCCCGAGCCGCGTCCCGCTGTTCTCCTGGGCCGGGACGGCCGGTGGCGGCGCCCCGGGCTCCCCCGGCCCCCTGTCGGGCCGTGTGGAGCCCCGCGCGGGCTCGGGAGCCCTCGCTGCCGGCCTCGCTGGTTCGGCCACGGCAGCGCCTCGCTCAGCCCGCGGCCGGTACCCGGTAGCCGGCCCCGACCACCGTCTCGATCACGCCCGGGTCACCGAGCTTCTTGCGCAACGTCATCACCGTGACCCGCACGGTGGTGGTGAACGGGTCGGCGTTCTCGTCCCAGACGCGCTCCAGCAGCTCCTCGCTGCTCACCACGGCCCCGCCCGCACCGAGCAGGACCTCCAGCACCCCGAACTCCTTGCGCGTGAGCTCCACGGGCCGGCTGGCCCGGTGCACGGTGCGCCGGGCCGGATCGAGCGCGAGGTCGCCCGCGGTGAGCAGCGGTGGCACGGCCGGGGTGGCCCGGCGGCCGAGCGCGCGGCAGCGGGCGACGAGCTCGGGGAAGTCGAACGGCTTGGCGAGGTAGTCGTCCGCGCCGCGGGACAGGCCGTCGACCTTGTCGGCGAGCGTGCCGCTGGCCGTCAGCATCAGCACCCGCGTGGTGGCCCCGGACGCGACGATCTCAGCGCAGAGCCGGTCGCCCGACATCCCGGGCAGATCTCGGTCGAGCACCACCACGTCGTAGCGGGTGATGACCGACTTCTCGTGCCCGGTGTCGCCGTCGTAGGCCACGTCGACGGCCATCCCCTCGCGCCGCAGCCCGCGTGCCACGGCGTCGGCCAGTGCGCGCTCGTCCTCGACGATGAGCACGCGCATCAGCGTGCCTGCTCTCCCGGCGCCGACGACGCGGGCTCGTCGACGAGCTGGAGGCCCGGCAGCGCCGCCGCCCACTCGGTGACCCGCCGGGCGACGTCCTGGGCGGTGAGTCCCGCGGCGGCCAGCACGTCGGGGCGGCTGCCGTGGTCGAGGAAGCGCTGGGGGATCGCCAGGTCCCGGAGCGGGACGTCGCACTCCGCGGCGCGCAGCTCGTCGGCCAGCGCCGAGCCGAACCCGCCGTGGCGGCCGCTGTCGGAGACGGTGACCACGAGCCGGTGCTCGCGGGCCAGCCGGACGAGCACCGGCGGCACCGGCAGCACCCAGCGCGGGTCGACGACGGTGACCGGGATGCCCTGCTGTTCCAGGCGCTGGGCCGCGGCGAGGCCGAGCTCCCCGAACGCGCCCGCGCACACCATGAGCACGGCCGGGCTGCGGTCACCGGCGGGAGCGGGCTCACGCAGGACGTCCACGCCGTCGATGCGGCGAACCGCCGGCACCGACTCGATCACCGAACCCTTGGGGAAACGGATGGCGGTGGGCCCGTCGTCCACCGCGACGGCCTCCGCCAGCTCCTCACGCAGCGTCTGCGCGTCGCGGGGCGCCGCCACCCGCATACCGGGCACGATCCCGAGGAGCGACAGGTCCCACATCCCGTTGTGCGACGGCCCGTCGCTGCCGGTGACACCGGCCCGGTCCAGCACGAGGGTGACGGCCTTGCCGTGCAGCGCCACGTCCATCAGGAGCTGGTCGAACGCCCGGTTGAGGAACGTCGAGTACAGCGCGACCACCGGGTGCAGGCCGCCCGCGGCCAGCCCGGCGGCGGACGTGAGCGCGTGCTGCTCGGCGATCCCGACGTCGATGCAGCGCTCGGGGAACGCCGCGGCGAACGGGGCGAGCCCGGTGGGACCGAGCATCGCCGCCGTGATGGCGACGACGTCAGGCCGCTTCGACCCCAGCGCCACCATCTCCTCGGCGAACACGCTCGTCCAGCCGACGGACGGGGGCCCGGTGGGCAGGCCCGTCTCCGGGTCGAACGCCGCCGGGCTGTGCATCTGCTCGACGGTGTCGTTCTCCGCGGGCGGGTACCCCGCACCCTTGCGCGTGACGGCGTGGACGATCACGGGGCCGCCGAAGTGGCGCGCGCGGCGCAGCGCCGACTCCATCGCGGCGATGTCGTGCCCGTCGACCGGTCCGAAGTACTTGAGGCCGAGGTCGGAGAACAGCTCCTGCGGGCTCAGCGCGTCCTTCATGCCGGCCTTCAGTGCGTGCAGCCCGGCGTAGAGGGCGTTACCGACGACAGGGGTGTTGGCGAGGGCCTGCTTGCCCGCGTCGAGCACCCGCTCGTAGCCCGGCTGCAGCCGCAGCGTGGCCAGCCGGTCGGCGAGGCCGCCGATCGTGGGTGCGTACGAGCGGCCGTTGTCGTTGACGACGATGACGATGTTGCGGTCGGCCACGGCGGCACCGGGGCCACCCTCGTCCTCCGCGCCGCCCGGCATGCGCCTGCCTGCGCCGAACCTGCGGCCGACCTCGCCCTCGCTGCCGGGCCGGTGTCCCCCGGTGGCGATGTTGTTGAGCGCCTCCCAGGCCATCCCGCCGGTGAGCGCGCCGTCACCGATCACCGCGACGACGTGACGCTGCTGGCCGGTGAGCGCGTAGGCACGCGCGATCCCGTCGGCCCAGGACAGCGAGGTGGAGGCGTGGCTGTTCTCGACGTGGTCGTGCTCGCTCTCCGCCCGGCACGGGTAGCCGGACAGGCCGCCGGACTTCTTGAGCCGGTCCCAGCCGTCCTGCCTGCCGGTGAGCATCTTGTGGACGTACGCCTGGTGCCCGGTGTCCCAGATCAACGTGTCACGCGGGGAGTCGAACACCCGGTGCAGCGCGATGGTCAGCTCCACGACGCCGAGGTTGGGGCCCAGGTGCCCGCCGGTGCGGGAGACCGAGGCCACGAGCTCCCGGCGGATCTCCGCAGCGAGCGAGGCGAGTTGGTCGACCCCCAGGCGCTTGAGGTCGGCCGGGCCACGGACGGAACGCAACACGGTCACCGGGCCAGCTTACGAGAGGCTGCCACCCCCGGCCCGACAATCCCGTCAGGTGCCGCTGCGCGGGGTGGGGATCTCCACCGGGGCGGCGAACCGGACGAGGTTCCGGCCGTCGCGCTTCGCGATGTAGAGCGATGCGTCGGCGGCGTTCAGCACCTGCTCGAGGGTGGTGCCGTCGATCGGCACCGCGGCACCGCCCACGGAGACCGACAGGCCCCCGATCGTGAGGACGCCGTCCGGCGTGTCGACGGCGACGGCCATGCACGCCACCCGTTGGCGCAGGCGTTCGGCGACCGCGCGCATCTCGGTGTCCCCCGCCGGACCGGGAGGCAGGTCGGGCAGCAGCACCACGAACTCCTCGCCCCCGAAGCGCCCGACGATGTCCTGCTCGCGCACCGCGGAGCGCAGTTCCGCCGCGACCGCGGCCAGTACGTCGTCGCCGACGAGGTGACCGTACGAGTCGTTGACGGCCTTGAAGTGGTCGAGGTCGAGGATCAGCACGGCGGCGGTACCCCGGGAGCGGTGGACCCGGCGCACGGTCCGCGTCCCCTGCACCTGCCAGGCGGCGGCGTTGAGCAGCCCGGTCTTCGCGTCCGTGCTCGCCACCTCCTCCAGCTGGCGGACCAGCACGGCGCGGTGCAGCACCAGGATCGGTGGCAGGACGAGCGCGACGAGACCCGGTGTGGAGCCGAGCGCGACCGCGGCCAGCGCACCGAGGCAGATCGTGGCGATCTCCACGGTGTTGTCGTCCCACCCGCCGACGAGGTCGCGGAACCCGGGACGCTCACTGGTCAGGACGATGACCGCGGCGACCAGCACGGTGTTGACCAGCACGTAGAGCAGCACGGCCAGGGCGATCCCCGCCACCCCGGACGCGTCGGCGGCACCGGTGGGCAGCCCACCCGACTGCTGGACCACGGCGTGCGCGGCGCCTGCCGCGAGCACGACGGTGGCCGTGGTGTAGATGTGCCGGTGCAGCGGCACCTTCGCCGGACGCCACACCCGGTGCCACAGGTGCAGGTACACCGCCGCGATGACGGCGGCGGCGAGCATCGGGGGCAGCAGCAGCGCGGCCGCGAACGTCCACACCGAGCTGAGGTCGAAGTACGAGGTCTGCGCCGCCCTCCGCCGGATCCGTTCGATCCCGGTGGCCAGCTCCGTGTGCACGACGCTGAGGACGGTCAGGAACGCGGCGAGCCCGACGTCGCCCGACGACGGGACGGCGCCACCGGCCACGACGAACGCGACGGCGGCGGCCTCCACAGCGAGGACGACGGTGACGGCCCGGGGCGGTAGCCCCCAGAGTTCCCACCTGCCGGTAGTCGGCGGCGCCAGATCAGCCACGACCGCGATCTCCTTCCGCCGACACCGAGAGCGCGTGGCGCCGAGGCTAGTGAGCCGCGGAGGGCGTGTCAGGAGGATCGAGATCGCTCTTCGGGGTGGACTCGGCCGACGGTTTCGTCACGATCCGTGACCGAACCGTCTCAGCCTGCGGTGATGTCAGCCGGCGGCGGCCGGCGGTTCCCCTGCAGCGGTCGGCAGGCGGCCCGCGTGCTGGGTGGTGTGCTGCGCCGGCACCGCGAGCCCCATCCGCACGATGTTCCGGCCCGCACGCTTGGCGGTGTAGAGCGCCGCGTCGGCGATCTGCAGCAGAGTCCGCAGGTCGGCGCCCTCCGTGGGAGAGAGAGCGGCACCGACCGACACGGTGAGACCGGCGACCGTGAGCGGCCCGTCGGGCGTGGGGATCTCGACCCGCAGGTTCGCGACGCGTCGCCGGATCCGCTCGCCGACCGCCTCGAGCTCCGCCGTGCCGCTGCCCTCCAGGCCGCCGAGCAGGACCACGAACTCCTCGCCGCCGAACCGGCCGACGAGGTCACGGTCGCGGACCTCGGTGCGCAGTGCGGCGGCGACGGCGGCGAGCACCTGGTCACCTGCGAGGTGGCCGTAGGTGTCGTTCACCGACTTGAAGTGGTCGAGATCGAGGACGAGCACACCCTTGGCGCCGTCGTGGCGGCTCGCGCGGCGCAGGGCGCGCTCGGCCTGGGCGTGCCATGCCGCGGCGTTGAGCAGCCCGGTCTTGCCGTCGGTGCTGGCGGCCTCCTCGAGCTGCCGGACGAGCACGGCGCGGTGCAGCACCAGCAGCGGCGGCAGGACGAGCAGGACGAGCCACGGGTTGACCCCGAGCGCGATGGCCGCGAGGGCACCGAGGCAGAGGGTGGCGATCTCGAGGACGTTCTCGTCCCAGGGGGCGAACACCTTGGTGAGGTTCGCCTCCGGGCTGCTCACCGCGATCGCGCCGGCGACGAGGCAGCTGTTGACCGTGGTGTAGGCGAGCAGCGCGAGCCCCAGCGCCCAGAGCTGGTGGTTGCTGCCGATCTCCGTCCCACCGCCCGAGTGCTGGAGCACGGTGGCCGACGCGATGCACGCGAGGACCACTGTGGCGGAGGTGAAGGTCTGCTTGTAGAGGGGGACGCGCAGCCGCCACGCCCTCCACCACAGATGGCAGTGCACGATCACGGCCACGAGCGCCGCGTACGAGGGCGGCAGGGCCACCGCCGCCGCGAACGTCCACACGGAGCTGAGGTCGACGTGGTTACCGTCCGTGACCCGGCGCCGCACGCGCTCGACGCCGACGGCCACCTCGGTGTGGGCGATGCCGAGCAGGCAGAGAACGCCGGCTATCTGCAGCTGCGCCGGCGTGGGACCGGCATGACCGGCGAGCCCCAGGACGATGAGCGCCACCGAGGTGACCTCGACCAGCAGCACGGGGCCGAGCAGCCGCGCCGGTAGGGCCCAGATCGCCCATCGGCGAACGGCGAACATGCGTGAGAGCGGTCGGCCCGTCTCCGTGGCTCCGTCAGATCCCATCCGTGCTCTCTGTCCGCTGGGCGTTGGCGGGAGCCTAGTGGAGCCCGACGGTGAAGACCACCCGCCCGAGCGGGATCTCCAGCCGCCCGTGTCACAGTTGCGCCGCTCGGAGCGACAGGCCGTTACGAACCCACTTCCGGGTCAGTGAGGTAGGCCGAATGCGCGGCGCCCCGAACGCTCACACGGCGAAAACTGGCATACGTATGCAACATAAGCCCGCGTCCGTTCGAACGGCATGTGCGGGAGAGGCCGGGACCACCGCGCGCACTCCGGCAATTCGACTGCCCACGATCTACGCCGACGTCTCTCGACGTCCGCCGAGTGGAGAACGAACAGCGCGAGGAGGAAGCAGTCATGCGCAACCACAACTGGTGATTCGAGCAGGCCGCGCCCGTCCACGGAGGAGAGACATGCGCAACCACAACTGGTGAATCAACGGCTCGGTCCCGGCCCGACGACGAAGGAGAGCCCGGTGCGCAACCACAACTGGTGAATGTCATCGCCACCCCACACATCCACCAAGGAGAAGCTCGTGCGTAACCACAACTGGTGAACCCCGCGCCACCCTGGCCCCGCCGCCCACCAAGGAGAGCCCCGTGCGCAACCACAACTGGTGAACCGCCCGCCCCGCCCAGCACACCGACCGCCCGAGGAGGACCGCGTGCGCAACCACAACTGGTGACCGAATTCCCGACCACCCGGCCGGCCCAAGGAGACAGCGATGCGCAACCACAACTGGTGACCGCCCAGCAACCTGACCGTCACGAATGGAAGAGAGGTCGCGATGCGCAACCACAACTGGTGACCACTGCCCATTGCCCGGCGACCAACGGAGGAGAGGCGTCATGCGCAACCACAACTGGTGAGCACCCACCCCGGACCCACTGAATCCCGACAAGGAGAGACACGTGCGCAACCACAACTGGTGAACCGCCCGCCCCGCCCAGCACACCGACCGCCCGAGGAGGACCGCGTGCGCAACCACAACTGGTGACCGAATTCCCGACCGCCCGCCCCGACCCGAGGAGGCAGCAATGCGCAACCACAACTGGTGAGCACGACCCACCCCCACTCATCGAGAAGGAGACGCGACATGCGCAACCACAACTGGTGACCCGAACTCACCGCCCGCCCATCCCGAAGAACGGAGTCCCGTGCGCAACCACAACTGGTGACCCCAGCCCCAGCCCCGAACCCGCCCACCCCGAGGACGGAGCCCTGTGCGCAACCACAACTGGTGACCCCGGCCCACTACCCGCCCACCCCGAGGAAGGGACAGCCCGTGCGCAACCACAACTGGTGACCCCAGCCCCAGCCCCGAACCCGCCCACCCCGAGGACGGAGCCCTGTGCGCAACCACAACTGGTGACCCCGGCCCACTACCCGCCCACCCCGAGGAAGGGACAGCCCGTGCGCAACCACAACTGGTGAGCCCATCCCGCAACCCGGTGAACAGGAAGGAGGACGCGCGATGCGCAACCACAACTGGTGAGGTCGATCAGCCGGAGGCCGAGCAGGTGGGCCCGCGGGACGGGGGTGGGGTCAGCCGCGCGAGAGGACCGTCGAGCCGACGGTCTCGGTGTCGGGCCGGTTGGCACGGTGCCACGCGACGGCGACCCCCAGCGCGAGCACGGCCCCCACACTCCCGGCCACCGCGATGGCGGTGGACGGGTCCCACGTGTCGGCCAGGAACCCGCCGATGAGGACGGCCGCTCCCTGCGCCGCGATGATGCCGGACGCCGCGACCCCGATCGCCCGTCCGCGGCCCACCGTCGGCGTCGCCCGGACGAAGCTCGCCTGCGTCTGCAGGAGATAGGCGGTGGACAGCATCCCGGACACCCCCCACAGCAGGAGCGTGAGCGGGAGCGGGGGGCGGAAGAGGCAGAGGATCAGCGGCAGGCCGGCACCGACGGCGAGCACCCCGACGAGCCGCGCCCGCGTCTCGGCCGGGACGAACCGGACGAACAGCCATGCTCCGACCACGCTCCCGAGCGGGTCGGCCGCCATCAGGAGCCCCACGACGGCGGGGCCGGCTCCGAGCTGGTCGGCATACGGCGCGGCGAGTGCTTCGGGCACGACGTACCACCCGACGAGCCACGCCAGGAGCACGAGCGCTCGCCGCCGCGGGTCGGTGGCGATCTCCACGAGCGCGGCGATGACCCCGCGCAGCCCCCCGACGGGGGCGTCGGCGGCGGATCCGCCGGCCTCGTCGTCCCCGTCGGTGGTGCCGGGCCGGGGCCGGTCGGCGACGCCGGTGCGCACGAGGACCGCCGAGAGCGCGAACGACACCGCGTTGGCCAGCAGCGCCAGCGATGGACTGATGGCGGCGACGAGCACCCCGCCACTGGCGAACCCGACCAGCTGCGCGGTCTGGCTCGTGATCTGCCGGACGGCCAGCCCGCGCTCGTAGAGCTCCCCCCGCAGGATCTCGGGCAGGAGCGCGCCCTGGGCTGCGGTGTGGGGCGAGCCGAGCAGCACCACCACCACCAGGAGCGCGCAGAGCGCCCACAGCGGCAGGTGCGGGACGGCCATGGCGGCGACGAGCACGGCGCGCAGGACGTCCGAGCCGATCATGACCTCGCGGCGGCGGTACCGGTCGGCCAGGCCGGACAGGAGCACCCCGCCGAGCAGCGCCGGCAGGAAGGTGAGCGCGTAGGTGGCGGCGGCCCATGCGGCGGAACCGGTCCGGCCGTACACCAGGACGGCCAGCGCGACGCGGGCCAGCTGGTCGCCGGCGATCGAGAGGAGCTCGGCGGCCCAGACGACCCGGAACTCCCGCACGCGGAACACCGCGCCCAGCTCTCCACCCGCCATCCGGCCGCTCCCCTCGACAGATGTCACGCCGCCGGTGCGGCCCGCTGCACCGAGCGTAGGCAACCGTACGCGTCCGGTCAGCAGAATCGGTGCACGGCGCACCCACTCCCCGGGGATCGCCACACACCTGTTGCAGCAAAGCCACTTTCACGCAACGTGGCTGCATGAACGTGGCTTTGCTGCAACCGGGGCGGGGCGCGGGGGCGGGGCTCAGGCCGGGTCGGGGGGCAGGGCGTCGGCCAGCGGCACGGCCGGCACGCCGTGGGCGGCCGCCACCTCGGGTTGGACGACATGCCCGGCCGCGACGTTGACGCCCGCCGCGAGCGCGGGGTCGGCGGCGACGGCGGCGGCCGGCCCGCGTTCGGCGAGGGCGAGCACGTAGGGCAGCGTGGCGTTGGTGAGGGCCCGGGTGGAGGTGTTCGGCACGGCGCCCGGCATGTTGGCCACGCAGTAGAAGATCGAGTCGTGGACCCCGAACACCGGGTCGTCGTGGGTGGTCGGGCGGGAGTCGGCGAAGCAGCCGCCCTGGTCGATGGCGATGTCCACCAGCACCGAACCCGGTCGCATCCTGGAGACGAGGTCGTTCGACACCAGGGTCGGCGCCTTGGCGCCCGGCACCAGCACGGCGCCGATGACGAGGTCGGCCCACAGGCAGGCGCGTTCCACCTCGTAGGCGTTGCTCGTGATGGTCTGCAGGTGACCGCGGTAGCTGAAGTCGATCTGGCGCAGCCGGTTGATGTTGGTGTCGAGCACCCGGACCTCGGCCTGGAGCCCCACCGCGATGCCCGCGGCGTTCATCCCCGAGACCCCGGCCCCGATCACGGCCACCTTCCCCGCGGGGACGCCCGAGACGCCGCCCAGCAGCACGCCCCTCCCGCCCTCGGTGCGTTGCAGGTGGTGGGCGCCGACCTGCGGCGCCATCCGGCCGGCCACCTCGCTCATGGGGGCGAGCAGCGGCAGCGACCCGTCCGGCAGCCGCACGGTCTCGTAGGCGACGGCGGTGGCCCCGGCGGTGACGAGCGCGTCGGTGCACTCCTTCGAGGCGGCGAGATGCAGGTAGGTGAACAGCACCTGGCCTGCGCGCAGGCGGTGGTACTCCTGCGGGACCGGCTCCTTCACCTTCAGCAGGAGCTCCGCGGCGCCCCAGACCTCGTCCGGGTCGTCGGTGGTACGGGCGCCTGCTGCGCGGAACTCCTCGTCGGGCAGGCCCGCGCCCGCCCCGGCGTCGCGCTCGATGAGCACGTCGTGGCCGCGGCTCGTCAGCTCCTGCACGCCTGCCGGTGTGATCGCCACCCGGTACTCGTGGTTCTTGACCTCGCGCGGGACGCCTACCAGCATCCGCGGATCCTGCCCTACTCGGTGCCTGCCGTCATGGCGAGCAGGTCGCCCACGTGGGCGATCTCGTTGACCGTCCGCACCACCCGGCGGCCGTCGCGGCCGGCGAGGACCCGGGTGATCCCGGTGTAGTCCAGCGGGAAGGTCAGGGGACGAGCCAGGCCCAGCAGGTGCGCGAGCCAGGTGTTCACCACGCCGGCATGGGCGACGGCCACGGCCGTCCCGCGGCCGGGGTGCGCGGCGATGATCCGCTCGAACGCGCCGTCGACCCGGGCGGTGAACGCCGGGACGTCGACGTGGGCGGGCAGGAGGCCCGCGAGCATCCGTTCCCACGCGGCCGGGTCGAGCCGGGCCATCTCGTGGACGGGTACGTAGTGGTCGGAGTCGGCGTCGTACTCGCGCAGGTCCTCGACGATCTCCGGGTCCCGCCCGAGCGCGGCGGCGAGCGGGGCCGCCGTGCCCCGCGCCCTGGCCAGCGGGCTGACGTAGAGACCCTCGACGCGGTCGGCCGCCAGCGCGTCGACGAGCCGTGCGGCCTGGCGCTCCCCCAGCTCCGTCAGCGCGGGGTCGGCGGGGCCGCCCGGTCGGTCCGACTGCGCCGCGTCGGAGGCGTGGATGCGTTCCGGCAGCGCGTGCCGGACGAGGACGAGCTGCACGCGGTCAGTCCCGGACGTGCTCGGCGTGGCCGGCCGCCCGCAGTGCGCTGCGCAGCTTGTCCGCGTGGGCGTCCTGCTCGGCGGCGTCGACGGTCTTCGCCGCGTTGGCGAAATCGAAGGCCGCCATGTCCCACGCCGGGAACACGTGCACGTGCAGGTGCGGCACCTCGAAGCCCGCCACGAGCAGCCCGACGCGCGGCGGCTGCCACACCTCCTGCACGGCGGCGCCGATGGCCCGGCTGACGCTCGTGAGGTGGGCGAGCAGGCCGGGATCGGCGTCGACCCACTGGTCGACCTCCTCGCGCGGCACGACCAGCGTGTGGCCGGGGCCGAGCGGGTTGATGGACAGGAAGCCGACCGCGCGGTCGTCGGACCACACGAACCGACCGGGCAACTCACCATCGATGATCTTCGTGAAGACGGTACTCATCACGGCCGACACTAGCGCCTGGGCGGAGGCGTCCTAGGCTCGGAGCATGGCTCGGACCATCGCAACGAACACCACCGTCGACCGTGACGAGCTCCTCACGTTCGTGCGGTCGCGCCACCACATGATCCTGCTGACCCCGCGCAACGACGGCGGCTGGCAGGGCTCCCCCGTCACCGCCGGGGTGGACGCCGAGGGCCGGATCGTCGTCGCCACCTATCCCGAACGGGTGAAGTCGACCAACGTCGCCCGGCACGGGAAGGCCTCGGTGGTGGTGCTGTCCGACGACTTCAACGGCCCCTGGGTGCAGGTGGACGGGGACGCCGAACTGATCACCCTGCCCGACGCTCTCGAACCGCTGGTGGACTACTTCCGCTCGATCTCCGGCGAGCATCCCGACTGGGACGAGTACCGCGCCGCCATGACCACGCAGGGCAAGGCCCTGATCAGGATCACGCCCACTCGATGGAGCCCCGTCGCCACGGGCGGGTTCCCCGCGCACCTGGGATGACGCTGCGCCCGCCCCGCAGGCGCCACTCGGGGCACGAACGCTGCATCGGGCGAGTTACCGGGGTACCCCGGTAACCTCTGCCCGACGGAGCGACGCCGCCCCGCGCACTTGAAGATCGAGTACGACGGCCGCGGCCGATCAGCTGATCACGAAACACCGGAGGAATTCATGCGGCCGTGGCCAGGTCACGCCTATCCGTTGGGCGCCACCTACGACGGCTCGGGCACGAACTTCGCGATCTTCTCCGAGATTGCGCAACGCGTCGAGCTCTGCCTCTTCAGCCCTGACGGCGAGGAGGAGCGGGTCCGGCTCGTCGAGGTGGACGGCTTCGTCTGGCACGGGTACCTGCCCAACGTCGAACCGGGCCAGCGTTACGGGTACCGGGTGCACGGTCCCTACGACCCCGCCAACGGCCTGCGGTGCAACCCGAACAAGCTGCTCATCGACCCGTACGCGAAGGCGCTCGACGGCCCCGTGGAGTGGGACGAGGCCGTGTTCGGCTACCCGTTCGGCGACCCCGACGCCCGCAGCGACACCGACTCCGCGAGGTTCGTGCCGAAGTCTGTGGTGGTCAACCCGTTCTTCGACTGGGGCACCGACCGCTCCCCGCGCATCCCGTACCACGAGACGGTGATCTACGAGGCCCACGTCAAGGGCCTCACCATCGCGCACCCGGAGATCCCCGAGGAGCTGCGCGGCACCTACACCGGGCTCGCCCACCCGGTGATGATCGACCACCTCAAGACCCTCGGTGTCACGGCCGTGGAACTCATGCCCGTGCACGAGTTCCTCAACGACCACCACCTCGAGGAGAAGGGGCTCTCGAACTACTGGGGCTACAACACCATCGCCTTCCTCGCCCCGCACCACGCCTACGCGATGCCGGGGCTGCGCCCGGGCAACCAGGTGCAGGAGTTCAAGGCGATGGTGCGCGACCTGCACGACGCCGGCATCGAGGTGATCCTCGACGTGGTCTACAACCACACCGCCGAGGGCAACCACATGGGCCCCACGTTGTCGATGCGCGGCATCGACAACGCCGCCTACTACCGCCTCGTCGAGGACGACCAGCGGTACTACATGGACTACACGGGCACCGGCAACTCGCTCAACGTGCGCAACCCGCACACCCTGCAGCTGATCATGGACTCGCTGCGGTACTGGGTCACCGAGATGCACGTCGACGGCTTCCGCTTCGACCTCGCGTCCACCCTCGCGCGCGAGTTCTACGACGTCGACCGGCTGTCGGTGTTCTTCGACCTCGTCCAGCAGGACCCGGTGATCAGCCAGGCCAAGCTCATCGCCGAGCCGTGGGACGTCGGTCCCGGCGGGTACCAGGTGGGCAACTTCCCCCCGCTGTGGACCGAGTGGAACGGCAAGTACCGCGACACCGTGCGCGACTTCTGGCGGGGCGAGCCCGGCACGCTCGGCGAGTTCGCCTCCCGGCTCACCGGCAGCTCCGACCTGTACCAGGAGGACGGCCGCCGCCCGTTCGCGTCGATCAACTTCGTCACGGCGCACGACGGCTTCACCCTCGCCGACCTCGTCTCGTACAACGAGAAGCACAACGAGGCCAACCTGGAGGGTGGCAACGACGGCGAGAGCCACAACCGCTCGTGGAACTGCGGGGTGGAGGGCCCCACCGACGACGCCGCGGTGCTCGACCTGCGCGCCCGCCAGCAGCGCAACTTCCTCACCACCCTGATGCTCAGCCAGGGCGTGCCGATGCTGCTGCACGGCGATGAGCTGGGCCGCACCCAGGGCGGCAACAACAACGTCTACTGCCAGGACAGCCCGATCTCGTGGGTCGACTGGTCGCTGGCCACCAAGAACGCGGGCCTGGTCGGGTTCACTGCCGGGGTCGTCGCGCTGCGCAGCGCCCACCCGGTGTTCCGGCGGCGTCGGTTCTTCGCCGGCAGGCCGATCCGGCCGCGCCGCCGCGGCGCCGATCCGTTGCCCGACATCGCCTGGTTCCAGCCCTCGGGCGAGGAGATGAGCGAGCAGGACTGGGACTCGGGCTTCGGCAAGTGCGTCACGGCGTTCCTCAACGGCGACGGCATCACCGAGGCCGACACCCGCGGCGAGCGGGTCACCGACGACTCGTTCCTGCTCTGCCTCAACGCCCACCACGAGGACATCGAGATCACCCTGCCCGGCCCCGAGTACGGGTCGCTGTGGGCGGTGGTGGTCGACACCGCGGCCGGCGAGGTGATCACGCTGTCCACCGCTCCCGGTGTGGTGGCGGCCGAACCGCCCACGGTCCGGGGCGGCGCGGTCCACACCGTGCCGGCGCGGTCGGTGCTGGTCCTGCAGCGACTCGAGAACACGGGCGCATGACCGGATCGGCTCCGCAGCACTCGTCCGTCCCCTCCGCCACCTACCGGCTGCAGTTCTCGAAGGACACCACCTTCACCGACGCCGTCGAGCTGCTGCCGTACCTCGACGCGCTCGGGGTCGGCGCTCTCTACGCCTCACCGCTGCTGGAGTCCGGTGCGGGCTCCAACCACGGCTACGACGTGGTCGACCCCACCCGGGTCTCGGCGGAGCGGGGCGGGGAGGAGGGCCGCCGCGCGCTCGTGGCAGCCGTCCGGGAGCGAGGCCTGCAGTTCGTCCTCGACATCGTGCCCAACCACGTCGGTGTCGACGTGGCGAAGGCCAACCCGTGGTGGTGGGACGTCCTCACGCACGGCCGTGGGTCCCGCTACGCCGGCCACTTCGACATCGACTGGGACGCCGGACCGGTGCTCCTGCCGATCCTCGACGCCGACGAGGAGAAGGCTGTCTCGGAACTGGCTCTCTCCGAGGACCGCTCGGAGCTGCGCTACTACGAGCACGCGTTCCCGGTGGCTCCGGGCACGGGCGAGGCCGGGTCGCCGCAGGAGGTCCACGAGCGCCAGCACTACCGGCTCGTGTCCTGGAAGCGTGGCGCCGCGGAGCTCACCTACCGCCGGTTCTTCGACGTGTCCACGCTGGCCGCGGTGCGCGTCGAGATCCCGGAGATCTTCGAGGACACCCACCGGGAGGTGCTGCGCTGGGTCGACGCGGGTGAGGTCGACGGCATCCGGGTCGACCACCCGGACGGCCTGTCCGACCCGGGCGCCTACATGCGCAGGCTGCGGGCCGCGATCGGGCCCGACCGCTGGCTGCTCGTGGAGAAGATCCTCGGGGTCGGCGAGGAGCTGCCGGCGTCGTGGCCGGTCAACGGCACCTCGGGGTACGAGGCGCTGCGCGAGATCCAGGGAGTGTTCGTCGACCCGTCCGGCGGCGGGCTGCTCACCCAGTTCGCGGCCGAGCACCTGGGCCGCAAGGAGTCGCTGCACGCGGCGGAGCACGCCGCGCGCCGCGAGATCACCGACACCATCCTGGCGGCGGAGGTACGGCGGATCGCCGCGCTCGTGCCCGTCCCGGAGGCGGCGCCCTCCACCGACGAGGAGCCCGGCGAGGCGGCCGACCGCGTACGGGCGGCCGTCGCCGAACTGCTCTGCGGCTTCCCCGTGTACCGCAGCTACCTGCCGGAAGGTCGCTCGGCGCTGGAGACGGCCGTCTCGGTGGCCCGCACCCACCGCCCCGACCTCGCCGACGTGCTGGCCAGCATCCGCAAGGCCATGCTGGCCGAGCCGCAGGGCCTGCTCGCCACCCGCGTCCAGCAGACGTCGGGCATGGTGATGGCCAAGGGCGTCGAGGACACCACCTTCTACCGCTGGAACCGGTTCGTCGCGCTCAACGAGGTGGGCGGCGACCCGTCCCGTTTCGGGGTGTCGCCCACCGAGTTCCACGGCGCCATGGCGGCCAGGGAGGCGTCCTGGCCGGCCACGATGACCACGCTGTCCACCCACGACACGAAGCGCTCGGAGGACGTCCGCGCCCGGCTCGCGGCGATCGCGGAGATCCCGGGCGAGTGGGTGGAGCGGGTGCGCAGCTGGGCGGCCGCACATCCGCTGCCCGACCGGTCGCTGGATCTGCTCGCCTGGCAGAACCTCGTGGGAGCGTGGCCGATCTCCGCGGAGCGGTTCGCCGGTTACCTCACCAAGGCCTCGAAGGAGGCCAAGCTCGTCACCAGCCACGTCGACTCCGTGGCGGAGGTCGACGAGGCGATCGCCGCGTGGCCCGCGCAGGTGCTGGCCGATGCCGACGTGGTGGCCGAGATCGAGGAGTTCGTCGCGCGGATCAGCGTCCCCGGCTGGTCCAACTCGCTGGGGCAGAAGCTGCTGCAGATCGCCGGACCGGGCGTGCCGGACGTCTACCAGGGCACCGAGCTGTTCGAGTACTCCCTGGTCGACCCGGACAACCGGCGCCCGGTCGACTGGGCGGAACGCCGCGGCCTGCTGGCCCGCCTCGACGAGGGCTGGCTGCCGGACGTGGACGCGTCCGGGGCGGCGAAGCTGCTGGTCACGGCCAGTGCGCTGCGGCTGCGCCGCTACCGGCCCGAGGTGTTCGCGGGCTACCGGCCGCTGCACGCCGAGGGTCCGGCCGCCCACCATGCGGTGGCGTTCGCCCGCTCGTCGTCGCTGGTGGCGGTGGCCACGCGGCTTCCGGTCGGCCTGGCCGCACGCGGCGGCTGGGACGACACGGTGCTCCCGCTCCCGGAGGGGGTCACCGACTGGCACGACGTGATCACCGGGGCCGCCGTCGACGGTTCCGCGCCGTCGCTGGCCCGGGTGCTGGAGCGCTATCCGGTGGCGTTGCTGGTGCGACCCGCCTAGCTCAGCGCCGGCCCGGCGCAAACGTGTGAGCAGGTTGTGGTGCATCACATCATCACGCCGGGCGCGTCGGGTCAGCGCCCGGCAGGATCATTCCTCGTGACCGATTTCGCCGTATGGGCACCGCATCGCGACCAGGTCCGGGTCCTGGTGGACGGTGCCGCGCACCCCATGTCCTCCGACGGAGCGGGATGGTGGCACGCCACCGTCGAGGACGCGGGCCCCGGCACCGCCTACGCCTTCCTGCTCGACGACGACGAGACTCCGCTACCCGATCCGCGGTCCCGCTGGCAGCCCACCGGCGTGCACGGCGCGTCCCGCGTGTACGACGACTCGGGGTTCTTCTGGACCGACCAGTCCTGGACCGGGCGGCAGCTGCCGGGCAGCGTGCTCTACGAGCTCCACATCGGCACCTTCACCCCCGACGGCACGTTCGACGCGGCGATCGAGCGGCTCGACCACCTCGTGGCGCTCGGTATCGACATGGTGGAGGTGCTGCCGGTCAACGCCGTCGACGGGCCGCGCAACTGGGGGTACGACGGCGTCGGCTGGTACGCGGTCACCGAGAACTACGGCGGCCCCGACGCGTTCAAGCGGTTCGTCGACGCCTGTCACGCCCGTGGCCTGGGCGTGGTGCTCGACGTCGTCTACAACCACCTCGGCCCGTCCGGGGCCTATCTCGACCGGTTCGGCCCGTACTTCGCCGGCAGCAACATCTGGGGCCCGTCGGTGAACCTGGACGGCCCGCACTCCGAGCAGGTGCGCCGCTTCGTGATCGACAACGCCCTGATGTGGCTGCGCGACTTCCACGTCGACGGGCTGCGTCTCGACGCCGTGCACGCCCTGCGCGACACGCGCGCCAGCCACGTGCTCGAGCAGCTCTCGGTCGAGGTCGAGGCGCTCTCCACCCACGTGGGCAGGCCGTTGTCGTTGATCGCCGAGTCGGACCTGAACGACCCGCGCATGATCACCGCACGGGAGGCCGGCGGCTACGGCCTGCACGGGCAGTGGACCGACGACATCCACCACACCCTGCACACCGCGCTCACCGGGGAGGCTCAGGGCTACTACGCCGACTTCGCCGCCGCCGGCCTGACCGGCCTGGCGCACGTGTTCACGCGGGCCTTCCTCCACGAGGGCACGTGGTCGAGCTTCCGGCAGCGCAACCACGGCGCCGCGGTCGACACCCGCCGCATCCCGGGCCACCGCTTCCTGGCCTACCTGCAGAACCACGACCAGATCGGCAACCGGGCGACGGGTGACCGGCTCACCGAGACCCTCTCCCCCGGCCTGCTCGCCTGCGGCGCCGCACTGGTGTTCGGCTCGCCGTTCACGCCCATGCTGTTCATGGGCGAGGAGTGGGGGGCGCGGACGCCGTGGCAGTTCTTCTCCTACTTCCCGGACCCGGCACTGCGGGACGCCGTGCGCGAGGGACGCACCGCCGAGTTCGCCGACCACGGCTGGGGCGAGGACGTCGCAGTGCCCGACCCGAACGCCGAGAGCACTTTTCTCGACTCGAAACTGGACTGGGACGAGGCGGCGAGCGAGCCGCACGCGACGCTGCTGAAGGTGCACCGGGAGCTGATCGCGCTCCGCAAGGCGTGGCCCGAGCTGTCCGACCCGTGGCTGGACGAGGTCGAGGTGGACGTCGACGAGGCGGTGCGCACCGTCGTCCTGCACCGGGGGCGCCTGCGGGTGGCGTGCAACCTCGGGGGCGACGCCGTCACGATCGCGCTGGGCACCCCGGTGGCCCGCATCCTGCTGGCCTCCGAGCCGGTGGAGGGGGAGGCCGACGCACTGAGCCTGGGGCCCGAGTCGTTCGCGATCGTGCAGCTGTCCTGAGCCCGCCCGAGCCTAGGAGCGCGCTGAACAACTCGGCCCTGCTGCGCGGCGCTACGAGCGGAGTTGTTCAGCACCCTCCTGGGCCGCGGCGGCGAGCAGCGCCGCCGCGGCCCGGCGGGCCTGCTGCGCCGCGCGTGGCTCCGGGAGCACGGCTGCCGCGGTCATGGCCCCCTCGGCGAGCAGCAGCAACTGCTCGGCGACACCCACGGGGTCGGGCCCGTCGAGACCGCGCGCGAGGCCGATGAGGTAGTCCCGGAACAGCTCCTTGTGCCGGCGCACGGCGGCGAGCACCAGCGGGGCGCTCCCGCCCACCTCCCCGAAGGCGTTGATGAACGCACAGCCCCGGAAGTCCGGCTCGGCGAACCACAGGCCGAGCCAGTCGAAGACGGCGAGCAGCTGGTCGCGTGGGCTCCCGCCGCTGTGTGCCACGTGGTCGGCGAGCCGCCCGCGCCAGCGCTGGTCACGCGCGTCCAGGTAGGCCGCGACCAGGTGCTCCTTCGACGGGTAGAGCTGGTAGAGCCGTTTGAGCGAGACACCGGCCGCTGAACGGACCTCGTCGATGCCCACGCCGTTGATGCCGCGGGCGTAGTACAGCGCCTCCGCCGCGGCCAGCAGCCGCTCGGCGTCACTGCGATTCACGCCACTCCCCACCTCGCCGAGAACGTACGTTCTCTAAGCTACCCGAACCGGAGAACGATCGTTCTCCCCATCTGTACGAGGAGTGCGCCATGGCCGGTCGCCCGCCCTTCCCGCCGTTCGACGCCGGGACAGCCGCACAGAAGGTCCAGGCCGCCGAGGACGCCTGGAACACCCGCGATCCCGAGCGCGTGTCGCTGGCGTACACCGAGGACTCGGTGTGGCGTAACCGGGACCGGCACGTGCAGGGCCGGGCGGACATCGTCGCGTTCCTCACCGAGAAGTGGGAGCACGAGCTCGACTACGCCCTGCGCAAGGAGCTGTGGTCGTTCACCACCGACCGCATCGCCGTGCGGTTCCAGTACGAGTGCCACGACGCCGCGGGCCAGTGGTACCGCAGCTACGGCAACGAGCTCTGGGAGTTCACCGAGGACGGCCTGATGCGGCGCCGGGAGGCCAGCATCAACGACCGACCGATCTCCGAGTCGGAACGCCGCATCTTCGGCCCCCGCCCCGAGGACGAGCGCGGAGTGCCGTTCCCCGTCTGGTGACGGCCCCCTGATGACCACCGTCGGTGGGCGCTGCCGGACGGCGCGCCCACCGACGGGTACTCAGAGCAGTCCGAGCTTCTGCACGGCGTCGCGCTCCTCGACCAGCTCGGCCACGGACGCGTCGATCCGCGTGCGGGAGAACTCGTTGATCTCCAGCCCCTGGACGATCTCCCAGGCGCCGTTCCTCGACGTGACGGGGAACGACGAGATGATGCCCTCCGCGACCCCGTAGGAGCCGTCGGACGGGATGGCGGCGGAGGTCCAGTCGCCCTCCGGGGTGCCGTTGACCCAGTCGAAGACGTGGTCGATGGCCGCGTTGGCCGCCGACGCCGCCGAGGACGCCCCACGGGCCTCGATGATCGCCGCGCCGCGCTTGGCGACCGTGGGGATGAAGTCGTCGCGCAGCCAGGAGTCGTCCACCTGCTCGGCGGCGATCTTGCCCCCGACCTCGGCGTGGTAGAGGTCCGGGTACTGGGTGGCCGAGTGGTTGCCCCAGATCGTCAGCTTCGTGATCTCGCCGACCGGCACCGACAGCTTCTTCGCGAGCTGGGCTACGGCGCGGTTGTGGTCGAGGCGGGTCATCGCCGTGAATCGCTCGGCGGGCACGTCCGGGGCGGCGGCCTGCGCGATCAGCGCGTTGGTGTTGGCCGGGTTGCCGACCACGAGCACGCGGATGTCGTCGGCGGCACCTGCGTTGATGGCCCGGCCCTGCGGCGCGAAGATCCCGCCGTTGGCCTCCAGGAGGTCGCCGCGCTCCATGCCCTTGGTGCGGGGGCGGGCTCCGACGAGCAGCGCGACGTTGGCACCGTCGAACGCCGCGGTGGCGTCGTCGGTGATGTCGATGCCGGCGAGCAGCGGGAACGCGCAGTCGTCGAGCTCCATCGCGGTGCCCTCTGCTGCCTTCACCGCCTGAGGGATCTCCAGCAGGCGCAGGCGGACCGGAGTGTCCGGCCCGAGCAGCTGCCCGGAGGCGATCCGGAAGAGCAGCGCGTAGCCGATCTGGCCGGCAGCTCCGGTGACGGTGACGGTGACGGGGGACGAGGTCGCAGACACGCTGGCAGGCTAGCCCCGTGCCGGCCCCGGCGCCGCGACGGGGAGCACGTTCCGGGGCGGAGTGCGCAGCGGCACACCCGCACCGGCGCTACGTCGGAAGAAGGACCGATCGCCCGCCGATCGATGGAAGCGGTGGATGATCTGTCCGTCTTATCCTGATTCTCGTGACCGCCGCCGCGCCGCCGCCCACCGACCCCGGAGCGACGCCCACCACCGCACGCTCCCTCGCCCCGGACATCGCGCGGGGCGCCATGTTGCTGCTCATCGCGCTGGCCAACGTCCACCTCTACGTCTACGGGCACCCCATCGGGATACGTGCCTACCCGCGCGACGTCGACGGGCCGGATCAGGTGGTGGCGCTGCTGCAGGTGATGCTCGTCGACGGTCGCGCCTACCCGTTGTTCGCGCTGCTGTTCGGCTACGGGATCGTGCAGCTGGCCTGGCGTCGCAGCGCCGTCGGGCTGCCGGCTCCCGCCGTGACGAGGCTGGTGCGGCGGCGCGGTGCCTGGATGATCGTCATCGGCCTGGCCCACGGCGTGCTGCTGTGGTCGGGCGACATCATCGGCGCGTACGGGCTGCTGGCGGTGCTGATGGCCGGCCTGCTCGTCCGCGGCACCGATCTCAGCCTGCTCGTCACCGCCACCGTCGGGGTGGTACTGGCGAGCGTGGTCTACGCCCTGACCGGGCTGACGATGCCGGGCGAGCCGCAGGTGCTCCTGCAGTCCATGACCATGGAAGATCCGGGCACTGCCTTGATCTCCCGGGCCGTGGAGTGGGCCAGCTTCGGCTTCCTCACCCAGGCGTTCCCGGTGTTCGGGGCAGTGGCTCTCGGGGCCTGGGCCGCCCGGCGCCGCCTGCTCGACGAACCGGAGCGGCACCGCCCGCTGCTGGTGCGCGTCGCCGTTTGCGGGATCGGGGCAGCGATACTGCTCGGGCTGCCCCTGGCCCTGATGATCGCGCAGCTGTGGACAGCACCGCCGCCGGCCGCGGTGCTGCTCGCGGGCGCGCTGCACGCCCTCGGGGGATACGCCGGTGGCGCCGGGTACGCGGCGGCCTTCGGCCTCCTCGCGATCCGGGTGGCCCAGCGGGGCAGCCCCGGCCCGGTCACCCATGCCCTGCAGGCGTGCGGGCAGCGGTCGCTGTCCTGCTACCTCGCCCAGTCCGTCGCGTTCGTGGCGCTGCTGCCCGCCTGGACGCTGGGGCTCGGCGACGACGCCCACCTGTGGCAGGCGGCGCTGGTGGCCGTGGGGGCGTGGCTGGTGATCCTGCTGGTGGCGGTGGCCTCGGACCGGGCGGGCTACCGCGGCCCGGCGGAGATCCTGCTGCGCAGGCTGACCTACGGCCCACGCCGGTCCCACGCGGACCTGACCGCGCACACCTGATGGTCACCGTGCACACGTCCTGACGTGTGCACGGTGGCCATGGGGTGTGCGCGGTCCGAAACGGGACCGCAGCGGTGAGGCCGGGGCTACCGTCTCCCGGGTGAGCCGCGCGCAGCCGCCGTCCGACCCGAGCGGTCCCGAGGGTCCCGACCGTCCCCCGTCGTGGATGGGCGCCCCCGGCTACTCGCCCTACCGCGACGACCTGCCTCCGCACGCCCCCATGCCCGGCGCCCCGCCCTACCCCGCGGCGCAGGAGCATCCGCCGCCACCCGTCGGCCGGCCGGCGGCGCACACCGGGGTCCTGGCGGCGCTCGGCGCGGCCGCCGTCTGGGCCGGTGTGAACGTGGTGCTGGTCCTGGTCGTCGCCGGTGCGCCGGCCGCGGGCTCGGACGTCGCCCGGCTCGTTGGCGCGCTGCTCCTCCCCACCCTCATCGCCGCGCTCGTGGTGTGGCTGGTCGCCCGCCACCGGGCGTGGTCCTTCTGGCTTCTGGTGCTCGCCGCGGCGCCCGTGTTCTGGGTGCTGCGGGCACTGAGCACGCTGTTCGGCGTGTGATCGCCGGTCAGCCCCGGTAGGGGGCCAGCCCGCCGCGCAGCAGGTCGAAGGCGTGGTCGGCCTCGGCGAGAGCGTCCGGCGCGCGGTCGTCGGCGCTCATCCCGCCCATG
Source organism: Pseudonocardia xinjiangensis (assembly GCF_050948425.1). Classification (NCBI taxonomy): domain Bacteria; kingdom Bacillati; phylum Actinomycetota; class Actinomycetes; order Pseudonocardiales; family Pseudonocardiaceae; genus Pseudonocardia; species Pseudonocardia xinjiangensis. Next base: position 2,340,045 of record NZ_CP192009.1, on the reverse strand, counting down.
ATGTGGGCCTGGTTGGCCTGTGCCAGTGCGCGCTGGACGAGCAGGATCTGCCCCGCGCCCAGGCGGGCCGTGACCTCCGCGAGCGGCCCCGGTTCCGGCGTCGTCTCCCGCAGCGCGGCGGCGAGCGCCGCCTCGCCCGCCGACACGTAACGCCCCACCGCGGACTGCACGGCAGGCGACTGGGTGAGCCGGTAGAAGGCGACGACCTGAGGATGGTCGCAGAGCCCGGTGATCGGGTCACGGCTCGCGAGACCGGCGCGCAGGTGCCGGTGCAGCGCGTCGAGCGGCGCCTCGCCCGCACTCCGTCCCCGGACGACCCGCGCGGCCTCGGTCTGGTGGTCGGCGATGCGGTGCAGGACCAGGTCGTCCTTCGTGGGGAAGTACGCGAACAGCGTGCGCTTGGACACCTCGGCCGCCGCGGCGACGTCGGCGACGGACACGGCGTCGTACCCGCGCTCGAGGAACAGCGTGATCGCCGCTTCCGAGATGGCCTTCCGGGTGCGGAGCTTCTTGCGTTCCCGCAGCCCACCCGTTCCGTCCATACCGCGACCTTATACCGAGTTGATTCTTGCACTCGGTCTACTTATGCTCCCGGTGTGAAAATCGATGCACAGCCTGATCCCGACGTCCTGGTGATCGGCGGAGGGCCCACCGGCCTGACGCTCGCCGCGGAGCTCGCGCTCGGCGGGGTCTCCGTCACCGTTGTCGAGCGCCAACAGACACCGAGCGGGCAGAGCCGGGGCGGCGGCATCTCGGCACGGACCTGCGAGGTCCTCGCGATGCGCGGGCTCCTCGACGCCACCGCCGGCCGGTCGCTGACGCGCGAGGGAGCCGGCGGCCACTTCGCCGGCCTCCCCGTCCCGCTCGACGCCCGGCCGTGGCGTACCCGCCACCCCGACGGGCTCCTGATCCCGCAGGACCGCATCGAACAGATCCTCGAGGCCCGCGCTCGCGAACTGGGGGCCACCGTGCTGCGGGGCACGGAGCTCACCGGGCTGACCACCGGAGACGGCGTGACCGCCACCCTCGCCGGTCCGGACGGTGCCACGGTGCTGCGCAGCAGCTACCTGGTGGCCTGCGACGGCGCCCACAGCTCGGTGCGCAAGCTGACCGGGATTCCGTTCCCCGGCCGGGCGGGCACGATGGCCGCGGTGAGCGCCGACATCGAACTGGCGGCGGCGTCCGAGTCGGTGCCCCGAACGCTCGGCCACATCAGCGGGCTCACGCGCCAGGTCGGCGGCGTCTGGATGCTGCTGCACCCCCTGGGCGACGCGACCGACCCGGCGACGCCCTACCGCTTGGTGTTCGCCGGCCCGGAGCAGGCCACGTTGCCGCGGGAGGCACCGGTGACGGCCGCCGAGGTGGCCGCGGCGCTCACGGCGGTGCACGGAACGGAGACGCGGCTGGGGCGGCTGCGCTGGGGCAGCCGGTTCAGCGACGCCTGCCGCCAGCTGACCGACTACCGGCACGGGCCCGTGCTGTTCGCGGGCGACGCCGCGCACATCCACACCCCCGTCGGCGGCCAGGGGCTCAACCTCGGGGTGCAGGACGCGATGAACCTCGGCTGGAAGCTCGCCGCGCAGGTACGGGGCGACGCGCCCGACGGGCTGCTCGACAGCTACCACGCCGAGCGCCATCCGGTCGCCGCCCGCGTCCTCGCCGGGACGCGCGCCCAGAGCCTGGTGATGAGCCCGCCGCCCGACGCCGACGACGTCCGCGCGCTCCGCGACATCATGATCGACCTGGCCCGGTTGCCCGACGCCAACCGCTACCTGGCCGGGATGATGTCCGGGCTGGACCTGCGCTACGACCTGGGCGACCCGGATGCCGCGGACGACCCGCTGGTCGGGAGGCGGATCGTCGACCTGTCCCTGGTGACGGCCGACGGGCCGACCACCGTCAGCACCCTGCTGCGCTCCGGCCACGGGCTCCTCCTGGAGCTCGGCCCACCCTCGGCGCTACCCCCGCACGTCCATCCCCGGGTCGATGCCGTCGTGGCCCGCGCCGTCGACTCGCCCGTCGGCAGCACACTCGGTGCGGGGCCCGGCATCGACCGGGTGCTGGTCCGCCCGGACGGTTACGTCTGCTGGGCCGGCGCCGGTCCCGACGCCTCACCCGAGGCCGCGCTGCGGCGCTGGTTCGGGACCGCCGCCGTACCGCTCACCCCGTCCGGCGCCGGGAGCTGATCACCCCGGTGTCGAACCCCGCGATGTGCAGGCCACCGTGGAAGCGCGCGTGCTCGACCTTGAGGCACCGGTCCATGACGACCTGGAGCCCGGCGTCCTCCGCGCGCCGCGCCACGTCCTCGTCGAACAGCCCGAACTGGAGCCACAGCGTGCGCACGCCGCCGCCCAGCGCGAGCACCTCGTCGAGCACACCGGGGACGTCTTCCAGGCGGCGGAACACGTCCACCAGGTCGGGAACCACCGGCAGGTCGGCGAGACTCTTGTACACGGGACGGCCGAGGATCTCCCGGGCGTTCGGGTTGACGAAGTAGACGTCGAAGCCGGTGCTCGCGAGCAGGTACGTGGCGACGAAGTTGCTCGCCCTCGCCGGGTTCGGCGACGCCCCCACCACGGCGACGGTGCGCGTCTCGCGCAGGATCTGCTGCCGCCGAACGGCGGACGGGTTCTCCCAGCTCATGACTCCCCCTTCGATGCCGCGGACAGGGCCTGGTCGAGGTCCCACAGGATGTCCTCGACGTCCTCCAGCCCGACGCTGATCCGGACCAGGTCCGGCGGCACACCGGCGTCGCGGAGCTGGTCGTCGGTGAGCTGCTGGTGGGTGGTGGAGCCGGGGTGGATGACGAGCGTCCTGGCGTCGCCGACGTTGGCGAGGTGGCTGCACAGCTGCACCGACTCGATGAACCGCTGCCCCGCCTCGCGCCCGCCCTGCACGCCGAACGAGAACACGGCACCCGGTCCGAGCGGCAGGTACCGGGCTGCCCTGGCGTGATGGGGGTGGTCGGGGAGCCCCGCCCAGCGGACGTAGGACACCCGCGGATCGGCGTCGAGCCACTCCGCGACGGCCCGCGCGTTCGCCATGTGCGCCTCCATCCGCTGCGGCAGCGTCTCCACGCCCTGGATGAGCAGGAACGCGCTGTGCGGCGACAGCGAGGCACCGACGTCGCGCAGCTGCTCGGCACGGAGCTTGGTGAGGAAGCCGAACTCCTGGAAGTTGCCCCACCAGTTCAGGCCGCCGTAGGACGCGACGGGCTCCGTCATCTGCGGGAAGTTGCCGTTGCCCCAGTTGAACCGGCCGGACTCGATCACCACCCCACCCAGCGTGGTGCCGTGCCCGCCGAGGAACTTCGTCGCCGAGTGGATCACGATGTCGGCGCCGTGCTCGATCGGGCGGCACAGGTACGGGGTGGCGAGCGTGGCGTCCACGACCAGCGGGATGCCCGCGGCATGGGCGACGTCGGCGAGGGCGGCGATGTCCGCGATCTCCCCGCCCGGGTTGGAGACCACCTCGGCGAACAGCAGCTTCGTGCGGGGCGTGATCGCGGCGGCGAAGGCGTCGGCCTCCCCACCGGGTACGAACGTCGTCTCCACCCCGAACCGCCGCAGAGTCACGTCCAGCTGCGTGATCGTGCCGCCGTAGAGCCCGGCGGCCGCGACGATGTGGTCGCCGGCCCCGGCGAGGCAGGCGAACGTCAGGAACTCCGCCGCCTGGCCGCTGGAGGTGGCGACCGCTCCGATCCCCCCGTCCAGGCTGGCGAGGCGTTCCTCCAGCACCGCCACCGTCGGGTTGGCGATCCGGCTGTAGATCAGCCCGTACTTCTGCAGCGCGAACAGGCTCGCCGCGTCGGTGGTGTCCTCGAACACGAAGCTCGTGGACTGGTAGATGGGCACGGCCCGGGCGCCCGTGGCGGAGTCGGGCACGTGCCCCGCGTGCACCGCCCGGGTGCGGAAGCCCCAGGTGCGGTCCTGATCACTCATACCGTCCATCCTGCCCCGCGGGGCCGCGGTCAGCCGAGGTGCTCCCGGAAGAACGCGCCGATCCGCCGGTGCGCGTCCTTCCCTGCGGTGAAGGTGATCTCGGTCTGCACCGAGTGACGCGAACGATCAGCGCGGGGGCAGCGGATCGTCCGCGCCGATCACGGCGGCGGTGAACCACCGGTCGTCGGCGAAGGCGTCACCGTCGTCCACGAGGTAGTCGGGCCTGCGCCTCTCCTCGTCGGCTCGCCCGGCCGAAGCCGCCGTCAGCGGCGGGTACATGCCTGGTTGCGCGGTGGTCGCGACGCGGGCCGCAGCGCCGCGGGGTGCGGGCTCGGTGGCTGCGGGCCGTTCCCCGCCGGGCGGCCGGAGTTCTCCCGTGGTCCGGCTCCCGCCCGGGGGCGGCAGGCGACGCTCCTCGTCGGTGCGCGGCCACGAACCGGTCGCCGCTCCGTCGCGGCCCGGCTGCTGGGGGACCAGGTCCCGCCAGCTCGGCACGGTTCCCCCGCGGGCCGGGGGCCCGGGGACGACGGGGCGGACGCCGCCCACCCCCGGCCGTGCGCCCGGCACCCCGTTGCCCGAGCCGCGGGCTCCGATGCCTGACCCGCCCGCGATGGTCGGACCCGGCGCCGCCGCCCCCGACGCACTGCTTGCCCCGGGCCCGCCACGGCCGGCTCCCGCCGGTGCACCACCCGTCCGCATCCCGGCGCCGAGCCCGGCCGGGCCGGCTCCGAGCACGAGCGGTGGCGGTCCGGAACCTCCCCCGCCACCGGCGGCGGCCGCGCCCGGGCCGGGCGGGCCGACCGGACCCGGCGCCGGGACGGACGTCCCGGCGCCGGCGACTCCCGGGGGCGCTCCCGCCGCCGCGACCCCGACTGCTCCCCCGGGCGACGCACTCCCCTCGCCGAACCCCCCGGCTCCCGCCGCGACCGGACCGCCGGGTGGCGCCGCGGCGGGCGCGGTGGTTTCCACCGTCACCTGCGGTGGGAGCGTCCAGTAGTCCATGTGGCGGCGGTTCTCGTAGGAGTTGTTCGTGTAGCCGTTCATCAGGTCGACGGCCCGAGCGGCCCGGTTGGCGCTCTCCTGTTCGGCGGCCTGCAGATCGTCGCGGCCGTGGAAGAGATAGGTGGGGTCGGTGAACGCCGCGTCGTACTCGGCGTCGAGCTGCGCGGAGTTCGGTTCGGGCATGGCGTTGCGCAGGTCCCGCGCCTGCTCGCCCTGCCGCGCCACCGCCTGGGCGGTGATCTTGGCGTCGTTGGCGGCATCGAGCGCCCACTGACCGAGCGGCGTCATCGCGGTCCGGCCGGCCTCGGCAGCGCTCCCCTCCCACCCACCCACCGACTGCGCCATCGCCACGGCGATCCGCTCGTCGATGCGCAGGATCAGGGCCTCGGTCGCCGCCCACGCCGCCTCGGCGCCTGCCGAGATCGACTGCCCGGGGCCCTGGTGCACCGCGGCGTAGATCTCCTCGTGGCTGTAGCCCTCCCACCGGATCTCGCTCACAGCCGACCCCACAGAGCCGCGTTCTCGCCCTCGGTGCGGCGGTAGTGGTCCTCCAGGACCTGGAGGTTGTCGCGCACCTTCAGCAACTCCACCTCGTAGGCCCGAAGGGCGGCATACGGACCGTCGGGAGCATCCATGACCCGTGCCTGGTAGTAGCTGACGCTCTGCTCGCTAACCGGATCACCCAGCCACGGCGCGGGAATGCTGCCATCCCTGCGTAGGCGCATCAGATGCGGTCTGAGTTCCGCCAGCGCGTCATCCAACGCCGCTCGCACTGCCGGGATCGTCTGCGGCTCCAGCCTAAGCGTGACGGGCAGGTAGACGCCGGGCATCAGACTCTCCTCAGGTCACCGGGCAGCTAGCGCCCTCACGCTAGTCAATCTTTCAGATCTCAAGGAGCGTTCGGCGGAGAACGTGTGCGATCGCGATCGGTCGAGAGGCACTGCAAGTGCGGCCTACCCCGTCCCGAACCGAGGATCATTGCCCGACGGCGGCAGGGCTGAGCGGAAACTTGCCGCTGTTCCCGACATCCTCGATGAGGCGAGCCGTCTCACCGCGAGGCCAGCAGTGTCTCCATGACGGCGTCGGCCACGGTCTGCGCATCCTCGCAAAGCTGAGGTTGTGGTATCGGCGGCATGCGCCCGCCATCAGCGAATTGAATGTCGAGCAACTGACCGGGGGCCACATCCACCACCACCGTGCACCATTCCGTGAACCGTTTCGGCACCGCTGTCACTGCCGGGAAACCGTGTACCAGTACTGGCCGCATGTCGACGGCCAGTTCACCGGACGAGAAGAGGCCGATACCTGCGCTCGTCACAATGCTCACCCCGACGGTGATCGCGCGAGGCGTGAACCCACCGATCACGCATGCAGGCACACCAGCGTCGCGGTACAACTCGGACGGTCCGAGGTCGAATACCGGCCGGCCGTCCAGCCCCAGCTGAGCCCGTTGCTCAGCCGTCAGCAGTGAACACGGGTCGACCCCGTCCACCCGCACCTCGCGCGGGCGCGGGGGAAGCTCGATCTTGTCCGGATCCGGGGGTGGTGGGGTGTCGGCCGAACACCCGCCGGCAAGCATTGCCGCCGCCACGAGCAGCGCCCCCCACACCCGTCGCACGGGACGACCGTAGCGGCTCGATGACCTTCAGAGATCACTTTCACCGCATCCCGCTCGCTCGATCGCGACGTGGACACATATCGCGCTCGGAAGTCGCTCTTGATCAGCGTTATGTGTCCATGTCGCGGACCCGCTCCCGGCCGCTCACTTCGCGCGCAGCCGCAGCAGGCCTTCCTGCACCGTGGTGGCGACGAGCTGACCGTCCCGCGTGGTGAAGCGGCCGGTGGCGAGACCCCGTGATCCGGACGCCGTGGGCGAGTAGCAGGTGTAGAGCAGCCACTCGTCGGCGCGGAAGGGGCGGTGGAACCACATGGCGTGGTCCAGGCTGGCCATCTGCACCGTCTTGGAGGAGAGGTCGTGGCGGGCCAGTACCGAGCCGAGGAGGGTCATGTCGCTGGCGTAGGTCAGCAGGCAGACGTGCAGCAGCCGGTCGTCGGGGAGGTCGCCGTCTGCCCGCATCCACACCCGCACCGGTTCGTCCGATGGGCCCTTCCGGCTCGGGGACCACACCGGCTCGTCGACGAACCGCATGTCGATGGGCCGGGGTACGCGCGCGAGCCATCCCGGGTCGCCGCCCGCGGCGATGCGGGCCGCGATGTCGGGCAGGCTCTCCGGGCCCGGGACGTCGGACGGGGCGGGGTCGCTGTGTTCCAGACCCTCCTGCGGCAGCTGGAACGAGGCCGACAGGGAGAAGATCGCTTCCCCGTGCTGGATCGCGAGGACGCGGCGGGTGGTGAACGAGCGGCCGTCCCGCACGCGCTCGGCCTCGTAGACGATCGGGACCCGCGGGTCGCCCGGCCGGATGAAGTAGGCCTGCAGCGAGTGGACCGAGCGGTCCGCGGGCACCGTCCGCCCGGCGGCCACGAGGGCCTGCCCGGCCACCTGGCCGCCGAACACGCGGGTGGGGCTGTGCGGGGGGCTCACGCCGCGGAAGAGGTTGACCTCCAGCTGTTCGAGGTCGAGCAGGGTGACCAACCTGTCCAGCGCGTCCTGACCGCGGGTGGCGCCGTCCTCGGCAGTCTCGGCGGCGGGGGGCGTGGAGGGTCGGGTCACCCAGGCATCTTCTCAGCCGGAGGTGCCGCGTGGTCGAGCGGCGCCGTCCCGGTCAGGGCGAGGATCCAGTTCTCCTCGCCGATCTCCGGGTTGCTCGGGAGCGGCTGGCGGACGCCGGTGGGCACGAACCCGGCGCGGGCGTACACCCTGGCCGCTGCCTCGTTGCCGTCGGCCACCCACAGCTCCAGCTCGCGGGCTCCGGCGTCGACGGCCCAGTCCCGGACGGCGTCGACGAGCCTGGCCGCGACGCCCAGGCCGCGGTGGGACGGCCGCACCCACATGGAGATCAGGTGCCGCCGGTCCGGTACCTCGTCGGGCCACGTGGTGCCGGCGGCGAGACCGGCGGGCTCATCGTCGCTGTAGGCGACGAACCAGGCGATCCGGCGGACCCGCTCCCGCCACTCCTCGGGCGGGGTGTCACGCTCCCGATCGAGGGTGGACGCGAAGGCGTACGGGGCCTCGGCCAACGCGGCCAGTCGCAGCTCGCGGAGCTGTTCCCACTGGTCGGGGCCGAGGCGGCGGACCCCGATCAGGCGTGGTCCTCCTCACCCAGGCGGTGCACCCGGATGAGGTTGGTGGAGCCGACGGTGTTGGGCGGCGAACCGGCCACGATGACCACGAGGTCACCGGGGTGGAACCGCTCGATCGAGAGCATCGCGTGGTCGACCTGGCGGACCATCGCGTCGGTGGAGTCGACGGAGTCGACGAGGAAGGTCTCGACACCCCAGCTCATCGCGAGCTGGCTGCGGACCGAGGGCGTGGGGGTGAACGCGAGCAGCGGCAGCCTGGTGTGCAGGCGGGCCAGGCGGCGCACGGTGTCGCCGGACTGCGTGAAGGCCACCAGCGCGCGGGCCGACAGCCGCTCCCCGATGTCACGGGCGGCGTAGGACAGCACGCCCCGCTTGGTGCGCGGCACGTGGTTGAGCGGCGGGACGTTGACCGGCCCGTCCTCGACCGCCTCGACGATCTGGGCCATCGTGCGCACCGACTTGATCGGGTAGCGCCCGACGCTGGTCTCCCCGGAGAGCATCACGCAGTCGGCGCCGTCGAGCACCGCGTTGGCGACGTCGGACGCCTCCGCGCGGGTGGGGCGCGAGTTGGTGATCATCGACTCGAGCATCTGGGTGGCGACGATCACCGGCTTGGCGTTCTCGCGGGCGATCTGGATGGCGCGCTTCTGGACCAGCGGCACGTGCTCCAGCGGCAGCTCGACCCCGAGGTCGCCACGGGCGACCATCACGGAGTCGAAGGCGAGCACGATGGCCTCGAGGTTGTCGACGGCCTCCGGCTTCTCCAGCTTCGCCATGATCGGCAACCGCATCCCGCGGCTGTCCATGATCTTGTGGGCCATGTCGATGTCGGCGGGGCTGCGCACGAACGACAGGGCGATCGAGTCGACGCCCAGGTCGAGCGCGAACTCGAGGTCCGAGCAGTCCTTGTCGGTCAGCGCAGGCACGGACACGTTCATGCCCGGCAGGGAGATTCCCTTGTTGTCGCTGACCGGGCCGCCCTCGGTGACGCGGCAGACCACGTCGAGACCGTCCACCCCGGTGACCCGCAGGCCGACCTTGCCGTCGTCGACGAGCAGGCGGTCCTCGGGCCGGGCGTCGGTGGCCAGGCCCTTGTAGGTGGTGGAGACGCGGTCGTGGGTGCCGGCGACATCCTCGACGGTGATCCGCACCTCCTCGCCCGTGCGCCACTCGACGGGGCCGGTGGCGAAGCGCCCGAGGCGGATCTTGGGGCCCTGCAGGTCGCCCAGGATGCCGACCGCACGCCCTTCGGCGTCGGCGGCCTCCCGCACCATCTCGTAGACCCGCTTGTGGTCATCACGGTTGCCATGGCTGAAGTTCAACCGGGCGACGTCCATGCCGGCCTCTACGAGCTCGCGTATCCGGTCCGGCGTCGCGGTCGCGGGACCGATGGTGCAGACAATCTTGGTGCGACGGCTCACAAGAGGCAGTCTAGCGCGGGTTCTGGAACGATCAGGAAGCGCGGGGAAGAACAGCCGGGGGTGTCAGCGCCGGGGCAGGTCGCTGGATCCGACGTGATCGGCCAGCCATTCACTGAGCGGACGCAGCGCCCGCCACGCCGTGACCACGCGTTCCACGGCGCCCGCCTCGTGCAGCACGTCGTCGGGCGGCCAGCTGCGGTGGCCGTAGAGGGCCTTGTGGCGCAGCAGGTCGATCCGCGGGTGATCCGGGTCGAAGCCCCGCGGGCGGGTCTTGAGCTTCTCCCCCGCCACCGTCACCCCGTCGGCGCGCAACACCTCGAGCAGCTTCTCCAGCTCGGTGCCGCGCCGCTCGTCGTCGACGGCCGTGCGGAAGCGCGTCACCTGGTCGGACGCCATCCGGTAGTAGCCGCCCGCCGCCATCAGCCCGTCGGCGCCGATCTGCACGTAGAACGGTCCCGCTGTGGCGCCGCAGTGGGTCTTGTACGGCGTCTTGTCGGCGGCGAACCGGACGTCGCGGTACGGGCGGAAGATCTTCCCGGGCCCGAACTCCGGTTCCAGCTCGGCGAGCAGGGCCTGCATCGGGGCCCGCACGTCGTTCTCGTAGACCTCGCGGTTGTCGCTCCAGTAGGCCTTCGAGTTGTCCACGACGAGCCCGTCGTAGAACTCGACGGCGCCCTCGCCGAACCCGGTGAACGTCACGGCGAACGCTCGCCCGGTTCGGCCACCACCCGATCCCGGTCGGCGGTCTCGGCCTCCGGCGCGGACGCGTCGGCGGCAGGCGGATCCGCGGCATCGTCGCCGGGCGTGTCGTCGTCGACCGGGCCGTCCGGCGTGTCGTCCGCGGGGACGGGGTACACCTCGCGCGGCTTGCGGACGAGCACGAGGTAGAGCACCGCGCCGATGAACACGACCCCGGCGACGACCACGTTGATGCGGACGTCACCGAAGACCCGCGTGGCGTGGTCGGTGCGGGCCATCTCGATGAAGAAGCGGCCGAGGGTGTAGCCGGCGACGTAGAGCGCGAACGCCCGGCCGTGGCCGAGCCGGAAGCGCCGGTCGGCCCAGACCACGACCGCGGCGACGACCAGGTTCCACAGGAGCTCGTAGAGGAACGTCGGGTGCACGATCTCGATCGGCGTGTGGTCCAGCGCGACGCCGCCCAGGCTGTCCGGGAGTCCGGTCGAGGGGTCCACCCGGCGGTAGATCTCCAGGCCCCACGGCAGGGTGGTGGGCCCGCCGTAGAGCTCCTGGTTGAAGTAGTTCCCCACGCGGCCGATGGCCTGCGCGACCACGATGCCGGGCGCCACGGCGTCGGCGAAGAACGGCAGCGGCACCCCGCGACGGCGGCAGCCGATCCAGGCCCCGACCGCACCGAGCGCGACGGCCCCCCAGATCCCGAGGCCGCCCTGCCAGATCTTCAGGGCACCGACCGGGTCGCCGCCCGGGCCGAAGTACGTGTACCAGTCGGTGGCCACGTGGTAGAGCCGCCCGCCCACCAGCCCGAACGGCACGGCGAACACCGCGACGTCCGTGACCGTGCCCGGTTCTCCGCCGCGGGCGACGAAGCGCCGGTCACCCCACATCACCGCGACGATGATCCCGGCGATGATGCAGAGCGCGTAGGCCCGGATCGGGATCGGACCCAGCATCCAGACCCCGCGATCCGGGCTCGGGATGAAGGCCAGCACGGCGGTCGCCACGGCAGAACTCACCACGCCACGGTATCGCCACTAGTCAGACGGTCGGGGAGGCGCCCGCCACCGTGTCCCGGCCGCCGTCGGACGAGCGGCGCGGAGCGGGCGATGTCAGGCCGGAGCGGGCGCCGCCGACGGCACGTCTGCGCGCCGGACACCCTCGGCCAGCTCGGCCGCCAGAGCGTGGACCCCCGAGGCACCACCGCGTTCGTTCGCCGTGACGAACGCCGAGCCCACGATCACGCCGTCGGCGAAGGAGGCGACCTCGGCGGCCTGGTCGGCCGACCGCACGCCGAGCCCGACGCCGATCGGCAGCGAGGTGTGGGCCCGGCAGCGGGCCACGAGCTTCGGGGCGACGGAGGCGACCGTGTCGCGCGCGCCTGTCACGCCCATCGTCGAGGTGGCGTAGAGGAAGCCGCTGCCCGCCGCCGCGGTGGAGGCGATGCGTTCCTCCCCCGAGGAGGGCGCGACGAGGAAGATCCGGTCCAGGCCGTGCGTGGCGGAGGCGGCCAGCCACTCGTCGGCCTCGTCGGGGATGAGGTCCGGGGTGATCATCCCCAGGCCCCCGGCCGCGGCGAGGTCCCGCGCGAACGCGTCGACGCCGTAGCGGAGCACCGGGTTGTAGTAGGTCATGATCACGGCGCGGCCACCGGCGGCGCTCACCCGCTCGACCACCGACAGCACGTCGTGCAGCTTGGTGCCGGCCCGCAGTGCGGTCTCGGCGGCCGCCTGGATCGTGGGGCCGTCCATCACGGGGTCGGAGTACGGGATCCCGATCTCGAGCAGGTCGCAGCCGCCGTCGACCATCGCACGGAGCAGATCCACCGAGCCGTCCACCGTCGGGTAGCCGGCCGGGAGGTAGCCGACGAGCGTGCCGCGACCCTGGGCCCGGCACTCACGGAAGATCTCCTCGACGCGACTCATCTCTGCACGCCCTCTGCGTCGGTGGTGACCGTGGACTCCCCGCTGGGCCGCTCCTCCGGTGCGGCGGCCCCGGGTTCGGCGAGCGAGGCCTCGGCGATGGCCGTGCCGCTCGCGTCCTCAGCGCTCTCGTCGCCCGAGATCATGCCGAACCACTTCGCCGCGGTATCGACGTCCTTGTCGCCGCGTCCGGACAGGTTGATGACGATGACGGCGTCGGGGCCCATCTCGCGGCCCAGTTGCAGGGCACCGGCCACGGCGTGCGCCGACTCGATGGCGGGGATGATCCCCTCGGTGCGCGACAGCAGCGCGAACGCGTCCATCGCCTCCGCGTCGGTGATCGGGCGGTACTCCGCACGGCCGAGGTCCTTCAGCAGCGCGTGCTCCGGGCCCACTCCTGGGTAGTCGAGCCCCGCGGAGATCGAGTGCGACTCGGCCGTCTGCCCGTCCTCGTCCTGCAGCAGGTAGGACATGGCGCCGTGCAGCGCACCCGGCGAGCCGGCGGTGAGCGTGGCGCCGTGGCGGCCGGTCTCGACGCCGTCGCCGCCGGGCTCGAAGCCGACGAGCCGCACATCCGGGTCGTCGAGGAACGCGTGGAAGATGCCGATCGCGTTGGACCCGCCACCCACACACGCGACCACCGCGTCGGGGAGGCGGCCGGTGCGGTCCAGCACCTGCTCGCGCGCCTCCAGGCCGATGATGCGGTGGAAGTCGCGCACGATCGTGGGGAACGGGTGCGGGCCCGCGGCGGTGCCGAGCAGGTAGTGCGTGTGGTCGACGTTGGTGACCCAGTCGCGCAGGGCCTCGTTGATCGCGTCCTTCAGGGTGCGGGAGCCGGTCTTCACCGGCACCACCTGCGCCCCGAGCAGCCGCATCCGCGCGACGTTGAGGGCCTGGCGCTCGGTGTCGACCTCACCCATGTAGACGACGCACTCCAGGCCGAGCAGTGCGCAGGCGGTGGCCGTGGCGACGCCGTGCTGCCCCGCGCCGGTCTCGGCGATGACGCGCCTCTTGCCCATCCGCTGGGTGAGCAGCGCCTGGCCCAGCACATTGTTGATCTTGTGGGACCCGGTGTGGTTGAGGTCCTCGCGCTTGAGCAGGATACGGGCCCCGCCGGCGTGCTTGCTGAGCTTCGGCACGTCGGTGAGCGGGGACGGGCGCCCCGAGTACTCCCGGTGGAGCCGGTCGAGCTCGTCGAGGAACTCCCGGTCGCCGCGGGCCTTGTCGTACGCCGCGGCCAGTTCGTCGAGAGCCGCGATGAGCGCCTCCGGGACGTACCGGCCGCCGTAGCGCCCGAAGTGGCCGCGCTCGTCCGGCTCGTGGCCCGACGGCGTGGAGATGCCGTCGCTGGCCTTGCTGGTGGTCCCGGAGCCGCTGGTCGTCAACACAACATCCTTGCTACTGCATCCTTGCTACGGCGTCATCCCTGTTACCGCACCATCCTGGAACAGGACGGATGGAAACCTGCCGCCACCAGGCTACGCACCGCACCACCGGGATCGCCGCTGGTGACCAGGCCCTCACCGACGAGCACCGCGTCGGCCCCCCAGCCGGCGTAGGTGAGCAGGTCACCGGGCCCCCGGACCCCCGACTCCGCCACCCGCAGCACGTCGCTGGGCAGCCCGGGCGCGATCTGCCCGAAGATCGACCGGTTGACCTCGAGCGTGTGCAGGTTGCGCGCGTTCACCCCGATGACCTTGGCGCCCGCCTCCAGCGCGCGGTCGGCCTCCTCCTCGGTGTGCACCTCCACGAGGGCCGTCATGCCGAGGGACTCGACGCGGTCCAGCAGGGAGTCGAGCGCGTTCTGCTCCAGCGCCGCGACGATCAGCAGCACCAGGTCGGCACCGAAGGCCCTGGCCTCGTGCACCTGGTACGGGCTCACGACGAAGTCCTTGCGCAGCACGGGGACGTCCACCGCGGCGCGGACGGCGGCCAGGTCGGCCAGCGAACCGCCGAACCGGCGCTGCTCGGTGAGGACGCTGATCACCCGCGCGCCGCCACCCGCATAGGCCGCCGCCAGGTCGGCCGGATCGGCGATGTCGGCCAGCTCGCCCCGTGACGGGCTGCGGCGCTTGACCTCGGCGATCACCCCGATACCCGGCGCCCGCAGCGCCGCCATCACGTCGCGGGGCGGTGCCGCCGCCGCCGCTCGACGCTTGATCTCGGCGAAGTCGACCTCCGCCTCACGTACCGCAAGATCCGCCCTGACACCGTCCACGATGGAATCGAGGACGCTCGCTCCGCCGTGCTCCATGGCGTTGGTCCCCCTCTCCGGATAGGGCCGGGCGCGAATCATGCTAGCCAGGCCCGGTGCGACCCCCGACGTCAGGATCGTCCCCCCTGCTCCCGGGCACGTCGGCGGTGGGGTCGTTCCCGGCGTCCAGCGCCTGCCAGGCGGCCCGGTCGGGGTCCATCTCCACCCGCCGCGCACCGGGTGCCGCGTACCGCGCGCCGAGCCTCGGCAGCCTCGGTTCCCGCAGCAGCACGAACACGCTCACCGCGAGCAGCACGGCGGCACCGGCCACGGCGAGCAACGGGGCCGCTGTCCTCGCGGCGGCACCCGGCGCCCCGGGCGGGTCGAGCGCCGCCTGCACCACGACGACGCCCACCACGGCCCCCACCAGCACGAGCAGCGCCGCGACGACCCTGCGCAGCGGCCCGGCGGTGGCCACGAGCGCCGCCACCGCGGCCAGCGCCAGCAGGGCGAACCCGGTGAGCGACGGCGCGACGTCCGCTCCGGTGGACTGGGTGGCAGGGCGCCCCGGCGGCCCGGTGATGCGGAACCAGGTGGTGGCGGAGGCGCCCCAGAGCAGGGCCGCGGACCCCGCGAGGCCCACGCACACCGCGAGCAGCGCGCGCGGGTCCCGCGCGGGGACCTGGGTCACCGTCTCCGGTCCTGCCCGGCCGGTCCGCCGCCGATGCCCGGCTCCGCCCTGCCGATCTGCGGTTGCGCGATCGTGGCCGCGGTCGCGACCGCCGACAGCACCGCCCGCGCCTTGTTCAGGCTCTCCGTGTCCTCGGCCGCCGGCTCGGAGTCGGCGACGATCCCGCCACCGGCCTGCACGTAGGCGATCCCGTCGCGCACCATCGCCGTGCGGATCGCGATGGCGGTGTCGGCGTCGCCCGCGAAGTCGAAGTAGCCGACGATCCCGCCGTAGAGCCCACGCCTGGTCGGCTCCAGCTCCTCGATGATCTGCAACGCCCGCGGCTTCGGGGCGCCCGACAGGGTGCCGGCGGGGAAGCACGCCAGCACGGCGTCGAACGCGATGCACTCGCTGCGCAGCGTGCCGGTGATCGTCGAGACCAGGTGCATGACGTGGCTGTAGCGCTCCACCGAGAAGAAGCTGTGGACCTTCACCGTGCCGGGTGCGCACACCTTGCCGAGGTCGTTGCGGCCGAGGTCGACCAGCATCACGTGCTCGGCGCGCTCCTTCTCGTCGTGGCGCAGCTCCTTCTCCAGGAGCAGGTCCTCCTCCTCGGTGTCGCCGCGCCACCGGGTGCCCGCGATGGGATGGGTGGTCGCCTTCCCGTCCCGGACCGTGACCAGGGCCTCCGGGCTGGACCCGACGATGTCGAAGCGACGGGCCGGCCGGTCGGGCGTGCCGGCGGACTCCAGCCGCAGCAGATACATGTACGGGCTGGGGTTCGTGGCCCGCAGCACGCGGTAGACGTCGAGCGAGTCGGCCGGGCAGTCCGCCTCGAACCGCTGCGAGATGACCACCTGGAACGCCTCGCCGTCGCGGATCTGCTCCTTCACCGTCTCCACGTCGGCCTGGTACTCCGACGAGGAACGCCGCCGGGTGAACTCGGGCTTGGTGGCGCGCTGGTAGACGGCCACGGTGGACGGCGCGGGAGCGGCGAGCTCCGCGGTCATCCGGTCGAGCCGCGCGACCGCGTCGTCGTAGGCCTCGTCGACCCGCTCGTCGGTGGCGTCCCAGTTGATCGCGTTGGCGATCAGGGTGACCGTGCCCTCGTGGTGGTCGACCGCCGCCAGGTCGGTGGCCAGCAGCATCACCAGCTCGGGCAGCTGCAGGTCGTCGGTGGTGAGCTCGGGCAGGCGCTCGAGGCGCCGCACCACGTCGTAGCCGAGGTAGCCGACCATGCCGCCGGTCAGCGGCGGCAGCCCGGGGAGCGGCTCGCTGCGCAGCTCCTCGACCACGGTGCGCAGGGCGGCGAGCGGGTCTCCCGAGGTGGGCAGCCCGGCCGGTACCTCGCCCGTCCACACCAGCTCCCCGTCCACGGCCGTGAGGGCCGCGGCACTGCGCGCTCCGACGAACGACCACCGTGACCAGGAGCGACCGTTCTCCGCGGACTCGAGGATGAACGTGCCAGGGCGGTCGCCCGCCAGCTTGCGGTAGACCCCGACGGGGGTCTCGTCGTCGGCGAGCAGCCTCCGGGTGACCGGGATGACCCGGTGCCCGACGGCCAACGCACGGAACTCTTCGCGGCTGGGGGCGACCGCACCCAGAGCGGGCGCAGGCGCGGTGACGGTCATGGAGACCATTGTGACAACCGGCGGCGCGCCGGGCACGAGAGCCGCGCCACCGGCGGGCCGCGACCGGGGGAGGATGGGTCCGTGGCAGCCACAGCCGACGACCCCGGCCCGTCCCGCGCGGGCACGGGCACCGCGCAGGGCGACCCGGCCCCGCGCCGCCGCGGCCGCAGGCCGGGTGGCGCCGACACCCGCGCCCAGCTGCTCGCCGCCGCCAGGGTCGAGTTCGCCGAACGCGGTTACGACGGCGCCACGGTGCGGGTGATCGCCGAGCGGGCCGGGGTGGACCCGGCCATGGTCAACCACTGGTTCGGTGGCAAGGAGTCCCTGTTCACCGCGGTGCTGGACCTCCCGGTCGACCCCGGGGCGGTCCTCGCCGACGTGGTGCCCGGTGATCCCGAGCGCCTCGCCGAGCGGATCATCGGCCGGCTGCTGGAGGTCTGGGACGCCACGGGCGGGGCGCCGCTCGCCGCGGTGCTCCAGAGCGTGGCCGCCCACGACGCCGCGGCCCGCATGCTGCGCGAGTTCGTGAGCCGGGTGCTCGTGGCGAAGGTGGTGTCCGCGGTGGCGCCGGACCAGCGCGAGCTGCGGGCGGGCCTGTGCGGCTCCCAGGTCCTCGGTCTCGCGGTCGTGCGGTACGTGCTGAAGGTGGAGCCGCTCGCCTCCGCCGACCACGCCACGGTGATCGGCGCAGTGGCCCCGAACCTGCAGCGCTACCTCACGGGGCCGCTGCCGTAGCCGGGCTCGCGGCGCCTGCCGTGGGCCGTCACCGTCCCCTCGCCCTCAGCGCCTGGTCGAGCCGCGGGTAGACCCGGCGGACGTTGCGCTCGTAGACCTTCGCCCGGTCCTCGTCGGCCAGACCGAGCGCGTCGACGTACCGGCGGGTGTCGTCGTAGTGGTGGCCGGTCCGCGGATCGATCCCGCGCACGGCTCCGACCATCTCCGAGCCGAACAGGATGTTGTCGACGTCGACCACGTCGAAGAGCAGGTCGATGCCGGGCTGGTGGTAGACGCACGTGTCGAAGAAGACGTTCGCCATGATGTGGTCGTCCGGCTCGGGCCGGCCGAGCATGTCGGCGAGCCCGCGGTAGCGGCCCCAGTGGTAGGGCACCGCTCCCCCGCCGTGCGGGATCACCAGCCGCAGCTGCGGGAGGTCGGCGAACAGGTCGCCCTGGAGCAGCTGCATGAACGCGGTGGTGTCGGCGTTGAGGTAGTGCGCCCCGGTCGCGTGGAAGTTCGGGTTGGTCGATGCCGAGACGTGCACCATCGCCGGTACGTCGAGCTCGATCATGGCCTCGTAGAAGGGGTACCAGCTCTTGTCCGTCAGGGGCGGTGCCGTCCAGTGGCCCCCGCTGGGGTCGGGGTTGAGGTTGCAGCCGACGAAGCCCAGTTCCAGCACGCAGCGCTTCAGCTCGTCGATCGCGTGCTCGATCGGCACTCCGGGCGACTGCGGCAACTGGCAGACGCCGATGAAGTGCTCCGGATACAGCGCGACGACCCGGTGGATCAGGTCGTTGCAGGCCCGCGACCAGGACGCGCTGACCTGCTCGTCACCGATGTGATGGCCCATGGCCGACGCGCGCGGGGAGAACACGGTCAGGTCGACTCCGCGGTCGGCCATCAGCCGGAGCTGGCTGCCCTCCACGGACTCGCGGATCTGGTCGTCGGAGATCTCCGGGTAGCCGGGGACCGGCGTGCCGGCCTCGAACCCGGCACGCTGCTCCTCACGCCAGGCCGTGTGCGCTGCCGGCACCGTGGTGTAGTGGCCGTGACAGTCGATGATCATTCCTCGACGCCCTTCTGGTCATGTCCGGAGAACCGGACCGGATCGCGCCCGACCCCGCGATCATCTGTGTCCGCGACCGGAACACGCCAGAGCGACCGCCTGCGAGGTCCACCGTCAGACGTCGACGGGCCGGCGCGGGTCGATGAACCCCGACTCGTAGGCCGCCACCACGGCCTGGGTCCGGTCCCGCGCCCCCAGCTTCGCCAGCAGGGCGCCCACCTGGGCCTGCACGGTCTCCACGCCGACCGCCAGCTCCCTGGCGATCTCGGCGTTCGACAGCCCGCGGGCCATCCAGCGCAGCACCTCGCCCTCCCGCTCGGTCAGCCCCACGCCGCGCAGCGCGTCCCCACCGGCGCGGCCGCGGGTGGCCACCAGGTCCCGCACGGCGGCGGGGAACAACAGCGACTCACCGCGGGCGACGATGCGCACCGCCTGCACGATCTCGGCGGGCCGGGCCCGCTTGAGCAGGAACCCCGCGGCGCCCGCCTGCAGCGCGTCGTAGACGTCACCGTCGTTGCCGAACGTCGTGAGCACCAGCACCCGAGGCGGCTGCGGCAGGCTCGTGACCAGGTGCCGGGGGGCGGCGATGCCGTCGACGGCGAACATGCGCACGTCCATCAGCACCACGTCGGGAGCGAGCCCGCCCACCAGACCGGGCACCTCGGCACCGTCGGCCGCCTCGCCGACCACCGTGATGTCCGGCTCCGCGTCGAGGATCGCGCGGAGCCCGGCCCGCACGAGATCCTCGTCGTCCACCAGCAACAACCTGATCATGACGCCATCATCTCGGATCGCCCCCCGCCCCGCCCGCCGGTCACCCCGCCCCGCCCCGCGAGTCGCCCGTCCGCGCCCGGCGAGTCGCCCGACCGTGCCCCGCGAGTCGCCCGCCCCTGCCCCGCGAGTCGCCCAGCAGTGCCCCGCGAGTCGCCCGAATGCCGGGCGGGCGGGGCCGGGCGAGCCGGCAGTGGCCCGGCGCCTCCTCGCAGACCGGGTGTGTTCCTCGCAGATGCTGCGGGCTCTGCGAGGAGCAGGCCGGGTCTGCGAGGACGAGGGGGGCGGGCGGGGCCGGTCAGGCGCCGTTGCTCGCCAGCAGGACGTCGGCGTCGAAGCACGTCCGCTCGCCCGTGTGGCACGCCGCCCCGGTCTGGTCGACGACCACCAGCACGGCGTCGCCGTCGCAGTCCAGGCGCACCTCGTGCACCTGCTGGACGTGGCCGGAGGTGGCGCCCTTCACCCAGTACTCCTCGCGGGAGCGCGACCAGTAGGTGGCGCGGCCGGTGGTGAGGGTGCGGTGCAGCGCCTCGTCGTCCATCCAGGCCACCATCAGCACCTCGCCGGTGCCGTGTTGCTGCGCGATGGCGCACACCAGCCCGTCGGGGGTGCGCTTGAGCCGGGCCGCGATCGCCGGGTCGAGGGCGGACTCCTGCACGCGTGCCGTCATCGCACCTCCACCTGCCCCTCGCGCAGGCCGTCCTTGACGTCCTTGATGCGCAGCTGTCCGAAGTGGAAGACGCTGGCGGCGAGCACGGCGTCGGCTCCCGCCCGCACGGCGGGCAGGAAGTGCTCGACGGCGCCGGCTCCACCACTGGCGATCACCGGCACGTCCACCACCTTGCGCACCGCGGCGATCATGGCCAGGTCGAAGCCCGCCCGGGTGCCGTCGGCGTCCATCGAGTTGAGCAGGATCTCGCCGACACCGAGCTCCTGGCCGCGGGCGGCCCACTCGACGGCGTCGATGCCGGTGCCCCGGCGCCCCCCGTGGGTGGTGACCTCCCAGCCCGACGGGGTCGGTGCGCTGCCCTCGGGCACCGTGCGGGCGTCGACGGAGAGCACGATGCACTGCGCCCCGAACCGGCGGCTGGCCTCGTGGAGCAGCTCCGGGCGGGCGATCGCCGCGGTGTTGATGCTGACCTTGTCGGCCCCGGCCCGCAGCAGCGTGTCGACGTCGTCGGTGGCGCGGATGCCGCCGCCGACGGTGAGCGGGATGAACACCTGCTCCGCGGTGCGGCGCACCACGTCGAGCATGGTGGCACGCTCCCCCGACGATGCCGTGACGTCGAGGAACGTGAGCTCGTCGGCGCCCTCGGCGTCGTAGACACGGGCCATCTCCACCGGGTCGCCCGCGTCGCGGAGGTCGGCGAAGTTGACGCCCTTCACCACCCGGCCGGCGTCGACGTCCAGGCAGGGGATGACGCGAACGGCGACGCCCATCTCAGCCGGCCGCCCGTCCCGCCGCAGCGTCGACCGCGCGCACCGCGGCCAGCGCCTCGGGAAGCGTGAAACGCCCGGCGTAGAGCGCCTTGCCGACGATCGACCCCTCGATGTTGACGCCGGTGGCGGCCACCTCGGCCAGCGCGACCAGGTCGGACACCTCGGCGATCCCGCCGGAGGCGATGACCGGGGCCTTCGTGGCGGCCGCGACGTCGCGCAGCAGGTCGATGTTGGGCCCGCGCAGCGTGCCGTCCTTACTCACGTCGGTGACGACGTAGCGGGAGCAGCCGTCGCGGTCGAGCCGCTCCAGCACCTCCCAGAGGTCGCCGCCGTCGGTGGTCCAGCCGCGGGCGGCGAGCCGGTGGCCTGCAGCGGTGATCCGGACGTCGAGGCCGACCGCGATCCGGTCGCCGTGGGCCGCGAGGGCGCTGGCGCACCAGTCGGGGTTCTCCAGCGCCGCGGTGCCCAGGTTCACCCGGGCGCAGCCGGTGGACAGGGCCCGCTCGAGCGACGCGTCGTCGCGGATGCCGCCCGACAGCTCCACCGCCACGTCCAGCTCGCCGACGACGGCGGCCAGCAGCTCGGCGTTGGAGCCGCGGCCGAACGCGGCGTCGAGGTCGACGAGGTGGATCCACTCCGCGCCGTCGTTCTGCCACTGCAGCGCGGCATCCCGCGGGGCGCCGTAACCGGTGGCGGTGCCGGCCTCGCCCTGCACCAGCCGCACGGCCTGGCCGTCGGCGACGTCGACGGCGGGAAGCAGCGTGAAACTCACGCCAGGAAGCCTACCGGTGACGTCTCCGGCCCCGGCCCGCAATACACGCGGGGCGGCGGTGGTCAGTCATCCACGAGGATCATGTCGGCGGCCTTCTCCGCGATCATGACGACGGGAGCGTTGGTGTTGCCCCGCACGATCGCCGGCATCACCGAGGCGTCGACCACCCGGAGCCGGTCGACTCCGCGCACCCGCAGCTCGGGGTCCACCACCGCCGCGTCGGCAGCGCCCATCGCGCACGTCCCGACCGGGTGGTACATCGTCTGGGTCCGCGACCGGACGAGGTCGAGCAGCACCGACCGGTCGGGTACGGCGTTCGCCGGCAGGTACGGCCCCGAGATGGACGGCGCCAACGACGGCATGCGGGCCACGTCGACCAGGGTCCGCAGCCCGGTCACCATCGCGTCCAGGTCGGACTGCTCCTCGTAGAAGGCGAAGTCGATGACCGGCTTGGCGGACGGGTCGGCCGAGCGCAGCCGCAGCCGGCCGCGGCTGGCGGGCTCGACCAGGGCGACGGCGGCGGTACAGCACGGCACGTCGGCGTAGCCGAAACCGTCGTGCCAGTACGAGGTGGCACCGGCGAACACCTGGATGTTCGGCGCCGCGGCTCCGTCGGTGGCGAAGAACATCGCGACGTCGCCGACCACCGAGGTGAGCGGCCCCCGGCGGTCCCGCTGCCACTGCAGCGCGGCGTCCTCGGTGGCGACGAGATCCCGGAAGTCGGTGGTGCCCCGGGTCGTCCAGACCAGCGGGACGGCCGGGTGGTCCTGCAGCCCGGCGCCCACTCCGGGGGCATCGAGGACCACCGGGATGCCGTGGTCGCGCAGATCGTCGGCCGGGCCGATGCCGGAGAGCATGAGCAGCTGGGGCGAGGCGATGACCCCCGCGCAGAGCAGCACCTCCTCCTGCGCCTGGGCGACGTGGTCGATCCCGTCGGCGCGGTAGGTCACGCCCACCGCGCGCCCGTCCCGCACCTGGACGCGGTCCACCGTGCTGCCGGTGAGGACGGTCAGGTTGGGCCGATCCGTAACGGGATGCAGGTAAGCGTCGGCCACGGACCAGCGCCTGCCGTCCCGGCACGTCAGCTGGTACTTCCCGGCGCCGAGCTGCGAGGGACCGTTGAAGTCGTCGTTAGCGGGCAGGCCCCACTCGACGGCGGCGTCGATCCACGCCCGCGACAGGTCATGGACGAAGATCTGGTCCTGCACCAGCAGCGGGCCGTCCGAGCCGTGCAGCGGCCCGGACAGCCGCGCGTTCCCCTCCGACCGGATGAAGTAGGGCAGCACGTCGCTCCAGCCCCAGCCCCGCGCGCCGAAGTGGTCGAGCCACCTGTCGTAGTCGGCGGGGTTGCCCCGGATGTACATCATGGCGTTCATCGACGAGCAGCCGCCCAGCATCCGTCCTCGTGGCACGTACACGGAACGGCCGGTGCGAGCCTGGGGAACGGACGCATAGCTCCAGTCCCGCTCACCCTTGAGCATTCCGAGGAACGCGGCCGGAATATGCACCTCGGGAACGTCGTCCGAACCGCCCGCCTCCAGCAACAACACGCGGATGGCGCTGTTCTCGGACAACCGGTTGGCCAGCACGCAACCAGCGCTGCCGGCACCGACGATCACGTAGTCGAACGATTCCATCGCCGGTCTCCACGGGTCGCCGAATTCACCAGAGCCGATCAGAACGGAACCGGAAGCACCACACCGTCGAATCCGATCACGGCCCGTCACCTGGGCAAACAGCCCGCGTACCGAGACTCCTTGCGAGGAATCTAGCAACTCGCCATTTCTTTGGCCACCAGTCGACCGCGCACCGGATCACCGACAACCGACAACCGGATCAAATCGTTCACATTCCGCGGACGAAGCCGGATCGGGAACGAGAGATCAGCCGACGACGTCGCGCAGCCAGTTGCGCAGGACGGCGGCACCGGCGTCACCCGACTTCTCCGGGTGGAACTGGGTGGCGGCCAGTGCGCCGTTCTCCACGGCGGCGACGAAGTCCTCACCGTGGTGGGCCCAGGTGACCAGGGGCGGCCGGAGCACCTCCGACTCCTCCATCTCCCAGCGCCGCACCCCGAAGGAGTGCACGAAGTAGAAGCGGGTGTCGGCGTCGAGGCCGGCGAACAGGGTGGAGCCCACGGGCGCGCGCACGGTGTTCCAGCCCATGTGCGGCAGCACGTCGGCCTTGATCCGCTCGACGGTGCCGGGCCACTGCCCGCAGCCGGTGGTGCGGTCCCCCCACTCCACACCGAGGTCGAACAGCACCTGCATCCCCACGCAGATGCCCAGCACCGGACGCCCACCGGCGAGGCGGCGCTCGATGATCCGCGGGCCGTTGACGGCGCTCAGGCCGCTCATGCAGGCCGCGAAGGCGCCCACCCCGGGCACGACGAGGCCGTCGGCCTCCATCGCGGCATCGGCGTCGGCCGTGACCGTGACGTCGGCACCGACCCGCTGCAGCGCGCGCTCGGCTGAGCGGAGGTTGCCCGACCCGTAGTCCAGCACGACGATCCGTGACACCCGGCCAGGATAGCGGCAACTCGATTGACCTCGACCCCGGTCGAAGTTGCACCCTCTGCGCATGACGACCGCAGCCGCCCCCGGCCTCCTCAGCGGGCGGTTGCGCACGCTCACCGTCGGCTCCGTCGCGCTCGTGTCGCTCGGTGCGTTCGAGGCGATCGCCGTGGCGACGGCGATGCCGACCGTCGCCGTCGCGCTCGACGGGCTCGCCGCCTACGCACTCGCGTTCGGGTTGCCGCTGGCCACGAGCGTGGTCGGAATGGTGCTCGCCGGGGTGTGGAGCGACGCGCGAGGACCGGGCGGCGCGATGCGGGTGGGCGTCGCCGCGTTCGTGGGGGGCCTGCTCGTGGCCGGGCTGGCGCCCGCGATGCCCGTCCTCGCCGTGGGCCGGGCGGTGCAGGGACTGGGGTCGGGGCTGTTCTCGGTGGCGCTCTACGTGGTGGTCGCCCGGGCCGTCCCGCCCGGGCTGCACCCTCGGATGTTCGCCGCCTTCGCCGCCGCGTGGGTCCTGCCCGCGGTCGTCGGGCCGCCGCTGGCCGGCCTGCTGGTCGAGACCGTCGGCTGGCGCTGGGTGTTCCTGCTCGCGGCGGTGCTGGCCGTGCCCGCGGCGCTGCTGGTGGAGCCGGCCCTGCGTGGGCTCGCCGGAAAGGCGGGCGCGGGTGGCCACCGGTGGCGGCGCGTCGGCTGGGCGGTCGTCGCGGCGATCGGAGCGGGAGCGCTCTACCAGGCCGGTCAGCTCGACGGGACGCTCGCCGTGGTGCTCGGCGCCGGGGCGGTGGTCGCGGTCGCCGTGGCGGCCCCCGCGCTGTTGCCGGCCGGGGCGCTGCTCGCCCGCCGCGGGCTGCCCGCGGTGATCGCGGTGCGCGGCCTGCTCTCGGCCGCGTTCCTGGCCGAGGAGGCGTTCCTCCCGCTGCTGCTCTCCCGCGAGCGGGGCCTGTCGCCCACCGTGTCCGGCCTGGTCCTGACCGCGGCCGCCGTGACGTGGTCGGCCGGTTCCTGGTTCCAGGGCCGCGACCGCGCGCCGTCGCGCACCACGCTGTTGCGGTGCGGCACGGCTCTCGTGGGGGTCGGTGTCCTCACCGCCGGGGCGACCGTGCTGCCCGCCGTGCCGGTGGCCGTCGGGGTCCTCGGATGGGCCGCTGCGGGGCTCGGCATGGGGCTCGCCTACCCGACGCTGTCGGTGCTGACGCTCGAGCTGTCCGCTCCCGGGGAGCAGGGCGCCAACAGCTCGGCGCTGCAGATCGCCGACGCCCTGTTCGCCGCGGTCGTCCTCGCGCTGACCGGAGCGTTGTTCGCCGCGCTCGTCGGCGCCGGCGCCGTGGCCTTCGCCACCGGCACCGCGGTGGCCGTGGTGCCGGCGTTGGCCGCGGTGCTCGCGGCCCGCCGGGCAGGCGGGGCGCCCGCCTGAGCCGGCCTCCGGGACGAGGTCAGAGCGTGCGGGTCAGAGCGTGCCCTTCGTGGACGCGATCCCGGTGAGCCGCGCGTCCGGTTCCACGGCGGCACGCAGTGCCCGGGCGACCGCCTTGTACTCGGCCTCCGTGATGTGGTGCGGGTCGCGGCCGTCGAGCACCCGGATGTGCAGGGCGAGATGGCCGTGGAAGGCCAGCGACTCGAAGACGTGCCGGTTGAGCACCGTCGGGTAGTGACCGCCCACGACGAAGCCCTGCATGACGTCGGGCTCGCCGGTGTGCACGGTGTACGGGCGGCCCGACACGTCGACCACGGCCTGCGCGAGCGCCTCGTCCATCGGGATCCAGGCGTCGCCGAAGCGGCGGATGCCCTTCTTGTCGCCCAGCGCCTGCCGGATCGCCTGCCCGAGCACGATCGCGACGTCCTCCACCGTGTGGTGGGCGTCCAGCTCCACGTCCCCCTGGGCGTGGACCGTGAGGTCGAACGCCCCGTGTTTGCCCAGCGCGTCGAGCATGTGGTCGAAGAACGGGACTCCGGTCGCGATATCGGTGGTGCCGGTGCCGTCGAGGTTGATCTCGACGAGGACCTTCGACTCCTTGGTGACCCGCTCCACGCGGCCGATCCTGCTGGTCATGTCCGCAACTCCTGCTCCACCACGTCCGCTGCGATCTGCAGGAACGCGTCGTTCTCCTCGGGCGTGCCGATCGTGACACGCAACCGCTCGCGGATACCGACGTCGCGGATGAGGACTCCGCGGTCGAGGAAGGCCCGCCAGGCGCGCGGGGCGTCGGCGAACCGGCCGAACAGGACGAAGTTGGCGTCGCTCGGCACGACGTCGAAGCCGGTGGCGGCGAGGTCGGCCACCACCCGGTCGCGCTCGGCGCGCAGCAGCGCCACCGTGGCGAGCGTGGCGTCGGCGTGCCGCAGCGACGCCCGCGCCGCGGCCTGCGTGAGCGACGAGAGGTGGTAGGGCAGCCGTACCAGCTGCAACGCGTCGACGACGGCGGGAGCGGCCGCCAGGTAGCCCAGCCGGCCGCCGGCGAACGCGAACGCCTTGCTCATCGTGCGCGAGACGATCAGCTTGTGGCCGTGCGTGGCCAGCAGCGTGATCGCGCTGGGGCGGTCGGAGAACTCCGCGTAGGCCTCGTCGACCACCACCATCCCCGGGGCGGCGTCGATCAGGGCGGCCAGCTCGGCCGGCTCCAGCGACTGGCCGGTGGGGTTGTTCGGGCTGGTGAGGAACGTCAGGTCGGGGGCGTACTCGCGCAGTGCCGCCGCCGCGGCCCGGATGTCGACGGAGAAGTCGTCGCGGCGCGGGGCGGGCAGCCACTCGGTGCGCGTGCCCGCGGCGATGATCGGGTGCATCGAGTACGAGGGTTCGAAGCCCACGGCCGTGCGCCCCGGCCCGCCGAACGCCTGCATGATCTGCTGCAGGATCTCGTTGGAGCCGTTGGCGGCCCAGACGTTGGTGGCACCGAGCGTGACGCCGGTGGCGCTGGTCAGGTAGGCGGCGAGATCGGTGCGCAGCGCGAGCGCGTCCCGGTCGGGGTAGCGGTGCAGCTCGGCCGCGACGGCGTGGGCGGCCTCGGTGACGTCGGCGACCAGCTCGGGCGGCGGCGGGTACGGGTTCTCGTTGGTGTTGAGCCGCACGGCCACGTCGAGCTGCGGTGCGCCGTAGGGGCTGCGGCCGCGCAGGTCTTCACGCAGCGGCAGGTCGTCGAGGGAGACCTCGGCGCCCACCGCGGGGAGGAGCGCGGTCACGGGGCGAACCTCGCCGTGACGGCCTGACCGTGCGCGGGCAGGTCCTCGGCGGTGGCGAGCGTGACCACCTGGTCGGCCACGTCGCGCAGCGCGTCCTCGGTGTACTCGACGATGTGCACGCCGCGCAGGAACGTCTGCACCGACAGGCCCGCGGAGTGGCGGGCGCAGCCGCCGGTGGGCAGCACGTGGTTGGAGCCCGCGCAGTAGTCGCCGAGCGACACCGGGGCGTAGGGGCCGACGAAGATCGCGCCCGCGTTGCGGACCTGGAGCGCGACGGAGCGCGCGTCCTCGGTCTGGATCTCCAGGTGCTCGGCGGCGTAGGCGTCGACGACCGTGATGCCGTCGGCGAGGCCGTCGACCAGGACGGCTCCGGACTGCGGGCCGGTGAGCGCGGTGCGGATCCGCTCGGTGTGCTTGGTCTGGGGCACCTGCCGCCCCAGCTCGGCGTCGACGGCGTCGGCGAGGGCGGGCGAGGTGGTGACCAGCACCGACGCCGCGTTCGGGTCGTGCTCGGCCTGGCTGATCAGGTCGGCGGCCACGTGTACCGGGTCGGCCGTGTGGTCGGCGAGCACGGCGATCTCGGTGGGGCCGGCCTCGGCGTCGATCCCGATGAAGCCGCGCAGCAGCCGCTTGGCGGCGGTGACGTAGACGTTGCCCGGCCCGGTGACCATGTCGACGGGCGCGAGCTCGGCGCCGTCGGTGTCGGTGCCGCCGTAGGCCAGCAGCGCCACGGCCTGCGCCCCGCCGACCGCCCACACCTCCTCGACGCCGAGCAGCGCGGCCGCGGCGAGGATGGTGGGGTGCGGCAGCCCCCCGTGCTCGGCCTGCGGCGGCGATGCCACCACCAGCGACTCGACGCCGGCGGCCTGCGCCGGAACCACGTTCATGACCACGCTCGACGGGTAGACGGCGAGCCCGCCGGGCGCGTACAGACCGACCCGGCGCACCGGCACGAACCGCTCGGTGACGGTGCCCCCGGGCACCACGCCGGTGACGATGTCGGCGCGGCGCTGCTCGTCGTGCACCTTCCGGGCCCGCTCGATCGAGGTCTCCAGCGCGGTGCGCACCGACGGGTCGAGCGCGGCCAGCGCCCCGTTGAGCGTCTGCACCGGCACCCGGACCCCGGACGGGCGCACCTTCTCGAACTGCTCGGCGAACTCCAGCGCGGCCTCGACCCCGCGCTCGCGCACCGCGTCGACGATCGGGCGCACCTGGTGCAGCACCGCGTCCACGTCGACGTCGGCACGCGGCAGGAGGCCGCGCAGGTCGGCGGTGCGGGGCAGGGGGGCGGCACGCAGGTCGAGTCGGCGGAGCATGGTGCCAGAGTACGGGGGCGGCTTCGTCACCGGGCCGGGGAGGCGGGGCCGCCTCCGGGCGTACTCTCACCGCGCGTGACGATCTTGTCCGGTGCCTCGTGAGCCGCTTCCTGTTCCTGCCGATGCCCGGCCTCGGCCACGTGAACCCCACCCTCGCGGTGGCGACGGAGCTGGTGGCCCGCGGGCACCAGGTCACCTACCTGCTGCCCGACCAGTTCCGGGACACCGTGGCGGCCACCGGGGCCGAGCTGGTCGAGTACACGGCCCCGCCCTTCCAGCCGCCGAAGCCGGGCGAGGCCGTCGAGGGCCATCTCGCCGTACTGATGCAGCAGCTCATGGCCACCGCGGAACAGGTGGCTCCCCTGCTCCTCGACCTGTACGACCGGCAGCGCCCCGACCTCGTCGTGGGCGAGAACTTCTCGATCTGGGGCACGCTGCTCGTCGCGGCGCGGTCGGCCAGGGCGGTGCAGCTGTCGGCGTCCTACCCGCCGGGACCGCACTCCCCGGTCACCCGGCGCTTCCCCGCCGCGGGGAACGCCGGGCCGCCACCGGTCGACACCATCCGGCTGGCCGCGGTCGCCGACCGCTACGGCGTGCGGGTGGCGGATCCCGCCTCCCTGATCTGGGGGCACACGCTCCCGACCGTGGTCTTCATGCCCGCCGAGTTCCACCCGGACCACGAGGCGCTCGGCGCCGCGGTGCACTTCGTCGGTCCGGCACTGGGCCGTCCCGAGCCCGCCGACGGGTTCGACCTGTCGGCGTGGGAGACCACGCCGGGGGTCTACGTGTCGCTGGGCACCGCGTTCAACGAGCGCAAGGAGTTCTTCCAGGCCTGCCTGGAGGCGTTCGCGCACAGCGACCGCCCGGTGCTGGTCAACCACGGGAGGCGGCTCGGCGCGGCCGACTTCCCCGACGTCCCGGACAACGTCGTGCTCGCATCCCACGTGCCCCAGCTGCGGGTGCTGGAACACGCCGCCGCGTTCGTCACCCACGGCGGGATGGGCAGCACGATGGAGGCGATCTTCCACGGGGTGCCCATGGTGGTGGTCCCGCAGATGGTGGAGCAGGAGGCCACCGCCGACCGGGTGGCCGAGCTGGGCCTCGGCGTCCAGCTCGATCCCGCGGACGCCACCCCCGGCGCGCTGGCCAAGGCCGTCGACACCGTCGTCTCCGACCCGGCATACCGCGCGGCCTGCGCCCGGATGGGCGCGCTGGCCAGGGCGGCGGGTGGCGCCCCCGCCGCCGCGGACGTGCTCGAGGCCGCGGCGACCTGACCCCGGCCCCCTGCGCCGCCCACCCCGCGAGTCGCCCGTTCCAGCGCGCGAGTCGCCCGTTTCGAGCGCGCGAGTCGCCCCGGTGCAGCCCGGCGTCAGGGCCGCAGGTCGAGCCCGATGTCCAGCGCCGTGACCGAGTGGGTCAGCGCCCCGACCGCGATGTAGTCCACCCCGGTCTCGGCGTACTCCCGCGCGTTGGCGAGCACCAGCCCCCCGGACGACTCCAGCCGCGTCGGCAGGTCACCCCGGCGCCGCACCGCCTCCCGCGTGAGCTCCACGGAGAAGTTGTCCAGCAGCACGAGCTCCGCGCCGAGCGCGAGCACCTCGTCGAGCTGTCCCAGGGTGTCGACCTCCACCTCGCACGGCAGGTCGGGAGCGTGCTCACGGGCCGCGGCCAGCGCCGCGCCGACCGAACCGGCGGCGGCGACGTGGTTGTCCTTGATCAGCACCGCGTCACCGAGGCCGAGGCGGTGGTTCACCCCGCCGCCGCAGCGCACCGCGTACTTCTCCAGCAGCCGCAGCCCCGGCATCGTCTTGCGGGTGTCGCGGATGCGGGCGTTCGTGCCCGCCACGGCGTCCACCCAGGCCGCCGTCGCGGTGGCCACGCCCGAGAGGTGGCACAGCAGGTTCAGTGCCGTGCGCTCCGCGGTGAGCATCCCGCGCACCGGCGCCCGGACGGTGAGGGCGACGTCGCCCGCCTCGAGGCGGTCACCGTCGGCTCTCGCGTCGAGCACCTCGACGGCGGCGGGTGGGGCCAGGACCGTGTCGAGGACCGCGAGCACGGCTGGAATCCCGGCCAGCACCCCCGGCCGGCGTGCGGTGAAGGCGGCGACGGCCACGGCGTCGGCCGGGACCGTGGCCGCCGTGGTCGCGTCCGGGCCGTAGCGCAGGTCCTCCTCCAGCGCGATCCCGACGACGCGACGCAGGTCGTCCCGGTCGGGTGCCTCGATCGTCACGGTCATGCCGCCACCGCCGTCTCCTCCTGCACGGTCGGTCGACCCGACCGGTCGAGCCCGACCACCAGGCTCGTTCGCTGCCACACGTCGTCGCGTTCCGGGAAGTCGGTGCGCACGTGGCAGCCGCGGCTCTCGGTGCGGTGCCCGGCGGCCGCGAGCACGGCCTGCGCGAGCAGGGTCAGCGCGGCATCCTCCACCCCGGCCCGGTCCACGGGCACCCCGAGCGCCGTGGCCGCCTCCACGGCGTCCGACGCGGCGGCGAGCCCTGCGGCGTCACGCCCGATCCCCGCCGCACCGGTCATCGCGCGCTGCACCACCGGACGCGGCGCGAACGCCACCGCGGGGGACGGCACCGGCAGCGCGGCATTCGCGGCGCGCGGGACCGGGTGGTCGGCGGCGACGGCGCGGGCGGCGCGCGCACCGAGCACAAGGCCCTCGAGCAGGCTGTTGGACGCCAGCCGGTTGGCTCCGTGCAGGCCGGTGCGGGCCACCTCGCCCGCGGCGTACAGCCCCGGGACGGTGGTGCGCCCGTCGAGATCGGTGACCACCCCGCCGCACGCGTAGTGCGCGGCCGGCGTCACCGGGATCGGTTCCCGCACCGGATCGACCCCCACGGCCAGGCAGGCGGCGTGGACGGTCGGGAAGCGGCGGGCGAAGTGCGGGATCGCCGTGGCGTCGAGATGGACGCAGTCGGCACCGGTCTCGGCGAGCGTGCGGGTGATCGCCGCGGCCACCACATCGCGCGGGGCCAGGTCGGCGAGCGGATGCACCGCCGTCATGAAGCGCCGCCCCGCCCGGTCGAGCAGCACCGCGCCCTCCCCGCGTACGGCTTCGGTCACCAGCGGGAGCCTGCCGACGGCGGGAGCTCTCCTGACGCTCGACGTCAGCTGCAGCCCCTGGGTCCTGATGCTCGGCCCCGCCTGCACGCCGGGTGTGTAGAGCGCGGTGGGGTGGAACTGCACGAACTCCAGGTCGGCCGCGGTCGCTCCGGCCCGCAGCGCGAGCGCGACGCCGTCGCCGGTGGCCGTCGCCGGGTTGGTGCTGCTCGCGTAGAGCTGCCCGTACCCGCCGGTGGCCAGCAGCACGGCGGGCGCCTGCAGCAGCCCGGGCCGAC
This sequence comes from Pseudonocardia xinjiangensis, assembly GCF_050948425.1. Lineage (NCBI taxonomy): Bacteria > Bacillati > Actinomycetota > Actinomycetes > Pseudonocardiales > Pseudonocardiaceae > Pseudonocardia > Pseudonocardia xinjiangensis. The sequence continues at coordinate 2,308,254 of NZ_CP192009.1, read as the reverse complement.
CGGCGTCGTCCAGCACGGAGAGGCCCGCGACCGAGCCGCACTCGTCGAGCAGGACGTCCACCGCGACGTGTCCGGTGAGCAGCGGCAGCCGCCGGTCGGAGACCGCGGCAACCAGTGCCCGCTCGATCTCCGCACCCGTCGCGTCGCCGCCGGCGTGCACCACGCGGAACGCGGAGTGGCCGCCCTCCCGGGCGCGGGCGAGCCTGCCGTCGTCGCCCGGGTCGAAGACGGCGCCCCTCGCCCGCAGCCGCGCGACGGCGGCCGGGCCGTCGGTGATGATCTCCCGCACCGCCGGGGCGTCGGACAGGCCAGCGCCCGCGACGAGGGTGTCGGTGACGTGGGCGTCGACGGTGTCGCCGGGCACGTCGCCGACCACCACGGCGACCCCGCCCTGCGCCCACCGGGTGGACCCGGCGTCGGCGGCGTCCTTCGTCACGACGACGACGCGCAGCCCGAGCTCGGTGGCGTCCAGCGCCGCGGTGAGACCGGCGACGCCGGACCCGACGACGACGAGGTCGGCGGTGGCCTCCCAGAGCGCCGCGCTCACTCCGCGCCCCCCGGCTGCCCGATCGCGATCATCCGCTGGACGGCGGCCCGGCCGCGGGCGGCCAGATCGGGGTCGACGTGCACCTCGTCGGTGCCCTCACGCAGAGACCGGAGCAGCTTCTCCGGGGTGATCATCTTCATGTAGCGGCAGGATGCGCGCTCGTTGACGGGGCGGAAGTCGATCTGGGGCGCCGCCTTGCGCAGCTGGTGGAGCATGCCGACCTCGGTGGCCACGAGCACGCTGGCGGCGGTGCTCGCGCGGGCCGCGTCGAGCATGCCGCCGGTGGAGAGGATCTTGACCCGGTCGTCGGGCACCGCGCCGGCACCGGCGAGGTAGAGCGCCGAGGTGGCACAGCCGCACTCGGGATGGACGAACAGCTCGGCGTCGGGGTGCGCCTCGACCTGGGCGGTGAGCGCCGGCCCGCTGATCCCGGCGTGCACGTGGCACTCCCCCGCCCAGACGTGCATGTTCGTCCGGCCGGTGACGCGCCGGACGTGGGCTCCGAGGAACTGGTCGGGCAGGAACAGCACCTCGCGGTCCGCCGGGATCGACTCCACGACCTCCACCGCGTTGGACGAGGTGCAGCAGACGTCGGTCTCGGCCTTCACCGCTGCGGTGGTGTTGACGTAGGAGACGACGACCGCGCCGGGATGCTCGGCCTTCCACTCCCGCAGCTGGTCGGCGGTGATCGAGTCGGCCAGCGAACACCCGGCGCGCGCGTCCGGGATCAGGACGGTCTTGTCCGGAGCCAGGATCTTGGCCGTCTCGGCCATGAAGTGGACGCCGCAGAAGACGATCGTCGAGGCGTCGGACTCGGCGGCGATCCGCGACAGCGCCAGCGAGTCGCCGGTGTGGTCGGCCACGTCCTGGATCGCCGGGAGCTGGTAGTTGTGCGCCAGCAGCACGGCATTCCGGCGGCGGGCCAGCTCGCGGACCTCGTCCGCCCACCCCGCGTCCGGTGTCGGTGCCTCGGTCGGCGAGGCGGTGACCTCGGTGAGCGTCACGGTGTCCCTCCATCTCCTGTTTTCGACTATCAGTCGCAAACAGCGGCGATGGTAGCAGCGGGTTCAGGCCGGCACACCGTTCTCGTGACCGGGAACTCACCGCACGGCAACCGGCCGTTCACGTGCCCCGACACACCGTCACGACCCCGGCGCCTACGATCCGCGCATGACCCGCCCCACCGAGCACGAGGTGCTGGCGGCGGTACTGCAGATCCGCGCGGACTCGCTCCAGGTGCTGGCCTGGCAGCGGGCCCTGCCGCCCGACTCGGGCCGGTGGGCGCTGCCCGGCGGCCGGCTCGGGGACGACGAGGACGTCGAGCGGTCGGTCCGGCGGCAGCTCGCGGAGAAGGTCGACGTCCGCGAGGTGACCCACGTCGAGCAGATATCCGTGTTCAGCCACCCCGACCGCGTGCCCGGCCCGCGCCTGATCGCGACCGCGTTCCTCGGGCTCGTGCCGTCCGACAGCGACCCCGCGGTCCCCGCCGACACGGCGTGGCACCCGCTCACCGCGCTGCCCCCGACGGCGTTCGACCACGCCGCGATCGTCGAGGCGGCCCACGACCGGCTGCGGGCGAAGCTGTCCTACACGAACCTCGGGTTCGCGCTCGCCCCGCGGGAGTTCACGATCTCCGCGCTGCGCGATCTCTACGCCGCCGCGCTCGGCCACCCCGTGTCCGCCACCAACCTGCAGCGGGTGCTCACCCGGCGCGGGCTGCTGGAGCCGACCGGCGAGGTCTCCCCGCCCGGTCCGGCGGGCGGACGTCCCGCGGCGCTGTTCCGGTTCACCGACCGGACACTCCGCGTGACCGACGCCTTTGCGGTACTACGGCCGCCGAGCGAGCAACTGCGCGGCGCCGTACCGTAGTCGAGTGGCCGAGACGCTCCCGCTGTTCCCGTTGGGCACGGTGCTGATGCCCGGGGCCTCGCTGCCGCTGCACATCTTCGAGCCCCGGTACCGCCAGCTCACAGTCGATCTCGTGACCGGCGCGGTCCCCGACAAGGAGTTCGGGGTCGTGGCGGTCCGGGAAGGCTGGGCACCCGACGAGGACGGCATCGCCGGCCTGCACACCGTCGGCTGCACGGCGGAGCTGCGCGATGTCCGCCGCCTGCCCGACGGGCGGTTCGATCTCGTCACGCGTGGGGCGCGGCGGTTCCGGCTGCTCGACGTGGACGAGGAGTCGAAGCCCTATCTGATGGGGTCGGTGGAGTTCCTGCCCGACACCGAGGCGCCCGTCGCCGACGGCATGACGCAGATGCTCACCGCCGCCGCCCGTGCCGCCCATCGCCGCTACTGCGACACCGCGTGGAAGACCGGCGACTGGTCCGAGCCCGATGCCGACCTGGAGCCCGACACCCTCCCCCACGTGCTCGCGGCCGACTGCCTGCTCCCCATCGGCGACCGCCAGAGCCTCCTGGAGCAGACCTCCCCCGTCGAGCGCCTACGCATGGTGCGCGCCCTGCTGGCCCGCGAGACCGGCCTGCTGAGCCAGCTCCGCGCCGTCCCCGCCCCCATCACCACCTTCGCGGTGGAGACCAGCGCCAACTGACCGCCCCACCCGCGAGCTCCGCGAGTCGCCCGCATTCCGTCCGCGAGTCGCCCGTTACGCACCCGCGAGTCGCCCACCGCGCGCGCAGGTTCGTGATCCCGGTCAGCGCCAGCCGAAGCGCGTGCGCAGCTCCGCCGCGACGGTCTCGAAGCGACGGCGGTCCAGGATGGCGCCCTCACGACGGATGTCGTGCTCACCGATCTCGAGGACCCGGTCCAGCCGGACGAACGACTCCCGGCCCTCGCGGTCCCACGAGCCGGATCCGATGGAGATCCAGTCCCAGTCACCGGCACGGTCAGCCTGGCTCGACAACATCAGGCCGACGAGCTCACCACCCTGGCGGCCGACGACCAGGAGCGGCCGGTCCTTGCCCCGCCCGTCGTCCTCCTCGAACGGGACCCAGGCCCACACGATCTCGCCGGGGTCGGCGGTGCCGTCGGGGTCGGGCGAGTAGATGATCGTGCGCGCCCGATCGAGGGAGGATGCGCTGCGGGCCGGCACTCTCGGCGGAGGGGGCGGCTCCTGCCTGCCGGGTGACAACAGGTCCATACCGATCTTCGTGGCCTGCCGCAGGGCACCTCTCCAGTTCGCCATGGCGACAGCATGGACGACAACGCGTCCGGTGTCCGTAGGGTCCTGTCATGATCAACCGAATTCGGTACCGCATCGTGGCCTGGCTACGTCCACAGGCCGCCCGAAACCGCCGAAATCCCCCGCAAGGCTCACCTGGTCCTGACGTCGAGCGCGTCAGATCGCTCCACCGGGCATCGGCGGAGTCAGGCGTGGAGAGGGTCGGCGCTGCGGCGCTCGCCGTGGCGGCTGCAGCGCGCGGTCCAGCCGATGGGCGTCACCTGCACCACCATGCGGCGGGCGCAGTCGGGGCAGAACCGCGGTGGCTCGAGCTCACGGCGGCCCGCGCAGCGCGGGTGGTCGCCCTCGTCGGACGGCTCGCCGCACTGGTCGCAGAACACCGGGGCCGTCACAGCGTCTCGTTCAGGGCCTTGATCGGCATCTGGAGCTCGCCGAGCAGGTCGATGTCGGACTCGGCAGGGCGTCCGAGCGTGGTCAGGTAGTTGCCGACGATCACCGCGTTGATCCCGCCGAGCAGCCCCTTGCGCGCGCCGAGGTCGCCGAGGGTGATCTCCCGGCCTCCGGCGAACCGGAGCACCGTGCGCGGCAACGCCAGCCGGAACGCCGCGACCGTACGCAGGGCGTCCGGCCCGGCCATCGGCTCGAGATCGCCGAACGGGGTGCCGGGGCGCGGGTTGAGGAAGTTGAGCGGCACCTCGTCGGGGGTCAGCGCCGCGAGCTGCGCCGAGAACTCCGCGCGCTGTTCCAGGCTCTCCCCCATGCCGAGGATCCCGCCGCAGCACACCTCCATGCCGGCCTCGCGCACGAGTCGCAGCGTCTCCCAGCGCTCCTCCCACGAGTGCGTGGTGACGACGTTCGGGAAGTGCGAGCGCGCGGTCTCGAGGTTGTGGTTGTAGCGGTGGACGCCCATCGCGGCGAGCTCGTCGACCTGCTCGGGGGTGAGCATCCCCAGCGAGCAGGCGATGTTGATGTCGATCTCGTCCTTGATCGCCGCGATACCCGCCGCGACCTGCGCCATCAGCCGGGCGTCCGGACCGCGGACGGCCGCGACGATGCAGAACTCCGTGGCACCCGTCTTGGCGGTCTGCTTGGCCGCCTCGACGAGCGACGGGACGTCGAGCCACGCCGAGCGCACCGGTGAGTCGAACAGTCCCGACTGGGAGCAGAAGTGGCAGTCCTCGGGGCAGCCGCCCGTCTTGAGCGAGATGATCCCCTCGACCTCCACCTCCGGGCCGCACCACCGCATCCGCACCTGGTGGGCGAGTTCGAGGAGGTCGTCGAGCGCGTCGTCGGGCAGCCGCAGCACGTCGAGGACCTGCGCCTCGGACAGGCCGATGCCCTCCTCCAGCACCTGCGTGCGCGCGGTGGCCAGGATGCCGGTCTCGGTCGTCGTCACGGGTGTGCAGTCTGCCATTCGCCACCCAGCGCCGCGGCCAGCCCGTGGCGGGCGGCGACCGCGAACTCCTCTGCCGGTAGCGCGCCCGCACCGTCGGGCATCGCGCCGAGGAGCGGCACCCCGGTGACGGCGGGGAGATCGACCAGGTTGCAGACGGCGGCCAGGTCGGGGTCGGCGGGCCAGGCCCCGACCACCACCCCCGGGCAGGTCAGGCCGCGGGCCCGCAGCGCCTCGACGGTGAGCGCGGTGTGGTTGAGCGTGCCGAGACCCGCGGTGGCCACCACCAGCACCGGGACGTCGAGCGCGGCGGCGGTGTCGGCGAGCGTGCCGCCGTCGTCGTCGAACCTGACCAGCAGCCCGCCCGCACCCTCCACGAGCACGAGATCGTGGCCGGCGGCCAGCTCCCGCGCCGCCTCGGCAGCCTCCTTCGGCGTGACGGGCGCAGCGCCGGCCCGGCGGGCGGCCGTGGCGGGCGCGAGGGGGTCGGGATAGCGCGCCAGCTCGCGGGGCGTGATGCCGGGGACGAGCCGGACCACGTCGGCGAGGTCCCCCGGCTCGTCGGGCCCGACGCCGGTCTGGGCCGGCTTCAGCACGGCCACCCGCTCCCCGCGGGCGCGGGCGAGCGCGGCCACCGCCGCGGTGACGACGGTCTTGCCGACCCCGGTTCCCGTCCCACTGACGACGAGGACCTGTCCGCCGGTCATCGGGCCGCCGCCGGAGCCAGCACCTCGGCCAGGACGGCGCGGACCAGCGCGGTGTCCTCCGCGGTGAGGGTCGCCCTGGCCGTCAACCGCAACCGGCTCGTCCCCTCCGGCACCGACGGCGGGCGGAAGCAGCCGACCCGCACCCCGCGGGCGGCGCAGGCGCGCGCGGCGCCGACCGCCCGCTCTGGGTCTCCGAGCACCACCGACACCACCGCCGACGGGGGTGCGGGCACCCCTGCTGCCGCGGCCAGCTCCGCTGCGGCCCGCAGCACGGCGAGCGGCCGGTCCGGTTCGGCCCGCAGCACCTTTACCGCCGCCAGCGCGGCACCGACGGACGCGGGCGCGAGGCCGGTGTCGAAGATGAACGAGCGGGCCGTGTCCACCAGGTGCTCGGTGACCGCGGCCGGCCCGAGCACAGCGCCACCCTGGCTGCCCAGCGCCTTCGACAGCGTCACGGTGACGACCACGTCGTCCGCTCCGGCCAGGCCGACGCCGGTGAGCAGCCCCCGGCCGCCGGGACCGACCACGCCGAGTCCGTGTGCCTCGTCCACCACGAGCAGGGCGCCCCGTTCCCGGCAGACGCCATGCAGCTCCCGGACCGGGGCGAGCCCGCCGTCGACGCTGTTGACGCTCTCGGTGACGACGAGCGCCCGCGGCTCGGTCCGGGCCGCGAGCACCGCGTCGACGGCGGCGGGATCGTCGCGCGGGACGACCGCGATGCGGGCGCGCGACAGCCGGCAGGCGTCCACGAGCGAGGCGTGGTTCGCGGCGTCGGAGACGATCAGCGCGCCCGGACCCGACAGCGCCGTCACCACCCCGAGGTTCGCGGCGTAGCCGGAGGAGAACACGAGGCAGGACTGGGCCCCGCAGAAGTCCGCGAGCTCGCGTTCCAGCTCGGCGTGCAGCGCCGTGGTGCCGGTGACCAGACGGGACCCGGTCGAGCCCGCCCCCCACGTCCGTACCGCGCTCACGGCCCCCTCGACCACCCGCGGGTCGCCGGTGAGCCCGAGGTAGTCGTTGCCGGCGAGGTCGAGCAGGCCGTCGGCGACGCCACGCGGGCGCAGTTCCCGGCGGAGCCCGGCCTCCCGCCGGCCGGCGGCGTGCGGATCGAGCCAGGCCAACGGGTGCGACGGTGGGAAGGGAGGCACGGGCGCCCACGGTAGCGACCGGGCTGCGGGCGGGCGGGACGGTGGTCTGGGGCCCTCTGTGCGCGCAGGTCCGGATCCACCCCCCGCGAGTCGCCCGGATTCGGCGCGCGAGTCGCCCGGAACCCGCCGGCGAGTCGCCCGGATTCCGCGCGCGAGTCGCCCGGGCGGCGGGATCAGGGGCGGGGCGAGGTGAGAGCGAAGGTGATCTCGCGGCGTCTCAACCGGTAGCCCGCCCGGTCGTAGACGCCCAGGGCGCCGGTCGGGTTCTGGGCATCCACGGTGAGCGACGAGGTGTCGTAGCCGCAGTCACGGGCCGTCCGCAGCACGTGCGCGAGCAGCGCGGCCGCGACCCCTCTCCGCCGGTGCGCCGCGACGGTGCCGACCGTGGCGACGTAGAGGTCACGCCTGCCCGTGCGCGCCGTGTCGGCGTCGTACTCGTAGCTGAGCACGTAGCCCGCGATCCCACCGTCCGCCGTCGTCGCGACCGCCGAGCAGGCTGGGCGGAAAGCCCGGCTCCCGGTGCGCGAGTGCGCCCAGCCCTCGGCGCTGACCGGCGCGGAGCCCCAGTGGTCGGCGAAGGCGCTGTTGTGCGCGGTCCGCAGCGGCCCGTCCCAGCGCGCCGCGTCGTAGTCGAGGCCCAGCGACGAGACGGCCAGGCCGGCCGGGGCCGGAACAGCCACGATCGGCTCGGTGAGGGTGCGATCGAGCTCCGACCACCACCGCAGGGGCACCATCCCGGCGGCCTCGGCCAGCGCGACCGCACCCGTATTCGACTCGGGCACCCGCATACGCAGGGTCGCACCGAGCTCGGTTGCCCGTTCCCGCGCCGCGGCCAGCAGCGCGTTCCCGATCCCCCGGCGCCGGTAGGCGGGATGGACACCGGCGTCCGAGATCAGGGACGGGCCCTCCGCGCGCCCACTGCGCGACCGCAGCACCTGGTAGGCGACCGCCCTGGCGTCGGCACCCGCCGGTCCATCGAGCAGCAGGACGGTCTCGCGCTCGACGTCGAGCTCGGGATCGGCGAGCTCCTCGGCGCAGTCGGCGGCGTCGTAGTGCTCGCCGCGCTGGTCGGCGTCCTCGATCGCGGCGAGCAGATCTGCCCACCGACCCGCGTCGTCGGGGCGCATCGGACGGCCGTGCAGTCTGGACCGCAGCGTCGACGGAAGGACGGGCAAGGTCACGGCGGCGACGCTAGGACATCCCGGCCACGGTCCGCACACGGTTTGCCGGACGGGCGACTCGCGCGCTCGAACAGGGCGACTCGCGCGCGGAAATGGGGCGACTCGCGGGGTGGGGACGGGCGACTCGCGGGGGTGGGTCAGGCCGCGGCGGCCGCGGCCACCACCGCGGCGCTGATGACCGCGAGGTCCGCCGGCTCGCAGACGTAGGGCGGCATCGTGTAGACGAGGTCACGGAAGGGCCGCAACCACACCCCGGCGTCGACGGCCGCTGCCGTCGCCGCGGCCATGTCCACCTCGCGGTCGAGCTGGACCACGCCGATCGCGCCCAGCACCCGGACGTCGACGACGCCGCGAAGCTGCCGCGCCGGGGCCAGGCCGCTGCGCAGGGCCGACTCGATCCCGCGGACGCGGGCCCGCCAGTCCCCGCTCACCAGCAGCCGGGTCGACGCCGCCGCCACCGCCGCGGCGAGCGGGTTGCCCATGAACGTCGGGCCGTGCATGAGCACGCCCGCCTCGCCCTCCGTGATCCCGCGCGCGACCTCACCGCTGCACAGCGCGGCCGCCATCGTCAGGTAACCGCCGGTCAGGGCCTTCCCCACGCACATCACGTCGGGGGCGATGCCGGCGTGGTCGGCGGCGAACAGCTCGCCGGTCCGGCCGAAACCGGTGGCGATCTCGTCGAACACCAGCAGCACGTCGTGGGTGAGGCACAGCTCGCGCAGCACGTGCAGGTAGCGCGGGTCGTGGAACCGCATACCGCCAGCGCCCTGCACCACGGGCTCGACGATCACGGCCGCCAGCTCGTCGGCGTGGCGCTCCACGAGGTCGGCCAGCTCGGCGACGTAGGCCTGCTCGAAGGCGACGGGGGGCGGTCCCGCGAAGACCTGCCGGGGCAGCACGTCACGCCACAGCGTGTGCATGCCGCCGTCGGGGTCACAGACGCTCATCGCCCCGAAGGTGTCGCCGTGGTACCCGCCGCGCCACGTCAGCAGCCGGTGCTTACCCGGGCGCCCCCGGGAGCGCCAGTACTGCAGGCACATCTTGATCGCGACCTCCACCGACACCGAGCCCGAGTCGGCGAGGAAGACGTGCTCCAGCCCGGCCGGGCTGATGTCGACGAGCAGCCGCGCGAGGTCGACGGCAGGCCCGTGGGTGAGGCCACCGAACATCACGTGACTCATGGAGCCGAGCTGGTCACGCACGGCGGCGTCGAGTACCGGATGGGCGTAGCCGTGGATCGCGGCCCACCACGACGACATCCCGTCGACCAGTTCCCGGCCGTCGGCCAGCCGCAGCCGGACCCCCGCGGCCGACTCGACCACGAGCGGCGTGGCTGTCGCGGGCATCGGCGCATAGGGGTGCCACACGTGCGCGCTGTCGGCGGCGAGCAGGTCCTCGGTCGTCACGACGAGGGAGCCTAGTGTCGCGGAAACGAGGTTCCTTGCCCGAATCCGGTGTCCAGACGGATGGATCGCAAGGCGGAGGAGGCGCCGATACCGCTGTTGTATCGGCGCCGACGACAACGCCGCAAGGCGCCGCCTGGGCGCCGGAGGCAGGTAAGACGACCTCGTTTCCTCGACACTCGGCTCACGTCGTCGCAGGTCCGGCTAAGGTGCCGGGTCATGTCCACCGCCGCCGAGCCCGCGACCGTGCACCCCGCGCTGTCCCGACGCCGCGAGCTCGGAGCCACGAGCGCACGCTCCCTGCTTCTCACCGTGCTCGGGGAGTTCGTGCTGCCACGCACCGACGCCGTGTGGACGCAGGTGCTCATCGACGTGCTCGGCGGCCTCGGGGTGGAGTCCAAGTCGGCCCGCCAGGCGCTGGCCCGCACCGCGGCCGAGGGCCTGCTCGTGTCCGACCGGGCCGGACGCCGCGTGCGGTGGGCGCTCAGCGACCAGGGCCGCCGGCTGCTCTCGGACGGCGCCGCCCGCATCTACGGGTTCGGCGCCGAGGCGGGGCAGTGGGACGGCCGGTGGCTGGTGCTGCTCATCAGCGTGCCGGAGGCGCGCCGCCAGCTCCGGCACCGCCTGCGCACCCGCCTGGCCTGGGCCGGGCTGGGCTCCCCCGCGCCGGGGGTGTGGCTCACCCCTGACCCGACCAAGCAGGACGAGGTGGCCGACGTGGTCGCCGACCTCGAGCTCACGGGCGTGACCAGCTCCTTCGTCGGGCCGTTCGGGGTGATCGGCGCCGAGCGGCAGGTGGTCGAGCAGGCCTGGAACCTCTCCGAGGTGGAGGCCGCGTACGAGGAGTTCCTCGACGCGTTCTCTTGCGCGGAGCCGAGCGACCCGCTGGACGTGCTCACCCACCAGATCCACCTCGTGCACGCGTGGCGGCGCTTCCCGTTCCTCGACCCGAAGCTGCCCGGCGAGCTGCTGCCCGCCGGCTGGGCCGGGGCCCGTGCGGCCGAGCTGTTCGACACGCTGCACGCCCGGTGGGACCAGGGCGCCCAGGCTCACTGGCTCCGGCTGGTGGCCACCGCCACCTGAGCCAGGAGGGTGCTGAAGAGCGGAGCTGTTCAGCGCGCTCCTAGAGCTACTCCCCCGGCGGGGTGTAGGCGCCGCGCGCCGCGGCGGCCTTCTCGAGCACCCCGGCCAGGTCCTGCGGCGCCACGAGGGCCCGGCTCTCGACGTGGGTGAAGGCACCGCTGCCGGCGATGGCGATGGACAGCGCCGCCACGTCCTCGTTGCTCGGCACGTGCACCACGGCGAAGCCGTCACGGTCACCGAGCATGTAGTACAGGCACTCGAGGGTGCCGCCCGCGCTCTCGATCATGGCCCGGGCGGCCGCGGCCCGGTCATCCGCCTTGACCATCATGCGCGCCCAGGCCTGCGGTGTGTAGCTGAAGAAGATGGCGTAGGCGGCCATGGCGACCCTCCCGACAGCGATGGGTCAGCCAGTGCACCACCTGCGACCTGCGGTGTCATCCCTCGGAGGGGTCGGTGTGGTCGCCGGCGGGCGTGGTGGCCCGTCAGCCCAGGCAGCCGGGGCCGAGCAGGCCCTGGAGGTCGCCCAGCAGCGACGGCGACCGCGTGACCGTGAACGCCTGGTCGAGCCGGAACACCTTGGGGGTGCCGCTGCCGTTGACCAGCGCGAGATGCACCTCCGAGGTGCCCGGGTGGTTGCGCAGGACGTCCTTCAGCTTCGACACCCGCTGCGGGGTGCACAGCTCGGTGCGCATGCTGACCTTCACCGGGGCGCCCGTGCCGCCGCTCGCCGGGGTCAGGTCGGGCACCGCCAGGTCGTTCACGATGAGTGAGACGCGGTCGTCGCGCCGGTTGACCCTGGCCTTGACCAGCACGATCGCGTCCTCGGCGACGTCGACACCGACCACCTGGTAGCAGCGCGGGAAGAACAACACCTCGATGCCGCCCGCCAGGTCCTCCAGCTGGGCCGACGCCCACGGCTCGCCGTTCTTGTTCACCCGGCGGTTCACGTTGGCGAGGATGCCGCCGATGGTGACCTGCCGGCCGTCGGGCACGGTGCCTTCGAGGATGGCGGAGATCGCCGTGTCGGACCTGGCCGTGAGCATCTGCTCCACCCCGTGGAGCGGGTGGCCCGACACGTACAGCCCGAGCATCTCCCGCTCGACGGCGAGCTTGTGCTTGGTGTCCCACTCGTCGGTGGGCACCTTCACGTCGAACACGGAGTCGAGCTCGGACGGGCCCGAGCCGTCCATGGAGCCGAACAGGTCGAACTGGCCCATCGACGCGGCCTTCTTCGTGCTCATCACCGCGTCGATCGCGTCGGCGTGCACGAGCAGCAGGCCCTTGCGCGGGTGGCCGAGCGAGTCGAACGCGCCCGCCTTGATCAGCGACTCGATGACCTTCTTGTTGCAGACCACCGCGTCGACCTTGCGGAGGAAGTCGGAGAAGTCGGTGAACGCGCCCTTCTCCGTGCGCGCCGCGACGATCGCGTCGACGACGTTGACGCCGACGTTGCGGATGCCGCCGAGGCCGAAGCGGATGTCGCCCCCGACCGGGGCGAAGTTGCGCACCGAGTCGTTGACGTCGGGCGCGAGCACCGTGATGCCCATCCGGCGGCATTCGGCCAGGTAGACCGCGGCCTTGTCCTTGTCGTCGCGGACCGAGGTGAGCACCGCGGCCATGTACTCGGCCGGGTAGTTGGCCTTGAGGTAGGCGGTCCAGTAGGAGACCAGGCCGTACGCGGCGGAGTGGGCGCGGTTGAACGCGTAGTCGGAGAACGGGAGCAGGATGTCCCAGAGCGTCTTGACCGCGGCCTCGGAGTAGCCGTGGTCCTTCATGCCCTGGGCGAAGCCCGCGTACTCCTTGTCGAGGATCTCCTTCTTCTTCTTGCCCATCGCACGGCGCAGCAGGTCGGCCTTGCCGAGCGTGTAGCCGGCGAGCTTCTGCGCGATCGCCATGACCTGCTCCTGGTACACGATCAGGCCGTAGGTCTCGCCGAGGATCTCCTTCAGGGGCTCCGCCAGCTCCGGGTGGATCGGCGTGACCTCTTGGCGCTTGTTCTTGCGGTCGGCGTAGTCGTTGTGCGCGTTGGCGCCCATCGGACCGGGCCGGTACAGGGCGCCGACGGCGGAGATGTCGTCGAACTCCGTGGGGGCCATGCGGCGCAGCAGGTCGCGCATCGGGCCACCGTCGAGCTGGAAGACCCCGAGAGTGTCGCCGCGGGCGAGCAGTTCGTAGGTCGTCCGGTCGTCGAGCGGGACGCTCTCGATCTCGAGCTTCGGCTTGCCGTTCCGCTCGATGTTCTCCACCGCGTCGTCGATGATCGTGAGGTTGCGCAGCCCCAGGAAGTCCATCTTCAGCAGCCCGAGCGTCTCGCAGGCGCCCATGTCGAACTGCGTGATGATGGCGCCGTCGGAGTCGCGGCGCTGGATCGGGATGACGTCGATCAGCGGCTTGCTCGACATGATCACGCCGGCCGCGTGCACGCCCCACTGCCGTTTGAGGCCCTCCAGGCCACGGGCGGTGTCGATGATCTCCTTGACCTGCGGGTCGGTCTCGTAGAGCGCCCGCACCTCCGTGGCTTCGGAGTAGCGCTTGTGGGCGGGGTCGAACACACCCGAGAGCGGGATGTCCTTGCCCATGATCGCCGGGGGCATCGCCTTGGTGATGCGGTCGGCCACCGCGTAGCCGGGCTGACCGAACAGCACACGCGCTGAGTCCTTGATCGCGGCCTTCGCCTTGATCGTGGAGTACGTGATGATCTGCGCGATGCGGTCCTCGCCGTACTTCTCCGTGGTGTAGCGGATCATCTCGCCACGCCTGCGCTCGTCGAAGTCCATGTCGATGTCGGGCATCGAGATGCGCTCGGGGTTGAGGAACCGCTCGAAGATCAGCTTGTGCTCGATCGGGTCGAGGTCAGTGATGCCCAGGACGTAGGCGACCAGCGAGCCCGCCGCGGAACCGCGACCGGGACCGCACCGGATGCCGACCGACTTGGCGTGCTGGATGAGGTCGGCGACCACGAGGAAGTAGCCGGGGAACCCCATCTGGATGATGATCCCGACCTCGTAGTCGGCCTGCTTGCGGTACCGCTCGGTGATCCCGTGGGGGAACCGCATGTGCAGCCCGCGCTCGACCTCCTTGATCAGCCAGCTCTCCTCCGTCTCCCCGGCGGGGACGGGCGCGCGCGGCATGAGGTCCTGGCCCTCGGTGAAACCGACATCGACCCGCTCGGCGACGAGCAGCGTGTTGTCGCAGGCCTCGGGGAACACCGGATCCCACTGGGCCCGCATCTCGGCCGGTGACTTGAGGTAGAAGTCGGACGCGTCGAACTTGAAGCGGCCGGGGTCGGCGAGCGTCTTGCCGGTCTGCACGCAGAGCAGCACCTCGTGCGGCTTGGCGTCCTCGGCATAGGTGTAGTGCAGGTCGTTGGTGGCGAGGCCCGGCAGGTCGAGCTTCTTCTTGAGGTCGTAGAGCGCGTCGCGGACCTGGCGCTCGATCGCGATGCCGTGGTCGAGCAGCTCGCAGAAGAAGTTGTCCTTGCCGAAGATGTCGCGGTAGTCGCTCGCCGCCTGGCAGGCGGCGTCGAACTTGCCCCGCTGCAGCAGCCGCTGGACCTCGCCCGACGGGCAGCCGGTGGTGGCGATGATCCCCTTGCCGTAGGTCTCCAGCAGCTCGCGGTCCATGCGGGGCTTGTAGTAGTAGCCCTCGAGCGACGCGAGGCTGGAGAGCCGGAAGAGGTTGTGCATCCCCTCCGTGTTCTCCGCCAGCAGCGTCATGTGGGTGTACATCTCACCCGGGTTGTCGTCGCTGACCGTCTGGCCGCCGAGGGTGGCGCGCTTGCGCTCGTGGCGGCTGCCCGGCGAGAGGTAGCCCTCCATGCCGATGATCGGCTTGACCCCGTGGGCCTTGGCCTTGCGCCAGAACTCGTAGGCGCCGTAGACGTTGCCGTGGTCGGTCATCGCCAGCGCCGGCATCCCCATGCGCGCGGCCTCGGTGAACAGGTCGTCCAGCCGGGCCGCTCCGTCGAGCATGGAGAACTCGGTGTGCGTATGGAGGTGGACGAAGCTGTCGCCGCGGCTGGGACCGGCCATCGGGGTGGTGAGCTCCCTTCTGGCGCGGCCGCCGGGGCAGCGCTGGAATCGATGCGGTCGCCGCGCCGGCCGTCCTGGGGACGGCACCGGCACCTCGGCCGCTGGGATGGACACAGGCTAACCCCGGCCCCCGACAAGTTTCCGTGCCCGTGCGGTGGCCCGCACCGCGCTGCCCGCCCTCTCACCGGCCGGCGCGGCGGCGCTGCGCAGCGTGGCCGCCGGGACGGCCCACACGCGCCCACCCCGGCCACGCGGAGCCGGCGCCAGGGCCAGGGCCAGCACCTGAGCGCCTGGCCCGGGCGACTCGCAGGCCTGATCCGGGCGACTCGCGCACGGGATCCGGGCGACTCGCGGGTCGGATCCGGGCGACTCGCGGGCCCGATCCGGGCGACTCGCGGGTCGGATCCGGGCGACTCGCGGGCGGGCAGGGGACGGGGCGGGGGCCGCCCTAGACTCGCCGCGATGAGCGAGCCCTCCCCGTACGCGGCGGCGATCGCGCGCGTTCCCGTACGGGAGGACGAGGTGGAGCTGCGCGGCGGCCGCACCCGGTTCTGGGTCTACGGCGCCGACGACGCACCGCACCGCGTCGTCCTCCTGCACGGCCTGCGCGGTGACCACCACGGGCTGGAGCCGATCGTGGCGCACCTGACGGGTGCGCGGGTGGTGGTGCCGGACCTGCCCGGGTTCGGGCAGTCCTCACCGCTCCCCGGCGACGCCCACGACGTCGCCGGTTACGCGGCCTGGACGCGCGACCTGCTCGCCGCCGTCGCACCGGCGGGGGACGTGGTGCTCGCCGGCCACTCCTTCGGCTCGATCGTGGCCGCCGCGGCACTCGGCCGTCCGGCACCGTCGGCGGCCGGGAGTCTCCCCGCGCCGCGGGTGCGGGGCCTCGTGCTCGTCAACCCGATCGCGGCGTCCGCTCTGGCCGGGCCGCGGGTGGTGGTCACGCGGCTCACGGTGCTCTACCACCGCCTCGCCGCCGCCCTGCCCGAGCGCGCGGGCACCGCGCTGCTGCGCCACCGGCTGATGACGCGGGTGGCCAGTACGGCGATGGCCACCACGAGGGATCCCGGCCTGCGCCGCTGGATCCACGCCGAGCACGACCGGTACTTCAGCACGTTCGCCGACCGCGCGACGTTGCTGCAGGCCTTCCACGCCTCGGTGGGCCACGACGTCGGTGAGTTCGCGGCCGGCATCGCGGTGCCGACGTTGCTGGTGGCCGCCGAGCGCGACGACATCGCACCGCCCGCCGCGCAGCGCGCACTGGCCGGACGGTTCCCGGACGCGCGGCTGGCGATGGTTCCGGGCACCGGTCACCTCGCCCACTACGAGGCACCCGCCGCGGTGGCCGCCGCGATGTCGGCGTTCCTCACCGCGCTGCCGGTCCCGTGAGGATTCTCGTCGACTGCCGGTACGTCCGGATCGACCGGCACGACGGCATCAGCCGCTACACGGCGGGGCTGGCGGCCGGGCTGGCCCACCTGCAGGCCGAACGGAGCGGCAGCGCGGCGGGCCCCAGCATCGAGCTGCTGGTGAGCGACCGGCGCCAGCTCGCGCACCTGCCGTCCGGCCTGCCCTGGCACCTGGTCAGCAGCCCCACCGGCCCGCGTGAGCCGCTGGTGGCCCGGCAGGTGCGGCGCCTCAAGCCGGACGTGGTGTTCTCCCCGATGCAGACGATGGGCAGCTGGGGGCGCGACTACGGCCTCGTGCTGACGCTGCACGACCTCATCTACTACCGCAACCGCACCCCGCCGCCGCAGTTCGCGGCCCCGATCCGGCTGCTGTGGCGGCTCTACCACCTCGCGTGGTGGCCGCAGCGGCTCCTGCTGAACCGGGCCGACGCGGTGGTCACCGTCTCGGCGGCCACGGCCGCGCAGATCGCGGAGCACCGCCTGACCCGGCGCCCGGTGACCGTCGTCCCGAACGCCCCCGACCTCGGCCCCGACCTCCCGCGGGCACCGCGCACCGGCGCGCTCGTCTACATGGGCTCGTTCATGCCCTACAAGGACGTGGGGACGCTCGCGAGCGCGATGCCGGCACTGCCCGACCACGAGCTGCACCTCATGAGCCGGATCTCCCCCGAGGAGCGGGCGCGGCTCACCGCGCTGGCCCCGGGCGGACGCCTGGTGTTCCACGACGGCGCGAGCGACGAGACCTACCGCGAGGTGCTGCGCGGCGCGACGGCGCTGGTCTCGGCGTCGCGGGACGAGGGGTTCGGCATCCCGCTGGTGGAGGCGATGGCACTGGGAACTCCCGTGGTCGTCACCGACATCCCGGTGTTCCGCGAGGTGGGCGGGGACGCCGGGGCCTACGTCACCGCGGGCGACGTGGGCGGCTTCGTCCGCGCCGTCCGGGAGCTCGGCGAGCCCGGCTGCTGGGAGGAGCGCTCGGTGGCGGCCCGGGCCCGGGCCGCGCACTACAGCTGGGAGAACTCGGCCCGGGTGCTGCTGGCCCTGCTGGAACGCGTAGCCGCGGCTCGGACGCACCCCCACTGACCCGCCCCCGCGCAGCGCACCCCGACGTTCAGGAAAGCCACTTTCCTGCCCGCAGAGGGCGGGAAAGTGGCTTTCCTGAACCTGTGAGGCCGTCAGGCCGCTCTCGTCACCTGCACGCGGTCGTCGCGGCCCAGCGCGCGCTCGTAGATCCCCTCGAACGTGCTCAGGGTGGCGTCGATGGCGTGCTCGGCGACGAGGTCCCGGCTGGCCGCCCCCATCCGGCGGCGCAGGGCGGGGTCGGCGAGCAGCGCGGCGAGGCGGGTGGTGAGCTCGGGGACGTCGCCCGGCGGGTACAGCCAGCCGTTGCGGCCGGGGCGCACGAGGTGGGGCAGCGCCATCGCGTCGGCGGCGACCACCGGGAGGCCCGCGGCCATCGACTCCAGCGTGACGAGGCTCTGCAGCTCGGCCACCCCCGGCATGCAGAACACCGCGGCACCGGCGTAGGCGTCGAGCAGTTCCTGCTCGGCGACGAACCCGCGGAACCGCACGCGCTCGGCGAGCCCGAGACCGTCGGCCAGCGCCGTCCACTCCTCACGGCGGGCACCGTCACCGATGATCTCCAGCCGCGCCGGCAGTTCCGGCGGCAGCGCGGCGAATGCCCTGATCAGCTCGTCCACGCGCTTCTCCTGGTCGAGCCGCCCGACGAACAGGACGGTCGGGACGGCGCCGGGGGCCTGCGGGGTGGCGCGGTAGCGGTCGGCGTCGATGCCGCAGGACACGGGGATCGCGTCGACGAGCCCGGCGTGGCGCACGAGCAGCTCCACCGCGCGGGGGGTGGGCGCGGTGACGACGGTGGCCCGGCCGAAGACGTTGCCGAGGTCCTTCCACGCCACCGTCGCGAAGGCCCGCCGCAGGGCCCGGGGGATCGGCGAGTAGGCGACGAGGTTCTCGGGCATGAGGTGGTTGGTGGCCACGAGCGGTCGCCCGTCGCGGTGCGCGGCCTTCACGACGCCGCGGCCGACCACCATGTGCGCCTGGGTGTGGACGACGTCGGGGTCGATCTCCTCCATGAGGGCGGCGGTGTCCGGGCCGGCCTCCCACGGCATGCAGACCTGGAAGCCGGAGTGCATGAAGTAGCGGTGGGAGCGGACCCCGTGGACGGTGACGCCGTCCCTGGTGTCGCGGGTGCGGGGGCCGGTGGGAGACGGCGCCACGACGTGCACCTCGTGGCCACGGCGGGCCAGCCCGGTGGCGAGTCGCTCGGCGAAACGCGCGGCCCCGTTCACGTCGGGGGGGTACGTCTCGGCGCCGATCAGTATCCGCAGTGGTTTCACGGCGGCAGGCTTCACGGGACGGGTCCTCTCAGATGAGTGAAGCAGTGCGGGCGAACCGGCGCTGGGGATCACCGGCGGTGCAGGGAGTGCGCCGACCGCGTGTGAGCAGCCGGAGTCGAGGTTCGTTCGCGAGCGGAGCGGGCAGCGCGGGCCGCCACCGCGTCCGGGTGGTGGCGGGCCAGTGCGATGACGCCTGCCGTGGCCGTTGCGGCGGCGACGACGAGCAGGAGCCACGTCTCGGCCGGGGTGGCGGCCCCCTCGCCGAGCAGCACCGCTCCGAGGAGCACGGCCACGATCGGGTCGACGACGGTGAGGCAGGCGATGACCACCTCGGGCGGCCCGGAGGCGAAGGCCTGCTGCACGAGCCAGCCGCCCACGAGGACCGCCACACCGATGCCGGCCGCCGCCGCGAGGACGGGGGGCTCGAAGGCCCCGACGTCGCCGGACGCGACCGACTGGGAGACGGCCCGCACGAGCGCGGAGACGAGGCCGAACGCCGCCGCTCCGCCCGTGGCACAGGCCACGCACCGGACCCAGCCGGGACGGGCCATGCCGAGCGCGGCCAGCAACAGCACGATCCCGGCGACGACGAGGCTCGCGAACAGGGTGGCCTGGTCGGGCGGGGGCGTGCTGACGGCGGTGCTCGCGGCGGTGAGGACGAACACGGCCACGCCGCCGATGCTGAGCAGGACGCCGACGAACACCCCGAGCGCCGGCACGCTGCCCCGCTGGACGGCGGTGAGCAGCACCGCGATGGGGACGGCCAGCACGCCGATCGGCTGGACGACCGACAGTGGCGCCAGCACCAGCGCGCCGGCGTGCAGGGCCGATCCGCCCGCGGCCAGCGCCAGACCGGCGAGCCAGCCGGGCCTGCGGGCGATGGCGCCGAGCCCGCGCAGGGACAGCACCTTGCCCTCCTGCCCGGCACCGGACGGGCCGGACCGGTCCGAGACGGCACGGTGCTGGAGGACGGCGGCACCCGCGAAGCAGACGGCGCCGAGCATGGCGAGGGCGATGGCGACGCCGGGACCTGTGAGGAGGTCGATCACACCGCACCCCTGAGCTCGACGCCGGACGGAAGGACCGCCGGGGCCGGCATGTGTTCCACTGCCAACCGGGTTGCCCGGGCGGTCACAACCAGTACCAGCATCACTACCGCGTAGAGAACACGCTGGACCCCCCCGAGCAGGGGAAATCCGGGTGAAAGGCCGATAACAATCGGTAGCAGGAGCAGCAGGAAGCCGGCGCTCAACGCCGTTGTGACGACCGCGCACCGGGCCAGGACGGGGGCTGCGGCCGTCCAGCCGGGAGCGGTCCGGGCCCGGCGGGCGATCATCCAGACCGCCTGCGGCAGGACCACGAGCACCCACCCGCCCGCCGCCCGGTGCACGGTGGAGACCAGGCCTGCACTGGTCGAGGGGTCGTGGGTGGGGAAGACCGCAACCAGCGCCAACGCCCCGGCCATGCTCATCAGCAGCGCGCTGGGCGGCCCCGCGTCGGGCAGCGCCCCCCGGCGCAGCCCGCCCGCGAGCACGATGGCCGCGACGGCGAGGGCGACCCCGGCCACCCCCAGCAGGGCGTAGCCGCCCGGAAGGAAGACGTAGTCGCTGATAGTCCGGCTGAGCGGGTCGAGCGTCCCGCTGCCGATGAGGTGCAGGACGACGAGCGACAGGAACGCCCCTGTCACGCACGCCACGACGGTGGTCTCACCCACCCACGCTGTGCCCCGGGCGTCCCGCCCGGCCCCCCCGATGCTGGTCACGCGGATCACCGTGCCAGGCCGCGGCTGAGACGGACATCAGGATCTCCACCGAGTCGACCCGGGGGTATCCCCCCATTGTCCGGATCGGGATGGCCCTCAGCCCGGGGGGACGGGCCCGTCGTCGGGAGGCGGGTCGGCCCGGACCGTCTGCTCGGGCAGCAGCGGAGCCAGCGCGAGCTCGCGGTCCGTGGTGCCCGGGGGTGCGGCTTCCACCGCCCGCACCCCGGGTCGGGCGGCGAGCGTCTGCAGTCCCGCCCGGTCGGATCGGACGACGAGCGCGAGGACGCACCGGCACCCGGGGTCGGCGAGCGCCGCCGCCTCGGCCGCGGCCACGTCGTGCGGCCGGCCGGTGAGCCGGGCCGCGTCGGCGTCGGCCTGCATCTGCGCGCGCCGCCGGACGGTGTCGAGCGCGGTCTCCGGCGCGACCCCGGGATCGAGGGGCTCGAACCGCAGCGCGGTCTGCACCCTGGTCAGCGGCACCCGCAGGACGGCCGTGTCGATCACGGAGCCCGACGCGGCGGCGACCGCGTCGGGCACGGTGAGCTCCGCGCCGAACTGCACGAGTGCGAGCGTCTCGACCCCCGGCGGCGGCAGCTCCGCCGGCAGCCCGGCCAGGTACGCGGAGACGTCGTCACCCGGCTCCGGACCGAGCCGCACGGAGCCCGGGGACGGCTGCGGCGCGGGCGGCGTGAACTGCGTGGCCCCGTACAGGGCGACCAGCAGGGCCACCACGATGCAGGCGCCGAGCACGGCCAGCCGCTGTCGCGGCGTCATCGCCCTGCCGACATCAGTCGGTGAGCAGGTCCAGCGCGTGCGCCAGGTCCGCCGGGTACGGGCTCGTGAACTCCACCCAGCGGCCGTCGGCGGGGTGTTCGAAGCCGAGCGAGCGGGCGTGCAGCCACTGCCGTTCGAGGCCGAGGCGCTTGGCCAGCGTCGGGTCGGCACCGTAGGCGAGGTCGCCGACGCACGGGTGGCGCAGTGCGGAGAGGTGCACGCGGATCTGGTGGGTGCGGCCCGTCTCGAGCCGGACGTCCAGCAGCGAGGCGGCGCGGAACGCCTCGATCGTGTCGTAGTGGGTGACGCTGGCCTTGCCCCCGGCCACCACCGCGAACCGGTAGTCGTGCTTCGGGTGGCGGTCGATCGGGGCGTCGATCGTGCCGCTGGACGGGTCGGGGTGCCCCTGGACGACGGCGTGGTAGCGCTTGTCGACGGTGCGCTCCTTGAACGCCCGCTTCAGCACGGTGTAGGCGTGCTCCGAGGTGGCCACCACCATCACCCCGGTGGTGCCGACGTCGAGCCGGTGGACGATGCCCTGCCGCTCGGCCGCCCCGGAGGTGGAGACCCGGAAGCCGAGCGCGGCCAGGCCGCCGACGACGGTGGGCCCGGTCCAGCCGGGGCTCGGGTGGGCGGCGACGCCGACCGGCTTGTCGACCACGACGATGTCGTCGTCGGCGTGCAGGACGGTGAGCCCGGCGACGACCTCGGCCGGCCCGGCGATCACCGCGGGCGCCTCCGGTTCGGGCAGCTCGACCTCGAGCCACGACCCGGCGGTCAGCCGGTCGGACTTCCCGGCGGCGCGGCCGTCCACGGCCACGCGGCCGTCCTCAGCGAGCGCGGCGACCACGGTGCGGGACAGGCCCAGCAGCCGGGAGAGGCCGGCGTCGACACGCATGCCGTCGAGGCCGTCGGGTACGGGGAGCTGGCGGGTGTCACTCACCGACTGACCCGTCCTCCGCGCGGTCCTTGCTCTCGCCGGACGTGCGACGGCCGTCGAGCTCGCGGCCGAGCAGGGCCAGCAGCACGAGCAGCACCCCGCCCGAGACGATCGAGGAGTCGGCCGTGTTGAACACCGGCCAGGCGCGGCCGTCGGGGGTGAACAGCGAGACGATGTCGACGACGTGGCCCTGCAGCGGCCCCGGCGCCCGGAAGATCCGGTCGGTGAGGTTGCCCAGCGCACCCCCGAGCACCAGGCCGAGTGCGACGGCCCAGCCCGTGGAGCGCAGCCGCCTGGCCACCCGCAGGATCACCACCACCACGGCGATGGCGACGATGGTGAGCACCCACGTGTAGCCCGTGGCCAGCGAGAACGCGGCTCCGGGGTTGCGGACGAGCTGCAGGTAGACCAGGCCGCCCAGCAGCTGCACCGGCGCGCGGTCCTCGAGCTCCGCGACCGCCAGCACCTTCGTGACGATGTCGACGGCCAGCACCAGCAGGGCGATCAGGGCGAGCAACCGGACCTTGGGGTTGGCGACCAGACCCTGGTCGGTCCGGGTGGTCGGTTCGCTCGCTGACTCGCTCACCACCCCATCATCCCCTACGGCCCTTCGGCTCCCGATCGCCGTGCCAGCGGGCGAGCCTGCCCCGTTGGTCGACGGCGCGGATCCGCTCCTCCGTGGCCTGGCGGGCCAGCGCCGTGGTGACGACGAGCAGCTGGTCGCGTTCGCGCAGGCGGGTCTCCCGAGTGGGGGTGAACGCCTCCTCGTCGCGCACCACCAGGCTGACGGTGGCGCCCCGCGGCAGCCGCAGCTCGCTCAGGTACACCCCGCGCAGCTGCGAGCCCACCGGCACGCGCACCTGCAGCAGGTCGGCGCTCAGCTCGTCGAGCGGCGCGGCGTCGACGGAGAGCTCGCGCGGCTCGGCGCTGCGTGCGACCCCGAGCCGCCTGGCCACCCACGGCAGGGTCGGACCCTGCACCAGCGTGAGCACGACGACGAGCACGAACACGACGTCGACCAGCGCCTGCGCGCTGGGCGCGCCCTCGACCAGGGCGATCAGCCCCAGCACGATCGGCACCGCCCCACGCAGGCCGGCCCACGACAGGAAGGCCTGCTCCCGCCACGGCACGCGGAACGGCAGGGCCGCGGCCACCACGGAGATCGGGCGGGCCGCGAGGATCAGCACGAGCCCGGCGACGATCGCGGGCACCACCGCGTCGAGGAGCCGGGGCGGTGAGGCGTAGAGCCCGAGCAGGACGAACAGCCCGATCTGGGCGAGTGAGCCCAGCCCTTCGGCGAAGGAGCGCACCCCGCCGCGGTGCGGCAGGTCGGCGTTGCCCAGCACGAGCGCGGCGACGTAGGTGGCCAGCAGGCCCGAGGCGTGCGCGAGCTGACCTGCGGAGTAGGCCAGGACGCAGACGGCGATCGCGGCCAGCGGGTACAGGCCGGTGGCGGGCAGGGCGGCGCGCCGCAGCGCCCAGGCCCCACCGAGGCCCAGCACGGCACCGATCAGCGCGCCTGCCGCGAGCTCGTACACGACGAGGAACGGCGTGGTCCAGCTGAACGCCTCCCCGGAGGCCAGCAGGACGACCGCGAGCACGACCGGCGCGTCGTTCATCCCGGACTCCAGCTCCAGCACGCCGGCGAGGCGTGGCCGCACGCCGACGCCGCGCAGCACGCTGAACACGGCCGCGGCATCGGTGGAGGAGAGCACCGCACCCCACAGGAACGCCGCGCGCCAGTCCAGGCCCAGCAGCAGGTGCAGCGCCACCCCGACCACCGCGATGCTCACCACCACCGACACGGTCGAGAGCGCGATGCCGACCCCGAGCGACGGCCGCACCGCGGCCCACCGCGTGGTCAGGCCACCTTCGGCGAGGATGAGCACGAGGGCCCCGAGCCCGAGCGACTCGGTGAGCGGGGCATCGTTGAACTGGACACCCAGCACGGACTCGCCGAGCAGGATGCCGATCGCGAGGTAGATGAGGAGCGAGGGCAGCCCCAGGCGCACCGACGCGCGGACGGCCAGCACACCGAGCAGCACCACGGCGGCCACGACGCCGAGCACGACTTCCAGGCTCGCCATCCCGCACCTCCGTTCCCACACGTTATCGGCGCAGGTGGTGGGCCTGTACGGGGGGACGTAACGGTCATCAGGACGGGGGGTTATCCCGAGACCCGACCGGGGACCTGCGGGATGGTGCGCGCACCCCGACCGTCCCTAGCCTGCTCGCATGGTCATCACCACCCCGGCGGTGGGCGGAGCACGGCCCGATCCGCTGCGGGCCCTGCTCACTCCGTCCACCTGGCTCGGTGCCGCCCACCTGCTCCTCGACGGCGTGGCCGGCGCGGCCTACGCGTTCGTCCTGCTCACCGGCCTCTTCTTCACCGT
The DNA here is from genome assembly GCF_050948425.1 of Pseudonocardia xinjiangensis. NCBI lineage: Bacteria > Bacillati > Actinomycetota > Actinomycetes > Pseudonocardiales > Pseudonocardiaceae > Pseudonocardia > Pseudonocardia xinjiangensis. The sequence goes on along the minus strand of NZ_CP192009.1, from coordinate 2,283,981 downwards.
GATGCTGCTCCCGTTCGCGCTGCTCGGGCTGCCGGTGTGGATCCTGACGGCCTGGGTGAGCGTCGCGCTGGCCCGGATCGAGTGCGCCCGGCTGCGCCTGCTCCTCGGCGTCCGGATCGCCCCGCAGTCGATGCCGCCGCGCGACCTCAACCCGCTGCGCTACGGCGGCGCGCTGTGGCGTGACCCCGGAGTGCGGCGCCGCGGTGTGTACCAGCTCGTGGCGCTGCCGCTGGGCGTGCTGACCTCGGGGGCGGTGTACTTCCTGCTGTCGGGCGCGGTGGCGATGCTCGCGATGCCGCTGCTCACCTTCCTGGTGCCCTCCCAAGGCGCCACCGTGTTCGGCATCCCGTTCGCCGACACCGGCAGCGGCCGCGCCCTGCTCGCCGGCCTCGGACTGGTCCTGCTGCTCGTCTCCCCCGCCGTGGTGCGCGGGCTCGTGGCGCTCGACATCGCGATCGCCCGTGCGCTGCTGGGGCCGGTGCCCGGGGCGCTCGCCCGCCGCGTCGACGAGCTGGAGCGCAGCCGCGCCCGGGTCGTCGACGCCGGGGAGGCCGAGCGCAGGCGCCTCGAGCGCGACCTGCACGACGGCACGCAACAGCAGCTCGTCGCGCTGGGGATGACGCTGGGCCGGGCCAAGGCCCGCTACAAGCAGGACCCCGGCGGCATCGGCGAGCTGCTCGACGACGCCCACCAGCAGGCCAAGGACGCCGTCACCGACCTCCGCGGGCTCATCCGCGGGCTGCACCCCCCGGTGCTCACCGACCGTGGGCTGGATGCGGCGCTCTCGGCCATCGCCGTGCGCTGTCCCGTCCCGGTCGACCTCACCGTGGCCCTCGACGAGCGGCCGAGCGCCACCATCGAGGCGATCGGCTACTTCGTGGTGGCCGAGGGCCTCACCAACGTCGCCCGCCACTCCCGCGCCGCCCACGCCTCGGTCACCGTGCGCCGGGAGGGCTCCGGCCCGGTCTGGATCGTCATCAGCGACGACGGGGTCGGAGGCGCCGACCCGGCGCGGGGGACCGGGCTGCGCGGGCTGGCCGACCGGGTGTCCGGAGTGGACGGCCAGCTGCGCGTCGACTCCCCCGTCGGCGGCCCCACCGTGCTCACCGTCGAGCTGCCCACCAGCGAGCCCGCCCGATGACGGCCGCGCCCATCGGCCCGGCCGCGTCCCCCCGCCCCCGGGTCACCGTCGCCGAGGACTCGGTGCTGCTGCGCGAAGGACTTTGCCGCCTGCTGGCCGAGGCCGGGTTCGACGTCGTGGCCGCCGTCGGAGACGGTGAGGAGCTGCTGCGCGCCGTGACCGCCGACCAGCCGGACGTCGTCGTCGCCGACGTGCGGATGCCACCCACCCACACCGACGAAGGCCTGCGCGCTGCGCTGGTGATCCGCTCCCGCTGGCCCGCGGTGGCCGTGCTCGTGCTCTCCCAGTACGTGGAGGAGCGCTACGCCACCGAACTGCTCGCCGGCGACACCCGCGGCGTCGGTTACCTGCTCAAGGACCGCGTCGCCGACGTCGAGAGCTTCGTCGAGGCGCTGCACCGGGTGCGCACCGGCGGCACCGCACTCGACCCCGAGGTCGTCTCGCAGATCTTCGCGCGGTCCCGGCGGGCCCAGCCGCTCGCCGGATTGACGCCCCGGGAACGCGACGTGCTGACCCTCATGGCCGAGGGGCGCTCCAACAACGGCATCGCGGAGGCGCTGACCGTCACCGAGGGGGCCGTGGAGAAACACATCAGCGGGATCTTCGGCAAGTTCGCCCTCCCGGCGGCGCCGAGCGACCACCGGCGGGTCCTCGCCGTGCTCAGATACCTGGAGGACTGACCGTGATCTCCACCGAACCGACCGCAGGGCTCCGCCGGGGCGTCCTGGTGGCGGCCGTGCTGTTCGTCGTCCTCGTGGTCGGCACCGGCGCGCTGCAGCTGCTCTCCCAAGCGGCGACGGGCACCTACGAGCGGACGAGCACCCTCACGCCCACGGGCGAACGCTTCACCGTGGCCAGCGACGCCGGCACGGTCACCCTCTCCCCCAGCAGCGACGGTGCCGTACACATCCGCACGGTGGTCCGCTACGGGCTCGGCCAGCCGGAGCTGACCGAGGAGACCACCTCGGCCGGCGTGCGGCTCGACGCCACCTGCAGCGGGCTGCTGGCCACCCACTGCGACGTCGACTACGCCGTGGAGCTCCCGCCGTCGTTCCCGGTGTACGTCGAGGGCACCGCCGGGGACGTGACGGTGAGCGGCCTCACCGGGCCGGTCACCGTGGAGCGGGCCACCGGCGACATCGCACTCGTCGACCTCGCCGGACCGATCGACGCCACCGTCATGTCCGGGGTGATCAGCGGCCGGGGTCTGCGCAGCGACGTGGTGCGCGCCGAGACGAGGTCGGGCGACGTGCGGCTGGAGCTGCGCGAGCCGCCGAGCTCGCTGGCGGTGGACTCCCTCAGCGGACAGATCGACGTCACGGTGCCGGCCACCGGCTACCGGGTCGACGCGCGGAGCACCACCGGTGAGGCGTCGGTGCTGGTGCCCGTGGACGCCGCCGCACCCGGCATGATCGTGCTCGACAGCGAGAACGGCGACGTTCGCGTCCGTCCCTCGCTCTGATCCTCCGGCGCTCAGCCCACCGTCCAGGACAGCGTGGCCGCGGTGCGGACGCGGTCCAGGTCGTCGAGCACGGCGTCCACCTCCGGGACCCTGTCCTCGGGAAGGCACAGCCTGCGGGCCACCCACACCGGGTCGCGGCGGTCGGACGCGCGCTCCCACCGCTGCACGGCCGGCTCGATCCCGAGCTCACGCAGCACGCCCACCGCATCGTCGGTGGTGGCCGACGGCGGCCGGTGCAGGCCGTGGAAGCGTTCCCACAGCGGATCGAGCCACGCCGTCGGGTGCTGCGTCATCATCTCGACGACGACCCCCCGGCGGGCGGCCGCGGTGAGCGCGCGCACGAACGGCGGCAGGTCGACGACGTTGTGCAGCACGTGGTGGGAGACGACCACGTCGGCGGTGCCGGCCTCGGCGGCCACGTCGGGCCACCGCCCCGCGACCGTCCGGTACGGGAGGTCACGGGCCCGCGCCGCCGCGGCGAAGGAGTCGAGCATGTCCTGCTGCTGGTCCACGCCCGTGGCGTGGGTGATCCGGCCCACCAGCGCGAAGGCGGCCGCCCCTCCCCCGCAGCCGACGTCGAGCACGGTGCCACCGTCGGCGAGCAGCTCCAGAGCCGCCCGCCGCGACGGTGTGTCCACGGGCTGTGACGGCGCCGCGAAGTAGTCGACGTCGTGGTGAAACGGGTTGTTCCGGGCCTTGGCGAGGATCTCCGGGGGGATGCCCCGGCCCTCCTGGCGCTCGGCCCACACGGTCGCCGCATCCATGGGTCCGAGTATGCGCGCGGATCGCGGCTGTGGATCTCCGGTCGCCCGCTCCGGGTCCGTCGTCACCGCGCGGTGAGCTGCTCGACGAGCATCGCCACGCGCTGCTCCTGGGCGCCCGCCGGGAGGCGCCCGCCGCGGGCGAGGGTGACGAGCCCGTGCATCGTGGCCCACCAGACCTCGGTGAACACGCCGGTGTCCCGCTCACCTGCCAGCGGCGCGAACACGTCGTGGAGCTGCGCGAACCCTGCTTGCATCGGAGCGGGCGTGGTGTCCTGCGCGAACGGCAGGTCGGTGGAGAGGGTGAACATGGCGTCGTAGAGGGCGGGATTGGTCTCGGCGAACGCGAGGTACGCCCGGATGACGGCCGGCACGGCCTCGTCCGTCGTCGCCGCCCCCACCCGGGCGGCCGCGAGCGCGTCGGCGAGCTCGGTGAAGCCCTGCAGCGCGACCGCCCCGACGATGGCGTCCTTGCCGGCGAAGTGGCTGTAGAGCACCGGCTGGCTGTACTCGATCCGCTGCGAGAGCCGCCTCGTCGTGACCGCGTCCCAGCCCTCGGTCTCGGCGAGCTCACGTGCCGTCCGGACGATCAGCTCGTGGCGTGCAGCGCGCTCCCGCTCGCGGCGGTTCTGGTTCGGCATCGTCTGATCCTAGCATTGCTAGATCTTCAAGCAGCGCTTGTGCTAGCTTCGCTTCAGATACTAGCAACGCTAGATTCCCGAAGGAGCACCACATGCTCGTGACCTACATCGGCGCCGCCCTCGCCGGTCTCACCGGCGTCGGCATCATCGCGGTCGGAACGCGCTACCTCCTGGCCTCACAGGCGAGCGCAGCGACCTTCGGCCTACCTGACTGGCCCCGCGGCGACGCCGGCGCGTGGCTGTACCTGAAGGGCACCCGTGACATCGCGTCGGGGCTCGTGATCCTCGTCCCGCTCGCTCTCGGGCAGTTCCAGGTGCTCGGCTGGCTCGTCCTGGCCGCGTCGATCACCCCGTTCGGTGACGCACTCGTGGTCATCAGGAACAAGGGGAGCAAGACCCTCGGGTACGCCATGCACGGAGGCACTGCGGTGGCCGTGGTGATCACCGGCCTGCTTCTTCTGCTCGGGAGCTGAGCACGTCCCTGGTCGTCGCCCGTTTCGACCTACGCGGAGATCGCGAACGAGCCCGCGCGGCGGCCGATCCGGCCATCCTCCCGGTCAGCCGAGCAGCTCGGCGTGCCGCGTCGCCAGCACCGTCTCGTCGCCCTCCAACGCCACGACCTTGTCGCGGGCCCACAGCCCGGACACGATCTCGACCTTCCCGGGCCGGAGCCCGAACGCCTCGGCGAGCACCTCGCGGACCGCGGCGTTCGCGGCACCGTCCACCGGCCGGGCCCGCACCGACACCAGCAGGACCGGCCCGTGCGGGCCCGGCCGGCTCCCGCCGACCGAGTCGGCACGGGAGCCGGGCCGCACCCGGACGGAGATCCGCACCCGGCTGCCGCTCGTCAGGCGGTGCGGCTGACGAGGACGCGCACCTGGGTGGAGCTCCCGTCCGGGGCGGCCACGGCCCCGGCGAGGGTGGGCTCGGCGACCTCGGCGTAGGCCACGGAGACCGCCAGCACCTCGCCGGACACGAACGGCTCGTGCGCGCGCACGGCGTCGAGCACCGGACCGGGCCCGTCGAGCGTGAGCGCCACCCGGTCGGACACGTCGAGACCGGCGTCACGGCGGGCCTGCTGCACGACGCGCACGACGTCGCGGGCCGTCCCCTCCGCCGCCAGCTCTGGCGTGACCGCGGTGTCCAGCACGACCAGTCCGGTGGAACCGGGCAGGGCCGCGATCGCCGTGCCCGCGCCCTCCCCGCCTGCGGCCACCAGCTTCTCGGTGAACTCGCCGGGCAGCAGCTCGATGCCCGCAGCGGTGACGGTGCCGTCGTCGCTCGCCGTCCACTCCCCCGCCTTCACGGCGCGGATCACCTTTTGGGTGTCGCCGCCCAGCCGAGGACCGCAGGCCCGGGCGTTGACCGCGATCTCGAACCGCCCGAACTCGGCGACGGCCGTGGTGAGCACGACGTCCTTCACGTTGACCTCGTCGCGCAGGATGTCGGTGAACGGCTCCAGCGCCGCGACGTCGGCGGCCGCCACCGTGAGGGTGGCCAGCGGCAGCCGCACCCGCAGCCCGCGGGCCTTGCGCAGCGACAGCGCCGACGAGGCCACCTGACGCACGCGCTCCATCGCGGTCACCAGTGCGGCGTTGTGCGGGAGCTCGTCGGCGGTGGGCCAGTCCGCGAGGTGCACCGACCGGCCGCCCGTGAGCCCCTGCCAGACCTTCTCCAGGGTCAGGGGCAGCAGCGGCGCGGCGACGCGGGCGGTCACCTCGAGCACGGTGTGCAGCGTGTCGATCGCGTCGGCGTCGCCGTCCCAGAACCGCTCCCGCGAGCGGCGCACGTACCAGTTGGTGAGCGCCTCGGCGTGGTCGCGGACGTGCTCACACGCCCCTGCCACGTCGTAGACGTCCATCGCCGCGGTGACGTCGTCGACGAGCGCCGCCGTGCGGGCCAGTACGTACCGGTCGAGGACGTGCTCCGAGTCGGTGCGGAACACGCCGCGGCGCCCGGCCGCACCCGCGTAGAGCGACAGGAAGTACCACGTGTTCCACAGCGGCAGGAGTGCCTGCCGCACGCCTTCGCGGATGCCCTGCTCGGTGACGACCAGGTTGCCCCCGCGCAGGATCGGCGAGGCCATGAGGAACCAGCGCATGGCGTCGGAGCCGTCGCGCTCGAAGACCTCGTTGACGTCCGGGAAGTTGCGCCGTGACTTCGACATCTTCTGCCCGTCGTCACCCAGCACGATGCCGTGGGCCAGGCACGAGCGGAACGCCGGCCGGTCGAACAGCGCCGTGGCCAGCACGTGCAGCAGGTAGAACCAGCCGCGGGTCTGCCCGTTGTACTCGACGATGAAGTCGCCCGGGTAGTGGTGGTCGAACCAGTCGCGGTTCTCGAACGGGTAGTGCACCTGGGCGAACGGCATCGAGCCGGAGTCGAACCAGCAGTCGAGCACCTCCGGCACCCGGCGCATCGTCGAGCGCCCGGTGGGGTCGTCCGGGTTCGGCCTGGTGAGCTCGTCGACGTACGGGCGGTGCAGGTCGGTCGGGCGCACGCCGAAGTCACGCTCCAGCTCGTCGAGCGAGCCGTACACGTCGACGCGCGGGTACTGCGGGTCGTCCGACACCCAGACCGGGATCGGCGAGCCCCAGTACCGGTTGCGGGAGATCGACCAGTCGCGGGCGCCCTCGAGCCACTTGCCGAACTGCCCGTCGCGGACGTGCTCCGGCACCCAGGTGATCTCCTGGTTCAGCTCCACCATGCGGTCGCGGAACGCCGTGACCTGCACGAACCACGAGTCCACCGCCCGCTGGATGAGCGGGTTGCCGCAGCGCCAGCAGTGCGGGTACGGGTGGTCGTAGGTCTCGTGGCGCAGCAGCACCCCCTGCACGTGCGGCGCGCCGTCGCGCAGGTCGCGGATGATCTGCGGGTTGGCGTCGAAGACCTGCATGCCCGCGTAGGGGGGCACCCGGGAGTCGAACTCACCGCGGGAGTCCACCGGCACGACGGTCTCGATGCCCGCCGCGTCGGTGACGACCTTGTCCTCCTCACCGAAGGCGGGCGCGATGTGCACGAGCCCCGTGCCGTCGTCGGTGGTGACGTAGTCGGCGCCCAGGATGCGGTGGGCGTTCTCCCAGCCGGAGAAGAAGTCGAACGGCGGGACGTAGGACAGCCCCAGCAGCTCGGTACCGGTCAGGTGCCGCAGCACCTCCGGCTCCTCGCCGAGCTCGCGGGCGTAGTGGGCGACGCGGGCCGCGGCGAGCACGTACCGCTCTCCGTTGGCCGCCACGAGCACGTAGTCCACGGCCGGGTTGACGGCCATCGCGAGGTTGGACGGCAGCGTCCACGGCGTGGTGGTCCAGACGAGCGCGAGCGCGTCGTCCAGGTCGGTGCCGGGTGCGCGCAGCCGCAGGCCCACCGTGACGGCCGGGTCCTGCCGGTCCAGGTAGACGTCGTCCATCCTGGTCTCGGTGGCCGACAGCGGCGTGCCGTCGTGCCAGCAGTACCAGAGCACGCGGAACCCGGAGTAGATCAGACCCTTGTCCCACAGGGTCTTGAACGCCCACATGACGCTTTCCATGTAGTCCAGGTCGAGCGTCTTGTAGTCGTTGTCGAAGTCGACCCAGCGGGCCTGCCGTGTGACGTAGTCACGCCACTCGTCGGTGAAGCGCAGCACCGACGTGCGGCAGGCCTCGTTGAAGGCCGCGACGCCCATCTCCTCGATCTCGGTCTTGTCCTTGATCCCGAGCTCGCGCTCCGCCTCGATCTCCGCGGGCATGCCGTGGGTGTCCCACCCGAACCGGCGTTCGACGTGCTTGCCGCGCATCGTCTGGTACCGCGGCACCACGTCCTTGACGTAGCCGGTGAGCAGGTGCCCGTAGTGCGGCAGCCCGTTGGCGAAGGGGGGGCCGTCGTAGAAGACGAACTCGTTGCTGCCGTTCTCCCCCGCGGGGCGCGCCTCGACCGAGGCGACGAACGTGCCGTCGGACTCCCAGGCGTCCAGGACCTCGCGCTCCAGGGCGGGGAAGGACGGGTGCGCGGGGACGGTGGGATAACGCGACTGCTCGGCGTGGGCGCTCATCGCTGGTGTGCTCCTCGTGCGTGGCTGGTGCTGCTGCCTGCACGGGGACGACGGCCCTTGCGGGCGCCGCGGTACCACCCCGCTTGCCGCCCCGGAGGACGGCCTCTCATCGGACGGCTGTGACGGGCCGCTCCCGTCCGGTTCTACTGGGGCGACCCGGCCGCTGCCGAACGCCTGTTCTTCCGGAGGCTCCCCGGTGATGGCCGGATCGGTGCCTGTGCGTGCAAGGGTAGCGCCACGGCGCGAGCCGATATTCCCGCGGGCCTGCTACCGGGGTGGCGGCCCTACCGACCGGCCGCCTACCGGGTGGCGGCGCCGTGCCTGCTCGCCAGCGTGCGGTCGGGCGCGCACCAGCCGCACGGCGAGAACCCGAGCTCGATGGCCTCGCGCACCGCCAGCGGGATCGGCGGCTTGCCGACCAGCGCCCGGCAGCTCTTCACGTGGTAGCGCGGCTGCTCGTCGATCACCAGCACCTCGTCGGCGAGCGCCGCGACCAGCGCGAAGACGGCGGTGTCCGGCGGCTCCTCCGGCGGCTCGGCGTCGGTGTCCGCCTCTGGCTGCGCGGCGTCCGCGGGAGCGGCGGTGTCGGCGGCGGCGCTCTCGGCCGAGCCACCGGTGACCGCCGCCGCAGGCGTGCCGTCGCCCGCGACATCACCGGCGGGCGCCTCGCCGCCGGCCGCGGCCGGCGAACCAGCGGCTCCGGCGCCTGCCGGGCTGTGGGCCGGCTCGGTCGGCACCGAACCACCGGCCGTCGTGCCACCTGCGGTCGTGCCGTCGGTCGACGCGCCGCTCGTCGCCGAGCCACCCGTGGAGGAACCGCTCGCGGTCGTGCCGCCGGTCGACGTGGTGCTCGTCGCCGAGCCACCCGTGGAGGAACCGCTCGCGGTCGTGCCGCCGGTCGACGTGGTGCTCGTTGCCGTGGTTGCCGACCCGCCTGCCGTCGAGCCGCCCGTGGTGGTGCCGCCCGCGGCCGGGCCACCGGCTGTCGTACCACCGGGACTCGTGCCGTCGGGGGTCCCGCCGGCACCCGCGGTCCCGCTCGGCGTCGTGCCGCCGGAGGTCGTGCCGCTCGTCGCCGTGTCGGCAGTCGGCGCACCACCGGCAGTGGTGCCGTCCACGGAGGTGGCGCTCGTCGTGGTGCTGCCGGCCACTGCACCGCCGGCTGCCGAGCCACCGCGCTTGGTGCCGTCAGGCTTCGCGCTGTCGGTTTTCGCGCTGTCGGTTTTCGCGGCGTCGGTTTTCGCGCCGTCGGCCGCCGGAGCCGCTGCGGTTCCGGAACCCGCGGTTGCCTCGCGGCCGGAAGGGCCGGCGTCCGGAGCCGAACCCGCGGGGGTGGCGGGCTTGCGCGCGCTCATGACCACGGTGCTCTCGACGGCCGAGGTGCCCGCGGCGGTCGCGCCCTTCGAGGTGGACGCGGCCGACCCGTCGGCGGGGTCGCTCTTCTCGCGGGCCGCCGGGCCGGAGTCGGCCCGGGCCGCGGCAGGTGCGTCGCGCGCCGGCTCGGTGGCGGCCTGCGCCGCCGAGGGCGGGGACGGCACGGCGGAGCCCGACGGCGCGGCGCCGGCGGTCCCGGCACCGAAGTCGGTGGTGCCCTCGGCGTCGCTCGCCGGCGGCACCGGAGCGGAGTGATCCGAACCGCTCTTGGTTACGCTGCGTGACAAATCACTGCCCGATGGGCTGATTCCAGCAGTAGCGCCGGGCGGTCGATCGGCAGAGCCGGACGGCTTCACCGCGGGCATCACGACGGTCTGCGTGCCGTCCAGCAGCTCGTCGAACCGGTGATCGGCGGCGTCCTGAGGGGCTCCGTTGACCCCCGCAGGCGCGGCGGATCCGGGCCGGGGAATGACCGGCAGGACCTCGGTGACCGGATCGACGTCCAGCGTGGCCGCGCCCGAGGCGCCGTTGCCTGTGGCCGCCGCGGCGGCACCGGCCTTCACCGCGTTGCGGCGCTGCAGCCAGTCGACCAGCAGGACCGCCGCCGCAGCGACACTGACCCCCACGGATACCCACGCCCACAGGACGCTGCCGGACAGCAGCGCCACCACCAGCAGGCCGAAGGCGACGAGGACCAGGATCAGGACCAGGAGCAGCACGATTCTCTCCGTGTGCGGCGGTGCGGCGGGAGTCCGCCACACCGCCCGTGTAGGTCTCGGTCAGCTACCGGCGTCGGCACGCTGGCCGTAGCCGGTGGAGGCGTACCCGCCGTTGGAGCTGGACCGACTGTCGGACGGAGCCGCCGAACCGCGCTCACCGAGGTCCCTGAGCTGGGACTCCAGGTAGGTCTTGAGGCGGGTGCGGTACTCACGCTCGAACGTGCGCAGCTCGTCGATCTTCTTCTCGAGGACCGACTTGTCGCGCGTGATCGTGCCGATGATCTCCGCCTGCTTGCGCTCGGCGTCACCGACCAGCGTGGCCGCCTTGTCGCGCGACTGCCGCTCCAGCGTCTCGGCCCTGGTACGGGCGTCGTTCAGCATCGTCTCGGCCCGCGAGCGGGCGTCGTTGACGAGACCGTCGGACTTGGTGCGCGCATCCGACAGCAGCTGCTCGGACTTGGTGCGGGCGTCGGTGAGCATCGCGTCGGCCTCGGACTTGGCCTCGGCGGTGAGCCGCTCTGCCATCTCCTGGGCCATGCTCAGGACCTTGGCCACCTGGACGTGGTGGTCGCCGCCCTCCCCGTCCATCAGCGACTGCGGGCCGCCCATGGAGCGCGGTGGCTCCATCTGCCGCATCGACGGGGGGTCTACCTGCCGCTGGATCTGCTGAGTGGGGGGCGAAACAGGCGCCCCCATCTGAGCAGGCGGACGCGAACGCGCGTCCTCCAAGTCGGCCTGTGCGTTCCCGAGGCGCTGTTCGAGCTGCGAGACCTGCTCGCGCAGGTCCTCGTTCTCCTCGATCAGGCGAGCCAGCTCGGCCTCGACCAGGTCGAGGAACGCGTCGACCTCGTCCTCGTTGTACCCCCTCTTGCCAATGGGGGGTTTGCTGAACGCGACGTTGTGGACGTCGGCGGGCGTCAGCGGCATCGGATCACCTCATGCAGTCCTCGGCGGCGGCACCGTGTGACTGGGGCTCACAACGGCGTCGGCTGGGCAACGTTCATCAGTATGAACACGACCAGCAACAGAACCATAATCGACAGGTCTAGCCCCACGCCGCCAATCCGCACGACGGGGATCACTCTGCGCAACAACTTCACCGGTGGATCGGTGGCCGTGAAGATGAGCTCGAGAGCCACGGCACTGGGGCCGGCAGGCACCCACTGGCGGGCGAAGCTCCTGACGAGCTCCGCGACGATGCGCCCGATGAGCAGCAGCCAGAAGAAGAACAGCACGTAGTACACGACGAACTGGATGGCGAGGGGCACGCCCTCAATCCTGGCGGAAGATGCCTCGTTCTGCGAGCCTGCGCGCGTCGTCCGCCGAGACCTCGACATCGGCCGGTGTGAGAAGGAAGACCCGGTTCGTCACCTTGTCGATGGAGCCGCGCAGGGCGAACGCCAGGCCGGCGGCGAAGTCGACGAGGCGCTTGGCGTCGTCGGTCTCCAGCTCGGTGAGGTTCATGATCACCGGCACGCCGTCGCGGTAGCGTTCGCCGATCGTGCGCGCCTCCTTGTAGCTACGGGGCTGCAGCGTGGTGATCCTGGCGAGGGCGGCGGCCCCGCGGGTCGCGTGGTCGCGCTGCTCGGGCACGGCGGCCGGAGCAGGGGGAACCGCCCGGACCGGCTCCCGGACGGAGTCGGGATCGATCGCGAGCGCACCCCGGACCACCGACGGTCCCGCCCCCGGCACGCCGACGGGCGGCACTGCGGTAGTCCGTGGCGCGGTCCGTTCGACCGCCGCCACCGGGCGGGGCGGGCGCCGGTCCCACTCGTCCTCGTAGCGGGCGCGTCGGGAGTCGTCGTCGTAGGAGCGGTCGTCCCATCGGTCGTCGCCGTACTCGCGGGAGCTCCGGTCGGAACGGCGGCCCTCGGCGTACCGGTCGTCGTACCGGTCGTGAACCGGCTCGTCGGCGTACTCGCCCATCTCCTCGGCGGGCACCATGCCGAAATAGGCCTTGAGCCGGTACATCGCGCCCATTCGCGCTCCCATCATCGACGCCCCCGACGGTCGGCCGCAGACAGCACGGCGCGACGATCACCCGGAGGTTATCCGGCGTTCCCCCACAAGGGCTGTTCCGACACGCACCACGTCCGATCCATGCCTGATCGCCTCCTCCAGGTCACCGCTCATTCCGGTCGACAAGGTGCTGGCCTGCGGAAACCGGACACGGAGCCAGGCGGCCGCCTCGGCGACGTCGGCGAAGGCGGCATCGGGATCGGCACCCAGCGGCGCCACCGCCATCAGGCCGGTGAGCTGCAGCCCGGCGCAGGCTGCGACACGTTCGGCGAGCGGCCCGAGGCCGTCGCGGGGCACGCCACCGCGCTCGGGGTCGCCGTCGACGCTGTACTGGAGGAGAACGGGCAGCGGGCCGGGGCGCCCACCGGTGTCCTGCTCGCGCCGCACGGCGGCGTCGAGAGCGTCGGCCAGCCGCACCGAGTCCACCGACTCCACCTGGTCGGCCCAGCGCGCGACGGCTTTGGCCTTGTTCCGTTGCAGCCCACCGATGAAGTGCCAGCGGGGCGTTGCGTCGGGACGGAGCTCGGCGACCTTCGAGACCTTCGCCCCGGCCTCCTGCACCCGGTTCTCCCCGAACACGGTGAGACCGAGATCGAGGAGCACGGCGACGTCCGTGGCCGGCACGGTCTTGGTGACGGCCACCAGCGCCACGTCACCGGGCGCCCGCCCGGCGGCGACACAGGCGGCGTCGATGCGTTCCCGCACGGCCTGCAGCCGACGGGTCAGCTCCTCGCGTCTCTGCGCATCCACAGCCCACCCCGTCCGCAGCCGGATCAGGCCCGGCTGTCTATCACACCGAAGATCACCCTGCCATCGTCCACGGAACCGGGCCCGGCGGCCGGATGGACCGCTCAGCGGGGGTCGAGCCAGATGACCGCGGCCTGGCGGCCGGTCGGGGCGCTCCCGCGGTGGCTGTAGAGGTCGCGCTCCTCGAGCGTGCACCGCGGGTCGCCGCCGACCCGCGCCACCCCGAGTGCGGTGAGCTGGTGGTAGAGACCGGCGCGCAGATCCAGTCCCGGGGTGCCGCGGCGGGTGCGCACCGCGCTGCCGGGCAGGCGGGCGTCCACCTCGGCCCGCATCGCCGCAGGGACCTCGTAGCAGGCCCCGCACACGGCAGGACCCAGCAGCACCTCCAGCGCCTCCACCCGCGCGCCGAGGGCCACCATGGCGGCCACGGTGGCCGGCAGCACGCCGGCGGCCGCCCCGACCCGGCCGGCGTGAGCGGCGCCGACGACGCCGGCCACCGGGTCGGCGAGCAACAGCGGCACGCAGTCGGCCGCCAGCACCGCGAGCCCGACGCCCGGCAGGGCCGTCACGGCGGCGTCGGTGGCCGGGATGTCCGGCGCGCCCACCTCGGGCACCGAGTCCACGGTGGCGACCCTCGTGCCGTGCACCTGTCCGAGGAACACGACCGGAATGCCCAGCTCGGTCGACAGGCGGCGGCGGTTGGCCGCGACGGCGGCCGGGTCGTCGCCCACGCCCGTCGACAGGTTGAACGTGCCGAAGCCGCCGGTCGAACGCCCACCGGCCCGGGTCGTGACCACCCGCCGGACGCGGGCCCGCGCTCGGGTCAACGCTTCATGAACGGCGGCACGTCCACGTCGTCGTCGAAGTCGTCGGCCTCGACCGGTCGCGTGAAGCCGGGGTTCGGGCGGTCCGGCGCCGCGGGCGGGCGGGGGCTGTCCGCGGCGGGCGGGTGGCCGGGATCGAAGCTCTGGTCCCGGCGCGGGGAGTCCGGCTGACGGGGGGCGGGCGGCGCGTAGGGGCCGGGCGAGGGAGCAGGCGGCGGCAGCGTGCCCGCCTGGTGCGCCGGGGCCGGGTTGCCCGCCGGCGGCCTGGAGCCGGTGGGGTAACCGTTGCCCTGACCCGTGGCGTAGCCGTTGCCCGGCCCGCCCTGCTGGTGCTGGGCACCGTTGCCGCTCGCTGCGGGCTGGTTCGGCGCGGGCCGGTCGGCCGGGTAGGCCGGGGCCCCGCCGGTGCCCGATGTGGGGGACGGCCGGTCGGGCGAGCGGAACGCGGTGGGTTCCATCTTCTTGTGCGTGGGACCGCCGGCCTCGAACCCGGCCGCGATGACCGTGACCCGCACCTCGTCACCGAGGGAGTCGTCGATCACCGTGCCGAAGATGATGTTGGCCTCGGGGTGCGCGGCCTCCTGCACCAGTGACGCGGCCTCGTTGATCTCGAACAGACCCAGGTCGGAGCCGCCGGCGATCGAGAGCAGCACGCCCTGGGCACCGTCCATCGACGCCTCGAGCAGCGGGGAGTTGATCGCCTTGCCCGCCGCCTGCACCGCCCGGCCCTCGCCCCGCGAGGACCCGATACCCATCAACGCGCTGCCCGCACCGGACATGACGCTCTTGACGTCGGCGAAGTCGAGATTGATCAGGCCGGGCGTGGTGATCAGGTTGGTGATGCCCTGGACACCGGAGAGCAGCACCTCGTCGGCGGACCGGAAGGCGTCCATCAGCGAGACGCCCACGTCACCGAGCTGCAGGAGCCGGTCGTTCGGGATGACGATCAGCGTGTCGCACTCGTTGCGCAGCCCCTGGATCCCGTCCTCCGCCTGCCCCGCGCGGCGGCGGCCCTCGAAGGTGAACGGGCGGGTGACGACACCTATCGTCAGCGCGCCGAGCTTGCGGGCGATCGACGCGATCACCGGTGCGCCGCCGGTGCCCGTGCCGCCGCCCTCGCCCGCCGTGACGAAGACCATGTCGGCCCCCTTGAGGACCTCCTCGATCTCCTCGCGGTGGTCCTCCGCCGCCTTGCGCCCGACCTCGGGGTTCGCCCCGGCACCCAGCCCGCGCGTCAGCTCCCGGCCGATGTCGAGCTTGACGTCGGCGTCGGACATCAGGAGCGCCTGCGCGTCCGTGTTCACCGCGATGAACTCGACGCCCTTGAGACCGACCTCGATCATTCGGTTGACGGCGTTCACGCCGCCGCCACCGATGCCGACGACCTTGATCACGGCCAGGTAGTTGTGCGGGGGCGTCATGGCGCACCTTCCAGTCCAGCTTCGGGCGGACCCAGGGGTCCGGGCCTTCGTGTTCGAACGCTAGGTCGCCTCATGGTCCCGGTCCAGCAGGCGCGCCGCGCAGAGGCAACCCCCCGACCGGGTCGGCCGTGAAGTCACCCACTCCCCTGGTTCCTGCGTCACGCAGAGTGGCGCCGCAACCCGGGCGAGTGCATGGGTGGCACGTGCTCACCGCTTGATCGTAGGCAGGTCCGGACTCGTCACGTCGAAGACATGGCCGGGCTGGGTGAGCAGCGGCACGATCACGGCCGCCTTGTCGGCGGACCGGTCCGGGGACCCCCAGCGGATCTGCCGCCCGCCGGACAGGCCGAGGGTCACCTGACCCGGCGCGTCCGGCGCCGTGTCCGTGGCGTCCACGGTCAGGATCTGCGTCCGCACCGAGTCCGGCAGCGCGGCGAGGACGGCGACCGCCGCCTGCGTGGACGGGTCGTCGGGGCCGACCGCGCCGAACGTGAACCGCGGCAGTCCCGGCGCGGCCGCACCGGGGTACACCGCACCGGACCGGTCGACGAGCGCCAGGCCCTGCGCGGTCTGCACCGTGGCCACCGCGACCCGTTCGGTGATGTCGATGGTGACCGTGTGCAGCCAGTTCCTCGTGACGCGGACCGACTCCACGCCGGGCAGCTGGGCCACCCGGTTGGCGACCCCGGCGGTGTCCACGGCGGCCAGCGGAGCGCCCACGGTGACCCCCGCGGCGGCCACCACGTCGTCGACCGGGACGACGGTGTCGTCGGCGGTGTCCGGGGCGCCGCCCCGGTTCGCCACGGTGACCTGGACGTTCTCGACGTCGGCCAGGCCCACGTCGTAGAGCAGCACGCGGCCGGTCAGGCCCAGGCCGACGAGCAGCAGCAACGCGACCAGCAGGGCGGCGAGCCTGCGGCGCCGGTAGCGCGACGCCGGGACCGGCCGCACCGCCGGACGCGGCTGGCGTCCCGGGGGACGCCGGGTGGGCCGGTCCTCCATCGAGCGCGGAGGTGCCGGGCGGGACACGGGACGGGGGGTCGTCGAGCTGCTCACAGGCCCTCCTCGCCGGTGTCCGTCGGGCCGGCCGGCGGAGCGACCGCCCCTCGCCGGCTTCGGCCGTCCCGCTGCCCGGTCATGACCGCTCCCGTCGCTCCAGCTCGAGCAGGATCTCCGGGGCCAGCACGGTGACGTCACCGGCGCCCATCGTGATCACGAGGTCGCCGGGCCGGGCGACACCGGCGATCACGGCCGGGACGTCCGACCAGCGCGGCACGTAGTGCACGCGGTCGGGCGGGAGCGTGACCGCATCGGCGACGAGCGCGCCGCTCACCCCGGGCTCGGGGTCCTCGCGGGCGCCGTAGATCTCGAGGACGACCACCTCGTCCGCGAGCCCGAGCGCCGCGCCGAACGCACCGGCGAACTCGCGGGTGCGCGAGTAGAGGTGGGGCTGGAAACCGACGACCACCCGGCCCCGGTCGCCCACCACGTCCCGGGCCGCGCGCAGCTGCGCCGCCACCTTGGTGGGGTGGTGGGCGTAGTCGTCGTACACGGCCACACCGGCGGCGCGGCCGCGGAACTCGAACCGGCGGCGCACCCCGTCGAACGCGGCGAGCCCGGCCAGCAGGCCGTCGACCTCCGCACCGAGCTCGACCCCCGCCAGCAGCGCGGCCAGCGCGTTGAGCGCCATGTGCTCGCCGGGAACGGCCAGGCGGAGCAGGTGCTCGACGCCGTCGTGGCTGAGCACCACCCGCGCGCCGGTGCCGTCGGGCCGGAAGTCGACCAGGCGGGCGTCGACGCCCGGCCCCCGGCCGTAGCGCCGCACCCTGATGCCGCGGCCCTCCGCCACCCGGGCCAGCGCCTCGGCGCCGGGGTCGTCGGCGCACGTCACGAGCGCGCCACCGGGCACGATCCGGTCGAGGAACGTCTCGAACGCCGCCAGGTAGGCCTCGACGCTGCCGTAGTGGTCGAGGTGGTCGGCCTCGACGTTGGTGACCACCGCGACCACCGGGGAGAAGGCGAGGAACGACGCGTCGCTCTCGTCGGCCTCCGCCACGAAGATGTCGCCGCTGCCCTCGTGGGCGCCCGACCCGGACGCGGCGAGGTCACCGCCGATCGCGAAGGAGGGGTCGAGCCCGCAGTGCTGCAGCGCGACGGTGAGCATCGAGGTGGTGGACGTCTTGCCCGCCGTGCCCGTGACGGCGGCCAGCCGCCTGCCGTCGGTGAGCGCGGCCAGTGCCCGTGCGCGGTGCACCACGTCGAGCCCGCGCTCACGGGCGGCGGCCAGCTCGGGGTTGGTGGTACGGATCGCGCTCGACACCACCACGGTGGCGGGCGCCTCGGGCAGGTGGGCGGGGTCGTGGCCGATCTCCACGCGGGCACCGAGCGCGCGCAGGGACAGCACGGCACGCGAGTCCTTGGCGTCCGACCCGGAGACGGTGGCCCCCCGCGCGAGCAGGATCCGGGCGATCCCGCTCATGCCGGCGCCGCCGATCCCGATGAGGTGCACCCGACCCGCCAGATCGACCCGGACGTCCGCGTCGCTCATGACTGCAGCCACGGGTCGGGTCCGGTGCGCCGGGGCCTGGTGTCGGCCCGCCAGAGGTCCTGGCCCGGCGGCGGGCCCGGATGCCCGGCGATGTCCAGGACGAGGTGGGCGAGGCGGTCGGCGGCGTCGGCGTGGCCGGAGGAGCGCGCCGCCCTGCCCATGGCGGCCAGGCGACCGGGGTCGGTGAGCAACGGGACCAGCTCGGCCGCGGCCCGCTCACCGGTGAGCTCGGCGTCGTCCACCAGCAGCCCTCCCCCGGCGGCGACGACGGGCGCGGCGTTGAGTGCCTGCTCCCCGTTGCCGTGCGGGAGCGGGACGTAGACGGCGGGGAGACCGACGGCGGTGATCTCGGCGACGGTGGTCATGCCGCACCGGCCGAGCACGGCGTCAGCCGCCGCGTAGGCCAGGTCCATCCGTTCGATGTAGGGCGTGGCGACGTAACCGCGGGCGGGCGGTGCTGGGGTGCCGTTCCTGCCGTGGGCGTGCAGGACCGCGATCCCGGCACCCAGCAGGCGGGGCAGCGCGGCGGCGACCGCCTCGTTCAGCGTGCGCGCCCCCTGGGAGCCACCGAACACCAGCAGCACCGGACCGTGCGGGGGAAGGCCGAACCACTGCCGGGCCTGGGCGCGCAGGGCTCGCCGGTCGAGACCGGTGATCGACCGCCGCAGCGGCATCCCGACGACCTGCTCGCCGGGCAGGCCGCTCCCGCCCACCGCGACCGCGACGAGCTCCGCGAACCGCGCGCCGACCTTGTTGGCCAGCCCCGCCCGTGCGTTCGCCTCGTGGACGACGACCGGCACCCGGCCGCGCGCGCCCAGGTAGGCGGGCAGCGCGACGTAGCCCCCGAAGCCCACCACGACGTCGGCCTCCACCCTGTCGAGCACCTCCCGCACCCGCATGACCGCCTCGCGCACCCGCACGGGCAGGCGCAGCAGGTCACCGCTCGGCTTGCGCGGCATGGGCACCGGTGGGATCAGCTCCAGCGGGTAGCCACGGGCCGGGATGAGGGCGGTGTCGAGCCCGCGTTCGGTGCCGAGCGCGGTGATCCGGGCGTCCGGTCGCCGCCGGACCACGGCGTCGGCGAGCGCGAGCGCCGGTTCGATGTGCCCCGCGGTGCCCCCGCCGGCAACGACGATCGAGGGCCCCCGCCGGACGGCGGGACCGGTGCTCATCGGACCCGTCCCCGCTGCGCGGGCCGGCGGGTGGCAGGTGCGCGGTAGGGCGTCGGCATCGGCAGCCGCAGCATCCGCGCCACGCGGCCCTGACCGTGCTGTTTGAGCGCCGCGATGGCCTCCGGTTCGTGGCGCGCGGCGTTGGCGAGGGTCCCGAAGACGAACATGGTGACCACGAGCGAGGTGCCTCCGGACGAGATCAGCGGGAGCTGCAGCCCGGTCACCGGCAGCAGCCCCACGACGTAGCAGATGTTGATGGCGGCCTGCGCCACCAGCCAGGTCGTCGAGGTGGCGACCACCAGTTTGAGCCACGGGTCGGTGTTGCGGGCGGCGATGCGCAAGCCGGTGTAGGCCAGGGTGGCGAAGAGCGCGAGCACGGCGAACGCACCGATGAAGCCCAGCTCCTCGCCGATGATCGCGAAGATGAAGTCGTTGTGGGCGTTGGGCAGGTAGCTCCACTTCGCCCGGCCCTGCCCGAGCCCGACGCCGAACAGCCCGCCGTCGGCGAGCGAGTAGAGCGCCTGGCGGGCCTGGTAGTCGCCGCTGAGCGGGTCGCCGCCCGGGGAGAGGAACGCGTTGATGCGATCCAGCCGGTAGCTCGCGGTCAGCGCCAGCACGATCGCACCGGCCACTGCGCCCCCGGTGAGCGCGAGCATCAGCCGCATCGGGGCGCCCGCGTAGAACAGCAGAGCGACCAGCACCATGCCGAGCGTGACCGCTCCGCCCAGGTCGGGCTGCAGCACGAGCAGGGTGAGCAGCACGACCGTCACCGGCACCACCGGCGACAGCGCGTACTTCCAGCGGTGCATCACGGCCCGGCGGGCGACGAGCACGTGCGCGCCCCACAGCGTCAGCGCGACCTTGACCGCCTCCGACGGCTGGATGGAGATCGGGCCCAGCACGAACCACCCGCGGGACCCGCCGCGTTCCTGGCCGACGAGCAGCACGGCGATCAGTGCGACCACACCTGCCATCAGCGCGGCGGACGCCACCGCGCGCAGGGCGCGCGGCGGGACCCGCAGCCCCACCCAGAACAGGATCAGGCCGGGCACGCAGAAGATGAGCTGGCGGGTGAAGACCGAGTACGACGAGCCGTCGGCGGTGTAGGACTCCACCGCCGATGCCGACAGCACCATGACCAGTCCGAACAGCGTCAGCAGCCCGAACACGCCGAGGATGAGGTGCAGCGACGTGAGGGGGCGGCGCAGCCACTGCCCGAGCGCGGCGCCCATGCGACCGACCGCGCCCCGGAAACCGGTACGCGGCGTGGGCCGGGTACGCGGCGGCCGCGGCCGGCCGGTGTCGGCGGCGGTCATGACCCCTCCCCCGGTCGTGGCTGCAGCGCGGTGGCCGCAGCGGCGAACGCCCGGCCACGGTCGCCGTAGTCGGCGAACTGGTCCATCGACGCCGCGGCCGGGGCGAGCAGGACGACGTCACCCGGCCGCGCGAGGGCCGCGGCCCGTCGCACGGCGATCACCATGGGGCCATCGTCACCCGATGTCACCTCTGCGACGGGGACGTCGGACGCGTGTCGCGCGAGAGCCGCGAGGATCTCGGTGCGGTCGGTGCCGATGACGACCGCGGCGCGCAGCCTGTCGGCGTGCCGAGCCACCAGGTCGTCGACGGAGGCGCCCTTGAGGAGACCGCCGACGATCCACACGACCTTCGCCGGGGCCTGGGCGCTGATCGACGCCGCCGCGGCGTGCGGGTTGGTGGCCTTGGAGTCGTCGACGAAGCGGACGCCGGCCACCGTGGCGACCTCGGCGCCGCGGTGCGGTCCGGGGCGGAAGTCGTCCAGGCCGCCGCGCACGGCGTCCGGTCCGACCCCGTGTGCCCTGGCGAGCGCCGCGGCGGCGAGCGCGTCGACGATCCCCGGCGCCCCGCCGGGGTGCACGGCCGCCACCGGGGCGAGCTCGCCGCCGCCGAACGCGCGGTCGACCAGCATTCCGTCGACCACGCCGAGCTGGTCGGGCCCCGGCTCGCCGAGCGTCACCCCCACCCGGCGCGGGGCGGGTGACTCGGCGAGCAGCGCTGCGGCGGCCGGGTCGTCCGCACCGGCGACGGCGATCGGGCCGAGCAGCGCCCTGGCCTTCGCCGCGGCGTAGGCCGCCATCGAGCCGTGCCAGTCCAGGTGGTCGTCGGCCACGTTGAGGACGCAGCCGGCGGCGGGCCGGATCGAGGGGGACCAGTGCAGCTGGAAGCTCGACAGCTCCACCGCCAGCACGGGGTGCCCGGCCCGGACCGCGTCGACCACCGGGTAGCCGATGTTGCCGCAGGCCACCGCGTCGCGACCGGCCGCACGCAGGATCGTGGCGAGCATGCCGACCGTGGTGGTCTTGCCGTTGGTGCCGGTGACGACCAGCCATTCCGGCGGTGTGTCGCGGGCCTGCCCGACCCACCAGGCCAGCTCGGGCTCGCCGACCAGCGGCACCCCGGCCGCGGCGGCCGCGGCCACCAGCGGGTGGTCGGGGCGCCGGCCGGGGGAGGTGACGACGAGCGCGGTGCCGGGCGGCACGGTGTCGGGATCCCCGCCGGGCTCCGCCCCGGTGGGCAGGTCGGTGAGCCGGGCCGGCACGGCGTCGGTGACCGTCACCCGCGCTCCGAGCTCGACCAGCGCCGCCGCGGCGGCCAGGCCGGACACGCCGGCCCCGGCCACGAGCACCGCGGCGCCGTCGAGCTCGGGCGGGGCGCCCATCACTGGCCCGCCGACGCGGTGAGCCACTCCTGGTAGAACAGCCCCAGCCCGAGGGCCGCGCACATCGCCGCGAGCAACCAGAACCGGATGATCACGGTCGTCTCCGCCCACCCGGCGAGCTCGAAGTGGTGGTGGAACGGCGCCATCCGGAACACGCGGCGCCTGGTGGTGCGGAACACCGCGATCTGCACGGCCACCGACAGCGCCTCCACCACGAACACCCCGCCGATCACCACGAGCAGCAGTTCGGTGCGCGTCACGATCGACAGGCCGGCGACGAGCCCGCCGAGCGCGAGCGACCCCGTGTCGCCCATGAAGATGCGCGCCGGGGCGGCGTTCCACCAGAGGAAACCGATGCAGCCGCCCATCGCGGCCGCCGACACGAGCGCGACGTCGAGAGGGTCGCGTACCTGATAGCAGCCCGCCGCGCTGAGCAGCGAGCAGTTGTTGCGGAACTGCCAGAACCCGATGATCGTGTAGGTGGCCAGCACCATCGCGGCGGTGCCTGCGGCCAGGCCGTCGAGCCCGTCGGTGAGGTTCACCGCGTTGGACCAGGCCGCGACGATGAGGTTGGCGAGCACCACGAACCCGATCAGACCGAACGACAGCACGGTGATGTCGCGGACGAACGAGAGGTTGTCCGAGCCCGGTGTCAGCCCGTCGGCGTTGGCGAAGCGCAGCGCGAGGATGCCGAAGATCGTGGCGGTGAGCACCTGCCCGACGATCTTGGACGTCTTGTTCAGGCCCAGGTTGCGGGCCCGGCGGATCTTGATGAAGTCGTCGAGGAACCCGACGACCCCCAGCGCGGTGGTCAGGAACAGCACGAGCATCGCCGATGACGTCACCGGCTCGCCGGTGAGCAGGTGCGAGACCGAGTAGCCGAGCCAGATCGCGAGCAGGATGGCGACGCCACCCATCGTCGGGGTGCCGCGCTTGGCCTGATGGCTCGACGGTCCCTCGGCGCGGATCTCCTGGCCGAAGCCCTGCCGCGAGAAGAACCGGATGAGGTAGGGCGTGAGCAGGATCGAGACCGCGAGGGCGACCCCCGCGGCGATGAAGACGCCTCTCACCGCGACACCGACCCCTCCAGCAGGCCGGCAGCCACCCGTTCCAGACCCGCCGCGCGGGACGCCTTGACCAGCACCACGTCGCCGGGGTTCAGCTCCGACCCCAGCAGCGTCAGTGCCTCGCCGATGCCCTCCGCGCGCCGGGCACCCGGGTAGTCGGCGGTCTCGACCGCGACGAGCTCGTCGACACCCAGCTCCCGGGCCAGCGCCGCGACCTCGGCATGGGCCGCGGCGCTCCCGTCACCGAGCTCGCCGATCCGCCCGAGCACCGCCCACGTCCTGCGCTGCCCGCCACCGAGCGCGACCAGAGCCTGCAGTGCGGCGCGCATCGACTCCGGGTTGGCGTTGTAGGCGTCGTTGACGACGGTGACGCCGTCGGGACGGTCGACGACCTCCATCCGCCACCGGGACGCCGGGAGCGCGTCGCCCAGAGCAGCGGCGGTCCCGTCGGCGGTGGCGCCGAGCTCGTGCGCCACGGCGGCTGCGGCGAGCGCGTTGCCGACGTGGTGCTCACCCACCAGCCGCAGCGCGACGGACGCGCGACCCGCCGGTGTGACGAGGGTGAAGAGGGCGCGACCGGCGTCGAGCTCGACGTCCTCGGCGCGCACGACGGCGTCGGGCCCGCGGCCGAACGTGACGACCCGGGCGTCCGTGCGCGACGCCATCGCCGCGACGGCGGGGTCGTCGGCGTTGAGGACGGCCACCCCGGTGTCCGCAGGGAGTGCCTCCACCAGCTCGCCCTTGGCGGCCGCGACGGCGGCGCGGGAGCCGAACTCACCGAGGTGGGCGCTGCCCACGTTGAGGACCACCGCGATCCGCGGGGGCACGGCGGCGGCGAGCCGCGCGATGTGGCCGGGGCCGCGGGCCGAGTACTCGAGCACCAGGTGGCGGGTGGCGGTGTCGGCACGCAGCGCCGTCCAGGGCAGGCCGAGCTCGTTGTTGAACGACCCCGGAGGCGCGACGGTCGGTCCGAGCGGGGCGAGGACGGCGGCGAGGAGGTCCTTCGTGGAGGTCTTGCCGGAGCTGCCGGTGACCCCGACGACGGTGGTGGCCGGCAGCGCGCGCACCGCGTGCGCGGCCAGCCGGGCGAGCGCGGCCAGCACGGCGGCGCCGAACCCGTCGGGGTCGGTCTCGGCGAGGTAGGTGCCCACCTCGCGCGGCACCGGCGGGACCACGACGGCCGGGGCGTCCACGGGTCGCCCCGCGAGCACCCCCACGGCACCGGCCGCCACGGCGGCGGCGGCGAAGTCGTGCCCGTCGACCCGTTCGCCCGGAAGGGCGACGAACAGGCCACCCGGCCCGATCGCGCGTGTGTCGAACTCGACGGCGACGACCCGCTCCTCCCCGGTGGCGCGGTAGAGCCGCCCTCCGGTCACGGCGGCGACATCGGCCAGCCGCATCTCGATCATGCTGTCGTCCCGGTCATCGGGTGGTATCCGATCATGTCGTGCGGGGTCACTGCCGCCCGGCCCCGATCGCCGCCGCCAGCTCGGCGGCGTCGTCGAACGGGTACTTGACGCCGTCGATCTCCTGGCCTGTCTCGTGGCCCTTGCCGGCCACCACGACGGCGTCCCCCGGCCGGGCGTACGCCACCGCGGCCGCGATCGCGGCGCGCCGGTCGCCGATCTCCATCAGGTCACCGTGACCGGGCTCCGCCTGGGCTCCTGCCATCATGGCAGCGCGGATCTCCGCGGGGTCCTCGGTACGCGGGTTGTCGTCGGTGACGACGAGCACCTCCGCGCGGGTGGTGGCGGCCGCACCCATCAGAGGGCGCTTGCCGCGGTCGCGGTCACCACCGCAGCCGAGCACGACGATCAGGCGGCCGGGCACCTGCGCGCGCAACGTGTCGAGCAGCGCCGCCACGGCCGCCGGCTTGTGGGCGTAGTCGACGACGGCGAGATAGGGCTGGCCCGCCTCGACCCGCTGCATCCGGCCCGGCACGGTCAGCTGCGCGAAGCGCTCGGCCGCGACCGCGGCCGGTACCCCGACGGCGTCCAGGCAGGCCAGCGCGACCAGTGCGTTGGCGACGTTGAACGCCCCCGGGAGCAGCAGCCGCACGGGCACGGACTGCCCGTCCGGGGTGAGCGCGGTGAAGCTCTGCGTGCCGTCGGGGCCCGTGGCGGCGTCCACCGCCCGCCACTGCGCCGGCCCGCGCGTGGACACCGTGACCGCGGCGGGGGCGCGTGCGGCCATCC
The DNA here is from genome assembly GCF_050948425.1 of Pseudonocardia xinjiangensis. Lineage (NCBI taxonomy): Bacteria > Bacillati > Actinomycetota > Actinomycetes > Pseudonocardiales > Pseudonocardiaceae > Pseudonocardia > Pseudonocardia xinjiangensis. The sequence goes on along the minus strand of NZ_CP192009.1, from coordinate 2,259,168 downwards.
GCTCCCCCCACTCGTCGTCGACGCACACGACACCGTGGCGGGCCCGGCCGTCGAACAGGGCGGCCTTCGCCTCGAAGTAGTCGTCCATGTCGGCGTGGAAGTCGAGATGGTCCTGCGACAGGTTCGTGAACGCGGCCACCGCGAACCGCGTGCCCGACACGCGGCCCAGTGCGAGCGCGTGGCTCGACACCTCCATCGCCACGTCCGTGACGCCTGCCTCGGCCATCACCCCGAACAACGCCTGCAGGTCGGGCGCCTCGGGCGTGGTGAAGGCGCTCGGCAGCCGCCTGCCGTCGATGTGCGTGCCGACCGTGCCGATCAGCCCCGTGGTGCGGCCGCCTGCGGCCAGCCCGGCCTCCAGCAGGTGCGCGACGGTGGTCTTGCCGCTCGTGCCGGTGACCCCGAGCACCGACAGCCGGGCCGTCGGGTCCCCGTAGACGAGCGCGGCCACCGCACCGAGGACGTCACGCGGCCGCGGATGCACGAGCACCGGGAGCCGGCAGGCCGTCGAACGGGCCGCGCCGTCCGGGTCGGTGAGCACGGCGACCGCCCCCGCGGTGACCGCGTCGCCGACGAAGTCGGCGCCGTGGGCGCGAGAACCGGGTAGCGCGGCGAACAGGTCGCCGGGATGCACCTGCGCGGCGCGCAGCGTCACCCCGGTGACGGCGGCGGGCGCCGCGGCGCGGCCTGCGGGATCGGAGGTGGTGGCGTCGACGGCGGCGGCGATCACGCGCAGGTCAACCGGCCGCACGGACCGCGGTCGAGGGGACGCGGCGGCCGTGACGGCGGCGGCAGGACTGGCAGGTGACACGTCGCGGAAGGCTACCGGCGCACCCGGATCACCCCCTCCGCGCACCACCGCAACCGCGCCGGGTGATACACCACCGGACGCACCGGAACAACCGCCGGACGCACGCATCCCCAGAGGGGTCTCACCGGAGGGCCGGTGACCGTGTCCATCCGGCCGATGATCGACCCCACGGGAGGTCGCACCACGCCGATCGGGGCCGGCACGTCCCCCGGCGGCGACCGGCCCGGCGTCGGCTGCGGTCGTCGCCCCCACCCCACCACCCGCCGCGCACCCGGACGGGGGCATGCCCCGGGGCGGGAGGACCCCCACCCCGCGGACCCCCCACTCGGCCGGTCCGGGCACGCGCGGTCAGGGCGCGACGAGCGTCTGTATCGGCGCCGGTTCGGGGCTCACCGGCAGCTTCTCACGCTGCGCCAGGTAGGTGGCGATGTCGTGGAACAGCGGGGCCGCGCTCGTGCCGCCCTTGGGGGCGTCGAGCATGATCGCGATGACGTAGCGCGGGTCCTGCGCCGGGAGCATCCCCGCGAAGGTGATCCAGTACGTCGACGCCGAGTAGCACCCGCAGCGCGGGTCCACCTGCTGGGCCGTGCCGGTCTTACCGGCCACCTGGTACCCGGGCACCGCGGCCGCGGGACCCGTGCCGCTCTGCCCGCCGGGCGCCTTCTGCGTGACGGCGGTGAGCATGGTCCGGAGCTCCTGCGCCGTGTGCGGCGACACCACCTGCACACCCTGCGGTGCTGGCGGAACGGAACGGACACCGTCGGGCCCCGTGGTGGACGCGATGATCCGCGGCGGGATCCGCAGCCCGTTGTTGGCCACCGCCTGGTACATCCCGGCCATCTGCAGGGTCGTCATCGACAGGCCCTGCCCGATGGGCAGGTTGCCGAACGTCGACCCGGACCAGGTGGCGATGGGCGGGACCTGGCCGCCGCTCTCCCCGGGCAGCCCCACACCGGTGGGCGTGCCCAGCCCGAACCGGGTGAGCATGTCGGCGAACCGCTGCTCGCCCACCTTCTGGGCGGTCATGATCGTGCCGACGTTCGACGACTTCGCGAGCACGCCGGTGAGCGTGTAGTGCTCGGGGCCGTGCACCCAGGCGTCGTTGATCGTGCGGTCGGCGACCTTGATCTGCCCCGGCACCGTCAGCACCTCGTCGGGCGTGGCGACCCCGTACTCCAGGGCGGCCGACATCGTGACGATCTTGTTGACCGAGCCCGGCTCGAACGGGCTCTGCACCGCGGGGTTGGCGAGCTGCTGCGGCGTGGCGTCGGCGAGGTCGTTCGGGTCGAACGTCTCCCCGTTCGCGATCGCCAGCACCTGGGCGGTGCGGCTGTCCAGCACGACGGCCGAGGACGTCGGCTTCGCACCGGTCTTCGCGACGTAGTCGCTCAGCGCCTTCTGGACCGTGTACTGCAGGTCGGAGTCGAGGGTGAGCTGCACGTTCGAGCCCTGGATGGCGGGACGCTCGTAGCGGGTGCTGCCCGGGATGACGGCGTCGCTGCCCTCCGCGGTGTCGACGATCCGCAGTCCCTCCGAGCCGGCGAGCGCATTGTCCTGCGAGCTCTCCAGGCCGACCCGGCCGGTCAGCTTGTCCTCCTCGGCGTTCCAGGCGGCGGCGCCCACCACGTTGGCCGCGGTGTCGCCCGCCGGGTACTGGCGGACCTCGCGGCGGGCGATGGCGATGTCCTTGAACCGGTCCTGCAGCGACTGCGCCACGTCCGGGTCGACGAGCTTGGCCAGCACGACGTAGGGCCGGTCGCTGGTGAGCAGCCCGAGCAGCGTGTTCCGGTCCTGGCCGGTGGCCTCGGCGACGGCGGTGGCCATCTCCCCCACGTACTGCGCCGTGCCGGCCTTCTTCGTGGCCGCGATGAGCCGCGGGTTGGTGGTGAGCGCACTCGCCGCGACACTGAACGCGAGCGGGTTGCCGTTGCGGTCGACGATCTCGCCGCGCTCGGCAGGCAGCGCGATGTCGGTCGTGTACTGGCGTGACGAGGCCGCGTTCAGGGCCCCGGCCTGCACGGTCTGGACGACCACGAGCTTGAGGGTGGCCACGCCGAGCGCGAGCACCAGCAGGATCCGGCCGACCTTCAGCCTGCGCGAGTAGGGCGCCGGACCGGTGGAGCGGCGAGGTGGCGCCGGGGGACGCTGCGTCGGGATCCTCCGGACCGCCCGTGCGGCCCGGGGCCGGGGCGGGGCAGAGGTCATCAGTCCGTGCCCGTCCCGCCCGTGGTGCCGGTCCCGCCCGTGGTGCCCGCCCCGCCGGTGGTGCCGGTGGTCGTGGTGCCGACCGCACCGGTGCCGTCCGTGGCGTTTGTGGTGCCGGTGCTCCGCGAGACGGAGTCGGCCGAGCTGTTCGCCGGGGCGCCGGCCTGCTGCGGACCGGCGGGCGGCGTCACGTCCTCCGGCGGCAGTGCCGCGGCCGCCGCATCGGGCGGCACCGGGGCGCCCGGAGGCACCGGGCCGACGGGGGACACCGGGGAGACGTTGCCTGCCGCGGGCCCTGCTGCGGGCGGCGCGGGGGCGACGGGCCCGGCCGGCGGGGTGGCGGCCTTCGGCTGACCGACCACGGTGACGGAGCCGTCCGGGGCCACCACCAGACGCGCGGAGTCCTGCACGGGCACCATGCCGAGTGCCTCGGCGCGGCGGGCCAGCTCGGGTGCCGACTCGAGGTCGGCCACCTCGCGGTGCAGCCGCTCGCTCTGCTGGCTCAGCGCCAGCGCCTGGTCGCGGGCGTCCTGCAGGTGGTAGGAGCCCGCGGCGGCCGCGGTGGACAACCACAGCGTCGCCACCAGCCCGACGGCGAGCAGCACCATCACCAGCAGCACGAACTGTGCGCGGTGCGGCGTGGCCGCGGTACGCGCGGGACGGGTGGCACCGCTGCGCCGCACCCGGTCGTCCCGGCGGGCGTACGCCTTCTCCGTCGACCGCGCGCTCTTCTGCGGGGCCGGCGCTCCCTCCCAGGCACGCGGCGCGGCGACGGAACCGCCGCGCTGGGCCGGGATGGTCGCCGTACGGGAGCGCGCCGCGTTGCGGGCCGCGGTGCGCGTGCGCTCACTGACCGGCGCGCTCATCCCTCGCCCCCGGCCTGCGTCTCACCCGTGGCGGACGATCTGTTCGCGAGCACGTTCTTCGCTCCCCCGTCTGCACCTGCCATGACGGCCCCTCCTCGCTGACGCCGTTCGCCCTGCCCGAGCCCGGCGACCGTGATCTCCCGTTCCCTGCCGCGGAGCTGCTCAACCCTCCACTTAGGACGCCACCTCCCGGATGCGCTCGGCGGCCCGCAGACGCACGGATGCCGCCCTCGGGTTGTCGCCGATCTCGTCCTCACCGGCCTGCTCGGCACCGCGGGTCAGCAGTCGTAGCTCCGGCCCGTGCCCGGGCAGCTCGACCGGCAGATCCACCGGTGTCCGGGAGGTCGACCGCACCGCCAGCTCGCGCTTGACGATGCGGTCCTCCAGTGAGTGGTAGGCGAGCACCACGATCCGGCCGCCGATGGCGAGGGACTCCAGAGCGGCGGGGACCGCCGTCTGCAGCGCGTCCAGCTCGCCGTTCACCTCGATCCGCAACGCCTGGAACGTCCGCTTGGCCGGGTGGCCACCGGTGCGCCGGGATGCGGCGGGGACGGCCTCGTAGAGCAGCTCGACCAGCTCGGCGCTGCGCAGCAGCGGGGCGTGGGCGCGACGGCGGCCGACGGCGGCGGCGATCCGCCCCGCGAAGCGCTCCTCGCCGTACTCGCGCAGGACCCGCGCGAGCTGCGGCACCGGGTAGGAGTTGAGGATGTCCGCCGCGGTGGGGCCCACGGTCGGGTCCATCCGCATGTCGAGGTCCGCGTCGCGGGAGTAGGAGAAGCCGCGCTCGTCGGCGTCGAGCTGGAGGGAGGACACGCCGAGGTCGAACAGCACACCGTCGACCCGGGGCAGCCCCAGCTCCGCGAGAACGTCGGCGATGCGGTCGTAGACCGCGTGCACGAGGTGGACCCGGTCGCCGTGCGCGACCAGCCGGCGCCCGGCCAGGGCCAGCGCCTCCGGGTCCCGGTCCAACCCGACCAGGGTGAGCTGCGGGTGCTCCGCGAGCAGCGCGGCGGCGTGCCCGCCGAGACCGAGCGTCGCGTCCACCATGACCGCCGGGCGGTCGGCGAGTGCGGGGCGGAGCAGCTCGGCGACCCGGGGCAGGGCCACGGGGACGTGCCTGGCCCCAGCCGGCCCGTTCTCGTGGTCGTGCTGCCCCACCGCACACCTCCCTGCCCCGTGTCGTCGAGCCCCCGCAAGGCCCGGGCTCCCCAGCCGGGCCACCGGCGATGTCCCCACCCGGCAGACCTGGCACCGGGGAAGGTGCGCCAGGGCTGCCGGGTGGGGACACCGCCGTGTCGATCCGCACCCGCGTCGTTCCCGGATCAGATGAGTCCGGGAAGCACCTCCTCCTGTGCCTTGGCGTAGGTGTCCTCGTGCTCGTCCTGGTACCGCTGCCAGGCCTCGGCGTCCCAGATCTCGGCGCGGGTGAAGGCGCCGATCACCACGCAGTCCTTGCTGAGCCCGGCGTAGCGGCGCAGCTCGGGGGTGATGGCGATGCGTCCCTGACCATCGGGGTTCTGCTCGTCGGTGCCGGAGAACAGGTTGCGCTGGAAGACCCGCGCCGACTCGCTGGTGAGCGGCGCCGATGCCACCTTGCCGGCCAGCTCCGCGAAGGCTTCGCGGGTGAACACGTACAGGCAGTGGTCCTGCCCCTTCGTGATCATCAGCCCGCCTCGCAGCTCGTCGCGGAATTTCGCGGGCAACGTGAGCCGCCCTTTGTCGTCCAGCTTCGGGGTGTAGGTACCGAGGAACATCGGCCCACCTCCACCCAGTGGCCCCGTTGTGCCCCAGCGATCACCACATTACCCCACTCTGCCCCACCGTCAACCGGAACGATCCGGCCACTTTCCCGATCTGCGTCACAAAAGCCCTGGTCAGAAGCGGTGGGGGAAGGTGGGGGGCACCGACCGGCCACCGCGGGAGCACCCGTCGTTCCGATCACGCAGGGTGAGAATTCGGAGCGAAATCACGCTCGGACTGCGCCAGTGGGGGTGCACGGGACCGCCGAAGGGGTGCTGTCGGGGCCACGCGTGTCGCGGGTGGGGCACAGTGGGGGATCAGTGGAGTACCCCATCGGGCAAAGTTGCCCGCGGCCGTTTGACACACTGATCCCGTCTCGACGCATCGGGACCGACACGACGAGCGCGAGGAGGTCGGGTGACCGCGACGAGCAGCCGCACCGGCATGGAGGGTGACGGCGCAGGCCTCGCCGATGTCGCCGATCTGTGTGGCCGGATCGCAGCCAACATCCAGCGGGTGATCGTGGGCAAGCCCGAGGTGGTACGCGTCGCGCTGGTCACCTTGCTCGCCGAGGGGCACCTGCTGGTGGAGGACGTGCCTGGGGTCGGCAAGACCTCGCTGGCCAAGGCGCTCGCCCGCTCCATCGACTGCTCGGTCAGCCGCGTCCAGTTCACCCCCGACCTGCTGCCGGGCGACATCACCGGCATGTCGATCTACAACCGGCAGACCACCGAGTTCGAGTTCCGGCCCGGTCCGGTGTTCGCCAACATCGTCATCGCCGACGAGATCAACAGGGCCTCGCCGAAGACCCAGTCGGCACTGCTCGAGTGCATGGCCGAGCACCAGGTCACGGTCGACGGCGCCACCTACGGCCTGGCGAGCCCGTTCATGGTCGTCGCCACCCAGAACCCGATCGAGATGGACGGCACCTACCCCCTGCCGGAGGCCCAGCGCGACCGGTTCACCGCGCGCGTCAGCGTGGGCTACCCCGACCTCGCGGCCGAGCTGGCGATGGTCGACGAGCACGCCGCCTCCGACCCGCTCGACATCCTCCGCCCGGTCGTCGACGCGCGGCTCGTCCGCTCGGTCATCGACGCCGTGCGCCGTGTCCACGTGAGCCCCGAGGTACGCCAGTACTGCGTCGAGCTCGTCGGCACCACCCGCAGGCTCCCCGAGCTGCGGCTGGGCGCCTCCCCCCGGGCCACGCTGCAGCTGGTGCGGGCGGCGAGAGCGCAGGCGGCGCTGGCCGGACGGCATTACGTGGTGCCCGACGACGTGCAGGCCGTCGCCGTCCCCGTGCTGGCGCACCGGCTGCTCCTGGCCCCGGACGCCCTGGCCTCCCGCCGCACCGCCGTCGACATCGTCCGCAGCCTCCTGGGCCGGCAGGCCGTACCCGGGCCGGCCCGGCCGGGACTCTGAGCGGGGTGGGCCGGGGCGTGGTGGGTGGCGCCGGCGGAGCCGGCCCGTGAGCGAGCGGGCCGGGCGGTTCTCCGGCCTCACCACGCGGGGACGCTGCCTGCTCGCGGGTGGCCTGGCCACCGCGGCCTCGGCGGTGGCCCTCAACGAACGCGACCTGCTCCGCGTCGGGGTGTTCGTCGCTCTGCTCCCGCTGCTGGCCCTGTTCCTCGCGGCGCGGGCCCGCCGGCGCGTCCACGTCGAGCGCGAGCTCACCCCGGCCCGGGTGCCGGTGGGGTCGCCGGTGACCGTCGGGCTCCGGCTGCAGGGAGGCCCACTGCTCGGGGCGCTCCGGCTGGCCGACACGGCACCCGACGCCGCCGGCCCGCAGGCCGACGCTCCCCCACGGTTCACGGTGCACCGGCTGTCCAGCCGGGGCAGCGCCCTGCTCACCTACCCGCTGCGCCCGGTGCTCCGTGGCGTGCACCGCGTGGGCCCGCTCACCGGCACGGCGGGTGATCCGCTCGGGCTCGCGGAGTTCGAGCGCGAGCTCGCCCCCGCCGACCGGCTGCTCGTGCTGCCGCTCGTGGTTCCGCTCCGGGGGCTGCCTCCGGCCATCGGCGCAGGTGAGGGAACGCCGGGAGCGGCTCTCGCCCACCAGGGCCAGGGCGCGTCGGACGTCCTCATCCGCCCCTACCGGCAGGGCGACGAGCTGCGCCGGGTCCACTGGAAGAGCACGGCCCGCCACGACGAGCTGATGGTGCGGCTGGAGGAACGACCGTGGCGCGGCGGGATGTCGGTGCTGCTCGACCGCCGTGATGTCGCGCACCGCGGCCGCGGGGCCGACTCCAGCCTCGAGTTCGCGGTGAGCCTCACGGCCAGCATCTGCACCCACCTCCTGGCCCGCGGTGAGCCGCTGGAGCTCCTCACCGAGGACGGGGTGGTCGTCAGCGGGCCGGGCACCGGCTCCGGTCCCGAACCGCTGCTCGACGCCCTCGCCGCACTGCGGCCCTCCGCCCGTCCCGACCTCGGCGGGCCGGAGCTCCGATCAGGCACCGACGTGCTGGCCGTGCTCGGTGCGCTCGCTCCCGGCCAGGTCGAGGCCCTGCTCGGACGCCGCACCGGTGGAGGCAACGCCGTGCTGCTGGACACCAGCACGTGGGACCCGGCTCTGCGCGGCAGGCGGGGCGGCGACGGCGACACCGCCGCCAACGCCGACGCCCTGCGCCGGGCCGGGTGGCACGTCACCGTCGCCGTCGCCGGGTCCACGCCCGACCGCGTGTGGAACGACCTCGTGGCCGGGGCGGCACCCGCCGCGCTGCGGCCGGGATCGTCATGACGGCCGGCGCACCGGACCGCGGGATGACCGGCCCCGCCACCGCCCCGGCGGCCATCGCACTCGAGGAGATGACGTGAGCACTTCGGTGCAGGGGCCGCCGGCCGCTCCGCCGTCGGCCGCCCCCGCCGCGCCGCCCCCCGGGGCCACGGGCCGGGGCCTGCCCTGGATCGCCGCGCTCGGGTCGGGGCTGGCCGTGCTGCTCGCGGGTGGCCCGGTCACGGCCATCGTCCAAGGCGGCGCCTGGTTCGGCCACGCCGCTGCCGCCGTGGTCGCCGTCGTCGTCGTCGGCCTGCTGCTGCACCGCCTGGGCGCGGTGGTCGTCGCCGCCGGCCAGGCCGTGGCTGTTCTCGTCCTGCTCACCGTGCAGTTCGCCGACAACGGGATCCTCGGCGTGCTGCCCGGGCCCGCGGCGCTCGGGGAGTTCGGCGCACTCGTGTCCGGGGCCGGTCAGCAGATCGACACCGGCACCGCACCGGTGCCGGGCACCCCGGAGATCCTGTTCCTGATCACGGCCGCCTTCGGGCTGCTCGCCATCGGCGTGCACCTCGCCGCGGTGAGCGCGGGCGCGCCCGCCGCGGCCGGCGTGCCGCTGCTGGCCGTGTTCGCCGTGCCGGCAGCGCTGGCCGACAACCTCCTGCCGTGGTGGGCGATGGCCGCGGCCGCAGCCGGTTTCGGGCTCCTCCTCGTCGCCGGCTCCGGGTTCGGGCGCAGGCTCCCCGGCAGCGTCGCGATCGTCGCGGTGGCCGTGGTCCTCGCGATCGGCGTCGGAGCGGGCGCGAACTTCGTCGGCACCGCGGGCCGGTTCGACACCGGGAGCGGCTCGGGCGGGTCCGGCGGCTCGATCGGCCTCAGCCCGTTCACGGCGCTGCGCGGGCAGCTCGACCAGCAGAGCCCCACCGAGCTGTTCCGGGTCCGCGGCCTCACCCGGCCCACCTACCTGCGGGCGCTCACGCTGCGCCAGTACGTGCCGGACGCCGGCTGGCAGGCCACCCGGCCGGACCCGGGTGTCGCGCTGCCCGGCCCCGTCCAGACACAGCCCGCCGTCCCCGGCGACCTGGCGAATGTCGAGATCGAGAACGTCGCCTTCCGCGACTACTGGCTCCCGCTCTACGGCGAGCCGCTCGACGTCGGCGGCCTGCCGGAGAACGCGTGGCTCTACGACCGCAGCAGCGGCACCGGCTACACCGGACGCCCCCGGGAGGAGGGTGGCTGGCGCGAGCAGACGTTGCTGCCGGTTCCCACGGTCGCCCAGCTCCGGCAGGCCTCGGGATCCTCCGGCGTCGGGCCGGAGTACCTCGACGTCACGGGCGTCGACCCCCGGGTGACCGAGATCGCCCAGCAGGTGGTGGCGGGCCGCACCGACAACTTCGACCGGGCCATGGCGCTGCAGGACTACTTCGCCGGGCCCGACAGCCGGTTCACCTACAGCCTCCAGACCGCACCGGGATCGGGCGACGACGCGCTCGTCGAGTTCCTCACCGTAGGCCGATCCGGGTACTGCGAGCAGTTCGCGTCCGCCATGGCGGTGATGCTGCGGACCGTCGGCGTCCCGTCGCGGGTGGCCGTCGGCTTCACAGCGGGCGTCGACAACGGCCAGTACCGCTCGATCAGCACCTCCGACGCGCACGCCTGGGTCGAGGCCTGGTTCCCCGGCGTCGGCTGGACGACCTTCGACCCCACGCCGCTGACCGACGGCCGGACGATCGCGCCCCCGTACGTCCAGGAGGCCCAGGGACCCGCGCCCGACACGGCGAACACCCCCGCCGAGCAGGACCTCAGCCCGGGGCAGGACCCGGCGCAGCAGGCGCCGCCCCCGCCCACCCAGCCGCAGGACCTCCCGCCGGACGCCCTCACCCCGGCACCCTCGACAAGCAGCGGGCCACCGCTCTGGCCCATCGCCGTGGTGTTGCTGGTGATCGCGGGTGCGCTCGTCCCGGCCGGTCTGCGGGTCGTCGCCCGGCGGCGGCGCCTCGGTGCCGTGAACGCCGGGGGCCCCGAGGCCGCCGGGGCGGCCTGGGCGGAGCTGCTCGCCGAGTCGGCGGACCGCGGGGTCGGCTACCCACCGAGCGACACGGTGCGGGGTTCGGCCCGGCGCATGGTGCGGGAGCACACGCTGGACGGCGACGCGCAGCAGGCGCTGCGGGACGTGGTGGGCGCCGTGGAGGCGAGCTGGTACGGCGGCGGGCACCCCGCTCCCGGCGAGCTGGACGAGCCGGTGCGCACGGTGCGGGCCGGGATCGCCACGAAGGGATCACTGTCGCTGCGCGGGCGGCTGCTGCCGAGCTCGGTGCTGCACCGGACGCCGGTGGAGCAGCAGGCACCGGTCACCGAACGCGAAAGCGCCGCCCCCCGGACCTGATCGCCGGGCGGCGGCTTCGTACACGATCGGGACCACTCGTCCGTGGCCCCGATCCGGCTGACTGGAACTCGGCCAGACCGGGAAGGCCTGACCGGGCGGCCTACTCCTGCTCGAACCGGCGGCGGAAACGCTCTTCCATCCGGCCGGTGAAGCGGTTCTTGTCGGGCTCGGCTTCCTTCGGCTGACCCGGCTGACCGGCCTGGCCGACCGAGGTGACCGCGAGCACGGCACCGCCGAGCATCACCAGGAATCCGACGACACTCAGCACCGGGAAGCTGGACGCCAGCCAGAGCTGGGGCACGGCGACACCGACGACGAGCAGCACCAGACCGAGGACGAACAGGCCGACACCCTGGAGGCGACGGCGACGGGTGGGTTTGCGCAGACGGCCACCACGAACGGTGGACGCGAACTTCGGATCCTCGGCGTAGAGAGCGCGCTCGATCTGTTCGAGCAGTCGCTGCTCGTGCTCGGAGAGGGGCACGGCTTCACCTCCGGCACTGGTCATCCTGTCGGGTCATCTTCCATGGTGCCGGAACGACGCGACGAGCGCCCAGGGCTGGGCGTCTGAGCAAGAGGATACGAGCCTCGCGGCTCGCCGACTAGCCAGACTCGTCAAGCGGACGGGTCGATCTTTGTCACGGACCGTCGCCGAGAGCATGAGCAGGGCCATTTTCGGTCACACAACGCCCCGGTGGCGGATTGCGGAGGACCGGAAGGTGATCTCCACACCCCACGTCCGCCCGCTGAGCCCTGCCGGACACGATCAGTGCGCGTTCCGTCACACCCGGTCGGCCGTGTCCGATTCGCCCGGTACGGGTCGGCGGATGGTTCGGGCGGAGGCCGCACCGTTGCTCAGCCGGGCCGGCGGGCCAGCGCGTGCAGCCGGGCCGACATCTCCACGAGCGGTGCCGCGGCGGCGGCGAGGTCCTCCAACTCGGCCACGGCGCGGGCGGCAGCGGGTCCACCGTCGCGGACCGCGCTCGGCACCCAGCCCTCGAGCACCCCGTCGCCCTGCAGCACCTCCACCCGCAGCGCCGCGCCGTCCTCGAGCAGCCCGCGCAGGGTCGCGGCATCGAGCCGCCTGCGCAGAGCGTCGTCGGCGCCGAAGCGGCCGTCGGGATCGGTGAGCACGGCCCGCGCCTCGGCGAGCCGGCCGCTGAGGGTGCGCGCGAGCACCGCGGCGTAGCGCCCGACGACGAGCACCGACACCGCCCCGCCCGCCGCCGTGGCCGTGGTCAGCGCCGACACCGCCGCGGCGGCGTCGTCCACCACCTCGAGCAGCCCGTGGCCGAGCACGAGGTCGGCCCCACCGGGCGGGACGACGTCGGCGAGCGCGTCGACATCTCCCTGCACGGGCGTGACCAGCTCGTGCACGCCCGCCTCCCGGGCCCGCCGGTGCAGGGCCGCGAGCGCGTTGGGGCTGTTGTCGACCACGGTGACGGCGCACCCCGAGCGTGCGAGCGGCACCGCCCAGGCACCGCTGCCGCCGCCGACGTCGAGCACGCGGGGCGGACGGTCCGGCCGCGCGGCGCGCACCCTGGTGACCTCGGCAACCAGCGTGCGGTGCACCGAACCCCCGCCCACCGCACCGACCGTCTCCGCCGCCGCACCACTCACCATCCCAGCCTCACAACGGCAGACTAGTGCGCTCCGGGGCAGGGTAGGTTGATCGCCGTGCAGGTCGTCGCCACGTTGAGCCTCAAGGGTGGAGTGGGAAAAACCACCGTGGCGCTCGGGCTGGCCGGCGCGGCACTGGAACACGGGGTGCGCACGCTGGTGGTGGACCTCGATCCGCAGGCCAACTCCACGATCGCGCTCGACGTCGGCTCCGCCACCACGGCCACCGTGGCCGACGTGCTCGACGAACCCACCCCGTCGGTGCTGCGGCGCGCGATCGCCCCCAGCGCCTGGGGCGCCGGCCTCGACGTACTGGTGGGCGCGGAGCAGACCGAGCGCCACAACCATCCCGATCCCGGCCCGAAGCAGCTGGTACGGCTGGCCAAGGCGCTGGAGCGGCTCGACCGCGTCGAGCACTACGACGTGCCCCGCCTGCATGACGTCAACGGTCAGGCTGCGGCAGGCACGGGTTCCGGCGACCGGTACGACGACCCTCCCGAGCCCTACCGCCTGGTGATCATCGACTGCCCGCCGTCGCTCGGGCAGCTCACGCGCAGCGCGCTCGCCGCGGCCCAGCGTGCCGTGCTGGTGACCGACCCGACCATCTTCGCGGTGTCGGGTGTGCAGCGCGCCTTCGACGCGATCCAGACCGAGCGGCAGCGTGGCAACCCGGACCTGCAGCCGCTCGGCGTGCTGATCAACCGCGTACGGCCGCGCAACACCGAGCACGAGTTCCGCATCAACGAGCTGCGCGAGCTGTTCGGCCCGCTGGTGTTCACCGGCGTGCTGCCCGACCGGGCGGCGATCCAGCAGGCGCAGGGCGCCTGCATGCCGATCCAGCGGTGGGACACCCCGGGGGCCCGGGAGGCCTCCGCCGTGTTCACGCTGCTCCTGGGCCGGGTGCTGCGCAGCGAGAGAGCGCGCCGCACGGTTGCCGCAACCGCGGCACCCCCTGCCACGCGCTGAGCCGGCCGGTCACCGCCGGCCGGGCTCAGCTCAGCGCAGCGGCACCGACGCGCTGACGATGCCCACGAACTGTTCGGCCTGCCGCAACAGGTCGTCGGCGTCGCGTCGCCCCACCAGCCGCGCGATGCCCGCCTCCGCCGCGGCCCGCGTGTCGGAGCACGACGCGAAGAACGCGGCCCACTCCGCGAACTCGGGCGCGACCTCGGCCAGCAGCTGCCAGACGTTGCGCGTCGATCCGCGCCGCGGCCGGGGACGCGCGTGCACCGCGAGCACCGCCGCGCCTGCCCGCAGTGCGGCCAGGTAGGCCGCCGGGTAGCGGAGCAACGGCTCCTCGGTGCGGTGGGCCTCCGCGAGCCCGTCGGCGGCCTGGCGCATCAGCGCCAGTGCCGCCCGCGAGGTGGGCGCGCCGGGCGCCGACCCGACGGGCGGCCGGACGGGCGCCCGCGGGTGGGGCACCCGCGCTGTGGTGATGGTCATCGTCGCCTCCCGGAGCTCACTCATTCCGACACCCGCACCAGATCCCACACACCGGGCCCGGCCCGCATCCGCAGCACGAACTCCCGCGCCGGCGCCTCCGGCTCCCCCGCCGAGCGCGCCTCCACCCGCCAGCACCGCAGCCGGTCGCCCCCGACCGGCATGGGGGACGGGAACGGCCACGGGGACTCCTCGATCCAGCGCTCGCGGACGTCGGTGACCAGGTACCGCGGACCGCGCCGGACGGGGCGGCTCTCGAACTCGACCGGCTCGCCGTCCTGCCACCGCACCTGAATGGGGGTCGGCCGGCGCGACCCGAACACCCGACCGAAGGCACTCATCCGAATACGCTCCTCCCGCCCAGCACCGGACCGCCGGTGGCGGGGCGCTTCCCCCGCCCCACCACCGGAGCCCGGGATCGAACGCATGTTCGATCCGGCTCCAGTAGAGCGCTCCGGCCCTTCCTCGTCAAGTCGGCCCTCCACCGGGAGCGGCGCACGTGCGGGCCGCGTGGTGTGATGGACGCGTGACAAGGGCTCCGGCGCGCCAGCTGGTCCAGCTCGGTCCGGACGATCTCGCCGACCGGCTGGCGGAAGCGCTGCACGTGTACGTCAGCGCGATGCGCTACCCCACCAGCACCGCCCGGCACCGGCGCACCCTCTGGCTCGACCACTCCCGTCGGCCGGGATGGCGCGGGGCGGCCTGGCTCGACTCGGCGGGCACGCTGATCGGCATCGCCTACGGCTACACCGGCGGCCCGGGCCAGTGGTGGTTCGAGGAGGTCCGCCGCGGGCTCGCCGGCCGGGGCCCGGACGTCCAGTTCTGGCTGCAGGACTACTTCGAGCTCACGGAGCTGCACGTCCGTCCCGACGCGCAGGGCCACGGGCTCGGCGAGGGCCTGCTCAGAACGCTGCTCGACGGAACCCCGCAGCCACGGGTGCTGCTCTCCACGCCCGAGTACGGCACCCAGCCGCCCGGCCGGGCGTGGCGGCTCTACCGGCGCACCGGCTTCCGCGACGTCCTGCGCAACCACCGGTTCACCGGTGACTCCCGGCCCTTCGCCGTGCTCGGGCGCGAGCTCCCGCTGGCCCCCGCGCAGTAGCCGGAGCGGCGGGGCTGCCCGCCTCCGGCGAGGCGGATGGCACGATGACCGCCGTGCCGATGACGCCGACCGCCCGCCGCCGCGTCCTACCGCTGCTGCTGCTCGCCCTGCTGGTGGCCACCAGCCTGCTCAGCGGGTGCGCGCGCGTCCGTGCGGCGCTCGCCGTGCAGCCCGACGACACGGTCACCGGCGAGGTCGTCATCGCCACCCCGGAGAAGAGCGCCGACGACCCCGGGCCCGCGATCACGGTGCCGGCGGACCTGGAGTCCGACGTCGAGGTGTCGCCGTACCGGCAGGACGGCTACGCGGGGTCGGTGCTGCGCTTCTCGGGGCTCACGTTCGCGCAGGTCGCCAGCCTGGCCACGGTGGCAGGCCCCGCGGGTGACGCGGTCCGGTTCGAGCTGCGCCGGGCGGGCAACCGCGTGCTCGTCAACGGCGCCGTCGACCTCACCACGGTGGCGGTGGACCGGGCCGACTTCCAGCTCAAGGTCGGCTTCCCCGGCCAGGTGCTCGAGACCAACGGCGACGACGACACCAGCGACTCCAGCACCGTGAGCTGGACGTTCACCCCGGGCGAGGTCGGCGACACCAACGCCGTGGTGGCCTTCGACGACCCCAACGCCCCGTCGGCGCTGAACTGGACGATCGTGCTGGGCAGCATGGTCGCGCTCGCGGCCGCCGCGGTGGTGGTGGCTGCCCGCCGTACCCGCAACCCCCCGGTCAGCCCGGGGCGGTGACGGCGGGGCGCCGGGCCGCCAGCCCGAGCCTGCGCACCAGCTCCACCGTGGCCGTGGAGCGGTTCATCGTGTAGAAGTGCAGGCCCTGCACGCCCTCGTCGAGCAGCCGCGCGCACATCTCCGCCGTGACGTCCATGCCGGCGGCGCGGAAGGCCGCCGGGTCGTCGGCGTAGCGGTCCATGCGCTCGACCAGCGCCTGCGGCAGTGGCGCGCCGGAGAGCTCGGGGCCTCGGCGCAGGGTGCGCGCCGTGGTGAGCGGCATGATCCCGGGGAGCAGCGGGACATCGCAGCCCGCGGCGACCATCCGGTCGCGCAGGCGGAGGAATCCCTCGGGCTCCAGGAAGAGCTGGCTGATCGCGAAGTCGGCGCCCGCCCGGACCTTCGCCACCAGCCTGGCCAGGTCGGTCTCGGGGTCGGGGGACCGCGGGTGCCCGTAGGGGAACGCCGCCACACCGACACAGAAGTCACCCAGCCTGCGCACGAGCGAGACCAGCTCGTCCGCATAGGTCAGGCCATCGGGATGGGGCAACCACTCCCCGAGCGGGTCGCCGGGCGGGTCGCCGCGCACGGCGAGGATGTTGGAGATGCCCGCTGCGGCGTAGGCCCCGATCACCTGTCGCAGCTCGGCCCGCGAGTGCGACACCGCGGTGAGGTGGGCCATGGGCACGAGCGTGGTGTCCGTGGCGATGCGGGCCGTCGTCCGGATCGTCCGGTCCCGGCTGGACCCGCCCGCGCCGTAGGTGACGGACACGAACGCCGGGTCGAGCGGCTCCAGCCGGCGTATCGCCCGCCACAGCTCCGCCTCGCCCGCCTCGTCCTTCGGTGGGAAGAACTCCACCGAGAAGACCGGACGGTCGCCGCTGATCCGTTGGGTGACCTTCACGGGTTCAGCCTACGACCAGCGGCGTTGTCGGCGCGCCGGAGTGTGGCTGCGCCGCTACCCTCCATGCGTGCCCCGCTCACCAGCAGTTCTGCTCCCCCGATGCCGCGGCGCGATCCGTTCGAGTCGGCTGCGGGGCTCCCGATGACCAACATCGAGGCGGTCGACACCGCGCTGCTCGACGACACCGGCCTCGTCACCGCCGTCGAGACCGAGCTCGCCGCGTTCCTCCGCGACCGCACGGCCGACGCCGTCGCCATCGACCCGGCCTTCGCCGACGCCACGGACGCGCTCGTCGCGTTCGTCCTCGAGGGTGGCAAGCGCATCCGGCCGACGTTCGCGTGGTGGGGCTGGCGCGGCGCGGGCGGATCCGTCGACTCACCCGAGGCGGTCTCCGTGCTCCGCGCGGTCAGCGCGCTCGAGCTGATCCAGGCCTGCGCGCTGATCCACGACGACCTGATGGACGCCTCGGCCACCCGGCGGGGGCGCCCGACCGTGCACGTCGAGTTCGCCCGCAGGCACGCCACCGCGGGCTGGCGCGGGAAGCCGGCCCGGTTCGGCGCCGCCACGGCCATCCTGCTCGGCGACCTCGCGCTGGCGTGGGCCGACGACATGCTGCGCGCGGCGGGCCTGCCGCCTGCCGCGCTCGTGCGGGCGGCGCCGCCGTGGCAGGCGATGCGCACCGAGATGCTCGGCGGCCAGTTCCTCGACGTGCTGCACCAGGCCACGGGCGACACCTCCACCCGTGCCGCGCTGCAGATCGACCGCTACAAGACCGCCGCCTACACCGTGGAACGCCCGCTGCACCTCGGCGCGGCGATCGCCGACGCGGCGCCGGAGCTCGTGTCCGCGTACCGGCGCTTCGGCGCCGACATCGGCGTGGCGTTCCAGCTCCGCGACGACCTGCTGGGCGTCTTCGGGGATCCGGTCGTCACCGGCAAGCCGGCGGGCGACGACCTGCGTGAGGGCAAGCGCACGCTGCTGCTGGCGCTCGCCGTCGAACGCGCGGAGGACCGGGGGCGCACCCAGGCCCGCGACGCGATCACCGCCGCCATCGGCGATCCCGATCTCGACGCCGCCGGTGTGGAGCGGATCCGTGACCTGCTCACCGAGCTGGGGGCGGTGCAGGCGATGGAGCACCGGATCGCCGCCCTCACCGGCTCGGCACTCGACGCCCTCTCGGCCGTCGAGATCGCGGAACCGGCGGCCACCGCGCTGGCCGGGCTGGCGGAGATGGCCACGCGGAGGAGGAGTTGACCCGTACCGTCCCCGGTCCGACCGATCACGTCGTGGTCGTGGGCGCCGGCCTGGCCGGGCTGAGCGCCACGCTGCACCTGCTGGGCGCGGGACGCCGCGTCACGCTCCTCGAGCGTGCGGAGCACCCCGGTGGCCGCGCGGGCCGGCTCGACCTGCACACCGGCAGCGGCACCTTCCGGGTCGACACCGGACCCACCGTGCTCACGATGCCGGACCTGCTCGACGAGGCGTTCGCAGCGGTGGGAGAGAAGCTCGAGGAGCGTCTCGACCTCGTCGTGCTCGATCCCGCCTACCGCACCCACTTCGCCGACGGCTCCACGATCGACGTCCACACCGACGGCGACGCCATGGAGGCCGAGGTCAGGCGCGTGTGCGGCCCGCAGGCCGCGGCGGGCTACCGGCGCACGCGCGAGTGGCTCACCGCGCTCTACCGCGCGGAGATCGACTCCTTCATCGGCGCCAACCATGACTCGCCGCTCGACCTGCTCGGCCCCGACCTGGTCCGGCTCGCGGCGCTGGGCGGCTTCGGACGGCTCGGTCCGCGGGTGGCGCGGATGCTGCCCGACGAGCGGCTGCAACGCATCTTCTCGTTCCAGGCGCTCTACGCCGGGGTGCCGCCGCACCTCGCGATGGCGGCCTACGGCGTCATCGCCTACATGGACACGATCGGGGGAGTTTTCTTCCCCCGAGGAGGCATGCGGGAGGTGGGTCAGGCGCTCGCGGACGCGGCGGTGGCCGCGGGGGCGCAGATCCACTACGGCCGCACCGCAACCGGCCTGGAACGCCGGGCAGGCCGCGTCACCGCCGTCCGGCACGTCGACACGGCCGGCCCCGGCGGCGACACCGAGCGGGTCGCGTGCGACGCCGTCGTGCTCACCCCGGACCTCCCGGTCGTGCGGCGGCTGGTCGGGCGCACGCCACGGCGCCCGGTGCCCCTGCGCCACTCCCCCAGCGCCGTGGTGCTGCACGCCGGCCTCAACCGCAAGCGGCCCGACCTCGCCCACCACACCATCTCGTTCGGAGCGGCGTGGCGCCGCACGTTCCGCGAGATCATCGACGACGGCGTGCTGATGAGCGACCCGTCGCTGCTGGTCACCCGTCCCACCGCCACCGACCCGGAGCTCGCCCCACCGGGCGGCGACCTCCTGTTCGTGCTCGCCCCCTGCCCCAACACCGACCGCGCCGGGCTGGACTGGGCCCGTATCGGCTCCGCCTACCGGGACGAGCTGCTCGGCGTGCTCGAGGCCCGCGGCCACCCCGGCCTCGGCGGGATCACCGGCGACATCGAGGTCTCACGCCTGGTCACCCCGGCCGACTGGAGCGCCGCCGGGCTCGCCGCCGGCACCCCGTTCTCCCTCGCCCACACCCTCGCCCAGACCGGCCCGTTCCGGCCCCGCAACCTCGTCCGCGGGCTCGGGAACGTCGTACTGGCAGGCTGCGGCACCACCCCCGGCGTCGGCATCCCGCCAGTCCTGATCTCCGGGCGGCTCGCCGCCCGCCGGATCACGGGCGCGGCCACGCGGGCGCGCAGGGTACCCACCGGCGGCTGACACGGGTCATGCGAGCATGGATCGCGTCATGAAGCCACCATCATCGGTCGACGGATCGACGCTGCCCGAGGCGCTGCCGGGAGCAGCGCCTGCGGAGCGCGCATCGGCGCCAGTTGCTGCGCCGGCAGACGGCAGGCCGGCACCCGGTGGAGGTCCGGCGGACCTCGCACCACCGGAACACGACGCCGCCCCGGCATCGGGGTCGTCATGGCGAGCCCGGTTCGGCAACCCTCCCCGGCGGCCGCTCCTGCTCGGGCTGGCCGCGTCCCTGATGATGGTCCTCGGCGGGTTCGGGGCGGGCGGTGTCCTGGTCCGCGACCCGCTGCTCACCAACTCCGCGCTCGGCTTCTGGCGCTACGGGCACGGCCGCGAGCTGGCCACGGTGCTCATCTACGCGGGCGTCGCGCTGATGCTGTGGGCCTGGGTCCAGCTGGGGCGCGACGTCCTCGCCCGCCGCGTCGGCGGTCGCGCCGTGCTCACCACCGCGGCCGTCTGGACGGCGCCGATGCTGCTGGCGCCCCCGCTGTTCACCCGCGACATCTTCAGCTACCTGGCCCAGGGCGGCCTGGCGCTCGCCGGGCTCGACCCGTACGCGGTCGGCCCCGACGCGATGCCGGGCATCTTCACCGACAACGTCCACTACTTCTGGCAGGACACCCCGGCGCCCTACGGGCCGCTGTTCATCCTCCTCGCCAAGGGCGTGGCCTGGGCCACCGGCAACAACATCATCCTCGGCGTGATCCTCATGCGGCTCGCGCTGCTGCCGGGCCTGCTGCTGCTGATCTGGGCGCTGCCCGAGCTCACCCGCCGGCTCGGCGGGCGGGTGCCGGTCGCCCTGTGGATCGCCGTCGCCAACCCCGTGATGGTCATCCACATGGTCGGGGGCGGCCACAACGACCTGCTCGTGGTCGGGCTGCTCGCGGCCGGGGCACTGGTCGCCCTGCGCGGAAGCTCCGCGGGAGGGATCGCGCTCGTCACCGGGGCGATGGCCGTGAAGGCCAGCGCGGCCGTCGCGTTGCCGTTCCTCGTGCTGGTGTGGGCCGCCCGGCTACCGGGCTCACGCAGGGCGCGCATCCTCAAGGCCACCGCGGCAGGCCTCGGCGTGTTCGTCGTGGTGTTCGCCCTCTGCACGCTGGCGGCGCAGGTCAGCCTGGGGTGGCTGCCGGCACTCAGCGCACCGTCCATGATCGTGAACTGGATGTCCTTCCCCACCGGCGTCGGCGAGTTCGCGCACACCCTCGTCGGGCTGGTGGCGAACGTCCCGAAGCAGCCGTTCATCAACGTCGCCCGGGTCATCGGCGCAGGCGTGCTGCTCTGGATCGCGGTGCGGCAGTGGTGGGCTGCACGCGACGGCGGACCGGACGCCGTGCACCGCGCCGGGATCGTGCTGCTCGCGGTGGCGGTGCTCTCGCCCGCCACCCTCCCCTGGTACGTGAGCTGGGGAATGGCACTGCTCGCGATGGTCCGGTGGTCGCAGCGCGGGATGGCCTGGGTTGTGTTCATCTCGCTGATGCTCGTGATCGTCTACTACCCCAACGGCGAGGACGCCCTCTACAACTGGGGCTACCTCGCGGTGTGCGCCCTCGTGGCCGCACTCGCCGCGGTGTCGCTGCTGCACCCCGACCCGCTCCGGCTCGCCGCCGGGGCCCGGGCCCGCAGACCCGCGAGCGCGGTGCCCGCACCGGTCACCGCCCCTGCCCGTGCCTCTGCCGCCGTACCGGCGTCCGCCGCTCCGACCGCCGCAGTCCCGGCTCCCGGTGCCGAGTCCGGGACAGGCTGAGCTCGACGCCGCCGGCATCACCGACCCGGCACTGCGAGCCGCCTACGCCAGCTGCCGGGAGCTCAACGCGCGCCACGGGCGCACCTACTTCCTCGCCACCCGGCTGCTGCCCCGCGCGCGCCGCCCCGCCGTCCACGCCCTGTACGGCTTCGCCCGGTACGCCGACGAGATCGTCGACGACCTGGGCGACCAGCGGCCTCCCGCCGAGAAGGCCGCCCGGCTCGACGCCCTGTCCGCGGAGCTGGAGCGTGCGCTCGCCGGCGGGCCCAGCGACCGCGCCGTGCTCACCGCACTGGCCGACACCGCCCGTCGCTACGACATCGACGGCCGCCACTTCACCGCCTTCATGGCCTCGATGCGGATGGACACCCACGTCACCGGCTACGCGACGTTCGACGACCTCGGCGTCTACGTCCACGGATCGGCCGCGGTGATCGGGCTGCAGATGCTGCCCATCCTGGGCACCACCGTGCCGCGCGCCGAGGCGGAGGGGCCTGCCGCCGCGCTCGGCGTCGCGTTCCAGATCACCAACTTCCTGCGCGACATCGGGGAGGACCTCGACCGCGGTCGGCTCTACCTGCCCGCCGAGGAGCTCGCCGCGTTCGGCGTCGACCGCGACCTGCTCACCTGGTGCCGGCACACCCGCAGGCCCGACCGGCGGGTACGGCGCGCGCTCGCGCACCTCGTGGCCCACACCCGTGCCGTCTACCGCCGGGCCGCGCCGGGCGTCGCGATGCTCGAGCCGGTGTCACGGGCGTGCATCGCCTGTGCCTTCCGGCTGTACCGCGGCATCCTCGACGAGATCGAGGCGGCCGACTACCACGTGCTGCACCGCAGGGTGTCGGTGCCGGCCCGCACCCGCGCAGCCGTCGCGCTGCCGGGGATGCTGCGCGCCGTGGTGGCCCGCGCCCGCTCCTGAGCCCTGCCGTCCGCGGTGGCGCGAGAGGTCAGAACGCCATCGCCTGGGCGCGGCGCTTGACCTCCCGATGCCGGCCTGCGCGCAACGACGCCACCGGCGTGCCCGGCAGCGAGTCGTCCTCCGCGAACAGCCAGCGCAGGATGTCCTCGTCGGTGTAGCCGCCGTCACGCAGCACGGTGATGGTGCCGGACAGCCCCTTGACCACCGCATCGTCCGCGTCGAGGAAGTCGGCGGGGACGACCACCTCACCCTCGCGCCGGAACGACAGCAGCTGGCCGTCGCGTACGAGCTGGTGCACCCGGGAGACGGGCTGGTTGAGCCTTTGGGCGACCTCCGCGACGGGCAGCGTTGCCACGACCTCGGAGAGCACGGACACATCGTTCACGGGTAAACACGATGCCACAGCCCCGGCAGGTCCGGCACCACCTCCCGGTGCCGGTACCGTCTTATGCGTGAATGCCCCGCCGGCCGCGTTGCTCGACGCGCGCTACCTGCTCGGGCCGGTCCTTGCCCATGGCGGCATGTCCACCGTCTACCGGGGTACCGACACCCGCCTGGACCGGCCGGTCGCGATCAAGGTGATGGAGCCCCGGCTCGCGGCCGACCCCGCGTTCCGCACGAGGTTCGAGCGCGAGGCCAGGGCCGCGGCCCGCATCGACCATCCGGCTGTCGTCGACGTGCACGACCAGGGCGACCACATGGGTGTCGACGGGCCGGTGCTGTTCCTCGTGATGGAGCTCGTCGAGGGTGGCACGCTGCGCGACGTCCTGCGGGACCGCGGGCCGCTGGGGGTGCCGGCCGCGCTGTCGGTGATGGAGCCGGTGCTCGCCGGGCTCGCCGAGGCCCACCGGCTGGGGCTCGTCCACCGCGACGTCAAACCGGAGAACGTGCTCATCAGCCGGACCGGCGAGGTCAAGGTCGCCGACTTCGGGCTCGTCACCGCGGCCGCTTCGGCCGGGGCCAGCCACGCCGGCTACATCCTGGGCACCGTCGCGTACCTGTCCCCCGAGCAGGTCGCCACGGGCGCGGCCGACGCGCGCAGCGACGTCTACGCGGCGGGCGTCATGCTCTACGAGCTGCTCACGGGCGAACCGCCCTACACCGGCGACACCGCGCTCTCCGTGGCGTACCGGCACGTGAACTCCGACATGCCGGCGCCGTCGCTGATCGCCGGCGACGTCCCCCCTGAGCTCGACGACTTCGTCCTGCGGGCCACCCGGCGCGACCCCGCCGCCCGGCCGGCCGACGCCGGGGCGATGCTCGCCGAGCTGCGCCGCATGGCGACCCGACTGGAGGTGCCGCGCGTGCCGCCGCCGGTGCCGCCAGCACGTCCGCTGGAGGAGCAGGACACGCTGCCGGCCGGCCCCCAGCACGTGCCCGGTACCGGCGCCTACCCCGCCATGGCGCCGCAGCGCGGTGGCACGCGGATGATGGCGCGGCCCGCCGAGGACGAGCACCTGGGTGCGCCCGGCGGCCCACCGGCCCACCTGCGGGCCCGCAGGCGCAGCCGCCGCATCTTCGCCGTCTGGACCGCGATCGTGCTCGTGCTCGCCCTGCTCGTCGGGGTGTCGGCCTGGTGGCTCGGCAGCGGACGCTGGACGGCGATGCCGTCGGTCGTCGGCCTGGACCAGAACACGGCTCAGCAGTTGCTCGGCGAGTCCGATCTCGTCGCCAGCATCACCACCGCCCGCGACAACAACCAGCCGGCCGGTGTGGTGGCGTCCGCCGACCCCCAGCCCGAGTCCCGGTTGCTGCGCGGCAGCACCGTGGTGCTCACGATCTCCTCCGGCCGCCCCACGGTGCCCACCATCGCTCCCGGCACCGCCGTGGCCGCCGCGGAGCAGGCCCTGCGCGACGCCGGCCTCACCCCCGTGCGGACCACCGACGCCGACCAGTTCAACCCCACGGTGCCCGCCGGTGCGGCCGTCGGCACCAACCCGGCCGCCGGCACGCCGCTCGCCATCGGTGCGCCCGTCACCCTCGTGCTCAGCCGTGGCCCCCAGCCTCCCCCTCCACCCGAGCCGGAGGAGGACCAGGTGCGCGTGCCGTTCGTCATCGGCGAGCGGTTCGAGGATGCCGCCGACAAGCTCGACGACGAGGGGCTGGACGTCGAGCAGAACTCCCGGTTCTCCGACAAGCGCGACCGCGCCCGCGTGATCAACCAGGACCCGAGCCCCGGCACCCTGGTCGACCCCGGCACCACGGTCACCCTCGACACCTTCTGACCGCCCGCCCCGATCCCGGCCCCGGGCGTCAGCAGGAGGCCGGACGACCACCATCTGCGACATGGACACATATCGCTGCCCGAAGGGCCGTCCCGACAGCGTCATGTGTCCATGTCGCGGACGGGCGCCCCGAGCGGGCGACTCGCGCGCGGGTTTCGGGCGACTCGCCGGGTGGGTCGGGTCCGGGCGGGTCAGCCTCGGAGCATCTCCGCCACGAGAAAGGCGAGCTCCAGGGACTGCTGGGTGTTGAGGCGGGGGTCGCAGGCCGTCTCGTAGCGGCCGGCGAGGTCGGCGTCGGAGATCTCCTGCGCCCCGCCCAGGCACTCCGTGACGTCCTCGCCCGTGACCTCGACGTGGATGCCGCCCGGGTGGGTGCCGAGGGCGCGGTGGACCTCGAAGAAGCCCTGCACCTCGTCGACGATCCGGTCGAAGTGGCGGGTCTTGTAGCCGGTGGTGGACTCCACGGTGTTGCCGTGCATCGGGTCGCACTGCCAGATGACCTTGTGCCCGGACGCCTCCACCTTCTCGATGATCGGCGGGAGCGAGTCGCGGACCTTCCCGTTGCCCATGCGGCTGACCAGGGTGAGCCGGCCGGGGGTGCCGTGCGGGTCGAGCCGCTCGACGTACTCGACGGCGAGCTCCGGCGTGGTCGTCGGGCCGATCTTGAGCCCGATCGGGTTGGAGAGCAGCTCGGCGAAGGCGATGTGGGCGCCGTCGAGCTGCCGGGTGCGATCACCGATCCAGAGGAAGTGCGCGGAGAGGTCGTAGAGCCGCGGCTGCCCCCGGCTGACGTCCAGCCGCAGCATCGCCCGCTCGTAGTCCATGAGCAGGGCCTCGTGGCTGGCGTAGAACTCGACGCTGTGCAGGTTGTGGTCGTCGACGCCGCAGGCGTCCATGAACCGCAGGGCGCGTTCGATCTCCGCCGCGATGTTCTCGAAGCGCTCTCCTGCCGGAGAGGTGCGCACGAAGTCCTTGTTCCAGTCGTGCACCATCGTCAGGTCGGCCATGCCGGTGGCGGTGAGCGCGCGCACGAGGTTCATGGCGGCGCTGGCGTTGGCGTAGGCGCGCACCATGCGGGACGGGTCCGGCACCCGGGCGGCGGGGTGGGCGACGATCGAGTTGACGATGTCGCCGCGGTAGGACGGCAGCCCCAGCGCGTCGACGGGCGCGCTGCGCGGCTTGGCGTACTGGCCGGCGATGCGCCCCACCTTCACCACCGGCAGCGAGGCGCCGTAGGTGAGGACGATGGCCATCTGCAGCAGTGTGCGGATCGTGGCGCGGAGGTGGGGCTCGGTGTTGTCGACGAACGTCTCGGCGCAGTCGCCGCCCTGCAGCAGGAAGGCCTCTCCGCGGGCGACCTGGGCGAGCCGCTCCTGGAGGCGGTCGACCTCCGGGGGGAGCGTGACGGGGGGCACGCTCTCGAGCACGGTGCGGACGTGCGCGACCTGCTCGCTGTCGGGCCAGTCCGGCTGCTGAGCGGCGGGACGGCCCAGCGCGTCATCGAGGCGGGCGCGCAGTTCGGCAGGCAGCGGGGGCAGCTCGGGCAGCACTTCGACCGGTGCGTCGACGGTCCAGTTCACATCAGCAGGGTAGCCGGGCCGGCGGGGGACGGGTCGCCGGCTTCCGCTGAGCCACGAATAGTGCAAAACGAAGCCGTTGGACCATTCGGCGCAGTACCACGAGCCCCGAGCTGAACCGTACGGCGGCATAGGTCACCCGAATGGCGCGATTCCTCGACCAAGCGATCAGGGCATCCCGGCGCATGGCAACTCTACTGTGGATCATCGCCGTCGTTCTCGTCATCGCCGGCATTCTTGCGATTGTGCGCAGGCAGCTCATCTGGGGAATCGTGCTCATCATCGTCGGCCTGCTCGTGGGCCCGGGCGGTGTCAGCATCTTCACCTGACCCCGACGGCGTCGTGCGGTGGCCGCTCGCTGAGCTTCAGCGAGCGGCCACCGCCGATTCGATGGCCTCCCACCGCCTCGCGTTGAGCCGGGCGTCCGCGAGCGCGTCGTGGGCGTCGGTGCTGGGCGGCGGGAGCGGCGGACGCCCGGCGTCCTCCCAGCGCTGGCGGAGCTCACGGGTGAAGCGGGGCAGCGCCCGCGGCAACGCCGGCATCGCCCCCCACAGCTGGCAGAGCACCACATGGTCGTAGGCGGCGATCCACGCCCACAGCTCGACATCACCCGGCGCGGAGGTCAGGAACTCCAGCAGATCAGCCCGGAGGCGGGAACGCGACCGCCACGCCGGGTCCGCCGGGGACGGCAGCTTGGGGAGCACGTTGGCGCGCACCCACGCGCCCGCTCTGGACGGGTCGAACTCCGTGGAGACGGCGTAGAACTCGCGCCCGTCCTCTCCGACCACACCGATCGACACCAGATCGATCGTCGTCCCGTCCTCGATGAACTCGCAGTCGTAGAAGAACCGCATATCCGTCCTGTTCCCGCTGGTCGGCGCGTGAACAGCGCTGCCGGTGCGCACCGGTCAGCGCCACGTTCGGGCGCCATGCGGCCTGGTCGTCCGAGCCGGGCCACCGATGACTGTATGTGCTGCCCGTCCGCGGCGGGGACGAGTGTCCCGAACCGCACCACGGGATCGGCGAGCCCGGGTCAGCGCGGCCGGGACGTCGGCGGCTGGGCGGTGGTCTGGCAGGGAGCGCCCGCGCTGTTCGACCGGCCCGGGGAGCAAGGTGGCGGAAAGAGCGGCCCCCGCGGCCGTGGGGTGGTGGTCGAGGCCGCCGACGTGGGTGCGGGCCGGGCGGGCTCCTGCGGCTGTGTGGCGGCCGGGGGCGCCGCGGTGGCCGGGGCGGGCGGAGGCACCGCGGGAGTCGGGCGTGGCGTTGTCCGCGCGCGCTCGCGGGTGGCGCGTGCCGCGCTCGTCTCCTCCTGAGCGGCCGTGGTCGGCTCCGGGGCGGGCTCGGGGGTGGCGGGGGCGAGCGCCGGCACCTGGGCCAGCGTGGGGGCGCCGGCGCCGAGCGAGTCCTCGGGGCCGCGCAGCGACGCCGACCACGCCGTGGTGCCCGCGACGACCACGACGGCGACGACGCCGAAGGCCGCCCACGGCGCGATCCTGCGGATCCAGGTCTGGGGGGCGGGGGGAGGACTGGTGGAGGCCGTCACGACCGGGACGTACGTGGTGGGGATGTCGTCCACCCGGACGAAGGTCGTGGGCGACTCGTCGTCGGGTGAAGGGTTGTCCCGTCTGACCACATCGACCCATCGCGGCACCGGCTGACTGTATTACATCGACCCATACGCCGCTGCTCCGAGTGGGTGTACACACCCACATGGGTGATCAGCTGGCGCGGGTGCCCGGCACTCGGCTGGCCGACCGGGCGTTCCCGTCGGTCTCCTGGAGGTCGTCGGCCTTCGCCTTGGCCGCCCGCTCCTTCACCGACGCCGCGTACATGTCCACATAGGTCTGCCCGGACAGCTCCATCAGGGCGTACATGATCTCGTCGGTCATCGAACGCTCGATGAACCGGTCGCCCGCCATTCCCGCGTAGCGGGAGAAGTCGAGGGGCTCCCCGATCTTGATGTGCACCTTGCGGGGCCGCCACATCCGGGACCCGATCGGGTTGACCTTGTCGGTGCCGATCATCGCCACCGGGACGACGGGGACGCAGGCCTCCAGCGTCATCCTGGCGACGCCCGTCTTGCCCTTGTACAGGCGCCCGTCGGGCGACCGGGTGCCCTCCGGGTAGATCCCGAGCAGCTTGTCCTCACGGAGCAGCCGCACGGCCGTGTCCATCGCCGCCTGGGCGGCCGACCCGCCGGACCGGTCGATCGGCACCTGGCCGACCCCGGAGAAGAACGTCTTCTTCAACCAGCCGACGAGCCCGGGCTGGGTGAAGTACTCGCGCTTGGCGAGGAACGTGATGCGCCGCGGCACCAGCAGCGGCAGGAAGAACGAGTCGACGACCGCGAGGTGGTTGCTGGCGAGGATGGCGCCGCCGCGCTCCGGGACGTTCCCGACTCCCTCGATCGTGGGCCGGCAGAACAACCGGAGCAGCGGACCGAGGAGCACGAACTTGGACCACCAGTACAGCACCTGGGCGTGCCCCCTCCACCTCGACTGCGCCAGCCTACGGACGCCCGTCACACGGCGACAACGGGCACGGCCGATCGCAACCGATGCGTGCCCCGGCGCCTCCTCTTCGTCGGCCCGGCATGCCAGGATGGTGGGGGCCGAGCCGTTCCCGCCGCAGGGGCGACGGGCTCCGACCGCGGGACGAGTGAGGAGGCCGCGTGAACCGGGATCCCGACGAGCGCGCGCAGCCCGACGGCGGCGCCGCCCCCGACGAGTTCGACGCGATCGTGGCCGGCTGGCGCCGCGAGGGCCAGGTGCCCGAGTGGCCCGCCGCAGCAGAGCCGGCCGGCGCGCTCTTCGAGCCCCGCCCCACCACGGTCCCGGAGCCGGCCCCGGCCGCCGACGACGAGCACTTCATCCCGCCTGAACCGCCCCCGCTCCCCCGGCTCGGACCACCGGCGTTGGTCGGGCTGGTGCTGCTGGCGCTGGGTCTGGTGCTCATCATCGCGCCCGGGTGGGTGGGCGTGCCGCTGGCCTACGGGCTGCCGCTGGGCCTCCTCGGGCTCGCCGCAGGCCTCGGGTGGCTCGTGCTGCGCCTGTGGCCCGATCCGCCCGGCGACGGCGAGGACGACGGCGACGACGGAGCCGTGGTCTGACGGTCCCGCCGCCGAGCGGCGGCGTCAGGACCTCAGGACTGCAGCACGAGCTCGCGCGCGAGCTGTGCGGCGCCCACCACCGCGGCCGCCTCCCCGAGCTGCGCGGTGCGGATCCGGGCGAGCGGCCTGCGGCCCGCCCCCGTCACGGTGGCGGCGTAGTGCTCGCGGGCCTCGTCGAGGAACAGCGGGGCCGACCCCGACACCCCGCCCCCGATGACCACGAGCTCCGGGTCGAAGACGTCGGCCACCAGCGCGAGCCCCTCCCCCAGCCACCGGGCGAGGTCGTCCATGGCGGCGCACGCCACCGGGTCGCCGTCGCGGGCGGCGGCGGCCACCCGCTGCCCCGTCACGCGGCCCGGGTCGCCCGCGACGAGCCTGCGCAGCACCGGGGAACGCCCGGGGTCGCGGGCCAGCAGCTCGACGGCGGTGGTGGCGAGCGCGGTGCCGCTGCAGTACCGCTCCCAGCAGCCGTTCTTGCCGCACGGGCAGGGACGCCCGTCCGGCACGACGCGGAGGTGGCCCAGCTCGGGCGCCACCCCGAAGGCTCCCCGGTAGAGGTTCCCGTCGAGGAGCAGCGCCGACCCGATACCGGTGCCGAGCGCGACGAAGACCGCGGTGGACGCGCCGGACGCGGCCCCGAAGTGCCGTTCGGCGAGCGCTGCCGCGTTGGCGTCGTGCTCGACGACGACGGGCAGCCCGACGCGTTCGGCGATCCGGTCGGCGACCGGGGCGTCGCGCCAGGACAGGTGCGGGGCGAACCGCACCCCGCGCCGGTCGGGCGTGACGAAGCCGGCCAGCGCGAGCCCGACGGCTCCGACGCGGTACCGCCCGGCCAGCTCGCTGATGACGCCCGCCAGCGCGGCCTCCAGCGCGGCCTCGCTACGCGGGGTGGGCGTGCGGGCCGTGTCGTGGACGTTCCCCTCCGCGTCGACGACACCGGCGCGGACACTCGTACCCCCGACGTCGACGCCGACGGTCAGCACGGGCACGGACGTGAGCACGGACACTCGACGGTTCTCCCACCGGCGGTCACCGGGGCACCGGGCCGCGATCGATCACGATGTGCTGGACGCGGCGCTGCGGCGGGTCGGGCTCGGCCGCCGGGGAGCCGTGGGGTGCGGGGGCGCCCTCCTCCAGCGCGGCCCGCAGCACGTTCAGCAGCCCGGAGGCGTACGCGGCGAGCTGCCCGGCGAGCTCGGGGTGGTCCCCGCGCAGCGCGGCGAGTAGGGCGCACACGGGACAGTTCGCGCAGGTCTCGGCGGTCTGCGTCACCGGCTCGGTGCGCATCCGCTCCAGGACGGGCTCGAGCCGGTCGAGCGTGCTCAGGACGAGTGCGCGCAGCTCGGCACCGAGCCCGGCGTGCTCGTTGCAGCTTCCCGCGGTGGTCGTCATCGGAGCCATGCTGCCGGGTCGGGGGTGAACGCCACCCGCAGGTCGTCACCGGAGAGGCGCGCGCCGCTCACGGTGCACCGGCGCAGCACCGACGGCAGCGCCACCATGCGGCGCGTCGGGCCGGCGGTGACGGCCAGGTCGTCGTCGATCCGGCTGAGGTCCAGGGTGCTCGCGACGACACCGGGCAGGTGCAGCACGAGCTCGAACTCGGAGTCGAGCGACCGGCCCCGGCCTGCCGTGCGGCGGATCTGCAGCAGCGGCTCGGGCGCGGCCCCCGCTCGCGGGGCCGGGTCGGCGGAGCCGTAGAGCGACCGCGCCACCTCGAGCAGGGCCGGGATGCCGGTCGGCTCGGCGGCGGCATGGGGGGCGGTGCGCAGCGAGACCGGCATGCCGCCGAGCTCCGCGAGCACGGCCTGTTGCTCGGTGTGGCGTTCCCGCAGCCAGCGGCCGGCCGGTCCGCGCAGCGACGGCGGTGGTCCGGGGAGCACCCGGTTCGCGACCAGCCCGTCGACGTGCAGGCCGTGCAGGGCGAGCGCGGTGAGCGTGCGGCGGGTCTCGGCCAGCACCATGCGTTCGGGGGTGAGCACCAGCCGGATCGAGGTCGTGGTGTGGTCGGCGAGCATCGCGCGCAGCCCGGTGAGCTGCTCGGCCAGCACATCGAGGGCGTCGACCGTGCGGTCCCAGGCCGGCTGCGCATCACGTCCCGCGCCGGTGAGGCCGGCGAGCAGGCCCCGCACCGCGCGCCGGTGGGCGGGGAACAGCCGTTCCAGGTAGCCCGACAGCGCCTCCGGCAGCGCCAGCAGCCGCAGCGTCTCGGCCGTGGGGCCGCAGTCGACGATCACGACGTCCCACGTTCCGTTCTCGGCGGCGCGGCGCACCTCGCCGAGAGCGAGCAGCTCCTCGACGCCGGGCAGCACCGTGAGCTCGTCGGCCACCAGCTCGTCGACGCCGGCGCCGGACAGCAGGGTGCGGAGGTGGCCGCGCAGGGGACCCCACGAGTCGTCGAGGAGTGCCCTCGTGTCGATGTGCGCGGCCGAGAGGCCGGGCTCCAGCTCGGTGGGCTCGCCACCGAGCTCGCACTCCAGCGCATCGCCCAGGGAGTGGGCCGGATCGGTGGACACCACCAGCACCTTGCGCCCTGAGCGCGCGAGGAGAGCGGCCGTGGCCGCAGCGAGAGTCGTCTTTCCGACGCCTCCCTTACCGGTGAAAAGGACGACGCGCACGACGCGGAGGGTAGCCGCGGGATCAGCGATGATGCGTCATGGGGCGCTTTCGACCCGACGTTTCAGCCCCTTGAGTGCAGTGTCGATGATCACCTTCTCCGCCTTGCGGCGCAACATTCCGATCATCGGGATGTTCAGGTCGACCGCCAGGCTGTAGGTCACGGTGGTCTCCGACCCCGTGCCAACCACCGTGTACGACCCGTTCTGCGCTTTCTGGATCTGGCCTTTCACCAGCGTCCAGCTCACCGACCGCGCGTCCGGCGCCCAGGTGTAGTCGAGCGTGTAGGAGTCCTTGATCGGGCCGGCGTCCATCGTGAACTTCACTCGTTCGGCGCGCCCGTCCGCGTCGCTGCCGAGCACCTCGACGCTCTTCACCTGCGAGGCCCATTCGGGGTAGGCCGGGAAGTCGGCGATCACTGCCATCACCCGCTCCGGTGGGGCGGCGATGGTGATCGTGGAGGTCGTAGCGTCGGCCATGGCGGCAGGCTACCGAAGGGATGCGCGCAAGCCCGAACATCCAACCCAGGAAGGTCGATCCCGGACCCGAACATCCACACGGGAGGGCCGGTCGCCGCCCCGCAACATCACCAGCGCAGCACGTAGGGCACGCCCGTCCGGCGGAAATGACCGACGTTGACGCACTCGGTCCGGCCCACCCGCACCCGGGCGGCCAGTGGCTGGTGGACGTGCCCGAACAGCGCCGCCCTCGGCCGGTCCCGGTGCACGACGTCCAGCAGCGCGGACGCGGCGGCCTCCGGACGGCGCGACACCACGTCGAACGCCAGTTCCGGCACCGCGGGCGGCACGTGGCTGCACAGCACGTCGACCGGGCCCAGTGCGTGGACGGCGGCCGCGAACTCCTCGGCGTTGCGCAGGTGCGGGGTCCAGGGACCGCTGCGGCGCAGCATCTGTCCCGCCGGCAGCGGTGCGCCGCCGACGAAACCGAACCGCAGCCCACCCACCGGGACGACGTTCCCGTCGGGGAGGCTGAGTCCGGGCCGCTCGTACTCCGGCCACAGCCGGGGCATGTCGACGTTGCCGGGGATGGCGTAGGTCGGGGCGGTCATCGCGCCGAACAGCAGGTCGTACTGCTCCCGGACGGCGTCTTCGACCACGGCGTCGGCGTCCTGCACCCGCGACCATGCGTCGCGGATGTACGCGATGAGCTCCCCCGGCGCTCCGTGCGTGCGCAGGTGCGCGAACCGCTCGCTGACCTCCGACCCGAGCACCCGGCCCAGGATGCCGGCGGCCGGATCGCCGTAGTCGACGTACTCGACGAGATCGCCCAGGACGACCAGCGCGTCGGCACCCTCGCCCGCCCGGGCGAGCGCCTCCACGTTGCCGTGCACGTCGGAGACCACGTGCACGCGCATGGCCGTCAATTTACGTCGGTGCCTCGCCCGGCGCGCGTCCCGCCTCCAGGCGGTCCTTGCAGGCGAACGCGAGTGCCTTGGCCGCGCGTTGGCGGCGGCGTGCCTCCGCGGCGCCCCGACGGGCCGAGACAGGGCGCGGGGCGCCGTCCGGTCCGGCCGGGTCGGCCCGCAGGAAGTAGTGCAGCACGGTCCCGTCGAGCACGGGTTCGAGCCAGACCTCCATGCTGCCGACCAGCGCTCCCTGCACGGTCCAGCGCAGTCCCTGGACGCCTCGGTCGGTCATCACCTCGAGGCGCAGGTCGGGCCACAGCACCGGCCAGCGCGCGGGCTGCGCGAACTCGGCGGCCACCACCTCGGGGGCCACGGCGAGGAACGTCTCGTCCATCACGTCCACCGACGGCATGGGCGCAGCCTGCCGCACCGGATCACGCCGTCGCGCCGGGGCCTGCCCCGGCCTTGAACTGCACGGTAGGTTCCCATGAACGACAGCCGGACCGGCCAGGAGGAAAAGACCGTGCGCGAGTACAGCGTCCCCGCAACGGTCCGTGTCGGCGACGAGGAGAACCTCGTCGACGCGGTCTACGACAACGCCGCCCAGGACGCCGCCGCACCGGCCTTCCGCCGCCGCACCGGCGCCGACGGCTCGTGGACCGACGTCACCGCCGGCCAGTTCGCCGACGAGGTCACGTCCGTGGCGCGCGGGCTGATCGCGGCCGGGGTCGAGCCCGGCGACCGGGTCGCCCTGCTCTCCCGCACGCGCTTCGAGTGGGCCGTCATCGACTACGCCGTGCTCGCCGCAGGCGGCGTCACCGTGCCGATCTACGAGACGTCCGCCGCCGAGCAGATCAACTGGATCCTCGCCGACTCCGGAGCGGTCGCGATCGTCGTCGAGTCGGACAAGCACCGGGCGCTCGTCGAGAGCGTCTCGGACGACCTCCCGGCGCTGCGGCACGTGTGGCAGATCGAGGCGGGCACCGACGGGTCGTCCGCGGCGATCGAGCAGCTCACCGCGCTGGGTACCGACACCCCGGCCGACGAGGTGCACGCCCGGCGGCAGGCGGTGGGGGTCGACGACCTGGCCAGCCTGATCTACACCTCCGGCACCACGGGCCGTCCGAAGGGCTGCGAGCTCACCCACGGCAACCTGGTGTGGGAGGCCAAGACGCTGGCGCGCGAGTTCTCCACCGTGTTCACCGACAGCGGGTCGTTCCTGCTGTTCCTGCCGCTCGCCCACGTGTTCGGGCGCGCGCTGCAGTACTGCGCGGTCGCCAGCCGCACCGTGGTCGGCCACACGCCGGACGTGTCGACCCTGCTACCCGATCTCCAGTCGTTTCGTCCGACGTTCCTGCTCGCCGTGCCGCGCGTGTTCGAGAAGGTCTACAACGGGGCCCGCCAGCGCACCCACGACGACGGCAAGGGCCGCATCTTCGACGCGGCCGCCGAGACCGCGATCGCGTGGAGCCGGGCCCAGGACACCGGCGGCCCCGGGCTCGCCCTCCGGCTGCGGCACGCGCTGTTCGACAAGCTCGTCTACAGCAAGCTGCGCGGCACCGTCGGTGGCAGCGCCGTGGCGGCCGGTTCGGGCAGCGCCCCGCTGGGCGAGCGGCTCGGCCACTTCTTCCGCGGGGTCGGCCTGCCCATCCTCGAGGGGTACGGCCTCACCGAGACCAGCGCGGCGGTCACGATCAACACCCTCGCGGCCCAGCGGATCGGCACGGTGGGGCGGCCGCTGCCCGGCCACTCCGTCCGCATCGCCGACGACGGCGAGATCCTGCTGAAGGGTCCGGTCGTCTTCCGGCGGTACTGGAAGAACGAGACGGCCACCGCCGAGGCGATCGAGGACGGCTGGTTCCACAGCGGCGACCTCGGCGAGATCGACGACGCCGGCTATCTGTCGATCACCGGCCGCAAGAAGGAGATCATCGTGACGGCGGGCGGCAAGAACGTCGCGCCTGCCGTGCTCGAGGACCGCCTGCGCGCGCATCCGCTGGTCAGCCAGTGCATGGTCGTCGGCGACGCACAGCCGTTCATCGCCGCGCTGGTCACGATCGACGCCGACGCCCTGCCCGGGTGGCGCGAACGCAACGGCAAGCCCGCCGGTGACGGCGTGGCCGACCTCGTCGACGACGCCGAGCTGCGTGCGGAGATCAGCAACGCCGTCGCGGAGGCCAACAAGGCCGTCTCCCGCGCCGAACAGATCCGCGAGTTCCGGATCCTGCCCGTCGACTTCACCGAGGCGGGCGGCGAGATGACGCCGACGATGAAGGTCAAGCGCGCCGTCGTCGTGAAGACCTTCGCCGAGGACATCGCGAGCATCTACAGCACCCCCAAGAGCTCCGCCTGACCCGGCGCGCCCGGATACTCCAGTGCAGGCCTCAGGTGGCCGCCGGGAGCGGGGCGCCGGACAGCAGCGCACGCAGGCGGGCCACGCGGGCGGGCCACGCCCACTCCTGCAGCATCCACTCGCGCCCGGCCGCGCCCATCGTCCTGGCGCGGTCCGGGTCGGCGAGCAGGCTCGACAGTGCGTCCGTGACGGCCTCGACGTCCCGGCCGTCGACGACGTGGCCGGTGCGGCCGGCCTGCACCGTCTCCGGCGCGCCGCCGGAGTCGCCGGCCACCACCGGCAGCCCGCACGCGGCGGCCTCCAGCAGCACGATGCCGAGGCCCTCGACGTCGAGCCCGCGGCCGCGCGTGCGGCAGGGCAGCGCGAACGCGTCCCCGACGGCGTGATGGGCCGGTAGCTCGGCGGCCGGCACCGGACCGGTGAACACGACGTGCTCCGCCGTGCCGGTGGCGGCGGCCAGCCGGTGCAGCCGGTGGCTGTCCGGTCCGTCACCCACGATCAGCAGGCGCGTTCCCGGCACCCGCTCCCGCAGCCTGGGCAGGGCCCGGATCAGGACGTCCTGTCCCTTCCGCGCGACCAGCCGGGACACACACGTGACGACGGGCGCGTCACCGAGGCCGTGGCGGCGGCGCAGCTCGGCGCGGGCGGCGGGGTCCGGGCGGAACACGGCGGTGTCGATCCCCGACGGCATGACCTCCAGGGCCGCGTCCGGGCCGAACGCGGCGGCCACCCGCCCGCGCGTGTAGCGCGAGATCGTCGTGAGCGCGTCGGTGTCGGAGCCGATCCGGCGCAACGCCTGCCGGGCACCGGGCAGCATCGCCCAGCCCACCTCGTGACCGTGGGTGCTGGCCACGACCCGGGTGATGCCGGCCCGGCGGCGCAGCCCGGGGCCCAGCAGGGCCAGTGGTGCCGACGCCCCGAACCACACCGTGGTCGCACCGTGCTCGCGGGCGAGAGCGGCCGCCCGCCGGGCGACGCCGGGGGTGGGCACCATCAGGGACGTCGGGTGCCGGTGCACGGGGTAGGAGCGCGCGGAGTCGAACTCCGCCGCGCCCGGCCAGGCCGGTGCGTAGACCGCGAGCTCACCGGCAGGGAGCCGGTCGGCGAACGCCTGCAGGTACGTCTGGATGCCGCCGGTGCGGGGCGGGAAGTCGTTGGTCACCAGCAACGTGGGCGGCACCCGCGCGACGCTAGTGCAGCCCGTTGCGGGCCCGGAGATGAGATCGGGCGGCGGCCGGCCACATCGGGCCGGCCGCCGCCCGTACTCGGGGAGCGGACGAGGCCTAGAGGCGGCGGGCGCCGCTGAAGGCGCTGCTCGACACCGTCTGGTACTTCACGACATCGCCGGTCTGGGGAGCGTTGATCATCTTTCCGCCGCCGGCGTAGATCCCGACGTGGCTCACCGGCGAGTAGTAGAAGACGAGGTCGCCGGGCTGCATGTTGTCCCACGACACTGCCTTGCCGACGCGCGCCTGCTGGCTGCTCGACCGCGGGAGCGTGACGCCTGCCTTCTTGAAGGCCCAGCTCGTGAGACCGGAGCAGTCGTAGCTGCTCGGGCCGGCCGCACCCCACTGGTAGGGCTTGCCGAGCTGGGTCGCCGCCGCCTTCAGCGCCTCGACACCGGCCCCGGTGCCCGTGATCGGGACGTCCGGGGCGTCCTCCTGGGGCCCGTTGCGCGCGCGCCGCTGCTGGGGGGACAGCCGCTCGAGGAGCTTCTCGGCCTGGTCGATGCGGATCTCCGCGTCGCGCTTCCGGGCGGCGACGTCGTCCTCGGCCTTCTTGGCCTCGTCGGCGGCGGACTTGGCCCGCTCGACGGCGGCGTCGGCATTGGCCTGTGCCTTCGCCGTGACGTCGACGACGGACGACAGCTGCTCGAGCGCGGCCTTGTAGTCGGCCGAGAGCGTCTCGAGTGCCGACATCTGGTCCAGGAAGTCCTGCGGGGACCCGCTCGCGAGCAGCGCGTTGAACTGGTCGAGGTTGCCGCTCTCAAAGGTGCCCATCGCCACCGCGTCGAGCTGCTGGCGGTACTGCTCCTCGTCGGCCTTGGCCGCGTCGACCGCGGCCTTGGCCGGCGCGACCGCCTGCTCGAGCGTCTGGAGCTCGGCCTGCCGGGCGTCGACGGTGTCCTGGGCGGCGTGCCACTCCTCGGTGAGGGCCTCGGCCTCCCGCTGCACCTGGTCGAGCTGGGCGGCGGCGTCGGCCGCGTTGGTGGGGGGCGGCGGTGGCGGCGACGGGGGCTGCGCGCTCGCCGGTGTGGCGCCGAGAACGAGAGCGAGGAGCGAGACAAGGACCAACGCTCCCGCGGATGGGACATGACTCCGGCGGAGGGCGGATCGGTGTGTGATCCACCGGAACTTCCGACCGTGACCGGATGGGGTACGCCGAGGCGACACCACGCGGATGGCTCTCCTCTCACCACCCGCACGCTCCCCGATCGGGGGCCCTCAGGCCATCCGTTCGGACGAAGGTGCGGTGACCTTGTGTCGCCATTCCGGTCGAATGGCTGAACCGCCACAAGGTCGCGGCGAGATTACGGAGACGGGCAATGACGGCCAAACCGGGGGGATGTCACCGGATGGGGTGATGAGAGTCCCCTGTGAATGCAAAGAGCTACCAAAGAGGTTCTGCAACGCTGTGATGTCACCCTGCGTCACGAGCCGATCTTCCGCCATCCGTGTCACCGGACGCTCGGCGCTCACGGACAGCCACCAGTCGCAATCTCGGTACAAGACCTTGATCTGCGAGCACATCCAGGGCACGTCGCTCCGGTGCGTCGAACTGCACGATGGGCGCGCCGGACGGCACCTCCGAACCCTCCGCTCCGGTCGTCTGCGGGGTGGGCGCGCCCAACAGAACACCGATCACGCAATCGCCGCAGGCGATCCCACGAACCTCGCAGCTGTCACAATCGATGATCATTTCCTGCTCCCTCGTCGGCCGGGTCGTTCCCGATACCGCGGACGTTAGGAGCGACCTCCGACAGTTCTTCGCCACCGAATGCCGATCGGATGACCGAAACGGCTGCCGCAGGGGTCAGACGCGGGCCAGCCGGCCCAGCAGCACCGCGGACGGCACCGAGTAGGCCCCGCCGCGGCGGACCGACTCCACGACCGCGCGGTCCGACGTGGCGACGAGGACCGGACGACCCTCCGGCTCGGCCGCCACGAGGTCGCGGATCACGTCGTCGGCCAGCACTCCGACGTCGCTGAAGAGCACGCGCACCCGCGATCCCCGCGGCGGGGCGGTGACGACGCCGGCACCGTCGAACACGACGGTGATCTCCACACCCGTCCGCGCCGCGAGCGCAGCCAGCTGTCCGACGAGACGCGTGCGCTGGTCGGCCAGCGGCAGCTCGGGATAACCCGTCTTGCTGACGTTGTAGCCGTCGACGATCACGTGCACCGACGGGACCGTCAGGAGCGCGTCGAGCTCGGACAGCCGGTCGATCGCCGCCCCGCGGCGCGCGGCCTGGGCGCCGGCCACGAGGTCGGCGGGCCGGGGGCCACCGCCGCCCAGCGCCAGCTCACGGCGCAGCCCCGTGACGGCCCCACCGAGGGTGTCGATGAGGAGCTCGAGGCGCACCTCGTCGGCCTTGCGGGCCTCGCGGGCGGCCTGCCGGGCCGCCGCCACCTCGGCCGATGCGCGGTCGGCGCGCCTGCGCTCCGCCTCGGCCCGGCCGCGCTCGCGGTCGCGCTCGGCCCGGGCCGCCGCCAGCTCGCTCTCGGCCGCGCGCCGGAGGTCGGCGGCGCTCTGCTCGGCGGCCACCTGCCCGTCGATGGCCGCGCGGAGCCGCGCTCCCTGCTCCGAGACGCGCCTGCGCAGCTGCTGGTACTCGGCGTCGCGCTGCTCCCCCGCCACCCTGGCCTGGGCCCGTGCCTCGGTGAGCTCCGCACGCAGCCGGTCGAGCTCGGCCGTGAGCTTGTCCACGCGCGAGAGCGCGGCATCCCGCTCGGCGCGCAGTTCGACGACCTCGCCACGGCGCGCGGCCGCGGCCACCGCGGCGGCGGCCGCGGGGTCGTCGGCGAGGAGAGCGGCCGCCGCGGCGGTGAGGGGGTCGTCCGCGGCGGTGGTGAGCTCCCCGGGGCGGTGCTCCTCCCACCACGCGACGACCGCCGCGCGGAAGGCCACCGAGGCCGCCAGCTCCGCGGTCAGCGCCGCC
Source organism: Pseudonocardia xinjiangensis (assembly GCF_050948425.1). Classification (NCBI taxonomy): domain Bacteria; kingdom Bacillati; phylum Actinomycetota; class Actinomycetes; order Pseudonocardiales; family Pseudonocardiaceae; genus Pseudonocardia; species Pseudonocardia xinjiangensis. The sequence goes on along the minus strand of NZ_CP192009.1, from coordinate 2,219,766 downwards.
CCGCCCAGCTTCGCGCGCTTGGCCGGGGTGAAACGGGCGAGCCTGCGCAGCGGCACCGGGACGTCGGTGACGGGCATGGAGCCCACCGCGGCAGCGGCCGTGTCGGCCAGCCGGGCACGCACGGCGTCCGGGAGCCGCTCCCAGCTCACGGGCTCCGGGGCGGCGGGGTCACCGGGGCCGGAATCGCGGTCACCGGCAGGCGACGGCTCGGCCGCGCCGCACCCGGGCGGCCGGGCGGTGTCGTCTGACCCGGACATCACTCCAGGTTATCCGCGTTCGAGCGGAACCACCCACCGGTGGCAGCGCGAATACGCGCTGTGTCCCCCGGTTCTGTCGGTCACTGCCGCTAGCGTCCGCCGCCGTGCCCGGTCTCTCCCCACAGCTGTCCTTCGACGAGCTCGGCACCCCGTTGCGCGAGGTGACGTTCGTCGTGCTCGACCTGGAGACCACCGGCGGCTCGGCGGGCAACGACGCGATCACCGAGATCGGCGCGGTGAAGATCCGCGGGGGTGAGCGCATCGGCGAGCTCGCCACGCTGGTCGACCCGGGCACCGGGGTACCACCCGCAGTGATGGCGCTCACCGGTATCACCACCGCGATGATCTCCGGGGCTCCCCGGCTCCCCGCCGTCCTGCCCACCCTGCTGGAGTTCCTGAGCGGTGCGGTCCTCGTGGCCCACAACGCACCCTTCGACGCCGGCTTCCTGCGGGCGGCGTGCGAGCGCCACGGGCGGCCGTGGCCCCGCCCGCCGGTGCTGTGCACCGCGCGCCTGGCCCGCGCCGTCCTCTCCCGCGACGAGGCGCCGAGCGTGCGGCTCGGCGCCCTGGCCCAGCTGTTCGGCACCACCACGAAGCCCACCCACCGTGCGCTCGCCGACGCCCGGGCCACCGTCGAGGTGCTCCACCACCTGCTCGAACGGGTGGGCAACCTCGGTGTGCAGAGCCTCGAGGAGCTCCTGGGACTGGCCCGCGAGTCGGCGCCGCACCGGCCAACGCAGCAGCAGCGCAAGAAGCGGGTGCTCGCGGCCGGGGTGCCCGCGGCGCCGGGCGTGTACCTCTTCCGCGGCCCCCGTGACGAGGTTCTCTACGTCGGCACCAGCGGCGACCTGCAGCGGCGGGTGCGCAGCTACTTCACCGCAGGGGAGCGGCGCCGCCGCGTGCGCGACATGGTGGCGCTCGCCGAGCGCGTCGACACCGTCGTGTGTGCCCACGCGCTGGAGGCCGCGGTACGGGAGCTGCGGCTCATCGCAGCGCACCAGCCGCGCTACAACCGCCGGTCCCGCCGTCCCCATCGCGGGTGGTGGGTCACCCCCACCGCCGAGGCGTTCCCCCGCCTGTCCGTGGTCGCCACCCCCCGCGACGGGGCGCTGGGCCCGTTCGGGTCCCGGCAGGCGGCCGCCACGGCCGTCGACACCGTCCTCGACGCGGTGCCCCTGCGCCCGTGCACCCAGCGCATCCCGGCCCGCGGCGCCTCGGCGTCGCCCTGCGCGCTGCACGAGCTCGGCCGGTGCGCGGCGCCGTGCGCCGGGCTGCAGACACCCGAGGAGTACGCACCGGCGGTACGGGCCCTGCACGACCTGGTCGACGGCCGCGACGACGGCGCGCTGCGCACCCTGGCCACCGAGGTCGACGAGCTCGCCGGGCGGGAGCGGTTCGAGTCGGCCGCCCAGGCCCGCGACCGGCTCGCCGCACTGATCCTCGGCCTCGAACGCTCCCAGCGCCTGGCCACGCTCGCCGCGCTGCCCGAGGTGGTCGGAGCCAGGCCGGACGGCCGGGGCGGCTGGGAGGTCTCGGTACTGCGCTTCGGCCGGCTCGCGGCCGCCGGGGTGGCACCCCGGGGGGTCGCGCCCATGCCCGTGATCGACGCCCTGCGTCTCGGCGCCCAGACGGTCCTCACCGAGCCCGGCCCGCTGCGCGGAGCGCCCCCCGAGGAGGTGCGGCTGCTGCACCGCTGGCTCACCACCGGTGGCACCCGCCTGGTCCACGCCGAGCCTTCGTGGGCCGAGCCGGCCCGGAGCGCCGCACGCTGGGGTGGCTGGGTGGAGCGGGCGCGGCCGATCGAGGCCGGCGTGGACTAGGGTCGGGCGGGAAGTCGACCTACCCGAGGAGCCGTCGTGATCACCGCGATCGTCATGGTGCACACCGCCGCCGACCGCATCCCGGAGACCGCGCAGGCCATCGCCGACCTCGACGGGGTGAGCGAGGTCTACTCCTGCGCCGGTGACGTCGACCTCATCGCGGTGGTCAAGGTCAGCCAGCACGACGAGCTGGCCGACGTGATCGCCGGGCGCCTCAGCAAGGTCGACGGGGTGCGGCGCACCGACACCCACATCGCCTTCCGCTCGTACTCCCGCGCCGACACCGAGGCCACCTTCTCGGTGGGCCTGGACTGACCCGCAGGGGCCGACGCCCCCGCCGGCCCGGCGCGTCATGGACACATGACGCGGCATCAGGCCCCACCGGAACAGCATCACGGGACCACGACGCGGCAACCGCGGCCACCCGCTATGGAAACGAGCGACTCGCGCACCCGGAGCGGGCGACTCGCGCACGCGAAACGGGCGACTCGCGCACCCGGAGCGGGCGACTCGCGCACGCAAAACGGGCGACTCGCGCACCCGGAGCGGGCGACTCGCGCACGCAAAACGGGCGACTCGCACACCCGGAGCGGGCGACTCGCGCAGGGCGGCGCTACGACGCCGACCGGGTGAACAGGAGCGTCAGGCGCGCTGGGCCACCGAGAACGTCGCCCACCGCTGCAACAACCGCTGCGCCGCGCCCGAGTCGATCGCGGCCGCCACCCGGTCCAGGGCCGCCGGGAAGGCGTCGGCCAGGCGAGCGGGCACACCGTCGAAGGCCACCACCGCGGCCGCCGCGTTCAGCAGCACCGCCTCGCGCACCGGGCCGGGCTCCCCCGCCAGCAGCGCCCGGAACACCCCGGCGTTGACCTGCGCGGAACCGCCCCGCAGGTCCTCCCGGGTGGCGGGGACGATGCCGAACTCGCGGGCGTCGAGCGTCTCCCTGCGCACCTCACCGCCGGTCACGGCCCACACCGTGCTGGTGGTCGTGGTGGTCAGCTCGTCGAGCCCGTCGTCGCCGCGCACCACGAGCGCCGACGAGCCCCGCCCGGCGAGCACCTCGGCGATCACGGGGGCCAGTCGGGTGTCGGCACAGCCCACCAGAGCCGCGAGGGGCTGGGCCGGGTTCGTCAGCGGGCCGAGGATGTTCATGGCGGTGGGCACGCCGAGCTCGCGGCGGGGCCCGATCGCGTGCCGCATCGACGGGTGGAACACCGGGGCGAAGCAGAACCCGATACCGAGCTCGGCCACGCAGGCCGCGACGCCGTCGGGCGGCAGGTCGACGGCCACGCCGAGCGCCTCGAGCACGTCGGCGGCCCCGCTGGCCGACGACGCGGCGCGGTTGCCGTGCTTGACGACCGGCACTCCCGCCGCGGCGACCACGACGGCGGCCATGGAGGAGATGTTCACCGTCTGGGCCTGGTCACCCCCGGTGCCCACCACGTCGACGGCGCGTCCCGGCACGACCACCCGGCGGGCGTGGCGCAGCATCGCGTCGGCCAGACCGGAGATCTCCTCCGCCGTCTCACCCTTGACCCGCAGGGCCACGAGGAACCCGGCGAGCTGCGCGGGAGTGGCCTCTGCCGAGAGGATCCGGTCCATCACCCACGCGGTGTCGGTGGCACCGAGGTGCTCCCCGCGGATGAGCCTGCCCAGGATCCCCGGCCAGGTGAGCGGGGTGTCGTCAGCCACGGATCGCGGTGTCGAGCGCGGCGGACCGGCGCAGGACGTCGGCCACCGTCTCGGCGGCGGTGAGGGGGTCGAGCGGGTGCACGAGCACCGCGTCGGCCTGCGACCAGGTGGCGAGCCACCGGTCGTCGCTCCTGCGGAGGGTGACGATGATCGGCGGGCAGTCGTCGATCTCGTTCTTCAGCTGGCGCGAGAGACCCATGCCCCCGGTGGGCTGGGCCTCGCCGTCGAGGATGGCGAGGTCGACGCCGCCGGCGTCGACGGCGGCCAGCACCTCGGCGATGCCACCGGCCTCGACGAACCGGACGCGGCCGAGGTCGGGGGCAGGTCGCCGGCCGATGGCCATGACGACGGCCTCGCGTACCTCGGGGCGGTGGCTGAACACCAGCACGGTCAGGGTCGGGTGCGCGACGGGGCTGCTCACAGGGAGGAACTGTAGTGCCGCGCTCCGGAACATTCGGGGGGTGCCGCCCGTTGGCCGACCGAACCGTGACCGACACCCCGGGTATCCCGACAGGCTGTAGAAGTTGGCCGGGGGTCATAATGCCCGGGTGACGACAGCGGCTCCCAGCATCAGCGCGCGCATCCACTCGCTGAACCGCCCGAACCTGGTCAGCGTTGGCACCATCGTCTGGTTGTCCAGCGAGCTGATGTTCTTCGCCGGGCTGTTCGCGATCTACTTCACCGCGCGCGCTCAGAATCCTCCGGGTGCGACGTGGCCACCCGCCCCGACCCACCTCGACGTGCCTTACGCACTCGTCGTGACGATCGTGCTGGTGGCGTCCTCGTTCACCTGCCAGTTCGGGGTGTTCGCCGCGGAGCGGGGCGACGTGTTCGGGCTGCGCCGCTGGTACCTGCTCACGCTGGTCATGGGCACGATCTTCGTGCTCGGCCAGAGCTACGAGTACTGGAACCTCGTCCACGAGGGCACCACGATCTCGTCGAGCGCGTACGGCACGGTGTTCTACCTGGCCACCGGGTTCCACGGGCTGCACGTCACAGGCGGCCTCATCGCGTTCATCTTCCTGATCATCCGCACCAAGCTCAGCAAGTTCACCCCGCAGCAGGCCACCGCCGCGATCGTCGTGTCGTACTACTGGCACTTCGTCGACGTGGTGTGGATCGGCCTGTTCGCCGTCATCTACTTCATCCGCTGACCGCCGACATGGGCTGGAAGACGCAGACGATGACCACCACACCTTCCTCGAAGCGCCTCCGGGGCCCGCGCAGCCGTTTTCGACGCCGGATCGCCGGCGTCACGGCGCTCGGCATCGGCCTGCTGGTCGTAGGCGGCCTCTACACCACCTTCGCGCCGCAACCCCAGGTCGCGGTGGCGCAGCCGGACGACGCCGCACAGGTGGCGCTCGGGCAGGAGCTCTACAACTCCCACTGCATCACCTGCCACGGGGCGAACCTGCAGGGCGTGGAGGACCGCGGACCGAGCCTGATCGGCGTGGGCGACGCAGCCGCCTACTTCCAGGTGTCGACCGGCCGCATGCCGCTGGCGCGCCAGGAGGCGCAGGCCATCCGCAAGCCGCCGCTCCCTGAGTTCAACCCGGACACCCCCCAGGGCGCGGCGAACCTCGACGCGCTGGGCGCGTTCATCGAGTCCAACGGCGGGGGCCCCACGCGGCCGCCGGAGTCCGGGGCGGCACTGCGCGGCCCGGACACCGCCCGCGGCGGTGAGCTCTTCCGGCTCAACTGCGCGTCCTGCCACAACTTCACCGGCCGCGGTGGCGCGCTGACCTCGGGCAAGTTCGCGCCCAACCTCGACCCGGCCACCGAGACCGACATCTACACGGCGATGCTCACGGGCCCGCAGAACATGCCCCGCTTCTCCGACCGGCAGCTCTCGCCGGAGGAGAAGAAGGACATCATCGGTTACATCAAGTCGGTGACCAACGGCAACAACAACCCCGGTGGGGAGCCGCTGGGCGGCATCGGGCCGGTCTCCGAGGGCTTGATCGCATTCATCGTCGGCCTGGCCGGCCTGATCGGATTCGCACTGTGGCTGGGAGCCAAGTCATGACCACCTCGCGGCAGGACCCGCCCGCACTGGGCACGGAGCACCCGCATCCACCCACCCCCACCGCCGCCGAGGTGGAGGAGATGACGCCGGACCAGCGGGCGCGGCTCGCTGCGGAGCTCGACGACGTCGAGATCGTCCACAACCAGCGGAAGTGGCCGATCCCAGGCACCCGCGCCGAGAAGCGCGCCGAGCGCGCCGTCGCCCTGTGGTTCGTGATCTCCGCGATCGCCGGGCTCGCCTTCGTGGTGGCCTTCATCTTCTGGCCGTTCGAGTACGTGGCGCCGGGACAGCCCGGCTACACGATGTACGCGCTGTACACGCCGGTCGTCGGCGGCACCTTCGGTCTCGCGGTGCTGGCACTGGGCATCGCCGTCATCTCGTACGTGAAGAAGTTCTTCCCGGACGAGGTCTCGGTGCAGCAGCGCCACGACGGGGCGTCCGACGAGGTGGCCCGCCAGACGGTGCTCGCGCAGCTGGCCAAGGCCGGCCAGGACACCGGCATCGCGCGCCGCAAGCTGATCACGCGGGCGGCGGGCGCGGCGGCCGGCATCTTCGGCCTCGGGCTCGGGATCGCCGCGATCGCCCCGCTGGTGCGCAACCCGTGGAAGGGCGGGGCCGACGCCCCGCTGTGGGTCACGGCGTGGAAGCCGGTGAACGGCGAGACGGTGTACCTGCGCCGCGACACGGGCGACCCGGACGAGGTCTCCCTGGTGCGTCCCGAGGACCAGGAGGCGGGCTCGATGGAGACCGTCTTCCCGTTCCGCGAGTCGGACCGGGGCAACGACGAGGCACTGGAGGCGGGCCTGCGCGGCTCCGACACCCCGGTGATGCTCATCCGGTTCCGCCCGAACACCACGGTGATCGAGCGTCCCGGCCTGGAGAACTACCACTACGGCGACTACTACGCCTACTCCAAGATCTGCACGCACCTGGGTTGCCCGGCGTCGCTCTACGAGGCGCAGACCCAGCGGATCCTGTGCCCGTGCCACCAGTCGCAGTTCCTCGCGACGGAGTACGCGAAGCCGATTTTCGGTCCTGCGACGCGCGCGCTCCCCCAACTTCCCATTACCGTGAACGACGAGGGCTATCTCGTCGCCCGCGGGGACTTCAACGAGCCAGTCGGTCCGGCCTTCTGGGAGCTGAGATCATCATGAGCGCGATCACCACCCCCACGAGCTCGAGCGGTGGGCTGCAGGCAAAGGGCGCAGCCGCCCTCGATGAGCTGGACCAGCGTTTCCACCCGGCAGCGGGGATGCGCAAGCAGTTCAACAAGGTCTTCCCGACCCACTGGTCGTTCATGCTCGGGGAGGTCGCGCTCTACAGCTTCATCATCCTGCTGCTCTCGGGCACCTACCTCGCGTTGTTCTTCGACCCGTCGATGGTCGAGGTCACCTACAACGGCCCGTTCGACAACCTGCGCGGCGTCCACATGAGCCGTGCCTACGAGAGCGCACTGGAGATCTCGTTCCAGGTGCGCGGCGGGCTGTTCGTCCGGCAGGTGCACCACTGGGCCGCGCTGCTCTTCCTGGCCGCGATGGTCGCGCACATGATCCGCACCTTCTTCACCGGTGCGTTCCGCAAGCCGCGTGAGACCAACTGGATCATCGGCGTGCTGCTGCTGTTCCTCGGGTTCTTCGCGGGCTTCAGCGGCTACTCCCTGCCCGACGACCTGCTGTCGGGCACGGGGCTGCGAATCGCCTCCGGGTTCACCCTGGCGGTGCCCGTCATCGGCACCTGGACGCAGTTCGCTCTCTTCGGCGGGGAGTTCCCCGGCACCGAGATCATTCCGCGGCTCTACATCATCCACGTGCTGCTGATCCCGGGCATTCTGCTCGCGCTGATCGCGGTGCACGTCGGCCTGGTCTGGTACCAGAAGCACACCCAGTTCCCCGGCCCCGGCCGCTCCGAGAAGAACGTCGTCGGCGTCCGGATCCTCCCGGCGTTCGCCGCGAAGGGCGGCGCGTTCTTCGCGGTCACCGTCGGCGTCATCGCGATCATGGGCGGGCTGCTGCAGATCAACCCGATCTGGAACTTCGGGCCGTACAACCCCTCGCACATCTCCGCCGGATCCCAGCCGGACTGGTACGTGCTCTTCACCGAGGGAATGCTGCGGATCTTCCCGCCGTGGAACATCGCGATCGGGAACTACACGATCCCGCCGGCCTTCTGGGCCAGCCCCGCGTTCCTCCCGGTGCTCTACGTGCTCGCCGGCGCCTATCCGGCCATCGAGCGCCACTTCACGAAGGACAACGCGCTGCACAACCTGCTGCAGCGGCCCCGTGACGTTCCGGTCCGCACCTCGCTCGGGGTCATGGCCATCTCGTTCTACGCGGTGCTCGTCCTCTGCGGCAGCAACGACCTGATCGCCTACTTCTTCGACATCTCGCTGAACGCGACGACGTGGGCAGGCCGGATCGGGGTCCTGGTCGTCCCGCCCATCGCGTACTACGTGACCTACCGGCTCTGCATCGGGCTCCAGCGGTCCGACCGGGCGGTACTGGAACACGGCATCGAGACGGGCATCATCAAGCGGCTCCCGCACGGTGAGTTCATCGAGGTGCACCAGCCCCTCGGCGGCGTCGACGACCACGGGCACGCCATCCCGCTGGCCTACCAGGGCGCTCCCGTGCCCAAGAGGATGAACCAGCTGGGTATGGGTGGCGCCCCGGTGCCGGGCTCGTTGCTCACCCCCGACCCGCCGGAGGAGACCGCCGCGCTGGAGCGGGCGAGGGCCGAGGAGGCCGCCGCGGAAGCCGCCCAGCACGACGGCGCATCCCGCGACTCGGGGCACGCCGAGAGCGTGGCGCGCAGCGAGGAGCGCAAGGCGCTGACCGGTCCGCACTCGGGCGACTCGGGACCGACCGCGGGCGACTGAGGTCCCCGCCAGCACGCACGTGAGAGGGCCCCGCCGGGACACCGGCGGGGCCCTCTCGCCGTTTCCAGCACCCCGAGCGTGCACCGGTTCAGGTTCCGGGCCGACCAGGTGCACGCTCGGCCTGCCCGCCGGTCCGCCACGGGACGGGGGAACCGAGCAACCACCAGCTCCCGGCGAGCACGGCGAGGAACAGCAGCAGGTAGACGTCGGGCTGCAGCGAGATGAGCCCGGTGCTCGGGATCGGCCCGACCCCGGGGCCCGGCAGCGCGGTGACCACGGCGAGGGTGGCGGCGAGCACCCCGAGCAGCGCCACGGCGGCAGCCCGCCCGCCCGTCACCGCGCGGTGGGCGAGCAGGACCACCAGCGGCACGACCCACACCCAGTGGTGCGACCAGGCGAACGGGGCCAGCGCGGCCGAGCCGAGGCCGCACAGCGTCAGGGCGAGCACCTCCTGCCTGCCCCGGTGCGCCCGCACGGCCAGCCACACGGTGAGCGCCCCGAGCACGGCGGCGGTGAGGATCCAGGGCAGTACCGACGGGGCCGACGGGGTGCCGAACCGCGCAAGCAGACCGTTCAGCGAGTGGTTGGCGTTGCCGGCCACGTCGGAGATCCGGCCGGCGGCGGCGAACGTCCCGTGGAACCAGTAGGCGACCGAGTCGGACGGCGCGGCGAGGAACCCGATCCCGGCGGCGACGACGAACACCCCGAGCGCGGTGGCCGCAGCGCGCCGGCGCCCGGTGACCAGCAGGTACACCACGAAGATCAGGGGCGTCAGCTTGACCGCGGCGGCGATGCCGAGGCCCACCCCCCGCCACCGGCTGCCGGGGCGGCCGAGCAGGTCGGCAACCACGAGGGCGAGCAGCACGATGTTGATCTGCCCGAGGTAGAGGGTGGTGCGCACCGGGTCCAGGCACGTCGCGAGCACGGTGAGCAGGACCGCCGCCACGGCCGCGGAGCCGGACGGCACCCCGACGCTGCGCGCGCAGCGGTGCACGACGTAGCCCAGTAGCGCCAGGTCGCCGACGGTCCAGAGGACCTTCAGCACGTCGAGGGGCAGGAACACCAGCGGCGCGAACAGCGCCGCCGCGAAGGGTGGGTAGACGAAGGGCAGGTCCAGGAGCACGCCGCCGGTGTAGAGCGGTTCGCCGCTCAGCACGTGCTCACCGCCGGCGCGGTACACCTGCAGGTCGATCATGAGCAGGTGCGCGGCGGGCCAGAGCGCGAGCACCACTGCCTGCCCGGCGAGCGCGACCACCGCCCCGGCCGTGCCCCAGCGCAGTGCCCGCCGGCCGCGCACCTCGGTGTCCGCGGTCGTCCGCCCTGCACCCATCAGACCTGCGCCCATCGGCCCTCCGTGATCGTCGGCGCCCGAGGCTAGCCGGGCCGCGACGGCAGGCCGCGCGGCACACGCACCGTGCCGTCGTTCATGCTCGGGACGACCAAGCCGGGGACACACGAAGCGGGGAGCCGATGAAGGTCGACGCGATGCTGCAGGGCACGGGGCTGGCGGAGCTCGCTGCCGAGGCGCGGGAGCGGGAGGCGGCCGGGTACGACGGGCTGTGGAGCTTCGAGGGACAGCATGACCCGTTCCTCCCGCTGGTGGCGGTGGCCGAGCACACGTCCCGGCTGACGGTGGGCACGGCGATCGCGGTCGCCTTCGCCCGCAACCCGATGTCCACCGCGTACGTCGCACACGACCTGCAGGTGCACTCGCAGGGCCGCTTCCTGCTCGGTCTGGGCAGCCAGGTGCGCCCGCACATCGAGCGGCGCTTCGCCATGCCGTGGGGTCACCCGGCGCCGCGGATGCGGGAGTACGTGCAGGCGCTGCGCGCGATCTGGGCGTCCTGGAACGAGGGCGAACCGCTGAACTTCCGCGGCGACTTCTACTCCCACACGCTCATGACCCCGTTCTTCTCCCCCGCGCCGAGCCCGTGGGGTCCGCCCAGGGTCTACCTCGCGGCCGTCGGCGAGCACATGACGCGCGTGGCGGGCGAGGTGTGCGACGGTCTGCAGCCGCACCCGTTCACGACCGCGCGCTACCTGCGGGAGCGGACGGTGCCGACCCTGGAGGAGGGCCTGGCCCGGTCCGGGCGCACGCTCGCCGACCTCTCGATCAGCTTCTCCGGTCTCGTCGTGAGCGGGACCACGGAGGAGGAGATGGAGGCGGCCGCCCGGGGCGCGCGGGAGCAGATCGCGTTCTACGGCAGTACCCCGGCCTACCGGAAGGTGCTCGACCTGCACGGCTGGGACGAGCTGGGCGGCGAGCTCAACCGGCTCTCGCGCGGCACCGACGACGACCGCTGGCGGCAGATGGGCGAGCTGATCGACGACGAGGTGCTGAACGCGTTCGCCGTGGTCGCGGAGCCGGCACAGCTCGGGGCCGCCGTGCTGGACCGGTTCGGCGGCGTGGTGGACCGGTTCACCTTCTACGCCCCCTACCCGCACGCCGACGACCTGTTCGTCCCGGCGATGGAGGAGCTGCGGGCGGCGGACTGACGTCGGTCAGGGCCGCTCGGGCACCGGTACGGCCACGACCTCCAGGCCCGTGATCCCGGTGAAGTCGGCCGGGTTGCACGTGTGCAGCGGGAGGTCGTTCGCGATGGCGACCGCGGCGATCAGGGCGTCATACGCGCGAGCCTGCGGCTTCCGGCCGGCGTGGCGCAGGGATGCTGCGACGCGCCCGAACGCTCGGGCGGCCGGCGCGTCGAACGGGAGCGGGTCGAAGTCGGACTCGGCCTGCTGCAGAACAGACTGCCGCGCTGCCCGTTCGTCGTCGGACGAGGCGACCAGCGGCCCGACGGACAGCTCGGCGAGCGTGACCGTCGAGATCAGCGGCTCCGCGGGCAGCCCGCGCTCGCTGCGCAGGAGCGGGAGTGCGATGACCGTGCTGGTGTCCAGGAGGCCGCGAGCTTCTGGCGCAGTCACAGTGCAGGATCGAGCACGGCGTCGACGTCGGCCCGGAACGCGGCCGGGTCGACCACGGGCACGCTGCGCCAGCGGGTGAGCAGGGAGGCGGCGGAGAGCCTGGGCCGGGGGAGCGGCCGCAGCTCGCCGACCGGCACCCCGGCCCGCGTGACGACGACGGTCTCGCCCTGCTCCACCCGGTGCAGGACGTCACCTCCGTGGTTGCGCAGGTCCCGGATCGTCACCTCGTCCACGGATCGAATGTATCACCGGTGAGACGCCAGCTCGGGGGGTTCTTCGCACAACGGACGCATCACGATCCCCGCGCCGCTGGCCTTTCCGGATGCGCGACGCGTCGGGCAAAGGGAGCATCCGCACCACCCATCCTCCCGCGGAAGGACGCGTCATGCTCGCGATCATCGCCGCAGTGCTGTTCGCCCTGGCTCTCATCTTCGAGCTCGCCGGCATCTCCCTCGATATCATCACGGCCCAGGTGCTCCTGACAGCAGGTCTGCTGTGCGTTGCCCTGCACCTGGCCGGGGTCGGCGCCTCGACCTCGGGGTGGCGCCGCAGCAGCCGCCGCTGACCGACGCGACGGCCGCCCGCGGCAACCCGGTTGCCGCGGGTGGCCGTCGCACGACAGGCTGCGCCGGTGAGGGCTCGGGGGGTGCCGCTCGGCAGCGGGTTCGCGAAGCTGTGGGCGGCGAACGCCGTGTCGAACGTCGGCGATGGCGTCGCGCTCGCCGCCGGCCCGCTCCTGCTGGCGTCGCTGACGAGCGACCCGGCGCTGGTGGCGGGGGCGCTGTTCGTCCAGCAGCTCCCGTGGCTGATGTTCGCCCTGCCCGCAGGTGTGGTCGTCGACCGGCTCGACCGTCGCCGGCTGGTGGTGCTGGTCAACGTCGTCCGCGCCGTGGTCATCGCCGCGCTCGCGGTGGCCGTCGCCACCGGCGTGGTCACCGTGCTCCTGATCTACGCCGCGCTCTTCGTGATCGGTTCGATGGAGACGCTGGCCGACAGCGCGAGCACCGCGCTGCTGCCCGCCCTCGTCCCGGCTGAGCAGCTACCGCGGGCCAACGCCCGCCTCATGGGCGTCCAGATCGTCGGCAACAGCCTGCTGGCACCACCGCTCGGCGCCGCGCTGTTCGTCGTGGCCGCGGCCCTGCCGTTCGGCCTCAACGCGGCCACCTTCCTGGTGGCGGCCGTGCTCGTCGCCACGCTGCGCGGCTCGGTGCCGCGCGAGGTGCCCACCGGGGCGCCCCGCCCGATGATCCGCGACATCGCCACCGGTGTGCGGGCCCTCATGGGCCACCAGGTCCTGCGTGTGCTGGCACTGTGCCTGTGCCTGATGAACGTGACGCTGACCGGGGCGTTCTCGATCCTCGTGCTCTACGCGCGCGAGCGGCTCGGCCTCGACGAGATCGGCTTCGGCCTGCTCCTCGCCGCGAGCGCGGTCGGCGGCCTCGCCGGCTCGGTGGCCGCCGCGCGGCTGCTGACGCGGTTCGGAGCGGCGTTCCTGCTGCGCGTGGGGCTGGTGATCGAGACCTGCACGCACCTGTCCCTCGCGCTGACCCGGGCGCCGTGGGTGGCCGTCACGACGATGGTGGTCTTCGGCGCGCACGCGAGCCTCTGGGGCGTGATCACGCTGTCCTGGCGCCAGCGCGTGGTGCCCGACGCCCTGCGCGGGCGCGTCAACAGCGTCTACTTCCTGTTCGCGGTCGGGGGGTCGGCGATCGGCGCGCTCACCGGCGGGCTGGCCGCGCGTGGCCTCGGCATCACGGCGCCGTTGTGGATCGCGTTCGCCGGGATGGCGGCGCTCACGCTGGTGGCGTGGCGGCTGTTCACCCCGGCCCGGCTCGACGACCCGGATCCGGTCCCGCTCGTCGCGACCTGAGCCCGGCACGCCACGCGGGCCGGGCCCAGGTCGCGGGCCGGACGGGTCAGTCTCGCCAGCTGTGCTGCGGCTCGAACCCGAGCACCCGGCGCGCCTTGTCGATCGACAGCATCGTCTCGTGCTCCCCCAGCTCGCGGGTCACCGGGACGCCGGGGTAGACCTCGGCGGCGAGGTCGGCGCTGCGCCGGGACATCACCGTGTCGGCGTTGGCGATCACGAACACGTCCACGCCGGTGGCCTGGTGCTCCAGCGCCAGCCGCACCGCCTGCGCACCGTCGCGGCCGTCGATGTAGCCCCACAGGTTCCACCGCCGCGACGCCGGGTCGGCGTCGAAGCCGGGGAACTTCGCGTAGTCCTCGGGGTCCATCACGTTGGAGAACCGCAGCCCGATCATCTTCAGGTCCGGCACCCAGCGGCAGAAGTGCCCGGCCATCTCCTCCTCCAGGCTCTTGACCAGGGAGTATGTGCTCTCCGGGCGCACCGGGTACTCCTCGTCCACCGGGATGTAGGGCGGCGGGGTGTCGAACGGCAGCCCGAGCACGGTCTCGCTCGACGCCCAGACGATGTTGCGGATCCCCGCCGTGCGCGCCGCCGCGAAGACGTTGTAGGTGGCGGTGATGTTGTTCGCGAACGTGGTGGCGTTGGTGGCGAGCCCCGGCGCCGGGATCGCCGCGAGGTGCACGACGGCGTCCACGCCGTCGTGGCGGCCGTCGACGGCCGTCAACGCCTCGACCACCTGCCCGTGGTCGGTGAGATCCACCCGTACCGAGGCCGCGGCGGGGGAGCCGGGATCGGGCACGCGGTCGAGGGCGATCACGGTGTAGCCGTGTTCCTGCAGGTGGCGCACCACGTGACGACCGAGCTTCCCGCTGCTTCCGGTCACGGCGACGGACGTCATGGGCTTTCCTCCGGGGTGGGTCGTCACGGAGTGCCGACCGGCACCCCGCCCTTGTGTTACCACCCCGCCGCGGCGGGGCGCGTGGTGGGCTGCGACCGACCGCGCTACAGTCGTCGGCATGCGTACCGCCCTCTCGCACGACGTGGCCGTACGGCTGCGCGTCGGCTGAGCCAGGCCGCCGGCGCGCGTTTCCTCTCCCCTCCCCCAACCGAGGCCTGGCTCGGGTCACCCGTACCCCACGGAACCCCTGGAGCCACCATGACAGTTCTCGGCCATTCCCCCCGTCCCACCTGGGTCCCCCGGCTGCAGCGTCGCCACGAGATCGTCACCACCGGCGGCATGGACGGCGTGCTGCGTGTCGGCGCCGCGCTGCGCGCGTGTGGCTTCCCGGTGCGCGACTTCGCCGTCGACGTCCGCGACGGCGTCCCCTACAGCTGCGTGACCTGCACCGTCTCGGTCACGAACGACGAGTCGGCCACGTTCACCGAGCGGATGGGCGCGCTTCCGACGGTCGTGTCCGTCGCCCCCTGCTAGGAGCGCGCTCCTAGAACCACTCCGGGCGCACGTCGAGGGTGGTGCGGTCCAGCTCGGCCAGCAGCGTGAGCTGCGGGCCCGTGCGCGGCAGCTCGTGGCGGAAGAAGTAGCGCGCCGCCGCCCGCTTGCCGTCGAAGAAGTCGCCGGAACGGCCTGCCGCGGCCACCACCTGCTCCAGCCACATCCACGCCACCACCACGTGCCCGACGGCTTCGAGGTAGATCGACGAGTTCGCCAGGGTCACCGCGGGGTCACCGGCCGCCCACAGCTGCGCCGTGACCTGCTCGACGCTCGCCACGGTGGCGGCGAGGACGTCGGCGTGGCTCGCGGCCTCGCCGCCTGCGGCCCGCGCCTTGCCGATCGTGGTGGTGATCGTCTCCACCAGCAGCGCGAGACCGGCGCCGCCGTCCATCACGACCTTGCGGCCCAGCAGGTCGAGGCCCTGGATGCCGTGGGTGCCCTCGTGGATCGGGTTGAGCCGGTTGTCCCGGTAGAACTGCTCCACGGCGTACTCGCGGGTGTAGCCGTAGCCGCCGTGGACCTGGATGGCCAGGTCGTTGGCGTGCAGGCACCACTGCGACGGCCAGCTCTTCGCGATCGGCGTGAGCACGTCGAGCAGCAGGTGGGCCCTGGCCCGGTCCTCCGGGGTGGCTGCCGTGCGTTCCTCGTCGAGCAGCCGGGCGCAGTACAGGGTGAGCGCCACCGCGCCCTCGGCGTAGGACTTCTGGGCCAGCAGCATCCGGGCCACGTCCGGATGCTCGATGATCGGGACCTGCGGCGCGGCCGGGTCCTTCGCCGCGACCGGCCGCCCCTGCGTACGGGTGCGGGCGTAGTCGAGCGCGTGCAGGTAGCCCGTGTACCCGAGTGCCGCCGCTCCCCCACCGACGCCGACGCGCGCCTCGTTCATCATGTGGAACATGTAGGTGAGCCCGCGGTGCTGCTCGCCAACGAGGTAGCCGACGGCTCCCGGCTCCCCGCGCGGCGTGTGCCGGCCCTCGCCGAAGTTGAGCAGGGTGTTCACCGTTCCGCGGTAGCCCATCTTGTGGTTGACCCCGGCGAGCACCACGTCGTTGCGGTCCCCGCGGGCGCCGTCGGGCCCGACGAGGAACCGCGGCACCACGAACAGCGAGATGCCCTTCACCCCCGGCGGACCGCCGGGTACCTTCGCCAGCACGAGGTGGACGATGTTCTCGCTCAGCTCGTGGTCACCGGCCGAGATCCACATCTTGTTGCCGAAGAGCCGGTAGGTGCCGTCGTCGCGGGGCTCGGCGCGCGTGGTGATGTCGGCCAGCGACGAGCCCGCCTGCGGCTCGGACAGGCACATCGTGCCGAAGTACCGGCCCTCGACCATCGGCTGCACGAAGGTCCGCACCTGCTCCGCGCTGCCGTGCGCCATCAGGAGGTTCGCGCTGGCGACGGTCAGGAACGGGTAGGCCGCCGTGGCGATGTTCGCGGCCTGGAACCACAGGAAGCACGCCTGCACCACGGTCTGCGGCAGTTGCATCCCGCCGACCGACTCGTCCAGCCCGGCACCCACGATCCCGGTCTCGCCGAGTACCCGCAGCGCCTCGCCGACCTCGGGGATCATGTGGACGCGGTCGCCGTCGAACCGCGGCTCGGTGAGGTCGGCGGCCCGGTTGTGCGGGGCGAACTGCTCCGTCGCCACCTGCTCGGACAGCTCCAGCACCGCGTCGAACGTGGTGCGGGAGTGCTCGGCGAACCGCGGGCGCGCGGTGAGCGACCCCACGTCGAGCCAGTCGTGCAGCAGAAAGTCGAGGTCGCGTCGCGAGAGCAGCAGTGATCGCACGCCCGAGGCTAAGGGATGTCCCGCGGATCTTCAATCGCGACAGCCGCGCCTAGGCGGCCCCTGGCGACACCGCCGAACCGCCCGAATACGCCCGGTATGAGGGCGATCCAGCGGCGCCGCCAGGAACCACCTGGATCACGGCTCTCATCGACCAAGATCCACGGGACACCCCTGACCCGGCTCAGGGGGCAGGCGCGCCGTGTGCGGCCTCCATCATCTCGGCGAGGTCCGCGACCTTCACCCGCTCCGCTCCCCGGCGGCCGCCGCGGCGGACCTCCTCGGCGTCCAGCCGCAGCCATCCGGTCCAGTCCACCGGCCGCATCCCGTACGAGGCCAGGGCCTTCCGGAACACCTCCGGCTCGGGGTGCGGGGGCGCCGGGAGCGCCGGCAGGTCGGCCAGCAGCGCCGCGACCGTCTCGGCCGCGTCGGCCTTGTTCGTGCCGATCACGCCGGTCGGGCCGCGCTTGATCCACCCCGTGACGTACGCGCCGGGCACGGGGACGCCGTCGCGCACCACCCGGCCGCCCTCGTTGGGCACCGTGCCGGTGCGGGCGTCGAACGGCAGGCCCGGGATCGGCTCCGCGTCGTACCCGATCGCCCGCACCACAAGCCCGACGTCGAGCGTCTCCTCCTCACCGGTGCCGACCACGCGGCCCTCGGCGTCGATCCGGGTGCGCTCCACCACCACCGCGCTCACCCGGCCGTTCTCCCCGAGCAACCGCACCGGGTTGCGCAGGAACCGCAGATGCACCCGGCGCGGCTTGCCCGTGCTCCCGTGGGCGGCCCACTCCCGGAGCATCTCCAGGTTCTGCCGCTGCCGCCGGTCCTCCGGCTCGTCGACCCCGGCGGCGAGCAGCCCGTCGTCGTGCACGACGACGTCGGCGTTGGCGAGCTCCCCGATCTGGCGCAGCTCGGCGGGGGTGAACCGCACGTGCTGCGGCCCTCTGCGGATCAGGACGTGCACGTCCCGGACGGCGCTGGCGCGCAGTGCGGCGAGCACGGGCTCCGGGACGTCGGTCTCGGCCATCTCGTCGGCGGTCTTGGCCAGCACGCGGGCGACGTCCAGCGCCACGTTCCCCGCCCCGACCACGGCGACACCCGGGTGGTCCAGCAGCGGCTGCAGGTCGACGTGGTCGGGGTGGCCGCAGTACCAGCTCACGAAGGCGCCCGAGCCGAGCGAGCCGGCCAGCTCCTCGCCGGGCACCCCGAGGCGGCGGTCGACGGAGCTGCCGGTGGCGTGGACCACGGCGTGGAAGTGGTCGCGCAGCACGTCCAGCGGGATGCCGCTCTCCCCGACCCGGACGCCCCCGAGGAACTCGACGTGAGCGGGGTCGAAGGGCTTCTGCAGTACGCGGATGACCGACTTCATCTTCACGTGGTCGGGCGCCACGCCGTAGCGCACGAGCCCGTACGGCGCCGGCAGCCGATCCAGTACCTCGACGCTCACCGGCTCACCCGAGGCGAGGAGAGCAGCCGCGGCGTACAGCCCGGACGGGCCCGCTCCGATCACCGCGACCCGGGCCTGTGCCTGCTGCATGTGCTCATCTCCCGTGCTGGTCCTGCTCCGATCCTGCCACCGCGGGCGGATCCGGACTTGGCTCAGCGCGCCGGATAGCCGACCTCACGGAGCACGGAGTGTGCTCTCCCGGCTGCCCAGCGGCGCGAACCGTGGCGGGCGTTTCTCCAGGAAGGACGCCACTCCTTCCCGCAGGTCCGCCGAACCGATGAACCGGTCGGCGTGGATGTAGGAGCGCTCCAGCGCCTCGTCGAACGACCCTTCCTGGTCGGCGAGCACCTGTCCGGCGATCACGGCCATGGCGCGGGGGCTGCAGTTGCGGGCGAGGTCGCCCGCGTAGGCCTGGGCGGCGCCGAGCACGTCGGCGCGCGGGACGACCCGGCTGACCAGGCCCAGCTCCTTGGCCTCCGCCGCATCGACCGTGCGCCCCGACAGCAGGAGGTCCATCGCGTTCTCGACCCCGACGAGCCGCTGGAGCGTCCAGGCGACCCCGTACTCCGCGATGAGACCCCGCCGGGCGAACGCGGTGGAGAAACGAGCGGTGTCGGCGGCGAACCGCACGTGGCAGAACAGCGCCTGCACCAGTCCCACCCCTGCGCAGCCGCCGTTGATCGCCGCGATCAACGGCTTGGGGAACTGCCGGGGCACGTCCACCGGCTTGTGCGGCAGCCGCGCGCCCTCCGCACCGAGGCCACCGAGACGGGAGAGGTCGGCACCGGGGCAGAACGTGCTGCCCGCGCCCGTCACGACGACGGCCCGGACGTCGGGATCCGCGGCGGCCCGCACCAGCAGGTCGTAGTAGCCCCGCTCCATGTCCTCGGCCCAGCCGTTGCGCCGCTCCGGACGGTTGAACGTCAGCGTGAGGACACCGTCAGGGGCATGATCGGCGAGTACGGCGGCGTCGGGGTCTCCGTGATCTTCGCGCAGTCCGCTCACGGCCCGACAGTACGTCCGGACCATCCGAACCCGGCGGTCGGCGGTGACGTGTGTTACAAATCTCCGAGGCCGCCGATCATCCGTTCGGCGCAACAGCCCGTGCCGTCGGGAGGGCTACCCTCCCGCCTCGTGGACCGTAGCGGGACCGGCGAGCTTCTCGGCAAGCCTGTGCTCATCGAGCTGTCACACGCCATCGAGCAGTTCGCCCTTGCTGCGGCCCCCGGCGAGCCACTGATCGTCATCGCGATGTTCCAGAAGCACTCCTACTTCGAGCGCGCCAAGGCCGTCTACCAGGAGATCGCTGCCCACGGGGCCCTCACGGTGATCGGGATGGCGGAGGACGCCGTACCGCCTATGCCACCCGGGGTGGCGCCCGCGCTGCTCCCGGCGACCGACCCCCTCACCCGCGAGTGGAGCGTCACCGTTCTCGGTCCGCACGGGGGCGCCACCCTCGCCGCCACCGACCTGGAGACGGTCGATCCCGTCGCCCGGACGATCGAGGAGGGCCGCACGTTCCGCGGCCGGTGGTCCTTCCGCCGGGAGGACGCCATCCGGGCGGTCCTCCGGCTGCGTTCCCGGCTCCGGCTGCCCGCGCCCGTCGTGGCCCGGATGGACGAGATCCTGCAGGCCGTGCAGCTGGTGACCGAACCCTCCTACCAGAACTGGTGGGGCGTCCCCGCCCGCTACCTCGCCGACCGCATGGAGGCCGCGGTCCGGGCCCGCACCGCGGCGGAGGTGGCGCTCGAAGCCGTGGCGGAGGACAGCGGGGAGCGCGATCCGCGCACGGGCCTCTACACCGAGAAGTTCCTGCAGCGGTGGACCGCCGGGCTCGGCGCCGGCACGTTGCCGATCGGGCTGGCCCTGCTGCGGGTGTTCGGTATCGCCGAGGTCCGGGCCGACTACGGGCTGCGCGCCGAGCTCGCCGCCCTCCACGGCGTGAGCGAATGCGTGCAGGACCTGCTCACGAGCGTCGACCGGGTGGTGCGGATCGGGCGCGAGGACTTCCTCGTGGTGCTCCCGTCCTGGCCCCCGGAGAAGGTCATGTGGTTCTGCCAGGAGGTCTGTGAGCGCGTGGCGCGCCTCGAGGACGTCTACCCGTTCATCGCGCTGCCCGGGGTCGCGGCGGCCACCGTCACCCGCAACCGGCCGCTGCCGATCCCGCAGCTCGTGCACCAGGTCGAGCTCGGCGGCCGCGCGTCCGAGCCGGTGAGCCTGCTCGCCGACTGACCCGGCCGCCGGGCGGTCAGTGGCCCGCCACCGCCGCGCGCAGGGTGAACGTGCGCCGGTAGTCGGCCGGCGCCACCCCCACGACCTTGCGGAAGTGGTGGCGCAGCAGCGCCCCGCTCCCGAAACCGCTGCGCTCGGCGACGTCGTCGATGCCGAGATCGGTGTCCTCGAGCAGCCGCTGCGCCCGCAGCACCCGCTGCAGCGTGAGCCAGCGGTGCGGCGTGGTGCCGGTCTCGGCCACGAAGCGACGGGCGAAGCTGCGGTCCGACATGCGCGCTCGCCGGGCCAGGTCACTGACCGTGTGCTCGACCTCGAGGTGGTCGATCACCCAGTCCAGCACCGGGGCGAGGCCGTCGGACGAACACTGCGGCACCGGCTGCTCCACGAACTGCCGCTGCCCGCCGTCGCGTTGCGGGGGTACGACCATGCGGCGGGCGATCAGGTTGACGACGGCGCTGCCCAGCTCCCGGCGTACCAGGTGCAGGCAGGCGTCGATGCCCGCCGCCGTGCCTGCACTGGTGATGAGGTCGCCGTCGTCGACGAACAGCACGTCGGGGTCGACCTGGGCCAGCGGGTGACGCTCGCGCAGCTCATCGACGTTCATCCAGTGCGTGGTGCACGAGCGGCCGTCGAGCAGGCCGGCGGCTCCGAGCACGAACGCTCCGGAACACACGCTGAGCATCGTGCTTCCACCCGCCGCCGCCTCGCGCAGCGCGTCGAGCACCGGTTCGGGGAAGGTCCGCAGCCGGGTGGCCCCGACCGCGACGAGGTCGGCGTCACGCAGCCCGTCGAGGCCGTACTCGGGGACGACGCTCATCCCGACGGTGGTGGAGACGGGCTCGCCCGCTGCGGGACCGCACACCCTCAGCTCGAACGGCGGCACGCCGTCGGCGGTGCGGTCGACACCGAAGACCTCGCAGATGGTGCCGAACTCGAACGGCGAGACCTCGGGAAGCACCAGTGCGGCGACGGTGGACAGCATGGCGACAGCATAGTGGCAGGATGTTTGCTCTGATAGGCACGTCTGCCACTGTTGGCAGGAAGTGGAGCGGCGAATACTTCCTGCCATGGCTACCGCAATCATCGTCCTGCTCGCCGTCGCCGTCGCCGTGGCGATCTCGATCGCACGTCCGGGCGGGCGCGTGACGTCGTCCGTCCCGGTGGACCGCGACCGCGAGCGAGAGCTCGCCGAGCTGCGTGCGCTACCCGGCTACCACTCCGACATCCGCCTGCCCTGACGCGCCGGCCTCACCCGCCCGCGTAGAACTCCGTGAGGCGCTCGCCCTCGTCGTGCAGCTCGTCGAGCACGGCACGGGGCAGCACCTGGAACGGCTCGCAGCGAACGGAACCCTCGACGTAGCGCCAGGTGCCCGCCACCCGGCCGTCGACGAGGAACGTGGGCACCGACTGGGGCATCGTCTTGCCGAAGACCAGCGGCCGGTACTCCTCCGGGAGGATCTGCGTGCGCCGCGCGTGCACGAGCAGGACCGCCTCCCACTGGCCCAGGAACCGCACGGGCGCGGGGGCGTCGGCCGGCGGCAACGGGGCGCCGGGCAGGTCGAACAGCTCACCGCCCGACGCGTCGCGGAAGCGCCGCGGCTCGAGCCGCTCCAGCACCCTGCGCGCACCCGTGACCGTCCATCCGCAGAAGGACGAGACGTCCTTGGCCGACGCGGGGCCGAAGCCCTCGAGATAGCGCCGGACCAGCAGCTCCTCGCCCTCCTCCACCGACGGCAGGGACGCGGGTAGGGGCACCGTGTGCTCCGCGAGCCCGTAGACATGGGCCCGCGGCGTGCCCCAGGTGCCCGCAGGCGGCACGCGCACCAGTTCGAGCCAGAGCTGGACGCCGGACCACACCTCACGCGGGAACCCGTCGGCCGCCAGCAACCGCTGGATCTCGGCCTGCTTGAGCGGCCCGTCGGCCAGGTACCCCCGCACGGCATCCGCGGCCTTGCCCATGTCGATCCCGCTGCCCCCGTGGGCGCGGACCCACCACACGCGGCGGGGGGCCCGCACCGCGGCGATGAGGGGCCAGTAGTCGGACGCGGAGAGCATGTGGATCGTGCAGCGCATCGCCCAGCCCTGCACGACGGTGCCGCTCGTCAGGGCGTCGGTGAGCAGCTCCCGGCGGAAGCCCGTGACCCGCGACCACAGCCCGATGTAGCCCGACGGCGAGTACTGCGTCTGCAGGCCACCGACCTGCTCGACGGCCCGCTCCGGCGGCAGCGCGGACCGCTCGAGCAGGAGCTGGCGCGCGAGGACCGCGCGGTTGAGCTCATCGGTGGTCAGCACGCGCTCCGCCATGCCCCGGAGTGTGCCCGGCGCCCCCGACAACCTCGTGATCGAGCACGAACGTGACTTTTGTCAGGCCGGGGCCCTGACTGCGCCCACTGCCACAGCAGGGCGGAACCCGGCACCGTCAACGCCATGATCGACGTCCTGCAGATCGCCGGCACCCACCACCGGTACGGCGCCCTCACCGCCCTCGACTCGGTGGACATGACCGTCCGGGCCGGCGAGTGCGTGGCACTCCTCGGCCCGAACGGCGCGGGCAAGACCACACTCGTCGGGCTGGCCACGGGACTGCTGGCCCCCCAGTCGGGGCAGGTCCGCGTGTGCGGCGGCGACCCCCGCCGGGCGGCGACGCGGCGGCATCTCGGCGTGGTCCAGCAGTCGATGGGCTTCCCGCGCACCCTCACCGTCGCCGAGCTCGTACGGGGTGCGGCGGTGCGGGCCGGGCGGCCTGCCACCGCGGCCGGACCGGTGCTCGCCGAGGTCGGGATCACCGACCTGCAGCGCAGGCGGGCCGGAAAGCTCTCGGGGGGCCAGCAGCAGCGGGTGGCGCTGGCGATGGCCCTGGTCGGTGACCCGACCCTGCTCCTGCTCGACGAGCCGACCGTCGGGCTGGACATCACCTCACGGCGCGCGTTCTGGCGCACGATCGCCGCCCGCCGCGACGCCGGCGCGGGGATCCTGCTGACCACGCACATCGTGGAGGAGGCCGCCGCCGTCGCCGACCGGGTGGTGGTGCTGCACCGGGGGCACGTCGTGGCCGCCGACACCCCGGCCGGGCTCACCGCCCGCCTGCCCGACCGCACGATCGTCGCCCGCACCGGCGTGGCGGACAGCGTGCTGCGGACACTGCCCGGCGTCCTGTCCGTGACCACGGACGGCGACCGCGTCCAGGTGGCCACGGCCGCGCCGGAGGACGTGCTGCGCCGATGGCTGGTGCTCGACGAACAGCTCACCGACCTGCGGGTGGAGGGCGCGGGGCTGGAACAGGCTCTGCTCGCGCTCACCGGGGACGCGACGAGCGGCGACAACAGGACAGGCAACAACACGACCGGCGACAAGGTGGAGGTGCGGGCATGACCGCGATCGAGACGGGACCGACGTCCCCGCTGGTACCGCACCTGCGGGTCTTGGGCGTCGAGGTGGCCGACGGGGTGCGGGCCATCCTGCGGGAGCCCACCGCGCTGTTCTTCTCGGTGCTGTTCCCGGTGATGTTCTTCGCGCTGTTCGCGTCGCTGTTCGGCAACCAGCCGTCCGCGTCCGGGCTGCCGACGGCCGCGACCATGCTGGCCACCTTCGGGACGTTCGGCGTCGTCTCGGTGATGCTGCTCAGCCCGGGCGTGGCCGTGGCCGAGGACCGGACGAGCGGCTGGCTGCGGGTGAAGAAGGTGTCGGCGGCCCCGATCGGCACGACCATCGCCGCCAAGGTGATCTCCGCGTTGCCCTACGCGCTGGCCGTCGTGCTCGCGATCAGCGGGGTCTCGCTCCTCGTGGCGGGACCGGTGCTCGACCTCGGCACGTGGCTGCGGCTCGTGGGCGTGCTGCTGCTCGGCGGCCTCCCGTTCACGCTGCTCGGGCTCGCCGTCGGCTTCGTCGCCTCCTCGAACGCGACGGCGGCCGTGCTGAACGCGGTGTACCTGCCGATGGTGGTGGCGTCGGGTCTGTGGTTCCCGCTGGACATGATGCCGAGGTTCGTGCAGGCGCTCGCGCCGTTCCTGCCGACCTACCACCTCGCCCAGCTCGCGCTGGCCCAGCTCACCGGAGCCGACGCGCTGGGGAACCTGCTCGCGCTGCTGCTCACCACGACGATCAGTGCGGTGCTGGCCGGTTGGGCCTACCGTAATCTCCGCGTATGACCGCGGAGCCCGGCAGTGCGGGGGTCGCAGTCCGCGGGCAGGCTCCGCTGCGGGCGTCCACCCTCTGGCACCTGGTCTGGCTGGGCATGCTGCTCTTCCAACCGCTGTACGACGACCGGAACCGGCCCTTGCAGTGGGCGGTGGCCCTCGCCGTGGTCGTCGTGTTCCTCCCGATCTACGTTCTCGCGCACCGCGGTCCCGGGCCGGTCCGGCGCTGGGCGTTGGTGACGACAACCGTGCTGGGTGTCCTGGCCGCGCCGGTCAACTCGGGCGCGAGCGTGCTCTTCGTCTACGCCGCTGCATTCGCCGGGAGCGGCCGGACGCGGCGGGTCGCCCGGTGGTGGCTCGCCGGGCTCACCGCGCTCGTCGTGGTGCTGGTGCTGCTCTCCTCGATCCCGATGCCCTGGCGCCTCTGGGCGTTCGCGCCGTCCCTCGTGCTCGTCTGGGTGGTCGGGCTCGTCACGATCGAGGAGATCGAGGAGGGCCGTGCGAACCGCATCCACAACGCCAGGGTGGAACACCTGGCCACCCTGTCGGAGCGGGAGCGGATCTCCCGCGACCTGCACGACCTGCTCGGACAGACCCTCACCGGCATCGTCGTGCGCTCCCAGCTCGCGCAGCGCCTCGCTCGCACCGACGCCGAGGCCGGGATCGCCGAGATGGCGGAGGTGGAGCAGGCCGCTCGTGCCGCGCTCACGGAGGTGCGGGCCACCGTGTCCGGCTGGCGGCAGGTCGACCTCGACGACGAGCTGGCCGTGTCCCGCAGCGCACTGACCGCCGCCGGCGTGACGCTCGAGGTCACGCGCGAACCCGGGCTGGTGCTCACCCCGTCGGCCGAGACCGCGCTGGGCCTGGCCCTGCGGGAGGGCGTCACCAACGTGGTGCGCCACGCCGACGCCCGGCACTGCACGGTCACGCTGCACCGCGTCGGCGGGCGGGTGGTGCTGGAGGTCGCCGACGACGGGGTGGGCGGCGAGACACCGGACGGCAACGGGCTCACCGGGATGCGCGAGCGGATCGCGGCGCTGGGCGGCGAGGTGCAGCGCCGCGCCCGTGGCGGCACGGCGCTCACCGTCACCGTGCCGGCGGCGGTGGCCACATGACGGGGCGGGCGAGCGTGATCCGGCTGGTACTCGCGGAGGACCAGGGCATGGTGCTCGGCGCCTTCGCCCGGCTGCTGTCGTTCGAGCCGGACCTCGAGGTGGTGGCCACGGCCACCGACGGCACGCAAGCGCTGGCCGCCGTCGAGGAGCACGACCCGGACGTGCTGGTCACCGACGTCGAGATGCCCGGCCTCAGCGGCCTGGACGTGGCCGCCGAGCTGCACCGCAGGCGGGCCCGCACCCGGCTGGTGATCGTCACGACCTTCGCGCGCTCGGGCTACCTGCGCCGGGCCCTGGAGAGCGGCGTGTCGGGGTACGTGCTCAAGGACGCGCCCGTCGACCAGCTCGTCGACACCGTCCGCCGGGTGCACGCCGGGCAGCGGGTGGTGGACCCGGCGCTCGCCGTCGCCGCGTGGGACGGCGCCGACCCGATGACCGACCGCGAGCGCGACGTGCTCCGCCTCGCCGCCGAGGGGCTGCCCAACAGCGACATCGCCGCGCACCTGCACCTGGCCGAGGGCACGGTGCGCAACTACCTCTCCACGGCCATCACGAAGCTCGGGGTGCGCAACCGGATCGAGGCCGCGCGGGTGGCCCGCGACCGGGGCTGGCTGTAGGCCACGGCATCGTTCGGCGATGCAGGAGGTGCCACCGGCGGCCGAAGTCCAGTCATTCTGCTCAAGCGAGGAACCCGGCGCCGGGGTGAGGTGGTGGCATGAGGACCGCAGCGCCGGCCGGGTGACGGCACGGCCCGGTCGCCGTCGCGAGGTGGAGGAGCCAGCCGATGGAACCCCAGGTACCAGCACCGCACCACGAGACACCGAGCTTCGGCGATCCGGACCTCCCGCCCGAGGGCGAGATCAACACCCTCGACCACCCGGCGAGCACCACCATGAAAGGCCCGCGGAACCCGGTCATCGAGAGCCAGTTCCCGAACCACATGCACGCGCCCGCCACCGACATCAGCTCGCAGCCGTTCTTCTGGTCCTCGTTCAACATCTCCCCCCGACGCGTGCAGGAGGGCGGCTGGGCACGCGAGCTCACCCAGTCCGACTTCGCGATCTCGGACGAGATCGCCGGCGTCAACATGTACCTCGAGGCGGGCGGCATCCGGGAGCTCCACTGGCACCAGACCGCCGAGTGGGCCCTGATGACCGAGGGGCGCTGCCGGATCACCACGCTGAGCCGCACCGGACGGCCGAGCGTCGACGACGTCGAGGCGGGCGACCTGTGGTTCTTCCCGGCCGGCCTGCCGCACTCGCTGCAAGGGCTCGGGCCCGACGGAGCGGAGTTCGTCCTCGCGTTCGACGACGGTCAGCAGTCGGAGAGCAACACGCTGCTGCTGACCGACTGGTTCGCCCACACCCCGCCGGACGTGCTCGCCAAGAACTTCGGCGTCGCCCAGGAGGTCTTCACGGACATCCCGCTGCACAACCTCTGGATCTTCCCCGGCGACGAACCGGGAGATCTGGCCGCGGACCAGGAGGCGGCAGGCGTGGAGTGGGGCGCGACCGAGGCCGTGATCTTCCGTCTGTCGCGCTCCGAGGCGCGCTACCGCAACAGCGGCGGGAGCATCCAGGTCGCCGACAGCACCAACTTCCCCGCCGCACGGTCGGTCGCTGCCGCACTCAACGTCATCCAGCCCGGCTCGATGCGGGAACTGCACTGGCACCCGAACGCCGACGAGTGGCAGTACTACCTGCGCGGGCAGGGCCGCATGACGGTCTTCAACACCGGGCCGCACGCCAACACGTCGGACTTCCGTGCGGGCGACGTCGGCGTGGTGCGCCGGAACCTCGGTCACTACGTCGAGAACACCGGGGACGACGTCCTGATCTACGTCGAGACCTTCCGCAGCGACCACTACGAGGAGGTCTCGCTCGCGAACTGGCTCGCCCACGTCCCGCCGTCGCTGGTGTCGGCACATCTCAACATCCCCGAGGAGACGCTCGCGACGTTCCCGCGCGAGACCCAGGGCATCACCCCACTGCGGTGAGCCCTGCCGGAGCGGTGCGGGTGCGCCGCATCTACGACCCCGTCACCGAGCAGGACGGCGTCCGCGTGCTGGTCGACCGGCTCTGGCCGCGGGGCATGAGCAAGGCCAAGGCGCGGATCGACGAGTGGTGCAGACACGTCGCCCCGTCCACCGAGCTGCGCCGGTGGTACGGCCACGACCCCGAGCTCTTCACCGAGTTCGGGCGTCGGTACCGGGAGGAGCTCGGGAGCGGTGAGCAGGAGTCCGCCCTCGCGCACCTGGCCGAGCTCGCGCAGGGCCGGACCCTGACGCTGCTGACGGCGAGCAAGGACCCCGCGATCAGTGAGGCCGCGGTCCTGGCCGAACTCCTGGAGGGTCCGTCCTGACCGCGCACACCCCGTGGCCACCGCACACACTGCAGGACATGTGCACGGTGGCCATCAGGTGTGCGCGGTGGGTTCAGGCTCGGGGGCGGGCCAGGCCGAGGTGGTGGCGCAGGGTCGGCCCGGTGTACTCGGTGCGGAAGCTGCCCCGGTCCTGCAGCTCCGGCACCACCTTCTCGACGAACTCGTCGAGCCCGCCGGGGACCAGGTGCGGGATGAGGATGAAGCCGTCGCAGGCGTTCTGCTGCACGTAGGTGTCCATCTGCTCGGCCACCTGCCGCGGGGTGCCGACGAACGACTGCCGGGCGGTGGTCTCGATGATCAGCTCCCGGATCGAGAGGCCGCCCTTCGCCTCGGCGAGCTCCCGCCACTGCCGGGCCACGGCCGCCGGGTCCTTCTCGTGCCGCACCCGGCCGCGGGTGATCGACGTGCCGTCCGGGTCCGGGTCGACGTCGGGCAGCGGGCCGTCGGGGTCGTACGCCGACAGGTCGCGGCCCCACACCTGTTCGAGGAACGCGATCGCGGTCTGCGGGCTCACCTGGGCGCGCCGGACCCGGGCGGCCACCTCCTCCGCGTCCTCCGCGGTGTCGCCGAGCGCGAACGTGGTGGCCGGCAGGATCGTGACGTCCCGCTCGGCCCGGCCGTAGCGCGGGAGCCTGCCCTTGAGGTCGCGGTAGAAGGCCTGGCCCGCCTCGAGCGTGCCGTGCCGGGAGAAGATCGCGTCGGCGGTGCGTGCCCCGAACTCGCGGCCCGCGTCCGAGTCGCCGGACTGGATCAGCACCGGGTGCCCCTGCGGCGTCGGCGGGAGCGAGAACCGTCCGGAGAACGAGAACTGCTCGCCCCGGTGCTCGACGACCGGCACCGCACCGTCACGCACGAAGACGCCGCGCTCCCGGTCGGCCACCACCGCGTCCTCCGCCCAGGACAGCCACAGCTCCCGGGTCGCGTCGAGGATCTCCTGCGCGCGGTCGTAGCGCTGCTCGGGCGCCAGGAACCCGCCGCGGCGGAAGTTCTCGCCGGTGAAGGCGTCCGAGCTGGTGACGAGGTTCCAGGCGGCCCGGCCACCGGAGAGATGGTCGAGCGACGCCAGCTGCTTCGCCAGCTCGTAGGGCTCGTTGAACGTGGTGTTGAGGGTGCCCCCGAGGCCCAGGTGCGTGGTGACGGCGGCGATCGCGTTCAGCACGGTGAGCGTGTCGGGGCGCCCCACCACGTCCAGGTCGTGGATCCGGCCGCGGTGCTCGCGCAGCCGCAGCCCCTCGGCGAGGAACAGGAAGTCGAACAGGCCCCGCTCGGCGGTCTGCGCGAAGTGCACGAACGAGGCGAAGTCGGTCTGGCTGCCGGACTCCGGGTCGCTCCAGACGGTGGTGTTGTTGACCCCGGGAAGTGCGCGGCCAGGTGGATCTGCTTCGTGGCGGTCACGCGCGCGCTCCCTCGAACCGGTTCGCCGGGCGGGCGAGGCCGAAGCGGTCGCGCAGCGTGGCACCGGGCGCGACCGGGGTCCGCAGGCCACGGTCGGCGAGCCGGGGAGCCACGTCAGCGGCGATCGCCTGCACCCCGCTCGGCAGCGCGAGCGGCACGGCGGTGACGCCGTCGGCAGCGCCGCCCGCCACGGCGTCGGTGATCACGTCGACCAGCGTGGCCGCCGTGTCGACGACCCGCAGCGAGGACGGGGCGAGCTCGCGGTGGGCGTCGAGCGCGTCGAGCTCGCGGCGGGCGCTCCCGGCGTCGGCGCCCAGCAGCACCTCCACGTCGAGCAGCACGGCGACCGCGTCCGGGTCCCGGCCCGCCGCGGCCACCGCCGCGCGCACCCGCTCCCGCGCGGTGTGGGCCGTCGCGAGGTCGGCGGCGGCGACGCGGACCACGTCGGCCCGGGCCGCGGCCACGGCGAGTGCCTCCGGTTCGTCACCGCGCACCACGACCAGAGGGTGGGCCTGCGGGCTGCGCGGCGTGATCGAGGGCCCCTTCACCGAGAAGAACTCACCGCTGAAGTCGATGTAGTGCAGCTTGTCGCGGTCGACGTAGCGGCCGGTGGCGACGTCGCGGATCACGGCGTCGTCCTCCCAGGAGTCCCACAGCGCCACCACGACGTCGACGACCTCGGCGGCCTCCCGCCACAGCTCGGCGGGCGGCGCGGCCGGCTTGCGGCCGAACAGCTCCGCCTCCGCGGCCGTCCGCGAGACGACGGGCTCCCAGCCGGCCCGGCCGGAGGACACCAGGTCCAGCGTGGCGATCGCCTTGGAGACGTGGAACGGCTCGGTATGGGTGACGGTCACCGTGGGCACCAGCCCGACACCGGGGACGACCGGCGCCACCCGCGCGGCGATCGCCACCGCGTCCAGGCGCAGCGGCACCTGCCCCGGGTCGGGCGACGGTGGGGCGAGGGAGTCGGGCACGGCGAGGAAGTCGGCACCGGCCCGGGCGGCGAGCTGCGCCAGTCCGATGTGGTACGGCGCTGTGAGCAGGGCGTCCGGTTGAGCGTCCGGCCGCAGCCACGCCGCCGGGTGCCGCCCCGCTCCCGACACCTCCACCGCCAGGTACGTACTGCGCCCCATGAGTGCCCTCCGGTGGCTCGTGTCGGCCCGTTCCTCGTTCGAACCCGGTGCCGCCGCCGGGGCATTCCCCCCGGCCGGGCGGAGGTGTCAGCACAGGGTCCGGTCGCCCGCGGTGATGTCGGCCTCGATGGCGGACGCGCACGCACGCAGCGCCGGGAGGACCTCACGCACGACGTCCCGCGAGCCCGCCCTGGTGCTGACGTTCGCCGCGGCCACCACGCCGCCCGGGCCGCGCACCGGGACGGAGATCGAGCGCAGCCCCAGCTCCAGCTCCTGGTCCACCACGCAGAACCCGGCCTCGCGGACCGCGTCGAGCTCGCGGGCGAGCGCCGCCGGGTCGGTGAGGGTGCGGTCCGTCAGGGGCTGCGGTCGCAGTGCCGCCAGCCGGTCCGCCCGCTCCTCGGGCGGGAGGGCCGCCAGCAGCACCCGGCCCATCGACGTGACGTAGGCCGGCAGCCGGGTGCCGATCGTGATGGCGACGGTCATGATCCGCGAGGTGGGCACCCGGGCGACGTAGACCACGTCACCACCGTCGAGCACCGAGACCGACGCCGACTCCTGCACCTCCCGGACCAGCGCCTCCAGGTGCGGCGCGGCGATCTCGGGCAGCGACAGGCTGGAGAGGTAGGAGTAGCCCAGCTCCAGCACCCGCGGGGTGAGCGCGAAGATCCGTCCGTCGGAGCGGACGTAGCCGAGCTCGGTGAGGGTGTGCAGGAAGCGCCGGGTGGCGGCGCGCGGCAGCCCGGTGCGGCGGGCGACCTCGCTCAGGGTCTGCTCGGGGTGATCCGCGTCGAAGGCCCGGATGACGGCGAGGCCCCTGGCGAGCGAGCGGACGTGTTCGGTCACCAGGGCGCCCCCGTCCTGCTCGTGGCGGGGCGCGGCGGCGTGGCACCGGGCCGGGCGACTCGCGTGCGCGAACCGGGCGACTCGCGGGCGGATTCTGGGCGACTCGCGGGGGTCACGGCCGGTCCGCGAGCAACCGGTCCACCAGGTCGGCGGCGTGGCCGGGCGAGGGGTCCGTCCCACTGGTGAGCGCGAGGTTCGCGGCCATCCGGTCCGGGTGGACCACCAGGCCCTCCAGGCAGGTCCGCAGCCGGGCCGCGGCACCGCCGGTGGCCCGCAGGAGCTCGCCGAGCGTCTGCCACTCGGCGTGCCAGGCTCCCGCCGCGCGCTGGTGCTCGTGGTCGGCCGCGGCGAGCAGCACCGCGGCCAGCCCTGGGGCCCGCCGGGCCGCCCCCCGCGCCGTGATCGCGGCGATCGGGTTGCGCTTGTGCGGCATCGACGACGAGTCGCCCGGCGCCGCCTCGGACACCTCACCGAGCTCCGTCCCGGCGAGCAGGACCACGTCCGTGGCCGGCTTCGCGCAGGCGCCTGCGGCCACGGCCAGCGCGCCGGCCAGCTCACCGATCCGGGTGCGCTCGGTGTGCCACGGCGGGGTGTCGGAGAGCCCGAGGCTCGCGGCGAGCGACGCCGCCACGGCAGGGCCGTGCGGGTGCAGCGCCGCGAGGGTGCCGGCAGCCCCGCCGAGCTGGACGGGCAATGCGGAGAAGGGACGCGCGAGCCCGGCTGTGGCCCGGTCCAGGCCCGCGCACCACCCGGCCGCGACGAGGCCGAACGTCGTGGGCAGGGCCTGCTGCCCGAGCGTGCGGGCGATCATGGGGGTGGTCCGGTGCGCGGCGGCCAGTGCCGCGGCGGCGGCGGCGGCACCGCGCAGGTCGTCGAGCACGATCTCGCCCGCCCACCCGGTGAGGAGCACGGCGGCGGTGTCCATGACGTCCTGGCTCGTGGCGCCGGGGTGCACGGACCGCCCGGCCTCCCCCGCAGCCTCCCGCAGCAGCCTGACCAGCGGGATCACCGGGTTCCCGCCCTCCACGGCCGCCCGCCCGAGCTCCGCGGGGTCGATCCGCAGGTCGCCGGCCACCGCGGCGATGCGTGCGGCGTCGGCCGCGGGGACGACCCCGTGCTCGGCCGCGGCGCGGGCCAACGCCACCTCGACGGCGACGAGCGCGGCCACCCAGGAGGCGTCGTCGAGCCGGGCCGCCACCCGGTCGGCCCCGAACACCGGGTCGAACAGCGCACTGGACATGAGGCGGAACCGTACGGGCCGCGCGCCGCGGCACCACCGGTACCCACCCAGGTTCAGGAAAGCCACGTTGCTGCCCTCTCCGGGCAGGAAAGTGGCTTTCCTGAACTTGCCCGACACTCGCCCGTGTTCGCTCTGCGAACGGTTGTGCGTTGCGCGCACACCGTTCTAGTGTCGGGTCCGTGATGGACAAGGTGGTCGCGACCGCGGCCGAGGCGGTGGCCGACGTCCCCGACGGCGCGTCGCTCGCGGTGGGTGGGTTCGGGATGTCCGGCGTCCCCGCCGCGTTGATCGCGGCGCTGCTGGACCAGGGCGCCACCGACCTGGAGACGATCAGCAACAACCTCGGCATCGACGGGTTCGGGCTGGGCACGCTGCTCGCCGCCGGCCGGATCCGCCGCACGATCGGCTCCTACGTGGGCAACAACAAGGAGTTCGCCCGCCAGTACCTGGCCGGGGAGATCGAGCTGGAGCTCACACCCCAGGGCACGCTCGCCGAGCGGCTGCGGGCGGGTGGCGCCGGCATCCCCGCGTTCTTCACCCCCGCGGGCGTGGGCACCCAGGTCGCCGACGGAGGCCTGCCGTGGCGCCACGACGCCGACGGCGGGGTGGCCGTGCGCTCGCCCCGCAAGGAGGTCCGTGAGTTCGGCGGGCGCTCCTACGTGCTGGAGGAGGCGATCGTCCCCGACTTCGCACTGGTGCACGCCTGGAAGGGCGACCGGCACGGCAACCTCGTCTACCGCCGCAGCTCCCGCAACTTCAACCCCGTCTGCGCCGCCGCCGGCCGGATCACCATCGCCCAGGTGGAGCACCTCGTCGAACCCGGGGAGATCGACCCCGACGCCGTGCACACCCCGGGCATCCAGGTGCAGCGCGTGGTGCACGTGCCCGACGCCGACAAGCCCGTCGAGTTCCGGACGGTACGCGCCCCGAACGTGGAGACAGCATGAGCCTCACCCGTGACCAGCTCGCCGCGCGGGTGGCCACCGAGCTGCCCGACGGCTCCTACGTCAACCTCGGGATCGGCATGCCGACACTCGTGCCCGGCTTCATCCCGACGGGACGCACGGTCGTGCTGCACTCCGAGAACGGGATCCTCGGTGTCGGCCCCTACCCGACCGGCGACGAGGTGGACCCCGACCTCATCAACGCGGGCAAGGAGACCGTCACCGTGCTGCCGGGGGCGTCCTACTTCGACTCGGCCGCGAGCTTCGGCATGATCCGGGGCGGGCACGTGGACGTCGCCGTACTGGGTGCGATGCAGGTCAGCGCCCGTGGCGACCTCGCCAACTGGGCGGTGCCCGGCAAGATGATCAAGGGCATGGGCGGCGCCATGGATCTCGTCCACGGCGCTCGCCGGGTGATCGTGATGATGGAGCACACCGCGCGCGACGGCTCACCCAAGATCGTGGCGGAGTGCACCCTGCCACTCACCGGCGCCGCCTGCGTCGACCGGATCATCACCGACCTCGCCGTGATCGACGTGACGGACGACGGGCTCGCGCTCGTGGAGACCGCGCCGGGCGTCACCGCGGACGAGGTGCGCGCCGCCACCGGTGCTCCCCTGCACGACGGGCCGGCGGCGCGCTGATCGATCCACGGGACCGCAGCGCTGCGGAACCCACCCACGAGAACTCCCCGGCGCGGTCACCCCTCACCGCGCCGGGGAGCGCTCGTCAGGCGGACGGGCCGAGCTCCACCGGGAGGTTCCGGAGCCCGCGGATCAGCGTGCTGTGCCGGTACAGCAGCTCCTGCGGGTCGACGGCCAGCGCCAGCTCCGGGCGTCGTGCGAGCAGCAGCCCGAGGGCCTCCTGCCCCTCGATGCGCGCGAGCTGGGCGCCGAGACAGTGGTGCAGCCCGTGGCCGAACGCGACATGGCCCGCGGGGTCCCGGTCGACGCGCAGCTCCTCGGCGCCGTCGAAGCGGGCGGGGTCGCGGTTCGCCGCGGCCAGCGAGAGCGTGACGACCGACCGGGCCGGGATCGTCACCCCGGAGTACTCGACGTCCTCGGCGGCGACCCGCAGCGGGGTGCTGTGCACCGGGGAGTCCCAGCGCAGGAACTCCTCGACCGCCGAGGGCAGCAGGTCGGGGCGCTCCCGCAGCAGAGCGAGCTGCTCGGGGTGGGTGAGCAGGGCGAGCAAGCCGTTGCCGATCAGGTTGACGGTGGTCTCGTGCCCGGCGATGAGCAGCAACGTCGCCATCCCGATGAGCTCGCCCTCGGAGAGCCGGTCGCCGTCCTCGGCCACCTCGATCAGCCCGCTGATCAGGGCGTCGTCGGGGTGTGCGCGCTTCTCCGCGATGAGCCGGGAGAGGTACTCGAAGAGCTTCCCCGACGCGGCGTTCGACTCGTCGCGCGTCGACTCGTCGACCATCGTGTTGGACCAGGCCGCGAAGTCGTCGCGGTCATCGGCCGGCACGCCGAGGAGCTCGCAGATCACCAGCACGGGCAGCAGGAACGCGTACTCGGCCATGATGTCGACCCGGCCGGTCGGCGGCAGGGCGTCGAGGAGCTCGCCCGCGATCTGCTCGACGCGGGGGCGCAGCCCCTCCATGCGGCGCAGCGTGAACGAACGCGACACCAGCTTGCGCAGCCGGGTGTGGTCCGGCGGGTCCATCAGCAGCATCATCGGCATGGGCGACACGGGAGCGGCGGCCCGCTCCTCCGGCGGCAGCGTGTAGCGCCAGTCCTTGACCAGCCGCGGGTCGGCGAGCGCTGCCCGCACGTCGGCGTAGCGCGACAGCAGCCACACCGCGCCCTCCGGACGCTCCAGCCGGATCACCGGCTCGTCGGTGCGCAAGGTGCCATATGCCGGGTACGGGTCGCGCCAGAAGGCGCCTTCGAAGAGCTCGAGGGTGGAGGTCAACGTTCTCCTTCAGGCGTCCCAAACTGATGTAAGCAGGAGCTTACAGGCGCGTCGGGGAGAACGTCGCCGGATCGAGGGGCACGTCCGCCGGCACCGGCTCCCCCGTGACGACGGCCGCGGCGAAGGCCGACAGCGCCGGAGCGGACTCGATGCCGGAACCGCCCTGGCCGGCGCAGAACCAGAAGCCCGGGTGGTCGGGCCAGGCCCCGACCACGGGACGCCGGTCGGGGACGAACGAGCGCAGCCCCGCCCAGCTGGTGCGCACCGAGCGCAGCCCGAGCCCGGTCACCGCCTCGACGCGTTCCAGCGCCGTCGCCACGTCGAGCTCGTCGGGCCTGACGTCGTGCGGCTCGACCGGCGTCTCGTCCGCCGGGCTCACCAGCAGCCCGTCGCCCTCCGGCTTGAAGTAGAACCGCTCGGCGGCCTCCCGGACCATCGGCACGCGCCCGTCCGGCACCCGCAGCCGGGCCGGGTCCGGCACGCGCACCACCGCGATCGTGCGCCGCAGCGGGACGAGCCCCACGAGCGGCACGCCGGCGAGCCCGGCCACGACGTCCGCCCACGCACCCGCGGCGTCGACGACGTCGGCCGTGTCGATCGGGTCGCCGGTTCCGGCGTGGACGCGCCAGCCGCTCCTGCTGCGCTCGATCGCCGTCACCCGGGCGGCCGCCCGCACCGTGCCCCCGCGGCGGCGCAGCCCGCGGACGTAGGCCTGGTGCAGCGCCTCGGTGTCCACGTCGGCCGCGCCCTCCACGACCGCTGCGGCCCGCACCAGGCCCGGCACGAGCATCGGGCACCGGCGCTCCGCCTCCGCCGGGTCGATCGACACCGGGGCCTCGGGCTCACCCGCCTGCTCCCCGAGTGTCGTGGTGAGCGCCGCCTCACCGGCCGCGTCCACCGCGACGTGCACGACGGGGCGCGGCGTCAGCAGCGGGGGCGCGTCCAGCTCGGCGGCGAGCCGGGCGAAGCGGGGCCCGCTCGCCACGATCAGCGCCCGGACGGGCCGCGTGCCGTGGCCGGGGATGTAGGTGGCCGCCGAGCGGGCCGTGGAGTGCCGGGCGAGCGCGGTCTCCGCCTCGAGCAGGACGACCGAGCGGCTGGCGGAGAGCTCGTAGGCGACCGACGCGCCCGCGATCCCCCCACCGATCACGACGACGTCAGCGGAGTGGGTCATGAACCCGACGGTAGTGCGGCCCGAAAACCCGTGGCGGCAGTGTCCGGTTTCTCCTACCGTTCCTCTCATGCGCCTGTAGTGACGACCGCCTCGCGCGGCACCGCGGCCCGGACCTCCGTCCGCGCCGCCCGTCCCAGCCATCCGGCCGGCCTGTCTCGGTCCAGCTGTTGCTGTTGCTGTGCCGGCTTCGTCCTACCTGCAGGAGGCACTCGTGCATGATCCGTTGCTGTCCACCGTCGCCGGCGACACCGTCCTCGGCGACCCCACCGCCATCGTCGGCGGCGAACCGGTCCTCGACCCGGCCGCCACGCCGCCGGCCAACCGCGCGGCCCGTCGCGGCCGCTCGGGCAAGCAGGCCCAGAACGGAGCCGTGCATCCCGGCTCCTCGGGCCGCGCCCGTGCGGCGCAGGGCCGCCGGATCAACCCTGTGCGTCGCACCGGTTGATCCGCTCCGGTACCGCCGGCCTCGCGTCCACGAGGCCGGCGGTACCCCGCGCACCCGGACACGTCCGCCGCGGCGCGGCCGGTGTCCATGTCGCGCTCGTTACCCCCGTCCCGGCCCGGCCGCGTGTGACGATGGCAGCGTGACCATCGCGCGCAGCGACTCCGGAACCCGGGACACCACCGTCTGGTGGGCGGCGCCGGTGGCGCCGGAGTCGGCACCCGGCCTGGTCGCGCTCCTCGACCCGCACGAGCGGGGCCGCCTGGAACGCTTCCGGATGCCTGCCGACCGCGCTCGCTACGTCGCCGCCCACGCACTCGCGCGGATCGTGCTGGCCGACGCCGTGGGGCGTCCCGCCGCGGATCTCGAGTTCGACCGCACCTGCCAGTGCGGGAAGCAGCACGGCAAACCCGTTCTTCCCGGGGGCCCGGGGTTCTCGCTCACCCATTCCGGCGACCTCGTCGGCGTGGCCGTGCACCCGGGCGGCCCGGTCGGTCTCGACGTCGAGCAGATCCGCGACCTCACCGAGCTGCCCGCGATGGCCGCGCACGTCTGCTCAGCGGCCGAGTCCGTATCCGACCCGAGGTCCTTCTTCGCGCTGTGGACGCGCAAGGAGGCGCTGCTCAAGGCCACCGGCAGCGGCTTGTCCAGCCCGATGACGGCGATCACGCTGGGGCCCGCAGGGGTGCGGGAGTGGACCGGGGACGGCGCACCGTCCGAGCCGGTGTGGCTCCGGGACCTGCACCCCGGCGACGGGTACCCGGCCGCGGTGGCCGGGTTCGGCGCGGCGCCACCCCGGGTGGTCGAGGCCGACGGCAACGCGGTGCTGCACGCCGGAGTGGGCTGACTCCCGTACCGTCGCCGCACGAGACCGGCCGCACGAGACTGTCGGGGGGCTCGGGGATGATGGGGCTGTGGGCGCGCGGTGGGTGCTGCACCTCGACATGGACGCGTTCTTCGCCTCTGCCGAGCAGCTCACCCGTCCCACGCTGCGCGAGCGTCCGGTGCTGGTGGGCGGGCTCGGCCCGCGTGCCGTGGTGGCCGGGGCCAGCTACCAGGCACGGGTGTTCGGAGCGCGCTCGGCCATGCCCATGGGTCAGGCCCGCAGGCTCTGCCCGCACGCCGTGGTGCTGCCGGCCCGGTTCGGGCTCTACCGGGCGCTCAGCGAGCGGGTGATGAGCGTCCTCGCCGACGCCGCGCCGGTGCTCGAGCCGGTCTCGGTGGACGAGGCGTTCCTGGAGCCTCCGGCGCTGGCGGGCGCCTCGGCGGCCGAGGTCGAGCGGTTCGGCACGGATCTGCGGGCGGCGGTCCACGCCGCCACCGGGCTCGCCGCCTCCGTCGGCGCCGGGTCGGGCAAGCAGCTCGCCAAGATCGCGTCCGAGCTCGCCAAGCCCGACGGGCTGCGGGTCGTGGCACCCGACGAGGAGCAGACGGTGCTCGCGCCGCTGCCGGTGCGCGCCCTGTGGGGTGTGGGACCGGTGGCCGAGGCCGGTCTGCACCGGCTCGGCGTGCACACCATCGGTCAGCTGGCCGCCATGGATCTGCGCGAGCTGACCGGCCTGCTCGGCACCGCGATCGGGATGGAGCTGCACCGCCTCGCCCGCGGCGTCGACGACCGGCCCGTCGCGCCGAGGGGCGCGGCGAAGCAGGTGAGCGCCGAGACCACCTTCGACACCGACCTCACCGCCATGACCGCCGTGCACGACGCCGTCGCCCGGATGACGCAGGCGGCGCACCGGCGGCTCGTGGAGTCGGGGCGCGCCGCCCGCACCGTCACGGTCAAGGTGCGCAGCGCCGACTTCACCACGTCGAGCCGCTCCGAGACGGCCGGCAGCGGGAGCACCGACCTCCCCACACTCACCGCGGTCGCCCAGCGGCTGGCCCGCGCCGCTGTACCCGAGGGCGGGGTCCGGCTGATCGGGGTGTCACTGGCCGGGCTCATCGACGACCCGCCGCCCGCGCTGTTCGAGGCCGTCCGTTTCGACGCCGCCGCCGATGCCGCCCGGCCCGAGCCCGATCCCGATCCGAGCCCCACCGGATCGGCCCCGGTGGACCCCGCCGTCCTCGCGCCCGATGAGCCGGGCCCGCTCCCGGACCCGTCCGCGGCGGACACGCTGAGCCAGGCGTGGCGCCCCGGCGACGACGTGCGCCACCCCGAGCACGGCCACGGCTGGGTGCAGGGCGCCGGCCACGGCCGCGTCACCGTCCGGTTCGAGACGCGCAGCACCGGCCCGGGCCGGGCCCGCACCTTCGCCGCCGCCGACCCCGACCTCGTCCGTGCCGACCCGCTGGGCAGCCTGGACTGACCAGGCACGGCCCGACCCGACCCCCGGAACACGCGCACGAACCGGGCGACTCGCGGCCACGGAACGGGCGACTCGCGCGCAGAAACCGGGCGACTCGCGGAACTCCCCGCGAGTCGCCCGGTTCTGCTCCGCGAGTCGCCCGGTTCGGGTGCGCGAGTCGCCCGCCCTGCGGGGCGGGGGGGCTACTCCGGCGGCCGCCAGGGCCGCGGCGGCAGCACCGGGAGCCCGCTCGGGGCGCACTGGCCGCCGCGCTCCCCCGCCAGCCGGAAGATCAGCCAGCCGATGACGCCCGCGAGGATGGAGCCGGTGAGGATGCCGATCTTGGCGTCGTTCACCAGCACCGGGTCGGTCAGTGCGAGGTCGGTGATGAACAGGGCGACCGTGAACCCGATGCCCGCGAGCCCGGCGCCCCCCACCATCTGGCCCCACCGCAGGGTGTCGGGCACCCGGCCGATCCCGGTGCGCAGCGCCACCCAGGTGCCCAGCGTGACGCCGATCAGCTTGCCGACCGTCAGGCCCACCACGATGCCCCAGAAGAGCGGCGAGCTGACCGCAGCGGCGATGGAGGCGCCCGACAGCACCACACCGGCGTTGGCCAGCACGAAGATCGGGACGATCACGTAGCTGCTCCACGGCTGGATGCGCAGCTGCAGCCGCTCGTTCGGCGACACGGCCTCCGCCGCGGCGGTCCGGGCGGCGAGGGCTCGTTCCGGGCTGGGGTCGAGCATGAAGCTGCTGCCCAGCACCTGCACCCTCGCGATGTCGCGCGGCCGTGGGGCGTAGGCGTTGACGAGCAGGCCGAGTGCGACGCCGACCACGCTCGGGTGCACACCCGACTCCAGCACGGCCACCCACATCACGACGGCGATCACCACGTAGATCGGCGTGCGCCAGAAGTCGACGAACCGCAGCCCCAGCAGCGCCAGGAACAGAACGACGGCCAGGAGCAACGCCGTGTAGTTCACCTGGTGGGTGTAGAAGATGGCGATCGCGAGCACGGCGCCGATGTCGTCGACGATCGCGAGCGCGAGGAGGAACACCCGGAGCTGGTCCGGGCAACGCGGCCCGATCAGCGCGAGCATGCCGATGACGATCGCCGTGTCGGTCGAGATCGGGATGCCCCACGCGCCCGCGGCCGGCCCACCCGCGTTGAACAGCAGGAAGATCGCAGCCGGGACCAGCAAACCGCCGATGGCGGCCACCGCCGGGGTGGCGAGCGCCCGGACACCCCGCAGCTCTCCGAGCACGGTCTCGCGCGAGATCTCCAGGCCGACACTCAGGAAGAACAGCACCATGAGGCCGTCGTTGACCCAGTGGCGCAGGTCGAGGGTCAGGTCGATGGAGCCGACGGAGAACGAGAGCGGCGTGTGCCAGAACGCCTCGTAACCCCCGACGTTGGCCCAGACCAACGCGATCACGGCGGCGGCGAGCAGGAGGACCGCCGAACCGGATTCGGTCCGCATGAAGGACCGCGCGGCGCGACTCAGCTCGCCGCGCTCGGTTAGTGTCGTTACCGCCACTCGGGGAATCCTGCCATCCTGGGAACCGGCACCTCGGCACACGTCACTGGAGGTCACGATCGCTCTCGACCCCCGGATGGGGACCTACGACCATCTGCAGGGCGTACTCGGCGCAGAGCTCTCGCTCGTCGAGTACGGCGATTTCGAGTGCCCGTACTGCCGCAAGGCGGCACCGGTGATCGAGGAGGTGCGCGAGCGGCTCGGCACCCGTCTCGTCTTCGCGTTCCGCCACTTCCCGCTGGCCGAGCTGCACCCGTTCGCGCTGTCGGCCGCGGTCGCGGCGGAGGCCGCGGCCCTCAAGGGCCAGTTCTGGCCGATGCACGACCGGCTCTTCTCCGGCGACGAGCCCCGGTTGCGGCAGGAGGACCTGCGCCGCTACGCCGAGGAGATCGGCGTCCCGCCGGAGAAGGTGGTGTGGCCCGCCACCCAGTTCGTCGAGGAGCGGGTGGAGGCCGACTTCAACTCCGGGGTCCGCAGCGGCGTGCGTGGTACTCCGACCCTCTTCGTCAACGGTGCGCAGTACCGCGGGGCCGTCACCGTCCGAGACCTGGTCGAGGCACTCGAAACCTGAGCCGGCCTGCTGGATCGGGCCCGTTCGGGTGGCGCGCGATGATCGCGGAACAGCATCTCGCGCGGCATGATGTGGACCATGCAGCGACCCGCCCCGAGGTGGCCGGGAATCGGCACGTCGCTGCTCGCCGTGCTCGCGATCCTCGCAGCCGGGCGCGCCATGGTCCTGATGCTCTACCTCGGGGTGGCCTACCGGCACGAGGTCGACCCGATCTCGCAGCCCCTGAGCTTCTACGAGTTCGTCGACGGAGCCGCCGACCTGCTCGGCTCGGCGGTCGTGGCCCTCGCCGTCGGGACCCAGGCCGTGGTGCTCGGCATGGCCCGCGCCGGGGTGCGGCTGGCCGGTCGCCCGGCCGTCCTGTTCATCACGTGGACGGCGTGCCTGCTGGTGGCGGCGATCTTCCCCACCGACGACTCGCCGCAGATCCTGACGGTCAGCGGCTGGGTGCACCAGTTCGCCGGCGCCGGGATCTTCGCACTGCTGTCTCTCGCCGGGTTCGCGGCGGCCCCCCGGCTGGCGGAGAGCCCCGCATGGCTGCCGGTGGTCGGGCTCGTCCGGAGGCTGTCGGCCGGAGCGGCGGTACTCGCCGTCGTGTACGTCGTGAGCAGGCTGAACGACTGGATCCCCGGGTTCGTGTCGGTGTTCGGCGGCGTCGACCCCGGCGGGCTCCTGCAGCGGATGGCGCTGCTCGTCCACGGCGCGGTCGTCGCGGTGCTGGCCGTGCATCTGCTGCGGGTGTCGTGGCCCGCTGCGCGCTCCCGCACGGGACCGTGGCCCGCCGACACCGCGGCGTCCGGGGCTGCCCCGCCCTGCTGACGTGGTCAGGAGATGGCGGCGACGTCGGACGGGTGATCACCGGACGCAGGCGGGGTGGCCACCGCAGCGGGCCCGCAGGCCCGCGGAGCGGGGAGCAGCGCCTCGAGCGCGGCCTCCGGCCCGGCACTGCGGGCCACCGCCGCGCACCGGCGCAGGAGCGCCGCGGTCGGGGCGTCGCCGGAGCACCAGACGTGGGCGAGCGTCGCCGCGATGTCGGCGATGCTGTCGAGGTCCTGCGCCGGGTCGCCGCGGCCGGCGTCGATCATCACCACGAGCGGCGTCCCGTCCGGGTCGAAGAACACCGCCTCGCCGTCGAGGTGCCCGTGGACGAGGCCCTGGCCGTGCAGTTCGGCCACCGTCCGGACGACGACGGTCAGCACCGCCACCGCGTCCGCGCCGGTCAGGGGGGCGTCGAGCAGGTCGTCCAGCGTGGGTGTGGGCGGCTGCGGGGTGCGCAGCCATACCTGCCCGTCGGCGGCGACGACGTTCCCGATCGGCAGCAGGCCCGCCAGACCGAGGTCACGGATCCGCCGCACGTCCCCCGCCGCCACTCCGTCGGCCACCCGGAGCAGGGAACCCGATCCCCCGTCGGCGGGGAGGAACCACTCACCGGCGGGCGTCGAGCGCACCGAACGCGCGGTCATGCTGGCGAAACCATCGGCCGGTGTCCTGTCATCGGGTCGGGTGGGTCGCGGATGGAATCGGAGCGGCCCGGGGCCCGCGTTACGGGGGGTCGCGAATCGCACTGAGGCCCGGGCCGGCCGGGGGCCTCATGTCGCGCGGACGGGGGCGGGGCCTGGCCCGTACGGACTCAGCCCAAGGAGCGCGCTGAACATCTCGGCCCTATGGGCGGAGTTGTTCAGCACCCTCCTTGTCGGCCACCCCGGCGGCGTCGAAGGTGGCGACGTCCTGCAGCGCCTGCGCGGCGGCCTGCAGCACGGGAAGGGCGAGCAGTGCCCCGCTGCCCTCGCCCAGCCGCATCCCGAGGTCGAGCAGCGGTTCGAGGCGCAGCTGCGCGAGGGCGACGGCGTGCCCCGGCTCCGCCGAGCGGTGTCCCGCGACGCAGTAGCCCGTCGCAGCCGGGGCGAGGGCCGCGGCCACCAGCGCGGCGGCCCCGGCGTTCACCCCATCGAGGAGCACCGGCACCCGCAGGGCCGCTGCGCCGAGCACGAACCCCGCCAGCGCGGCGTGCTCGAGCCCACCGAACGCGGCGAGCACGCCGACCGGATCGGCCGGGTCGGGGTCGTGCCGGGCGAGTGCCGCGGCCACCACCGCGGTCTTGTGGGCGAGAGTCGCGTCGTCGATGCCGGTGCCCCGACCCGTGGCCGCACCCGGCTCGGATCCGGTGAAGGCGCAGATCAGGGCGGCCGCCGCCGTGGTGTTGGCGATGCCCATGTCGCCGGTGACGAGGCACCGGTTGCCGGCCGCGACGAGGTCACGGGCGGTCTCGATGCCCACCTCGACGGCCGCCCGGGCCTGCTCACGGGTGAGGGCTGGGCCCGCGGTCATGTCCGCGGTGCCGTCGGCGATGCGCCGCGGGAGCAGACCGGGAACGGGTGCGGCGTCCGGCGCGGCGAGCGGCGCGGCCACCCCCACGTCCACCACGCACACCTCGGCACCCAGCCGCCGCGCGAAGGCGTTGACCACGGCGCCACCGGCCACGAAGTTGCCCACCATCTGCGCCGTGACCTCCTGCGGCCACGGCGACACCCCCTGGGCGTGCACGCCGTGGTCGGCGGCGAACACGGCCACCGCCGCCGGCTCGGGTACCGCCGGGGGGCAGCTCCCGGCGATCCCCGCCAGGGTGACGGCGACGTCCTCGACGCGGCCCAGCGAGCCCCGCGGCTTCGTCATCCGGTCGAGGCGTTCCGTGGCGGCGGCACGTGCCGCGCCGTCCGGCGCGACGATCGCGGCGACGGTCTCGTCGAGCAGGTCCATCGGTTCCTCCCCGGGTAGTCC
This sequence comes from Pseudonocardia xinjiangensis, assembly GCF_050948425.1. Classification (NCBI taxonomy): domain Bacteria; kingdom Bacillati; phylum Actinomycetota; class Actinomycetes; order Pseudonocardiales; family Pseudonocardiaceae; genus Pseudonocardia; species Pseudonocardia xinjiangensis. The sequence goes on along the minus strand of NZ_CP192009.1, from coordinate 2,175,487 downwards.
GCGCCGGCCGTACGTGTCGTGGTGCACGGCCCATCGCAGCGGTCGGCGCTGCGCCCAGCCGGCCGTGGCGAGCTCCGGCTCGGGCGCGAAGTCGGTGACGGGCCCGACACACAGGTACGCCACCACCTCCAGGTGCGGCGGCAGCCCGAGCAGGCCGGCGAGCAGGCGCTCGTCACCGAAGCTGACCCAGCCGACGCCCAGACCCTCCGCCCGCGCGGCCAGCCACAGGTTCTGCACGGCGCCGACCGTCGAGTAGGGCGCCATCCGCGGCTGGGTGTGGCGGCCCAGCGTGTGGCGGCCACCGCGGGTCGGGTCGCAGGTGACGGCGATGTTCAGCGCGGCGTCGAGGATCGCCTCGACCTTGAGGTCGCGGAACGCGGCGGCCCGGGCGCCGGGCAGCGTGGCGGCGTACGCGGCCCGGGAGGCGGCGACGTGGGCCTGCACCCGCTCCCGCAGGGCCCGGTCGCGGACCACGAGGAAGTCCCACGGCTGGGAGAAGCCCACGCTGGGCGCTGCGTGCGCGGCATCGAGCACCCGGCGCAGCACGGCGTCGTCGACGGCGGCGCCGGGCCGGAACCCCGAGCGCACGTCGCGGCGGGAGTGCACGACCTCGTAGAACGCGTCGGGGTCCACGGCGGCGTCAGCGCAGTCCGTGGCCGCGGCCGTCGCGTTTCGGCGGGACGACCAGCGTGGAGAGGTAGGGGCCGGGCTCGTGCGGGTCCAGGTCGCGGGCGGGGCGGATGTCCTCCTCCGCGAGCCCCAGCCCCGCGCCGTACACCGCCTCGTCGATCCGGCCCGTCTCGCGCAGGACGGCGAGGGTCTCGGGCAGCATCCGCCCGAACTTGTAGGCGGCCACGGCGTCCCCGCGCGCGAGCGCCTCCCGGAACCGCTCGGGCCCGGCGGTCATCGGGAACAGGGCGAGCGCCTCGCGGCCCTCGACCAGCGACGTGCCGCTGCGCGCTGCGAGGTCCTGCATCGCGGTGATCCCCGGCACCAGCTCGACCGACAGCTCCCCCACCACCGACCGCACCGACGCGGCCAGGTAGCTGAACGTGGAGTAGACGCACGGGTCGCCGATCGTCGCGAACACCGCCGTGCCGCCCGGGTGCCGCGCGTACCAGCGCGCCACCTGCGCCGCGGCCGCGTCCCAGGCCTGCTCCCGGCGGTGGGTGTGCTCGCGGTCGTGCAGCGCGAACACCACCCGCTCCACCCGCCACGCCTCGGCGTAGAAGAGCACGGTCTGCTCGGCGCGTCCGGTCTCGCCGGAGTCGGCCACGGGCACGAACACGACGTCGGCCTTGGCCAGCAGGTTGGCCGCCTTCACGGTGACCAGCTCCGGATCGCCGGGGCCGACCCCGACCCCCACCAGCGTGTTCGTCACGACTCGCCCTCCAGGTCGCCTTCGAGGTCGAGGTAGGTCTGGCGCAGCCGGTCGAGCACGGCGTCGTCGGGCTTGGCCCACAGCCCGCGGTCGGCGGCCTCGAGCAGCCGCTCGGTGATCCCGCGCAGCGCCCACGGGTTGGACCGCTGCATGAAGTCGCGGTTGGTCTCGTCGAAGACGTAGCTCTCGGCGAGCTGGGCGTACATCCAGTCGTCGACCACGCCGGCGGTGGCGTCGTAGCCGAACAGGTAGTCGACGGTGGCGGCGAGCTCGAACGCGCCCTTGTAGCCATGGCGCTGCATCGCGGCGATCCACTTCGGGTTCACGACCCTCGCCCGGAAGACCCGCTTGGTCTCCTCGGCGAGCGTGCGGGTCTTCACGGCGTCGGTGACCGCCGAGTCACCCACGTACGCGGCGGGCGAGCGCCCGGTCAGCGCGCGCACCATCGCCACCATCCCGCCGTGGTACTGGAAGTAGTCGTCGGAGTCGACGATGTCGTGCTCGCGGGTGTCCTGGTTCTTGGCCGCCACCGCGATCCGCCGGAACGACTGCTCCATGTCGGCGCGCGCCTCGCGGCCGTCCAGGCCGCGGCCGTACGCGTAGCCGCCCCACACGGCGTAGACCTCGGCGAGGTCGGCGTCGCTGCGCCAGTTGCGGGCGTCGATCAGCGGCAGCAGCCCGGCGCCGTAGGCACCCGGCTTCGAGCCGAAGATCCGGGCCGTGGCCCGGCGGCGGTCGCCGTGGGTGGCCACGTCCTCCTCGACGTGGGCGCGCAGGTGGTTCTGCTCGGGCGGCTCGGCCAGCTCGGCCACCATCCCGAACGCGTCGTCGAGCAGCGTGATGACGTGCGGGAACGCGTCGCGGAAGAACCCGGAGATCCGCACCGTGACGTCGATACGCGGGCGGCCGAGCTCCTCGAGCGGCACGACCTCGACCCCGGTGACCCGCCGCGACGCCTCGTCCCACACCGGGCGGCAGCCGATCAGCGCGAGGATCTCGGCGAGGTCGTCGCCCTGGGTGCGCATCGCCGAGGTCCCCCACACCGTGAGCCCGACGCTCTGCGGGTAGGTGCCGGTGTCGGCGAGGTGGCGGGCGACGAGCGAGTCGGCCAGCGCGCTCCCGATCTCCCACGCCGAGCGCGACGGGATCGCCTTGGGGTCGACGGAGTAGAAGTTGCGCCCGGTCGGGAGCACGTTGACCAGGCCGCGGGTCGGCGAGCCCGACGGCCCGGCGGGCACGTACCCGCCGTCGAGGGCGTGCAGCACGCCGGCGATCTCGTCGGTGGTGCGGTTCAGCCGCGGCACGACCTCGGCGCAGCCGAACTGCAGCACCGCCACCACGTCGGGGATCTCCTCCCCCAGCAGATCGGCGCACACCTGCGCCGCGCCGCTCCAGCCCCGGCCCTGCACCTCCGTGACGAGCGCGCGAGCGACGCCCTCCAGCACGTCGACGAGATCGGCCCCGGTGACGGCCGGCCCCCCGGCGAGCCCGACGAGCCGCTCCAGCGGGGTGCCCCCCGTTGCAGCCCCCGGTGCAGCCCCCGTTGCAGCCCCCGTTGCAGCAAAGCCACTTTCATGCAACGAGGTTGCGTCAAAGTGGCTTTGCTGCAACCGCTCACCCGGAGCCGCGAGAAGGGACTGCTCGTCCATGCCCGCCCACGCCGCCAGCGCGGCGCGGAGGCCGGGCAGCGCCCGCTTCCCGCCCCAGACCTGTGTGGCGCGCAGGATCGACAGCACCAGGTTGACCTGGGCCTCGCCGGCAGGCACCCCACCCAGCACGTGCAGGCCGTCGCGGATCTGGACGTCCTTGACCTCGCACAGGTACCCGTCGATGTGCAGGACGAAGTCGTCGAACTCCTGCTCGCCGGGCGCGTCGTCGACGTGCAGGTCGTGGTGCAGCTGTGCGGTGGTGACGACCTCCCAGATCCGCGCGCGCAGCGCCGGGAGCTTCGCGGGGTCCATCGCGGCGACGGTGGCGTACTCGTCGAGCAGTTGTTCGAGCTTCGCCATCTCGCCGTAGGTGTCGGCGCGCGCCATCGGCGGCACCAGGTGGTCGACGACCACGGCGTGGCCGCGGCGCTTGGCCTGCGTGCCCTCGCCCGGGTCGTTGACGATGAACGGGTAGACCAGCGGCAGCTCGCCGAGCACGGCGTCCGGGGCGCACTCCGCCGACAGCCCGAGCCCCTTGCCCGGCAGCCACTCCAGCGTGCCGTGCTTGCCGAGGTGGATCACGGCGTCCGCGCCGAACTCGTGGTCGAGCCAGCGGTACGCCGCCAGGTAGTGGTGCGACGGCGGCAGGTCGGGGTCGTGGTAGATCGCCACCGGGTTCTCCCCGAACCCGCGCGGCGGCTGGATCATCAGCACCACGTTGCCGAACTGCAGGGACGCGAGCACGACGTCGGTTCCGTCGACGTAGAGCGACCCCGGCGGCTCGCCCCAGTGCTCCCGGATCCCGTCGGTCAGCGCGGACGGCAGCGCGTCGAACCAGCGGCGGTAGTGCTCCAGCCGCACCCGTGACGGGGCGGCGGCGAGCTGGTCCTCGGTGAGCCACTCCACGTCGTGGCCACCGGCGGCGATCAGCGTGTGGATCAGCTCGTCGGAGTCCTCCGGGAAGTCCCCCACCGCGTAGCCGGCGTCCCGCAGCGCGCGCAGCAGCACCACCGCGGACGCCGGGGTGTCCAGCCCGACCGCGTTGCCGACGCGGGCGTGCTTGGTCGGGTAGCTCGACAGCACCACGGCGAGCTTCCGCTCGGCGACGGGCGTGGCCCGCAGCCGGGCGTGGCGGACGGCAAGCCCGGCCAGCCGGGCCGCGCGCTCGGGGTCGGCCCGGTACACGGGGATGTCGTCGCCCGCGTCGACCTCCTTGAACGAGAACGGCACCGTGATCAGCCGGCCGTCGAACTCCGGGATCGCCACCTGCATCGCGGCGTCCATGGGCGAGAGCGCGGCGTCCGAGTCGGCCCAGGTGGCCCGCGACGTGGTCAGGCAGAGCCCCTGCAGCACCGGCACGTCCAGCGCGGCGAGCGCGCCCGCGTCCCAGGAGTCCTCCTCGCCGCCCGCCACGGCGTCGCTCGCGCGGGTGCCCCCCGCGGCGAGGACGGTGGCGACCAGCGCGTCGGCCCGGCCCAGGAGCTCCATCAGGCCGTCCGCCCCGGCGGACGGGACACCGCGCAGCGACCCGCAGAACACCGGCAGCGCGTTGGCGTCCCGCGCCTCGATCGCGTCGCAGAGCGTGTCGACGAACGCGGTGTTTCCCGACAGCTCGTGCGCCCGGTAGAAGACCACCGCAACCGTCGGACGGCCGGGGACCTGCTCGCGCTCGCCGTGCACCCCGAAGTCGGGGGCGGGTGCGGGCGGGGCGAACCCCTCGCCGGTCAGCAGCACCGTGTCGGACAGGAACCGGTGCAGCTCGCGGAGGTTGTCCCGCCCGCCGGCGGCGAGATAGGCCAGCGCCTCCGACGTCACACCGGCCGGCACCGTCGAGGCGGCCATCAGCTCCGCGTCGGGCGCGGCCTCCCCGCCCAGCAGCACGACGGGACGCCCGGACGCCACGAGCGCGTCGACCCCCTCCGGCCAGGCGCGGCGCCCGCCGAGCAGCCGCAGCACGACCACGTCGACGCCGTCGAGCAGCGCGGCCAGGCCGGCGGGCTCGACGCGTGCCGGGTTGGCCGTGCGGTAGAGGGCCCCCGAGCTGCGGGCGGCCAGCAGTTCGGTGTCGGCGGTGGACAACAGCAGGACGGTGCTCGGAGCCCCGTCGGCGGCGGACCCCTCCGGGCCGGCAGTGGCGGAGGCAGCGCGCGTCATCAGCGTTCCTTCCGAGGGTCCGCGCCCTCTACTCGGTGGGAGGTGCGACGGCAGCGAGTGTCTGGCTCCCAGGCCCGCGCGTGCCGGCCCGGTGACAGTGGCGGGACCGCGCCGGACTCACACCGGCTTCCTCCACTGACGTCGGGGAGCACTGGAACACATCGGGAGGTCACGGGTCAACGCGGCGTGAGGATGCCGACGCCCCCACGATCATCCCTAGACTGCGCCGATGATCTCTGACGTGCCAGAACCCGGCATCCCGGGGCTGGCCCGTCCCGAGGTGGTCGGCCAGGGCGGGTACGGCACCGTCTACGCCGCCGAGGAGCCGGAGTTCGGCCGCCGGGTCGCCGTGAAGGTGCTGCACGAGCGGCTCGACGGCGACGGTGTGCGGCGCGCGTTCGTCCGCGAGTGCCAGGCGATGGGGGCGCTGTCCGGGCACCCCCACATCGTCACGGTGCACCGCAGCGGCACCACCGCCCGCGGCGAGCCCTACATCGTGATGGACCTGATGTCGGCGGGGTCGCTCGCCGACCGGATCCGCCGGGACGGGCCGCTGCCGTGGGCCGAGGTCCTGGACGTCGCGGTCACGGTGGCCGGAGCGCTGGAGACGGCGCACCGCGCCGGCATCCTGCACCTGGACCTCAAACCGGCCAACGTGCTCGTCTCCCGCTACGGCGAGCCGAAGCTCGGGGACTTCGGCATCTCGCGCCTGCCTGGCGTCACCGAGACCACGGCCGTCGGCCGGATCCGCGCGAGCGCGGCCTACGCGTCGCCGGAGCGGCTGCTGGAGGGGCACGCCACCCCCGCCGCCGACCTCTACGGGCTCGGCGCCACGATGTTCGCGCTGCTCACCGGCCGTCCGGCGTTCGTCACCGACACCGAGGAGCTGTTCGCCACGGTCGCGCGGATCGCCCGGGACCCGGTGCCCGACCTGCGCCCGGCAGGGGTGCCCGACGCGGTGTGCCGGGTGGTGGAGCGGCTGATGGCGAAGGCGCCGGGCGACCGGTTCGCCTCCGCCGCCGAGGCCGCCGAGGCCCTGCAGGGCGCGCAGCGCGCCACGGGACAGCCGGTCACCCGGGCCGTCGTCGATGGCCCGGCCGCCGGCGGGCCCGGCACCACCGCGACGGTGTACGTCCCGCGCCTGCCTCCCCCCGCCGTCCCGGCCCCGCAGTTCGCACCGCCGCCCGCGCTGGTGCCGCCCCGGCGCGGGCGCCGTCCACTGGTCGTGGCCACGGTCGCCGCGGTGCTGGTGGCCGCGCTCGCCACGATCGCGTTCCTGCAGCTCGTCGACCGTCCACGGTCGGTGAGCGCCGCACCGAGCGAACCCGCAGCCGCCACCGGCACGTCGGGCGCCGCGCTCCCGCGCGAGCACCTGGTCGATGTGGCGCCGGGGGTGGCGCACCCCGCGCTGGAGGAGGCCCGCACCGTGATCGACGAGTACGTCGCGGGGATCAACGAGAACCGCTACGCCGACGCGTTCGCCCTCCTGCACCCCGACTCCGACATCGCCAGCAGCGGGCTGGAGGTGTGGGCGAAGGGGCAGGCCACCACGGTCATCCACAACCCCGTGCTGACGGCGGTGCGCGACGACGACGCGGACGGGCTCGAGGTGGACGTGGCGTTCACCAGCACCCAGTCCGCCGAGCTGGGCCCGGGCGGCCAGACCTGCACGAACTGGCAGCTCACCTACCGCCTGGCCGGCCCCGCCCCTGGCCTGCTGATCCGCGGGGCGCGCACGATCGCCCCGCCGCAGGCCTGCTGAGAGGGTTCAGGCCTGCGCCGCGCGCGCCCGCGCGGCGTCGGCCACCGCGCGGGCGCTTGCCAGCGCGTCGTCGGGCGGGTCGTTCGCCGCCACCAGCTCGGCGGCGGTGGCCGCGGCCGCCGCCGCGAGGTGGATCGCCGCCACCGCGTCGCCGTGCAGGTTCGGGTTGCCGTCACGGGCGATCCCCGCGGCCAGGTCGGCCACCGCGCCCGCGATCTCCCCGATCTCCGCGGGCACGCCCACAGCGTCGCGCCGGGCGACGGTCACGGCATCGGCTCGGGAGGGGTCGTCGCGCGGGAGGCGCACCGCCGCCAGGTACGCCCGGTACGCCGCGGCGTCGGCATCGGCGAGCAGGGCGGCGCGGGCGCGCAGGGCGTCGGCCTCCTGCGCGGCGGAACCGTCGCCGAACCGCGCCGCCATCCCGGTGAGCGCGGCGGCCAGCGCGGCGGCGAGTGCGGCAGCCCCACCGCCGCCCGGGGCGGAGGTGCGGGCGGCCACCGCGTCGAGCAGCTCACGCACGGTGAGATCGAGCAGCGACTCCTCGTCCGGCACGGGTCTCCCTCTCTCAGCCGGTGACCGGCTCGTGGGCCAGCCCGGCGACCGGTCCCACGACGATCACCGCGGGCGGGCTGATCCCCTGCTCGCGCACGGCGTCGGCCACCGTGGCGAGGGTGGCGCGCAGCGAACGCTGGATCCGCATCGTCCCGTCCTGCACCACGGCGACGGGCGTGTCGGCGGGGCGGCCGCCCTCGATCAGCGCGGTGGCGAACGCGTCGATCCGCTCCACCGCCATCAGCAGCACGAGCGTGCCGCGCAGGCGGCCGAGCGCGGGCCAGTCGACGAGGCTGCGCGGGTCGCCGGGGGCGACGTGCCCCGACACCACGACGATCTCGTGGGCGACCCCGCGATGGCTCACCGGGACGTCGGCCACCGCGGGCGCGGCGAACGCGCTGGTCACGCCGGGCACGACGGTGACGGGGACGCCGGCCTCGGCGCAGGCGAGCGCCTCCTCGAAGCCGCGGCCGAAGACGTAGGGGTCGCCGCCTTTGAGCCGGACGACGAACCGGCCGGCCCTGGCGTGCTCCACGAGCAGCTCGTTGATCCGGGCCTGGTTCATCGCGCGGCCGTAGGGGATCTTCGAGGCGTCGATCACCTCGACGTGCGGGGCGAGCGTGTCGAGCAGGTCACGGGGGCCGAGCCGGTCGGTGACGACGACGTCGGCGCGGGCCAGGAGCCGCCTGCCCCGCACGGTGATCAGCTCCGGGTCGCCCGGGCCGCCGCCGATCAGCGCCACGCCCGGATGCACCGGCTCGGCGGAGTCGTCGACCAGGCCGGTCTGCAGCGCCTCGACCAGCGCCGTGCGGACCGCCGCCGAGCGCCGGGGGCGGCGGCCGGCGAGCACCCCGACGGTGAGCCCGTCGTGGTGTCCCACGGCCGGGGTGACCGCGCTGCCTGCCGGTGCGTCGTCGGCGCGCACGCAGAAGATCCGCCGGGCCTCGGCGTCGGCGCCCACCGCCGCGTTGACGGCCGGGTCGTCCGTGCACGCGACGACGTACCAGGCGGCGTCGAGGTCACCGTCGCGGTAGGTCCGCGCGCTCCAGCGCACCTCCCCGGCCGTCGCCATGCCCTCGACCGCCGGGGTGACCTCGGGCGCCACGACCTCGACGTCGGCTCCGGCCGCGAGCAGGCCGGTGATCCGCCGCTGGGCGACCGCGCCACCGCCCACCACGACGACGCGCCTGCCGCCGAGGTCCAGCCCGACCAGATAGGGGTCCACGATCCTCATTCTCCGGCCACCGCTTCCACCTGCTCGTGCCCGTGCCCATGCCCGTGGCCATGGCCATGGCCATGGCCGTGGGCCGGGTCGTCGGGATGGTGGTGCGGGGTCTGGGCGGCCCCGAGCTTGTCCTCGAACCCGGGCAGCAGCACCCGGTACGCGCAGGTGTCGCAGTTCATCCTGATGTCGCCGTGCAGCGCCTCGCGGTAGCGCTCGACGACGAGCCCGGCGAGCTCGTCGCAGTCGCCGAGGTAGCCCGCGATGCGCACGTCGACGTCCGGGTGCTCCGCGCCGAACGCCGTGGCCTGGTCGACGACCCGCCGCGGCAGCACGCCGTCGAACAGGAAGTACGGCGCCACCACCACTCGACGCGCGCCCAGCGCCCGGCAGCGGGCGAGCCCGGCGGTGACGTCGGGGCGGGCCAGCGAGACGAACGCGGGCTCGACGAAGTCGTACGGCCTGCCCTCCTGCAGCAGCCGCGCGACCTTGCAGACCTCCGCGTTGGCGTCCGGGTCGGTGGAGCCCCGCCCGACCAGCAGCACGGCCGTGCCCGCTCCCGGGTCGCCCCGCAGCGCTGCGGTGACCCGCTGGTCGAGCAGGTGCTGCAGCACCGGGTGCGGGCCGAGCGGGCGACCGAGCACGTAGCTGGTGGCCCGGTCGCGCACCACCTCCCGCTGCAGCGCCGCGGGAATGTCGCCCTTCGCGTGCCCGGCGGCCACGAGCACCATCGGCACCGCCGCCAGCGCGGTGTGGCCCCGGCCGGACAGGGCCGTCCAGGCCTCGTGCACGGTCGGCTGGGACAGCTCGATGAACCCGCCGTCCACGTCGACGTTCTCGGCGGCGAGCACCCGCCGGACCCGGTCGGTGAACGCCACGAACTCGGCCACGCCCGTGGCGTCGACCGTTCCGTGGCCGACCAGCAGCACCGGCGGGACGTTCATGGGGTCTCCTCGCTGTACAGCAACGCGTTGACGGCGGCGGCCGCCGCGGCCGCCCCGCCCCGTTCCGATCGGTTGGACACGGCGGGCAGCGGCGCCGAGCGCAGTGCGGCCTTCGCCGCCACCGCGCCGACGAACCCCACGGGCAGCCCCACCACCAGCGGCATGGTGACCAGGCCGGCCACGGCGCAGCGCACCAGTTCGGCCAGCGCGGTGGGCGCGTTGCCGATGGCCCAGACGGCGCCTGCCGGGTGCTCGCCGACGGCGACGCGGATCCCCGCAGCCGACCGGGTGAGCCCCTCGGCGGCCGCGAGCTCACGCACGCCGGGCAGATCGATGGCCACCGTGGCGGGCCGGGCGGTGATCCCGACGGCGACCATGCGCACGTCGGTCACCAGCGGCGCCCCGGCGAGCAACGCCGTGCGGCCGGCGCGCAGCGCGTCCTCGGCGCAGACGAGGTCGCCCGCCCAGCTCGGGTCGGCGCTGGTGTGGACCACCCGCTCCACGACCGCGCGGGTGAGCGGGGGCAGGTCCGAGACGTCGAGCCGGGAACGCAGGATCGCGTACGACTGCACCTCGATGGGGTGCACGGTGGCGCGCACGCTCTCTCCTCCCCGGGTGTCCACGCCCGGACGGGTTCGGTGGTCATCGGCGGCGGGGGTCTGACTCCCCCGGATCGCCCGGGGTCACAGTGGCGGGACCGTCCCGGGATCGCACCGGGTTCCACGCTGCCGATCGCGCCGAGCATAACCCGCGGCTGCCGGCCCCCTGGTTCAGGAAAGCCACGATGCTGCCCGCAGAGGGCAGGAAAGTGGCTTTCCTGAACCTGCCGGGGGTGCGCTCACGGCGGGGCAGCCGTCCAGCGGTAGCCGCGGGGGGTCACCATGCGGCCCGCCACCATCCTCGTCGCCGACGAGCCGACCACCACCGTGGTGAGCATGTCCACCTCTCCCGGGTCGAAGTCGGCCAGTGCGGCCGTCCAGACCCGCTGCCCGGGCCGGCCGGCCTGCCGCACCGCGCCCACGGGTGTCGTCGGGGGGCGGTGGGCCCGGAACGCGTCCAGTGCGGCGCCGAGCTGCCAGTGCCGGTCGCGGCTGCGCGGGTTGTAGAAGCAGGTGACGAGGTCGGCGGACGCGGCGGCCGCCACCCGCTGCTCGATCACCGGCCAGGGGGTGTGCAGGTCCGACAGCGAGATCAGCACGTGGTCGTGGCCGAGCGGAGCCCCGAGCAGCGACGCGGCGGCGAGCGCGGCGGTCACACCGGGCACCCCGACGACGTCGATGTCGGGTCCGGCGCCCTGCAGCGCGGGGCTCGCCATCGCATAGACGCCGGCGTCGCCGGAGCCGATCAGCGCCACGGCGTGCCCCTTCGCCGCGAGGGCGACGGCGTCGGCGGCGCGCTGCTCCTCGTCGCCGAGACCGCTGGCCCGGATCTCGGTGCCCGGCCGCAGCAGGTGCCGAACCTGGTCGACGTACTGGTCGAGGCCCACCACGATCGACGCACGCCGCAGTTCCGTGTCGGCCCGCGGCACGCGCAGGTCGGCGGCGCCGGGCCCGAGACCGACGATCGCCAGCCGGCCCCGGGGGCGGATCCGCGCGGCCGCGACCGTCACGTTGTCGCCCTTGATCTTCTCGACGACCAGCTCGACGGGGGCGCCGCCGCCCAGCTCGGCCGCGGCGTGCAGCGCTGCCGCCTCCGCGACGCTGGCCGTGCCGACCTCGGCGCGCACCACCTCGCTGGGGTTCGGCACGTCGACGCCGGCCAGCACCGCGGCCGGGTAGGTGAGCAGCTCGGCCGGGGCGATCGCGGCGAGGATGCCGGCCTCCCCGGCCTTGAGGTCGACGCTCGCGTAGGCGCGGACGGCCCGCAGGTCGAGCCCGGGCCCGGTCCGGAGCCGGTCCAGGACCGCCGCCACCGCCTCGGGCGGGACCCCGCGGGCACTGCCGATTCCGACCACGAGCGTCGGCGGCACGAGCCGTGTCACACCCGCTGCTGTGGCCGGAGCCGGTGGCACCCGGTCGGTGATCACGATCCGGTGCCGGGGCTCCCCGGTGCCGGGCGGCATCGGTGGCAGCGGGAAGCCGAGCGGGTTCTCCACGTGCGCGGCGCCGTCCAGCAGCGCGGTGCCGGCGGCGGCGAGGTCTCCGTCGACGGTGGCGCCGAGCAGCCCCACCAGCTCGTCGAGGCCCGTGCTCCCCGCGGCGTCGGACGCGGTGGTGATCACCGGCTCGGCGCCGAGCGCCGCCGCGACCCGCGTGGCGAGGGCGTTGGCCCCGCCCTCGTGCCCGCCGGCGAGTGCCACGGCGAACCGGCGGGCCTCGTCCACGCAGACCACCCCGGGGTCGGTGCGCTTGTCGGCCAGCAGCGGGGCGATCAGCCGCACGGTGGCGCCGGTGGCGAGGAAGAACACGGCCCCGTCCAGGCGCGGCCACAGCTGCGCCAGCTCGTCCAGCTCGTGCGGGGTGGCGCCGAGCGGGCCGGCCACCTCGGCGGCGGCCCGCCTGCCGGCCTCGGTCACGGCGAACAGCGCGATGCTCATGCGCCGCACCCACCGAGCGGAGCGTCGGTCATCGGTCCTGCACCTCTCCCCAGACGAGCGTGATCGGGTTGGTGGCCGCGAGCCGGACCGAGCCGTCGGGCAGCTCGGCGAGCCGGCTCGCGGCGATCTGCGTGCCGCCGGTCGCGTAGCCGGCGGCCAGGAGCGCGGCGCGGGTCGGGGCGATCCGGTCCAGCGCGGCGAGCGCCACGACGACCCGCTGCGGGCCGGCCGCAGCAGCGGCGGTGACGACCTCGGGGCCCCCACCGCCGACGAACACGGCGTCCGGGCGCGGCAGCCCGGCCAGCGCGGCGGGCGCCGTGCCGGCCACGAGCCGCACCTCGACGCCGTGGACGTCGGCGTTGGCGCGGACCCGGGCGGCGTCGTCGTCGCGGCGTTCCACCGCGAGCGCCGCCGCACCGAGGCGGGCGCACTCGACCGCCACCGAGCCCGACCCGGCGCCGACGTCCCAGACGAGGGTGCCGGGGCGCGGGGCGAGCCGGGCCAGCGCGACGGCCCGGACCTCGGCCTTCGTGACCATCCCGGCGCGGTGCTCGAAGGCGGTGTCGGGCAGCGCCCACCCCCCGGGGGGCGGCGCGGGATCGCCGCCGGCGAACCAGCCGCGGGCGGGTACCTCCGGCGCGTCGGTGGCGCGCAGGCACAGCACCACGGAGAGCGGATGCCACGCCCGGGTGGCGGCCTCGGCGGCCGGCACGGTCGTCACCCGCTCCCCCGGACCGCCCAGGTCCTCGGCGACGACGAGCGCGCGCGGCCAGCCGTCGAGGGCGGCGCCGATCTCCGCGGGCCCGGCGCCCGGCCCGGTGAGGACGGCCGTCGCCCCGCGGGCCCGGCAGACGTTGACGGCAGGACCGAGGGCGCGGCCGTGCGCGCTCACCACGGCCACGTCGTCCCAGGAGCGGCCGACGCGGGCGAACAGCAGCTGCACGCTCGACCGGGCGGGCAGCACGACGAGTTCGTGACCGCGCTCGCGCAGCAGCCGCACGATCCCGAAGAACCCCGGGTCCCCGCTGGCCAGCAGCACGGCCCGCCGACCCGCGAGCTTCGCCAGTGCGGGCTCGACGGGGCCCAGCTCGACGCGCTCGGCCGCATCCGGCAGCGGCACGGCCGCCAGGTGCCGGGGCGCCCCGACCACGAGCTCGGCCTCCGCGAGCGCCGCGGCCGCCCCCGGCGGGAGCGGCGAGCCGTCGAGCCCGACGACGGTGAGGGTCACGGGGCGGGGCGTCCGGCCGCCCGGGCCGCGCGCAGCTCGCGGCGCGCCGCGGCGTCCGGCTTGCGGAAGGTGTGGAAGTGGCCGGGGTGGTAGAGGTGGCTGCGCCGCCCCGTCGCGCCGAGTGCCGCGCCGACCAGGAACAACGTCTGCCGCCACAGCTTGCGCTCCTTGCAGACCGCCTCGACCTCGTCGAGCCGGCAGCGCAGGGTCAGCTCGTCGGGCCAGCTGGTGCGGTAGGCCACCACGACGGGCGTGTCGTCCGGATAGCCACCGGCGCGCAGCTCGTCGACCATCTGGGCGGTGCGGGCGGCGGACAGGAAGATCGCCATCGTGGTGCCGTGCCGGGCGAACTCGCGCAGCTTCTCCCGCTCCGGCATCGGCGTCTTGCCCCCTTCGAGCCGGGTGAGCACCACCGACTGCGCGACCTCGGGGATCGTCAGCTCCCGGCCGGCGACGGCGGCGGCGGCCCCGAACGCGGAGACCCCCGGCACGATCTCGACGTCGAGGCCGATCTCCTCCGCCGCGTCGTACTGCTCCTGCACCGCGCCCCACAGCGACGGGTCACCGGAGTGCACGCGGGCCACCTTCAGCCCCTCGGCGGCGGCCCGGCGGTAGAGGGCGAGCACGTCCTCGTGGGCGATCGCCGAGGAGTCGACGAGCTCGGCGTCGGCCCGGGCGTGCTCGGTGACGCACTCCTCCATCACCAGGCTCGCGGCCCAGATCACCACGTCGGCCTCGGCGATCCGCCGCGCGCCGCGCAAGGTGATGAGGTCGGCCGCCCCCGGCCCCGCCCCGATGAAGGACACTCTCCCGCGATCCACGCCGGACAGTCTGAGCTGCGGGGCCGAGCGAAGTAAAACGCGCCCCGTCCCGCCGCGCTCCCTGCGGTTCAGGAAAGCCACTTTGCTGCCCGGAGAGGGCCTGAAAGTGGCTTTCCTGAACTTGGGTGAACCCTCAGCGCACCAGCGCGGCCACCTCCGCCACGATCGACGACCACAGCTCGCGGGGCAGGTTGTGGCCCATCCCGGGACAGGTGACCAGCCGCGACCCCGGGACGGCCGCCGCCGTCGCGCGCCCGGCGGCCGGGCGGACGAGGGGGTCGGCCTCGCCGTGCAAGTGAGATGCGTCGAGGTCCCCACGTCCCGGTTGTCGAACCGGACGGGGCTGAAGCCCGCGTCGGCGAACTGCGCGCACAGCTCGTCGGGCCAGAAGTGCATCTGCATCCCCAGACCCATGATCAGCAGCAGCGGCTCGCCATCCTCGGGACCGACCCGCTCGAAGACCAGCTCGACCTCGCCGTTCCTGGCGCGCGCTGCGGTACCGGTCACGCGGCGCTCCGGCCGCTGCCGAGCGCTTCGGCCAGGGTCTCGGACGCGGTCGTCAGTGCCGTGTCGAGCACCTGCTCCCGACGGCGGGGGTTCATCAGGTTGCCGCCCATCGCCAGCAGGTCGGCCGCTCCCGGCAGCAGGACGGTGACGCGCGCGCCGGTGGCGCGCACCGCCTCGACCTCCGCGTCGAGCCAGCGCGTGATCAGCCGCCGGACCCCCCGTTCCACACCGACGATCGGGTCGAGGGACCGGTCGTAGTCGTGGCTGGCCAGCGGGGCGAGCACGTACACCTCGTCCAGCTCCGGCGCACCGGGCCGGGCGAGCAGCGCCAGCGACGTCGACGAGGCCACCCCACCGTCGACGTACCGGCGCCCGTCGATCGTCCGGGGCGCGAACCAGCCGGGGATCGAGCAGGAGGCCAGCACCGCGTCGGCCACGGAGGACGGCGGTGCTCCGGGCCGGCCGAAGACGACCCGCCTGCCGCTGTCGTAGTCGACGGCGACGACCCACAGCGGTGCACCGGGCACCCACCCGTCCGCGGTGATCCCGATCCGGGCCTGGAGCACGTCGACCATCCGGACGAGCGACCCCATCCGGCCTCGGCCCCGGGGCAGCAGCCCGGACGCGGCGATCACCGGGTTCATCCGCCACGGCGGTGTCGCGGCGGCGACCAGCAGCCGCGGGGAACCGAGCAGCGGCAGGGGCAGCGGCGGGAACCCCTCGCCGGACTCGCGGTCGATCGCCCGCATCTCGGGCAGGTCCTCGGGGCGTCGGTCCGCCGGGTCGGCCGGGTCGGCGCCCCGCTGGTGGGCCAGCAGCTCAGGCACGTCCATGCCGCAGCGCAACGCCGCGGCGAGCACGCTGCCCGCGCTCGTGCCGAGGACGAGATCGACCTCGCCCAGCGGGCGGTCCAGCCGGGCCGCCAGCGCCGACAGCGCGCCGACCATCCAGGCCGAGCCGAGGATGCCACCGGCGCCGAGCACCAGCCCCACCCTCGGCGCTCGTCGTGACGCGTCCCGTGTGCTCCGGCGGTCCGGCATGGTGCCCTCCTCAACGGTGAGGACCAGTTACCCGACGGTAGCAACGACGGTGAGGAAAAAGGAATACCGACGAATCACGCCTCAGTGGGCCGCTGCGCCGACGAAACGGGCGACGCCTTCCGGATCGGCGGCCGGATGGGTGTGCAGGAACGAGGCGTGCACCCCGCCGAGGACCCACCCCTCGGTGGTCGGCCCGTCGGGTGCGCCACCGTGCCAGCCCCACGCAGGACCGCCGCGCGCCCGGGCCGGACCGGCGCCCGGGGTCACGGAGCAGCGGTGGAACTCGTGTCCGGCCACCCGGCTCCCCGGCGGGAACATCGGCGACCGGGTGAGCGCGACGGCGTCGCGGTACCCGAGTGTGAGCCGCCCGGTCATCGCGGCCCGGGCAGGCAGCACCCCGCACATCGGCGCGTCGTCGAGGGACTCGCAGAGGTAGAGCAGGCCGCCGCACTCGGCGTGCACCGGCGCCCCGGAGGCGGCGAGCGCGGCCACCGCCGCACGCAGCTTCTCGTTCGCCCCCAGCACGGCGACGTGCTCCTCCGGGAACCCGCCGGGCAGCACCAGCGCCGCCGTCCCGGCGGGCAGCGACTCGTCGCGCAGCGGGTCGACCACCACGACCTCGGCACCCGCCGCCGCCAGCAGCTCGACGTGCTCGGCGTAGCCGAAGGTGAACGCGGGGCCGCCGAACACCGCCGTGCGCCGGGCGTACCCCGCTCCCGGCGGGGGAACGGCATCCGCTGCCGACCAGGTCTCGCCCGCCGGCAGCGGCTCGGCCAGGCGGAGCACCGCGTCGAGGTCGACGTGGGTGGCCACGAGCTCGGCCATCGCGGCCACGGCCGCCACCGCGTCGGCTCCGTGCTCGGCCGCAGTGACCAGCCCGAGATGCCGCGACGGGACGGCCAGCGCGTCGTGGCGCGGCAGCGCCCCGAGCACCGGCAGCCCGACCTCGTCGGCGGCTGCCCGCAGCACGGTCTCGTGGCGGGCGCTCCCCACCCGGTTGAGGACGACGCCGGCGAGCCGCACCGTCGGGTCGAACGACCGGAACCCGTGCAGCAGCGCCGCCAGGCTGCGCGACTGCCCCCGGCAGTCGACCACCAGCACCACCGGCGCCCCGAGCAGCGCGGCCACCTCCGCCGTCGAGCCGCGGCCGTCGGCGAGCCGGCCGTCGAACAGGCCCATCACCCCTTCGACGACGGCCACCTCGGCACCGGCCGCACCGTGGCGCGCGAGCGGTGCGATGCGCTCGGCCCCGACGAGCACCGGGTCGAGGTTTCGGCCCGGCCGGCCGGCCGCCAGCGTGTGGTAGCCGGGGTCGATGTAGTCCGGCCCGACCTTGAACGGGGCCACGGCCGTGCCGCGCTGCCGCAGCGCGGCCATGAGCCCCGTCGCGACGGTGGTCTTCCCGCTCCCGGACGAGGGAGCCGCGACCACGACCGCCCGCGCCGTCACGGCCGACCCCGCCCACCACATGGACACCTGTCGCGGTCCGGGACCGCTGGGGAACAGCCTGAGGTGTCCATGTGGGGGTGTCGGTTACGAGTGGCCGAGGACCGGGTGCGGGACGTACGGCGCCTCGAGCACGGCGATCTCGTCGTCGGACAGCTCGATGTCGACGGCCGCCACCGCGTCCTCGATGTGGCCGGGCTTGGTGGCCCCGACGATCGGCGCGGTGATCGCGTCCTGGTGCAGCATCCAGGCGAGCGCCACCTGCGCGAGCGGCAGGCCCCGGGCCTTCGCGACGTCGGCGACGGCGTGCACCACGGCGTCGTCGGCCTCGTTGTACATCCGGTCGCCGATCGGGTCGCTGCCGGACCGGGTGGTGGTGGCGCGCTGCTCCGGCACCCGCGCCAGGCGCCCGCGGGCCAGGGGGCTCCACGGGATGACGCCGACGCCCTGGTCGAGGCAGAGCGGGTGCATCTCCCGCTCCTCCTCGCGGTAGATCAGGTTGTAGTGGTCCTGCATCGAGACGAAGCGCGTCCAGCCGCCGAGGTCGGCCGTGTACTGCGCCTTCGCGAACTGCCAGGCGTACATGCTGGACGCGCCGATGTAGCGGGCCTTGCCCGCCTTCACGACGTCGTGCAGCGCCTCCATCGTCTCCTCGATCGGGGTCTCGGAGTCGAAGCGGTGGATCTGGTAGAGATCGACGTAGTCGGTGCCCAGGCGTCGCAACGAGTCGTCGATGCTCGCCATGATGTGCTTGCGCGACAGGCCGCGGTCGTTGGGGCGGTCGCTCATCTGCGAGAAGACCTTGGTGGCGAGCACGTAGTCGTCCCGGCGGGGGAAGAGCTCGCCGAGCAGCGTGCCGGTCACCTCCTCGCTGACTCCGAGTGAGTAGACGTCGGCGGTGTCGAAGAAGGTGACGCCGGCCTCGACGGCACTGCGCACCAGGGGGCGGGAGGCGTCGATGTCGAGCACCCACTCCCGCCACGACGACGAGCCGTAGCTCATCATCCCCAGGCACACCCGCGAGACCTGCAGTCCGGTCGAACCAAGTCGTGTGTACTCCACGCTTCGGACCCTAGCCCGCCGTTCTGTGACCGGCTCACCACTCGATGCCGCGCTGTCCCTTCTGCCCGGAATCCATCGGATGCTTGACCTTCGTGGTCTCCATGACGAGATCGGCCGCAGCCACGAGCTCCGGGGCCGCGTCCCGGCCGGTGATGATCACGTGCTGACGGCCCTGCCGCGCGTTCAGCACCTCGACCACCTCGGTGACGTCGACCCAGCCCCACTTCATCGGGTACGTGAACTCGTCGAGCACGTAGACGTCGTGGGCCTGTGCCTCGATACGGCGGCGAATCTCCGCCCAGCCCTCGGCGGCGGCAGCGGCGTGGTCGTCGTCGGTGCCCGGCTTGCGGGTCCAGGACCAGCCCTCGCCCATCTTGTGCCACTCGACCGGGCCGCCCTCGCCGGTCTCGGCGTGCACGCGGCCGAGCGCCCGGAAGGCGGCCTCCTCGCCGACCTTCCACTTGGCGGACTTGACGAACTGGAACACCCCGATCGACCAGCCCTGGCTCCAGCCGCGCAGCGCGAGCCCGAACGCCGCGGTCGACTTGCCCTTCATCTCGCCGGTGTGGACGACGACGAGCGGCCGGTTGCGGCGCTGGCGGGTGGTGAGCCCGTCCTCCGGCACGACCGTGACCTGTCCCTGCGGCATGTGTGCTCCTCCCTCACGCGGCCCGGGCGGCGCGGACCACCCCGGCCACCTGGTCGGCCGAGAGCTCCGCGAGCCCGAGAGCCGGTCCCCCGGCCGCGGCGGCGACGCGGGCGGCGAGGCCGAGCCGGACCGGGCCGCTCTCGCAGTCGACCACCACGGTGGCCACCCCGTCGGCCGCTAGCAGGGCCGCGGCGCGGCAGGCGTCGTGCACGGGGTCGCCGCCCGGCCGCGCGGCGACGGTGGCGCGGCCGTCGGTGAGCAGCACGAGCAGGGGGCGGCGGCGCGGGTCGCGCAGCCGCTCGACGCGCAGCACGGCCCTGGCGCGCAGCAGCCCGTCCGCCAGCGGCGTGCGCCCGCCCGTCCGCATCGCGGCGAGCCGGACCTGCGCCGCCGGGACGCTGGACGTGGGCGGCAGCACGAGCTCGGCCGCCGTGCCCCGGAACGTGACGAGCCCGACCTTGTCCCGGCGCTGGTAGGCGTCGCGCAGCAGGGACAGGACCGCCCCGCTGACGGCCGACATCCGCGCCCGGGCGGCCATCGAGCCCGACGCGTCCACGGCGAACAGCACGAGGTTGCCTTCCCGGCCTTCCCGTTCGGCGCGCCGCAGGTCGCCGGTGCGCAGCAGCAGCCCGGCGCCCGCCCGGCCGCGGGCCCGCTGGTGCGGGGCGGCGGCGGCGATGGTGGCGGCGAGGTGCAGGTCGGCGGCGCGGCGCGGGGCCTCGCCGGACGCGCGGACGACCCGTCCGGTGTCGGTGCGCGCCCGCGACCGGCGCCCGGGTGCGCCCTCCCCCACCCCGGGGACCTGCAGCAGGCGGGCCCGGAACGGGGTGGACGGGGGCGGCGCGGGGGCGGCCCGGCCGTCGCCACCGGGGGCGGCACCGCTCGGGGCGGGCTGCCGCTCACCGTCGGGCTGCGACGGCTCCGGGGCGGTCGTGTCCTCGGCCTGCGGAGGGTCGGCGGGCGCATCGCCGCCGGTGCGCCGCCCGTCGTCCGGGGCGCCGTCGGAGCCACCGCCACCGGGGCCGTCGTCGTCCGGGCCCCCGCCGTCGTCGGGGCCGTCCGGGCCGTCGGGGTGTTGCTGCCCCGCCTCCCGCAGCGCCTCGTCGAGGGCATCGTCGTCGATCCCCGGCTCGTCGAACGGGTCGCGGCGGCGGCGGTGTGGCAGCGCGAGCCGGGCGGCCACGCGCACGTCCTCCTCGGCCACCGCGTCGGCGCCCCGCCAGGCGGCGTGGGCCACGGCGGCACGGGCGATGACGAGGTCGGCGCGCATGCCGTCGACGTCGAACGCCGCGCAGACGGCGGCGATCCGGCGCAGCTCGGCGTCGGGCAGCACGACGGACCCGACCCGGGCCCGCGCGGCGGCGATCCGCTCGGCGGTGGCGGACTCGGCGTCGCGCCATGCGGCGGTGAACGCGACCGGATCGGCCTCGAACGCCAGCCGGCGGCGGACCACCTCGACCCGCGTGGCCACGTCCCGGGCCGCCCGCACCTCGACGGCGAGCCCGAACCGGTCGAGCAGCTGCGGGCGCAGCTCGCCCTCCTCCGGGTTCATCGTGCCGACCAGCAGGAACCGGGCAGCGTGTGACACCGAGACGCCGTCGCGCTCCACGTGGGCGCGGCCCATGGCGGCGGCGTCGAGGAGCAGGTCGACGAGGTGGTCGTGCAGGAGGTTGACCTCGTCGACGTAGAGCACGCCGCGGTGGGCGTCGGCGAGCAGTCCCGGCTGGTAGGCGCGTACGCCCTCGCTCAGCGCGCGCTCGAGGTCGAGCGAACCGACGAGCCGGTCCTCCGTGGCTCCCACGGGCAGCTCGACGAGCCGGGCGGCGCGGGTCTCGTGGCCGGCGGTCGTGGCGTGCGGCCCGTCGGGGCACTCCGGGTCGGGGGCCGCGGGGTCGCAGCTGAACCGGCAGCCCGCCAGTACGTGCAGCCGGGGCAGGAGCGCCGCCAGGGCACGCACGGCCGTGGACTTCGCGGTGCCCTTCTCCCCGCGCACCAGCACCCCGCCGACACCGGGGTGCACGGCGTTGAGCAGCAGGGCGAGCCGCAGGTCGTCGTGGCCGACGACGGCGGAGAAGGGGAACGTGCTCACGCCGGGGAGCCTGCCAGACCGGAGGTCACCACCGGGAGGTCCGCCGGTGTTCCGTGATTGATGACATGTTCAAGTGTGCGGGTGTCGAGGTGCTCCTCGACCAGGTCGCCGAGCAGGTCGAGCTGGGCGCCGCGGCGCGCCGCGAAGCTGGTGTCGGGGGCGGGCCGGAACCCCGTCCGTCCGGTCTGGTCCGCGACGCGGCGCAGCAACCTGCGCCGGAAGCCGTCGTTCTCGAGCAGGCCGTGCCAATGGGTGCCGAGGACGACACCCGCGTCGGACCCCTCCGCTTCGCCCGAGGCCGCGTCCGTCAGCAGGGCGGGATCACCGGTGTGCACCACGCGGCCGTGGTGGATCTCGTAGCCCCGCACCACCTCGCCCCACGCCGTTCCCGCCGGGTTGCCCAGCTGCTTGTCGGCGGCGAACTCGACCTCCAGGTCCAGCAGCCCGAGTCCGTCGGCCTCTCCCCCCTCCACGCCGTGCGGGTCGGCGATCCGGCGCCCGAGCATCTGGTAGCCGCCGCAGATCCCGAGCACCGGACGTCCGGCACGTGCGTGGGCGACCACTCCGTCGGCGAGCCCGGTGCGGCGCAGCCACGCCAGGTCGGCGACGGTGGCCTTCGAGCCGGGCAGCACCACCAGGTCCGCGTCGAGCAGCCGGGACGGCTCGGTCGCGTAGCGGACGGCGACGCCGGGCTCGCACGCCAGCGCCTCCGCGTCGGTGGCGTTGGAGATCCGGGGCAGCCGGACCACGGCCACGCGCAGCCACTGCGACCCGTGCGGCGGCGCCGGCCGGCCGAGCACCCCGTCGGCCACGGCGGACAGCGAGTCCTCGGCGTCGATCCAGAGGTCGTCGGCCCACGGCACGACCCCCAGCGTCGGACGTCCGGTGAGCACACCGAGCCGGTCGAGCCCGGGGGTGAGCAGGGAGACGTCGCCGCGGAACTTGTTGATGACGAACCCCGCGATGCGGGCCTGGTCCGCCGCGTCCAGGACGGCGAGGGTGCCGAACAGGTGCGCGAGCACACCGCCGCGGTCGATGTCGCCGACCACGACCACCGGCAGGTCGGCGGCCTGCGCGAGACCCATGTTCGCGATGTCGGTGGCCCGCAGGTTGATCTCCGCAGGCGATCCGGCCCCCTCGCAGACCACCACGTCGTGGCGCTCGCGCAGTCCGGCCAGCTCCGCAGCGACCACGTCGAGCAGTGCCGCCTTGCGCGCGTAGTAGGACCGCGCGCTCACCGTGCCCTCGACCCGCCCGCGCACCACCACCTGCGAGCTGCGGTCGCTCCCCGGTTTGAGGAGCACCGGGTTGAAGGCGACGCTGGGCTCCAGCCCGCAGGCGTGCGCCTGCATCGCCTGGGCCCGCCCGATCTCGCCGCCGTCGGCCGTGACCACCGAGTTGTTCGACATGTTCTGCGCCTTGAACGGCGCCACGGCCACGCCCCGGCGCGCGAGCCAGCGACAGATCCCGGCGACGAGGGCACTCTTCCCGGCGTCCGACGTCGTGCCGGCCACGAGCAACGCCCCACTGACCACGCCAGAACACTACGTCGGCGGAGCCCTCCTGCTCCCGAGTGGCGCGAGCGCCTACCGTGGACCTGTGCGGTTCCTTCTTCGCCCTGGGTGGCTGGCGTTCGTCGCGGTCGTGATCGGGTTCGCCGTGGCCTGCTACACGCTGCTGGCGCCGTGGCAGTTCGGCCGCGAAGCCCAGCGCGACGCCGAGCAGCAGGCCATCGACGCCTCCTACCGCACGCCGCCCGTCCCGCTCGCCGACCTCGTGGCCAGCGGCACCGGGGTGCGCCCGGACGTCGAGTGGCGGCAGGTCACGGTGACCGGAACCTACGTGCCCGAGGCCGAGGGGCTCGTGCGGCTGCGCGTGGTGGACGGCAAGCCGGCGTTCGAGGTCCTCACCCCGTTGCGGACGGAGGACGGGCGGCTCGTCGCGGTCGACCGCGGGTACGTCATCACCACCGGCGGGGTGACGGTGCCCAGCTTCGCGCCCGCGCCGCCGGGAACCGTCACCCTGACGGGCCGGCTGCGGCTGGACGAGACAGATCCGCAGAACCGCCCTGTGCAGATCGACTCCGGCCACCGGCAGCTCTACGCCGCCGACTCCCGCGCACTCGGCGCCGCCACCGGCCTCACGCTGGAGCCGGGCTACCTGCAGCTGTCGGCCGGCCAGCCGGGAGTTCTCGGGCCCCTCGCCGTTGCGGAGAGCACGGGCGGCGCCCCGTTCACGAACTTCTCCTACGCCCTGCAGTGGCTCACCTTCGGCGCGATCGCGATCTTCGCGCTGGGCTACTTCATCCGGCTGGAGATCCTGCAGCGCCGGGGACGCGACCGGCGCGGCGAGCGCACCGCGCTGCGCCAGGCACTCGCGGGTGACGACGACGATCCGCCTCCGGCGCCGGAGCGGCCCGCGCCGGACGAGACCCCGCTCGCCGACCGCTACGGCCGTAACTAGCCGAACCCGGCACGGGCGGTCCGTGTCATCGGCAGGGGGAGCCGTTCCCGTCCGCCGTTCGTTCGTGGACCGGGAATGCCGGGGAGTACGGCGCCCGCATCTCGATGACGGGCGGCACGGATCGAGCGGCACACCTCGTCACGACGTGGGGATCACCGCCACCGCGCAGGGCCCGCCGGGCGCTCGCCGCGGCCGGCCCCGCCGTAGGTCAGGAGCGGACGAGCTCGGCGGCTCGTTCCGCGATGGCGTAGACGGTGGCGTTGGTGTTGGCCGGCACCGGGCTCGGCATCACCGAGGCGTCGACGACCCGGACGCCCTGGAAGCCCCGCAGCCGCAGGTCCGGGTCGACCACGGCGTGGTCGTCGACGCCCATGCGGCAGGTTCCGGCGTAGTGGTGGTAGCTGCGCAGGCTGCGGTATACGTAGGCCCGCAGCTCCTCCTCGCTCTGCGTGCCGACACCCGGCTGGGCCTCCTCACCGCGCCAGGCATCGAAGGCGGGCGCGATGCCCAGCTCACGGGCGATGCGCAGCCCGGTGACCATCGCATCGACATCACGACTGTCGGTGTAGTAGCGAGGGTCGATCACCGGCAACGCGCCCGGGGTCGGGCCCGCGAGGCGGACGGTGCCCCGGCTGAACGGCGCCATCAGGCTGACCGCGAGGGTGTAGCCGGCGCCGGGCTCGGGGCCCGGCAGGGTGGCAGTACGCAACGGAACGACCGAGCAGAACACCTGCAGGTCGGGCCACGGGACCTCCGGGCTGCTGCGCAGCGTGCCCTTGACCTCACCACCACCGTTGCTCGTGGAGGGCGGCACGGGGCGGGTCGAGTGGTAGATCAGCGTCGTCATCGGGTGGTCATGGACGTTGGCACCCACGTCGGGGACGTCGGCGAGGACCGGGATCCCGAACTCCCGCAGGTGCTCCTGCGGGCCGATACCCGACAGCATCAGCAACTGCGGGGTGCCGACCGCACCGGCGGCCAGGAGCACCTCGCTGCTGCAGTGGGCGGTGACGACCGAGGTGCCGGTGGAGTACTCGACACCGGTGCAGCGGTCGCCGTCGACGACGAGCCGGTGTACGAGCGCGTCGGTGACCAGGTCGAGGTTGGGCCGGTCGAGCACAGACAGCAGGTACGCATCCGCGGCGCTCTGCCGTTTGCCGTCGACGATGGTGAACTCCCCCCAACCGAACCCTTCGGCCAGGCCGCTGTTGATGTCGTCGACGACGGGGTAGCCGACCTGCCCGACCGCCTCCATCGCGGCCAGCGACAACGGGTGGGGTTCCGTGGGCGTCCAGAGCGACAGTGGGCCGTCCTGGCCGCGCACGGCCGGATCGCGCCCTTCCACACGCTCGGTGTGCTTGAGACAGGGCAACAGGTCGTCGAAGCCCCAGCCCTTCAACCCGGCCGAGACCCATGCATCGTGGCTCGCCCGATGGCCACGCATGAACGCCATCGCGTTGATCGCCGACGACCCACCCAGACCACGGCCCCGCGGCCACGCCTCCGTGCGACCCACACCCTCCAGCACGACGGTGTGATCCCCCCAGTCCATCGAGGACCCGGTCAGGCTCGGCCACGCCCGCGGCACCGCCGCCGCCTCCAGCGGCTCACGCCCACCCGCCTCCAGTAGCAGGACCCGCGTGTCCGGGTCCTCGGTCAGCCGCGCCGCGACCACGCAACCCGCCGATCCCGCACCGACGACGATGAAGTCGTACTCATCCGCTGAAGGTCCCACAATCCGACCCTTCTGTAGTTATTAGTATTACTAATCATAGGTTTCGGCCACCCGTCACACCTCCGTGACTCCTCTCACCGGAATCGGGAATTCGGTCTTGTGAATCGCGCCGTTCCGATCCGCTCGCGACAGCTTCGAGGGGACGGCGATGAGTTACCGCTCCCGGGGCGGTCTCACCTGTCGTACCGACCGCCGAAGGGACCAGCTGTGCAGCAGAAGATCATCCCCAACCTGTGGTTCGACACCGAGGCCGAGGAGGCCGTGGCCTTCTACCTCTCGGTCTTCCCGAACTCACGCATCAGGAAGGTCAGCCACTACGGCGAGGGTGGCCCCCGGCCTGCCGGCATGGTCATGACCGTGGAGTTCGAACTGGACGGACAGCGGTTCGTCGGCATCAACGGGGGCCCCGAGTTCACGTTCGACGAGGCCGTCTCCTTCCAGATCAGCTGCGAGAACCAGGAGGAGGTCGACCACTACTGGGACCGGCTGTCCGATGGCGGGGAGGAAGGGCCCTGCGGGTGGCTCAAGGATCGGTTCGGGTTGTCGTGGCAGGTCGTCCCCACGGCCTTCGAGGAACTGCTGGCCGATCCCGACCCGGCACGTGCCCAGCGTGCGATGCAGGCGATGTTCTCGATGACCAAGCTCGACATCGCCGCCCTGCGCAGCGCCGCCGACGGTGTTCCGGTGACCTGACGGAGCGACGGGCCGCTACGACGAGGGGCGCCCGCGCGCCGACGCCCGCACCGTCGCCACCGCGGCCGCCAGCCCGGCAGCAGCCCATCCGACCAGCCGGGACAGCCGGGCGGCCCGTCGCAGATCCGCGGGCGAGGGCGCGGGGCCTGCGCCGAGGCGGGGGCGCTCCTCCACCCCGTGCGGGTAGACCGTGCGCCCGCCGAGGCCCACGCCCAGCGCCCCTGCCGCGGCCGCCTCCACGGGGCCGGCGTTCGGGCTGGGGTGCGCACCGGCGTCCCGGCGCCACGCCCTCAGTGCCGCCACCGGCGAGCCGCCGACCGCGGGGGCGAGCGCCGCGAACAGCAGCGCCGCCACCCGGGCGGGCAGCAGGTTGGCCAGGTCGTCGAGCCTCGCGGCTGCCCACCCGAACCGCAGGTAGCGGGCCGAGCGGTAGCCGACCATCGCGTCGAGGGTGTTCACGGCGCGGTAGCCGAGAAGCCCGGGAACCCCCGCCACGGCGCCCCACAGCAGCGGGGCCACCACCGCGTCGGGGGTGTTCTCGGCCATCGACTCGGTGCCCGCCCTGGCCATCCCGGCGGCGTCGAGTGCCGCGGGGTCTCGGCCGCACAGCGACGGCAACCGCAGCCGGGCCGCCGCCAGGTCGCCGTCGGTGAGCTCGGTCGCGAGTGCGCTGCCGTGGCGGGAAAGCGACGTGCCGCCGAGCACGGCCCACGTGGCCACGGCGGTGAGTGCCACGTCCGCCAGCGGGTGGCCCGCCACCGCACGCCGGGCGAGCACACCCAGCCCCGCGGCCGCCGTCACGAGCACGGCGGTGTGGCCGGCCCCGGCGACCCGGCTGTCGGCGTAGCAGCGGCGTTCGAGAGCGGCGGCCACCGCACCGAAGCCGGCCACCGGATGCCCCCGGCGGGGGTCACCCGCCACGGCGTCCGCGACCGTTCCGAGCAGGAGGCCGGCCGGTCGGACCCACCCGTTCGCTCTCACGCCGCGACGGTACGGCGGCGCAGCTACTCGCCGCCCACTGCCTGACCGAGCCGCAGTCCGTAGAGCCGCTCGGCCTCACGGGCGATCCGGTGCAGTGAGCACGGCCATCGGGAGCCCGACCCGCTGGAGGTGCGGCAGGCGACACACCGGCCCATCCGGTCGGCGACGTGCGCTGCCAGCAACCGTCGCCACACCTCCGGCATGCCCGCCATCACCTCCGCCAAGGGACCAGCACCGGGCGTGCGTGGTTGCGTCACAACTCGTTGAACTCCGCCAGGAGAGGAGAGCATGCCCGGCCCCGCCGTCCTGTCGACGAGCGGTATACAGGCTGCGGTCAGCGCCACCCGTCCGGCCGAATCCGTCCTGACTGTCGGGGATCGCCGGTTACCGTCCGCCGCTCGTCGCCCCGAACAGGTGATGGGTGCGGGCGGCTGCCCCGGCCGACCCGGCGCTCCACCGCCGGGCCTGCTCACGCAGCGGAACAGCTGCTTCCATCGGTCAGAGGACGAACTCGCCGCCGGACGGCCCGGCACCGGCGCCGGTGCCGCGTAGCTCCGTCTCCCGCCCACGCAGCTCCACTCTCCTGATCTTCCCCGAGATCGTCTTGGGTAGCTCGGCGAACTCCAGCCGCCGGATCCGCTTGTAGGGGGCGAGGTTGTCGCGGGCGAACTCCAGGATCGCCCGCGCCGTCTCCTCCGTCGGCTCGTGTCCCGCGGCGAGCACCACGTACGCCTTGGGGACGGCGAGGCGCACCGGGTCCGGTGACGGGACGACCGCGGCCTCCGCGACCGCCGGGTGCTCGATGAGCACGCTCTCCAGCTCGAACGGGCTGATCCGGTAGTCCGAGGCCTTGAACACGTCGTCGGAGCGCCCGACGTAGGTGATGTAGCCGTCCGCGTCGCGGGAGCCGACGTCGCCGGTGTGGTAGTAGCCCCCGGCCATCGCCTCGGCGTTGCGCTCCTCGTCGCCGTGGTAGCCGACCATCAACCCGAGCGGCCGCTGCGACAGGTCGATGCAGATCTCCCCCTCGTCGGCCGGCTGCCCGCTCACCGGGTCCACCAGCACGATCGGGTAGCCCGGGATCGGACGGCCCATCGACCCGGGCTTGACGAGCTGCCCCGGCGGGTTGCCGATCTGCACGGTGCTCTCGGTCTGCCCGAACCCGTCACGGATCCGGACGCCCCACGCCTTCTCGACCTGGTCGATCACCTCGGGGTTGAGCGGCTCCCCCGCCCCCACGACCTTCGCGGGCGGGTTCGCCAGGCCGGACAGGTCGGCCTGGATGAGCATCCGCCACACCGTCGGCGGGGCGCAGAAGCTCGTGACGGCGCAGCGGTCGAGCACCGCGAGCACGCTCTCCGCGTCGAACTTCGAGTAGTTCATGACCAGCACGCAGGACTCGGCGATCCACGGCGCGAAGACGTTGCTCCACGCGTGCTTGGCCCAGCCGGGCGAGGAGATGTTGAGGTGGATGTCGCCGGGCTGCAGGCCGATCCAGTACATCGTGGACAGGTGGCCGACGGGGTAGGACGCGTGCGTGTGCTCCACGAGCTTCGGCTTCGCCGTCGTGCCGGAGGTGAAGTACAGCAGGAGCGTGTCGGAACCCCTGGTCACGCCGTCGGGCGCGAAGACGGAGGATGCGGTGTCGGCGTCGCCGTAGTCGAGCCAGCCCTCGGGGGCGCCGCGCACCGCGATGCGCGTGTAGTCGCCGTCGACGGCGTCGAACTTGCCGGTGTCGGCGGCACCGACGACGACGTGCCGCGCGCCGCCGCGGTCGAGCCGGTCGCGCAGGTCGGCCGGGGTGAGCAGCGTGGTGGCCGGGATGACCACGGCGCCGAGCTTCATCGCGGCGAGCAGCGTCTCCCAAAGCTCGACCTGGTTGCCGAGCATGAGGATGATCCGGTCCCCGCGGGCCACCCCGTGGTCGCGCAGCCAGTTGGCGACCTTGTTCGAGCGTGCGGAGAGCTCCCGGTAGCTCCAGTACGCCTCGCTGCCGTCCTGCTCGACGATCCACAGTGCCCGGGCCGCGCCACGTTCGGGGTCGGCGGCGACGGTGTCGAAGTGGTCGGTCGCCCAGTTGAACTCGTCGATCTCGGGCCAGCGGAACTCACGGTAGGCGGTCTCGTAGTCCTCCCGATGTGCCACGAGGAACTCGCGCGCCGCGTAGAAAGCCTCAGCCGACCGATTCATGACCTCACCTCGGGAAGTTCGCAACTCTGCTCGTCGCACCCTAGTGAGCGCGTCACGCTGTGTTCCAACTCCGCTCGGCGGGGTGGCAAGGTCTGATCCCCCGGACGCGCCGAACACATCGGGCCTGCGCATCACGCCCCACCGCCTACCGTTTGCGGCGTGATCGATTTCCCGTGGAGCGGCCGCATCGCGGCGGCCGCGCTCCTCACCGGCCTGCTGCTGGCAGGCTGCGGCACAGGCGGCCCGCCCGTCGGTGCCGGGCCGGCCGCCCCGCCTGCGGACCCGACGGTCCAGCAGACGGCACAGCAGTCCACACGGGAGACGACGCGGGAAAGTCCTCAGCCCTCGGCCGAGCTGCCCTGGCCCGCGGCCGGTGCCGCCGATGCCGCCGCGCTCCAGGCGGCGGCCGACCGCGGTGCCCAGCCCTGGTTGCTCGATCCGTCGGAGGTGGCCATGTCCTATGTCGCAGCAGCGCACGGATGGACGGACGCCGAGGCTGTCCCGCGAACGGACGGCACCAGTGTCGATGTCCGCCGGCCCGACGGTGAGCGTCTCGCACTCACCCTCGCCCAGCCGGGTCGCACCGGGGCCGGTGGGATCTGGGTGGTCACCAGGGAGAACGACGGGTAGCGACAGGTGAGGTGCACAGACTACCGGCGGTAGCCGGCAGGGAACCGACGCCGCCAGAGCGTCGATCAGCTTAACTCGACGGCCGTGACCATCCGTAACCCGGAGACCTTGACTCACTTGTTCGGGTGAACCGCTGCCACATGTGCAGCGTTCCGGGTCCGGCCGTCGATCTCCTTCACAGACGCCGCCGCACGAGCGACGGCCCGATCGCCAGGGGGCGACGAGCATGACCACCGACTCAGTCCAGCAGGACATGTTCACCGTGTTGCACGGCCAGCCGGCTCCGGTCGTGACGCGGTGGACCTACACCGCGTCCGACCCCTTCGCGATCTCCCTAGCCGTGGCGACCAGGAGCGATCGGTGGATCGAGTGGTTGGTGGCGCGCGATCTCGTGATCGACTCGATCTCCGGCCCGGTCGGCGAGGGCGACATCCGCATGACGCCGCAGGAGGTGCAGGGCTACGACATCGTGGAGATCGAGATCCGCTCCGCCGACGGTCGCGCCGTGCTGGAGGTCGACCGTGACCTGCTGCGCCATTTCATCGAGGCGACGATCGACATCGTGGCGCTCGGTGACGAGCTGAACCGGCTGGACCTCGACGAGGAGATCGCGAAGATCACGCGCAGTCGCGCCGAGTAGGCACGGCAACACCCGCTAGGACTGCTCGAACCGCGCCGCCCTGCGCCTCGTGGCTGCTTCGCGTGTGTCTGCCCGCGCACGGTCCCGTCGTGCTCCCCCGCCGCGCACGGGCGACGACCCACTCTTCCTCGAGCCGGTCCACCGCAGCGACCGGCTCGTTCCGCTCCCCCGGCCCACCACCGCATGCAGCCCCCGGCAGGCGGTGGCGCTCCGGCTCAGGGCAGGCCCGAGCCCGGCCCCACGTCGTCCCGTCCCGATGCCGGCGCGGCTGCGCCCGCGGCGTCCGCGACGGCGTCGATGCCGGCGGCAGGATCACGACCCGGGTCGAACACGTCACCGTCCGCGCGGACGTCCCGCGCGGCCTCGGCGCGCGCCCGCTCGGCGAGCGGGTCGTCGCCGAGCGCGTCGTCGAGTGCCGGGTCGTCCAGTGCGGGCGAGTCGGCCACCGACGGCTCCACCTCGATCGGGGCGCCCGGGCCGTCGAACTCGTGCATCGCGGCCTCCTCGGCGGACGCGGCGCCGCCGTCGATCCCGACGTCCACCGCATCCATCGCGTCGGGCGTCTCGAACGCGGCGCCCGCACCCGCCGTCGTCAGGCGGCCGGCCCGGTCGACGTCCACCGGTTCCTCGCCCTGCTCGCGGCTGAGCCGTTCGTCGAGCGTGTCGCCCTCCCGCATCCCGCGAGCGGTGACGCCGTCCTCGTCGAGCGCGTAGGGCCGGTCCGCCGGCACGTACCCTGCATCCAGGGCGTCGTGGTCGCCGGGAGGCGCCGTGAGCTGCTCGTCGCTCTCCAGCTGCACGGATGCGCCCAGGTCGGGTGCCTCGGGCTGCTCCTCATAGTCTCGCTGAGCCATGGCGGCGGTTACCCGGGCAGGTAGCCGGCCACACCGGGTATTTCCTGTCGCTCCGCGCCGTGTGTTCTGATCACACCCACCCGCCGGAGGAGAACGATGAGCCCGCAGCCACCCTCGCACTCCGGGTCGAGCGCCGCGGCGGCACCGGTCCCGGCGGTCCGGCCCCGCGACTCCGCGGCGACCCGGCGGGCGCTGGTCGACGCCGGCCGCGCCCTGTTCGCCACCGTCGGTTACGACGCCACCACCGTCCGGGCGATCGCGGACCGTGCGGGGGTCAACCAAGCACTGCTGTTCCGGTACTTCGGGAGCAAGGAGGGCCTGTTCGCCGAGGCCGTGCTGGACAAGGCGACGCAGCTGCTGGCCGAGGTCCCGCGCGAGGTCCTGCTCGAGCGCACGCTGGCCGCGGTGCTGGACGACGAGCAGGGCCGCTCCGCCGAGACCCTGATGGCGGTGCTGCGGGCCGCCGGCAGCTCCCAGGTGGCCGACGACATCCGGATCCGGCTGTGCGAGGCGTACTCCACCGCGTTCGCGTCGCTGGTCGACACCGACGACCCGGCCGACGCGCAGGTGCGCGCCGACCTGCTGCTGGCCTGGCTGCTCGGCATCGCCCTCAACCGCTCCGTGCTGCAGGCGGGACCGCTGCCCGATCCCCAGGTGGTGACGGGGCACGTGATGCGCGCCGTCGCCACCCTGCTGGCCCGGCGCGACCGGTAGCCACTGTCACCTCGCGCGGCCGGTCGGCGCGGTTCAGGATGGGCACGGTGTTCACCGACCATCGCATCGGGTACGTGACGTCACCCGCTGCGCTCTACTACGAGCAGTTCACCACCGCGGGCGACGGTGACCGCCCCGTGATCGTCCTCGTCCACGGCGGTCTCCTGACCGGCGCGTGCTACCTGGGCACGCCGGACGGCCGCCCGGGATGGGCCCACGACTTCGCCGACCACGGCTACGACGTGGTCGTCCCCGACTGGCCCGGGATCGGCCGGAGCGGGTCCGTCGCCGAGCACGCGCTGTCCGGCGAGCTGGTGTGCGCCGCGTTGGGGGCCCTCCTGGAGCGCCTGGGACGGCCGGTCGTCCTGCTCGGCCACTCGATGGGAGGCGCCTACGTGTTCCGGGTCGTGGAGACCCACGGGCACCTCATCGAGGCGCTGGTGGCGGTCGCGCCGGCGGCGCCCGGCAACCTCCAGCCGCAGCCCACCGTGACGGCCGAGACCGACACGGAGATCGAGGTCCTCGCGCCGGGGACCCGGTGGCGGTTCCCGAAGACGGGCGCCTTCGTCGCCACGGAGGAGTTCGTCCTGGACAAGCTGATCGGCCGGGACGCGACCCGGTTCCCCCGCCACGCCGTCGACGTCTTCCGAGCCGGGCTCCAGCCCCTGCCGACGCCGCTGGTGCTGGAGCGCTACAACCTGAAAGGCAGCGGGGTCCGGGTGGAGCGGCCGGACAACTTCGCCGGGCTGCCCGCACTGGTGGTCACCGGAAGCGCGGACCTGGAGCACTCCCGGGAGGAGGACGGCGCCACGGCCGCGTGGCTCGCCGGGCTCGGCGCCGACCTCGAGTACCGCTTCCTCGCCGACGCCGGGATCACCGGCAACGGCCACATGCTCATGTTCGACGACAACAGCCGGGAGATCGCCGGCTCGATCGCCGGCTGGCTGGCGGAGAAGGCACCGTCGGCCCGACGGCGCTGACGCCGCCCGGTCACTCCTCGGGAGGCGGGAACGGCTCCGGCAGCCGGCGGGTGTGCGCCTGGACGCCTCCGCGGTACCGCCCGCCGGCGCCCGCGGCGAGCCGCAGGCAGGTCTCGACCCACAGGTTCAGCTGGATCTCCTTGGCCACGCCCACCCCGCTGTAGAGCAGGTGCGACAGCCGGTCGCCCGACCGGGCCCACGCCTCGATGCCGATGAGCAGCCGGTCCCCCTCGGGGCGGCAGCTGAACTCGATCTGCCCCGCCTCCAGGTGCCCGCGCAGGGTGGCCAGCCGGAACGACGTGTCCGTCCGGTCGACCACGCGCACCGGCCCGTCCCACGGGCCGGGCATCCGGATGAGGAACTCGTCGCCCACGCTCAGGGAGCCCGGCTCTCCCCGGCTCTTCACGAACACCGCGACCTCCGACGGAGCGCCGGAGTTCGGCTCGCCGGCGAAGGCGGCGATCAGCTCCTCGGGCTCCTGGGTCGCGCCGTCGACGCGCACGGAGAAGCGCCGGTGGAACAGCGGCCCGACGCCGTCCTCGGCGGGCTGTACGTCGTCGTCGAGCAGGTCGGGCGGGATGTCGGGTGGCAGGTCCGATGCGTCGCCGTCGGCCTCCGACCGGTGGACCGGGGTGGTGCGCCACATGTAGCGCCAGGACACCAGCGCCAGCCCGAGCGGCCAGCGGAGCACGATCGCGACGCGGCGAGCGAGGCTGCCGGGCGAGGGACGGGATCGCCGGAGTAGGAACACGAGAACGGGGGTACCCGGTTTTCGTGATCGCCACCGGTCCTCTCCTGCGCCGCGCGGCGCCTGCCCTGTACGGGGCGTCGCTCGGCTCGATCGGGCTCTGCATCGCACTGTGGCTGCGCGCCAAGACCGTCGACCAGGACGAGCGGGGCAACGCCGAGCGCCGGGCCCTGTTCGTCGGGCTGTGGCCGCCGATGTTCTGGCTGATCGGGGACGCCGCGCAGCGTGAAGGCAACCGGCGCTGAGAGCCGTGCGGGACCTCGCGACCGCGGTGGCCGACCTTCGCCACCGTCCGGTCAACTACGACGAGGGCCAGGCACCCCCGGTCGTCGTCGACGGCTGGCACCAGGACCGGCGCGTGCTGGTGCTCGGCCGGGAGGGACCCGGGGAACCCGAGCCCGGCGGGGTGGTCGAGACGGCGGGTGCCCTGGTCAACAGCTACGAGTTCAGCGATCCCCGCATCCTGCGCGCCGCCTACCACCTCCCCGGTGACCTCGTGGGCCGGGACATGCTGCTGGAGGGCCGGTTCCTCGTCCTGCGCTTCCTGATCGGGGTGCGCATCACCGACCAGCACAACGAGGTCCGCCCGGGGGCGAACGGGCCGGAGCGGGTGATCGGCTGGTCCTACCGGACGCTGCAGGGCCACCTGGAGCAGGGCCGACTCACCTACGAGGTGGCCAAGGAACTGGAGACGGGCCGCGTCGAGTTCCGGATCATCGCCTACTCCCGGCGCGCACCCATCCCGAACCCGCTGCTCCACCTGGGGTTCCGGCTCTTCGGGCGCCACACGCAACTGCAGTTCTACCGGCACGCGCTGGTCCGGCTGCACCGCCTGATGCAGGCACCCCCGGGCCCACCCGCGCCGGGGCCGGACGGGATCGTCCGCGCCCCGAGCGGGGCGGAGCCCGGCCGGTCCGAGAGGTGGACGGTGCGGTTCGCGCATCCCGGCCGGTGACCCGTCAGGCCGGCGGGTAGCCCGCTTCCTTCAGCAGCGCCGCCAGGTGGGCGGCGTTCGCCGACATCGTCGCCAGCGTGGACGCCACGGCCTCCGGGGTCTCGGCGAGGTCCTTGTAGTCGGTGGTGGTCATGGCCTCGCCGTTCCAGTAGACCCCGCCGTTGGCCGGCACGGTGAACCCGACGTCGTTGAGGCCCTGGAAGAGGCTGGCGGTGATCGCGTGCCCGCCGTCCTCGTTGCCGACCACGACGGCGAGCGCGACCTTGCCGAAGGTCTCGAGCCTGCCCTCGTCGTCGGTCTCGGAGAGCTCCGCGTCGAGCCGCTCCAGCACGCGCTGCGCGACGCTGCTCATGTTCCCCATCCAGGTGGGCGTGGCGAGCACGAGGATGTCGGCGGCCAGCAGTTTCTCCCGGATCCCGGGCCAGGCGTCGCCGTCACCCATGTCCTTCTCGACGCCGGGCTTCACGTCGAGGTCGACGACGCGGATGCTCTCGCCCGCCACCCCGTGCTTACCCAGCGCGTCGAGCACCTGGTCGGTCAGCACCTGCGTGCTCGACTCCGTCGGCGACGGCGAGAGACTGCAGGTGAGGGCCAGCGCGGTCAGCGATGTCGGTGTGCTCATGGGGCGCGGGTACCCGGTCGGATCATGCGGAACCGGTCGATCGGGGATCCACCACCCGGGGGGATCTGCCGATCTTCGGGTTTGCCGGGCCGCCGAACGGTGAATCCGCCGGTCATGCGGCCCTTCGACCAGATCGAACGTCTCGAACGCGCAGAGGTGCTGGACGGCCCGGCTGCGGCGATCCGCACGCGGGTGCAGCGACTGCTGTCCGACCGCCGTGTGAAGGACGCGCTGCACGGGGTGTGGCTCGGCCATCCCCTGCACTCGGCACTGGTGCACGTCACGCTGGGGTCGTTCGTCTCGGCGTCGTTGATCGACCTGGTCGGCGGGCAGCGGCGCTACTCCACCGGGCTCATCGCCACCGGGCTCCTCCTCACCCCGCCGACCGTCGCCGCCGGGTGGGCCGACTGGTCCTCGGCGCACCCCGACCAGCAGCGGGTCGGTCTCGTGCATGCGGCCACGAACGCCGTGGCGATCACGTGTTACGCGGGGGCCCTGCGCCGGCGCGCCCGGGGCCGGAGCGGGCGGCTGCTCTCGCTCGCCGGAGCCGCCGTGAGCAGTGTGGGCGCCACCCTGGGCGGCCACCTGTCCTACCACCTGTCACTCGGGGCCAACCACAGCGACCGGGTGCGCGACCTCGCCCCGAAGGGCTGGCAGCCGCTGGGGCTGCTCGCCGACCTGCCCGACGGACAGCCGGTGCGGCGCACGACCGGTGAGGTGCCGGTGTTCGTGCTGCGGCGCGGGCAGCAGGTCGTCGTGCTGGCCGACCAGTGCCCGCACCTGGCAGGGCCGCTCTCGGGCGGCGAGGTGGTCGGCACCGGCGGCGACGCCCGGGTCGTCTGCCCGTGGCACGGGAGCGAGTTCCGGCTCGACGACGGCTGCGTCGTGCACGGGCCGGCCACCGCGGCGGTGCCACGGTTCGAGGCCCGGGTCGTGGACGGTGCGCTCGAGGCCAGGATCGTCGCGAGCGCGGGCGCGCCCACGGCGTAGGCGGCGCTCCCCCGGCTCAGCGCTCGATGCTCAGCGCTCGATGTGCACCTGCACGGACCGGGCGTCGGGTGACAGCCAGCCCTTCCGCTCCGCGTACGCCGTCATCGCCGCCCAGCGCTCGTCCCAGTCGGGGGCGGTCGCGAGCAGCTGCGCCCGGGAGCGCAGCACGCCGAGGTCCAGCCAGGCGGTGTCGGGGTCGATCAGCTCGCCGGTGCCGGTGGTCGTCAGCGCGGTCCGGATCCCCTCGGCGTCGAGGTCGGTCTGCAGGTGCAGGCGGCCGAGGTCGTCGGCGTCCTGCACGACGGCACCCTCTGCCGTGAGTCGGACGATCATCCTGGTGATCCTGCCCCGGAGGGCCGAGATCGCGAAAGTCGAGTCACCGCCCGAACGCACGCTCCCTGGCCTGGTCGAGGAACGCGGAGGCGTCCGGGCCGAACGCGTAGCGCGCGGCGTCGAGCGCGCGGATCGCGGCGGAGAGCGCGTCGGGGTTCATCGCCTGGTGCAGCGCCAACCAGACGTAGCGGTGTGCGCCGCGGCCCTCGAGTCCGGACGTCCGGGCGAGCACGTCGGCGTCGGAGGTGAGGGTGCGGGTGGCCAGGCTCGCGGAGACGGCGGGGTGGGAGCCGAGCCCGCTGTGTTCCACCGCCTGCGCGGCGGCCCACCAGGCCAGCTCGCGCAGGGCCGGCTCGGGCAGCGCCAGCAGCGCGTCGGTGTCCGGGCCGAGCGGGTCGGGCTTGCTCCAGCGCCGGGTGCCGTCGGGGCGGCGCTCCTCCGGGTGGTGCTCGGGCAGCCGGGGCAGGATGCGGTAGGCGACGCCGGCCGCCTCGATGCGCTCCAGGTCCTCGGCCCGCAGCCCGCGGCCGGTGAACCGCTCGACGGCTACGAGGCACTTCTCCACCCGCTCGTGGTAGTCCTCGAGCTCGAGCCCCTCGAGCACGGCGATCACCTCCGCATCACCGGGGGCGTCGGGCGGGGGCGGTTCGAACGAGGCCAACATCACCCCGCCGCGGGCGAACGACAGGTTCGTCAGCGCGTTGACGTTCCAGTACATGCTGGCGGCGCGCCCCCGCGCGGAGGCCAGCCGCAGCACCGGCATCTGGGCTCCCTGCCAGCCGTTGTACTCGACCGCCAGCACCGCGTCGCCGACCGGCAGCACCGCGACCCACGGGTCGCTCCCGCCCTCCTCGAACAGCTCGGTGAGTGCGACGGGCTCCGTGGGGTCGGCCCCGAACGCCGCCAGCACCCGCTCGGGCCCGGAGCCGGTGACGACCGTGACCGTGGCCGCCATGCCGAGAACGGTGTTGCGCACCCAGCGGTAGGCCGCCTCCGGGCGGGGGGCGACCGGCGGCTCCGGCTCGCCGCGCAGCCGGTGGCCGAGCCGGTCGGTCGCCTTGTGCACCACCTCGTCGGCGGGCGCCGCGGACCAGAGCACGATCTCGTAGCGCTCGCCGCCCTCCCGTCCGTCCCCGTGCTCGTCGCGGCCCCGCGCCGAGACCCGCGCCCTGATCGACCCCGGCCACGGTGGGGTCTGCCCCTGCAGGTGCGCGGGCGCCGGGGCGGCCGGGCCCAGCACCGACGCCGCCCCGTCGACGGCGGTGTAGCTGACGTCGACCACCTCCTGCCACGCGTCCAGCTCGACGACGGCGGGTTCCTCGCCCACCACGCGCAGCCACACCGGCACCGCAGCGCTGGGCACGCCGGTCCGGACGACGATGCCACCGGGCACCACCTGGACCAGCCCGTTGGACGGCTCCGCCGCGACGGCCGGGAAGTCACCCTCGACCAGCGCGAAGTGGTGCTCCTGCACCGGCACGTCGCCTGCGGAGAACCGGGGCAGGACGTAGTCGGCGCGCAGCCGCTCGCGCAGCGCGACCGCGTACGCGTCGGGCATCGGACGCTGCCGCAGCACTCGGACGGCCGCGTCGAGCGCCACGCCGACCACCACCGGCGGGTCCGACCCGACGATCGGGGGGCGGGCCGCCCGCAGCACCGCGAGCGACGTGACGACGGCGAGTGCCAGGTGCACACCACCGTGCGCGGCGGCGACCTCGTGCTCGGCGCCGGGAGCGGCCTCCAGCAACGGCGAGACGCGCTCGTGCCCGGCGAGGGCGGCGACGAGACCGGTGACCAGGTCGCGCAGTCCCGGCGCCACCTGGTCGAGCAGGGCGACGGCCGACCGGGTCTCGCTCTCCCCGCTCGCCGAGAGACCGGCCACCGCGGCGGGGGCCTGCGGCATCCGCGCCCGGACGTGCCTGGCCAACACCTCCGGGACGACGATCAGGACGTCGGGGATCGTGAGCTCCAGCGCACCGAGGAGCCGCTCGGCGAGCAGCTGGTCGACGGGCGACCCGCGCGGGGGCGCCGGCCGCAGTCGATCCACCGGCCCCGAGGGCGCCACGAGCCTGCCGAGCGCGGCGACGGGCGCCGCGGGGATACGGGCGGCCACCGTGGGGAGCGCGGCCAGCACCGGCTCCACGAGGGTGGCCGCGAGCGCGGCAGGTGCCTCGGGCAGCCGGTCCGCGCCCTCCCCGCCCGGTGCGCCGACGGCCCACTCCGCAGGCATCCGCACCCCCACGGGCGCGGCGGGCCGCACGGCCGGTGGTTGTTCTACTCGTTCGCGTCGGTCCACAGCAGACCCGCCCCTTGATCGTGGAGCGGCCATTCTGGACGACGCCGGGGACCGGCCCTCACCCGGTCCGGTGGCCCCGAGGTGAATGGTCGACGCGCTGTGTGGGCACTCCTGCGCCATGACGGACCGGACACACGGAATCGCCCCCCAGGAGCTCGACGACGACGACCTCCGCCGCGAGGTGGCGCACCTGCACGAGACCCGGCACGACACGCTCCTGGGTGGCAGCGAGTCGGCGCTGGAGGCGCACACGGAGCGGATGCTCGCGCTCGAACGCGAGTTCCTCCGCCGTTTCCCGGAGGACAGCGCACCCGACCCGATGCGCACCCGGGCCGGTAGCCGCGAGAGCGCCGGGCAGTCGGTGCCGGGCCGCGACCTGGACGGCGCACCGGGCTGATCGGAACAATCGCCTCATTCGGCGCGCGGAAAACGAAGGGAATCATCCCGGTCCTCGGTTCCGGCACATTGTTGAAGAATGACGGCGTGCCCTACCTCCGTACCGAGGACAGCGAGATCTTCTACACCGACACGGGTCCCGGCACGGGCCCCCCGATCGTCCTCGTGCACGGCTGGACCGCCGACTCGGTGGACTGGTCCTGGCTGATCCCGGCGCTCACGCAGGACTTCCGCGTGATCGCCTACGACCAGCGGGGCGCCGGCCGCTCCGCTCCCGCGAGCAGCTACGACCTCGCCCGGCAGCGCGCCGACCTGGCCGCGCTCATCACGCGGGTGGCCGCTGGACCCGCGGTGGTCGTCGGGCACTCGCTGGGCGGGGCGATCGCCTCCACGATGGCCGTGGAGCACCCCGAGCTCACACTCGGCGTGGTCGTCCTGGACGCCCCCTACGCGGCGGACCCTGCGCGCCGCCCCGTGATCGAGGCGATGAAGGAGCGGCTGACGACCGAGGAGCCCGTGCCGGGGATCCGCTCGTACCTCGGCGCGACGTGGTTCCCCGACACCAGTCCCGACTGGCTGGCCACGCTCGTGTTCCGCAGGATCGAGACGCTGCCGGCCGCCACCCTCCACGACATGTTCTGGGGCATGTGGGACGACCGCGACATCGCCTTCCGCCCCGGCACGGACGGCTACCTCGCCCGCCGGGAGTGCCCGGTCCTCGTGATCCAGCGCGACGCCGACGCGGCCGCCTACGAGGAGTCGACGTTCCGGCACCCGGCGTCCCGCGCGGTGGTCATGACCGGGTGCGGGCACTGGCTCCAGATCGAACGCGCACCGGAGGTCGCCGCCGAGATCAGGGCGTGGTGGAGCACCGCACGTCCTGCCCGGTGACCGCCACGGCCATGCGGCGGCGCGGCCTCCTCAGCACGAAGAACGCCACCGACCCGAGTGCGGTCACCACCGCCAGCGCGACGAACGCCCCCGGGTACCCACCCGCGCCGTCGGCGAGCGCGGTGACGAGCAGCGGCCCCACCACCAGACCGACGGAGACGAAGCCCATCGACCAGCCCATGATCGTGCCGAAGGAGCCGATCCCGAAGTAGTCCGTGCGCAGCGAGGTCATCACCGGGCCGCGCAGCCCCCACGCGATGCCGTGCACGACCGCCGCGGCCACGACGAGCCCGACGCCCGACACCAGCGCGAGCGCCACCAGCACCCCGGTCTGCACGATCATGCAGAACGCCGCGAGCCTGCGCTG
Source organism: Pseudonocardia xinjiangensis (assembly GCF_050948425.1). Lineage (NCBI taxonomy): Bacteria > Bacillati > Actinomycetota > Actinomycetes > Pseudonocardiales > Pseudonocardiaceae > Pseudonocardia > Pseudonocardia xinjiangensis. Next base: position 2,134,967 of record NZ_CP192009.1, on the reverse strand, counting down.
GTCGACGCGGTCGCCGATGAGGCCGGTGACGACCTGGCCGAGCAGCTGCGCGGTCGACATCACCGCCACCGTGAGGCCCGCGGTCGCCAGCGGGATGCCGTGGTGGTGGGTCATCAACGGCACCAGGTGCAGGTTCACGGCGCTCACCGCGACGAGGGCCGACCCGTGCCCCACCACGAGAAGCCAGAACGCGCTGGTGCGCAACGCGCTGCCGAGGTCGTGGTCGCGATCGCGGCCGTGCTCGCGGTCGGCCACCGCGGTGGCGAGTACGGCCGGTTCAGCGGCCGCCGGCGTGACGGCGCGCCGCAGTGCCCGGTCGGAGGGCAGGACGGTGCCGGCCAGCACCCCGACCACGAGGATCACCACCGCCACGCCCAGGAACGTGGCCCGCCAGCCGAAGCCGTCGAGCGCCCACGTCACGAGCGGCACGGCCAGGCCCCCGAGCGCGACGCCGGTGGGCAGCAGGCCCAGCGCGAGGGTGCGGCGCTCCTTGACCGTCTGCACCACCGCGACGGTCAACGGCGTGATCCCGGCGGCGGAGCAGCCCAGCGCGATCACCACGACCGCACCGATGAAGTGCGTCGCGTCCTCCACCGTGCTGGCCAGCGCGAAGCCGGCCGCCGTGCCGACCGTCCCGAGCCGGGACACCGCCCGGGTCCCGAACCGGTCACAGCACCACCCCGTCAGCGGCGACAGGAACCCGTTGCCCAGCTGGACGATCGCGTAGCCCACGGCGACCACCCCCGGTGACCAGCCGGTGTCGGCGGTGATCGCCACCAGGTAGGCCCCGAACGCGCTCATGATCAGCCCGTTCTGCAGGGTGAGCAGCACCGAGCCACCCACCACCACCCACCAGCCGTTCCTCGCCGCTCCGCGCACGCGCAGCGGCGTCATCGGGTGGTCGGCGCCGTGGCGTCCCGCTCCTCGTTCTGCAGCCGCGCGAACTGCGCGCGTGCCCAGCGCAGGTCGGACTTCCCGGTGTTGAGCCGCTGCACCTCCGGCACCACGACGACGTGGCGGGGCTTCTTGTAGGAGGCCAGCCGCGCACCGACGAACGCCGCGAGCTCGCCGGCGTCCGCGTGGGCCCCCCGCTCCATCGACACGACCGCGGCCACGGCACTGCCCCAGCGCGGGTCCGGTACGCCGAGCACCACCACGTCACGCACGGCGGGGTGGGCGTGCAGCGCCAGCTCCACCTCGTCGGCGTACACCTTCTCCCCGCCGGTGTTGATCACCGAGCTGCCCCGGCCGAGCAGCCGCAGCCTGCCGTTCGCCTCGAGCACGGCCATGTCTCCCGGCACCGAGTACCGGACCCCGTCGATGTCGCGGAAGGCGGCGGCGGTCTGCTGAGGGGCGCCGGCGTAGCCCGCCTCGGCCACCACCGGCGCGGCGAGCATGCCCACCCGGCCGGACCCGGCCGGCACGTCGTTCCCGTCCTCGTCGAGCAGCCGCGCGCCTGCGGCCAGCACGAACGTCCCGTCCTGGTCGTCGACCGTGCTGCGGGTGACCGAGGAGTGCGCGTACACCCCGCCCTCGGACGCCGCGATGGTGTCGAGCAGCGTGAGGTCGGCGTGGTCCAGCAGCCTGCGTTTGACCGCCGGGCTCCAGACGGCCCCGACGCTGCGGATCCGGCGCAGCGTCCCGATGCCCGACGGGCGTCCCGCCTCCCGCGCCGCGTCGAGCGCGTCGAGCAGCCGCAGCGCGAAGGCGTCGCCGACGATGTGCATGTCGGTGACGCGGTGCCGCGAGATCGCGGCCAGCAGGTCCTCTCCCGTGGTGCTGCGGCCCGGCAGCAGCACCACCGGCGCACCGACCGACATGGCACCGAGCGCCCCGTACAGGCCGGTGCCGTGCATCAGCGGCGGGGCGGGCAGCTCCACCCGGCCGCCCTCGCCGTACGGGTCGATGTCGAGTGCCTGGTGCAGCGCCTCCACCCCGTCGGCGGGATCGATGCCGAGCGCGGACAGCCCGCCCGACCGCACCGCACGCAGCCGCTCCGCCTGCCGGCCGACCACCGCCTTGGGGTAGCCCGTCGTGCCGCCCGTGAACAGCAGCCATTCCGTGTCACCCCGAGGCCTGCGGGGCAGCCGCTCGGCGGTGGTGACCTCGGCACCGAAGCCGCTGCCCTCCGCCCCGATCGGCACGAGCAGGTCGCAGCCCGCCACCGGCTCTGCGGCCTCGGCGACCACGCCTGCCAGGTCGGCGTCGACGACGGCGCCGCGCGCGCCCGAGCTCTCCAGCAGGTGCCGGACCTCCTCGGCCCGGTACCGGTAGTTGATGTTGATCGGGAGGGCCATCAGCTTGAACAGGGCGTGCAGCGTCACCAGGTACTCCGGCGAGTTGCGGGCATCGATGCCGAACCGGTCACCCGCCCGGATGCCCCGCGCGGCCAGGTACCCGGCCAGCCGGTCCGCCTGCTCGTCGAACTGTGCCCACGTGAGCTGCCGCTCACCCGCGGCGACGGCGACCCGCGTGGGTGCGAGGTCGGCGATGTGCTCGAAGTGCGACGCGAAGTTGTCGGCGAGCTCGCCAGGCCCGGTGACAGCGGTGCCGGCCATCACGACCCCGCTTGCGGGTGGTCGGGCCCGCCCCCGACCTCCAGCCCGAAGAGCCGGGCCGCGTTGTGCAGCATCAGGTCGGGCTTGACGCTGTCGCGGATCTCGGTCTTCTCCAGGTCGGCGATCCACCGCTCCGGGGTGAAGAGCGGGAAGTCGGTGCCGAACAGCACCTTCTTCTTCAACAGCGTGTTGGCGTACTGCACGAGCTGCGGCGGGAAGTACTTCGGGGACCAGCCCGAGAGGTCGATGTACACCTGCGCCTTGTGCACCGCGATGGCCAGTGCCTCGTCCTGCCAGGGGAACGAGGGGTGGGCCATGATGATCGGCATGTCCGGGAAGTCGACGGCGACGTCGTCGAGGTGGATCGGGTTGGAGTACTTCAGCCGGATCCCTCCCCCGCCCTTGGTGCCGCTCCCGACGCCGTTCTGCCCGGTGTGGAAGAGCGCGGGCAGCCCGTGCTCGGCCAGCACCTCGTAGATCGGGAAGGCCACCGGGTCGTTCGGGTAGAACTCCTGCACGCTCGGGTGGAACTTGAACCCGCGGAAGCCGTACTGCTCGATCAGCCTGCGGGCGATCCGCGCTCCCGCCTTGCCCCGCAGGGGGTGCACGCTCGCGAACGGGATGATCACGTCCGGGTGCTCGGCGGCGAGCTCCCCGATCTCCTCGTTGGTGGGAGCGTGCTCGTCGACGTCCCCGAGGGAGTCGATCGTGAACGTCACCGCGGCCATCCGCCGCTCGCGGTAGAACTCGGCGAGCCCGTGCAGGTCCATCCCGAGCACGTCGGACCTGAAGTGCTGCTTCATCTCCACCATCCGCGCACTGCCCGCCTCGCTCTGGGCGGCGCGGGTGGAGAAGTGCACGTGGGTGTGGACGTCGATGGCGACGAGGTCGGTGTGCTGGAGCCGCGGCTGTTCCGCCATCATCGGGCCTCCGCCGGGACGTCCGGTGCGTAGGGCTGCAGGTGCGGTGCGAGCTGCTCCGGGAACACCTCGGCGATCGCCTCGGCCGTCCAGCCGCCCTCGCGGGACGCCTCGGCCGCGACGGTGGGGTGGGTCCACACGCTGATCCGGTCCCCCCCGACTCCGAGCGCCTGTCCCGTGACCCCCGCGGCAGCGTCGGAGAGCAGGTAGACCAGCAGCGGTGCCACGTCGTCGGCCGTGCCCACCCCCGCAGCGCGCAGGCGCGCGGGCACCGGCTCCCCCGCCTCGACGGCGGCCACGGCGTCGGCGAACGCGGGGATCGTGGCGACCATGCGCGTGAGCGCCACCGGGATCAGCGCGTTCACGGTGACGTCGTGGCGGGCCGCCTCCACCGCCAGCGTCCGCGCCATGCCGACGATGCCGGCCTTGGCCGCCGAGTAGTTGGTCTGCCCGAAGCTGGCCCGCTGGCCGGCGGGCGAGCCGATGAGCACCAGCCGGCCGCCCCCGCCCTGCTGACGGAACCGGGCCAGCGCCGCCCGCGCGCAGGTGAACGTGCCGCGCAGGTGGGTCTCGAGCACGAGGTCGAAGTCCTCGTCGGTCATCTTGCCGACCGTCCGGTCCCGCAGCAGCCCGGCGTTGGTGACCACGGCGTCCAGCTGCCCGTAGTGCTCCACCGCCGCGGCGACCAGCGCATCCGCCGTGGCCGTCGGCCCCACCGGCGCGACGACGGGGACGGCCCGCCCGCCCGCCGCGGCGATTTCCGCGACCACCGCATCGGCGGCGTCGGCGTCGACGTCGTTCACCACGACCGCGGCGCCCGCGGCCGCGACCGCCAGCGCGTACGCGCGGCCGAGGCCCCGGCCCGAGCCGGTCACGACCACCACCCGTCCCGCCAGCACCAGATCTCCCGTCACAGTCCTGTCTCTCCTCTGCTAGTGGTGGTCGAGGTCAGGCGGGGGCGACAGTGGCGCGGCCACGGTCGATGACCACCGTCCCGTCGTCGGTACGGGTACGGAACAGGACCTCCGCGCCCGCGTCGCCCGCCCAGATCTCGACGGTGAGTGCCTGACCCGGCACGACGACGGCGCTGAACCGCCCGTACATCCCGGTGATCCGGGTGGGATCGCCGCCGGCGACCTCGTGGATCAGTGCCCGCCCGGCGACGCCGTAGGTGCACAGCCCGTGCAGGATCGGCTTCCCGAAACCGGCCCTGGCCGCGAAGACCGGGTCGGAGTGCAACGGGTTGCGGTCACCGGAGAGCCGGTAGAGCAGCGCCTGCTCGGGCCGGGTCTCGTAACGGACGGTGCGGTCGGGCGCGCGGTCGGGCGCCGTCCAGTCGTCGCGGGGCCCGCGGTCACCGCCGAAGCCGCCCTCGCCCCGGATGAACAGGGCGGTGCGGTTGGTGGCCAGCGGCGACCCGTCGGCGAGCACGGCCTCGGACTCGGTGACGACGAGCGCGCCGGAACCCTTGTCGTGCACCCCGACCACCCGCGCCGTGGCCGTGACCGTGCCCTCCACCGGCACCGGCCGGTGGAGGGTGATGGCCTGCTCGGCGTGCACCAGCCGGGCCGGGTCGAACGTCCCGAACGACGGGGGCGGGGCCTGCGAGAGCAGCACCGCGAACGTCGGCAGCACCTGCTGCGGCACCCCGTCGGAGTTCTCGGTGGTGAACGCCAGCTCACTCGTCGGCTCCCCGAGCCCCGCGCCGACGCCGACGGCGTAGAGCAGGGCGTCGGTGGGGGTCCAGGACCGCGTACGGGGTGCGCCTTCCCGCCCGACGGCGGAGGGGTCGATCGGCATCAGGCCCCCTCCGTCCCCGCAGCGACTGCCCCGCCGTCGGGAGCGCCGTCGAGCATCGGGTGGTGGCACGCGACGAAGCGCTTCGGTGCGACCTCCCGCATCAGCGGCTCCTCGGCGGCGCACCGCTCCGTGGCGATCGGGCAGCGGGTACGGAACCGGCAGCCGCTCGGCGGGTTGACCGGAGAGGGCATCTCGCCGCTGCCCACATCGGTGGGGATGCCGGCGCGTTCCATCGAGGGGATCGACGACACCAGCAGCCGTGTATACGGGTGCACGGGGTGGTCGAAGAGGGCCTCGGTCTCGCCCACCTCGCAGATCTTGCCGAGGTACATCACCGCGACCCGGTCGCTGATGTTGCGCACCACGCCCAGGTCGTGGGCGATGAACACCAGCGTCAGCCCGTAGCGGCGCTTCATGTCCTCGAGCAGGTTGAGGATCTGAGCCTGCACCGAGACGTCGAGCGCCGACACCGGCTCGTCGCAGATGAGCACCTCCGGCTCGAGCACCAGTGCCCTGGCGATCGACACCCGCTGGCACTGGCCGCCGGAGAACTGGTGCGGCCTGCGGTCGGCCACCTGCTCCGGGTCGAGCCCCACGGCCTCGAGCACCTCGGGGACGACCTTCGCCCGGTCCTTGCCGCGGCCCCACACCACCAGCGGGTCGCCGACGATGTCCGGGATGCGCCGCCGCGGGTTCAGCGACGAGATCGGGTCCTGGAAGATCATCTGCAGCTTGGGCCGCACCTGGCGCAGCTCGTCGGCCGACAGCCCGGCGAGGTCGCGGCCCTCGAACAGCACCGACCCGCCGGTGGGACGGGGCAGCTGCATGATCGCCCGCCCGGTGGTCGACTTGCCACAGCCCGACTCCCCCACCAGGCCGAGGGTCTCGCCCCGGTGGACGTCGAGGCTGATCCCGGAGACCGCGTGCACGGTGCGGCCCCCGCCTGCCGGGAACTCGACGACGAGGTTGTCCAGCCGGAGCACGACGTCGGACTCGGCCGCGTCGTCCACCACCGGTGCGGACGCCTCCATGTGCGGCGCCGTCACCGGTCGAGCCATGTCGTCGCGAATAACTGGTCGCGTGTCAGGTAGCGCACCACGCCCTTGACCTCCGGCTTCGTGATCGTGGACAGGTAGCCGCGGCTGTAGAAGGCCACGGGCAGGTCCTGGTTGGCGAGCAGCTGGACCTGCTGGTAGAGCCGCGTGCGCTCGGCCTGGTCCGACGAGGCGGTGGCCTGGTCGAGCAGCGAGTCCATCTGCGGGTTGGAGTAGCCGCCGTAGTTGGCGTTGCCGCCGGTGCGGAACAGGTTGGTCGCGGCCGGGTAGGCAGCGTCGACCGGGCCGCCCACCCAGCCGGCGATCTGGAAGTCCTGGCTCTGCACCACGCTGGAGGAGTACTGCGCGAGGTCGAAGAACTGCGGCTGCAGCGTGATGCCGACGGCCGCCATCTGGGCCTGCAGGAACTCCGCGAACGCCACCCGGTTCGGCGCGTTGGTGGTCTTGTACTGGACGGTGGCGCTGCCGCCTCCCGCCACGTACTCCTGGACGAGCTGCTTGGCCTTCTCGGGGTCGTAGGCCGGCCAGGCCGCCTCGGCCTCCGGCGTGGTGTACGGGCTGTCCGAGCCGAAGTACCCGCTCGCCCTGGTCATCCGCGACCGGAACTGCGTGGCGGCGAGGGCGTTGAGGTCGATGCCGCGGATCAGGGCCTCGCGCATCCTGCGGTCGTCGAACGGGGCCTTCTCGACGTTGAAGTAGATGTACTCCGCCCCGTTGCCCGGCCCGTAGTAGACGCGCAGGTTCGGGTTGTCGAGCGCGCGGATCAGCTCCGTGTGGTACCCGCCGAAGATCTGGTCGACGTCACCGTTCTCGATCGAGGCGTAGCGCGACTCGGTGTCGGGCAGCGGGCGGAACTCCAGCCCGTCGAGGTAGGGCAGGCCCTTGTCCTTCTGCCAGTAGTCCGGGTTGCGCTCCAGCACCATCCGGGAGTCGCGCGTCCAGCTGACCATCTTGAACGGGCCCGCACCCACCGGGTTGCGCGCGATCTGCTCGCCGTACCGGGCCAGCGCGGCAGGCGAGACGATCGTGCCGAGGCTGCCGCCGGTGAAGCTGCCGGCGAAGGTCACCGGGAACTGCCCGAACGGTCCGTTCAGCGAGAACTCGGCGGTCTTCGCGTCCACCGCCCGCATCGACACGATCGGCTCGGTGAACTTGTGGCCGGGCGAGGAGGCCTTGTCGATGTGGCGCTGGACGTTGGTGATCACCGCGTTCGCGTCGAGCGGTGTGCCGTCGCTGAACCGGACGCCGTCGCGCAGGACGAGCCGCCAGGTGCGGCCCTCGTCCGGGCTCTCCATCGACTCGGCCATGTAGGGCTCGACGGTGCCGTCGCGGCCGAGCTTCATCAGCGAGTCGTAGATCGCGATGGCCGCCTGGTTGGTGTTCTGCACGGTCGGGTCGAACCCGACGGCCTCGCGGTCGGTGCCCATCACCAGCACGCCGCCGCTCTTGGGCTGCCCCTCCGCCGCGAGGTCGCCCCCGACGGGGTTGGTGGCCGTGATCCCGTCGCCGGCCCCCGGCGCCGCGGCCGGCGCGACGTTGCTCCCGCACGCGGCGAGCAGCACGACGCCCAGTGACAGGGCGAGCGCGCCCACGGCGCGCGAGCCTCGTCGGCTGACCCCCCGTCCGGGCGTTCCCGGCGGGCCGGATGAGCAGCTCCGTTGCTGCGTCATGTCAACACCATCTCCTCGGTCACGGGCGTGCCGGCGGCACTCGTCCCACGCTCGATGTTGCGGGCCTTGGCCTCGGCCCAGGCCGGGCTGCCCACCGGGAACCAGCAGCGGTACTGGTGGTCGGGCGAGCCGGCGTCGCGCAGGGGCGGCTCTTCGGTGAGACACCTGTCCTGCGCGTAGGGGCACCGCGGGCTGAACTTGCAGCCCGCCGGCGGGTTGATGAGGTCCGGCGGCCGGCCGGGGATCACCTGGAGCCGGACGTGGTTCGGCCCGGCGACCGGCGGCACCGCGTTCATGAGTGCCTCGGTGTAGGGCATCTTCGGCTCGGCGAAGAGCTCCGGGGTGGGCGCCGTCTCGACGATGCGGCCCGCGTACATCACCGCGATGCGGTCCGACCGGCTGCGCACCACCCGCAGGTCGTGCGTGACCAGCAGCATCGCCATCCGCCTGCGCGCCTGCAGGTCGGCGAGCAGGTCCAGGATCTGGGCCTGCACGGTGACGTCGAGCGCGGTCGTGGGCTCGTCGGCGAGCAGGAGCCGCGGGTTGCAGGACAGCGCGATCGCGATCGTCACGCGCTGGCGCATGCCCCCGGAGAGCTCGTGCGGGTACTGGCGCACCCGTCGCTCGGGCTCGGAGAGCCCCACGGAGCGCAGCAGCTCGACGGCCCGCTCCAGCGCCTCCTTCTTCGTGACGCGCTCGTGCAGCAGGATCGTCTCGGTGAGCTGCGCGCCGATCCGCTTGACGGGGTTCAGCGAGGTCATGGGGTCCTGGAGGATCAGCGCGATCTCCGAGCCCCAGAACGCCGAGAGCGCCTTGCCCGACAGCTCGCTGATCCTGGTGCCGTCGTAGGTGACGGTGCCCGACACCTCGGTGCCGCGCCCGCCGCTGATGAGCCCCATCGCCCGGCGGGTGAACACGGTCTTGCCCGAGCCGCTCTCCCCCACCACGGCGAGCACCTCGCCCGCCTTCAGGCGCAGCGACACGCCCTCGGCGGCGTGCACCACACCTTTCTTGGTGTGGAAGCGCACCACGACGTCCTCGGCCGTGAGCAGGTCGGCGCCGTCGGGATCCTGCGCACCGGCACTCAGGACGTCCTCGCTCCGGCCGTTCCGGGTCTCGCTCCGCGTGCCGGTCACAGGTTGCTCTCCTTGACCTCGAACTGCTTGCGGGTGCGCTCGCCGATGTAGTTGATCGAGAGCACCGTCAGGAACATGACGGCGGCGGGGAACAGCGAGATGTGCGGGAAGTTGAGCAGCTCGGTGCGACCGCCGGCGATCATGCCGCCCCAGCTCGGCGTGGGCGGCGGGATGCCGAGGCCGAGGAAGCTCAGCGAGCCCTCCACCACGATGAAGACGCCGATCATGATGAAGCCGTACGCGGCCACCGGGAGCACCACGTTGGGCGCGATCTCCCGGGCGATGATCCGCAGTGGTTTGCACCCGTACGCCCGCGCGGCCTGCACGAACTCCCGCTGCGCGACGGTCAGGGTGGCGGCCCGGCTGAGCCGGATGAACGTCGGCACCGACAGGATCGCCAGGCCGATGATCAGGTTGGTGAGGCTGGAGCCCAGGATCGCGACCAGCGCGATGATGAACACCAGGCCGGGGAAGGCGAGCACCACGTCGGTGACCAACGCCAGCACCCGCTCGGTGCGGCCGCCGAAGTAACCGGCGAGCATGCCGAGGATGCCGCCCACCAGCGCGCCGAGCAGGACGGCGCAGATGCCGACGAGCAGCGACGCCCGTGCCCCGTAGATGATCCGGGAGAGGTTGTCGCGACCCAGCGTGTCACCGCCCAGCCAGTGCTGGGGCGTGATCCCGCCGAACACGTTGTTGTAGTCGGGCACCGCCGGGTCCCACAGCGGCAGCAGCGGGGCGAACACCGCGGAGAGCACCACCGCGCCCAGCCACACCCACGCCACGTACCAGCCGATCGGCGCGCGGCCGGCGCGCTGGATCCGCTTGCCCTTTCCCTTTGCCGCCATCGTCGCGATCGGCACCTGGGTGGCGACGGCGTCGCCGGTGGTCGTGTCCGGGGTCATTCCCGGAGTCGTCGTCTCAGGCATCTCTGCGCACCCGCGGGTCGAGGGCCAGGTACAGGAGGTCGATCAGCATGTTGATCACGACGTAGGCGACCGCGACGAACAGCAGCGCGCCCTGCAGGATCATGTAGTCGCGGTTGAACACGGCCTGCACGATCAGCTGGCCGAGCCCGGGGATGGCGAACAGCGTCTCGACGATCACGGTGCCGCCCAGCAGGCGGCCGATGTTCACCCCGGACAGCGTGATCAGCGAGAACGACGAGGGCCGCAGCGCATGGCGGAGCAGGATCGTGCGGGCGCTCAGACCCTTGGAGCGGGCCATGAGGATGAAGTCCTCCTGCAGCGTCGAGATCATGTCCGAGCGCAGCAGTTGTCGGTAGACCGCGGCCTCGGCGATCATCAGCGTCAGGCACGGCAGGATGATCGATCTCAGGTTGCCGAGCGGATCCTCGAAGAACCCGACGTAGCCGGTGGCCGGCAGGATGCTCGAGACACCACCTGCGAACAGCACGATCAGCACCATGCCGAACACGAAGGTCGGCATCGCGGCGGCGCCGAACCCGATCGTCATCGATGCCCTGTCCACGAGCCGGCCCGGCCGATAGGCGGAGTAGACCGCCAGCGGGATCGCGATCAGCAGCGCCAGCAGCTGCGCGATGATCGTGATCTCGAACGTCACCGGTATCCGCTGCGCCAGCGCCTCGGCCACCGGCTGCCCGGTGCGGAACGAGCTGCCGAGGTCGCCGGTCACCACCCCGCCGAGCCAGTCGACGTAGCGCACCAGGAGCGGCCGGTCGAGCTGCAGGTCCTCCCGGACCTGCTGCACCTGCTCCGGGGTCGCGTTGTCCCCCGCCACGACCACCGCGGCGTCGCCCGGGAGCAGGTCGACCACCACGAACGACAGAAAGGTGACGGCGAGCAGCACGATCAGCAGGTGCACCAGCCGCTTGCGGATGCGGCGCAGTGCCGGGCGGTGGCGGCCGCCCGGCTTCGGCGCGGGCGACGCACCACCGGCGGGGGTGAGGGCCGGGCCCGCCGGCGTGGTCAGCGTCATGTCGGCCACGGCGCGCTCAGCTCTCCCGCGCCGGGAGTGCCGACACCAGCGGGGTGTCCACCCCGATGGGTCCGACGACCGAGGCGCCACCGGGGTCGCCGAGCGGGGCGTCGCGGCCGGGCAGCACGTCGTAGAAGAACGCCGCGTTGTCGGAGATGTGGGTGGCCTCCGCGCCGGACGCCGCCTGCTCCAGCACGATCGAGTCCACCGGGCACTCCGGTTCGCAGGCGCCGCACTCGATGCACTCGGCCGGGTTGATGTAGAGCTTGCGTTCACCGGTGTAGATGCAGTCGACCGGGCAGACGTCGACGCAGCTGCGGTCCATCAGGTCGACGCAGGCTTCGGCGATGACGTAGGTCATCTCGTTGACCCCCTTTCGTGGGGCGCCCTGTCGGGGGGCGCGTGCTGGTCGCGAGTCGGTGGCGGGCTCAGTTCGCGTTGCGGTCGAGCCAGGTGGTGGCGAAGAACATGTCCCGTGACGGGTAGCGGTCGATGCCCTTCACCTCGGGTCTGGTGATCGTGGACAGGTAGCTGCGGCTGAACCACGCCATCGAGAGGTCCTGCCCCACCAGCAGCTCGACCTGCTGGTAGGCGTGGGTCCGGACCGCCTGGTCGGTGGTGCGCGCTGCCTCGTCGAGCAGGGCGTCCACCTGGGGGTTGGAGTAGTCGCCGTAGTTGGTGTTGCCGCCGGTGTGCAGGAGCCGCGTCGCGCCCGGGTAGGGCACGTCGAAGGCTCCGACCCAGGTGGTGAGCTGGAAGTCGTTGCTCTGCACCACCGCCGAGGAGAACTGCGCCAGGTCGTAGAACTGCACCTTCATGTCGATGCCCACGGCCGCCATCTGGGCCTGGATGAACTCCCCGAAGGGCACCCGCGCCTGGGTCGTCTTGAAGGTGAATGTCGGGTCGCCGCCCGAGGCCTTGTACTCGGCGATCAGCTGCTTCGCCCGTTCCGGGTCGAACTTCGGCCACGCGTCCGACGCCGCCTGCGTGTGGTACGGGCTGTCCTCGGTGAACAGGCTGGTGGACGGCACGAGCCGGCCGCTGTACTGGCTCGCCGCCAGTGCGTTCAGATCCAGCGACCTGATCAGCGCCTCGCGCATCCTGCGGTCGTTGAACGGCGCCTTGTTGAAGTTGAAGTAGAGGTACTCGCCGGCGTTGCCGGGCCCGTAGTACACGCGCAACCCGGGGTTGGAGCTCGCCCGGACGAGCTCCTGGTTGTACCCGCCGAACACGAGGTCGACGTCACCGTTCTCGATCGAGGCGTAGCGCGTCTCGGTGTCGGGCAGCGGACGGAACTCGAGCCCGTCGAGGTAGGGCATGCCCTGCTGCCAGTAGCTCTCGTTGCGGGCGAGCACGATCCGCGAGTCGGGGATCCACTCCACGAACCGGAACGGTCCCGCGCCCACCGGGTGGCGCCCGATGTCGTCGCCGTACTGCTGCAGCGCCGCGGGCGAGATGATCATGCCGAGGCTGCCGTAGGTGATCGGCTGGGCGAACAGCACCGGGAAGTCGCCGAGCGGGGCCTTCAGCACGAACTCGACGGTGAGTGGGTCCACCGCCCGCATCGACGCGATGTTCGAGGCGAAGGCGTGGGCGGGCGAGGACAGCTTGTCGATGTGGCGCTGCACGTTGACCAGCACGGCGGCGGAGTCGAGGGCGGTGCCGTCGGTGAACTGCACGCCGGGCCGCAGCCCGAGGCGCCAGGTCAGTCCGCCGTCGGCGCTGTCCATCGACTGCGCGAGATACGGCTGGGCCTTGCCCTGCGGGTCGACCTTGAGCAGCGAGTCGTACACGGCCAGCGCGGCCATGTTCGAGTTCTGGACCGTGGGGTCGAAGCTGACGACCTCCCGGTCCATCCCGAGGGTCAGGGTGCCGCCGCGCCGGGGCGTGCCCTCCGTGGCGAGGTCGGCACCGTAGGGATCGCGGGCCTGCAGCGCACCGGCCGACACCGCCTCCCGGTTGGCCGCCCCGCACGCGCCCAGCAGCACCGCGCAGCACGCGAGCGCCACCGCGGCGACGGCACGGGACGCGCAACATCGCAATCGCATCTCAGAACACCTCGATGTGTCAGGAATGGCGATGTATCAGGAACAGCGGAGTCGACGAGCAGCGCCGGGAGAAGCGGCGGACGACAGGCGGGGGCCGGACGGCCCCGGTGGCCGCCGCCCCTGACGGGACGGCGGCCGGGGACGATCAGGAACCGGCGACCGGCACGCGGGCGTTGCCGGCGTCGTACTTCTGCACCATCGGGTCGTCGGCGGTGCCGAGCACCCGCCAGTCCTCGTCCGGTTCGAGGATCTTCTCCGCCGACCGGATGCTCTTGTAGTCGAGATCCTGGGCGACCGCGGGCGGCTCACCGCCGTCGGCCACCGACCTGGCGGCGGCCAGCAGCAGGCGGCGCATCCGGATGATCGCCTTGTCGGACGTGCCCAGCTTCTCCTGGGTGCGGTCGTAGATGGGGCCCATCGACTCGGTGACCATGAAGTCCTGGCTGATGAACTCACGGACGCCGGAGTAGGTGACGTTGCGCTGTTCCTCGCGGTCGATGCCGTAGTCGTTATCGGCGGTGTAGCGCCGCGGGATGATCCCGTTGCGGCCCACCTCGGCCGGCCCGAACTCGAACGGGCTCAGCGCGAAGAGGTTGGTGCCGCCGACCTCCTGCAGGCCGGGGTTCACGCGCGTGGAGAAGCTGTAGCGCCACGTGTTGTGGTCGTCGATCGGCACGAACAGGCCGTGCTGGGTGCTGAAGGGCACCGACGCGATCACCGTGTTGTACGGGAAGACGAACGCGCTCATCCGCACGTGTTTGTGCCCGTTGGGCGTGTCGCGGATACCGACGTACTTGAACCCGTACCAGGTGTCCTCGATCTCCAGCCGCGGCGCGCGGTCGTGCTTCCAGAACTTCCACGACATCGCGTTGCTCGGGTAGCCCGGCTTGTCGCTGCCGTCGTCGGGGATGTCGTCGACGCCGTTCCACTGGTGCAGCCAGGAGATGTGCGACGTGTCGAGGTTGCCCTCCATCGCCTGCACCCAGTTGCACGGGGTGTTCAGCTTGGTGGCGGCGACCTGGTCGGGCTCGAGGGACTCGGTGCCGAAGTCACGGAAGGGGGTGATCTTGTCGGCCGGACCCATGTAGGTCCACACGATGCCGCCCGACTCGTGGGTCGGGTAGGCCGTGGCCTTCACCTTGTCCTTGAACACGCTGTTCGGCGGCTCGCTCGGCATGTCGACGCACGCGCCGTCGGCGTCGAACTTCCAGCCGTGGTACGGGCAGCGCAGCCCGCACTCCTCGTTGCGTCCGAAGTAGAGCGACGCGCCGCGGTGCGGGCAGTTCTCCTGGATCAGCCCGACCCGGCCGTTCGTGTCGCGGAACGCCACCAGGTCCTCACCCAGCAGCCGCACCCGCACCGGGTCGCTGTCCGGCGCCGGCAGCTCGCTGACCAGCAGAGCGGGCGTCCAGTAACGGCGCAGCAGCTCGCCCATCGGAGTTCCGGGCCCCACACGGGTCAGGAGTTCGTTGTCCTGTGCTGACAGCATCGTCGGCCTCTCTCCAGAGTGGTGGTGAATCCGGTCGGGAAGATCAGGTGGTGCTCACCGCGGCGGCTGCGTCCTGGCGCTGCTGCTCCAGCAGTGACACCTGGCGGGCGGAGAGCGCGAGCAGCGGGTGGGCGCCGACCTCGGTGAGCTTGTCGAAGCCGTCGGCCAGCAGCGCCTCGCGCTGCTCGTCGGTGAGGTCGGCCGTCGCCGCCACGGCCGCGGGGTCGCGGACGAACTCGCTGCGGAGCTCCTCGTCGGTGATGACGCGGTGCAGGAGGCGGTTGAGCGGGAAGCTCACCGGCTCCGGGAAGCGGTAGTAGATGAAGTCGGTGGAGGTGAACTCGTAGCCGCCGTGCCTGGGCACCGGGCTCGCCAGCGGCTCGTCCACGGTGGGTTCGGCGCCATCGGCCACCGGCGGCACGAACTGCACGACGCCGTGGCCGTGGTGGCTCAGGTGCTGGTAGGACAGCAGCGAGCCGGGCACCGCGGCGCCGGATCCGGCGAGAACCCCGAGCATGACGAACCACGTGAGCAGCTCGCTCTCGCCCACCTCGTCGAGCTGCACGGGCGTGAGGTCCAGCAGCTCCTCGTAGCGGCCGGCGGCCACCTCCTGCAGCACCCACTCGTCGAACGAGAACTGCGGCGCGGTGTAGCGGGCGGTGCCGGGGAAGTGGGACATCCCGCCGCTCGCGAGCACGGCGACGCGCTCCGGGCGGTCGGCGAGCGACTCCGCGATCGCCTTGCCGAGCGCGAAGCACCGGCGCGGGCTGGGCAGCGGCGGCAGGTAGGCGTTGACCAGCAGGGGGATCACGGGGATGTCCCGGTCGCCCAGCACGTACTCGAACGGTGTGAGGAACGCGTGCCCGAGCTTGGCCTCCTGCGAGTAGGTGAGGTCGATGTCGCGGCCGACCACACCGTGCAGCAGGTGCTTGGCGAGCCCGGTGTGCACCGGGACGCGCCGCTCCTTCTGCATGTAGTAGGCCTCGGCCTCCGGGGACAGGACGAGGGTGAAGGTGGGCACCGCCTCCAGCCAGAACGTCTCGAGGTGGTCGATGCCGATCACCAGCAGCGCGTCGGGGCGGGTGTCGTCGAGCACCTCGCCGAAGCGGCGCAGCGCGTCGGTGCTGCCGTCGAGCTTGGCCGGGTCCTCGTGGGGCGGGCGGCTCAGCAGCTGCGGGGCGTGCACCGCAGCGGCGGCCGCGACGATCTCAGCCATGGAGCACCCCCTCCGGAAGCCCGGAGACGGCGCCGTCGGTAGGGCCGTCGGTAGGGCCGTCCACGTAGCGGACACCCAGTCGTTCGAGGTCGGCGCGCAGCCCGTACATGTCCAGGCCCAGCTCCCCGGCGGCGAGCCGGGCGCGCTTGTCGGCCTCGTTGCGCAGCCGCTCCTCGGCCGCGGCGGCGACCGTGGGCGCCTGGGTGCGGGGAACGACGACCACGCCGTCGTCGTCGGCGACCACGACGTCGCCCGGCTCCACGAGGGTGCCGCCCACGACCACCGGCACGTTCACCGAACCTGGGCTCGCCTTCACCGTGCCCTGCGCGCTGACCGCCCGCGTCCAGACCGGGAAGCCCATCCGGCGCAGATCCGCGACGTCGCGGACGCCGGCGCCGGTGACGAGACCGATCACCCCGCGGCTGCGCATCGAGACCGCGAGCAGCTCACCGAACATGCCGTCGGTGGACTCCGAGGTGGTGGACACGACCACCACGTCGCCGGGCCGGCACTGCTCGACCGCGGCGTGCAGCATCAGGTTGTCGCCCGGGTGGGACAGCACGGTGACGGCGCGCCCGGCGATCGCGGCGCCGTCCTGCACCGGCCGGATCTCCGGACCGAGCAGCCCGCGCCTGCCCTGCGCCTCGTGGACCGTGGCCACGCCCTGGCGGCCCAGCTGGGCCACCGCGTCGACGTCGGGGGCGAGATCGTTGCGGACGACGACGTGCCCGCTCACCTCTGGCCTGCTCACCGCACCGCGCTCCTGGGGATGTCCTGCCGGGGGCACCGCACGATCGGCCCGTCGCCTCTGACGGATGAACCCATGTGCCTGTGCCTCCTGGCGTCGGGATCAGTCTGTGGACCATAACTCCGGCACCCGTCAGTGGCAACCAGATTGTTAACAATCTGGTTGCCAGTTACTCTGACAGGCCGGGGCGCCGGTCAGCGGGGACGGCGCGGGGCGAAAGGACCTGCATGACCGCAGGCGGTGGTACTGCGACGGGCGACGCGGTCGCCGTGGTGGTGGGCGCGGTCCGTGACGGCATCATGCAGGGCCGGTTCGCCCCGGGGCAACGCCTCCCGGAGGCCGACCTGGTGGCCCTGTACGACGCGTCCCGGGGTGCCGTGCGCTCCGCACTCGCGCAGCTGGAGAACGAGGGCATCGTCGAGCGGGAGCGCAACCGGGGTGCCCGGGTGCGCCCGATCTCGCTGCAGGAAGCCGTGGAGATCACGGAGGCGCGCGCGGTCGTCGAAGGGTTGTGCGCGGCCAAGGCCGCGGCCCGGGTCACGGCGGAGGACTGCCGGGCGTTGCGCGAGCTCGGCACCGAGCTCGCGGTCACCGTCGAGAGCTCGGACGTGGTGGCCTACAGCCGCATCAACCAGCAGATCCACCGCGCCGTCCGCGACCTGTCCGGCCACGAGACGGCGGGCCGCATGCTCGACCGGCTGCGCACGCAGAGCGTGCGTTACCACTACACGATCGCGTTGCTGCCCGGCCGCCCGTCGGTGGGCCTGGAGGAGCACCTGCAGGTGATCGAGGCCGTCTGCAGCGGCGACCCGGACGTCGCCGAGCAGACGATGCGCGGCCACCTGCTGAGCGTCGTGGAGGCGCTCCACCAGCTCGACGCGAACCTGCATCAGTGGTGAGCGGCGACGGTTCGACCGAACACCTGCCCGAGTACTCAACGAGGAGGCCGGAACATGTCCGATCGCATCCGCACGACGCACGTCGGTAGCCTGCCGCGGCCCGCGGACCTGCTGGCGATGATCAACGCGAGCGACCGCGGGGAACCGGTCGACGAGGCCGCGCTCGCGGCCACCATCGAGTCGGCGGTGCACGACCAGGTGCGCCGGCAGGCCGAGATCGGCATCGACGTGGTCAGCGACGGCGAGATGAGCAAGATCGGCTACGCCACCTACATCCGGCACCGGATGAGCGGGTTCGAGATCGGCGACGCCCCGCGCGCCACCCCGGCCGACCTCGACGCCTACCCGGACTACAAGGAGCAGCTGCACCGCTCGGGGGCCACCGTGGCCTACCTGCGCCCGATCTGCCGCGGCCCGATCACGTACGAGAACTTCGGCCCGCTCGAGACCGACCTCGCCACGCTCAAGGCCGCCACCGACGCCGTGGACGTCGACGGGGCCTTCATGAACGCCCCGTCGCCGGGCATCACCGCGCTGTTCCAGCCCAACGAGTACTACCCCGACGAGGACACCTACCTGAACGCGATCGCCGACGCGCTCAAGGTGGAGTACGACCGGATCGTCGCGGCCGGTTTCGACCTCCAGATCGACGCCCCCGACCTCGGGATGGGCCGCCACAACAAGTACAAGCACCTCTCCGACGAGGAGTTCCTCGCCCGCGCCGAGGTGCTCGTCGAGGTGCTCAACCACGCGCTGCGCGACGTCCCGTCCGACCGCAGCCGCATCCACCTGTGCTGGGGCAACTACGAGGGCCCGCACACGTTCGACATCGCCGTGGAGAAGATCGCCGACCTGGTGCTGCGCGCCAAGCCCGGCACCATCCTGTGCGAGGCCGCCAACCCCCGCCACGGGCACGACTGGGCCGGGTGGGCCGCGGCCAAGATCCCCGACGACAAGGTCTTCGCCCCCGGCGTGATCGACACGACAACCAACTTCGTGGAGCACCCGGGGCTCGTCGCCGAGCGCATCCTGCGCTACACCGACATCGTCGGGCGGGAGCGGGTCATGGCCGGCACCGACTGCGGCTTCGGCACCTTCGCCGGCTGGGGCGGCGTCGTGCCCGAGCTGGCCTGGGAGAAGCTCCGCTCGCTCACCGAGGGCGCGGCCATCGCGTCCGCGAAGCTCTGGTGACGGTCACCGAGACCGGCCCGGCGATCACCCGACCGTAGGAGGCACGACATGGAGTTCCTGGTCCGCGCGGAGAACCGCCTGCCCCCGGACACCCCCGACGAGGAGCGCAACCGCCTGAAGAAGGGAGAACGGGCTCGGGCCGACGAGCTGCGGGCGGCCGGGAACCTCAAGCGGCTGTGGCGGGTGCCGGGGCGCAACGCGACGATCGGGCTGTACGAGTGCACCGACGCCACGGAACTGCACGACGTGCTGTCCTCGCTGCCGATGTTCCCGTGGATGGACATCACGGTCGAGGCCGTCGCCACCCACCCCCAGGAGCAGTGACCCCACCCCGGAACCCGCTCCCCTGATCGCCAGGAGGGCGCGGTGCCCGCCGGCCCACCCCCACCGGCCCGGCGGGCACCGCGCTCTCCTCGGCTCGGCAGCGCAGATCCGGACGAATCGTCGACATTATTGTTAACAATCTCGGTGACAACTATGCTGACGATCTGTACGCACGGAAGCCTGCCGCGAGAGACGAGGACTCCATGACTGCTGACAGCGGGGAGGGAACGCAGTGAGCACGTTCGTCCTCCTGCACGGCGCCTGGCACGGCGGCTGGGTGTGGCGCCGGGTCGCGGCGCAGCTGCGCACCGCCGGCCACGAGGTGC
This sequence comes from Pseudonocardia xinjiangensis, assembly GCF_050948425.1. Lineage (NCBI taxonomy): Bacteria > Bacillati > Actinomycetota > Actinomycetes > Pseudonocardiales > Pseudonocardiaceae > Pseudonocardia > Pseudonocardia xinjiangensis. The sequence goes on along the minus strand of NZ_CP192009.1, from coordinate 2,115,628 downwards.
TGGCCCCCACCCTCACCGGGATCAGCGACCGCGCCCACCTGCTCAGCCCCGCGGTCGGGCTCGACACCCACGTCCGCGACGTCGTCGCGCTGCTCGACGCCGAAGGCTCGTCCGACGTCGTTCTCGTCGGCCACAGCTACGCGGGCCAGGTGGTCACCGGGGTCGCCGACGAGCGGCCGGAGGCCATCGGGCGCCGGGTCTACCTCGACGCGTTCGTCGGCGAGGACGGCGAGGCCGCCATCGACCTGCTGCCTGCCCAGGTCGCCGGGCACTACCGCGAGTCGGTGGCCGGCCCGGGCTTCGGATGGCTCATCCCGGTGCGGTCGCTGCAGGCGCTCGGGGTCACCGACCAGGCCGACGTCGAGTGGCTGACGCCCCGGCTGACACCGCACCCCTGGCGCACCTACACGCAGCCACTGGCCCTGACCGGCCGACAGCGGGACGTCCCCGCCACCTTCGTGGAATGCACCGACTGGATGCGGGTCTTCCGCGCCCACGCGGAGCGGGCCGAGAGCGCGGGCTGGCCCGTGCTCAGCCTGCCCACCGGGCACGAAGCGATGGTCACGGCCCCGGAGGCCCTGGCCAAGATCCTCATCGACACGGCGGACTGACGACCCAACCGAGCACGAGACCGGGAGCAACGATGGAGTTGCCAGCACCCACCCAGGCCGTACCCACCCAGGCCGCGGAGACGGTGGCCGAGGCGTTCCTGGTGCAGCTGCGCCGGCGCGGCGTCGACCGGCTGTTCGTCAACAGCGGCACCGACTTCGCGTCGCTCGTCGAGGCGTACGCGCGCCGCAAGGACTCCGGGCTCGACCTGCCGGACGTGGTCGTCTGCGCCCACGAGAACCTCGCGGTGTCGATGGCGCACGGCTCCTACCTCGGCGACGGGCGCGTGCAGGCGGTCATGCTGCACACGAGCGTCGGCACCGCCAACGCGGTGTGCGCGGTGTTCAACGCCGCCCGCAGCCGGGTCCCGGTGCTGCTCACCGCGGGCCGGACACCCCTGTTCGAGCACTCGATGCTCGGGGCCCGCGACGCCCCGATCCACTGGGCGCAGGAGATGTTCGACCAGGCCGGGATGCTCCGCGAGCTCGTGAAGTGGGACTACGAGCTGCGCGACGGTGCCCACGTGCTGGACGTCGTCGACCGGGCGCTCGACATCGCCACCACGCAGCCGCGCGGCCCGGTCTACCTGTCGCTGCCGCGGGAGGTGCTGGCCGGGCCGGTCTTCAGCAGCGAGCCCGGCGCCGCCCCCGCGCCGCCGACCGTCGCGCACCCCGACCCGGCCGCCGTCGCCCGGCTGGCCGACCACCTCGCCACCGCGCAGTTCCCCCTCCTCGTCACCGGCGACGCCGGCGCCGACCGCCGGGCCGTGCCCCTGCTCGCGGAGCTCTGCCGCCGGTTCGGCATCGCGGTCGTCGAGACCGGGGTGCGGCACGTCAACGTCCCGGCCGACCACCCGCTGCACGCCGGGTACGCGGTGGGCGCCGTGCTGCCCGACGCCGACGTGGTGTGCGTGCTCGACCTGGACGTCCCGTGGATCCAGGGCTCCACCGCCCCGCGCGAGGACGCCGTGGTGGTGCAGTGCGGGCCCGACCCCAGCTTCACCCGCTACCCGATGCGCACGCACCGCACCGACCTGACGATCACCGCCGACACCACGGCGCTGCTGACCGCGCTGATCGCGGCGCTGGCCGAGCGCACCGTCGAGCCGACCCGGGCCGAGCGGCTGGCCGCCAGGGTGAGCGGCTGGCGCGAGGCACGCGCGCGCGTTCTCGAGGAGGAGACGACCACCGACGGGCCGATCACCAAGACCTTCCTCAACGCGGCGCTCACGCAGGTGCGTCCGGCCGACGCCGTGGTCGTCAACGAGTACTGGGCCTCCCCCGAGATGCTCGGCTCCACCGTGCCCGGCACGTACTTCGGCACGCCACCGGCAGGCGGGCTCGGCTGGGGGCTACCAGCGGCCATGGGCTTCCAGCTCGCCCGGCCGGCCACCACCGTGATCGCGACCCTCGGCGACGGCGCCTACCTCTTCGCCAACCCCGCCGCGTGCCACCAGGCGATGGCCATGCACCACCTCCCGGTCCTCACGATCGTCTGCACCAACGCGCACTGGGGCGCCGTGCAGTCCTCGGCCACCCGCATGTACCCGGACGGCCACGCCGCGTCCGCCCCCGAGCTGTCCCCGCTCGCCCGGCTGGACCCGGCACCCCGGTTCGCCGCCTACGCGGAGGCGTCCGGGGGCCTGGGTCTGCGGGTCACGCAGCGCGCGGAGCTGGTGCCGGCCCTGCAGCGCGCCCTGCGCACGGTGCAGGACGAGCGCCGCCACGCCCTGGTCGACGTGGAGTGCGCCTGACGGCCCAGGTTCAGGAAAGCCACTTTCCTGCCCGGAGAGGGCCTGAAAGTGGCTTTCCTGAACCCCCTGCGGGGGGTGCCGGGGGGCGGGTCAGGGGGGTGGGGTGACGTGTACCAGGCCTGCGGTCGCGTCCAGGCGCAACCGATCGCCGGTGCGGATCATCGCCACCGGGTCCTGGTCCAGGTCGGTGAGGGCCGGGACCCGGGTGACCACCGCGCCCAGCGCGGCCTTCGTCGTGGTCACCGTGAAGATCATCCCGATGGGCGCGGTGCCCAGCAGTCGGGTGGTCTGGAAGAACCCGGACCAGCCCGATGAGCCCTTCGCGCCGGGGAAGACCAGGATCTTGCCGGTGAAGCAGACGCCGTGGAGCTCGTGACGGCGCTCGATGATCGTGCCGGTGGCCGGGTCGATCCCGCCCCAGCCGGAGATCGTCTCGTGCGAGACGAGCGCCTCGCCCTCCACGACCCCGGGCACGACCGTGCGTCCGCGCAGCACGAACGGCGCGCGCACCTGCTGGGCCGCAGCCTCCTGGGTCATCGCAGCTCTCCCCTCCAGCGTCCGGTGACGGCGGCGTCCACGCAGTCCTCGAGCGTGCCGAACCAGGCCTCGATGCCGAGGATCGCGGGCAGGTAGTGCGCCTGCTTCGCCGAGTCGGTGGCGAAGACCTTGGTGCCGGCCGGCGCGGTGCGCGACATCGCGGGGCAGGAGTCGGCGAGGATCTTGCCGCCCGCCGCCTCGATCACGGCGGTGTAGCCGCTGCGGTCGGCGACGTCCTTGAGCGCGCGCGGCGCCATGATCCACAGCTGGGTCCCCGAGTGCAGGCGCTTCCCGTCGAGTGCCCTCGCGGCCGCCCGGATCTGGTCGACCGAGGCGTGCGGGCAGCCGAGCAGGACGAAGTCGACGTCGGTGGACGTGCCCTGGTTGTTCAGCGTCTCGTACATCGCGCGCCGCTCCGCGGGCCCGTAGCGCACGGCCTCGGGCACGGCGGCGGCGCCGAACGCCGCCTCGACGGTCGGGGCCTCCGGGGTGATGCCGGGCACGTGGTACAGCTCGACCCCGCCCGACGACGCGGCGGCGGCCCCGAAGTGCTTGAGGTCGACCAGGTCCGGGTGGGCGTAGTCGCCGACGACGACGGGGCGCTGGTCCTGCACGACGTCGCCCACGAAGTAGCCGAGCATCCCCCAGTCCATGAAGTCCCGGACCGGGCCGTCGACGTGCACGAGGTGGGTCCCGTACCGGTTCTCGGTGAGGTGGTTGCCCCAGCACGGGATCTTGCCCGTGAGGCTCGCGGCACCGGTGGACGCGCCGCCCTCGCAGTTGGTGCGCGCCCCGATCACGGAGTTGGCGTAGACGACGGCGGAGGACTCCATCCAGGCGATGTGCTCGCCGCGCACCGGCAGGTTCCCCACCTGGTAGGGCGTGCATGTGGCGAGGATGTTGACGCCCCGGCGCCCGTAGAACGCCTCGGCGTCGGTCTGCAGCTCCACGAACTCCTTCGGGTAGGGCACGGTGCCCACGGAGTCGGGGCCGAACCCGTGCTGGAGCTGGCAGGTCGGCACCTTCATGTCGGGGATCTCGAGCGGCTCGTCGTGGTCGAGGTTGATCACCGCGAACGCCCTGTTCCAGCCGCCCTCGGCCACCAGCCGGGCCTTGGCGGGCGAGGGCTGAGTGGTCGTGCCCGCCACGTTGCGCGTGTCGCAGAACCGCTCGGCGTCGAGTGCCTCGCCGTAGCGGACCAGCAGGTCCATCGCCGCGGCGACGGCCGGACCCTCGGCACCGTCGCGCATGCCCTTCTCCTCGTCGGTGAGGATCATGCGGTGGCCTCCTTCGCGGCCGTCGCCGTGGTCGCGCCGCGCGCCACCGGGTTGGTCTCCGGGCCGTTGCGCACCGCCGCGAACATCAGCAGCCCGCCGCCCAGGATGAGGACCACCGGACCGAACTCGTAGGGCATGATCGTGCTCAGCGCGAGCAGCCAGACGCTGTACAGCCCGGGCAGGATCAGCCCGAACATGTAGCCGATGCCGTAGCCGCTGGCCCGCACCGACGCCGGGAAGCGCTCGTTGAGGTAGACCAGGATCACGCCGAGCGGCGCCGAGGGGATCACCTTGGCGACCACGTAGAGCACCCCCACGACCCAGGCCGGCGCCGCGGTCCCCGCGGTCAGCGCGAGCAGCAGGAACGCGGCGGCGACGACGAACGCCATCACCAGCGCCCAGCGCATCAGCAGCGCGCGGCGGCCGATCCGCTGCCCCACGGCGGCGAGCACCAGGATCATGCCGATGGTCAGTACGGAGGAGATGATCTCCAGCGTGCTGCTCAGCTGCGCACTGTGTCCGAGCACCTGCACGATCAGGGTCGGCAGGAACGACACCGACATCTGCGTGGCGAACCAGTAGCCGCAGGTGAACAGGAAGACGCTGGTGATCAGGGCCCGGTGCTCGGTGAACAGCTCGACGACGGGCTGGCGCCGGGTCTCGCTCCGGCGTTCGGCGTACACCGAGTCGTCCTCGACGACCTTGCGGTAGTGCCACAGGTACACCAGGCCGAGCACGACCCCGAGGAAGAACGGGATCCGCCAGCCCCACGTCAGGAAGCTGTCCTGCGGCACCCCCTCCAGCACGCCGAGCAGCAGCGCGTTCATGACGAGAAACGAGGCGGGCGCGCCGATGCCGATCAGGCCGCCGACGCGCCCGCGCCGCGACACGTGCGCCTGCTCCAGCGCGAGCGGGATCGGCGCGGCGTACCCGCCCGCCAGGAAGATCCCGCCGACGAGCCGGAGCAGGGCGAACACGACGATCGCGGCGTAGCCCCACTGCGGGTAGCCGGGCATCAGGCCCATCAGCAGGGTGACGACCGTGAAGCCCCACCCGCTGATCATCGTGACGCGCTTGCGGCCGATCCGGTCGGAGAGGTTGCCGAAGATGACGCTGCCGATCGGGCGCCCCAGCAGGCCGACGGTGAACAGCACCGTGGTCATCGTCGCCCGTAGCGGTGCGGGCAGGTCGGCCGGCATGAAGTACGCCATGGCGGCGGGCAGCACCAGCGCGGGGAGGTAGACGTCGAAACTGTCGACGAACATCGAGAACGCCCCGCCCCGCGCGGATCGTCGTTCGTCTGCCTCGGTGATGGTGGTGCGTCGGTCTTCGGACAGCGTCATCGCCGGCCTCCTCGGAATGTGGTGGGAGCGTCAGGACGGGCCGCCGCGCGCCGGTAGCCCGTCCGTGCGGGTCGGGTCAGCCGTCGAGGTTGTGCGACAGCCTGCCCGCGAGCTCGGCGTGGTCGATCTCGTGGACGCTGCCGTGCGCGCCCGCCAGCGCCAGCGCGTGCGCCGCGCCGGCACCCATCGCCGCGCACGGGCCCATCACGCGGATGCTCGAGAGCGCGGCCGCGTCGCCGTCCACGCAGCGGCCCGCGACGAGCAGGTTGTGCACGCCCGGCGGCGTCATCGAGCGCAGCGGGACGTAGTGCACGTGCTCGGGGCCGAAGGTCTCCCACACGTAACCCTGCGGGGTGTCGTGCAGCTCGATCGGCCACGCGGTGCGCGCGACCGCGTCGGGGAAGCGCGTGCCGGCCCGCACCTCCTCCGTGGTCAGCTGGTGCACGGCCTGCACCCAGCGGGTCTGGCGCCGGCCCGGGAACCCGTAGGCCCGCACCCGCGCCTTGCCGAACACCTCCGGGTACTCGGCGCGCAGGAACGCCACCACCCGGTCGGCCTGCGCCTTGCCCTCGAGCTGCGCCCGCGCCGCTCCCATCGGGTCCAGCGGCGCCTCGATGTGGGTCATGTTGAGCACCGCGGTGCCGCGGCCGGGGAAGAAGAACGCGAGACCGTCGCGGCGGCGCAGCCCGTACTGCTCGGCCTTCTCCGCGACCCGGGCGGCCAGGTCCTGGGGGTCGGGCCGGTGGTTCTCGTCGAGGTTCTCCACGACGAGCTGCTGCGAGCCGTAGATCTCCCGCTCCGGCAGGTGGCAGGGCAGCCCGGACTCCCAGGCGAGGGAGGCGTCGCCGCTGGCGTCGACGAACCCGGTGGCGGTCACCTCGACCGTGCCGTAGCGGGTGCCGAGCCGGACCGCCCGGACCCGCTCGTCGTCGCGCGTGACGTCGGCGAGCACCGCGCCGGTGATGACCGTGATGTCGAGCCCGGCCACCGTGTTCTCCACCCAGCGGCCGAGCGCCACCTCGTCGTAGCCGACGACGGTGGTGTGGTGGCGCCGGAAGTAGAGGTCGCCGGTGGCGTCGAGGTCGCGGAAGATGTCGTCGAAGACGCCGTGGGTGAGCTGGTGGTGCTCCGGGGCGTTGCCGAAGACGCCGCAGAACAGCCCGATCAGCGAGTTGACCATCTGGCCGCCGAGCACGGGCAGCGCGTCGACGAGGACCACCCGCCGTCCCAGCCGGGCCGACTCCACGGCGGCGGAGATCCCGGCGATACCTGCGCCGATGATGCAGACGTCGGCGCTGACGTCGTGCCCGACGGGTTCGGCCGGTTTGGTGACGGTCCGGACCTTCAGGTCGGTGAGGGGGTGCGGCATGGATCACACGCTAGGCAGCCACGACCCGGGCGTGGAAATAGAGATTCGGGCTGCCGACCCATCAACCGGACCTATAGACCGTGGTCAGGCGTCCGCGGCGAGGCCGACGAGCGTCTCCCGGAACCACCGGTGGGCGGGGTCGCCGTCCAGGTCGGCGTGCCACCAGAACCTCTCCACGATCGGCTCGGGCTCGCCGGGGCAGGGCAGCACCCGCAGGCCGAGCGGCTGCGCCACCTGCCGCGCGAGCCGTTCCTGCAGGAGCGCCACCCGCTCGGTCCCCGCGACGAAGTACGGCACCGCCTGGTAGCTCTCCACCCGGACCCGGATCCGCGGCTGCATGCCGAACAGCAACAGCTGCCGGCTCAGCGGCGCGGCGCCCGGGAAACCGCGGTCGGGCTGGAACGGGGCCACCCAGCACATCCCGGCCAGCTGTTCGAGGCTCAGCTCGTCGCCGACGTGCGCGTTGGCCGCGTCGACCACGCAGACCCAGCGGTCGCCGAACAGCTCGACCGACCGCACGCCCGGCAGGTCGAAACCCCGTACCGGAGGCGCGATCATGCCGTCGATGAGCCGGATGGTGGTGGCGGCGTCGGCCGAGAAGGCCTCGCGGACGAGCCGGACGTGGAGGTCGATGCCGGGGGCCCGGGTGGCCAGCTCGGCCGACAGCCGCCTGCCGAGCACCGCCACCGTGTAGTCGGCCATGAGGACCGTGAACTCGCGGCGGGTGGAGCCGGGGTCGAAGGACGTGCCGGTGGCGAAGAGCCGTTCTGCGGCGGCGCACACCGCCTCGACCTGGTCGGCGAGCTGCATCGCCAGCGGGGTGAGCACGTAGCCGCCCCGGCTCCGGACCAGCAGGTCGTCGTCGAAGTGGCGCCGCAGCCGCGACAGCGACGCGCTCGCCGCCGGCTGGGAGACACCGATCCGCGCCGCGGCGCGGGTGACGTTGCGCTCGCGGATCAGCTCACGGAGCGCGACCAGCAGGTTCAGGTCCAGGTTCGCCAGCCGGGCGGAGGGAGGCCTCGCCACGTTCCGACGATAACCGGCCCGGCGCAGGTCCCGCCGTCACCTGGGCGGTGTCACCGTCCCGGGCTCGGTTCCTCGTCGTCCACATCGGAGTCGTCGTCGAAGCCGCCGTCGCGGTCGGCGACGATGTGGACCGCCGCCTCCTCCGCGGAGGCCGCAGCCCCGTCGACGCCGATGTCCTGGGCGAAGAGCTCCTCGTCCTCGTCGAAGCTCCCGCCGTTGTCGGTGGCCACGAGCCGCCCGGAACGGGCGTCGCCGACCTCGTCGTCGAGCAGTTCGCCGTCGGTGTCGCTGGTGTCACCGAGGCCGTCCCAGTCGGGGTCGGCGCGGTCGGGCACCTCCCGGGCGAGCAGGTGGTCGAGGCTCTCGCCCTCGTGCTCCTCCCGCGGGGTGGTGCCCCACTCGTCGAGCCCGAGCGGGCGCTCCGGCGGCGAGTAGCCCTCGTCCAGCACGTCCGCCACGCCGCGGTCGTCGAGGCTGTCCTCGGGCTCGAGCAGCCCGGAGTCGTTGTCGTAACCGTCCGTGCGGTCGTCGTCGCTGCTCACGTCACCCTCCAGGAGACCAGGTCAGCCACCCAGCCTGCCAGGTCCGGCCGGTACTCGGACGGCGGGTGCGACCGGTGCGGTGCGACGATGCGACGGGCACGGCACGAGGTCGACGGACAGGCGCGGGCGCATGCCGGATGCGCGGTTCTTGCGCCGCACAGCTCCGACGCCTAACGTATCCGATCGGATACATTGGAGGTTGGCGTGGAACCAGGTTCGCTGATTGCCGTGGTCCGCCACCGCGCACAGCTCAGCCAGGGCGAGCTGGCCGAGCGAGCCGGTACCTCGCGACCGACCCTCTCGTCGTACGAACACGGCCACCGCTCCCCGACCTTGAGCACTGCCGCACGGATACTCGCCGCTGCGGACCACGAACTGACCGCGGTGCCGATCGTGCGCTTCGAGGAGCGCACCACGCGCCGGGGCCGCACGGTCGCCGTCCCGTCACACCTGCCCCGCTTGCCACCGGCGCAGGCGCTGGCCACCGTCCGACTCCCCCTCCACCTCCACTGGTCGGCCCCACGCCGATCCTTCGACCTCCGGGACCGCGCTCAACGCGCCCGTGTGTACGAGATCGTGCTCCGCGAAGGCGGGCCGATGGACGTCCTGACCTATGTCGACGGCGTGCTCCTGACAGAGCTCTGGCCCGACCTCGTCCTTCCGCGGGAGGTCCGAGCCGCGTGGGCGACGGTGGTGGACCAGGCGATGACCGAGGCGGCGTGAGCTACGGCCCACCCGTGCTGACCGCGTTCCAGATATCGGTCGCTGCACTGTTCTTCTCACTGCCGGCCAGCGAAGGATTCCTCCTGGCCGGAGGCGCCGCGCTGGCGGCTCAGAAACTCACATCGCGCCCGACCCACGACCTCGACCTGTTCACCCGTGCCGGGGCGAGCAGTGTCCCTGAGGCCCGCGACGCGTTCGAAGCGGCGGCCCGCGATCGAGGATGGACCGTCGAGCGGATACGGGACACGGAGACGTTCTGTCGCTTCGTCGTCCACGGTGACGACGACCTGCTCGTCGATCTCGCCCTGGACGCCCCGCCCACCATGCCTCCGGTAGCCAGTATCGCTGGTCCCACGTTCGGGCTCGAGGAGCTCGCCGCCCGCAAGGTGGTCGCATTGTTCGACCGAGCCGAGGCACGCGATTTCGCCGACGTGTTCGCCCTCGCGCAGCGCTACTCGAAGGACCTCTTGATGCACCGGGCGGCCGAAGTCGACGCCGGCTTCGATCCCGTCATCCTCTCCACGATGCTGGGCTCACTCAGCCGATTCCGAGACGATGAGATCCCGGTCGACGCGGTACGCCTGGACGAGCTCCGCTCGTTCTTCGAGCAGTGGCGAGAAGAGCTGCGAGCGGGTGGCACCTGACGGCCGCGCCGGGCTGAGCCCCCGGGCTCAGCTCTTCCGCAGCAGCGCCACGTCCGACACCGCGGCGATGTGGGCGCCCATCGCCGCCGCGGCTGCGGCGGCGTCGCCCGAGCGGATCGCGTCGGCCACCTTCCGGTGCCCGGCCAGCGACTGCTCCGGGCGTCCCGGCTGGGAGAGCGACTCGATGCGGCTCTCGCGCACCAGTTCGGAGATCTTCACCATCAGGTCCGCGAGCAGCCCGGAGTGCGCGGCCGCGGTGACGGCGGCGTGGAAGCGCTCGTCCCCGCTCACACCGCGGCCACCCCGGGCGACCTCGCGGGCCATGTCGTCGAGGGCGGCGTCGATCGCGGCGAGGTCGTGCTCCGTGCGGCGCTGGGCGGCCAGTGCCGCCAGCTGCACCTCCAGCGCCTCCCGGGCCTCGATCACCTCGCGGAGCTGGTTGCGCCGGGCGTCCAGCGCGGCGAGCACCTGCTGGCGCGGCGGGACGTCGAGGATCACCGCTCCGTCGCCGTGGCGGACGTCGATGACGCCCTGCACCTCCAGCGCGATGAGGGCCTGGCTCACCGAGGCGCGGCTCACCGCGAGCTGGGCCGCGAGCTCACGCTCCGGCGGCAGCCGGTCACCGGGTCGGAGGCCCTCGGCGCTGATGTGGTCGAGCAGGCGCTCGACCAGCTGCTCGTAGAGCCGCGGCCGGCTGAAGGGGCGCAGGGACTGACCGCGCTTCGGTGCAGCGGACACAGGAATCGGCTCCTCCACGTGCTGGGTGGACAGGAGTATATTCCTCTTATTGGCTAGTCCACTGAGCCACCAGACCTCTCCTCGAGGCCTCGGCGCACCGACACGAGGGAGCACCGCATGTCCGCCCCGCTCGACGGCCTGATCGTGGTCGATCTCAGCCGGGCCCTCGCCGGCCCGCACGCGACGATGATGTTGGGCGACCTGGGAGCGCGCATCATCAAGATCGAGACGCCCGCGGGCGGCGACGACACCCGGGGCTGGGGCCCTCCCTTCGTCGGCGACGACGAGCACGGCGTGGAGTCGACCTACTTCCTGTCGGCCAACCGCAACAAGGAGTCGATCGCGCTCGACCTCAAGTCCGGCGAGGGGCACGCCGCCCTCGAATCGCTCGTCCGCCGCGCCGACGTGCTGGTGGAGAACTTCCGCACCGGCGTGCTCGACCGGCTCGGGTTCGGGATACCGGAGCTGCACCGGCTCAACCCGCGCCTCGTGGTCCTGTCGATCTCCGGCTTCGGGCACGACGGGCCCGAAGGCGGCCGCGCAGGCTACGACCAGATCGCGCAGGGCGAGGCCGGGCTGATGTCGGTCACCGGGTCAGGTCCGGGCGACCCGCAGCGCGTCGGGGTGCCGATCGCCGACATCCTCGCGGGCATGTACGGCGCGTACGGGGTGCTCGCCGCCTTGCGTGAGCGCGACCGGACGGGGGTGGGCACGGTGGTCCGCACCTCGCTGCTCGCGGCCGTCGTCGGGGTGCACGGCTTCCAGGGCACGGCGTGGACGGTCGCCGGCGAGGTCGGCCACGCCCGCGGCAACCACCACCCGTCGATCTCCCCCTACGGCCTGTTCCACTGCAAGGACGGCGCGGTCCAGATCTCGTGCGGCAGCGAGGGCCTGTGGCGACGGCTGTGCACGGAGTTCGGGCTCGACCCCGCGGCCGAGGGGCTGCGCACCAACGGGGACCGCGTCCGCCACCCCGACCTGGTCCGCAAGGTCGTCGAGGACGCCTTCGCCGCTGACGAGCCCGACGCGCTGCTCGTCCGCCTCGCCCGCGCGGGAGTGCCGGCGGGCCGGCTCCGCTCGATCGACGAGGTCTACGCGTGGGAGCAGACGGCCAGCCAGGGGCTGCTCGTCGACGTCGAGCACGCCACCCTCGGCCGCCTCACGCTCCCCGGTCCCCCGCTGCGGTTCTTCGACGGCGACGACCGGGAACGGCCGCGCCGCAGCCACAGCGCCCCGCCGACGCTCGACCAGCACGGCCCCGCACTGCGCGCCGAGCTCGGTCTCGACCGGCCCGAGGGGGTGCAACCGTGACCGCGGCGACATCCACCGGGGCACCATCCACCGGAGCGGGCGCCCTGCTCGCCACGGTGCTCGACGCCGGGTCGTTCCGCAGCTGGGACTCGACTCCGGTCGCGGTGTCGACCGACCCGCGCTACCTCGCCGAGCTGGCGGCCGCCCGTTCGCGCAGCGGCACCGACGAGTCCGTGATCACCGGGGAGGGCCGCATCGACGGCCGCCGGGTCGCCGTGCTTTGCAGCGAGTTCACCTTCCTCGGCGGCTCCATCGGGGTGGCCGCGTCGGAGCGGCTCGTCCAGGCAATCGAGCGCGCCACGGCCGAACGGCTGCCGTTGCTCGCCGCCACCGCGTCCGGCGGCACCCGCATGCAGGAGGGCACCGTCGCGTTCCTGCGCATGGCCGCGATCACCGCGGCCGTGACCGCCCACAAGGCGGCGGGCCTGCCCTACCTGGTCTACCTGCGCCACCCCACGACCGGCGGCGTGTTCGCCTCGTGGGGCTCCCTCGGCCACATCACGGTCGCCGAACCCCACGCGCTGATCGGCTTCCTCGGACCGAAGGTCTACTCCGCCCTGCACGGCGAGCGGTTCCCGTCCGGGGTGCAGACCGCGGAGAACCTGCAGGCCCACGGGCTCGTCGACGCGGTGCTGGCGCCGGACGAGCTCGCCGGGGTCGTCACGCACGTGCTCGCGCTCCTGGACCCTCCCCAGCCGGGAACGCCACCGGCCCCCACCCCGTCCCGGGGGCCGGTGGCGCCCGAGCTCACGGCCTGGCAGGCGATCACCGCCACCCGCAGGCCCGACCGGCCCGGCGTGCACGACGTGCTGCGGCTGGCCACGGTCGACCACGTCGCGCTGGCCGGCACCGGGGAGGGGGAGGCGGGCGACGGGCTGCTGCTCGCGCTCGCCCGGTTCGGCGCGCAGCCCTGCGTGCTGCTCGGGCAGGACCGGGGCGCCCGCAACCCGCTCGGCCCGGCCGACCTGCGCGTCGCCCGCCGGGGGATGCGGCTGGCCACCGAGCTGCGGCTGCCGCTGGTCACGATGATCGACACCCCCGGGGCCGCCCTGGACCCCGCCGCCGAGGAGGGCGGCCTCGCCGGCGAGATCGCGCGCTGCATCGCCGACCTCGTCGACCTGCCGGTCCCGACGGTGTCGGTGCTGCTCGGGCAGGGCACCGGCGGAGGGGCCTTGGCCCTGCTGCCCGCCGACCGGGTGCTCGCCGCGGGCAACGCCTGGCTCGCCCCCCTGCCGCCGGAGGGCGCCGCCGCGATCCTGCACGGCGACGCGGGCCGCGCGCCCGAGGTGGCTCAGCTGCAGGGCGTCCGGGCCGGTGACCTCCACCGCGTCGGGGCCGTCGACACCGTCGTCCCCGAGCTCCCGGACGCCGCGGACGAGCCGGGTGCGTTCAGCCGGCGCCTCGCCGCGGCGGTCGAGGCGGAGGTTGGACGGCTGCGACCCGCGGACCCAGCCCGCCTGACGGCCCGGGTGGATCGGTTGCGGCGCCTGGGGCTGCCCGGCTGATCCGCCGCGCCGGATGACCAAGGATTGAACCGGAATGGCCCGCAGTTCGTCGTGACATAAACATGGGGGATGAATCGACCTTCTGTAGGTGCAATTCGGTGGGGAATCCGTGGGTCAATCTGACCGAGCAGCTCGGCTCGGACGTACATCGGGAGCTGGCCGGTCGGGGGAGCCGGCGCGCAGCGCTCATCCGGGCACTCCGGGAGGCCGTCCGCTCGGGACGGCTCGCGCCGGGCAGCCGGCTGCCCCCGTACCGGTCGGTCGCGGCCGAGCTGGGGTTGGCGCGCAACACCGTGGCGGACGCCTACGCGGAGCTCGTCGCCGAGGGGTGGCTCACCGCCCGGCAGGGGGCGGGTACGCAGGTCGCCCGCCGTGCCGCGCCACCCGTCCCACGCCAGGGCCAGCCGGCGGCACCGGTGGCGCAGGCGGCACCGGCCGCCCGACCGCGCCCGGTGCACAACCTCGCCCAGGGGCAACCCGACGCGTCCTCGTTCCCACGCAGCGCCTGGCTCTCCTCGGGACGGCGGACGCTGGCGACGGCGCCCGGCGACGCGTTCGGCCCGGGTGACCCCCGCGGGCGGATCGAGCTGCGGGAGGCACTCGCCGAGCACCTCGGGCAGGCCCGCGGGGTGCGCACCACGCCGGACCGGATCGTCGTCTGTTCCGGCTTCGGCCACGCGCTGCGGCTGCTGTTCCCCGGGACGGCGGACCGCCGGCTCGCCGTCGAGTCCTACGGGTACGCGCACCACACGCCCGTGACCACCGTGCCGCTCGGCGTCGACGACGACGGTGCGCGGGTCGAGGAGCTCGGGCGCCATCCGCAGCTGCACCACGTCCTGCTCACACCCGCCCACCAGTTCCCCACGGGCGCCCCGCTGGCACCGGCCCGGCGGCAGTGGGTCCTCGACTGGGCGGGGTCCCGGGACGGGCTGCTCATCGAGGACGACTACGACGGGGAGCTGCGCTACGACCGCCATCCGGTGGGTGCTCTCCAGGGGCTCGATCCCGAGCACGTCGTGTACATCGGCTCGGCCGGCGCGGCCCTCTCACCGGGCATCTGCCTGAGCTGGATGGCCCTTCCCGAGCAGCTCGTGGAACCCGTGCTCGCAGCCCAGAGCGAGCAGGAGCCGTGTGCCTGCGTCCTGACCCAGCTCACGCTCGCCGACTTCATCGCCTCCGGCTCCTACGAGCGCCACGTCCGCCGCATGCGTCAGCGCTACCGCCGTCGCCGCGACCAGCTCGTCACGGCCGTCGCCGAGCGGGGCGGCCGGCTGCGGCCCACCGGGATCGCCGCGGGCCTCCAGCTGGTGCTGCGGTTGCCGCCGGGCACGGAACGGACGCTCGTGGAGGCGGCGACCGCGGCCGGGATCGCCGTCGACGGGCTGTCCGCGTTCCGCCACCCGGACGCACCGACGGCCGCGGCGGACGGCCTGGTCGTCGGCTACGGCGCCCCGTCCGACCAGGCCTTCGACGCCGCGGTGGACGCGCTGTGCCGGGTGCTGTCGCAGCACACCTGACCGGTGCCGCGCCGGGGTCAGCCCGCCTCGGCCGCGCCGCGGACCAGCAGGTGGCCGAGCTCCTCGAGACGGGAGCGCACCTCGCCCTCCGGCTGCTCGTCGGCCACGGCGAGAGTGCGCTCCCCCAGGCGGCGCATCAGGTCGGCGAGGACGGCGCTGTCGGGCTCATCGCTCTCCAGCTCGCCGCGTAGCTCGGCCAGCATCGCCCCGATCTCCTGCAACGCGACGGCCGCCGTGCCGTCCAACCGGTCCTGCCAGCGCTGCACCTCGACCAGCCCGCCGGCGATACCGAGCGCGAGGGGTCCGGACTGCAGGGCACTGGTCGTGAGCTCCAGGTCGTGTTCCACCGGGTCGGCCATGGAACTGCCGATACCCGCCCAGCCGCCCCTGGAACCCGCTGTCGCCCGAACGCAGTGGCGGGAGACCCCGGCCGGCTCACGGCCCGGGGCTCGGCGGGGTCAGCTGGGTCCTGGCCACCTCCGCGATCCGGGCGTGGGTGGCGAACCAGACTCCGGTGTGCCCGGCGATGTGCGCGAGCAGCTCACGCAGCACCACCAGCCGGGACCGGTGGCCGATGATGTGCGGGTGCAGGGTGAGCTGGAACAGCCCGCCCTCGGCGTAGGCGGCGTCGAACTCGTCACGCCAGATCTCCAGCAGGGCCCGCGGCCGGGTGTAGGGCCGCAGCGCGCCGTAGCGCTCCATCATCAGGTACGGGGCATCGTCGCGGATCCACTCCACCGGGATCTCCACGATCCCCGTCGGGCGGCCGGCGGCCACCAGCTCGTAGGGCTCGTCGTCGGCCATCAGCGACGAGTCGTAGCCCAGCCCGAGCTGCTCGATGATCGCCAGCGTCCGATCGGAGAAGTCCCAGCTCGGAGTGCGGATACCGACCGGACGCACGCCGCTGAGCTTCTCCAGCACCCCGATGGCACGGGCGGTGAGATCGAGCTCGGCGGCGGGCTCCAACGTCATGTTGCGTTCGTGGATCCAGCCGTGCACGCCCACCTCGTGCCCGCCCGCGACGTAGGCGGTGACCTCGTCCGGGTGCAGCAACGCCGACACCGCGGGCATGAAGAAGCTGGCCGGAACGCCGAACTCGGCGAGCAGCGCGAGCACCTTCGGCGCGGCCACCCGCGCGCCGTACTCGCCCTGCGAGAGCTTCCCCGGCCGGGTCTCGCCGTCGCGCAGCGGGATCGTCTCGTGGTCGGGGTCGAAGGAGATCGCCACCGCGACCCGGGCGCCGCCCGGCCAGCTCTCCGGCACCAGCCGGGCCCCGGCGCGCACCCTGTCGACGTGCCCTCGCCACGTGGTCTCGTCCCACTGCCACGGCTGCGGTTCCGCGGTCACGGGGTGCCCTGCCGGAACGAACTGCTGATCGGCGCGCCGCTCATCCGATCACTCTGCGACGCCGGATTTCCCGGGTCAAGGCACGCCAGCGGCCGGCGCCCCGAGGGCGGTCACCGCGCTGCGTGACGGCCGTGTGCCCGCCCGGGTGCCGGCGGCGGCCGATCGGGTCCAGGGCGACCCGTCGGCCGGTTGCACCGGGTCGTTCCGGGGGCGCAGGTTCCCACCATCATGTAATGGACCGGGGGCCGCTCTCCGGAGAAGGGTCGCACTAGTGAGCGTCCACGTGACCACCCTGCCGATCCGACACGCCGATCCCGTGGAGCGCAGCGGCGTGGTGATCGTGTGCGACGGCTCGGAAGCACCGGACTGGGTGGTGCAGTGGTGCCGCCAGTCCGGCCGGTGGCTGCGCCGCCAGCACCTCCCGGAGGCCGCACCCGGCGACTTCCCCGCGTCGGCCCAGCGCATCGAAACGATCGCCGAGACCGCGGCGGACGCGGCCCGCCAGGGCGTCGCCGTCCTCGCCGTCGTCTCCGAGCCCGGCACCGCCGCCCGCTCGGGGCCGCGCCGGGTCGTCGCGGCCGTGCAGTCCCTGCCCGACGACGCGCCCGTGCTGGCGGCCGCCGCCACCGCCGCCCAGCACATGGGTGCGGAACTGGTCGTCGCGCACGGGGTGCCCACCTCGTTCGGCGCGCGCAGCGTCGGGCTCGACGCCGCACTCGACCGCGCCCGGAGCCTCCTGCACCGGGCCGAGGCCGACGTGCTCGACGCCGTCCCCGGGCTCACCGTGGAGCAGCGGCTGCTCCGCGTCCACCCGCACGAGATGGTCGGCGAAGGACTCGACGCCGACCTCCTGGTCGTCGGCGCCTCACGTACGTCCCCACCCGGTCCGCTCGGGCTCGTCGCCTGCAGCGCTCTGCACCACGCGCCGTGCTCGGTGCTGCTCACCCCCCGGGCCCCACTGCCCCGGCACGGTTCCTGAGGATCGGAGGCCCTTCGGCCTTGTCGGCGGACCGGCGCGGTCCCAGACTTGGCACGGGTACCAGTGGAGGAGGACGCGCGATGCGTTGCTGCACGGGAGACCAGATCGTCGTCGAGACCACCACGCTCGACACCCGGCCTCGACGGGGTGAGGTGGTCGAGGTGATCGGCGACGGCGAGCGGGAGCACTACCGGGTCCGCTGGCAGGACGGCCACGAGTCGGTCTACTTCCCCGGCCCGGACGCCCGGGTGGTGTCGGAGGGCTGACGCTCAGCCCAGTCCCTCGTTGGCCGTGAGGCGCCGTCCCGCCCGGCGAGCGGCTCCCGGCACGACGAGCACGACGACGACGCCGAGCAGGATCCACGCCGCCGACACCAGCGGGTACACACCCGCTGCCCCCTCCGGGTAGGGCGCGATGTTGCGGAACAGTGTGTATCCGATCAGCACCAGCGCGAGCGCGGGGACGACGACCTCCCAGGCGGCCACCTCCCGCCGTCCGGTGAAGAACAGCAGGCGGGCCGCGCCGACAGTGGCCAGCGCGTACACGACCAGCAGGATCAGGGTGCCGATCGTGCCCGAGGCCACGAAGAGGTCGAAGGGCGCGCCGCCCACAACGAACCACGCGACTCCGATCACCACGTACATCGCGACGACCACGGCGATCGTCGCGCGCGTGGGGGTGGCCCGTGCCGGGGAGACCTCCGCGAACGCCGCCGGGCCGATGCCGTCGCGGGCGAGCGCGAAGAGCATGCGGGCGGCGCTCACCGCGCAGGCCAGCGCACAGCCGAACGCGCTGATCGCAGCGCCGACGGTGATGAGGTCTCCCACCCACGCGGCGACGTACTGCGCGCCGAGGTCCCCGAGCAGCGACGACGATGCCGTGAACGCGGCCACCCCGGCTTCGTCGGTGCCGAAGCCCATCACCTCCACAGCGGTGACGAACACGAAGTAGACGCCGCCGAAGATCGCGGTGCCGAGGATCGCCCGCGGGATGCTCCGGCGCGGTTCCCGGGTCTCCTCGCCCAGGGTCGCCGCCGCCTCGAACCCGGCGAAGGACAGGAATCCGAAGACGACGCCGAGGAACACCGCGGACATCTCGGTGCCGGGCGCGACCGTGAACACCGAGAGGTCGACCGACCGGCCGCCCGGCGCGCTCCCCGTCGCCAGTCGCGCGAGGATCACCACCGAGACGACCAGGATCAGCGCGACGGTCGCGACCTCGATCGACAGCAACACCCTCGTGCCCCCGCGCACGGGCGCGACGGCGAGCGCCAGCACCCCGAGCAGCGCCACCGCGCCGACGGCGAAACCCGCCCACGGCGGCTGGTCCGGCCAGATGCCCAGGGCCTCCAAGGCAGCGGCGCCGAAGATGCCGGCCGCCGTCGAGGTGACGACGCCGTAGAAGATGTAGGTGCCCAGCAGCGACCATCCCGCCACCACCCCGGCACGCGGGCCCAGCGTCGCGCCGACGAAGCCGTAGACGCTCCCGGCGTGATGGAAGCGTTGGCTCAGCCGGACGAACGTGTACGCGATGAGGAGCACCCCGACCGTCGCCAGCGCGAAGGCGAGCGGCACGGCCCGCCCGACGGTGCCCGCCGTGCCCTGAGGGTTGATGTTCGCCGCCATCGACGGCGCCATCAGCGCCAGTGACAGCCCGATGGCCTCCCACACGCTCAGTTCGCGCCGGAGCCCGGAACCGGAGATCGACCTCTGCGCCACGGCGCCTCCCCTCACGCGATCAGGAGATCGTCGGTCAGGAAAGGCCGGGTGTCACTGAAGCGCAGCCACCGTCGCCCGTCCGGAGCACAGGGCCACCACCAGGTTCGTCCTCGCAGAGCGAGCATGCTCCTCGCAGACCCCACAGCATCTGCGAGGAACCCACGCCCTCCGCGAGGAACGCCAAGGGGTGCGGTGCGCGGGCGCTGCAGCGCGTGATGTTGCGAGATGCACCATCCGGCCCTTCGCGGGGCCGACAACCGGATCTCGCGGCGATCAACCCCGCCT
Organism: Pseudonocardia xinjiangensis; assembly: GCF_050948425.1. NCBI lineage: Bacteria > Bacillati > Actinomycetota > Actinomycetes > Pseudonocardiales > Pseudonocardiaceae > Pseudonocardia > Pseudonocardia xinjiangensis. The sequence goes on along the minus strand of NZ_CP192009.1, from coordinate 2,096,405 downwards.
CGCCCGCGAGTCGCCCGTTTCCGACCCCCGAGTCGCCCGGTCAGAACGTGGTGAAGGTGGCCGCTCGCACGGCGTCGTCACCCATCTCGGCGCACCGGTCGTACTCCGCCCGGCGGGTGGCGAGGATGCACCGGCCCAGCAGGTCTCCGAGGCCTTCCATCAGCACCGGGTCGGCCTCCAGCAGCGCGTGGGCGGTCCGCTGGTCGGTGGGCAGCGGCTGGACCCCGCAACGGCCGGCCTCCTCCCAGCTCAACGACGCCGGATCGCGCGGGGCCGGTTCGGGCAGGTCGAGCTCACGGGCGACGCCGTCGAGCCCGGCGAGGATCAGGCCGCCGAGCGCGAGGTAGGGGTTGCTGCTCGCGTCACACGCCTTCAGCTCGGCGTTGGCGCTCTCCTGCTCCCGGCCCCGGAACGGGGACGCGACCCGTAGCGCGGCCTCCCGGTTGTCGAAGCCCCACGAGACGGTCGACCCGGCCCAGGCGCTCGGCCGGAGCCGGTCGTAGGACAGGTAGGACGGGCAGGTCAGCGCGACGAGAGCGGGGAGGTGGTCGAGCACGCCGGCCAGGAACGCGCGGGCCCGCTCCGACACGGCGAACGGGTCGGCGGGCTCGGGCAGCAGGTTCGTGGTGCCCTCGGCGTCCCACAGGGAGAAGTGCACGTGGGTCCCGCTGCCGATCGCGTCCGGCCACGGCCGCGGCGCGAACGACGCCAGCAGGCCGTGCCCGCACTCGGCGACCCCACGGACGGTGTCGCGCAGCCGCAGCTGGTTGTCGGCGGCGGCCAGCGCGTCGGCGTAGCGGACGGAGATCTCCTGCTGTCCCGGCCCGTACTCGTTGATGGCCTGCTCGACCACGAGACCCTGCTCGACCAGCGCGTCGACGATGTCGTGCATGACGGGGGCGGCCCGGTCCAGGCCCGACGAGGAGTACACGGGCCCGTCGGCCCACGGCCGTGGCCCGTCGGGGGTGCGTTCGGCCAGGTAGAACTCGTTCTCGAACGCCGCACGGACGCGCAGCCCCGCCTCGTCTGCCGCCGCCACGGCGCGCTGCAGGAACGCTCGTGGGCAGCAGCCCCAGTCCCGCCCGTCGTGGCCCACCTGGTCGCACAGCACGCTGCCCACCCCGGCCAGCCAGGGCAGCCGGACATAGGTCGTGAGGTCGGGGACGATGCGGATCTCGCCCACCGGTTCCATGTCCTCGACCGCGACGAGGTCGTCGAGCACGTTGATCGCGTTCTGCGCCCGCGTCAGCCCGAGCCCGGAAGTGAGCGCCCCGTCCAGCCGCGAGGCGTGCGCCTGTTTGCCGCGGATCACCCCGCTCGGGTCGCAGTAGAGGAACCGCAGCAGCCGCACGCCGTCGGCCGCGATCCGGCCGAGCAGCTCGGTGTGCCCCGGTGGGGCGTCCGTCACCGCTCCCCCAGCGCGTAGACGCGCCGCGCGTTCCCCGCGCCGACCATCTCGGCGACGCGGGCCGCGTCGGCCGGGGACCAGTCGCCCGACGACACCCACGCACCCAGGAGTTCGGTCATCGCGCGGCGCCACAGCAGCGCGCCCAGGTGGTGCAGCTCCGGGGGCCCCCATGCGTCGGAGGAGAAGAGCACCTTGGCGAACGGCGCCACCTCCAGTGACTCGGCCACCACCGCCGCGCTCCGCGAGCCGGTGTAGTTGATCGCCAGCCCGACGTCGAGGTAGACGTGCGGGAACGCGGCGGCGAGGTAGGCCGCCGTGCGGTGGTACGGGTAGCAGTGCAGCAGCATGACCGGCACCTGGCGGTCCTGCACCCGGCGCAGGAACCCGGTCATCAACGACGGGTCGCTGCGGTGCAGGGTGAGGTCGGTGTCGCCGTAGCCGACGTGGAACTGCAGCGGGAGCCCCCGTTCCACGCCCACCCACAGCAGGTGGCGCAGCAGCACCGGGTCGGTGAGGCGTCCCCCGGCCCGCAGCCACTGCCCGGCGGCTCGCCGCACCTCGCCGGGATTGGGTGGCTCGGGATCGAAGTCGAGGCCGTACCGGTAGGCGATCACCGACTTCAGCCCGACGGCGCCGCGCGCCCGCTCGTCGAGGGCGGCGGCGAACGCGGCCGCGAAGCCGGACGCGTCGGTCCCCGCCGCTGCCACGTCCTCGGCCACCGACTCCAGCCGGACGACCTCCTCGGCCGATGCCGGCTCGGTGGGCGTGCTCGCGGCACTGGCCATCTCCGCGGGCCCGAGAATCTCGTCGGCGCGGTAGCCCGTCTCCACGAGGAAGCACCCGATGCCGCTCGCGGTCAGGAAGCGGCGGGTCACCTCGGCGGGGCCGAGCACGCGGCGCCGCTCCAGGTAGTCGGGCACGTCGACGTGCGGGGGCAGATCGAGCACCGGGGCGCACCAGCGGCGGACGGCGAAGCCGATCTGCGAGTCCAGATGCGAGGTGCCCGCAGGTGCGGGCCAGGAGGACTCGGAGAGCCCGGCAGCGAAACCGGCGGCGTCGAGACCGCCGCTCGCCGCGCCGTGGACGTGGTGGTCCACGAGCCGCAACGAGTCCACAGCCGCCGCAACCGGCTCCGTCATGGCCAATCCCCCGATCGACGAGCTGGGGATCAGCAGACCGCCATGCGCCGGGCACGTCAAGGACGCGGCCGGGCGGCTGCCCGAGGCCGACCCGCCCTCACCTGCGGAGGTGGCTCCCCCGCGTCCGCGAGATCACAGCGCGGCCCGGGCGGCGGTCAGGGATGGTGACGGCGACGGCCCCGCCCGCGGAACATGTCCTTGACCTTCTCGACCATTCGCTTGAAGCGCCCCTTCACCTCGTCCGATCTGCCCTCGGCCTGGAGGCGCCTGTTGCCGGTGACCTCGCCGGTGTTCCGCTTGAAGCGTCCGCGCAGTTCCTGGGCCTTGTTGCCGAGCTTGCTCGTGAAGCTCACAACAGCCACCTCCTCGACCGGTTCCCGGGCCCGTGCCCGGGATGCCGGCTCGTCCGCGGGGTACCACGGGCGGAGACCCGCCAGCTACCCCATTCCGGTGAGAACCCGCAGGTCACTGCTCACGATCCCGAAACCGGACGACGCGTCTGGGCCGGGATTAACACGGTGCGCTGCGGCGTGTCACCGGCTCTGCGGCGACGGCTCCCCCAGTCGCCGCGATGACGGCCCGACGCCGGTGGGGCGCAGTCGGCCTGGCGCGGCAGCGTGTCGTGGGGGTCGATGATGTCGAGACACCGGAGGACCTGCCGGCTGCACCCGACCACGCGGAACGCGACGTCGTGGCGCGTGGCGATGCTCGCCACCTCCAGGAGTGCGGAGAGGCCACGCGCGCCCACGAAGGTCACCGACGACAGGTCGACGACCAGGCTCGAGAGGCCTGGGCCGGTCCGGAGCTGTTCGGTCAGGCAGCAGGTCAGTGCCGGCTCGGTGAACAGGTCGATCTCGCCGCTGACGTGCACGGTCACTTCCGTGGCCGGCCCGCTCACGCTGACGATCCGGATCCGTGCGGTGTCGATTTCTGGCGACGGCGCCTCTCGACCGCCTGCGAACACGTCCATGCCACACACCCGCACTTCCCGGCCTCGCCGGCGGAGGCCATCGATCTGCGTGAGAAGGGCCAGGAGACTCGGAGCCGACAGCTTCGGTGGCACTCCGCGAACCTCGTACCCGACGAGCTCCGAGCCAGGTCGCCCCGGATGCGGTTGCTGATCCGGCGCGGCTTGTCCAGCGGACGCGGAGCAGGGGCCAGGCCTGCGTCGTGGCCTGACTGTAGCGGCGTCCACCCCGTCTGAACAGGGCGAACCCCGGTCGGAGGAACTCCTCACCCCGGTCGTCACACGCTCTGCGCCCGCCCACGGCCTGCGGCGCAGCGGCAGCTGCCCGGTGCTCCACCCGGGTGGGCCCTACGATGACGGGCGGTGTGCCGGGAAGTCTGGTCGGCGGTCTCGTTCCCGACCCCTGTGGAGGCCCAGTGACCACGCCGACCGGCCGTCCGTCACCCCGTCTGTTCGGCCGGGGCAGCTGGCCCGAGGTCAGCCGGGTCGCCGAGATCCTGCGCACCGAGACCGTGGGTGGCGCGCTGCTGGTCGGCGCCGCGGTCATCGCGCTCGTGTGGGCGAACTCGCCGTGGTCCGGCATCTACACCGGACTCGCCGGCCTCACGGTCGGCCCGGTCGCGCTGCACCTCGACCTGACACTGGCGGAGTGGGCGGCCGACGGCCTGCTGGCGATCTTCTTCTTCGTGGCCGGGCTGGAGCTCAAACGCGAGTTCGTGGCAGGCGACCTGCGCGACCCACGGCGCGCGGCACTGCCGGTCGCCGCCGCCGTCGGGGGGATGGCCGCCCCCGCCGTGATCTACGTGGCCCTCAACTCCGGCGCGGGCGGAGGTGCGCTGGCCGGATGGGCCGTCCCGACCGCCACCGACATCGCCTTCGCCCTCGCCGTGCTGGCCGTCATCGCCACCCACCTCCCGTCGGCGCTGCGGACGTTCCTGCTCACCCTCGCCGTGGTCGACGACCTCCTCGCGATCACGATCATCGCCGTCTTCTACACCGACTCCCTGCAGCTGGTTCCGCTCGCGCTCGCGCTGCTGCCGCTCGGGCTGTTCACGGTGCTGGTGCAGCGCCGGGTCCGGTCCTGGTGGCTGCTGCTGCCTCTCGCCGCGGTCACGTGGGCGCTCGTGCACGCCTCCGGGGTGCACGCCACCGTGGCCGGAGTGCTGCTCGGGTTCGCCGTGCCGGTGCTCCGGCGCGCCGACGGCCCCGGCCCGGGCCTCGCCGAGCATTTCGAGCACCGCTTCCGGCCGATCTCGGCGGGTTTCGCCGTGCCGGTCTTCGCGTTCTTCGCCGCCGGGGTGTCCGTATCGGGGTCCGGAGGGCTCGGCTCGAGCCTCACCGACAGCGTCACGCTCGGCGTCGTCATCGCCCTGCTGGTCGGCAAACCGATCGGGGTGCTCGGCGCGACGTGGACCGTGCAGCGCTTCACCCGGGCCACCCTCGACGAGGGCCTGTCGTGGTGGGACGTGCTCGGGCTCGCCCTGCTCGCCGGGATCGGGTTCACCGTGTCCCTGCTCATCGGCGAGCTCGCCTTCGGCGCGGGCACCGTGCGCGACGACCACGTCAAGATCGGGGTGCTGGCCGGGTCGCTGCTGTCGGCGCTGCTGGCCACGGTGGTGCTGCGCATCCGCAACCGCTACTACCGCCGCATCCGCGCCGCCGAGGAGCTCGACACCGACGCCGACGGCGTGCCGGACGTCTACCAGACCGACCCGGACCGGGGCTGAGCCCGAACCCCGGAGCCGGCCGGACTGTTTGCGCTGAGCCGTGGCGGTGAACCCCGGCCCGGTGACCGATGCGACAACCGAGGAAGCCCGCTCCCGGGTTCCGGTGCGGACGATCCTGACCACCATCGGGCTGGTGCTGGCCACCGGCGTCGCGGTGCTTCTCGTGATGCGGGTCGAACGCGTGCTGATCTGGATGGTGGTGGCACTGTTCTTCGCGGTCGCGCTGTACCCGGTGGTCGACTGGGTGCAGCGCCACGTCACCCGCGGCCGCCGGTCGCTCGCCACGCTGCTGGTGTTCGTGCTGGTGCTGGTCGTACTGGGCGGGCTGCTCGCGGTGTTCGCGGTGCCGCTGGCGCAGGAGGGCACGCAGGTCGCGGGGCAGCTGCCGCCACTGATCGCCGACGCGCGCGCGGGCCGCGGCCCCGTGGGAGACCTTCTCACGAGGGTCCACGCCCTGGAATGGGTGCAGAACAACCAGGACCGGATCCGCGAGTTCGCCACGGGCCTCGGCACGCCTGCGCTCGGCGTGGTGCAGGCCGCCGGCACGGCCGTCGTCGCCACCGTCACGATCTTCGTGCTGGCCTACCTCGCCGTGCTCGAAGGCCCGAAGGTCGTCGACGGGTCGCTGGCCCTGTTCCCGCCGGACCGCGCCGAACGGATCCGCAGGGTCACCCACGACTGCGCGAAGACGGTCACCGGCTACATCTCCGGCAACCTGCTGATCAGCGTGATCTGCGGGCTGCTCACCTACGCCGTCCTCAAGATCGCCGGGGTGCCCTTCGCCGGGCTGATCGCGCTCTTCGTCGCCATCACCGACCTGATCCCGCTGGTCGGCGCCACGATCGGAGCGGTCGTCGCAACGATCGCAGGGTTCGTGCACTCCGTGCCCGCCGGGATCGCGGTCCTCGTGTTCTTCGTGCTCTACCAGCAGTTGGAGAACCACCTGCTGCAGCCGCTCATCTTCGCCCGCACGGTCAAGCTCAACCCGCTCACCGTTCTCGTGGCGATCCTGGTGGCGGTGGAGCTGGCCGGGATCCTCGGTGCCCTGCTCGCCATTCCCGCAGCCGGCATCGTCCAGGTGATCCTGCGCGACGTCTGGGACCACCGCCGCGGCAGGCCCAAACCGCAGCCCACGGTCGGCCCCGAGCAGGTACCCGTGGACCAGGCAGGCCGACCGGCGACAGCGGGCTGAGGCGGAGCGTCCCACCGGCGCTGGAGTCAGGAGCCCGCGCCCGCCCCGGCGCGCCTGTCGGGCGCGGGGGGCGCCGCAGTGGCGAACTGGGCCCACATCAAGGCGTGTTCGAGCCCGCACGCGTAGTCCCGGCAGCCCGACGGTCTGCCGTAGATGATCGCCTCGGCCCCGGCCAGCTCACGGACGATCGCCCTGGACGACACCGGGAGCCCGGTGAGCACCCCGGTCAGTGGCCCCGGACCACCCGCGCACAGCCACTGCAGCGCGTCCAGCGCGCCCCGCCGGAAGTTCGGCGTGCCCGCGTCCTCCCGGGCCTTCAGCGCGGCCATCTGCGCTACCAGGACGGGACGCTCCCGCATCCGACCATATCCGCTCATGATCACCTCCGGGCAACCACGGCGCGCCCCCCACCCGCGCAGCCCGCCCCTTCCGGATCGTCGGACGACTCTCCGAGGACGAGACAGAGAATCTACAACAGACACTATAGCTTCGGACGCCCTGCGGCAGAAGCCCTGCGAGCGCGGCCGCACAGCCGCCGCCCCGGGCGCCGCCGGACCGGCATCCCCACCATTCCACCCATAAGGGGCCATCTCGACAATTACCTATTTCTCCGGGTCGCCCCGAACAATTGCTTACGCGTATCGTGCGACCAGTTGGCGGGGGAAGGACCAGGTAAATGGCAGGCCGAGCATCCGGAATGACCGATTCGGCGAGTACGTCACTCACACCCGACCAGCGGAACTCCTTTCTCGCCGCCTTGCTCGGCTGGACGATGGACGCGTTCGACTACTTCATCGTCGTGTTCGTCTATGCCGACATCGCGCACGACTTCGGTGTATCGCTGACCCGAATGGCCTTCCTGACCACCGCGACCCTCATCATGCGGCCGGTGGGCGCGATCGTGTTCGGCATCTGGGCCGACCGGAGGGGCCGGCGCATCCCCCTGCTCGTCGACGTGTGCTTCTACTCGGTCGTCGGGTTCCTCTGCGCGTTCGCTCCGAACTTCACCGTGCTGCTGGTGCTACGCCTGCTCTACGGCATCGGAATGGGTGGCGAATGGGGTCTCGGCGCCGCGCTCGCGATGGAGAAGATCCCGGTGAAGCGCCGCGGCTTCTTCTCCGGCCTGCTGCAGCAGGGCTACTCGCTGGGATACCTGCTGGCCTCACTCGCCTCGCTGGTGGTGATCACCGCACTCGGGCTGTCCTGGCGCTGGCTGTTCGCCCTCAGCATCATCCCGGCGTTGATCAGCCTCTTCATCCGGGCGCGGGTGCGCGAGTCCGAGGTGTGGAGCGCCACCCAGCAGCGGATGCGCGCGACGAACTCCACGTTCCGCGACGTCCTGCTCAACCCCGTGGTGCTGCGCCGGTTCGGCTACCTGATCCTGCTGATGACCGCGTTCAACTGGCTGAGCCACGGGACGCAGGACCTCTACCCCACCTTCCTGAAGGCCACCGACGACGGCGGAGCGGGCCTCTCCGTCGCCGCGTCGACGTGGATCGCGGTGGTCTACAACGTCGGCGCGATGATCGGCGGGATCGTGTTCGGCACCCTGTCGGAACGGTTCGGCCGCCGGTACACCATCGTCTTCTGCGCGATACTCGGGCTGCCGATCGTGCCGCTGTTCGCGCTCTCCCGGACGGCCGGGTTCCTCGTGCTCGGGTCGTTCCTCATGCAGGTGGTGGTGCAGGGCGCCTGGGGCGTGATTCCGGCACACCTCACCGAGATGTCGCCCGACACCATCCGCGGCTTCTATCCCGGCGTCACCTACCAGCTCGGGAACTGCCTGGCCGCGTTCAACCTGCCGATCCAGCAGAGTCTCGCCGCATCGCACGGGTACCCGTTCGCACTGGTCGCGACGGTCGTCCCGGTATTGATCGCGGTCGCCGGGCTCACCCTGGCAGGCAAGGAGGCGAAGGGCATCGAGTTCGGAGGCCGACTCGGGACATCGAGGGCCGACGCCGCCCCGATCGGCGGGTCCTGAGGAGGTACCGGGCGGCGGCCCTCAGCGCACCGGCAGGAACGCCGCGACCCGGTCCTGCACCCGCTGCAGCAACGGTGGTGCGGCGAGCCGCTGGGCCACGATGTGCCCGGACCCGCCGCCGAGGCCGGGGCCGGGGTGGGTGGACGCACCGATGTGCCACAGACCCGCGATCGGTGTGCGATGCGACCGGTTCGAGGGCAGGGGTCGCCACAGCACGGCCTGGTCGAGGTCGCAGGCGCCGCTGTACGGGTCGCCGAAGCGGGCGTTCGGGTTCGCCGCCGCGAGGTCCACCGGGGAGATGACCGTCGTGCCCAGCACCGTGCCGGTGAGGCCGGGCGCGTGCGCGGCGATGCGGTCGAGCACCCGGCCCGCGTAGGCGGACGCCAGCTCCCGGGTCCAGCCGCCGGAGGTGTCCAGCTCACCGGCCGCGTCCCCGACCGGGACGAAGGGCAGCTCCTGCAGCTGGACCCACAGCGCGGCGCCGCCGTCGGGCACCCGGGAGGGATCGAGCACGTCCTGGCGTCCCACCACGACGGTCGGGACCGCGGGCAGCAGGCCGGCCTCGGCCTGCGCGCAGGCGATCGCCGTGCCGGCCGAACCGTCGGTCAGGTGGATGAGCGGCACGGCCGCGAGGCGGGGGTCGCGCCAGGCCGGTGGGCCGGACAGCGCGACGTGGATCTGCATGGCGGCGCGTCCGTACCGGAACCGGGCGGCCTCGCGACGGGCCTGCTCCAGCCCGGCCACCTCGGTTCTCACCTCGGGGAGGAGCTCGCCGTACAGGGCGTCCGGCGGCACCGACACCAGTACCGCCCGGCTCGCCCAGATCGACTCGCCCGCGAGCCGCACCCCCATCGCCCGGCCGCCCGCCACCACGATCTCCTCGACGGGCGTGCCGAGCCGCACCTCGACGCCGAGCTCGTCGAGCAGCCCGCGGAAGGCCGCGACGAAGGCTGCGGCACCGCCCTCGACCACCGGCAGTCCGACGCCGTGCAGGGTTGCGGCCAGCAACGGCAGCATCAGCCCGCCCTGCGCCTGGTCGGGGGCGAGGCCGGCGTGTAGCAGCCACGGCACCCACAGATGGTCGACCTCGCCGCCGGTGAACCGGCTGCGCGCCCAGGCCCGGCCGCCGGTCACCGTGGCGCGCAGCAGCTCCTCGAGATGGCCACGGCCGAGCCTGCGCCTGCTGTCGGTGAGTGCTCGCACCGTGCCGGTCGAGCGCGGCTCGGTGCCCAGCACCGCGCCGACCAGCGGCAGCAGGTGATCGAGCTCGGCCAGCGCGGCCAGGTACGCACTCCGGTCGGCGGCACTCCCGAACGCCTCGGCGGTGCGGACCGGGTCGCGGTACCCCATGGTCACCCGGCCGTCGCCCGCCACGCTGGCGGTCAGTTCGCCGTCGGAGTTGCGGTAGCGGAGACCGTGCCGATGCAGGTCGGAGCCGAGCGCCGCGTACGCGCCGCCGGAGACGAACAGCGGGTGCCACGAGGAGTACGTGTCGTGCCGGTAGCCCGGCACCGTCAGCTCGGCGGAGTCGATGAACCCGCCGAGCCGGTCGTTCCCGTCGACGAGGGTGACCGTCCAGCCGGCCTTCGCCAGCTCCGCGGCAGCGACCATCCCGTTGATGCCGGCACCGACGACGATCGCGTCCCGCGGGCCGGTCATGACGCCTCCCCGTGTCCAGCGTCCCCTCGCATCCCGCCGACGCTACGCGACGCGCCGGACCCATATTGTACTGAGCGGTACAGTCCAGGAGAACGACAGGAGCACCATGAAGCCGCTGCCGTCCACCGAACGCGGGCGCCGGACCCGGGCCGCCATCGTCACCGCCGCGGCGCGGCTGATGCAGGAGCGCGGCCTCGCCTCCCCGTCCATGGACGACGTCCTCGCCGCGAGCAACGCCGGGAAGTCGCAGCTCTACCACTACTTCGACGGCAAGCAGGACCTGGCCGTCGCGGTCCTGCACCACCAGTTCGACCGGGTGATGGCGGCGCAGCCCAGCCTGGGTGACCCGGCGTGCGCCGACCTCGGGCAGTGGCGCGCCGAGGTGTTGCTGGCTCACCGCGAGAGCGGTATGGGCACCTGCCCCCTCGGGGTGTTCGTCGGCCAGGTCGACCAGGACCCGGTGCTGCGCGACACGCTCGCCGATCTCTTCCGGCGCTGGCAGGACGCCCTCGCCGGGCTGGTCGACCGGGCCGTCCGGGCGGGTGGGGTGATCCCGGACACCGACCCGGCCGCGGCCGGCCGGGCCCTGCTCACCGCGCTGCAGGGCGGGATCATGCTCGCCCACCTGCACGGCGAACCGGAGCCGCTGGCCCACGCCGTCGATCACGTCGTCGACGGCCTGACCGGCTCCGCTCGCGCACCGGGACGCGCCTGATGCGCGACGGTCGTGGGGACCGGCAGCAGCGGTGGTTCTCAGTCCTGCTCCGCAGGCGGACGGCGGACCGCCGCCATGGTCTTGTGCGCCCGGTCCCTCGACTCCCGATGACGCCGCTCGACGGCCTCCCGCAGCCGCTCCATCGAGGCGGGGTCGGCGACCTGCCGACACGTGCAGTCGGCAGGCAGGAACCACCCACAGCGCCCGCAGATCATCGCCGATCTCCTTCCGTACCCCGGGGAGGACAACCGACTGTCGTGCGGCGAGGCGCCGACCGCGCCCGTGTGTCCCCGGTCTCGTTGCTGGAGGAAACGCGCGCTGCGCGCCGGCGGTTCAGTGGCGGGGCGACCTGCGGAGAGCGGGGCATGACGCGGCCGATGAGTCCCCGGCCTCCCCGTGGTCTACCTGGCATGGGGCCGACAGCAGGACGACGGGAGACGGCTGCGCGACCGCTGGCGGACGGTCGCGTGGCCACCAGACTGCCCGCGCAGGACCTCCACCGGGCGCGGGCGTTCTACGCGGAGAAGCTGGGCCTCGAACCGGCGGAGGAACGACCGGGCGGCCTGCTCTACCGCTGCGCGGAGGGCACGTTCGCCCTGTTCGCCTCCACCGGGGCTCCCTCGGGGACGCACACCCAGATGGGCTGGGACGTTGACGACATCGACGCGACGGTTGCCGACCTGCGGTCTCGTGGCGTGGAGTTCGAGGACGTGAACCTGCCCGGCCGCACCGTCGACGGGATCACCACGGTGTCGGGCAACTACCCGAGCACGGGCACCGGCGAGCGGGCGGTCTGGTTCCGCGACAGCGAGGGCAACATGCTCGGAATCGGTCAGGGCGTCCGCTGACCGGCAGCGGGCGCGCCCGGAAGGATGCGCCTGGCGCCGGCGAACTCGTGGCCGGTGTCCCACTGCTCCCAGTCGACGATCTGCACCGACGCGGCGGCGTTCGGTGAGTGGATCATCCGGCCGGCACCGACGTACATGCCCACGTGGTGCACGCTGCCGACCCCGCCCGGCCGGGCGAAGAACAGCAGGTCGCCCGGCTGCAGCTCGCCGGCGGGCACTGCCGTGCCGAACGTCGACTGGGGCCCGGAGTCGCGGGGAACGGCGATCCCGTGGGCGCGGTGGACGGTGTAGATGAGCCCCGAGCAGTCGAGCCCGTAGGCGGAGGCTCCCGCCCACAGATACCGCAGGCCCAGGAACGTCGTCGCGGTGGCGACGAGATCCTCGCCCGTCGGCGTGGCGGGCTGCTCGCCCGGCGCGTGGACGTCCACGGCGTCCCGGCGGAGCCAGGCGGCGGAACCGTCCGGCAGGACGACCCGGACGCCGTCGGTGGTCTGCACGAGAACCGGTAGCTGCGTGGTGACGCTGACCTCCAGGTGCGGTGTCGTCCCGTCCGGGGTGGCACTGAGCCAGGTCCTCGTGGCGGTGACGACCGCACGGTCCCGGTTCCTCGCCTCGGCGGCGAACCCGGCGTTCGCCACGAGCTGGCGGACCGGAACCCAGCCGGGATAGCCCCGGGCATCGCGTGGGGTCGCCTGGTCCAGGACCACCACGTGCGCCCAGTCGCCTGCGACCTCGGTGACCTCGACCTCGGAGCCGAGGACCGCCTGGGTCTCCAGGTTGCCGGTGAGCCATCGGCGCGTCCCGGTGTCCTCCATCCTCCGGTTCCACCGGTCCAGCTCGACCGGGTTACCGAGGGCAGGCGCGTCCAGGTCGCGCGGGCGGTCCGGGGCCACCCACAGGGTCGCCACGCTCACGTTCACGAAGGCGTGGTCGCCGGGCCCGAGCCCGCCCGGCGCCGGAGCCGCCGCGGCCGTTCCCGCGACAGCGCACAGCACTCCCACCGTGAGCACAGCCACCACCGTCCGTCGACCCGTCACTGTCGGACCCTCTGTCACGAGAGCCGTCGCCGAACCCGCGCCGGGGCGGCTTTCCCTCGAACGGGCGTAACGGTTCGTCCCGACATGCGGCGGCCGGTGCGTCCGGTAGGTAGGTTCCGGTGATCGCCGCCGATGCGCCGATCCGCACAACTGCCACGCGCACCACCGCAAGGAGCCTCGATCAGTTTCCCGGAGTACGTCCTCGACCACTACGACCGGCTTCTCGAGCTGTCGCTCGAGCACCTCGCCGTCGTGCTCGCCGGGCTCCTCGTCGGCAGCGTGGTCGGGCTGGCACTGGGTATGGCGGTGCACCGCACGCCGCGGGCACGCTCCGCGGCCGTCCACGTCTGCGGGCTGATCCTCACCGTGCCGTCGCTGGCGATGTACGCCCTGCTGCTCGCGCTGCTCGGCACCATCGGGACCCTGCCGGTGATCGTCGCGCTGGCGCTCTACTCGCTGCTGCCGATCGTGCGCAACACGGTCACCGGGCTCAACGGGGTCGACCCCGCGGTCGTCGAGGCCGCCCAGGGGGTCGGGATGGGGCGCTGGCGCCGGCTGGTGAGCATCGAGCTGCCGCTCGCGTGGCCGGTCGTGGTCACCGGGGTGCGGGTGTCCGCGGTGCTGCTGGTGGGGGTGGCGGCGCTGGGCCCGATCATCGGCGGCCCGGGGCTGGGTGAGCTGATCTTCTCCGGGCTACGGGTGATCACGAGCCCCAACGCGGTCAACCTCGCCCTCATGGGCACGCTCGGTGTCGTGCTCGTCGGCATGCTCCTCGACGGCGCGTTCCTCGTCCTGACCCGCGTGACGACGTCGAGGGGAGTCCGCTGATGCCCGCCATGATCGAGCTCGAACAGCTGACCAAGCACTACCCGGGCCGGTCCGCTCCCGCGGTCGACTCCCTCGACCTGACGATCGCCGAGGGCGAGATCGTCATCCTCGTCGGGCCGTCGGGCTGCGGGAAGACCACGACCCTCAAGATGATCAACCGGATCATCGAGCCGTCGTCGGGGATCATCCGCCTGCAGGGCGAGGACGTGACCAGGGCGAACCCCGACCACCTCCGCCGCCGCATCGGCTACGTCATCCAGCAGGTCGGCCTCTTCCCCCACCACACGATCGGACGCAACATCACCACGGTCCCCCGGTTGCTCGGGTGGTCGCAGCAGCGGATAGACGACCGGCTCGACGAGCTCATGCACCTCGTGGGCATGGACCCCGGGACCTACCGGGACCGCTACCCCAAGGAGCTCTCCGGTGGCCAGCGCCAGCGGGTCGGGGTGGCGCGCGCGCTCGCCGCGGACCCGCCGGTGATGCTGATGGACGAGCCGTTCGGTGCGCTCGACCCGATCAGCCGCGAACGGCTCCAGAACGAGTTCCTCCGCCTGCAGGAGGAGATCCGCAAGACCATCGTCTTCGTCACCCACGACATCGACGAGGCGATCACGATGGGCGACCGGATCGCGATCCTCCGGGAGGGGTCGACGGTCGCGCAGTACGACACCCCGGAGACGGTGCTCGCGGCACCTGCCGACGACTTCGTGCGGGAGTTCATCGGCTCCGGCGCGGCGCTCAAGCGCCTCGGTCTCGCCCGGGTGCGCGACGTCGAGCTCGGGCAGTGTCCGACCTCCCCGATCGGCTCCGGGCGGGAGGCGGCGCTGCGCGCGCTCGCGTCGTCCGAGCACGGATCGGTGCTGCTGCTCGACGACCGGCGCCGGCCGCTGCGCTGGGTGCGGGCCGACGAGCTGGAGCAACCCGGCTCGCTGGAGCGGCTGGGCGTGGAGGTGCGCGGCACCGTCGAGCCCACCACGACGCTGGCCCACGCGTTGGACGCGATGGTGGGCAGCCGGGTGGGGGCCGTGGTCGTCGTCAACGGTTCCGGGGCCCTGCTGGGCACCGTCGACATGCGGGTGATCATGGCCGCGGTCGACACCATGCGCACCGACGCGCACGAGCAGGACCGCGAGGAGGTGCCGTCGCGGTGAGCCTGGGCCTCGAGGACCCGTACGCCCGCACCGACCCGGTGGTCGCCGAGCAGCGGCCGCCCGGCTCGCGGACCGCGCGGTGGCGCCGCTACCTCGGCGTGCCCGCGCTGCTGGCCCTCGTCTGCGTCGGCGTGGTGGTCTTCGTCGCGTTCGCCGACCTCGACGACGTCGAGCGCCGCCTGCTCACCTTCGACGGTCTCCGCACGGCCACGCTCGTGCACCTGGAGCTCGTCGGCCTCTCGACGCTGCTCGTCATCGTCCTCGCGGTGCCGCTGGGAATCCTGGTCTCGCGGCCGTGGGCGCGCCGCCTCACCCCGGTCGTCGTCGGGCTGGGCAACATCGCGCAGTCGGTGCCCTCGCTCGGCGTGATCGTGCTGTTCGCGATCCTGTTCGCCCCCGGCTTCGGCGGCGCCGTCGTTGCGCTGGTCGTCTACGCGTTCCTGCCCATCCTGCGCAACACGATCGTCGGACTGCAGCAGATCGACCCGTTCGTCGTGGAGTCCGCCCGCGGCATGGGCATGTCGAGCAACCGGGTGCTGCGGGAGATCGAGCTGCCGCTCGCCGTGCCGGTCATCCTCGCCGGCGTGCGCACCGCGGCCGTGATCGGCGTCGGCACGGCCACCATCGGAGCGCTCACCAACGCCGGGGGGCTCGGCAGCGTCGTCTACGGCGGCATCGTGCAGAGCCGCACCCCGGTGATCGTGGTGGCGAGCATCCTCACCGCGGTGCTCGCCCTGCTCGTCGACCACGTCCTCGGCGTGGCGGAAGACGTCCTGCGGCCCCGTGGCCTCTAGCTTCAACGCCCAACATCCGCCGAAGGAGGCGCTGTGACTTCCAGAGCCACATCCCGATCGCACCGTGTGCTGGGCGCGCTGGCCCTCGTCGGTGCGCTCACCCTGACAGCATGCAGCAGCGGGTCGGGCGGCGCGGGCGGTGGAGACACCGGCGACTCGGTGGCGGCCCGCGTCCACCTGGCGGGCACCCAGATCGCCGTGGGCTCCAAGGAGTTCACCGAGCAGCTGATCCTCGGGCAGATCACCGTGCAGGCGCTGCGGGCGGCGGGCGCCACGGTGGAGGACCGCACGGCACTCGTCGGCACCCCGGTCGTGCGCGGCGCGCTGCTGTCGGACCAGATCGACATGTACTGGGAGTACACCGGCACCGCATGGCTCGGGCCGCTCGGCAACACCGACCCGGTCGCGGGCGAGCAGGCCCAGTTCGACGCGGTCAAGAACGCCGACGCCGCCAACGGGATCACCTGGCTCGCCATGGCGGGCGCCAACAACGCCTACGCGCTCGCCGCGAACCCCGACGCCGCGAGGGAGTTCGGCGTCGCCACCATCAGCGACTACGCCCGGCTGGCGCAGCAGAACCCGACGGCCGCCACCCTCTGCACCGCCGCCGAGTTCCCCACCCGCAACGACGGCCTGCCCGCCGTCGAGAAGACCTACGGCTTCGACCTCCCCGACGCCGACGTGGCCGTTCTCGACTTCGGACTGGTCTACACGAGCGTGGCCGCGCGCGAGCCGTGCAACTTCGCCGTCGTCTTCGGCACCGACGCCCAGGTACTCCAGAACAAGCTCGTCGTCCTGAAGGACGACAAGCAGGCCCTGGCCACGTACAACGTCGCGGTCAGCATGCGGACGCAGACGTACGCGGCCAACCCGGACGCCTACAACACCCTCTTCGGCGCGATCGCCGCGGCGCTCACCACCGAGCGCGCCACCCAGCTCAACGCGAAGGTCGACATCGACGGCGAGACGCCCGAGGACGTCGCCAAGGAGTTCCTGGTCGAGAACAGGATCATCACCGGCTGATCGCCCGGGCGGGCATGATCTCCTGCCGTGGTCGATCACCCGCCGCTGCGCCGGAACACCGGGTTCCAGCTCCTCTGGTTCGGCACCACGGTCTCCCAGCTGGGCACGGAGATCACGAAGCTCGCGGTGCCGTTGTTCGTGCTCGCGCTCACCGGATCGCCGGCCTGGGCGGGGATCATCGCCGGCGCGGGTGTCGCCGGGAGCATCCTCGTCCTGATGCCGGCCGGCGTCTGGGTCGACCGGTGGGACCGCCGCCGCACGCTGGTCACCGGACAGGCGCTGCGGGTGGTCAACTCCGCATGCCTGTCCGCTCTGGTCCTCTCCGGCCACGTGCAGGTGTGGCAGTTCGTGCTGTTCGGCGTGGTCGACGGCGTCTGCGCCGCATTCACCGACCTGGTCCGGTACGCGGCGATCCGCGGCCTGGTGCCCGTGGCCCAGCTGCGCACCGCCTACATGCAGGAGGAGTCGCGCAGCCACGCGGCAAGGCTGGCCGGACCGCCACTGGGCGGCCTGCTCTACGGGCTGGCCCCGGCGGTTCCCTTCGTGGTCGACACGGTCACCTTCGTGGTCGCCCTCGTCAGCGGCGTTCTCTCGAAGGTCCCCCGGCGGCCCGGGCGGGCGTCCGCGGTTCCGTCGGATGACGGACCGGGAAGCGAGCCCACCCGGCCGAGCATGCGGCGGGAGGTGGGCGGCGCGCTCGCCTGGCTGTGGCACCGACGGGGCCTGCGCGAGGTCTACGGCGTGCTCACCGCCCTCAACCTGCTGGGTGGGGCGTTCATGATCCCGCTGATCGTGCTCGTCGGCGAGCGCGGCGGCGGGGCGCTGGGCACCGGGACCGTGCTCGCCGGCGCCGGGATCGGCGGCCTGGTCGGCGCGCTCGGCTCCACCCTGATCGGCCGGCTCCTTCCGGTCGGCGCGATGATGATCACGATCGTCGCGGTCTTCGGCACCGCGGTGGCGGCAATGGCTCTGCCGTTCGGCCCGTGGTGGCCGATGGTCCCGCTGATCGTCATCGCGCTCTCCACCCCGTCGATCAACGTGGTGGTGAGCGCGGTCAACGCCCAGCTGGTGCCGGAGGACATGCTCGGCCGGATGAACGGGAGCCTCACCACCGTGGCGCGGGGGCTCGCCCCGCTCGAACCGGTGCTCGGTGGCGCGCTGGCCGCGACGCTGGGCGCCGCGGGCACGCTCGTGGTGCTCGGCGCAGCGCTGGTGCTCACCGCCGCGGGCGCCGCGACCAGCCCCGAGCTGCGCCGGTTCACCGGGGAGGGCGGTTCGGACAGTGCGGTGGCCGGCTCACCTCGATCGTCGCAGTGTTGAGTCCGGCGGACGATCCTCGCCTTCCTGTCACGAACGGGGCCGCTGTGCTGTCCTTCCGGGGGACGGACTCTCGGACCGACAGGAGCGAACTCGTGCCACCAGCAGGTATCCCGGGCCGCATCCGGGTCCGGATGACCGCCCGTCCGATCGACGAGCCGCACCGCGTGTCCAGCCCGCTCGAGCTGCTGTTCGACCTCACCTTCGTGGTCGCGATCGCGGCCGTCACCGCCCAGTTCGCGCACAGCATCGCCGCCGGTCACGCCCTGGACGGGCTCGTGCTGTTCCTCCTGGTCTTCTTCTCGATCTGGTGGGCGTGGATGAACTTCACCTGGTTCGCCTCGTCCTACGACACCGACGACGTGCCCTACCGGCTGCTGACCATGGTGCAGATGGCCGGCGTATTGGTCCTCGCCGCCGGCGTGCCCGCCGCGGCCGACCACGACGACTTCCGCATCGTCACGCTCGGCTACCTCATCATGAGGATCGGGCTCGTCGCCCAGTGGCTGCGGGCGGCCGTCGAGGATCCGCCGCGCCGGCGCACCGCGCTGCGCTACGCCGCCGGCATCACGATCCTGCAGGCGGGCTGGGTGCTGCGGCTCGTCATCGTGGAGACGGGTGTCCTGACGTCCTGGTCCGCCCTGCTGCTGTTCTTCGTCGGCCTGGTCGTCCTGGAGCTCGCCGTGCCGCCGTGGGCGGAACGGACCGGGGCCACCACGTGGCACCCGCACCACATCGGCGAGCGCTACGGCCTGTTCACGATCATCCTGCTCGGAGAGAGCGTCCTCTCCGCGACCACGGCGGTCGAAGGAGCGCTCGCGGCGGGCGGCGTCAGCGGGTCCTTCGTCACCGTCGCCTTCTCCGGTCTCGTGCTGCTGTTCGCCCTGTGGTGGCTCTACTTCCTCCAGCCGGCGGGGGAAGGTCTGAGCGATCGCCGCCACCGGTCCTACCTGTGGGGCTACGGCCACTACGGCATCTTCGCGTGCCTGGCAGCCCTCGGTGCCGGCCTCGAGGTCGCGGTCGAGCAGAGCGGGCACGCCCTCGCGGCATCACCGCTGGTGATCGGCTACGCCGTCGCGATCCCGGTCGCCGTGTTCATCGCCTTGCTCCGGGCGGTCCACGTGTGCCTCGTCGCGCAGCCCGTCATCCGTCCCGTCGTCCTCGTGAGCTGCGTCGTCGTGATCCTGCTGCTGCCGCTCGGGGCGGCACCGCTCGGAGTGGCCGCCGTGGTGGCGGCGACCGCAGCCGTCTGTGTCCTGCTCGTCGCCGCCACCATCGCCCCGGGCCTGCGGGTCCGGCCCTAGAGGTGAACCGCTGAGTTCCCGGCTCGGGAGGAGTCGGAACGGTCATGCCGACGCACCTGCTCGAGACCCCCGAGGTCACGCTCGCCTACGACGTCCACGGCCCGCTGCCGGCCGCCGACGGACGCCCGCCCCTGGTCATGATCGCCCAGCCCATGGACGCCCGCGGGTTCGAGGCGTTGCGGTCGCACTTCCCCGACCGGACCGTGGTCACCTACGACCCACGCGGCCTCGGGCGCAGCATCCGCAAGGACGGCCGCGTCGACCATGTGCCCGACGTCCAGGCGGCCGACGTGCACGCCGTCATCGAGGCGCTCGGCGCGGGCCCGGTCGAGATGTTCGCGAGCAGCGGTGGCGCGGTGACCGCCCTCGCCCTCGTGACGGCCCACCCCGGTGACGTGGTCACCCTGGTGGCGCACGAGCCGCCGCTCATCACCCTGCTCCCCGACGCCCGGGCCGCCGCGCGCGCCGGTGCCGACATCCGGGAGACCTACGAGGCCAAGGGGTGGGGTGCCGCCATGGCGGCCTTCATCACCATGACGTCGTGGGTCGGCGAGTTCACCGACGACTACTTCGCCCGGCCCGCGCCGGATCCCGCCGCGTTCGGGATGCCGGCCGAGGACGACGGCTCGCGTGACGACCCACTGCTCTCCGACCGGTCCTCGGCCGTCACCGGCTACCGTCCTGACGTCGACGCGCTGGCCGCGGCGCCGACGCGAATCGTGGTCGCCGTGGGCGAGGAGTCCCAGGGCACTGTCACCGGACGCACCGCGGTGGCGGTCGCGGAGCTGCTCGGTCAGCGGGCCACGGTGTTCCCGAGCCATCACGGCGGCTTCCTCGGTGGCGAGTTCGGCTACGCGGGCCAACCGGAGGCCTTCGCGCGCAGGCTGCGGGAGGTGCTCGCCTGAGGCCCGTCCGCGACATGGACACATGTCGCTGCCGCAGCGGCGTCAGGACAGCGTGATGTGTCCATGTCGCGCCTGGGTCAGCGGCTCAGGGCGGTCTCCTGCTCCATGCGCGACAGCTTCTCGGGATTGCGCACGGCGTAGAGCCCGGTGATGAGGCCGTCGTCGACGCGCACCGCCATGACGGTGTCGAGCTCACCGTCCAGCCGGACGATCAGCGCCGGGTGGCCGTTGACCTGTGCCGGCTGCCACGACGCCACGGGGGCGACCCGGCCCAGCCCGACCGTCAGCAGGCGGGCCACCTTGTCGGCCCCCACGATGGGCCGCGGCACGGCCTGCTTGACTCCGCCGCCGTCACCCAGCAGGACGACGTCCGGCGCAAGGATGTCGAGCAGGCGTTGCAGGTCGCCCGTCTCGACCGCCCGCTGGAACGCCTCGAGGGCGCCTCGGGTCTCGGCCGGGGAGACGACCCCGCGCGGCCGGCGCGCCGCCACGTGCGCCCGCGCCCGGTGCGCGATCTGACGGACCGCGGCCGGGCTCTTGTCCACCGCCTCCGCGATCTCGTCGTAGTCCAGGTCGAACACCTCGCGCAGCACGAACACCGCCCGCTCGATCGGCCCGAGCGTCTCGAGCACCAGCAGCATCGCCATCGAGACGCTGTCGGCCAGCGCGACGTCCTCGGCCACGTCGGGTGCGGTGAGCAGCGGCTCGGGCAGCCAGGAGCCGACGTAGGACTCCTTGCGCCGCCCGAGCGTGCGCAGCCGGGTGAGCGCCTGGCGGGTGGCGATCCGGACCAGGTAGGCCCGCTGGTCCCGCACGATGCCGAGGTCGACGCCCACCCACCGCAGCCAGGTCTCCTGCAGGACGTCCTCCGCGTCGGAGGCCGAGCCGAGCATCTCGTAGGCGACGGTGAACAGCAGGTTGCGGTGGGCGAGGAACGCCGCGGTGGCGGGGTCCGGGCGGTCGTCCTGGTTCATCAGCGACGCGCCGGCCATGGGGAGCTCCTCTTCACTCTGGACTGTGCCATCCCCCAGACACCGGAGCAGGCCGTTCTGTGACATCGGAGCGCTATGTCGCACGTCACAGCCGCGAGGCTGTCACAGAGATCGCGTCGCCGGCATCTCGTGGTCGCCCAGTGCGGAAGCACGTGCCACCACGAGTGAGGACGACATCATGGACGCCCGGTTCAACCTGTTCGACAACGAGCTCGCCGTCAAGTTCGCCAAGCGGTTCGCCAATGCCAGCCTGGTGATCCAGCAGTCGACGCTGCCCAAGGCCACCCAGGAGCTCGTGGCGATGCGGACCAGCCAGATCAACGGCTGCGGCTTCTGCATCGACATGCACACCAAGGAGGCCATGGCCGCGGGCGAGACCACGGTCCGGCTCACCCTCGTCGCCGCCTGGCGCGAGGCCACCGTCTACACCGAGGCCGAACGGGCCGCGCTGGCCCTCGCCGAGGAGGGCACCCGGCTCGCCGACGCCCACGACGGCGTGTCCGACGAGACCTGGGCCCAGGTGCGCAAGCACTACGACGACGACCAGATCGGCGCGCTGGTCGCGCTGGTTGCCCTGGTCAACGCGGCCAACCGGCTCAACGTGATCGTGCGCAACCCCGCCGGCTCCTACGAGCCCGGCATGTTCGCCGCCGTGGTGAGCTGATCGACAGCCGAGTCCCGGCCCGGCCCGGATCATCCTGGTCCGGGCCGGGATGATCGCGCCATGTCCTCGAAAGCTCCGGTTTCCGATTTGACCGGATGGAACCGCACGTCCTTCACCGGCTCCGGGATCACCCACGAGTGCTACGAGAAGGGCGCGGGCCCCGGCGTCGTGCTGCTCCCCGAGGTCCCGGGGATCACCCCGGAGGTGCTCGCCCTGGCCGAACACCTCGTCGGCGAGGGGTTCACCGTCGTGGTCCCGTCCCTGTACGGAACGCCGGGCCGGACCGAGACGACGGGGTACGCGCTGCCGGTGATGGCCAGGCTGTGTGTCGCCGCCGAGTTCCGCGCGTTCGCCACCAACGCCCGCCGCCCGGTCGCCGACTACGTCCGCGCGCTCGCCCGCGACCTCGCAGGCCGGACCCCGGGAGCGGGGGTCGGGGTGATCGGCATGTGCTTCAGCGGCGGGTTCGCGCTCGCGGCCGCCGTCGACGACACGGTGCTCGCCTCCGTGCTCAGCCAGCCGTCCCTACCGCTCCCGCTCGGCGCGGCGCGCCGCGCCGACCCGGGCCTGTCGGCCGACGAGCTGGACCGGGTCGCCGAACGCACCACCACCGACGGCCTGTGCGTGCTCGGGCTGCGGTTCAGCGGGGACCGCCTCGCCCCGCCCGAGCGCTTCGCAGGGCTGCGCAGCCGCCTCGGTGAGGCGTTCGAGGTGATCGAGCTCGACGCGTCACCCGGCAACGCCGCAGGGTTCCCCAGCAACGCGCACTCCGTACTGACGAGGGAGGTCCGCGACACCCCCGGCCATCCGACCCTGGCCGCCCGGACCCGGGTGACGGAGTTCCTGCGCGACCGGCTCGCCCAGCCGGGAGCACCGGAACCTCTGTGACACCGCAGGCCGAGTGTGGTGGGAGCCGCAGGGTCCGAACCTGCGACCGCTCGGGTGCAAGAGGGGCGGCCAGCGCCGCATCTAGCCTCTACCAGCGATAACAGGTGTCGACTCGTGCTCTGCAGCGGACCGACGCCAAAGGGGCCCCGCTCATCCCCGGACCGGATCGTCCGGACGCCGCCCGGACCGCTCGGCCCGCAGTCGGGCCTCCGCGCGCTGCGCCTCGGCCCGGGTGTTGCGCTCGCGGCGCAGCCACTCCGGCTGCTCCTCCTTCAACGCCGCGATCTGGGCGGTGGTCAGCGGCTCGGTGATCTCGGCACGGGCCAGCCCGGAGATCGACACCCCCAGTCGGTCCGCGACGACCTGACGGGGATGCGGGCCGTTGCGTCGCAGCTCGCGCAACCACTCGGGCGGATCGGCCTGCAGGGCGTCGAGCTCGTCGCGCGAGACCACCCCGGCCCGGAACTCGTCGGGCGTCGCGTCGGGGTGCACGCCCAGCTTCTTCGCCGCCGTCGCGGGCTTCATCGTCTGGGTCGACCTCTGCCGCGTCATACACCCAGGATATCGGGGCCGGACCGGCCGATAGCCTGGGCCGGTGACCGAGCCGGGCGACACCGCAGCGTTCAGGCTCGGCTACGTTCCCGGCGTCACGCCGGGCAAGTGGGCGCGGATGTGGGCCGAGCGCCGTCCCCACGTCGCCCTGGAGCTCGTCACGGCGACCACGGACGAGGCGCTGGAGCTGATCCGGACCGGCGCCGTGGACGCTGCCGTGCTCCGGCTGCCGATCGACCGGACCGGGCTCCACATGATCCCGCTCTACACCGAGACCACGGTGGCCGTCGTCCCGAAGGAACACGTGGTCGCCGCGACCGAGGAGGCCACGGTCGCGGACCTGGCCGACGAGATCGTCCTCCGCCCGCAGGACGACACACTCGCCTGGCCCGGTGACCGGCCGGGGCTGCCCGCGGCGATCACCCCCGCCACGACGGCCGCGGCGATCGAGCTCGTCGCCGCGGGCGTCGGCCTACTGGTCGTCCCCCAGTCGCTGGCCCGCCTCCACCACCGCCGGGACCTCGTCTACCGACCGCTGACCGACGCGCCGGGGTCGGGCGTCGGTCTCGCCTGGCCGGA
Organism: Pseudonocardia xinjiangensis; assembly: GCF_050948425.1. Taxonomy (NCBI): domain Bacteria; kingdom Bacillati; phylum Actinomycetota; class Actinomycetes; order Pseudonocardiales; family Pseudonocardiaceae; genus Pseudonocardia; species Pseudonocardia xinjiangensis. Next base: position 2,072,732 of record NZ_CP192009.1, on the reverse strand, counting down.
CGCGGAGAACACCGACCTGATGGAAGAGTTCATCGGGATCGTCCGCGGGCGCACGGTCAACAGCTCACGCACCCCCCGCCGGGACGCAACCCCGGCACCGGTCAGACCCGCCCCCACGAAGAAGAGCGCTGCCCGCCGCCCTGCCGCCCGGCGCGGTACGCACCGTCGTTGAGTTCACCAACCGACCCGGCCACGCAGCCCTCGGCGGATTCTGGCTGGGCACCCCCACAAAGACTGACTGGTCTACCGACTCGCACTGACGCTCGGCGAGCCGTGATCTGCGGGGCGAGGCTGGTGGGCGCGGCAGGTTCGAACCTGCGAGGACACGGCCTGCCGCGCCGACCGCTAGCCTGCGCGCGCAGCTCGGCCCGTTGCTCGGGGGCGGCGTCGCGGTTTGCCTCGAGTAGCGTCTCGTAGACCTCGTCCGCGCTGCGGTACCTGCGGTGTCCGGCCGCGAGCGGCGCGGCCTCGTCCCACGTGTCGCGCAAGTGCGCGGCCGGGTCGCGCGGGTCGAGCAGCCGGGTGTAGACGGCCTCCATCAGGTCGGCGTCCACCTCGCCCTCCTGGCCGAGCGCAGCGGCGCCGCCGCCGTACCACTGGCCCGGCGGTTCGCCCGCGGCCACGGCGCCCGTGTAGTAGCTCTCGCGGCCCTTCGCGACGGGGTCGGTGAAGTAGCGGATGGAGTGCCCCGTGGCGATGCTCAGCACAGCGGGCCTCCGATGAGGGCCTGCGCCGGGTCGGCCGTAGGTTCGTCACCGTGGACGGACTCAGCGGCGCTTCGCAGCCCGCCTTCGGCGTCGGCGGTGAGGCCGCGACGCTCGTCGAGTTCCTCGGGTACAAGCGGGAAGCCGTCATCAGGAAGGCGCTCGACCTGTCCGACGACGCTGCGCACCGCGTCGGCGTCCCGTCCGGCACCAGTCTCGCGTGGCTGATCAAGCATCTGACCGCGTCGGAGCGGCTCTGGTTCGGCGGAGCGACCTTCGACGAATGGGAAGCCGCATCCCAACTCGACGCCGGCGCGACGGTGCCGGACCTGATCGCCGGCTACCGGCGCGCCATTCAGGAGTCCGACGCGGTGATCGCGACGTGGACCGATCTCGATCATGTTGTTGCGGCGCCAGACAGCCCGCGTCCTCGCTGCACCGCGCGCTGGATCCTCCAGCACATGATCACTGAGACGGCCCGCCACGCGGGCCACGCGGACATCCTGCGCGAGCAGATCGACGGCTCGGTCGGCCGGTAGGCCGGCCCGTCCAGCGCGCCCGCCGGGCGCGCGTCGACGACCACGCGATCATGATGCCTCGGTGTTGTTCGGGACGGTTTGATCATCCACGAACCGATCCACGCGAGCGAACCCGCAGGTCAGAACCCTGCAGATGTCCTGGTCAGACCGGTGGGCGCGGCAGGGTTCGAACCTGCGACCGCTCGGGTGTAAGCCGAGTGCTCTTCCGCTGAGCTACGCGCCCGGAGCCCGGTCCTGCTGGAGGATCCGGGCCCGGGAGGGGTCAGGCGGCCACTGCGGCCAGTGCCTTCTTCCAGCCCTCCTGCTCGCGGGGCTCACCCGGCTGGTTCACCTCGGTGAAGCGCACGATGCCCGACTTGTCCACGAGGAACGTGCCGCGCAGGGCCATCCCGCGGGTCTCGTTGAACACCCCGTAGGCCCGGGCGACCTCGCCGTGCGGCCAGAAGTCGGCCAGGAGGGGGAAGTCGTAACCTTGTGCGTCCGACCATGCCTTGAGCGTGTACGTGTGGTCGACGGAGATCGCGAGGATCTGCACGTCCTCGTTCTGGAAGCTGTGGAGGTCGTCGCGGACGGAACAGAGCTCCCCCTGGCACGTGCGGGAGAACGCGAACGGGTAGAAGACCACCAGCACGTTGCGCTCCCCGCGGAACGACGAGAGCGTGATCTCCTGGTTGTTCTGGTCCTTCAACGTGAAGTCAGGGGCCTCTGTGCCGACCTCGGGCGCCATGAGCTGGTCTCCTCCGATTCGAGCGGTGCCGACGCCACGAGCCTAGTCCGGCACCGCCGAACGCTGAGCAGGCCTTCCCCCGATTCGACCTGGACGAGGTGAGATGCGCGTCGAGGACTGGTTCCTGACCGACGCCGAGCGCGGCAACCCGGCCTACCGGCTGCCGTCGTGGTGCGCCGGGAACCGCGTGGTGCCGCTGGTGCACGGCACCGCGTACTTCGAGCGGCTGGTGGCGGAGGTCCGGGCGCTGAAGGCCGGCGACCACCTCTTCTTCACCGACTGGCGGGGCGACGCCGACGAGCGGCTGTGCCCCGACGGCCCCACCGTCGGAGAGCTGTTCAGCGACGCCGCCCGCCGCGGGGTGATCGTCAAAGGGCTCATGTGGCGCTCGCACAACGACGACCTGTCCTACAGCGAGGAGGAGAACCGCCGGCTCGGCGACGAGGTGAACGCCGCGGGCGGTGAGGTGCTGCTCGACGAGCGGGTGCGCCGCGCGGGCTCCCACCACCAGAAGCTCGTGGTGATCCGCCACCCGGACGACCCGCAGCGCGACGTCGCGTTCGCCGGTGGCATCGACCTGTGCCACTCCCGCCGGGACGACGCGCAGCATCTCGGCGACCCGCAGCCGCTCCCGATCGCCGAGACCTACGGGCCGCGGCCGCCGTGGCACGACGTCCAGCTCGAGGTGCGCGGGCCGGCCGTGGCGATGCTCGACGGGCTGTTCCGCGAACGGTGGGAGGACCCGCACGCGCTCGCCCCGCACAACCCCGCCGCCCGGCTGCGCGACGCGCTGTCGGACGCCGATCTCGTGGCCGACCCGCTACCGGCGCAGCCGCCCGAGCCGGAACGGGCGGGCGCCGCGCTGGTGCAGGTGCTGCGGACGTACCCCGCGCGGCGCCCTGGATACCCGTTCGCGCCCCGGGGGGAGCGCTCGGTGGCCCGCGGGTACGCGAAAGCGCTGCGACGCGCTGAGCGGCTCGTGTACCTCGAGGACCAGTACATGTGGTCCCCGCACATCGCCCGGTTGCTCGCCGACGCCCTGCGCCGCAGCCCGCAGCTGCACATCGTGGTGGTCGTGCCGCGCCACCCCGACGTGGACGGCCGGTTCGCGCTGCCGCCCAACCAGGTCGGCAGGCTCCAGGCGATCGAGGTGTGCCGCAAGGCAGCACCCGACCGCGTGCACGTCTTCGACATCGAGAACCACGAGGGCACCCCGGTGTACGTGCACGCCAAGGTGGCCGTGATGGACGACACCTGGGCGTGCGCGGGCAGCGCCAACCTCAACCGGCGCTCGTGGAGCCACGACAGCGAGCTGTCCGTCGCGGTGCTCGACGAGACCCGCGACGACCGGGAGCCCACCGACCCCGGCGGCCGCGGCGACGAGGCCCGGGCGTTCGCCCGCGAGCTGCGGCTCGAGCTGATGCGCGAGCACCTCGACCGCGCCCCCGGCGACGACGACGACCTCGTGGACCCGGACAGCGCCGTGCGGGCCGTGGACGCCGCTGCCGACGCCCTGGACGCCTGGCACCAGGGCGGCCGCGTGGGACCGCGACCACCGGGACGACTACGCCGTCACGAGCCCGAACGCCTGCCACTACGCACGAAGCTGTGGGCCGTGCCCGTGTACCGGCTCGTCTACGACCCGGACGGGCGGCCGTGGCGCAGCCGCCCGCGCAACCGGTGGTGACCGGCGCCAGGCAGCCGCCGCGCCCTGTTCACCGCCGTGACTTCGCCGCCTTCGGTGCCACCAGGCGCGAGCCTGCCCAGCCCTCGCTGACCGTGACGTTCGACGTCTGGGACAGCCCGGCTGTGGGGGCGGCCTCGGCGATCTCGCTGGGCTCGACGTGCCCCGGGCGCCCCGTCTTCGGGGTGAGTACCCAGATCACGCCGTTGTCGGCCAGCGGGCCGATGGCGTCCACCAAGGCGTCGACGAGATCGCCGTCACCTTCGCGCCACCACATGAGGACGAGGTCAACCACCTCGTCGGCATCCTCGTCGAGCAGTTCGTCCCCGGCTCTCTCCTCGGCGGCGTCTCGCACCGCCTCGTCGACGTCTTCGTCCCAACCGAGTTCCTGGACGACCATGCCCGGCTCGACGCCGAGCTTGCCCGCGATGTCGGACGCACGTCCGGCATCATCCGCGGCGACCACGCGTGTACCTCTTTTCCTCGTGCCTCACCCGGGCGTAGAGCCCTGGTCCTGCTCATCAGGTTGCGGAATCCGAACACGATGACTCACCGACGCGCAACCACTCGTTACGAGATCGCATGCCGAGGGGCACGATAGGGGATACCTCCGACTTCTACTCAGCACGAGCCACCAGGGAGAACCCCTTGACCCGGCAGACCACCGACAGCAGCAGCACCCAGAAGGAACCGACGCAGCCGCGGCGCGTCCACGTCATCCGCGACGGGCTCGCTGCGCACCTGCCGGACATCGACCCCGAGGAGACAGCCGAGTGGCTGGACTCCTTCGACGCCGTGCTCGATGCCGCAGGCCAGCAGCGGGCCCGCTACCTCATGCTGCGCATGCTGCAGCGGGCACGGGAGCGCCACGTCGGCGTCCCGTCACTGACCAGCACGGACTACGTCAACACGATCCCGACCGACCGCGAGCCGTGGTTCCCGGGCGACGAGGAGGTCGAGCGCACCTACCGGCGCTGGATCCGCTGGAACGCCGCGATGACCGTGCACCGCGCGCAGCGGCCGGGCATCTCCGTCGGCGGCCACATCTCGTCCTACGCGTCCTCGGCCACGCTCTACGAGGTGGGCTTCAACCACTTCTTCCGTGGAAAAGACCACCCGGGCGGGGGTGACCAGGTCTACATCCAGGGCCACGCCTCCCCCGGCGTCTACGCGCGCGCCTTCCTCGAGGGGCGGCTCTCGGAGGACCGGCTCGACGGGTTCCGCCAGGAGCTCTCGCACGGCGGTCCGGGTCACGGGCTGCCGTCCTACCCGCACCCCCGCCTGATGCCGGACTTCTGGGAGTTCCCCACCGTCTCGATGGGGCTCGGCCCGATGAACGCGATCATGCAGGCGCGGTTCAACCGGTACCTGGGCGCCCGCGGCTTCACCGACACGTCCGACCAGCACGTCTGGGCGTTCCTCGGCGACGGCGAGATGGACGAGCCGGAGTCGCGCGGTCTCATCCAGATCGCGGCCACCGAGGGCCTGGACAACCTCACGTTCGTGGTCAACGCGAACCTGCAGCGCCTCGACGGACCGGTCCGCGGCAACGGGAAGATCATCCAGGAGCTGGAGTCGTTCTTCCGGGGCGCCGGCTGGAACGTCATCAAGGTGATCTGGGGCCGGGAGTGGGACGCCCTGCTGCACGGCGACCGTGACGGCGCGCTGATCAACCTGATGAACGACACCCCGGACGGGGACTACCAGACCTACAAGGCCAACGACGGCGGGTACGTCCGCGACCACTTCTTCGGCCGCGACCCGCGCACGAAGGCGCTGGTCGAGCCCATGACGGACGCCGAGATCTGGAACCTCAAGCGCGGCGGCCACGACTACCGCAAGGTCTACGCGGCCTACGCGGCGGCGCTGGAGCACAACGGCCAGCCCACGGTCATCCTGGCGAAGACGATCAAGGGTTACGGCCTCGGCTCGCACTTCGCGGGCCGCAACGCCACCCACCAGATGAAGAAGCTCTCGCTCGACGACCTGAAGAACTTCCGCGACTCCCAGCGCATCCCGATCTCGGACAAGGAGCTGGAGGCCGACCCGTACCTGCCGCCGTACTACCACCCCGGCGACGACGACCCGGCCATCCAGTACCTGCGGGAGCGCCGCCGCGTCCTCGGCGGCGACGTACCGTCGCGCCGGGTCAGGTCCAAGCCGCTCGTGCTGCCCGGCGACAAGGTCTACGAGGTGGTCCGCCGGGGCTCGGGCAAGCAGGAGGTCGCCACCACCATGGCGTTCGTCCGGCTGCTGCGGGAGCTGATCAAGGACAAGGAGATGGGCGCGCGGTTCGTTCCGGTCATCCCGGACGAGGCACGCACGTTCGGGATGGACTCCATGTTCCCGACGCAGAAGATCTACAACCCGAACGGGCAGCAGTACACCTCGGTCGACGCCTCGCTCATGCTCGCCTACCGCGAGTCCGAGCAGGGCCAGCTGCTGCACGAGGGGATCAACGAGGCGGGCTCGGTGGGTTCGTTCACCGCGGCCGGCACCTCGTACGCCACGCACGGCCAGCCGATGATCCCGGTGTACGTCTTCTACTCGATGTTCGGCTTCCAGCGCACCGGCGACTCGATCTGGGCCGCGGCCGACCAGATGGCCCGCGGGTTCCTCGTCGGAGCCACGGCGGGGCGCACCACGCTGACCGGTGAGGGCCTGCAGCACAACGACGGGCACTCGCTGCTGCTCGCCAACACCAACCCGGCGGTCCTCGCCTACGACCCGGCGTTCTCCTACGAGGTGGCGCACATCGTCAAGGACGGCCTGCGTCGCATGTACGGGGAGGGCTCCGAGGCCGACGCGGAGGTGCTCGGCGGCGAGAACGTCATCTACTACCTGACGGTCTACAACGAGCCCTACGTCCAGCCGGCGGAGCCGGAGGACCTCGACGTCGACGGCCTGCTGCGCGGCATCTACCGGTACGCGGGCTGCGCGCGGCCCGACGGGCCGCAGGTGCGGCTGCTCGCGTCGGGAGTGTCGGTGCCGTGGGCGCTGCAGGCCCGCGACATGCTGGCCGAGCAGTGGGGTGTCGGTGCCGAGGTGTGGTCGGTCACGTCGTGGGGCGAACTGCGCCGCGACGGGGTCGAGGCCGAGCAGCACAACCTCGTGCACCCCGACGAGGAGGCGCTCGTGCCGTACGTGACGCGCGCGCTCGGTGACGGGGGCGCGCCCGTCGTGGCGGTGTCGGACTGGATGCGGGCCGTACCGGACCTGATCCGCCAGTGGGTGCCCGCGCCGTTCACCACGCTGGGCACCGACGGGTTCGGGCTGTCGGACACGCGTCCGGCCGTCCGGCGGCACTTCAACGTCGACGCCGAGTCGATCACGGTGGCGGCACTGGAGGCGCTCGTGGAGCGTGGCGAGTTCGACCGCGGCCAGATGGTCGAGGCCGCGGCGAAGTACCGGCTCGACGACCCGCAGGCCGCCGGACCGCAGACCACCGACAGCGGCGTGGCCTGACGTCGTCCCGCCCCGGGGCCGGAAGCGGCCCCGGGGCGGGACGCGTGCCGGGATGATCGGTGAACAGTGCGTGGCGTTGTCGCCACGGACAGGTCCACTTCGGTCGCCCCAACGTGTCAGCCTGTGCTGACATGGCTCCTGTAAGCGCCCGACCTGCGACGCCGTGGAAAACACACAGGTTATTGGCTCTCGGCAGCGGGGCCGGAACACGATACGCTCCGCCCGACGCCGAGCCCGTGTGATCGGGATCGGGGTCCCGACCGGGGCGCGGACCGTAGCGGCCAGGCGGCGCGATGCTGGGGGCGAGTGCCCCGGCACCAGGTACGAGGAGAGCAAGAATGGCAGAGGGCACCGTCAAGTGGTTCAACAGCGAGAAGGGCTACGGGTTCCTCGCTCCTGACGGTGGTGGCGCGGACGTGTTCGTGCACTACTCGGCGATCCAGACCAACGGTTACAAGAGCCTCGACGAGGGCCAGCGCGTGTCGTTCGACATCGAGCAGGGCCAGAAGGGTCCGCAGGCAACCAAGGTCACCCCGCTCGGCTGAGCCGGGCTGCCGGGATCACCCGGTAATCGCAGGCGCTGCTGCGCCACGCCCTGATCGCCCCCGCGCCCATCGCGACATCACCGGGCCGGAGGCGCCTACCGACGTCCGTTGGTCGCGTACGGCCACCGGCGATTCGCGTCGCCCCTGACCGGGTCCACGGCATCCGGCCCACCCTTCTTCGGCGCTCCGTGCGCCCTCAGTGGGCCTGCAACTGCCCGTGGCCTCCGGTCGAGGGTCGCGATCGGCACCCCAGTCCGTTCGTGTCAGACGGTAGCGATGCGCTCGCTGAGGCCGACGAGCGGGTGGGTCTTTCACCCACTCGCCGGACGGTCGCCTGCGTAGCGTCAGGTTGCGGGTATCGCCATGAGGTCGGCGAGGGACTCCATCTCCACCGTCAACAGGGTGGACGGTTGATGTCCCATGCCGGTGAACTTGCCCTGGACCTCCAGGTTCACCACCCCGTGCATCCGCACCCAGACGAGCAGTGCGCCGGTGAGCGCGGTGGCGGGGTCGGCGTCAGGCGCGTAGGTGCCCACCCAGTCGGCCAGTCTGTCGTTCCGCTTGATCCACTCCTGCACCTGCTCCCGGAGCTCGATGGCGGCGGGCCAGATGTGGCCGCTGCCCAGCACGGGCAGGAACGGGCCGAGCACCGCTTTGGCCCGGTCGACCGTCTCGGGCGGCGAGTCGGGCGTCGGCGAGGGCATGGACGTGAGCAACCGGTACAGGTGGGGGGCGGCGACGGCCCACCGTCGGTAGGCGTGGGCGAGGTGCTGCAAGCGCTCCCGCGGCGACAGCTCCCCGATGCGCTCGGACTCGACGTGCACAGCGGCCGCGGCCTCGGCATAACAGTCGAAGACGAGCTCCGTCAGCAGGTCGTCGCGGCTGCGGAAGTACTTGTAGAGCGCTGGACCCGTGACGCCCAGCTCCTTCGCCACGGCGTTCAGACTCAGTGCCGCGGGGCCGCCGTCGCACATCTGGGCCAGCGCGGCCTGCTTGATCTCGGCGCGCACCTGGTCCCGATAACGCTGGCGCGGGCTGCCGTTGCCGGCGGTCATGCCGTCATACCTTCCTCCGCCGATCGTCTCGTCCTCGGTGCGAGACCCTGAGCTCCAGCTTCATGCGCGTGATGCGGTGTGTCGACGGCAAATGCCCGTAGCTGAACGGATGCCTCGCAACCGTGCCCACACTCACGTCTCGCTGCGTGACGTCATCGCAGCTCCGCGTACATCTCCCAGAGGAGCAGCTCCGCCCCGTCCGGACCTGCCACCGTCCGCTGCCCCTCACTCGCCGTGATCCGGGCTGCGTCCCCGCGGGTGAGCGGCCCCGACCCTTCCAGCTCAACGCCGCCGCGAGCCACGAACAGGTGCACCTGTGGCGCGGCAGGCAACTCGGCGGTGGCGCCCGGCCGCAGCCGCGCGGCGAGCAGGGCCGCGTTCTCCTGCCGCAGCGAGACGGCGCGGTCCGCCGCGTGCTCCCGCCTGCCCGAGGCGACCACGAGCAGCTCGCCGGAGTCCAGGGCCGAACCGATGTCGACCTGCTCGTATCCGGGGGTCCCGCCCGGCGAGTCGGGCAGCACCCACATCTGCACGAGATGCACGCCCGTGCCCTCGTCGGGCGTCCCGGCCGCCCCGCCGCCGGCCCGTTCCGAGTGGACGATCCCCGAGCCGGCGCTCATCCGCTGCGCCGTGCCCGGCCGGATCACGCCGGAGTGGCCCGCGTCGTCCTCGTGCACGAGCGTGCCCTCGAGCACCCAGGTGACGATCTCCATGTCGCGGTGCGGATGGGGGTCGAACCCGCAGCCGGGCGCCAGCACGTCCTCGTTGCTCGCCATGAGGAGCCCGAAGTGCGTGTTGGCGGGGTCGTAGTGGGCGCCGAACGAGAAGCTGTGGCGCGAGTCGAGCCAACCGGTGCGCGTGCGCATCCGGTCGATAGCGCGCCGGACCTCGACGGCCGGAGCCGGGGTGGTGCCCATCCGAGCCTCCTGTCGGGACCCCTGCGGAACGTCCGGCGGGCCCGCGGTGTTCCTGCCCCCGTGCGATGCTGCCCCCGTGACGTGCGATGGAGCGAGCACGGCGGCGGTTCGGGACGGTCCTGCCGCCGTCTCCCCTGCCACGCTCCGCAAGCTCGAGCTCGCGGCGGGGGACCTCGCCATCGCCTGTCTGCAGTCGATGGAGGAGCACCAGCCGTGGTTCGCCCGGCTGCCGGCCGAGCAGCGCTCGGCAGTACTGCTCGTCACCCAGACCGGCGTCGCCAACTTCGTCGCCTGGCTCGGCGAGCGTGGCGAGTCGATCCGGCTCACCGCGGAGGCCTTCCGCATCGCTCCCCGGGACCTCGCCCGTCGGCTCAGCCTGCGCCAGACCGTCGACCTGGTCCGGATCGCGACGGACGTCTTCGAGCGCCACCTCCCGCCGCTCGCCGCGGACGAGGCCGAGCGCCACGCGCTGGTCGAGGGGATCCTGCGCTTCGGCCGCGAGATCGCCTTCGCCGCGGCCACGGTGTACGCGGGCGCGGCCGAGACCCGCGGCGCGTGGGACGCCCGGCTCGAGGCCCTCGTCGTCGACGCCGTGGTGCGCGGCCCGAACGTCGACGACGGGTCCGACGACGCACTCGTGTCCCGCGCGTCCACGCTGGGCTGGGACCCGGACGCGGCGGTACGGGTGGTGGCCGGGAGCCCGGCACCCGACACGGCGGCCGAACGGCTGGGAGAGCTGCGCAGGCAGGCCGCCAGGGTGGGCCGGTCGGTGCTGGTCGGGGTGCAGGGCAGCCGGTTGATCCTGCTGGTCTCCGAGCCACCCGGCCCCGAGCGGCTCGGCAGCGGGGTGGGCGCCGACATCGACCGGCTCCTCGACGGGTTCGGTCCCGGCCCGGTGGTGGTCGGTCCGGTGGCCACCGAGCTCGCCGCCGCCCACTGCAGCGCGCGGGACGCGCTGTCCGCGTTGCGTGCCGCGCCGGGATGGCCCGACGCGCCGCGCCCGGTCGCCGCCGACGACCTGTTGCCCGAGCGGGCGCTGGCCGGCGACACCGCCGCTCACCGGATGCTGGTGGACTCGATCGTCGCCCCGCTCGAGACGGCGGGGGGCGAACTGCTGCACACGCTGGCCGCCTACCTGGAGGGCGGCGGGGCCCTCGAGGCCTGCGCACGGGCCCTGTTCGTGCATCCGAACACCGTGCGCTACCGGCTGCGGCGGGTCTGCGACATCACCGGCCGCAGCCCGTTCGACCCTCGGGACGCGCTGGTGCTGCGCACCGCGGTCATCGCGGCCCGGCTGGACCCCTCGCAGAGCGCGGAACCACCGGCGTGAGCTGCGGAAGGCCTACAACGACCGGCCCGCATCACGTGGCCTACTCCACGGACGAACAGCGCCGCTTTGGAGGAAACCTCCAATTCCGGAGCATGGGATTGGTGCGTGCCGGTATCCCCCCGCAGCGTCCCTCCGGTGTTCTCTGGTCCTTGTGATCGCCTTGCTCGCACCCGGTCAGGGGTCCCAGACCCCTGGCATGCTCGCTCCCTGGCTCGATGATCCGGTGGCGGAGGAGACACTCGCCAGATGGTCGGCCGCCACCGGGCTCGACCTGGTCCACCTCGGCACGGAGGCCGACGCCGAGGAGATCAAGGACACCGCCGTCACCCAGCCGCTGGTCGTCGCCGCCGCGCTGCTCGCCGCCGCGCGGTTGACCGCGCACATCGAGCTTCCCGCGGCCGCCCCCTCCGCCGGACACTCCGTCGGCGAGCTCGCCGCAGCCGCCGTCGCCGGGGTGCTCACCCCGGACGCCGCCGTCGCGCTCGCCGCCGTGCGCGGCCGGGAGATGGCCGCGGCCTGTGCGCTCGAACCCACGGGCATGAGTGCGGTGCTGGGCGGGAATCCCGACGAGGTGCTCGCCAGGCTCCACGAGCTGGGGCTCGACCCCGCCAACCGCAACGGCGCCGGACAGGTCGTCGCGGCGGGTCCCGTCGACGCGCTGGCGGCGCTCGCGCAGGACCCGCCGGAGCGGGCCCGTGTGAAGCCGCTGCCGGTGGCCGGGGCCTTCCACACCCGCTTCATGGGTCCGGCCGAGGAGGCCATGCGCATCCACGCCGCCGGGATCTCCCCCACCGACCCCACCCGGCCGCTGCTGTCCAACACCGACGGCGCGGTCGTCACCGACGGCGCGGAGGCGTTGCACCGCCTCGTGGCCCAGGTGACGCGGCCCGTCCGGTGGGACTCCTGCATGCTCACCCTGCGCGAGCTGGGCGTCACCGCCGTGATCGAGCTGCCGCCGGCGGGCGCGCTCGTGGGGCTGGTCAAGCGCGACCTGCGCGGCACTGCGACCGTGGCACTGAAGACACCGGACGACCTCCAGGCGGCCGTCGACCTGATCACCGAGCATGCGGGGGCAGACAAATGACACAGCTCCGACTCGCACCCACCGCCCCTGGCGCCCGGATCCTCGGACTGGGCAGCGCCCAGCCCGACAACGTCGTCACCAACGACGACCTGGCCCAGCGGATCGACACCAACGACCAGTGGATCCGCGAGCGCGTGGGCATCGAGAGCCGCCGCATCGCGGAGGAGGGCACGCTGCTGGTCGACATGGCCACCGAGGCCGGAGCCCTGGCCGTCAAGGACGCCGGGCTGGAGCCGAACGAGATCGACACGGTCATCGTCGCCACGTGCACGATGCCCACCCCGATCCCGAACGCGGCCGCGCAGACCGCCGACCGCATCGGCATCCCGGCGCCGGGGGCCTTCGACCTCAACGCCGCCTGCGCCGGGTTCTGCTTCGGCCTGGGTGCCGCCGCCGACCTCGTGCGGGCGGGCAGCTCGCGCAACGTGCTCGTGATCGGGGCGGAGAAGCTGTCCGACTGGCTGGACTGGACCGACCGCTCCACTGCCATCATCTTCGCCGACGGAGCGGGCGCCGCGGTCGTCGGAGCAGCGCCCGACGAGGCCTCCGTCGGCGTCGGCCCGCTGGCCTGGGGCAGCGCGGGCGACATGTCCCAGACCATCCACATCAAGCCGGAGAACAACGCGCTCGCCCAGGAGGGCCAGGCGGTCTTCCGGTGGGCCACCACGAAGATCGCCCCCGTTGCGCTGCAGGCCATCGAGCTGGCCGGGCTCACCCCCGCCGACATCGACGTGTTCGTGCCCCACCAGGCCAACCTGCGCATCGTCGACGCAGTGGCCAAGCGGCTGCGCGCCAAGGGCGCGCGCGAGGACATGGTGGTGGCCGACGACATCCGCCACTCCGGCAACACCTCGTCCGCCTCGATCCCCCTCGCACTCGACCACATGCGCGCCGACGGACGGGTGCGCTCCGGCGACACCGTGCTCCTCGTAGGCTTCGGCGCGGGCCTGTCCTATGCCGGCCAGGTCGTCGTCTGTCCCTGACCGTCCGATCCGACGACTCCCGTCCCACCAGAAGGAGAACCACCGTGGCTGACAACACCGAGATCCTCAGCGGCTTCGCCGAGATCGTCGAGGAGGTCGCCGGCATCGACCCCGCCGAGGTCACCGTCGACAAGTCCTTCGTCGACGACCTCGACATCGACTCCCTGTCGATGGTCGAGATCGCGGTCCAGGCAGAGGACAAGTTCGGCGTCAAGATCCCGGACGACCAGCTCGCCGAGCTGAAGACGGTCGGTGACGCGGTGGACTACATCGCGAAGAACCAGTGACGGGCCCCATCACGATCGTTCCTCCGGAGGACCTATGAGCACCGCTCACGACGTCGTCGTCACCGGGCTCGGCGCGACCACGCCGCTGGGCGGGGACGTCGCCTCGACCTGGGAGGCGCTGCTCGCCGGCAGGTCCGGCGTGCGGCGCATCGACGACGCCGAGCACGAGTGGGTGGAGCGCCACCAGCTGCCCGTGAAGATCGCTGCGCCGCTGGCCGTCGCACCCACCGAGGTGCTCCCCCGCGTCCAGGCGCGCCGGCTCGACCGGTGCGAGCAGGTGGCGCTGGTGGCGGCCAAGGAGGCCTGGGCCCAGGCGGGCCTGGGCCCCCGGGACGACATGCAGGTGGAGCCCGAACGGCTCGCCGTGGTGGTGGCCACCGGCATCGGCGGCGCCGTCACCCTGCTCGACCAGGACGACCTGCTCGAGACCGGCGGCCTGCGCAAGGTCTCGCCGCTCACCGTGCCGATGCTCATGCCCAACGGCCCCGCCGCCTGGGTCGGCATCGAGTACGGCGCCCAGGGCGGCGTGCACGCGCCGGTCTCGGCGTGCGCCTCGGGTGCGGAGGCCCTCGCGTGGGCGCTGCGCCTGCTGCGCGGAGGTGAGGTCGACGTCGTCATCGCCGGTGGCGCGGAGGCCTGCATCACCGGCATCACGGTGGCCGGCTTCGTGCAGGCCCGCACGCTGTCGCAGCGCAACGACGAGCCCGAGCGGGCCTCCCGCCCGTTCGACGTCGACCGCGACGGGTTCGTGCTCGGTGAGGGTGCCGGGATCATGGTGCTGGAGCGGGCCGAGTTCGCGGCGGCCCGCGGGGCCACGGTGCTCGGCAGGCTCGCCGGTGCCGGCCTCACCTCGGACGCCTACCACATCACGGGCCCCGAGCCGGAGGGCATCGGGCAGTCCCGGGCCATCGCGAAGGCGGTCCGCGACGCCGGCCTGGAGCCGTCCGACATCGGACACGTCAACTGCCACGCCACCTCCACGGTGGCGGGCGACGTGGGCGAGACGCGGGCGGTGCGCAAGGCACTGGGCGACCACCCGGTGCTCACCGCGCCGAAGTCCGCGCTGGGTCACATGGTCGGCGCCGCGGGTGCGGTCGAGAGCATCATCACGCTGCTCTCGATCAAGGAGGGCGTCATCCCGGCGACGCTGAACCTCGAGAACCTCGACCCGGGTGTCGAGCTCGACGTGGTCGCGGGCGAGCCGCGCAAGGTCGACCTCGACGCCGCGGTCTGCGACTCGTTCGGGTTCGGCGGCCACAACGCCGCCGTCGTCATCACCGGCGCCTGAGCGGAAGCGTTGCCGCGGCCCGGCGGCCGCGGCAACGCTCTCCCTCGCCGGCTACCCCACCTGGTGCAGCCACGTGGCGGGGGCACCGTCCCCGGCCCATCGGAACGGCTCCAGGGCGTCGTCCCACGCCGAACCGAGCAGATCGTGCATCCGGCCGGGCAGCTGGCTGGCCGGCACCTCGGCGAGAAGGGCCCGCAGGCGGTCCTCCGCCACCACGATGTCGCCGTTGGCACTGGTGCGTCCGGACCACAGGCCCAGAGTGGGGACATGGCAGAACCGCTCGCCGTCCACCCCCGGGCTCGGTTCCTCCGTCACCTCGAACCGGAGCATCGGCCAGGCCCGGAGGGCGCCCGCGATGGCGCCCCCGCAGCCGGCTGGACCGGACCAGCTGCACTCGGCCCGCATCTGCCCGTGCACTGCCGGTTGGGGAGTCCACTGCAGAGACACTTTGGTCCCGAGCACGCCTGAGATCGCCCACTCGACGTGCGGACACACCGCAGTCGGCGACGAGTGGACGAAGACCACGCCGCGTGCGTTCACTGCAGACCTCCAACGTCGACGAGGATCGTCTTCCCCTACGTCCTCGCGCCGTGGCGACCTGCTCCGTGCAACCGGGTCAGCACCCGGCTCCGTTTACCGTGATCAGTCTGCACGGTCTGTCGCGACACGGCCAACAAGACACGTCGATCGGGCGTGTTGCCGCGCCGAACGGCTCGGGATCGGCGCACGTCACCGTGGCGGGAGTGGACCGCCGTCGAGATAGGTGTTGTCGTCGAGCACGGCCCGGCGGGAAACCCGTAACGGAACGTCACCGGCGCCGCGACGGAAGCGGTTGCCCGTGATCGCCACGTCGGTCATCATCGCGGCCGGCGAGTCCTGCCGGACGGTGTAGCGGCCGCCGCCGAGGACGTTGCCCCGGATCACCATCGCGCCGTCGGCGCGCTGTCCTGCCTTCTCCGGAGCCAGCAACAGGGCGCTGCCCCGCCCCGGCCCGTCACCGAGCTCGATCCGGTTGTCCTCCACGAGGACGTCGCTCCCGGTTCCGCGCAGCACCAGTCCGTGGACATCGCCGCCGCGCACCGGGGCGAAGTCGTGCACGCTGCTGTTGCGCAGCCGCGCGCCGTCCCCCAGCTGGGCGCCGTCGTGCGTCACCCCGACGATCTCGATCCGCTCGCCGCTCCAGCGGTCGCCCCCGATCGCCGCCTCCGGGAAGTCGCCGGTGAGCGTGACGTCCTCGATGCGTACCGACCCGGCGGCCGTGGTGACGATCCCGTAGGGGGTGGCGCCGTCGCCGGTGACGCGGCTGCGCCGCACCACCACGTCCGGAGCGTCGATGACGATCCCGCCGCTCACGTCCCAGCCGTCGAACACCGCACCGGCCACCGACACCGTCAGCGGCCCTGAGCGGCACAGCCGGCTGACACCGGTCGGGAGACCCACGCTGCCCCGCTCGGGCGCGGTGTAGGGGCCCGCCGCGTCACAGCCGACAGCTGCCGTCGGAGCGAGCGTCACGGTGGGAGCCGGACCACCGGGGAAGGTGCCGCCCTCGGTGGCGACGACGACGGCGACCACGGCCAGCACGCACGTCGCCAGGGCGAGCCCAGCACGCACGAGGACCCTGCTCGGTCCGGCACCCAACCCCTGCACGGCGCAGAGCGTACGGGCGCCGACGCCCTGTGTCGCCGCTGGGATCTACGAAGAGTGAATTGTTATCACGTTGTGTAGTGATTGACGCCGTCCGTCTCGACGCTCCGCACCACACCCCGTTCGACCAGCACGTCGAGATGGGCTGCGGTCTCCAGGGTGGCGAGCATCGCGTTGAACGGGTCGAGCTCCTCGAGGCGCCGGTCACGCCGGGTCCACGGCAGCACCGCAGCCACCTCGTACGCGGTGGAGCGGCCGTCCTGGAGGGCACCGAGCGTGGCGTCGAGGCGCTTGGCGTGGTGGGCGATCAGCTCGTCCACACGTTCGTGCACGCGCCGGCCCACCGGACCGTGGGCCGGGAGCAGTGCCGCATCCGGCCGGCCCCGGACGAGCTCGAGCGAGGTGAGGAAGTCGGCGAGCGGGCGGCGGGCCGGCGCCGCCTCGAACCCGATCGAGGGAGTGATCCGCGGCAGCACGTGATCACCGGAGAACAGCAGCTCGCCTGCCTGGTCGGCGAAGACCAGGTGCCCCTGGGTGTGCCCGGGGGTGGCCACCGCCTGCAGCACCCGCTTCCCGTCCGGGGCCGGGTCGAGGACGATCTCCGCGCCGTCGTCGATCCAGTCGTCGGGGTACTCCCACACCGTCGGGTCGTGGGGTTCGGCAGGCAGCTTCGCGAGGCGCGCGAGCAGCTCGTGACCACCGGCGTGGCGCAGCCGCGTGAGGTGCGCAGGCTCCGTCCGCGGCCCGTTGATCACCTCGAGCGCGGGCTGCTCCCCCCGCCCGAGCGCGACCCGGATGCCGAAGCGCCTGCGCAGCACCACGGCCTGCGTGTAGTGGTCCCGGTGGACGTGGGTGACGAGGAACCGGCGCACGTCACCCAGACCGGCACCGAGCTGCGCCAACGCCTCCTGCAGCAGGTCGCCCGCCTGTGCCAGCGCCCATCCCGAGTCGATCAGCGTCCACCCGTCGCCGTCCGCCACCGCATACACGTTGACCGCACGCAGCCCGTCGTTCGGGAGCGGCAACGGGATGCGATGGACCCCAGGGGCACAGCGGAACACTCCCGGCGCGGTCCAGTCGGCGTCCGGGTCGTCATCGCAGATCACTCCGAGACGATAGGCGCCCCGGCGACCCGCTGCCCGGGCGGCGGGGAGGCCGCGCATGTGCAGAGCGCACACGATCGACGCAACACCACTCTTCAGTGATCGTCGACGCACCCGAAAGTGGCGCTCCTGTCCGTTACTGTCCAACGCACTGCGATCAACAAGCCCCCGAACGGGGGCACGAGGAGGATGTGCACGATGGCTGCTGAGGGAACCCGACACCCGGACGTGATCGGGGCGCCGTTCCTCACCGTGGCCGAGGTCGCCCAGCGAATGCGGGTCTCGAAGATGACCGTCTACCGGCTCGTCCACAGCGGAGAACTGCCGGCAGTGCGCTTCGGCCGCTCGTTCCGGGTGCAGCGCGCGGCGGTGGAGGAGCACATCCGCGCGGCCCGCTACGAAGCCGGACGAGCGGCCGTCGAGGCCCACACGGCCGCGGCCCGGGCCCGCTGAACCAGGGGGCGCCACGGCAGGGCCGTGGGCCGACCACGGCGGCCGGATGCACGCCTCGACGCGCCCGTCGGCCGGCTGGTGACCGACTGCTCGGGCCCGTTCCCCCGGGCACCGAGCACGACCACATCGCCTGTCCGCGGCCGAGCCGCCACCGCCCGTCCGAAACACTGCGGTAACCGGACTGCCACCACACCCGACCTACCCTCGGTGTGGCCATGTCCACGCGCACCAGCCAGCACACCGGCCGGCTCGTCCCGGTCGGTGACACCGTGCTGCGGTTCCGCGTGGTCCACGGCTACCGGAGGGCCTTCCGGCTGGCCGGAAAGGGCCCACCGGTGGTGCTGGTCCACGGGATCGGCGACAGCTCCGCCACCTGGGAGCCCGTCATCCCGGCGCTGGCCCGCCGGCATCTCGTGATCGCTCCCGACCTGCTCGGGCACGGCAGCTCCGACAAGCCACGGGCCGACTACTCCGTGGCCGCCTACGCCAACGGCCTGCGCGACCTGCTGGGGGTGCTCGGCGTGGAGCGGGCGACGCTCGTCGGGCACTCGCTCGGTGGCGGGGTGGCGATGCAGTTCGCCTACCAGTTCCCGGAGCGGACGGAGCGCCTCGTGCTGGTGGGCAGCGGCGGCGCCGGCCTGGACGTCACACCGGTACTGCGGGCGATGACACTGCCCGGCGCCACCGGGCTCCTGCACCTGCTGCGCATCCCGACCGCGCGGCTGCAGGTCGGGATGGCCGTGCAGCTGCTGCGGCTGATGGGTTCCGGCCTCGGCCAGGACGCCCCGGACCTCCTCCGCATGGTCGACGCGCTCCCGGACGCCACCGCACGTGCCGCCTTCATCCGCACGCTGCGGGCCGTGGTCGACTGGCGCGGCCAGGTGGTGACGATGCTCGACCGCTGCTATCTCACGCGCGGCATGCCCACGCTCCTCGTGTGGGGATCGCGCGACGCCGTGGTGCCCGTGGCCCACGCCCGCCGTGCCCACGAGGCGATGCCCGGCAGCAGGCTCGAGGTGTTCGAGGGGGCCGGGCACTTCCCGTTCCACAGCGACCCGGCTCGCTTCGTGGCGCTCCTGGAGGACTTCTTCGCCACCACCGAACCGGCGCCCTGGAGCGCAGAGCAGTGGCGTGAGCTCCTGCGCGCCCCCGATTCCGTGGACAACAGCCCACGGCACGCCACCGGCGAGCGCAACGCGACCTGACGAGACGGCCGAGGTCGTCGGTGGCTCCGGCTACCGTGGGCCACCAACGCCCGGAGGCTCCGTTGCTCGACCATCTCTCGATCCAGACGACCGACGTCGACGCCGCCGCCGCGTTCTATCTGCGGGTGTTCGCCCCGCTGGGCATCCGCGAGGCGATCCGCATGGGCCTCGACGGAGACACGGCGGTGGGCCTCTCCGGCCCCGACGGGTTCCCGCGCTTCTGGCTCGGGCCCACCACGGCCCCGTCCGGCCGGGAGGTGCACATCGCGTTCACCGCACCCGGGCGCACCGCGGTCGACGAGGTCCACGTCGCGGCCCTGGAGGCCGGAGCGGAGATCCTGCACGCTCCGCGGGTGTGGCCCGAGTACCACCCCGGCTACTACGCGGTGTTCCTCCGCGATCTCGACGGCAACAACGTGGAGGCCGTGCACCACACCTTCCCGAGCCCGGCCACCTGACCGGGCGCCCCCGGCGGAGTGCAGCTGGTCGTCACGGCCGTGTTCCTTGCCCAGGGCGAGTCCGCAGGGGCCGGTGGCGCGGTCACGGTGCGGCGCCGGTGAGAGCGACGTCGCCGTGGCCCTCCCGCGCGGCCGCGACGTGGCAGGCCGCCGAGTGCTGGGGCGCCAGCTCGACGAGCTCCGGGGTGATCTGCGCGCAGGTGTCGACCGCGAGTGGGCACCGCAGGCGGAACCGGCAGCCCGGCGTCGGGTCGATCACGCGAGGCGGCTCCCCCCGGTCGGAGGTCTGGTCCACCGACAGCGGCCCCCGCGGGTCCGGGACCGCGTCGACCAGCAGCCGGGTATAGGGGTGTTTGGGAACCTGCAGCACGTCCTCCACCGGTCCGGCCTCCACGAGGTGCCCGGCGTACATGACCATGACGCGGTCGGCGACGTAACGCGCGCTGGCGATGTCGTGGGTGATGTACAGGAGCGAGACGCCCTGCTCGTCGCGCAGCTGCGCCATCAGGTTGAGCAGGCCGATCCGCACCGAGACGTCGAGCATCGAGACCGGCTCGTCGGCCACGATCAGCTTCGGCCGGTAGGCCAGCGCCTGGGCGAAGCCGATCCGCTGCCGCTGACCGCCGCTGAGCTCGTAGGGGTACCGGTCCAGGACGTCGCCCGCCGCGTCGAGGCCGAGCCGCGCGACGATCGCCTCCGCCTCGGCCCGCCGCTGGTGGCGCGGGATGTCCGGGCGGTGCAGCGCCATGCCACGCAGGATCCCGTGGGAGACCCGGTAGGCGGGGTTGAGGGACGCGAAGGGGTCCTGGAAGACCATGGGGACGTCGGACCGGTAGGCCAGCAGGTCGCGGCGGGACCGCAAGCTGGACAGGGGCCGCCCCTGGTAGAGGATCTCACCGGCCGTCGGCCCGTGGACCCGTGCGAGCAGCCGGGCCACGGTGCTCTTGCCGCTGCCGCTCTCGCCGACGAGCGCCACGATCTCGCGGTCGCCGATCCCGAAGGAGACGTCGTCGACGGCGTGCAGCGTCTTCCGGGCGATCGCGCCACCGACCTTGAAGTGGCGGGTGAGGCCGCGCGCCTCCAGCAGCGGCGGCCGACCGTCGGCGGACGCCGCACCGGGAGGTGTGGTCATCGGAGGGCCTCCTCGACGGCGGGGGCGTGGAGGTGACAGGCGGCCGCGGTCGGCCCGACGTCGTAGCGCGGAGGCGGGACGTCACACATCTCGAATCGGGCGGGGCAGCGCGGCGCGAACCGGCAGCCGGTCGGCGGATGCAGCAGGTTCGGCGGGCTCCCGGCGATGCCGGTCAGCGGGACCCGTGGCCCCCGGATCGACGGGAACGCGTCGAGCAGGCCCCGGGTGTAGGGGTGGGCGGGCTCGGCGAACAGCGCGCGGGTCGGGCCGAGCTCGACCGCCTGGCCCGCGTACATCACGACCACCCGGTCGGAGAAGTGACTGACCAGCGACATGTCGTGGGTGACGAAGACGACGGCGAAGCCGAGCTGTTCCTGCAGCTGCTTGATCTGCATCATCAGGGAGCGCTGCGCCACCACGTCGAGGGCGGACGTCGGCTCGTCCATGAGCACCAGGTCGGGGGTGAACAGCAGTGCCATGGCGATCATGGCCCGCTGGCGCATGCCCCCGCTGAGCTGGTGGGGATAGCTCTTCAGGTGCACGGTGTCGATGCCCACCAGGTGGAGCACCTCGGCCGACCGGCTGCGGACGACCTCCGTGGAGCGCTCCCCGTGCGCGCGCATCGCGTCCGCGAACTGGGCACCGAGCTGCTTCACCGGATTCAGCGCGTTCATCGCGCTCTGCATGACCACCGACAGGTCGCGCCAACGGATGGCCGCCAGCTCCTTCGCCGTCATCGTGACGAGATCTCGACCCGTGAACAGGACGCGGCCGGCGCTGACCCGCGCCGGTGGGCTGAGCAGCTGGGCCAGCCCGAACAGCATCGTGGACTTGCCGCATCCGGACTCCCCCACCACGGCGACGAACTCGCCGCGGTGGACGTCGAGGTCGAAGGACTCGACCGCGCGGACCGGGCCCGCCGCGGTGTCGTACTCGACGGTCAGGTCACGCACCTCCAGCACGCAGCCGGGCACCGGACCGGAAGCCTCATGAACGGGCTCGCTGGGCACGGGTCCTCCGTACGGGTCGCAGGGCAGGGTTGCCGATCTCGTCGAACGCGTAGTTGAGCAAGGCGAAGGACGCACCCAGGAGCGCGACGCACAGCCCGGGGGCCACCACCCAGAGCGCCTGCCCGCTCTGCAGCGCGGAGTTGTTCTGCGCCCAGTACAGCATCGTCCCCCAGCTCAGCGAGCTGTTGTCGCCGAGGCCGATGAACTGCAGGCCGGCCGCGGTGAGCACCGCGTAGAGCGCGCTGCCGAGGAAGTTGGCGAGTATCAGTGAGGTCATGGTCGGCAGGACCTCGAACAGGATGATGTAGGACCGCCGCTCGCCCCGGACCCGGGCCGACTCCAGGAAGTCGCGGTTGCGCAGCGACAGCGCCTGGGCGCGCAGCTGGCGGGCGCCATAGGACCAGCCGGTGAAGACCAGGACGCCGATGATCACCGTCGGGTTGCCCGTCCCGGCGTACGCGGCGATCACGATGATCAGCGGGAAGGTCGGCACCACCAGGAAGATGTCGGTGACCGCCGACAACACGCTGTCGGCGACCCCGCCGAGGTAAGCCGCGGAGACACCGATCAGCACCGACAGCACGGTGGCCAGCCCGCCGACGACGACAGCGATCACCAGTGACTGGCGGGTGCTGTAGATCAGCTGGGCGAGGATGTCCTGCCCGAAGGCGGTCGTCCCGAGCAGGTGCTGCGCCGACGGGGGCAGCATGAGGTCGAAGGCGCGGGCGTCGGGATCCCGGACCGGGGTGAACAACTGCGGGAACGCCGCCAGCACCACGAAGAGCACGAGGATGACCGCGCCCGTCGTGGCCTTGCCGCTGGTGCGTATCGCCCGGAACAACCCGGACCCACGCCGCCGCGACGAGCGGCGCGGCATCTCGGTCGGGCCGGCGGTGCCGGTCAGCAGGGCGGTCACGAACCACTCCTCGCCCGAGGGTCGAGCCAGGCGGTCAGGAAGTCGCAGACGAGCACAGCGACCAGGACCGCGACGGTGATCATGAGGAACAGGGCCTGCATCAGCGGGTAGTCCAGGTTGTTCACCGCGTTGAGCAGCATGTAGCCCAGGCCCGGGTAGTTGAAGACGTACTCGACCAGGATCGCTCCGGCGACGACGAAGCCCAGGGACATCGCGAAGCCGGCGAGGTTGGGCAGCAGCGCGTTGCGGGCCGCGTACTGGTACATGATCGTCCGGTTGGACAGGCCCTTGGCCCGGCCCATCCGCACGTAGTCCTCGGCGACCACCGTCACCATGTTGTTCCGCATGGTGAGGATCCAGCCGCCGACCGAGGTGATCAGGATCGTCGCCGCGGGCAGCAGCGCGTGCCGGAGCACGTCGATGACGAACGGTCCCGACAAGCTCGGGACCAGGTTGATGTCGTAGGCGCCGTCGTTCGGCAATGCGCCGTCGGTCCAGACCGAGAAGACCAGGATGAGCATCATCCCGACCCAGAAGTAGGGCAGCGCCGAGGTCACGACGAAGACCGGCGGCACGATGCTGTCGATCTTCCCGCCGCGGCGCCAGCCCGAGACCGTCCCGACGAACGTGCCGACCACGAAGGCCAGGACCGTGGCCACGCCGATCAGGCCGAGGGTCCACGGCAGCGCCTGGCGGATCTGGCTGCCCACCGACAGCGGGAAGTAGGTCAGCGACGTACCGAAGTTCCCGGTCACCGTGTTGTGCAGGTAGCTGAGGTACTGCGACCACAGCCCCTCCGTGTCGTCGATCCCGAACGCCACCTGCATCGCGTGGACGGCGGTCGGGTTCAGCCGGCCGTGGAACCTGGCCATCATCGCCGTGGCCGGGTCCCCCGGCATCAGCCGTGGGATCAGGAAGTTCACCGTGACCGCGGCCCAGAGCGTGAGCACGAAGAAGCCCAGCCGGTGCAACAGGAATCTCACGACAGCCTCCGCGTGCTCATGCCCGGCCCTCGTCTCTCCGCCCTGGTCAGTTCTTCGGCGCCAGGTGCAGGACCACCTGCTCGTTGTCCGGGATCTGGTACGGCGCGGGCAGGGCGTACGGGTCGGCCTCCGTCGGCCAGCCGGTGAAGTCGCTGGTGTCGTACTGGTACCAGTTGACGTTCTCGGTCGTCGGGATCACCGGGACGTCGGTGAGCATCGCCTGCTGCACGGTGTTCAACAGCTGGTGCTGCGTGGCCTCGTCCGCTCCGGCGAAGGAGTCGAGCGCCTTGTCGATCGCGGGGTTCTCGTACCGCTCGTAGTTGCTGGCCGCGTCCTGACCCAGGGGCGCACTGTTGGCGCTGTGCAGGATCTGGCGCAGCTCGTAGTAGGGCCCTGCCCCGCCCACCTGGCTGTAGTAGGCGAGGTCGAAGTCGCCCTTGGCCAGCCGATCCTGGAAGGTCTGCCCGGCCAGGTCGTCGATGGTCAGGTGGACGCCAAGCGGCTGGAGCTGCTGCTTGATCTCGGCGAGCGAGGCGTCCCAGTCCGTGTAGCCACTGATCGTGATCACGCTGAGCTCGAGTGGGTGCGCCGGGGAGTACCCGGCACCGGCCAGCAGGTCGGCGGCCTTGGCCCTGTCCACCTTGTAGCCTGCCGCGTTCGCGGCGTCCGAGTCGTACCACTGCTGGAAGGTGGGGAGCACGACACCCGTCTGGTTGGCGGCCGGCTGGTAGCCACCTTCGCCGACCTTGGAGACGGCCTCACGGTCGATGGCGAACGCCAGTGCGCGCCGGACGGCGACGTCGGCGGTGTTCGGGTGCTTCATGTTGAAGTACAGCGCGACGTTGGTGGTCGGCGGGAACCAGTAGTGGTGGTTCTCCTTGTCCCGGGAGATGTAGAGCTTGTCGATACCCGGGATGAACTGACCGCCCCACTGGTCCTTGCCCGACGCCAGGTCGAGGTTGGCGGGGTTGTTGTCGGTGTAGGCCGGATAGTTGATCTTCTTCACCTTGGGCAGCCCGGGCTGCCAGTAGCTCTCGTTCGCGGTGTAGACGATGTTGTTCGCGCTGCACGGGTCGACCTTGTACGGGCCGGTGCCGATCGGCTGGGCGTCCTGGTACTTGACCGGGTCCTGCGCCGCCTCTCCGGTGCCCCAGACGTGCTGGGCGATGATCGGGGTCTGACCGGCGAAGTAGTAGAAGTACGGGTCAGCAGGCGCCGAGAACCGCATCGTGACCGCGTTCCCGCTGGCGCTCACGTCGGTGAGGATCGAGTCCCAGAGGGCGTTGATGTCCAGCCCCGGGTTGGCTTTCAACAGGTTGAAGGTGAAGGCGACGTCGGCGGCGGTCATCGGCTCGCCGTCGCTCCACTTCACGCCGTCCCGGACGGCGAAGGTGATCGACTTCTTGTCCGGCGCCCACTCGTAGGAGCCGGCCAGCATGGGTGTCTCGGCGTTGTTCTTCAGCGCGTTGATGTAGATCAGCGGCTCGTAGACGAACCCGAAGGACAGGTAGTTGACCGCGGGGTTGAACGGGTTGAACCCGCAGGTCCACGTCTGTCCGGCCACGTTGGCGATGGTCAGCACGCCAGAGGCGGCCGCGCTGTCTCCCCCGCCCCCGCCCGCGGAGCACCCGGTCAGCAGCATCGCGCCGGCAGCGCCGGCAGCGAGGATCTTCGTCAGCCTCATCGACAGCGTCCTTCGTCTCGACATTGGCGGGCCGGTGCGACGAGCAGGGCAAGGAACTGCAGGGCACCCGCAGCGGCGTCCACGTGTAGTGCTGACCTCGTCGTCCGCCGGACCCGCCGGCTCGACGGGGACGGCCCGGAGGTCCGACGGCCGCCGAGGTGATCGTGGACGCTAGCGCGCAGCCGCATTGCCGTCCACACGTCTGTAAACTTCATTTCCAACGAACTACCGGTGCCGGGACGCCATCCCGGCAACCGGGCAACCGCAGACCACAGCCCGAGTGCACCCGCCGGCGCTCGGGCATCCGTCGGTTGCGATTCGATCTCGGCGGCCCGGACCGGACGGAGAACCCGGTGACGTTTCAGGCACATCCCGCTCCGCGCGACGGCCCCGCCCCGGCGGTCTCCCGGGCGCGCCGCGACGACGGCGACGTCTCCGGGGCCACCCCGCGGACGGTGCGCGCGATCAACGACCGCGTGACCCTGGAACTGCTCCTGCAGCACGGGAGCCTGACGCGGACCCAGCTCGCCGGACTCACCGGCCTGTCCAAGCCGACCGCCACGCAGCTCCTCCAGCGGCTGGCCGAGGTCGGTCTCATCGTGCCGCGGGGGACGACGTCCGGGGCGCCCGGTCCGAACGCCCAGCTGTACGGGCTCAACGAGCGCGCCGGCCACGTCGCGGCGGTCGACGTCGACGACTACGGCGCCACCGCGGCGGTCGCCGACCTCGCCGGACAAGTGCTCGGCGAGGTCTCCGCCCAGGTCGACTACACGACATCCGACGACCCGCTCCCGTCCTTCCGCCGGGTGCTGGCCGACGCCTGCCGACGCGCCGGCGTGAAGCAGCGCGAGCTGGACCTGGTGGTCCTCGGGGTGTCGGGCGCCTACGACGCCGAGCACGACCGGCTGGCCTTCGCCGACCACATCCCGGGCTGGGCGCAGCCGCAGACGCTGACCCGGCTGCGCCGTGCGCTGCGCTGCGAGCTCGTCGTCGAGAACGACGTCAAGCTCGCGGCCGTGTGGGAACGGGGCCAGGGTGCGGCCCGGGAGGTCCCCGCCTTCGCACTCCTGTGGGCCGGCACCGGGCTCGGGCTCGCCATCGACCTCGGCGGCACGCTGCACACCGGTGCGACGGGTGGCGCCGGAGAGATCGGCTACATGCGACTGGGCCTGCGTCCCACCGACGGCGGTGCCCTGCCGGCCACCTTCCACGACCTGGTCGGCGCCGAGGCGGTCGCCGCACTGGCCCGGGAGCACGACCTGCCGACCGCCCCCGGGGCCGCGGTGGCGGCTGCCCGCCGGGACCTCGGTCAGGGGATGCCCTTCCTCTCGGAGCTCGCCCGGCGCCTGGCCGGCGGACTGGCGCCGATCGTCGCCGTCCTCGACCCTCCCCTGGTGGTATTGGCCGGCCCCACCTGTGCTCCGGGCGGCGAAGTCCTCGTCCAGCTGGTGCAGGAGGAGCTGAGGGCGATCTCGCCCTTCACCACCCGGCTCGCGGTGAGCCAGGCGCCCGGCAGTGCGGTGCTGCAGGGCGGTCTGGACACCGGCCTGGGCCGGCTGCGCGCCCGGCTGTTCGCGGACGGGGGTCGGGCCGAGCTCGCACCGGTGCCGCGCGACGCGCGGTAGTCGCCGGCCCGCCGCTCCCTTGCCGGAGCCGCTCCGGCCGCGCTAGCGTCGGCACCGACTGTAAGGAACGTTTCCTTTCGATGCACTGACCCGCGCCCCGCGGCACGACGCACCTGGAGCCCCCTGATGAAGGTCACGGTCGTCGGCGGTGGGTCGACGTACACACCCGAGCTGGTCGACGGGATCGCGCGACTGCGCGACGTGCTGCCCGTGGAGACCCTGGTGCTCGCCGACCCCGCAGCCGATCGGCTCGACGTCGTCGGCGCGATGTCCCGCCGGATGCTGGCGCGCGCCGACCACCCCGCGCAGGTCATCACCACGACCGATGTCGACGCCGGTGTGACCGACGCCGATGCGGTGCTGCTCCAGCTGCGGGTGGGAGGCCAGGAGGCGCGCATGAACGACGAGTCCTGGCCCTTGACGTGCGACTGCATCGGCCAGGAGACGACCGGGGCCGGTGGCCTGGCCAAGGCGCTGCGGACGGTGCCGATCGTGCTGGATATCGCGGAGACCGTGCGCAAGCGGGCCGCCGAGAACGCCTGGATCGTCGACTTCACCAACCCGGTCGGGATCGTCACCCGGGCACTCCTGCAGGCCGGCCACCGCGCCATCGGCCTCTGCAACGTCGCCATCGGTTTCCAGCGCTGGTTCGCCGAGCTGCTCGACGTCGCCCCGGACGAGGTCGGCCTCGGCCATGTGGGCCTCAACCACCTGACCTGGGAGCGGTCGGTGACCGTAGCTGGCCGCGACGTGCTGCCGGAGCTGATCGACCGGCACGGCGCGGACATCGCGGCGCGCGTGGACCAGCCGGAGTGGCTGGTACGCAGTCTCGGCGTCGTCCCGTCGTACTACCTGCACTACTTCTGGCAGCACGACACGGCGGTCGCCGCCGCCCACGGGGCGCAGTCGCGCGGCGCGCGGGTGGCCGAGATGGAACAGACCCTGCTCGAGATGTACGCCGACCCGGCCGTGGACACCAAGCCCGCCCTCCTCGGCGAGCGCGGCGGCGCCTACTACTCCGAGGCGGCGATCAACCTGCTGGCGTCACTGACCGCGGACCGGGGCGACGTGCAGGTCGTGAACCTGCGCAACGACGGCACGCTCCCCTTCCTCCCGGACGACGCCGTCATCGAGGTGCCGGCGACGATCACCGCCCAGGGGGCCGCCGCGCTGCCGGTCGACGCGGTCCCGCCGCTGTACTCCGGGCTGATCAGCCACACCTTCGCCTACGAACAGCTGGCGCTCGACGCCGCAGTCCACGGCGGGCGCGACCGCGTCTTCCGGGCCCTGCTGGCCCACCCGCTCGTCGGGCAGGTCGACCAGGCGGACACGCTCACCGACCTGCTGCTCGCTGCCAACCGCGACCATCTCGGTTGGGCCCGGTGACCCTCGCGCAGGAGCCGGGCGCTGGGCACCCGGACCTCGTCCTCGCCGTGGACGGCGGGAACAGCAAGACCGACGTCGTACTGGTGACCGCGGCCGGGGAGACGCTCAGCCACGTCCGCGGACCGGGGTCCTCGCCCCACCACCTGGGTGTCCAGGGCTCGGTGGACCTGCTCGACGAGCTGGTGCGCAAAACCGCCGCGCAGGCCGGGCTCGACGAACGGGGTCCGGTGGCCACCCTGGCCGAGCTGTACCTCGCCGGCGTCGACTTCCCGAGCGAGAAGGAGACGATGAGCGCCGCCATCGGCGGCCGGGCCTGGGCACGTGAGCACGTCGTCGACAACGACAGCTTCGCGCTGCTGCGCGCCGGTACCGACGCGCCCGACGCCGTCGCCGTGGTCGGCGGGGCGGGGATCAACTGCGTCGGCGTCGCCCGGGACGGCCGGCACGCGCGGTACGCCTCCCTCGGCCGGATCTCCGGTGACTGGGGCGGCGGCATGGATCTCGGTGACGAGGCGCTGTGGTGGGCGGCCCGGGCGGTCGACATGCGCGGCCCCGACACCTCGCTGCGCACGCTGGTCCCGGCGTACTTCGACCTGCCCGACGTCCCCTCGGTGTACGAGGCCATCCACTTCGGCCGCCTGAAGCATCGGCGGCTCGTCGAGCTCGCGCCGACCGTGCTGGCCGCCTCCCGCGACGGTGACGGCGTGGCCCGGGGCATCGTGGAGAGGCTCGCCGACGAGGTCGTCGCTATGACGCGGGCGGCGCTGACCCGGCTGTCGCTGCTGGAGCTGCCCACCGTCGTCGTGCTCGGCGGCGGCGTGCTGACCAGCCGGGACCCGGTCCTGTGTGACGCGATCGACGAGCGGCTCGCCGCCGCGGCACCCCGGGCCCGGACGGTGGTCACGGAGGTCAACCCGGTCGTCGGCGCGGCTCTGCTCGGGCTGGACCGGCTGGGCGTTCCTGAACAGGCCAAGCAGGTGCTGCGGGCCGGTCTCCCGCTGAGCCGGGCCGACGCGTGACCGCCGGACCACGGGACGTCGGGTGGATGGCGCCCGGTCTCGGCGCGTTCCGGTCCAGGGGGCTCAGCCAGGTCACCCGGACGTACTGACCACTGGAGAGGGAGGCTCCCATGCTCTTCGCCGGGATCGCCTGGACCGGCCGGGGGCTCGACGTGGCTTTCCGGGACGCGTCGTCCGCTCCGGTCGGGTCGCCGGTGCACTTCCCCGCCGGACAGGTGAGCGCGCTGGCCGACTTCCTGCGCGACCGCGACCGAGAACTCGGAGCGGGCGTCACCTGCGTCGTC
Organism: Pseudonocardia xinjiangensis; assembly: GCF_050948425.1. Taxonomy (NCBI): domain Bacteria; kingdom Bacillati; phylum Actinomycetota; class Actinomycetes; order Pseudonocardiales; family Pseudonocardiaceae; genus Pseudonocardia; species Pseudonocardia xinjiangensis. The sequence goes on along the minus strand of NZ_CP192009.1, from coordinate 2,043,222 downwards.
GACAGCACCAACGGCATGGTCGACGGCTGGCTGATGGCGGCCGGGCTCCGGGTACTCCGGGCCGACCCCCGGACGCTGCCGCAGCGTCCGGCCCTGGGCTCCGTCGACGCCGACACGCTGGCCCGCCTTGCGGCGTCCCGCGGCGCCGACCTCACTCCCCTCGTCCTGGCGAGCGGCTCGCTGACCGGCCGGTCCGCCGACCAGGAGCTGTCCTCCCGGGCGAGCGAGGCCGACGTCGCCGCGCTCGCCGCCCGCGGTCGCTGGGTGACCGCAGGCGTGCGGGACGAGGAGGAGCCGGTCGTGGCCCTCACCTTCGACGACGGACCCAACCCGCCCGTCACCGGTCGCGTGCTCGACGTCCTGGCCCGCTACGGCGTGCAGGCCACCTTCTTCTGCGTCGGAATGCACGCCGCCGCCCACCCCGAGTTTCTGGCAAGGATGACGGAGGCCGGGCACGCGCTGGGCAACCACACCTGGTCGCACCCGTTCCTGCCGGATCTGTCCCAGCGGGAGCTGGAGGTGCAGCTCGAGCGCACCGACGACGCCATCGAGAGCGCCGCCGGTGCACGTCCCGTGCGGATGTTCCGCCCGCCGTACGGCTCCCGGAGCCCGGACGTCGTCTCGTGGCTGGGCCGTGACGGCGGCCCTACCGTGGTGCTGTGGGACGTGGACACCGACGACTGGGCTCGGCCCGGTGCGCCGTCCATCACCGCGACCGTGCTGGCACAGGTGCGGCCGGGATCGATCGTTCTGATGCACGACGGGGGCGGCGACCGGTCGCAGACCGTCGAGTCGCTGCCCGCGGTCATCGAGGGGCTGCTCGACCGGGGCTACCGCTTCGCCCGCGCCGACGATCTGGTCGGGCACGGGCTTCCGGGATAGCCACGACGGGGTGCGTGGGGGTGGCGAGCTCATGCCTCTCGCCACCCCCACGAACAGCGGGTTCCGCGTTACGCAGACCCGTCTGTCAGCTGCAGCCGCTGGTGGAGCCGCAGCCCTCGCAGAGGTAGCACGAACCGGCCGGACGCATCTTCGTGCCGCACGTCATGCACAGCGGTGCGTCGGCGGCCTTGCCGAGACGCAGCTCCAGCAGCTCGGTGGAGCTGCCGACCTCGACGGGAGCGCGGGTGGCACCGGGGGTGCGCTCCACCTCGTCGCCCGCCGGGGCGGCATCGACCGTGAACCGCAGGCTCTCGACGTCGACGTCGCCGTAACCCGCGGAGTAGTCGGTGCCCGCCACCTGCTTCGTGCGCTCCTCCGCGGAGAAGATGCCGAGCTGCGCGCGCTTCTCGTAGGGCAGGTGGTCGAGCGCGAGCCGGCGGAACAGGTAGTCGAGCACGCTCGTGGCGATCCGGACGTCCGGGTCGTCGGTCATGCCGGCGGGCTCGAAGCGCAGGTTGGAGAACTTCGAGACGTAGAACTCGAGCGGGATCCCGTACTGCAGGCCCACCGAGATCGACATCGAGAACGCGTCCATCACACCCGAGAGGGTGGAACCCTGCTTGCCCAGCTTGACGAAGATCTCGCCGAGGCCGTTGTCGGGGTAGGAACCCGCGGTGAGGTAGCCCTCGGCCCCGCCGACGGTGAAGGAGACCGTCTCGCTGGGGCGCTTCTTGGGCAGCCTGCGGCGCACCGGCCGCGCCTCGACCGGGGCGGCGACCTCGGCCTTCTGCGTGGCCTTCGCCGACTTGCCCGCCGACAGCGGCTGGCCGACCTTGCAGTTGTCGCGGTAGATCGCGAGCGCCTTGAGGCCGAGCTTCCAGCCCTCCAGGTAGATCTTCTCGACGTCCTCGACGGTGGCCGCCTCCGGCATGTTGACCGTCTTCGAGATGGCCCCGGACATGAACGGCTGCACCGCGGCCATCATCCGGACGTGGCCCATGGGCGCGATCGAGCGTTCGCCCATCGCGCAGTCGAACACCTCGTAGTGCTCCTGACGCAGGCCGGGGGCGTCGATCACGTGGCCGTGCTCACCGATGTACTCGACGATCGCCTCGACCTGCTCGGCCTGGTAGCCCAGCTTCGTGAGCGCGCGCGGCACCGTCTGGTTGACGATCTGCATGGAGCCGCCGCCGACCAGCTTCTTGAACTTGACCAGCGCGAGGTCCGGCTCGATTCCGGTGGTGTCGCAGTCCATCATCAGGCCGATGGTGCCGGTGGGGGCGAGCACCGATGCCTGGGCGTTGCGCCACCCGTTGCGCTCGCCTGTGGCGAGGCAGTCCTTCCAGGTGATTGTGGCGAGCTTGTGGACCGCGCTGCTCGCCGGGAAGGTGCGCACGTCGTCGTTGGCCGCGGCGTGCTTGCGCATGACGCGCTGGTGCGACTCGGCGTTGCGCGCGTAGCCCTCGTAGGGGCCCACCACGCCGGCGAGCTCGGCCGACCGCTTGTAGGCCGCGCCCGTCATCAGCGACGTGATGGCCGCGGCCAGTGCCTGGCCGCCCTCCGAGTCGTACGCGTGGCCGGTGGCCATCAGGAGCGCACCGAGGTTGGCGTAGCCGATACCGAGCTGGCGGAACTTGCGGGTGGTGTCGGCGATCGGCTCGGTGGGGAAGTCGGCGAAGCAGATCGAGATGTCCATCGCCGTGATGATCAGCTCGACGGCCTTGCGGAACCGCACCGCGTCGAACTGGCCGTCGTCGCCGAGGAACTTCAGCAGGTTCAGCGAGGCGAGGTTGCAGCTCGAGTTGTCGAGGTGCATGTACTCCGAGCAGGGGTTGGACGCGGAGATCCGGCCCGACTCGGGACAGGTGTGCCAGTCGTTGATCGTGCCGTCGTACTGGATGCCCGGGTCGGCGCACTCCCACGCGGCCTGCGCGATGGTGCGGAACAGCTTCTTCGCGCCCACCTTCTCGATGACCTCGCCGGTCATGCGGGCCCGCAGGCCGAACTCGCCGTCGGCCTCGACGGCGCGCATGAACTCGTCGGTGACCCGCACGGAGTTGTTGGCGTTCTGGTACTGCACCGAGGTGATGTCGGAGCCACCGAGGTCCATGTCGAAGCCTGCGTCGCGCAGGACCCGGATCTTGGCCTCCTCCTTGGCCTTGGTGGCGACGAACTCCTCGATGTCGGGGTGGTCGACGTCGAGGACGACCATCTTCGCCGCGCGGCGCGTGGCGCCACCGGACTTGATGGTGCCCGCGCTGGCGTCGGCGCCGCGCATGAACGACACCGGGCCGGACGCGGTGCCGCCGGAGGACAGCAGCTCCTTCGAGGAGCGGATGCGGGAGAGGTTGAGGCCGGCACCCGAGCCGCCCTTGAAGATCAGCCCCTCCTCGCGGTACCAGTTGAGGATCGACTCCATCGTGTCGTCGACGGCGAGGATGAAGCAGTTGTGTACCCGCAGACCGCCGGCGAGGAACTCACCGGACTCGGTCTGGATGTCGTAGACCTCTTGCGCACCGAGCTCCTCGATCCGCGCGATCTCGAGCCGCTTCACCTCGCGGGCCGGGCGCCCGGGCAGATCGAAGGACGCCTCCAGCTTGGCCTCCTTGATCGGGTCGATGAACCCGATCTCGTCGGCGAAGGTACGGCGGTCACCCGCGTTCTGGATGCGGATGCCCCACAGGTCGTGCCGGTCCGGCCGGGGGTCGGCCTTGCGCCCGACCCGGGCGAAGATCCCGAACCGGCCGAGCAGAGCCTGGACACCGCGGATCAGCTGCTCGCTGATCATGTCCATGCCGAGGAGCGTGGAACGCTCCCGGCGCGACACGTATCCCTCGGCCTGGAACAGGCTGCGGAGATAGCACGCGACGACGGGCAGCGGGGCCGTGAAGAGGTGGGCGGGCACCGTCATCTCGACGCCCCGCGTGCGGAGTGCCCAGCGCTCCACGAAGTCGGAGAGCTCAGCGCCATAGAGGCGGGTGCGACGGCAGTCGAGCGACGTGTCCTGCGTGGTGACCGTGCGTTCGTGCCGGTGGACGCCGGGGAACACCGCGTCGAGGGCGGCGGTGACCCAGCTCCGCTCGGCGTCGGTGACGGTGATCGCCTCGATCGTGAGCGACCTGTTGGTGCCGGTCTCGTACTGGCCGACGAACCCGTCGGCCTGCAACCAACCGGCCAACGACGCCTCGGCGAGCTGGGCGACCTCGATGACCGACTCCCCGTAGGAGTGGGTGCGGTGCCACTCGAGCTGGTCACCCGCCTCGAGAGTGCCGGCCTCCACCCAGCGACCGGTACCGGCCCCTGTGCTCTTCCAGACGACGTGATCCGGGGTGACGTCGAGGGCGTGGCCCGACTTCGTGTGCAGCCGGAGCACGTCGCGCACGCCGTTGGCCTTCGTCGCGACGATGCTCGTGAGGCCGTGGGCGTCGAAGACCTTCGTGCCGACGGCGTCGCTCGCGACGAGCTCGCCGATCGGGACCAGACCGGCGGGTGTGCTGACCAGTGCGCCATACGGAAGACACGCGCTGACCTGCTGCGGGGAGCTCGTGCCGACGTTGAACCACACCGGGGAGTTGAAGCTGAACACCTGGTGCAGCAGCATCCAGGTGAGCTCCTGGCCGAAGATCTCCGCGTCGTCCTCGGTGGCGAAGTAGGCGTTGTCGAGGCCCGCGCGGCGGTACACCCCGACGACCCGGTCGATCAGCTGCCGCAGGCTCGACTCCCGCTGCGGGCTCCCCGGGGCGCCGCGGAAGTACTTGCTCGTGACGATGTTGGTGGCGTTGACCGACCAGGAGGCGGGGAACTCGACCCCGCGCTGCTCGAAGTTGACCGTGCCGTCGCGCCAGTTGGTCATGACGACGTCGCGGCGCTCCCAGGTGACCTCGTCGTACGGGTGGACACCGGGGCTGGTGTAGATCCGCTCGACGGTGAGGCCGGCGGGCCGGCCCGCCTTGCCGGGGCCCTTCTTCCCTCGCCCTGACGCGGTTCCGACGGTCTCGGTCATGCTCTCCCTCTCCTGCGATGCCGGCGGCGGGGTCCGTCGGTACGCGGTATGGCTGCGCTGGTGATGTGTCTGCGCGTGGTGGACGTGGTGCCGTGCTGTGCCTGGTGGCCGTGCTGTGCCTGTGGCAGGTACCGGGCGTCGGTGTTCAGTCGGCGGACTGGTCGCTGCCCGGAGTGCGGAGCTCCGCGATTTCCTTCTCGAAGTCCTCGATGGAGGAGAACGACCGGTAGACGCTCGCGAAACGGAGGTAGGCGACCTCGTCGAGCTCACGCAGCGGACCGAGGATGGCCAGTCCGACCTCGTGGCTGGGGATCTCGGCCGTGCCGCCCGCGCGGACGGCCTCCTCCACGCGGTGCGCAAGCTGCTGCAACGCGTCCTCGTCGACGGGCCGGCCCTGGCAGGCGCGGCGGACGCCGGTGACGACCTTCTCGCGGCTGAACGGTTCCGTGACGCCGCTGCGCTTGACGACGGCGAGCACGGCCTCCTCCACGGTGGTGAAGCGGCGACCGCACGAGGCGCAGGAACGTCTGCGCCGCGTCGCCTGGCCGTCGTCGACCTCGCGGGAGTCGATGACCCGGCAGTCCGAGTACCGACAGAACGGGCAGCGCATCGGACCGATCCCTTCACCACGGTGTTGTCGCCCTGGCCGCCCGGAAAACCCAGCCGGTGGACGAACAACACGAGTGTAACCACAACATGTAGGGGCAAGGGAAGTCGGAGGCCCCATACGTGCCGACCCCGTCCACCTAACGGGAACTGACCTCGCGGTGCGCGACGTGGCGGACGCCGAGGGTCAGCCCAGCGGGACGCGCAGCACCTGCCCGGGGCGGAGCTCCACCGAAGTGAGGGAGTTGACGGTGACGATCCGCTCCGTGAGCGCCGCCACCTGCGCTCCCGACGCCGTCGGCGCGACGCCACGTGCGACATCCTGGACGGTGGCCTCGGGCCCCACGGTGACCGTGGCCACCGCCGGCGCCGGACCTCCCGCACCCACCCGGGACTGTGCCACGGTGCCGGCCAGCAGCCCGAGGCCGACCACTAGCGCCGCGGCCGCCACGGTGAGGGCAGCACCGCCCAGCACCCGGCGCACCCGGATCGTCAGCGGAGACACCGGCTCGACCACCACGGGGCGCCGGACGAGCAGCCGTGGCCCCGAGGACGACGGCAGAGCGGGCCAGACCGGCCGCGGCAGCGCCGCGGGCCGGACGATCACCGGCACCGCCACCGGACGCACCGGGCGCGGCCCCCGTGAACCGCGCCGCGACCCGCCCCACCCGTACCCGGCGCTCGGCCGGCCACCGGGGCGCATCCGCCGGACCACTCCCCCACCGGGCGCGCCGGACGCGACCGGCACGGCCTCCTCGGCCACGGGCACCGGCCCGGATCCCCGCCGCCCGGCCACCGCCCCCTGAACGGCGAGCCGCAACACTCCCCGACCTGGGCGCCGACGTGCTCCCCAGGCTCGATCCTCGGCCGGCCGTCCGATCTTCCCGTGCTCGTCCATCGCCGCCTCCGCCTCTCACCGCCGCCGTGCGATCAAACAACCGTTCGAACGAACGCCTGACGATGTGTACCACCGAGCACCGACAGAATCGAGAAAAGTGGGCGTGTCGTTCGAACATGCGTTTGGCGAAGAACGGGATCGGGGCTACCGTCGTGCCGACGGCGGTGGCCCCGCGTCACCGGTTCGGACGGCGTCCGCACCGGCGGCCCGCGGGCACCACTGCAGCACGAGCACCACCGGCACCACAGCACCGACAGAGCACACCTGCACAGCACCACGGACGATCTCGGACATCGCGTCGCACCCCCGGCAGCCACCACGCGCCGGCGGGGGCGACCACTGAGGAGGCACGACGAATGGCACGGGACGAGCCCGGCACCGGGGCCGGTAGCGAGGCCGGCCCGGACACACCCGGCGGCGCCACAGCGGCGCGGAACGGCGAGTCGGCGCAGGTCAGCCCCTTTCCCGACCCCCCGACGGGGCCGGTAGGCCTGACTCCGCGCCAGCGCAAGGTCCTCGAGGTGATCCGCGACTGGGTGGAGCGCTTCGGGTACCCGCCGAGCGTCCGGGAGATCGGCGACGCCGTCGGGCTCACCTCCACCTCGTCGGTGCACCACCAGCTGCGCACGCTGGAGCGCAAGGGGTACCTGCGCCGCGATCCCAACCGCACCCGCGCCGTCGACGTGCGGGGGCCCGACGACGCGCCGGTCGCCGACGCCGTGGTCACCACGGCCGCGACCACGGTCGAGACCACCGGCTCCGACGACCTCCGCCCGACGCCCGCGTTCGTGCCGCTGCTGGGCAACATCGCCGCCGGTGGGCCGATCCTCGCCGAGCAGGCCGTCGAGAGCGTGTTCCCGCTCCCCCGCGAGATCGTCGGGGAGGGCACCCTGTTCCTGCTCAACGTCCGCGGCGACTCGATGGTCGAGGCCGCGATCACCGACGGCGACTGGGTCGTCGTGCGTCAGCAGCCCGTCGCGGAGAACGGCGAGATCGTCGCCGCGATGATCGACGGCGAGGCCACGGTCAAGACGTTCAAGCGGCGTGACGGGCACGTCTGGCTGATGCCGGCCAACCCGGCGTACGACCCGATCCCCGGTGACGACGCGAGCGTGCTCGGCCGCGTGGTGGCGGTACTGCGCAGGCTCTGACCCGGCTGCGGGTGCCCGGGGCCCGTCGGCCGGGCCCGGTGGTTCAGCGGCGGCGCACGGCCAGCGCCGCCGCCACCAGCAGCAGCAGGCCCACCGCGACGCCGCCGCCGATCACGGCGGGCTGCCATGCGGGTGTGGGCTCCGCCGCCGCGGCGGGCGCCGGAGGTGGAGCGCTGTCGGCCGGGAGCCGGTCGGCCACGAGTGCCGTCGCTCCCGGCACCGCGCGGAGCTCTCCGGGCACCACGCGGGTCTCCGAACCGGACAGGAGCGTGCCGTCGGGCTCGAACGCCACCGCCTCGCCCTGCGGCTCGTCCGGCAGCGGCACCTGCACCGGCGTACCCGTCAACGCCTCGACGACGTCGTCGTCGGGCACCGGGTAGAGCCAGGCGTCGGTGTAGCTGCGCACCGCCACCACCGAGCCGTCCGCGTTCTCCGCGGCCCCCGTGACCAGCCGCGATCCCGCTCCGCCCACCGGTCCGCCGACCGTGGCGGACTGCGGCAGCGTCAGCTCGCCGACCTGCACCAGCGGGGTGGGGCCCTCGCCTGTGGGTGGGGTTGCAGTGCGGTACACACCCGCGGGGCGGCCGACCTCCTTGGTGATCACCACCGGCCGGCCGGCCGCGTCCACGAGCAGGGCCTCCGCGTCGTGCGGGCCGTCGGGATAGGTCAGCCGGTGCACCTGGGCCGCCCCCCGGCGCGGCAGCACGATCACCGCCACGGACTCCCGGCGCCGCTGGTTGTCCCCGGTGTCGGCCACCCACAGCGAGCCGTCCGGACCGCGGGCCAGGTCCTCGGGGTCGTACGGGTCCACCCCGGCGGTGCGCGAGTCGATCACCGCACAGGTGGAGGGGTCCAGCCGGTGCAGCTGGACGCGGCGGCCACCGTCGCTCATCGCCCACACCGCGTCACCGTCGACGACCAGCCCGGACAGCTCGCCGAGCCGGGGGTCGTCGATGGTGCAGCGAGCCTGCGGTGCGGGGACCCCGGCGAGGGACGCCGCGAGCGCACCGGCCACGAGCAGCCGGATCAGCGCGCGGCACCGTCCTCGAGCGGGGCTCCGACCAGTGCGAACGGCAGTACGGCCGTGGCCAGCTCGGCGCCGACCCTGGCGTGCATCCGGGTGCCGTGCGGGGTGTGCTCCTCCGCCAGCACCTCACCCTCGGAGTGCACGCGCGCCACCAGCGAGCCCTGTGCGTAGGGCAGCAGCAGCTCGACGTCGACCTCCGGGCGCGGCAGCAGCTCGGCGATCCGCTCGCGGAGCTTCTGCACGCCGTCGCCGCGCCTGGCGGAAACGAACACGGCGTCCGGGAGCAGGTGGCGCAGGCGCGCCAGCTGCAGGTCGCCCGCCGCGTCCGTCTTGTTGACGACGAGCAGCTCCCGCGGCATGGAGCCCGCGTTCTGCTCCCCGATCTCGACGAGCACCTCGCGAACGGCCTTGATCTGGTCCTCCGGGAGCGCGTCGGAGGCGTCGACCACGTGCACGAGCAGGTCGGCGGCCGCCGTCTCCTCGAGCGTGGACCGGAACGCCTCGACGAGCTGGTGGGGCAGGTGCCGCACGAACCCGACGGTGTCGGTGAGCGTGAACGTGCGCCCGTCCGAGGTGGACGTGCGGCGCGTGGTGGGGTCGAGGGTGGCGAACAGCGCGTCCTCGACGAGCACACCGGCGTCGGTGAGCGCGTTGAGCAGGCTGGACTTGCCCGCGTTGGTGTAGCCGACGATCGCGACCGACGGCACCTCGTTGCGCCTGCGCGCCCAGCGTTGGGTCTCGCGCACCTGCTTCATGCCCGAGATCTCGCGGCGCAGCTTGGCCATCCGGTTGCGGATGCGGCGCCGGTCGAGCTCGATCTTGGTCTCACCGGGGCCACGGCCGCCGATCCCGACACCGCCTGCCGCACGGCCACCCACCTGGCGCGACAGCGCCTCGCCCCAGCCGCGCAGGCGCGGGAGGAGGTAGGACAGCTGTGCCAGCTCGACCTGCGCCTTGCCGTCCTTGGAGCGGGCGTGCTGGGCGAAGATGTCGAGGATCAGCGCGGTGCGGTCGATGACCTTGACCTTGAGCTTCTCCTCCAGCTGGCGCAGCTGGCCGGGAGAGAGCTCACCGTCGCAGATCACCGTGTCGGCACCGGCGGAGAGCACGGCGTCGCGCAGCTCGTCGACCTTGCCGGTGCCGATGAAGGTGGCGGGGTCGGGCCGGGAACGGCGCTGGATCAGGCCGTCGAGCACCTCGGAACCGGCGGTCTCGGCGAGGCGCGCCAGCTCGGTGAGCGAGGCCTGGGCCTGCTCGGCGCTGCCCTCGGTCCAGACTCCGACGAGCACGACGCGCTCGAGGCGCAGCTGCCGGTACTCGACCTCGGTGACGTCGGTGAGCTCGGTGGACAGTCCGGCGACGCGACGGAGCGATGTGCGCTCCTCGAGCTCCAGGTCGCCGCGGGTGGCATCAGCGGACCGCGCATCCGCAGCGCGCGGGCGCCGGTCACCGGTGGTGGTGGACAGGACGGGTTCAGTCATCGTGGGATTCATGCTCCCATGTCAACGCCCTGGCTGTCTGGTTTGTTTCTACGCGGAACATCGCGTGGCGGACGCGGTCAGCTGCTCATCCGGGCGGGCTCCCGGCCGGCGGCCTCCCACCAGGACCTGGTCAGCTCGCCGTGGGCCACGAGAACGGCAGGCCCGTGCAGCACGGTGGTGGCGGCCTCGACGGTGACCCGGAGTCGGCCGCCGGGGGTGTGCACGGCCACCGTGCCGGTGTGCCGGCCGGCGTCGCGCAGCGCGGCCACGGCCGCGGCGACCGTGCCGGTGCCGCAGGAGCGCGTCTCCCCCACGCCCCGCTCGTGCACGCGCATCGTCACCTCTCCGTCGGAGCCCCCGCCGGTCGCGACGAGCGGGGAGACGAACTCGACGTTCACCCCGTGCGGGAACAGCGCCCGGTCGTGGCCGGGGGCAGCGGTGAGATCGAGCGCGTCGATGTGGTGGCCGGTGACGCACGCCAGGTGGGGGTTGCCGACGTCGACGGCCACGCCGGAAAAGAGCGCACCGTCGACGCTCGCGGTGCTGTGCTCCCCGACGATCGCAGGCCCCATGTCGACCGAGATCTCACCGTCGGGGCTGGTGGGGTCCATCCGGACGACTCGCACGCCGCTGCGGGTGCCCACCGGCGTCTCGCTGCCGCCGAGCCAGCCGGCGTGCTGCAGGTAGCGCGCGAAGACGCGCACGCCGTTTCCGCACATCTCGACGGCCGTGCCGTCGGCGTTGCGGTAGTCCATGAACCACTCGACGCCCGGCTCGGGCGCGGGCCCGTCCTCCAGGGCGGCCCAGCGCACCACGCGCAGCACGCCGTCGGCGCCGAGGCCGCGGCGGCGGTCGCACAGTGCGGCGACCCTGGCCGGGGCCAGGTCCAGGGTGGCGTCGGGGTCGGGGAGCAGGACGAAGTCGTTCTCCGTGCCGTGCCCCTTGCTGAACTGCACGTCATGAGCCTACTTGCGCGGGCAGCGCGGCGACGGCCCGGTCGAACAGGTCCGGTGCGGCGCCGTCGAGCCACCGGATGCGGGGGTCGCGGCGGAACCAGGAGCGCTGGCGGCGCACGAACCGCCGTGTGGCCCGCACGGTGTCGGTGGCGGCGGACGCGAGGTCCCCTGCTCCGTCGAGGGCGGCCACGACCTGCTGGTAACCCAGTGCCCGCGACGCGGTGAGCCCGTCGCGGAGGCCGTGGCCGAGCAGCCCGCGGGTCTCGTCGACGAGCCCGGCGGCGAACATCCGCGCCACCCGCCGGGCCAGGCGGACGTCCAGCTCGGCGGTGTCCCGGTCGACGCCGAGCAGCACGGCGTCGTAGCGGGGCGCACCGCCGGTGGGCAGCCGGGCCGGGAACGGGCGCCCGGTCAGGGCGATCACCTCCAGCGCGCGGACGATCCGGCGGCCGTTGGTCGGCAGCACCACCGCGGCCGCAGCCGGGTCGACCTCGGCGAGCCGGGCGTGCAGCGCCTGCGGCCCGCTCCCGTCCAGCTCGGCCTGCAGCGCGGCCCGCAGACCCGGATCCGTGCCGGGGAACTCCAGCTCGTCGACGACGGCCTGCACGTACAGGCCGGAGCCGCCCACCAGCACCGGGGTGCGGCCTGCGGCTCGCAACCGCTCCACCACCTCCCGCGCCGCGCGCTGGTAGGCCGCCACGGACGCGACCTCCGTGACGTCGAGGACGTCGAGCAGGTGGTGCGGGACCCCCGCCCGTTCGGCGGCCGTGAGCTTCGCCGTGCCGATGTCCAGCCCGCGGTAGAGCTGCATCGCGTCGGCGTTGATCACCTCGCCGCCCAGCTCGGCGGCCAGGGCGAGGCCCAGGTCGGACTTGCCGGTCCCCGTCGGGCCGACGACGGCGACCAGAGGTGGCGCGCTCACGGCAGCGGCGTCCAGACCGCCACGTGGTAGGCCACGCCGTACGGGACCGCCGAGTACGTCAGCTCCCCGCGCCAGCGCCTGCCCGCGGCCGCACCGGCGAGCACCTGCCACGGGGCCCGGCCAGCGACGTGCAGTGCGGTGGCGAGGCCGGCGTCGAGGTGGGCCAGCGCGTCGGTGTCGGCGTCGCGCAGAGCGGCGGCGACCGCCGCGTCGAACGGGCCGGCGCGCTCGTCGAGGTATCCCGGGGCCTTCGCGGTGTGGGTGGTGGCGCCGTCCCCGACGACCAGCAGGCCCACCGGGTCCGGGTCGGCCGCGAGCTCGGCGGCGAGCGCCGTGCCGAGCTCGGCGCACGCCCGTGGGTCCTCGTCCGGCGCGACGAGCTCGCCCCGGATGCTGACGGCGACACCCCCGGCGGCGGCCACCCAGCCGGCGATCAGCAGCGGCAGCGGGAGCTCCGGATCGACCGGCACGGCGGCCGATGCCGGGTCGAGACCCACCACGACGTCCGCCCCGAAACCCACGAAGCTGCCCCTGGCCGGTGGCCGCACGGTGCGCCGTCCGCCCGCGTCGGCGCCCACGGCGACCCACCGGGCCGAGGCTGCGCCCAGCCGCGCCGCAGCGCCGACGCACGCGGCCCGTAGCTCGGCCGTCTCGGTGGCCGCGCCCGTCGCCAGCTCGGGGACGAGCAGCGGCGGCTCGGGCAGCACGGCGACCAACGTCAGCACGCCTCCGAGCGTAGGCCGCGGCCCTCCCACCAGCGCGTTCGGGCGCGGCTCGCCGACCAGGACCGGCCGCTGGCTGCGTAGCGCCCCTGCAGGTTGTTCCGGTCGGCCCCCCGAGCTGTTTGAATCGCGGGACGACCGCCGGTCACGAGGACCGGCGACGGTCGCTGTGCACGGCTCCGCCCGCGGGCGGGGCGCCCACCGTCCGCGGTGGGCCGGAGCAAGGAGGACGACGGTGTCGGAGCAGCAGGGGACGGAAACGCCACTCACCACCACCGGGAGCGGGGCCGAGCCCGCCCCCGAGGTCGAGCAGGCGGCAGCGACGCGGCCCACGGTCCAGGAGGAGCCCTTGGGGGCCGACGGCGCGGCCGCCGGCCCGGCGGCCCCGGCCACCGAGGTCGCCGACGACACCGAGGTCACCGAGACCCCGGCCCCCCGCCCCTCACCGCTGTCGTTCGCCCACGGCGGGTCCGGCGCCACCGCCGAGCCCGGAGCCGACGTCGAGGCGGCGGCCACGTCCCCGGAGGCCGAGCTGAGCCCGGCCCCCGCCCCGGAACAGGACCCGGCGCCTGCCGCCGAAGCGAGCCCGGCCCCGGCTGCCGAGACGAGCCCGGCACCTGCCGCCGAGCCGGTCCCCTCGCCGGTCGAGCCGAGCCCGGCCACCGAGGCCGCCGCGCCGCCGGCCACCGACGCCTCTCCCGCCACCCCCGAGCCGCCGCGGCCCGGGCCGCCTGCCGTGCCTGCGCCGCCCCGGCCCGGGCCTGCCGCCGTGCCCGCCCCGCCCCGGCCGGGGCCGCCGGCGGTGCCGGGGGTGCCGCACCCGACGCCCCCCGTGGCCACGCCGGCGGCGGTCGCTCCGGAGGTGGCGGCGCCGGTGGCCCAGCCCTCCCCCGTGGCCAGCGCCGGCACCGACCCGGGCCGCTGGGGGCGGGTCGACGCCGAGGGCACGATCTACGTCCGCACTCCCGAGGGTGAGCGCATCGTCGGCTCCTGGCAGGCCGGGGCCCCCGAGGAGGGGCTCGCCCACTTCGCCCGCCGGTTCGACGACCTGCTCACCGAGGTCGAACTGCTCGCCGCCCGGCTCGCGGCGGGCGGCGGCGAGCCGAAGCACGCCCTGAGCAGCGCGAAGACGCTGCGTGACGGGCTGGACGAGGCCACCGTGGTCGGCGACCTGGTGGGGCTGCGGGCCCGGCTGGACGAGCTGGTGACCCAGGCCGAGGAGGCCGTCGCCGCGGCCCGGTCGGCGCGCGACGCCCAGCGCGCCGCCGCGGTGGCCCGCAAGGAGGAGCTCGCGGCGGAGGCCGAGACCCTCGCCGAGGAGGCCACGCAGTGGAAGCAGGCGGGCGACCGGTTCAAGGCGATCCTCGACGAGTGGCGCGCGATCCGCGGCGTCGACCGCAAGACCGACGAGCTGCTGTGGAAGCGGTTCTCGAAGGCGCGTGAGTCGTTCAACCGGCGCCGCGGCTCCCACTTCGCCGACCTCGACCGCCAGCGCGCCACGGCCAAGACCCGCAAGGAGGAGCTGGTCGTCGAGGCCGAAAAGCTGAGCGACTCCGACGACTGGGGTCCCACGGCGGCCCGCTTCCGCGACCTGATGACGGAGTGGAAGGCCGCGGGGCGCGCGCAGAAGGACGCCGACGACTCGCTGTGGCAGCGCTTCCGCACCGCTCAGGACGCGTTCTTCGCGCGCCGCGCCGGCACGTTCGCCGAGCGCGACGCCGAGTTCGCGGCCAACGCCGACGCGAAGCGGGCGCTGCTCGTCGAGGCCGAGAAGATCGACCTGTCCGACCCGGCCGGGGCACGCGCGGCGCTGCGGCGCGTCCAGGAGCGCTGGGAGGAGATCGGCAAGGTCCCGCGCGACGACATCCGGCCGCTCGAGGCCGGCCTGCGGGCCGTCGAGGAGAGGGTGCGGGAGGCCGCCGAGCGGCAGTGGCGGCGCACGGACCCCGAGGCCGAGGCGAGGGTGGCCCAGTTCCGCGAGCGGGTGGCCCAGTTCGAGGCGCAGGCGGAGAAGGCCAGCGCGGCCGGTGACGCCCGGCGTGCCGAGCAGGCCCGGAGCCAGGCCGAGCAGTGGCGCGAGTGGCTCACCACCGCGGAGCAGGCGGTCAAGCAGCGCTGAGGACGGGCAGCGCTGAGGGGCGGGCAGCCCGCTGGCTGCCCGGCCTCAGCGGCGCCCGACGATCCGCACCCAGCACACGGCGAGCGCGATCACGGCGAGCAGGGCCACCACGAGCCCGATCCCGGCCGAGGTGCCGCCCGCGGTGATCGACACCTGCCGGGACCAGATCGCCCATACCCCGGTCACCACGGAGATCCCGCAGCCCACCGCGGCCAGCCAGGCGAGCGCCCACCACCGGGTGGCGAGCGCGAGTGCCGAGACCACGAGGCCGAAGCCGAGCGAGGTGAAGGTGAACAGCCGCGGCAGCACGCCGAGCTGCGGCTCGAGGCCCGCGAGCACCTGCCACCCGTGGATCGACCCGGTCCACGGCAGGATCAGCCCCACGATCAGCACGAGGATCGCGACGGACACTCCCATCGCGGTCGGGCCGGGGTCGATCTGGCGGACGATCGGGAAGCGCCTCCCGCTCAGCTCCGCGTCGAGGGCCACCAGCTCGTCGGGAATCTTCCGGTCACTCATCACGTCTCTCCCTCACTGCGCCGGGTCACGCGCTCGTCCCGCACGCGGGTGCCGCCGCCACCGGCTCCGGCGCACCGAACGCGGGCAGGCCCAGCCCGGTGGCGCCGCCCCCGGTACGGGTACCCGTCTCGTGGACGTCACCCGCGCGCGTGCGCCGATGGGACAACACAGGACCGTCGGCCACCAGGTGGTGCGGCGCCCCGTACCCGACGGTGACCTCGACGACGTCCCCCGGCCGGATCGTGCCGGAACCCTCCGGACCCGGAGCGAAGTGGACCAGCCGCCCGTCACGGGCGCGGCCGCTCATCCGCCGGGTGGCGCCGTCCTTGCGGCCTTCCCCCGTGGACACCAGCACCTCGACGACCCGGCCCTCGATGGCGCGGTTGGCCTCCCAGGAGATCTCCTCCTGGAGCGTGACGAGCCGCTCGTACCGCTCTTGCACCACGGCCTTGGGCACCTGGTCGGGCAGCGTGGCCGCGGGGGTGCCCGGCCGCGGCGAGTACTGGAACGTGAAGGCGTTGGCGAACCGGGCGGCACGCACGACGTCGAGGGTGGCCTCGAAGTCGGCGTCGGTCTCGCCGGGGAACCCGACGATGATGTCGGTGCTGATCGCCGCGTCCGGGATCGACGCGCGCACCTCGTCGATGATCCCCAGGTAGCGCGTGGACCGGTAGGAGCGGCGCATCCGGCGCAGCACGTCGTCGGAGCCGGACTGCAGCGGCATGTGCAGCTGCGGGCACACGTTCGGCGTCTCGGCCATGGCCGCGATCACGTCGGAGGTGAAGTCGCGCGGGTGCGGCGAGGTGAAGCGCACCCGCTCGAGGCCCTCGACGTCGCCGCAGGCCCGCAGCAGCTTGGCGAAAGCGCCGCGGTCGCCGAACTCGACGCCGTAGGAGTTGACGTTCTGCCCGAGCAGGGTGACCTCGAGGACGCCGTCGGCCGCCAGTGCGGACACCTCGGCCAGCACGTCACCCGGCCTGCGGTCCTTCTCCGTGCCCCGCAGCGACGGCACGATGCAGAAGGTGCACGTGTTGTTGCAGCCCACGGAGATCGACACCCAGCCGGCGTAGGCCGACTCGCGGCGGGCGGGCAGCGTGGAGGGGAAGACCTCGAGCGACTCGGCGATCTCGACCTGGGCGGCCTCGTTGTGCCGGGCCCGCTCCAGCAGGACCGGCAGGGCGTGCACGTTGTGGGTGCCGAACACCACGTCGACCCAGGGGGCGCGCCGGACGATCTCCGAGCGGTCCTTCTGCGCGAGGCAGCCGCCCACCGCGATCTGCATGCCCGGCCGGGCGTCCTTCACCGGCCGGAGGTGGCCGAGGTTGCCGTAGAGCCGGTTGTCGGCGTTCTCCCGAACGGCGCAGGTGTTGAAGACGACGACGTCGGCATCGTCCGACTCGGCCTTCGCGTACCCCGCCGCCTCCAGGAGCCCGGCCATGCGCTCGGAGTCGTGCACGTTCATCTGGCACCCATAGGTGCGGATGGTGTAGCTGCGGGTCACAGAAAAAGAGTAGGCCGTCGAGAGGCGGTCGACCGCATCGGCCGGGCACGGCAGGATGCCCCCGTGGCGGGTGGGGGCGTGATGGGACGGCGCGCCGTCCTGCGCGGGCTCGGCGCGCTCGGCGTGCTGGGGGGGCTCGCCGCCTGCTCGTCTCCCTACGCCGGCACCCGGCTGACGCTGGCGACGGGCGGCACCCAGGGCGTCTACTTCCGGCTGGGAAACGCGCTGGCCGACGCGTGGCAGCGGAAGCTCGGGCTCGACCTCCGTCCGGGGGTGCTGTCGACAGCGGGCTCGGTGGACAACCTGCGGCTGCTCGCCGACGGCGGCGCCGATGTGGTGTTCAGCCAGGTGGACACGGCTGCCGACCAGCTGGAGCGGTCCACGCCCGGCGACCCGCGGGCCCCCCGCGCGCTCGCCCGGATCTACGACGACGTCGTGCACGTCGTCGTCAGGGCGTCCTCGCCCGCGACGACGCTGGCCGGCCTGCGGGGGGCGCGGGTGTCGATCGGAGCCCCCGACTCGGGCGTGTACGTGATCGCCACCCGGCTGCTGCGCGCGGCCGGGCTGGTGCCGGACACCGATCTGCAGGCGCAGCAGCTCGGGATCAACGAGTCCGTCGCCGCCATGGAGAGCGGCGCGATCGACGCGTTCTTCTGGTCGGGCGGGGTGCCCACCGAGGGCGTCAGCCGGCTGGCGACGACGCTGCCCATCCGGTTGCTGGACCTCGAGGACGTGGTCAAGGAGGTACGGGCGGCCTTTCCGGCGTACGCGCCCGGCACGGTCCCGGCCACGACCTACGGAATCCCCGCCCCCGTCACCACACTCCTGGTGCGCAACTTCCTGCTGGTGGCCGCATCGATGCCGGACGATCTGGCGAATGCGCTGGTCAAAGGCATGTTCGAGGCGCAGCCGGAACTGGCGTTGGCCAGTCCGTCGGCCCTCACCATCGACCCGCGCGCCGCCATCGGCACCCAGCCGGTGCCGTTGCACCCCGGCGCGGAGCGGTTCTTCCGCCTGCTGAAGACCAGCTGATCTCAGCCGCCTCCGGGCTCCTCCCCGGCCGCCTCCGGGGCCACCCGGAGCAGCCGCGCGATCACCTGCAGGCCGCCACCGGCCGGTAGTTCGAGGCGCAGCTCACCGCCCGCGACCTCGACGGTGCGTGCGGCGATGGCCAGCCCGAGCCCGGAGCCCTCGACGTTGCTCTGCGCGGGACTGCGCCAGAACCGGCCCGTCGCCCGCTCCAGCTCGTCGGGGGCCAGCCCCGGGCCGGTGTCCCGCACGGCGATCTCGACGTGGGACGCCGTGGCCGCGGTGCGCACGGTGATCGTGCCACCGCGCGGGGAGAACTTCACCGCGTTGTCCAGCAGCGCGTCGAGCACGGTCTCGATCGCCCCGGTCGGCGCCGCCGCCCGCAGCCCGCGCCGCCCGTTGCGCAGGAGCTGCAGGCCCGTGTGCTCGGCGAGCGGCCGCCAGGCGTCGAGCCGGTCCGCGACGACCGGATCGACCTCGACGTCCGCCACCGGGGCGGTGCGCTCGGCGCGGGCCAGCGCGAGCAGCCCGTCGAGCAGCGTGGAGAGCCGGTCGGTCTCCTCCAGAGCGGCGACGTGGTCCTCGGCGCCGGCCGCGTCGAGGTGCCCCTCCAGGTTGGACAGCCGCAGGCGCAGCGCGGTGAGCGGGTTGCGCAGCTGGTGGCTCGCGTCGGCGACGAAGGCGCGCTGCGCCGAGTACGCCTGCGTCACCGTCTCCGCCATCCGGTCGAAGGAGACCGACAGCCTGCGCAGCTCGGGGGGCCCGGTCCCGTCGGCAACCGGCTCCGCCCCGGCTCCGGCGAGCACCGCGGCCGCCACCCGCCCGGTGCCCTCGTCGAGCCTGCGGACCGGACGCAGGATCCACCGGACGATCGGGAGCGCGACCAGTACGGCCATCACGAGGGCGAGCAGCCCGGCGGCCGCGACCAGCGACCACACCCGCAGCTCCTCGGCGCGCAGCGCGGTGGTGGGCGACACGGTGACGACGGCTCCGCGCACCTCGGTGTCGACCAGCACCGGTTCGGCGAGCACCATCGGCCGGTCGTCCCACGGCAGGAGCAGCGGGTAGGCCTCCGAGCGCCGGTTCGCCAGTGCCAGCTCGACCCGCTCCCGGCCGGCGTCGTCCAGCACCGGCGCCGGGCGCCGCGAGGCGGCCACCAGCTCACCCTCGCGGTCGACCACCAGCACCGCCACGCCGTACACGGCGTCGTAGCGGGTCAGGTCGGCGGTCAGCCCCGTGGTGTCCGCGTCGGTGATCGGGCGCTCGGCGAGGGAGGCGTAGAAGATCGTGTCGGTCAACCGGTCGGTGAACAGCTCGAGCTGGTTGGCGTAGGCGTTGGTCAGCGCCAGCGGTACCCCGAGGCCCGCGGCCAGCAGGCCGACCAGGAACAGCACGATCACCAGTAACCGGGCGGCCACCCCTACTCCGCGCCGATTCCGGGGGCGCCGCTCTCGGGCACACCCAGCCGGTAGCCGACGCCCCGGACCGTCTGCACCAGCTCGGGGCGGCCGAGCTTGGTGCGGAGCGTGGCCACGTGGACGTCGAGCGTCCGGTTGGCGCCCGCCCAGGACCGGCCCCACACCTCCGCCACGATCCGGCTGCGCGTGCACACGGCGCCGCCCGAGCTCGCGAGCAGCGCGAGCACCTGGAACTCCTTGCGGGTGAGGTTCACCGGCGTGCCCCCGACCGTCACCGAGTGGCGGTGCAGGTCGACGCTCACGTCGTCGACGCTCACGATGTCCTCCGGCCCGGCGGGCGAGGCGACCCGGCGCCGCCGGTACACGGCATGGACCCGCGCCACCAGCTCGCCGATGTCGTAGGGCTTGACGATGTAGTCGTCGGCCCCGGAGTGCAGCCCGAGGATGCGGTCGTCCACCTCGCCGCGTGCCGACACCACGATCACCGGGACCTCGCTGACCTCGCGGATCGCCCGGCAGACGTCCACCCCGTCGATGTCGGGCAGGCCGAGGTCGAGCAGCACGACATCGACACCGGCCAAGTGGTCGACGGCACCGCGGCCGCGCGAGAGCCGCGTGGTGGTGATGCCGTGGCGGTGCAGCGCCGGACGCAGTGCGGCCGCGATCCGATCATCGTCCTCCACCAGCAGGATGTGCACGTTCCTCCACACCTTCTCGCCGAGCGTTATCGGAGCGAAACCCTATGGGTTGCTCAAGGTGCTGGACTGTGCCATCCACACCCCCATAGCGTCCCGCCATGCCCGGAGGCCCGCGATGACCAACACGCCCATGATCCGGATGGCGTCCGTCGACAAGCACTTCGGCGAGCTGCACGTCCTGCGCGACATCAACCTCGAGGTCGCGAGCGGCCAGGTCGTGGTGGTGCTCGGCCCGTCGGGGTCCGGCAAGTCCACGCTCTGCCGCACGATCAACCGCCTGGAACCGATCGACAGCGGCACCATCGAGGTCGACGGCAAGGAGCTGCCCGCCGAGGGCAAGGCACTCGCCGCGCTGCGCGCCGACGTCGGCATGGTCTTCCAGAGCTTCAACCTGTTCGCGCACAAGACGATTCTCGAGAACGTCACCCTCGGGCCGCTCAAGGTCCGCAAGGCGTCGAAGTCCGACGCCGAGAAGAACGGGCTCGCGCTCCTCGAACGGGTCGGGATCGCGAACCAGCGCGACAAGTACCCGGCCCAGCTCTCCGGCGGCCAGCAGCAGCGCGCGGCGATCGCCCGTGCGCTGGCCATGAAGCCCAAGGTGATGCTCTTCGACGAGCCGACCTCCGCCCTCGACCCCGAGATGGTGCAGGAGGTCCTCGACGTGATGACCACGCTCGCCGCCGACGGCATGACGATGCTGGTGGTCACCCACGAGATGGGCTTCGCCCGCAGGGCCGCGCACCGGGTGGTGTTCATGTCCGACGGCGAGATCGTCGAGGACGCCGCGCCGGACGCCTTCTTCTCCAGCCCGACGTCCGACCGTGCCAAGGACTTCCTCGGCAAGATCCTCACGCACTGACGGGCCACATCCCGGTCGGCACCTGCCTCGTTTTCCCGCTCCAACGGAAGGACCCGCACCACCATGCGTCTCGCACACCTCACCCGGATCGCCGCGGTCGCGGCGGCGGTGGTGCTCGCTGCCACCGCCTGCGGTGACCAGTCGTCATCGCTCGGTTCCTCGGGTGCCGCGCCGTCGGTCGCCGAGGGCGTGTCCTTCCCGGCCGGCTCCACGATGGACACCCTCAACAAGGCCCAGGCCCTGCGGCTGGGCACCAAGTTCGACCAGCCGCTGTTCGGCCTGAAGGGTCTCGACGGCAACCCCGCCGGCTTCGACGTCGAGATCGCCAAGATCATCGCGGCCAAGCTCGGCATCCCGGCCGACAAGATCGTCTACACCGAGGCGCCGTCCGCCGTGCGTGAGGAGGTGATCGAGCAGAACCGCGTCGACATGGTCGTCGCCACCTACACGATCAACGACAAGCGCAAGGAACGCATCAGCTTCGCCGGCCCGTACTACGTCGCGGGCCAGGACCTGATGGTGAAGAGCGACAACACCACCATCACCGGTCCGGACTCGTTGCGCGGCGCCAACGCCAAGGTCTGCTCCGTCGCCGGCTCGACCCCGTCGGAGAACATCAAGAAGTACATCGACCCGGCGAACCTCACGCTGTTCGACGTGTACTCCAAGTGCGCCGACGCCCTGCGCACCGGCCAGGTCGACGTCGTCACCACCGACAACGTCATCCTCACCGGCCTGATCGAGAACTCGGGCGGGGCGTTCAAGCTCGTGAACAAGAAGTTCACCGAGGAGCCCTACGGCATCGGCATCAAGAAGGGCGACGTCGCCTTCTGCGAGTTCATCAACCAGACGCTCAAGGAGGCGGAGACCGACGGCAGCTACAAGGCCGCCTGGGACTCGACCGTCGGGAAGGTCAGCCCGGAGGTTCCGCCGCTGCCCGCAGCCGGCACCTGCAGCTGATCTCCGACGCAACCGGGGTGCCGACCAGGCCGGTCGGCACCCCGGTTGCGTTCCTCCGCGCGAAAGAGGTGTCGTGGGCGTCATCGTCGAGCAGTTTCCGCTGTACGCGCAGGGTTTCCTCCAGACGCTGCGCATCTGCCTGTTCTCCGCGGTCGGTGCGCTCGTCCTGGGCACGATCCTGGCGGGCTTCCGGGTCTCACCGGTGCCACCGCTGCGGATGGTCGGCTCCGCATGGGTCACGGTCTTCCGCAACACCCCGCTGGCCGTCGTCCTGTTCGCCGTGGCCTTCGGGCTGCCCGAACTGGGGGTCAACGGGTCCTACTTCTACTTCGGCGTCATCGGCCTGACCTGCTACACCGCGGCCTTCGTCTGCGAGGCCGTGCGCAGTGGCATCAACTCCGTGTCGGCAGGGCAGGCCGAGGCGGCCCGCGCGGTCGGGCTGACGTTCAGCCAGTCGCTCTCGCTGATCGTGTTGCCCCAGGCGCTGCGCACGGTCGTGCCGCCGCTCGGCAGCGTGATCATCGCCATGATCAAGAACTCCGCCATCGTCGGCGCGTTCGGGGTCGGCGGCGACCTGTTCGCCAACGGCGTCCAGCTCACCTCGGCGCAGGGCTATGCCGCAGGGGCCGTCCTGACCGGCGTGCTGCTGGGCTACCTGGTCCTGACCATCCCCGGCGGGATCCTGCTGGGTGTCCTCGAGCGGAAGGTGTCGGTGGCCCGATGACCACCTCGGTCCTCTACGACGCACCCGGTCCGGTCACCCGGCGCCGCACCCTGATCTCCAGCGGTGTCGCCGGCGCGATCGTGCTGGTCGTGATCGCACTCGTGGTCGTCCGGCTGGCGGGCCAGGGCCAGTTCTCCGCCGAGCGGTGGGGGCCACTGGTGAACCCCTTCGACCCCAGCTTCCTGGCGGTGTGGCGGCTGCTCGGGCAGGCGCTGGTCGCCACCCTGATCGCCGCGGCGCTGACGCTGGTCTTCTCGCTCGTGATCGGCACCCTGTTCGCGGTCAGCCGGATCACGGCCAACCGGTACTACCGCTGGCTCGTCGTCGGGGTGATCGAGTTCCTGCGTGGCGTCCCCGTGGTCATCGCGATCTTCTTCGCGGCACGGGTGCTCCCCGAGGTGGGCCTGGACCTGCCGATCCTGTGGTACCTGGTCATCGGCCTCACCGCGTACAACTCGGTGATCATCGCGGAGATCATCCGCGCGGGCGTGGCGTCGCTGCCGCGCGGGCAGGCGGAGGCGGGCTACTCGCTCGGGCTGACCCGGGGCCAGGTGCTCTCCTCGATCCTGCTGCCGCAGGCGTTCCGGGTGATGCTGCCCGCGCTGATCAGCCAGCTCGTGGTGATCGTCAAGGACACCTCGCTGGGCTTCATCATCAGCTACGAGGAGTTCGTCCGCACGGCGAACATCATCATTCAGACGCTGCACAACCCCATCCAGATCTACGCGGTCGTAGCGCTGATCTTCATCGTCATCAACTACGCGCTCGGCAGGCTGGCGGAGTACGTGGAGCGCAGGCTCTCCCGGGCTAGGCGCACGGCCGTGGCACCGGCCGACCCGGGGACACTGGACACAGCGGCCACCGGCGGCGCCTGACCCCAGCGAGTGGCCGTGGTGGGCTTTCTCGTCGGGGTGGATCTCGGCGTAGGCCAGGCGGGTGTGGTCGTCGATGGCGGCGTGGACGTAGTTGAACCCGACCAGTGGCCGGTGCGGGTCTGGCGGGACTGTCGCTGTCGCGGCCGTGCGCCCGCCGGCGCCTGCCGTCGCGGAGCCGGCCGAGCTTCTTCACATCCATGTGCACCGGCTCGCCCGGGCGGGGGGCGTTCACAGCGGCGGATCACCGTGCCGGTGGGGCGGTCGAGCCAGGCCGGGCGGGCGAGTCCGGGGCGGGTCAGAACAGCGTGCATTGTGGAGCCCGCCAGCCAGTGGGCCGACGCGGGCCGGGCCGAGTTTGGGCTGGTCGCTGCTGCGGACGGCCCTCGCCCGGCAGGCCACCGCCACGAGCGCTGAACGGCGGTTGACCTGCGACGACGAACATCGATTCGAACATATGTTCGATTATGATGAAGGGGTGTCGGACAGCCCGCTCACCACCGCGCATCGCCTCCTGGTCGAGGCGATCGACGCGCTGTCGGCGGCCGCTGAGTCCGGCGCGACCGATGACGAGCTGCTCTCGGTGCTCACCTTGTGCGAGGGCACCAGCCGGCGGTTGGACCGGGTCGTCGTTGCCGCCGTGGCCACTTTGGAGCGGCGGGGCACGTTCGCCGAGCGCGGCTACACGTCGACTCCGGCGGCGTTGGGGGATCTGCTCGGGTGGGAACGGTTCGAGGCCCGCCAGCGGGTGGTCGCCGCCGAACAGGTCTGCCCACGGGTCGGGCTCGACGGCACCGCGCTACCCGCCCGGCTGGCGGCTACGGCCGAGGTGTTCGCCGCCGGACACACCGGCCTACGCCACGTCGCCGTGATCGCCCGGGTCCTCGCGAGCCCGGCCGCCGAGCGGCTCAGCCCGCCGGTGTGGGCCGGTGCCGAAGCCCAACTCGCCGAGAAGGCGGCCGTCTACACCCCCTCCGAACTGCAAGCCTGGGGTACCGCGCTGGTCGAGGCCCTCGACGCCGACGGCCCCGAGCCCGATGACCGCCCACCCGCCCCGGTCAACGAACTGCACCTGGTACGCCACCGCAGGAAGGCGGGCGGCACCCTGAAGGGCCGGTTCGATGACGCGGCCATGTTCGATGCCATCGCCACCGTGATCGACGCCCACGCCCGGCCCGCCACCGCCGAGGAGCACCGCAGCCTCGCCCAGCGCCAGGCCGAGGCCCTCGCCGACGTGTGCGGGTATGTGCTCGACCACGGCGACGTCCCCGAGTGCGGCGGGCGGCGCCCGCACCTGAACGTGCTGGTCCGGCTCGAGGACCTGGAGAACCGGGCCCGTGCCGCCTGCTTGGACTTCGGGGGCACGTTGTCGCCGGAGTCGTTGCGGATGCTGGCCTGTGATGCCGCGGTCGTGCCTGTGGTGTTGAACGGGAAAGGTCAGCCGCTCGATGTCGGGCGGGTCACCCGCACCATTCCCGATGGTCTGCGCCGCGCCATCGCTGCCCGCGACCGCGGCTGCGCCCGACCCGGGTGTGGCCGGCCCGCGTCCTGGTGCGAGGTCCACCACATCACAGCCTGGCAGGACGGCGGCGACACCGCCCTGCACAACTGCGTCATGCTCTGCCGGGCGTGCCATCGGCTGCTGCACCACTCCGACTGGCAGGTCCGCATCCGCGACGGGCTCCCCGAGTTCATCCCACCCGCCTGGATCGACCCCCAACGAAGACCCCGCCGAAAACCACTCCTGCACCTCGCCGCATAAGAGGGGCGCGCAGATCGCGCGGTCGGCAGAGCCTCTGTGATCACTGGGGAGACCTGTGCCCACATCGCATCGGGCGAAGAAGAAGCCGGGCACCGAGCGGAACAGGCGCCCGGCTTCAGCAGATCACTGTCGGGGTAGTTCAGTAGAGATGCCGTCAGAGGTTCTCCACGGCGACCGGTTCGATGCCCTCCCCGGCGGGCAGCTCGAACCCGAGCACCTGGGCGTAGAAGCTGAGCTCCGCGTCCAGGGCCCTGCGGATGTTCTCGGCGCGCCGGAACCCGTGCTGCTCACCCTCGAACAGCAGGTAGGCCACGGGCAGCCGGCGCGCCCGCAGCGCGTCGACGATCAGCTCGCTCTGGCGCGGCGGGACGATCTCGTCCTCGTCGCCCTGCAGGACGATCAGCGGCCGCTCGAACCGGTCGACGTGGTGGATCGGCGAGCGCTCCTCGTACAGCTCGCGGGACGCCGGGTAGGGGCCGACGAGGCGGTCGAGGTAGCGGCTCTCGAACTTGTGCGTGTCGGCCGCCAGTGCCGCGAGGTCGGCCACCCCGTAGTGGCTCGCCCCGGCCGCGAACGGGGTGTCGGCGCGGGCCAGCGCCGCGAGCGTCGTGTAGCCGCCCGCCGAGCCGCCGCGGATGCACAGCCGGTTGCGGTCGACCCGGCCGTGCGCCGCCAGCCACTCCGCGGCCGCCATGCAGTCGGCGACGTCGATCACGCCCCACTCGCCCAGCAGTTGCTCGCGGTAGGCGCGGCCGTATCCGGTGGAGCCGCCGTAGTTCACGTCGACGACGGCGAACCCGCGGCTCGTCCAGTACTGGACCGACAGGTTCAGCGCAGGCACGGCCGCCGACGTGGGGCCGCCGTGGATCACCACGAGCAGCGGCGGGAGCTCGCCGTCGGGGGCGCGGTACCCCTCGTTGGTGGGCGGATAGAACAGCGCGTGGGCCGTGCGGCGTTCCCCGGCGGCGTCCACCGACGGGAACGAGACGGCCTCGGGCACCGAGATCGTCGAGAGGTCGACGCCGACGTCGCGGGGCGGCCGCAGCTCCCCGACGTCGCAGGTCCCGATGTCCACGAGGAAGACGCCCGTCTCGGCGGCTGGACTCCCCGCGACGACGGCCACCGTGTCGGTGCCGGTGGCCCGCACCGCACCGATCGCCGAGAACGGCAGGTCCAGGTCGGTGATCGACCCGTCGAGCTCGCCCACGGCCAGTCCGTCGAACCCGGCCCGTTGCCGGGCGAACACCACCCGGCCGTCGGGGAGCACGACGAACCGCGCCGAGCCGAACGCCCAGCCCGGCACACCGATCTCCGCGTCGATCCGCACGACCGGCCTGATGTCCACGTCCGGCACCCAGCGGTAGATGTTCCACCAGTCGGTGCGGTCGCTGATGAACCACAGCGACCCGTCCGGCTGCCACCGGGGCTCCGCCACCGACTCGCCGCGGCCACCGGCGACGACCGTCTCCTCCCCCGTCTCGAGGTCGCGGATCATCAGCAGGGTGTCGTCCCACGGCATCGACGGGTGGTTCCACTGCAGCCAGGCGAGCGATCTGCCGTCCGGGCTGACCCGGGGCGCGGCGACGAAGTCCGGACCGGTGACGAGCACCTCCGGCTCCGACGGCGCATCGGCGGCGAGCCGGACGATCTCGTTGCGCACCTCGGTGGCCGAGGCGCCGGTGTGCCGCTCCCGGACGCAGACCAGGTAGCTCCCGTCGGGCGCGAGGTCACCGTCGGCGAAGCGGTCGCCGCGCGGCATGGCCGGCTCGGGCGTGAGGGCGACGGGGTCGGCTCCCGGTGCGAGCCGGTACAGCCGCTGGTCGGACCATTCGCTGAACCACAGCACCCGGTCGCGCACCCACCAGGCCGCGCCCCCGTACTCGTGCACCGCCGTGCGGGCGTTCATCCCGGCCGGCAGCAGGTCGGTGGTGGTGCCGTCCGCCGCGCGCCGGACCAGCTGGACGCGCCCGGCGTCGGCGGGGCGGCCCTCGGACCACACGATGTCGGAACCGTCGACGCGGAGCTCCGAGAGCCGCGCGGAGGCGGTGACGACGAGCTCGGATGTGATCGGCGTGGGCCAGGAACCGTAGGGAAGCTCCGTGATCGTCACACCGTCACGCTAGTCGGCGGCCGGCTGAGATCGCCGTCACGCCCGGGCGCGCAGCGCGGTACGCAGCACGGCGAGCGCCTCCCACAGGGCGCCCCGGCGCACCACGGGCAGCACGGCGAGGGCCCCGCTCACCCCCGGCCACCACCGCACGGAGCCGTCGGGACGGACGGTGCCCAGCGCCGGAGCGGCACAGGCCCGCACGGAGGCGGGCAGCGCGGGATAGCGGGCGGCGAGCTGAGGGTCGCGGCAGGACCGGACCTTCACCGGCACCCGCAGCAGGTCGGGCAGCTCCCGCGCGATCCGGGAGCAGACAGGGCAGGAGACGTCGTACACGACGACCACCTCGGCGGTCTTCACCACTCGAGCATGGCAGCGACGAGCGTCCCACCGCAGGTCAGGGCCAGTAGCGGGCGGGCGATCCGCTCCGAGCGCGCCCACAGCTCGCTCCACGCGCCGTCGTCGCTCCAGGCGTTGGACAGGAGCGGCATCGCCAGCCGTCCGATCGCGAAGCCCGCGGCCGCCCCGAACGCGGCCGGGAACGGCACGACGAGCACGATCGCCACCAGCACGAGGTGCGGCAACGCCGATGGCGAGTAGGTGCGCACCCCGGTGCCCATCTCAAACCCGAACTGCAGCGCACCCCACTCCCGCATGTGCTGCACGTCCTCCGGCACCAGCCGGGCGTTCTCCGGCACCGGGAACCGCAGCAGCCCGAACTCCCGCAGCAGCACCGGCACCACGACCAGCCCGAAGAGCACCTCCCGCGCCACCGCGGGTACCAGCGCCTGCGGCAGCGCACCGAGCACGGCGGCCGCGAAGGCCACCAGCACGGCGCCGAGCAGCAGTCCGGTGCCGAAGTACCGGATCACGGGCTTGTCGCGCCAGACCGACGCGCTCAGCAGGAACGCCGAGTTGTGACTTCAAGTGCTGCCCGAGTTGGCGAACCCGGCAGCGGCGCCCGCCACGGTGACCAGCAGGAGCAGCGCGCCCCCCGCCGCGAGGTCCCGCACCGCGCTGCCCGCCACGAACGCGGCGAACGCCCCGACGAGCAGCAGCGTGAGCGCCGCCGTCACCGGGTGCAGCAGCCAGCGGGGACGCGCCCGCGGCGGGACCGTCACGACGGGCTCGACCCGGTTCCGACGAGCGCGGCGGCCGGCTCCCCCTCGGTGTCCGGGAGCTCGCACGCGGCGATCGTCAGCCCGCGGTAGCTGTCGCCGTCGTCGTAGTAGACCTCGGTGACCGCGTCGGAGCAGCGGTAGCCGCGCCAGCGCCACGCGTTCTTGCCGTCACAGGACGTGGTGAGCCGCGTCGACTCGTAGTAGTCGCCCTGGGACTCGTACTCGCCCTCGCGGTGGAACCCGCCCGAGCACGGGTACGAGCCACGGCGCCAGCCGCCGTAGCAGAGCGCCGCGCCGTCGTCCGGCCAGTTGTTGGACTCCTCGTCGTACGACGACGGCGTACAGGTGAGGTGCTCCGACCTGTCGTCGTCCTCGTCCTCGTCCTCGTCGTCCTGCGCCGCGGCCTCCCGACGGCTCAGGTACCAGTCCAGGGGCACGAGTGCCGCCGCGGCCGCGCCGATCACGAGCCCGCGCAGCACCGTGCGGCGACTGGGCCGGATGGCGCGGATGCGGGCCACCACGGCACTCGGGACCGCCTGCGCGGGCGGCGCCGACGTCATCGGGATCTCGTCCAGGTGGGTCATGCCCGGGTCACCTCTCGTCCTTCGGAGTGGCGCTCGGCGCCCGGCATCGGATCGGGACGCTGCGTCAGGTCCTGGACGAGGGCGCCCAGGTCGGTGTCGGAGTAGACGAAGCTGCGGTGCGTGACGACGCCGCCGGCGTCGACGGCCAGCAGGGTCGGCGAGTACCCCTCGAACAGGTCGGCCCTGGCGTCGGGGTCGGCCAGCAGCTCGGCCCGGCCCCCGGCGCGGACGGCGAAGTCCTCCGGCCGGTCGACCAGCGCGACGACGCGGACGTGCGGGTCCTCCTGGACGGCGCAGAGCGCGTCCCACACGGCGTGACAGAGCGCGCAGTGGGCGTCCAGCACGGCCACGACGGCCGCCCGCTGCCCCGGACCGGGCCGGACCGCAGCCGGCGCCCGGCGCCCGACCAGTGCGACGTACCCGGACAGCTCGGCCGGGCCTGCGGCCTCCAGTGCGCGCACCCTCGCGTACACCGCGACGAGCGCCACCAGCGTGAAGAGCGCGACGAGCAGCGCGAGCAGCGCCACCGCGAGTGCGACGGACACGGCTCAGCCCCTCCACCGGCCGCTGAGCGCGGCCAGCGCGGCGACGACCTGGTCCTCACCCATGGGCAGGGCCGGCTTGCCGGACTCGGGGCCGTGCAGGACCAGGTCCATCGCGACGCTCTCGCTCGCGAACAGGTAGCGCCACTCGTGCGGAGTGCCCGCGACGCGGGACGAGCCCCCGGGATCCAGCCTGCGTCCCGAGCGCCACAGCTCGCCGCCGGGCAGCGGCATGCCCGCCCACGGCGGCAGGGTCTGCAGCACCTCGGTGGAGCGGCGCACGACCAGCATCGACTGCGCGTTGCGCCCGATCAGCGCCACATCGCTCTGCTTGACGAGCAGGTCCGACGCGGGGGTGAGCGCCGCGCCGGACGACGAGTCGGCGAACCGGAACGTGGCCAGCAACCGTGAGACGCCTGCGGCGTCGGGCGCGGGGCCGCCGAACCAGGTGGTGGCCTCGTGGTGGGGCCCGGAGAGCACGAGCGCGGAGTCGCTGCGGTCGGGCGCCTCGAAGACCACGGCGTCGAAGCCGCGCATCGACTGCCGCCGCTCCCGCGCCCCGGGCAGCACGTGTCTGGGGATCACCCGGTGTTCCCCCGCGGGCGCGAGGAAGAACTGGCGGGCCGTCCGCGGGCCGGTGAACCGGGTGTTGCCGTACCACTGGTAGTCACCGAACGCTGCTGGCAGGGTCAGGTCGACGGGAGCGCCGGATGGCGCGATTCGGGAGACTCGGGTCTGTCCGGTGGACTGCGCGAGTCCCGCTGTCGGGGCAGCCGTCATGCGTTGGTTCCTCCACGTGCAGGCTGGAACGACCATGTGGCGTCCCGCTCGGATAACGAAAGTGGATCGGTCGCGTTACGCGATTGCCCGATCGCGGAGCGTGAGCATTCGAGTGAAGGTCTGCAGCGCACGGTGCTGTTCTACCCGGCCAAATGGAGGAACTGCGCGATGAACGATTCGCCCGATAGTTCGAATCTCCCGGCGGATTCGCCCAAATGCCCGGATTCTGGGCCCGCAACACCCGCGACACCCGCCCGGCCCGAGCCGGTGGAGGCCGAGATCGTGCCCGACCCCGGACCGGTGGCACCGCCTCCCGCACCCGACTACGACGACCACGGCGTCCCGAGCCTGGACTACGTCCGCGACAAGATCGAGACCCGCTACGCCACCTCACTCGGCGCGGCCGAGCTCGCCGAAGAGACGGCGGCGGCACGCAGCATCGAGGAGCAGGAGGCCGAGCGCGAGCGAGCGGGGAAGGCGAAGCTGGACGAGATCCGCCGCAGCATGGGCCGCTGAGGGCCCCCGAAGTTCAGGAAAGCCACTTTCCTGCCCGGAGAGGGCCTGAAAGTGGCTTTCCTGAACCTGGCGGGCAGGGCGCCCTTACGCGCCGGAGCGCTTGAAGATCTTGCTGCCCAGCCAGACCAGCGGGTCGTACTTGCGGTCGACCACGCGCTCCTTGAGCGGGATGAGCGCGTTGTCGGTGATCTTGATGTGCTCGGGGCACACCTCGGTGCAGCACTTGGTGATGTTGCAGTAGCCCAGGCCGTGCTCCTCCTGCGCCTCCTGCTTGCGGTCGGCGACGTCGAGGGGGTGCATGTCGAGCTCCGCGATCCGCATGAGGTAGCGCGGGCCGGCGAAGTTCTCCTTGTTCTCCTCGTGGTCACGCACCACGTGGCAGGTGTTCTGGCACAGGTAGCACTCGATGCACTTGCGGAACTCCTGGCTCCGCTCGACGTCGACCTGCTGCATCCGGTACTCGCCCGGCTCCAGGTCCGGCGGCGGCGCGAAGCTCGGCACCTCGCGGGCCTTCGTGTAGTTGAACGACACGTCCGTGACGAGGTCCCGGATCACCGGGAACGTCCGCAGCGGCGTGACCGTGATGGTCTCGGTCTCGGTGAACGTCGACATCCGGGTCATGCACGCCAGCCGCGGCTTGCCGTTGATCTCCATGCTGCAGGACCCGCACTTGCCGGCCTTGCAGTTCCAGCGGACCGCCAGGTCACCGGCCTCGGTCTGCTGGAGTCGGTGGATGATGTCGAGGACGACCTCGCCCTCGTTCACCTCCACCGGGTAGTCGACGAGCTCACCCTTCTCGGAGTCGCCGCGCCACACCCGGAAATGGGCGTCGTAACTCATGCGTTCTCCACCCCAGAGTCTGCAGCGGAGCCGGCGCGGTGTCCGCCCAGCTCCTCACCGGTGTAGTACTTCTTCAGCTCGTCCAGCTCGAACAGGTCCAGCAGCTCAGGCCGCATCGCCACCTGCTCCTTGCGCACCAGCTCGACGTTGTCCTCGCCCAGCGCCGACAGCACCAGCAGCACGTGCCGCCAGTCGGAGTCCATCGCCGGGTAGTCGTCGCGGGTGTGGCCGCCGCGGCTCTCCTGCCGCTCCAGCGCCGCCTTCGCCACGCACAGCGAGACGAGCAGCATGTTGCGCAGGTCCAGCGCCAGGTGCCAGCCGGGGTTGAACTCCCGGTGGCCCACGACGCTGACGGTCCGCGTGCGGGTGGCGATGTCCTCGAGCTTCTTGAGGGCCATCTCCATCTCGTCGGCCTTGCGGATGATGCCGACCAGGTCGTTCATCGTCTTCTGCAGCTCCAGCTGCACGACGAACGGGTTCTCCCCGCCCTCGGTGGCCGAGGAGAACGGCAGCAGCGCCCGCTGCTCGGCCGCGGCGACGTCGTCGATACGCACCGCGGGCCGCACACCCGCGAGCCCGTCGACGTACTCGGCGGCGCCCATGCCGGCTCGACGGCCGAACACGAGCAGGTCGGACAGCGAGTTGCCGCCGAGCCGGTTGGAGCCGTGCATCCCACCGGCGACCTCGCCCGCCGCGAACAGGCCCGGCACCGTGGACATCGTGGTGTCCGGCTCGACCTCGACCCCGCCCATCACGTAGTGGCAGGTGGGCCCGACCTCCATCGGCTCCTTCGTGATGTCGACGTCGGCCAGCTCCTTGAACTGGTGGTACATCGACGGCAGCCGCTTCTGGATCTCCTCGGGCGACAGCCGGGAGGCGATGTCGAGGAACACGCCCCCGTGGGGGCTGCCCCGCCCCGCCTTCACCTCGGAGTTGATGGCGCGCGCCACCTCGTCACGGGGCAGCAGCTCCGGGGGACGGCGGTTGTTGTCCGCGTCGGTGTACCAGCGGTCGCCCTCCTCCTCGGTGGTGGCGTACTGGTCCTTGAAGACGTCGGGGACGTAGTTGAACATGAACCGCTCGCCCTCGGAGTTCCGCAGGACGCCGCCGTCACCGCGCACCGACTCGGTGACGAGGATCCCCTTCACCGACGGCGGCCAGACCATGCCCGTCGGGTGGAACTGCAGGAACTCCATGTTGATCAGCGTGGCGCCCGCGCGCAGGGCCAGCGCGTGGCCGTCGCCGGTGTACTCCCAGGAGTTCGACGTGACCTGGTAGCTCTTGCCCACCCCGCCCGTCGCGAGCACGATCGCCGGCGCGTCGAACCGCACGAACTTCCCGGTGCTGCGGTAGTAGCCGAAGCAGCCCGCGATCTTCCCGTCGGCCTTGAACAGCTCCGTGATCGTGGTCTCGTGGAAGACCCGGATGTTGGCCTCGTAGTCACCGGTCTCGCGGTGGTCCTCCTGCTGCAGCGACACGACCTTCTGCTGCAGGGTGCGGATCATCTCCAGCCCGGTGCGGTCACCGACGTGCGCGAGGCGCGGATAGGTGTGGCCGCCGAAGTTGCGCTGGCTGATCTTGCCGTCCTTGGTGCGGTCGAAGAGCGCACCGTAGGTCTCCAGCTCCCAGACGCGGTCGGGCGCCTCCTTGGCGTGCAGCTCGGCCATCCGCCAGTTGTTGAGGAACTTCCCGCCGCGCATGGTGTCGCGGTAGTGGACCATCCAGTTGTCGTTGGGGTTGACGTTGCCCATCGACGCGGCACAGCCGCCCTCGGCCATCACCGTGTGCGCCTTGCCGAACAGCGACTTGGAGATGATGGCGGTGCGCTTGCCCTGCATCCTCGCCTCGATGGCGGCGCGCAGCCCGGCACCACCCGCGCCGATGACGATGACGTCGTACTCGTGGCGCTCGATGTTCTCGGTGGGACCGTTCGATGTCGTCGCTTGTTCTGAAGCAGTCACTGCATTCACCCCACGATCCGCAGGTCGGCGAACCACCCGGCCGAAACGGCCATGATGTAGAAGTCGGTGATGGCCAGCGTGGCCAGTGTGGTCCAGGCGAGCTGCATGTGCTTGCCGTTGAGCCGCGAGACCTGCACCCAGAGCTTGTAGCGCAGCGGATGCTTGGAGAAGTGGTTGAGCCGGCCACCGATGATGCTGCGGCAGGAATGGCACGACACCGTGTACGCCCACAGCATCACCACGTTGATCACCAGGATGATGTTGCCCAGGCCGAGCCCGAAGCTGCCGTCCTCCTTGATGAATGCCTCGATCGCGTCATAGGTGTTGATCAGCGAGATGATCGCCGCGATGTAGAAGAAGTAGCGGTGCAGGTTCTGGCCCAGCAACGGGAAGCGGGTCTCCCCCGTGTACTTCTTGTGCGGCTCGGCCACCGCGCACGCCGGCGGGGAGAGCCAGAACGCGCGGTAGTACGCCTTGCGGTAGTAGTAGCAGGTGAGCCGGAACAGCAGCAGGAACGGCAGCGTCAACGACGCGTACGGCAGCCACCACACGTCGGGCAGGAACCGTCCGAAGTGCGCCGCCTGCTCCACGCAGCCGTTGGACACACACGGCGAGTAGAAGGGCGTGAGGTAGTTGTACTGCGGGACGAAGTACCAGTCCTGCATGAAGGCCCGCACCGTGGCGTAGACGACCCACAGCGCGAGCCCTACGAAGTTGGCCAGGGGCGGTAACCACCACCGGTCGGTGCGGAGTGTCCGTGCCGCTATCTGCGCCCGGCCTGCGGACGCCTCTGTGGTGGATGACACGTCAGGAAGTCCTCATTCTTCTGCGGTGCCGACGCCGACCGCACAGAAGCCGCGGCGTCGGGACGTCTGGATCTGGCGGGAGCCTACGACGGCCCGACGTTCGCGGCTTGCGGGGCCTTCTCCGGGCATTCCCCACGTGACGCGATTCACTCACGGCGATTCTGGTGCGCGCACGGCGGAAACCACGTTCCTGCTTTTGCCCCGGCAGGAACGTGGTTTCGATGTCGGCGCGAGCTGCCTCGCGCGCAGAGGTCAGGCTGAGCGGCGGCCTCCTGTCGTCGCCTTCCGGTAGTCGCGGTTCAGCTGGGAGATCACGTCGAGCGGAATCTCCTTCGGGCACGCCACCGCGCACTCACCGGTGTTCGTGCAGCCTCCGAAGCCCTCGGTGTCGTGGGTCTCGACCATGCGGACCACGCGGTCGGAGCGCTCCGGCTGGCCCTGCGGGAGCTCACCGAGATGCGTGATCTTGGCGCCGAGGAACAGCGAGGCGCTGCCGTTCGGGCACGCCGCGACGCACGCGCCGCAACCGATGCACGCGGCGGCGGTGAACGCCCGGTCGGCGTTCGCCTTCGGGACGGGCGTGGCGTGCGCCTCGGGGGCGGAGCCCGTCGGGGCGGAGATGTAGCCGCCCGACGCGACGATCCGGTCCAGGGAGCCACGGTCCACGACCAGGTCGCGCACCACCGGGAACGCGGCGGCCCGGAACGGCTCGATCGTGATGGACTCGCCGTCCCGGAAGTGCCGCAGGTGCAGCTGGCAGGTGGTGGTCGCCTTCTGCGGGCCGTGCGGCTCGCCGTTGATCACCATGCTGCACGCGCCGCAGATGCCCTCGCGGCAGTCGTGGTCGAACGCCACCGGCTCCTCGCCGTCGAGGGCGAGCCGCTCGTTGAGCACGTCGAGCAATTCGAGGAACGACATGTCCTCGTCGGCGTCGTCGACGCGGTAGGCGACGAGGCGCCCCCTGTCCTCGGGGCCGGCCTGGCGCCAGATCTTGAGGTTGAGCTTCACTTGTAACTCCGCTGGCTCGGCATGACGTACTCGAAGTGCAGGTCCTCCTTGTGGAGGACCGGGGGCTCGCCCTGGCCCGTGAACTCCCAGGCCGCGGCGTAGGAGAAGTTCTTGTCGTCGCGGGCGGCCTCGCCGTCCTCGGTCTGGCTCTCCGCCCGGAAGTGGCCGCCGCAGGACTCCGTGCGGTGCAGCGCGTCGAGGCACATCAGCTCGGCGAGCTCGAGGAAGTCCGCGACGCGCCCGGCCCGCTCCAGCGACTGGTTGAGCTGCGCACCCGTGCCCGGGACCTTCACATTGCTCCAGAACTCGCGGCGCAGCTCAGGGATCCGGTCGAGCGCCTTGCGCAGGCCTTCGTCGGTGCGCTCCATCCCGCAGTGGTCCCACATCAGGTGCCCCAGCTCGCGGTGGAACGAGTCGACC
The DNA here is from genome assembly GCF_050948425.1 of Pseudonocardia xinjiangensis. Lineage (NCBI taxonomy): Bacteria > Bacillati > Actinomycetota > Actinomycetes > Pseudonocardiales > Pseudonocardiaceae > Pseudonocardia > Pseudonocardia xinjiangensis. Next base: position 2,007,428 of record NZ_CP192009.1, on the reverse strand, counting down.
GTGCGGGTCCCGTCGATCGACAGCAGCGTCTCCACCCGGTTCGCGACGTCCTGCTCGGCGGCACGCACCTCGTCGTTGGCCGGGTCGACCGGGCCCAGCCGCGCGCCCGCCAGGTAGTCGCCGATCGTGTTGGGCAGCACGAAGTAGCCGTCGGCCAGGCCCTGCATCAGCGCGGACGCGCCGAGCCGGTTGGCGCCGTGGTCGGAGAAGTTCGCCTCGCCGACCACGAACAGGCCGGGGATCGTGCTCTGCAGGTCGTAGTCCACCCACAGCCCGCCCATCGTGTAGTGCACGGCCGGGAAGATCCGCATCGGCACGGCGTAGGGGTCCTCGCCGGTGATGCGCTGGTACATCTCGAACAAGTTCCCGTACTTCGCCGCAACGGCGGAGCGGCCCAGCCGCGTGATCGCGTCGGCGAAGTCGAGGTAGACGCCCAGCCCGGTAGGCCCGACACCGCGACCCTCGTCGCAGACGTCCTTGGCCGCGCGCGAGGCGATGTCGCGGGGCACCAGGTTGCCGAACGCCGGGTACTTGCGTTCGAGGTAGTAGTCGCGGTCGTCCTCGGGGATGTCCCCGGGCGCGCGGTCGTCGCCCTTGCGCTTCGGCACCCACACGCGGCCGTCGTTGCGCAGCGACTCGCTCATCAGCGTGAGCTTCGACTGGTGGTCTCCGCTGACCGGGATGCACGTGGGGTGGATCTGGGTGTAGCACGGGTTGGCGAACAGCGCGCCCTTCCGGTGCGCCCGCCAGGTCGCGGTGACGTTGCAGCCCTTGGCGTTGGTGGAGAGGTAGAAGACGTTGCCGTAGCCACCGGAGGCGAGCACCACGGCGTCGGCGAGGTGGCTGCGGGTCTCCCCCGTGATGAGGTCCCGGGCGACGATCCCGCGGGCCCGGCCCTCGACCATGATCAGGTCGAGCATCTCGTGGCGCGGGTACATCGTGACCCCACCCGCATCGATCTGACGCTCCAGCGCCTGGTACGCACCCAGCAGCAGCTGCTGGCCCGTCTGGCCGCGGGCGTAGAAGGTGCGGGAGACCTGCGCGCCACCGAAGGAGCGGGTGTCGAGCAGGCCGCCGTACTCGCGGGCGAACGGCACGCCCTGCGCCACGCACTGGTCGATGATCTGGAGGCTGATCTCGGCCAGCCGGTGCACGTTGGACTCCCGGGACCGGAAGTCGCCGCCCTTGACGGTGTCGTAGAACAGCCGGTGCACGCTGTCGCCGTCGTTGCGGTAGTTCTTCGCGGCGTTGATGCCACCCTGCGCGGCGATGCTGTGGGCGCGGCGCGGGCTGTCCTGGTAGCAGAACGAGCTGACCTGGTAACCGAGCTCGGCCAGGCTCGCAGCGGCACTGCCGCCGGCCAGGCCGGTGCCGACCACGATGATCTTCATCTTCCGCTTGTTGGCGGGGTTCACCAGCTTGACGCCGAACCGCCTGCGCTCCCAGCGCTCCTCGATCGGACCGCCCGGCGCGGCGGTGTCGGCCACCGGGGCGCCGACGGTGTAGTCCGTGTAGCTGCTGGTCATGTCAACGCACCAATCCGGTCAGGACCGCGAACGGGACGGACAGGAAGCCGACGGTCAGCAGGACCGCGACCACGAGGGCGACTCCCTTGAGGGTGTTCTGGGCGGCGGCGCTGTTGTGGCCGAGCGTCTGCAGGCCGCTCCACAGGCCGTGGCGGACGTGGAAGCCGACCGCGATCACCGCGAGCGCGTAGAAGAGCGTGACGTACCACCGGCTCGGCGCGAAGTCGGCCACGAGGTTCGCGTGGACGTCGCCGGGGACGCCGTTGGGGTTCAGCGTGAGGGTGGTGAGGTCGAGCAGGTGGTAGATGATGAAGAGCAGGATGATCACCCCGCCCCAGCGCATCGTGCGGGCGGCGTAGCTCCCCTGCACGGGCTGCCGGTGCGCGTACTTGACCGGGCGGGCGCGGTGCGCGCGGCGCGTGAGGATCACCGCCGAGACGATGTGGGCCACGATCGCGACGGTGAGGACCACCCGCACCAGCCACAGCAGGGTCTCCGCCGGGAGAGCCGGCTCGCCGACGGTGCGCAGCCACGCGGCGTAGGTGTTGATCGCCTCGGCACCGAGGAAGATCTTCAGGTTGCCGATCATGTGGGCCACCAGGTAGAGCAGCGCGAGGGCGCCGGACACCGCCATCACGATCTTCAGCTGGACCGACGACGGCCGCGGCGTGTGCCGTGCACGGGTCGCCGGGCGCTGTCCCAGGGTCACCATGGGGTAAGGGTGGGTACGGGCGGCGGTAAACGTCCAATGCATCGAACTGCCACTGCCGATGCACGTACGCTATTAGCGTGACGCTTCAGCAGCTTGCGTACTTCGTCGCCGTGGCCGACGTGCGCAGCTTCACTCGGGCTGCCGAGTCCCTCGGCGTGGCGCAGCCCACGCTGTCGCGCCAGCTCAGGGCCCTCGAGGACGAGCTCGGTGCGCCGCTCGTCGACCGCGGGAGCCGGGACGGGCCCGTCCTCACCCCCGCAGGAGAGGCGGTGCTGCCACTCGCCCGGCGCATGCTGGCCGACTCGGAGAGCGCCCGCACCGCCGTGGCCGAGATCGTCGGGCTCCGCGGCGGCCGCGTCCGGGTGGGGGCCACCCCGTCACTGTGCATCGGCGTGCTGGCCGACGTGCTGCGCGTGTTCCACGAGAAGTACCCCGACGTCCGGCTGGAACTGGTGGAGAGCGGCTCGCAGCCGCTGGTGCGCTCGCTCGTGCGGGGCGAGCTCGACGTGGCGCTGGTGATCGTCCCGCCGCCGGGCATCGACCCGGCGCTGCACACCATGCCGGTGCTGCGGGAGCGGCTGTCGGTGGCCTCCCCGACCTCGGACCGCGCGCCGTCGTCGCGGGGCTCGATGACGGTGCTGGAGCTGTCCCGGCGTTCACTCGTGGTCCCCCGGCAGGGCTACGACCTGCGCGAGGCCACCCTGAAGGCGTACGCCGACGCCGGGGTGACGCCCCGGTTCGCGGTGGAGGGCGGGGAGATGGACGCGGTGCTGCGGCTGGTGGAGGCCGGCACCGGTGTGGCGGTGGTGCCGGACCTGGTGTTCGCGGGCAGGCCGCGCCTGCGCCGCACCGTGCTCACCCCTCCGCTGTACCGGACCGTCGCGCTCGCCCGACGCGCCGATCTCACCCCCACCCACGCCGTGCGCGCGTTCCGCGACACCCTGCTGTCCTTCCTCGCCGTGCTGTCGGCGGGCGACGGGTTCCCCGGGGACGTGCAGGTGCTGCGCCGCCCGGACTCCTCGGCGCCGCGCGGTGCCGAACCGGTGGAGTGACGGAGGGATCAGTCCGGTCGCCGCTGCGCGGATTAGCCTGCGAAACATGGCCGATGCCGAAATCCACTTCTACTTCGATCCGGTGTGCCCGTTCGCCTGGATCACCAGCAAGTGGGTGCGGACCGTGCAGGTGCAGCGGGACTACCGGGTGGACTGGCGGTTCATCTCGCTGCGACTGCTCAACTCCCACCTCGACTACGACACCCACTTCGCGCCGGGCTACGACGGGGTGCACACGGCGGGCCTGCGGCTGCTGCGGGTGGCGGCGCGCACGCGGGCCGAGCAGGGGCGCGACGCCGTCGGCCGGCTCTACGAAGCGCTGGGCACGCAGATCTTCGACGCCAAGGCCGGGGACGCCCCCGAGGGTGAGGCGCGCGGCACCAGGGACTTCGTCGAACCGGTGCTCACCGGGCTCGGCCTGCCGGCAACGCTGGCCGACGCCCTCGACGACTCCTCCCTGGACCCCGAGATCCAGGCCGAGACCGACGAGGCGCTGTCGCTGACCGGCAAGGACGTCGGCACCCCGATCCTGCACTTCCAGCCCCCGGCCGGGGTCGCGTTCTTCGGCCCGGTGATCAGCAGGGTCCCGGACGAGCAGCAGGCCGCCGAGCTGTGGGACCACGTCATCGCCCTGGCCCGTTTCCCCGGGTTCGCGGAGCTGAAGCGCAGCCTGCGCGAGCAGCCGCAGCTGCGCGCGCTCGGCCACGAGGACTAGCGAACCAGATCGAGCACGCGCCCGGCCAGATCCACGGCGTGCTCGACGCTCGTGGCCAGGTCGCGGTAGGTGAGGTCGACGAAGGCGTGGTCCACCGCGGCTTCGTCACGAGCCCGGAGCACGACCTCGGCGATGCCGTGCACCGAGTCACCCGCCATCGTGTTGACCCGGAGAATGACGCCGAGCTCGTGCGGGTCGCGGCCCGCCCGTGCGGCCGCGGCCCGGATGCGGCTCATCGGGCCGGTGACGATCGTCGGCTCGAATGGGCCGGGAGTCACCGCCGGAAGGAAACCGTCGGCGCGACGTCCCACCCGGGTCATGCCGGCAGGCGTGAACGCGGCCAGGTAGACGGGTGGGCCGGGACGCTGCACCGGCTTGACGTCGACGTAGCCGGCGGCGGTGGACCAGAACCTCCCGTGGTGCTCGACGGGGTTGGTGCCCCAGTACGCCGCGAGTGCATCGAGGCACTCGTCGAACCGGGAACCGCGCTCCCCCATCGGCACGCCGACGGACCGGAACTCCTCGGGAGACCACCCGACGCCGAGGCCGGCGATCACGCGGCCACCGCTGAGCTGATCGATGGTGGCGAGGGAACGGGCGAGTAGTGGCGGGGCGTACCAGGGCGCGACGAGCACGCTGCTCCCCAGGAGCGGCCGGGTGGTGACCACAGCAGCGACGGTCAGCGCCGCGAACGGGTCCAGCCCCGCCCGGAACTCCGCCGGAAACGCCGTGGTGCCCGGATAGTTGACCTCCGGCTCGAGCGGGGCCAGCAGCCGGTCCCCCACCCAGAGGCTGTCCGCCCCCATCTCCTCGGCCCGGCGGGCGAACTCCGCAACGCCCTCCGGATGGTGCGCATGGCTGCCGAACTGCGGCAGGTTGAAGCCGATCCGCATCTCGTGGGCTCCTCGTCCGTGCATGGTCACGACGTCGTCCCCGGTGCACCGCACCCTGGCCCGTCAGCAGTCCCCCGTCAGCCGGCCGAGAGTTCCCTGCGCCTGCTCGCGCAAGGCCGCCCGCACCGGCGCGGGCACGTCCCGCAGAACGATGTCCGCCTCCTCCGGGGTGCCGACCTGCTCCAAGAAACCGACCAGCAGGTGCGTTCCCACCTCGGGCGTCGCCGCGCGGACCTGCCGGACGAAGCCTTCCCACGCCTCTTCGGAGACGTGATCGCGCAGGGCCGGGAGCAGGACGGGCTCCTCGTGCTCCAGATGCGTGTGGACCAGTTCGCGCAGTGCGACCGCCGAGTCGAGGAGCGCGGTCCGGTCGGTGTCGTCGACCGGCGCCTCGGCGAGCGCGTCGAGTGCGGCGTCCAACTGGTCGTGCTCAGCGCTGAGGGCGGCGAACGACTCTGCGGTCCCAGGAGCCCGGTCCTCGATCATCGGCCACAGGATGTGGTCTTCGCACTCGTGGTGGGTTTCCAGCTGCACGACGAGGAAGTCGCGCAGCTCGGCCAGGGCAGCCGCGGAGGCCGCTGGGCGAGCAGCGGCTTCTGCCAGCACAGTGCTCACCCTCCGATGGAGGTCGTGCACGAGGCGAGTCTCGACGACCGCCGTCGCCCGGGTGTCTCTCACCAGCGCCACAGTATTGATAGTAGGCATATATTGTCAATTAATCTCTCTATGTCAGAAGTAACATGCGGGGATGCGCTCCTACAACTCACCTCGACGTCGGGACGCCGCGCTCGCCACCCGCGAGGCGATCCTCGAGAGCAGCCGCAGGCTGTTCCTCGCCGAGGGCTACGCGCAGGTGACCGTGGCGGACATCGCCACGGCCGCGCGAGTGGCGGTCCCGACCGTCTACGGCAGTACCGGCGGCAAGGCGGCGATCTTGAAGGCCCTGCTGACGCCGGCGGTCGAGGACCCCGCGGTCGAGCAGACCCTCACCGGCATCGCGAGCACCGACGACCCGCGCAGGGTCATCGCGATCACCGCGGCGGGCACCCGGCAGGCGCAGGAGCGACACTGGGATCTTGTCTGGGGCCTGCTCTACCGCAGCCTCGGGGAACCGTCCGCCGCGCCCGTCCTGGACGAGGCCAAGGCGGCCTACCTCGGTGTCATGTCGGCAGTGGCCGACCGGCTCACGGCCCTGGACGCACTGAAGCCGGCGCTGGACCACGCCGCCGCTGTCGACCTGCTCTGGTTCTACCTGGGCCGCTCGGCCTGGTACACCCTCGTGGGCGAGCAAGGATGGGACTTCGACCGCGCCGAGGCCTGGCTGGCCGGCGCGGCCCAGCAGGCCCTGCTGCAGACGGCGCGTCCGGAGGCATGACACCGATCGCTCGCGCGCTCGCTGTGGTCCTTGCAGGGCCCAGGGCTGCTGCGAGGACCACAGCCGGCGCGCAGCCCATCTGGTCAGTCGTCGGGAAGTTCCGCGTCGTCGAGCTCCGCGCCGTGCTGGGCCAGCGCCTCCCGCACCACGCGGTAGGCCACGCCGGCGCCGTAGCCCTTGCGGGCGAGCATCCCGACCAGCCGGCGCCCGGCGACCGCCTGTTGCTCGGGGGTGGTGACCGTGAGCGAGCGGAGCTTGCGGTCGACCAGCTGGCGCGCCCGCCGCTCCTCGGACTCGCCGTCGACCTCGGCCAGCGCCTCGCCCGCCACCTCGTCGTCGACGCCCTTGCGGCGCAGCTCGACCGCGATCGCCCGGCGGGCGAGGCCGCGGTACGCGTGGCGGGAGCGGACCCACTGTCCGGCGAAGGCGGCGTCGTCGATCAGGCCGACCTCGTCGAACCGCTCGAGCACCGTGGCGGCCGCATCGTCGGGGATGCCCTTGCGCCGCAGTGCCTGCGCCAGCTCCTGCCGGGTGCGCGCGCGGTCGGTGAGCAGCCGGAGGCAGATCTCCCGCGCCATGACGACCGGATCGCCGTCGCGCTCCGGACCGGCGCCGGACCTGCGCTCCGCCCGGCCCCGGCCCCTCCGGCCACCGGTCTCCGGCGCGGGAGGGTCGGCGTCCGGAATGGTGTCGGCGCCGCCATCCCGCGCGGGGTCATCCCGTGCAGCGCCACCCCGGCTGTCAGCACGCCGGCCCGGGCCGCTCCGGTCAGGGGCGCTCCGGTCAGGGACACTGCGCTCCTCGCGCCGCGGGCGACGTTCACCCCGGCCCGGTGACGGTGCCCGGCGCCCGGTCGAGCGGCCCCGGGTGTCGGTGCCGAGCTCGGCCACCGGCACATCGCGGGCGCTCGCCAGCTGTCCGGCGTCGAACAGGGCCACGGGCGCCACGTCCGGCTCCGTGGCGCCACCGGCTCCCCCGTCGTCGCCGGGCGCGAACGATGCGACCGGCGCCGCCTCGGAGGCGAGCGCATCCAGGCCGGTGAGGTCGGCCGCCGGACGGACCAGGCCGGCGGGGCCGGTGGCGTCCAGCCGGGCCACCGGAGCCGCCGCCCCGTCGTCGCTGCTGCCGGCTCCATCGCCGCTGCCGGTTCCGTCGTCACCGGTGGCCCCGGCGAAACTGCCGACCTCGTCGAACCGGGCGACGCGGACGGTGTCCTGCTCCGGGGTGGTGCTCTCCCGGCCCGGCGTCATGCTCAGAAGTCGACCGGTGCCGGCAGCGGAGTCTCGGCGTCGAGCTGGGCCCCGATACCGAGCTTCTCCTTGATCTTCTTCTCGACCTCGGCGGCGACGTCGGGGTTCTCACGCATGAACTTGCGGGCGTTCTCCTTGCCCTGGCCGAGCTGGTCGCCCTCGTAGGTGTACCAGGCACCGGACTTGCGGACGATGCCCTGCTCGACGCCCACGTCGACCAGCGAACCCTCACGGCTGATGCCGACGCCGTAGAGGATGTCGAACTCCGCCTGCTTGAACGGCGGCGCCACCTTGTTCTTCACGACCTTGACCCGGGTGCGGTTGCCGACCATGTCGGAGCCGTCCTTGAGGGTCTCGATCCGGCGGATGTCGAGCCGCACCGAGGCGTAGAACTTGAGCGCCTTGCCACCCGTGGTGGTCTCCGGCGAGCCGAACATGACGCCGATCTTCTCGCGCAGCTGGTTGATGAAGATCATCGTGGTGCCGGAGTTGCTCAGCGCACCGGTGATCTTGCGCAGCGCCTGGCTCATGAGCCGGGCCTGCAGGCCGACGTGGCTGTCGCCCATCTCGCCCTCGATCTCGGCGCGCGGCACGAGCGCGGCCACCGAGTCGACGACGATGATGTCGAGCGCGCCGGAGCGGATCAGCATGTCGGCGATCTCGAGCGCCTGCTCACCGGTGTCGGGCTGGGAGACGAGCAGGGCGTCGGTGTCGACGCCGAGAGCCTTGGCGTACTCGGGGTCGAGCGCGTGCTCCGCGTCGATGAACGCGGCGATACCGCCCGCCGCCTGCGCGTTGGCCACCGCGTGCAGGGCGACGGTGGTCTTACCGCTGGACTCGGGGCCGTAGATCTCCACGACGCGGCCGCGGGGAAGGCCGCCCACCCCGAGAGCGACGTCGAGGGCGATGGACCCGGTGGGGATCACCCCGATGGGCGGCCGGGTGTCGTCGCCGAGACGCATCACCGAGCCCTTGCCGTGGTTCTTCTCGATCTGGGCGAGCGCGAGTTCGAGTGCCTTCTCGCGGTCGGGTGCGGGGGTCATCGCCGGTCTCCACCTCAGGTACTCGGGACTGTCTGTCGGTCTGGCGTCGACAGTAGGAGGCGCCACTGACAATCTGCGGGAGCGGTGGCGATCTGTGGACAGCCGCACCGCGGTGTGGACAGGAGCATAGCGAACACCTGTTCGATCCCCTAGCCGACACGCCCGACGGCTAGGATCGCCCGCCCCCTGCCGCACGGTGGCCGGTTCGGTGCGCTCAGCGGCGCACCGGCGGCACGTCGTAGGCGTCGCAGACCGCCTTCCACACGTCGCGCGGGTCTATCCCGGCCTCGAGGGCCTGCTCCACGGTGCGGCCACCGAGCTCGGCGAACACGTGGTCGTGGGACACCGAGGCGGCCCGGGCGGTGCCGAACTCGCCCTCCATCAGTTCCCGGAAGTACGTCAGTCGCACCCCGACCACGGTAGCTGGGACGCTGGCCGGGTGACCGACCCGCTGCCGTCGCTCTGGGCCGCCGCCGGTGGCGCGCCCGGCGAGCTCGACCGGCTCTCCCTCACCGGACCGGCGGCCACCCTGGCGTCGACGTTCCCCGTCACCCGCGCCGGCGCCGCCGCGGTCGGCGCCGGCCTGCTCGCCGGCACGCTGGGCACCGGCGCGCGGGTCGGGCTCGACACCCGCGGGCTCGCCGTGGCACTGCGCAGCGAGAGGTACGTACGCCTCGACGGACAGCCGCTGGGCAGCCCGTTCGACACGCTCTCGGCGTTCCACCGCACCGCCGACGGGTGGCTGCGGCTGCACGCCAACTACCCGTGGCACCGGGCGGCGGCCCTGCACGTGCTGGGCTGCACGGCGGAGGAGGTCCCGGCGGCGATCGCGGAGCGGCCCGGCCTGGAGCTGGAGGACGCGCTGTACGAGGCCGGCGGCATCGGCGCGGTCGTGCGCACCGAGGACGCCTTCCGGGCCGTCGCGGGCCCACCGCCCGCGCTCCTCGAGCACCGGGTGCTCGGCGTCGCTCCCGCCCGCCCCGTGCGCAGGCCGAGGGTGCTCGACCTGACCCGCGTCATCGCCGGCCCGGTCGCCACCCGCACGCTGGCCGTCCACGGCGCCGACGTGCTGCGGCTCGACGCGCCGGACCGGCCGGAGATCCCGCTGCAGGCCGCCGACACGCTGCCCGGCAAGCGCAGCGCGCTGCTCGACCTCCGGGCCGGGCCGGCGGAACTGGAGCGGCTGCTGGCCGGCGCCGACGTCGTGGTCACCGGGTACCGCCCCGGGGCCCTCGACCGCTTCGGGCTCGCCCCCGAGGAGCTCGCGCAGCGACATCCCGGGCTGGTGACGGTCACGCTGTCGGCGTGGGGCCACAGCGGTCCGTGGGCGCACCGGCGCGGGTTCGACAGCATCGTGCAGGCGGCGTGCGGGATCGCACTGGCCGAGGGCGACGGTGACCGGCCGGGGGCCCTCCCGGCCCAGGTGCTCGACCACGCCACCGGCTACCTGGCCGCCACGGCGGCCCTGCTCGCGCTCACCCGCCAGCACACCGAGGGCGGGAGCCACCACGTCCGGCTGTCGCTGGTGGGCACCGCGGCCTGGTTGCAGGGGCTGCCCCGGGAGGAGGCCGCCCCGGCGCAGGACGGCGACCCGGCCCCCTACCTGCAGGAGCTCGACACCCCCGGCGGCGTCCTCACGCTCGCCCGTCCGCCCGGAACGCTCGACGGGCGCCCGCTGGCGTGGCCCCCGCCCGCACCGTCCTTCGGCACGGCGACGCCCGAATGGCTCAGCCGGTAGCGTCCTGTCCGTGATGTCCGTTCTCGCGCAGGACCCCACCGGGCTGTCGTCGCCGGTCGGGCAGCTGGTCGTGCTGGCCGGGCTGCTGGCGTCGCTCGTCGTGCTGGTGCGCTGGTGGTGGCTGAACCGCAGGCGCTGACCGGCACTCGGACCGCCTTCAGGAACCTGGCGTCGACCACGAGGTCAGCTGTTCCCGGCCACGTACTCGTCGGGGTCCTTGTCCTCGCCCGAGAGCCCGCGCGCACCGGGGTGCTCGTCCTCGAACCGCTCGAACCTGGCCCCCAGCTCCTGGCGCAGCTCCACCGACGCGGCGCGCAGGAAGTCGGGGATGTCGTCGCGCTCCTCCTCGGCGAGGTGCTCGTCGTTGGCCTCGCGGGCGTCCTGGATGCCGGCCCACCACTCGTCGCTGCCGACCTCCGCGGCCGCCGCGCGCCGGATGCCGTCGCGGATCTCGTCGTGGTCCTTGATCGCGTCCTTCGTCTCGTCCTCGCTGTCCTCGACGTGCTGCAGGAGCGCGGGATAGAAGTGCTCCTCCTCCGCGGAGGCGTGGACCTCGAGGTGGGCCGACAGCCCCTTCCACAGCTCGGCGGCGGCCTCCGGGGCGTCCCGGAGCTTCTCCAGCTCCGCGAACCGGTTCCGGAAGGTCTCGTGGTCGTCCAGGATCAGGCGGATGACGTCGGGCATCAGGGGCGCTCCTCGTCGTGTGTGCGTGGTGGTGGCGGCGGTCCGGGAACGTGGCTTCGCCGGAAACGCATTTTCCTGGCCCCAGCGGGAGCGGGCAGCATGAGGGCGTGACCGTGATCGCCGTGCCGTTCCACCTCGACGAGCACCTGCCTGCGCTGGAGCTGCCGCTCGCCCCGCAGCGCAGCATCGCGCCCCCGGAGCTCGGGCCCGGCTCGCCGTGGGAGCGGATGGCCGTGCTCTACGACGAGGTCGCGGACGCCGTCGCCGCCGACGTCACCGCGGGCCGGGTGCCGCTGGTCCTCTCCGGGGACTGCACCACCTCGCTCGGCGTGGTCGCCGGTCTGCAGCGGGCCGGGCTGGATCCGGCGCTCGTCTGGTTCGACGGCCACGGCGACGTCCAGACCCCGGAGACGTCGGCCTCGGGCTACCTCGGCGGCATGCCGGTGCGTCAGCTGGTCGGCGGAGCGGACCGGACGGTCGCGGAACGGATCGGCCTGCGCGTCGTGCCCGAGCCGGACGTGCTGCTCGTCGACGCGCGGGACCTCGACCCGCCGGAGGAGGCATACCTCGCCACGTCGGCGATCCGGCGCGTGCCGGTGGCGGACGTCGGCACCGGGCTGCCGCCCCACCGACCGGTCTACCTGCACCTCGACGTCGACGTGGTCGATGCGCGCGACCTGCCCGGGCTGTTGTTCCCCGTGCCGGACGGTCCCCGGCTGCCCGCCGTCGCCGCGGCCGTGCGCCACGTGCTGGCCTCCTGCGAGGTGGTCGCCATCGGGCTCGCCTGCACGTGGCGGCCGGGCAGCGGTGCCGACCGCGCGGTGGCCGAGCTCGTGCGGGAGCTCACCGCGGGGACCTGACCGCCGGGGACGGCCGGGGCGGAACGCCGCGGACTGTCGGTGGTCGGGCGCATGATGGTCGGCGTGAGCGCACTCGACGGCTTCTCCGCCGCCACCCGTGACTGGTTCGGCGGTGCCTTCGCCGTGCCCACGGCGGCGCAGGAGGGCGCGTGGCGCGCGGCGCAGGCGGGGAAGCACGCCCTGGTCGTGGCCCCCACCGGCTCGGGCAAGACGCTCGCCGCGTTCCTGTGGGCGCTCGACCGGCTGGCCACCGGGCCGCCGCCGGAGGAGCCCCGCCACCGCTGCCGGGTCCTCTACGTCTCCCCACTCAAGGCACTCGCCGTCGACGTGCAGCGCAACCTGCGCTCGCCGCTCGCCGGCATCCGGCAGGCGGCGCAGCGCCTCGGGCTCCCGGTCCCGGACATCACCGTCGGCATGCGCACCGGCGACACCCCGGCCGACGAGCGCCGCCAGTTCGCCCGCACTCCGCCCGACGTACTGGTCACCACCCCGGAGTCGCTGTTCCTGATCCTCACCTCGGCCGCGCGGGAGTCGCTGCGGGGGGTGCAGACGGTCATCCTCGACGAGGTGCACGCCGTGGCGGGCACCAAGCGCGGCGCCCACCTCGCGCTGTCCCTGGAGCGGCTCGACGAGCTGCTGGAGAAGCCGGCCCAGCGCATCGGGCTCTCGGCCACCGTGCGCCCCCTCGACGAGGTGTCCACGTTCCTCGCAGGCGCGCGCCCGGTCGAGGTCGTGCAGCCGCCGATCCCGAAGACGATCGAGGTCTCCGTCGAGGTGCCGGTGCCCGATCTGGCGGCCCTCGACGAGCGTCCGGCGCCGGGCAGCTCCGACGAGGAGGTCATCGGGTCGGCAGCGGGCACCGCCGAGCGGCCGTCGATCTGGCCCGCGGTGGAGCGGCGGCTGCTGGAGCTGGTCCGGGCCCACCGTTCCACCATCGTGTTCTCCAACTCCCGGCGGCTGGCCGAGCGGCTCACGGCGCGGCTCAACGAGCTGGCCGCCGAGGAGCTGGAGGGCGGCGAGGTCCAGGATCTCGACGCCTTCCCTGCGGAGGCGATCGGGCAGTCGGGCATCGGGGGCGGTGCCGCGGCCACGGTGGCGAAGGCCCACCACGGGTCGATGTCGCGCGAGCAGCGCACACTCGTGGAGGAGGAGCTGAAGGCCGGGGTGCTGCCCTGCGTCGTGGCCACGTCCAGCCTGGAGCTGGGCATCGACATGGGCGCTGTCGACCTCGTCGTGCAGGTGGAGGCGCCCCCGAGCGTCGCCTCCGGCCTGCAGCGGGTCGGCCGGGCCGGCCACCAGGTGGGTGCGATCTCACGGGGCGTGGTCTTCCCGAAGTACCGGGGCGACCTGGTGTCCTGCGCGGTCGTCGCCGAACGCATGACGTCGGGCGCCATCGAGTCGATGCGCTACCCGCGCAACCCGCTCGACGTGCTCGCGCAGCAGATCGTCGCGATGGTGGCGCTGGAGCCCTGGCAGCTCGACCACCTCGCGCGGGTCGTGCGGAGAGCCGCGCCGTTCGCCGCGCTGCCCGAGTCGGCGCTGCACTCGGTGCTCGACATGCTCGCCGGGCGCTACCCGTCCGAGGAGTTCGGCGAGCTGCGGGCCCGGATCACCTGGGACCGGGTCACCGACCAGCTGCAGGGCAGGCCCGGTGCGCAACGGCTGGCCGTCACCTCGGGGGGCACGATCCCCGACCGCGGCCTCTTCACCGTCACCACGCCGGGCGGGGCCGACGGCAGGGGCTCGCGGGTCGGCGAGCTCGACGAGGAGATGGTCTACGAGTCCCGCGTCGGCGACACGTTCCTGCTCGGCACGTCGAGCTGGCGGGTGGAGGACATCACCCACGACCGCGTGATCGTCACCCCGGCACCGGGGCAGCCCGCGCGGATGCCGTTCTGGAAGGGCGAGTCGATCGGCAGGCCGCTGGAGCTGGGCCGGGCGGTCGGGAAGTTCGTGCGGGAGATGTCGGCGCTGCCCGACGACGCCGCCCGGGAGCGGGCCACCGCGGCGGGGCTCGACGTGTGGGCCACCGACAACCTGCTGTCCTACCTGCACGAGCAGCGCGACACCACGCGCCACGTGCCGAGCGACCGCACCATCCTCATCGAGCGGTTCCGCGACGAGCTGGGCGACTGGCGGATGGTCGTGCACTCCCCGTTCGGGGCGCAGGTCAACGGGCCGTGGGGGCTCGCGATCGCCGCGCGCATGCGGGAGCGGCGCGGGGTCGAGGTGCACGCCGCCAGCGCCGACGACGGCATCGTGCTGCGGCTGCCCGCTGTGGGTGATCATTATGGCGTCGACGACTCCGGCGCCGAGGTCGTGCCCACCGCCGAGGACGTGCTGCTCGACCCGGGCGAGGTGGAGCAGATCGTGGTCGCCGAGCTCGGCGGATCGTCGGTCTACGCGTCGCGGTTCCGCGAGTGCGCGGCCCGCTCGCTGCTGCTCCCCCGCCGCGACCCCAAGCGCCGCAGCCCCCTGTGGCAACAGCGCCAGAAGTCGGCGCAGCTGCTGGCCGTGGCGGGGCGCTACGAGCAGTTCCCGATCACGCTCGAGGCGATGCGCGAGTGCGTGCAGGACGTCTACGACCTGCCGGGCCTGCGTGAGCTGATGGCCGACGTGCAGGCCCGCAAGGTGCACGTCGTCGAGGTGGCCACGGCTTCGCCGTCGCCGTTCGCGCGCAGCCTGCTGTTCGGCTACGTCGGGATGTTCCTGTACGAGTCCGACGCCCCGCTGGCCGAGCGCCGGGCCGCGGCGCTGGCGCTCGACTCCACGCTGCTGGCCGAGCTGCTGGGCTCCGAGGCCATCCGCGAGCTGCTCGATCCCGAGGTGCTGGCCGAGGTCGAGGCGTCGCTGCAGCGGCTCGCCGAGGAGCGCCGCGCCCGCGACGCCGAAGGCGCGTCCGACCTCCTGCGGTTCCTCGGCGACCTCACCACCGCGGAGGCAGCCGCTCGCGGGGTGCGCGAGGAGTGGCTCACCGGGCTGGAGGCGGCCCGGCGGGTCATCCGCGTGCGGATCGCCGGGGAGGAGCGCTGGCTGCCGGTCGAGGACGCCGGCCGGGTACGCGACGCGCTGGGCGCCGCGCTGCCCGTCGGCGTGCCGGAGACGTTCACCGAGCCCGTGGCCGACCCCCTGGGTGATCTGGTGCTGCGCTACGCCCGTACCCACGGGCCGTTCGCGGCCGCGGAGTGTGCCGCCCGGTTCGGGCTGGGCGTCGCGGTGGTGGCGGGCGTGCTCGACCGGCTGGTCGGCTCCGGCCGGCTCGTGCGCGGCGAGCTGCGGCCCACGTCGGTGGGCCCGCAGAGCAGCGTCGAGTACTGCGACGCCGAGGTGCTCCGACGCCTGCGCCGGGCGTCGCTGGCCCGGCTGCGGGCCGAGGTGGAGCCGGTCGAGCAGCGGGCGCTGGGGCGGTTCCTGCCGGCCTGGCAGGGCGTGCAGGCCGGTGCCGGGGGCGAGCGGCGCGGCCGGATGCGGCGCGCGCCCGGCGCCGAGGACGTGCTCGGGGTGGTCGAGCAGCTCGCCGGGGCTCCCCTGCCCGCCAGCGCGCTGGAGTCCCTCGTCCTGCCCGCTCGGCTACCCGGCTACACGCCGGCGCTGCTCGACGAGCTCACCGCGTCGGGTGAGGTCACCTGGACCGGCTGCGGCCCGCTCGCCGGCACCGACGGCTGGCTCGCCGTCGCGCCCACCGACGTCGCCGACCTGCTGCTCCCCGAGGCCGAACCCGATGTCGCCGAGACGCCTCTGCACCGGGCGGTGCTCGCGGCGCTCGGGTGGGCCGATCCCGCGGCACCGGCGGCCGGCGGCACGGCCGGTGCCCCGGGCTTCTCCGGAGGTGCGCTCTTCTTCCGGGAGCTGGCCGACCGGGCCGGGCGCACCCTCGTGGAGGGTGGAGAGGCCGTGCCGGCCGACGACGCCGTGGTCACCGCGATCTGGGATCTCGTGTGGGCCGGGCTCCTGAGCAACGACACCCTCGCCCCGCTGCGGGCGCGGCTGGGTGGGCGCGGGGCGGGTGGCCGCGGGGGCCCGGCGCACCGGAGCAGGCGGTCCGCCCCGCGCGGCCGATACGCCCAGCTGCGCGCGGGCCGCCCGGCGATGCCCAGCCGGAGCGGGCCGCCGTCGGTGGGCGGCCGGTGGGCCCTCGCCGCCGAGCGCGAGCCCGATCCCACCCGGCGGGCCCATGCCCGTGCCGAGGCGTTCCTCGAACGCCACGGCGTGCTCACCCGCGGCGCGCTGGCCACCGAGCGGGTGAGCGGCGGGTTCGCGGCGGTGTACCGGGTGCTGCGGGCCATGGAGGACTCCGGCCGCGCCCGGCGCGGCTACGTCGTGGAAGGGCTCGGGGCGGCGCAGTTCGCCGTGCCGGGCGCGATCGACCGGCTGCGTTCCCTCTCCCGGCCCGACGGCAGCCCCGCCGGCCCCGATCCCGACCACGGCTACGACGGAGCGGTGAGGGGCGAGGGCGACGGGCTGTCCCGCGTGGTGCTCGCCGCCGCCGACCCGGCGCAGCCCTACGGGGCGGCGCTCGCCTGGCCCGCCACCGTCGGCGACACGAAGCACCGGCCGGGCCGGAAGGCCGGGGCGCTCGTCGTCCTGGTCGAGGGCGCGCCCGCGCTGTACGTCGAGCGGGGCGGGCGGTCGTTGCTGTCGTTCACGGTCGATCGGGACGAGCTGGCAGCCGCCGCCCAGGCGCTGGCCGGGGCGGTGCACGAGGGCTGGCTCGGCTCGCTGGCCGTCGAGCGTGCCGACGGCGTCGGTTCGCTCGACTCCGCACTGGCCGAGGTGCTCACCGAAGCCGGCTTCCGGGTCACCCCGAAGGGGCTGCGCCTGCGAGCGTGATTTCGGGATCCCACCTCGGCCAGCCGACCCCGCCCCTTCGTGCCGGATGGGCACCGGTGCGCCAGAGCATCTCGCTCCACCAACGGAAGCACCGCCGGCTGCTACACCGCCGCGTGGCTTACTGCCGGCCACACTCCGCATGCTCAGATGCAACTGTCCGGCCCATACCACAAACATCCAGCACCAGGTCCGCGATTTCGGGGCGCAACCCGTCACCTGCCCGAATCTGGGAGACGATGTCGCGAGGGCGGAGAAAGCCCCGTGCCGCCTGGCGCACGTACTGGGCGGAGTCTTCGGAGTGATCGAGACGCCAGTAGTTCAGCAACCCGAACCACACCAGGCACGCATGAACGAAGGAATGGAAAGGAAGAGGACGCCCGGACCAGGGTGACCGCACCGTGCGAGCCGTCATCGCTGCCTCATCGAGGTACCAGTCGCCCAGCAACTCCGTCAGGCACAGATAGCAATGAACAGCCTCGTGCACGAGCGAGTTGACGAGCCAGGAGCGCGCCAGACCCAGCGGGTTCACGAGACCCACGCAACCTGGGAGCCCAGGCCACGAGCATGAGGCGACCGATCGTTGTGCGGCATCCTTCCGCACCACGATCGTCCGGACGACGGAATTGACGAGGACGCCCGCGGTAGGGCTGGCGCCGTAGATCTGTTGAAGTGCGCCGCTGATATCGGAGCAGAGACGATCCCGCTCGGTCTCGTCGTACAGTTGAATACTCCGAGGCAGACCCGACCGTGGACGCCTGAGGTGCACGCTCATGGCGTCAACGACAATACCTTGCGCCGACGGCGCCGTGATCGTGAGTCGCCGATCTCCTCGCTGTATCCATGTGACGTCACCAAGTGCCGTGCTGGCGATACCGTTTCGACCAAGAAGGCTGGCGATCGCGCGAGCATCTCCACACACCCCGAGTTCTGCGAGCGTGTGCCCCCGAATCGCGTCCGCCCCGCGGCCCGCCATCACGTCACTGTAGAACTCCGGTGCGAAGACCAGGCGTCGCCACTGGCGATCGCTCAGTCCGACCAACCCCTCGAGCGTGTCGCCAGTCAGGGTCGGCACAGCGACGGCCAGCCGCTCGAAAACCCGGCGCGCTTGCAAACCGAGCAATTCTGAGACATGACCGGTGGTACGCCATTTCAACACCGGAATAATAGTTTCAACGGAGATCACGCGACAAGCTGCTCGGTTCGCAATTTCACAGTATCGTTTGCCGCAACCCCCAACCTGGCCCTGATGTGCCCGAAGATCCTCAGCAGATCTTCACACCAGACACTTCTGTTGTCGAACCCATTAGCTCGCGAATAGCGATGAGGATGGTACCCGCCGGCACAGGTCGACCTCTCCACGCAATCAGTGCAGCCCGTCGGCAGCGGTGCACCCTCGAAGACCATCTGGGCATGCATAGGGCTCCTGCTACGCAGCGAGACAAAGTCGTCCGACCTGACATTGAGACCCGTCTGCGTCAACCCGTCTTCGCAAGCCTTCAACACGTCCAGGCCCTCGATATCACCACTGGGATTGACGATCACGAATCCGAGGGGAATATTGCCCAAGGCGTCGATCCGGCTCTTACCGCCCAAAATGAGGCGACTGACCTCCCAAAAGTTGCGAACTCGGACCTCGATGGTCGAGTTGAACCACCAGTCATCGAAGATGGGGATGAGGAAATCGGCACACGGGGCCGGACCGTAGCGAGCCCGGACGTCGCCGATCGTGTCGTGAGTGTAGTCGGGCATGAGATAACTGATACTCGAGCACCCGATATCAAGGAAGTGTCGATGAATGACGAGAGGATCTGCGCCGAGCTGGATCACGGACAGGATCCCGGGAGCCCGACCCGCAGCCTGCAGAAGCTTGATTCCTTGCACCACTTTGCCGTGCGAGCCACGACCGGCATGGTCCACCCTGAACATGTCGTTGACCTCACGCGGACCGTCGAGACTTATACCGACGTCAACTTCATGTCGGAGCAGCACGTCGACCCACCGCTCAGTGAGGAGCGTGCCGTTCGTTTGCATGGCAAACCGTACGTCGACCCCACTGAGCATCGACTCGGCCCGCGCACACCAGTCAGCGAACCGATCGGGGCCGACCAGGGTGGGCTCTCCACCATGGAAGGACAGCCCAATGCGTTTCTGGCCACTTTTCTCGACATGTCTCGCGACGCATCGGAGAGTGGCATCGAATACCTCGTCCGACATGAATCTCGGCTGCGCCTTGAGCTGATGGTCGGCCAGGTTGAACTCGTAGCAGTACGAGCAATTCAAATTGCACCGGCCGGCAACCTTGAGGATGACGAGACCAAGCGGCGGGACAATGACCTCGTCGGCTACCGCCGCAGATCCGGACGCCAGGTCGCTCACTTCGCATCCCGACCTTTACGACTACCCTTTCTCGAGGTCAGCTCCCTTTCGACAGCGGTTCGAAGCGCATCCCCAAGATCACGAACCATCGTGTCGACGCTTTCGCTGGTTCCGCCACCTCCGCTCTGGCTGTGGTTGATCGGCCCTGCATCTCGACTTTGGCCGCGAGCGCCCAGTTCACGCTCGACCGCCGCCCGCAACGTCGCCGCCACACTCTCCGCGACAGCCTCGACACTTCCCCCGCCACCACCGGACTCACTATGCGTCTGATGATGCGCCAGATCATCGTCCACCGCGCCCCGGCCACGCCGCAGAACCTCCATCTCCACGGCATGAGCGCCCTCGCTATGAGTCTGACTGTGCAGAAGCCCCTCGACCTCCCCACCGCCATCCCGGCCCCGACCACGACCGGTCAACTCACGCTCAACCGCCGCCCGCAACGTCGCCGCCACACTCTCCGCGACAGCCTCGACACTTCCCCCGCCACCACCGGACTCACTATGCGTCTGATGATGCGCCAGATCATCGTCCACCGCGCCCCGGCCACGCCGCAGAACCTCCATCTCCACGGCATGAGCGCCCTCGCTATGAGTCTGACTGTGCAGAAGCCCCTCGACCTCCCCACCGCCATCCCGGCCCCGACCACGACCGGTCAACTCACGCTCAACCGCCGCCCGCAACGTCGCCGCCACACTCTCCGCGACAGCCTCGACACTTCCCCCGCCACCACCGGACTCACTATGCGTCTGATGATGCGCCAGTTCATCGTCCACCGGCCCTCGGCTAGCCATTTGCGCCTCCGCGAAAGGAGTTGATGAGTGATGAGAAGTACCTGAACTCGAGCTTCCATGGGACTGGTGGTGGTAGTCGGCAGCCTCGAGGCTGCGCTCTGCATCTCGCTGTGCCGCAGCGGAATGTTTCTTGGTCGTCATGAGGATCTCATTCTTTCGAACCGAATCCATGATGTCTCTCGACAGCCGACACGCCGAACTCGGGTTGTTGTCAGCGTCCTTCGAGTATCTGCCGTACGCGCATCACGGAGAGCGAGAACAGATCCGATAGTTCATCAACCGTGTACGCGCGCGTGTTGGCCATTCTCACCAGATCAGCCAGTTGCTCGGGGCGTAGTTCCGGTTCACCGACCGATGGTGCCGCCCGACCCCGTCCCGCCTCGACATCCGCCACCGCCCGGAGGACGTCGAAGAATCTCTGCGCGACCGGATCATCCGGCGCCACCGACACCTCGGCCCTGAACCGCATGCGCTCGGGAATCGACTCCGCCCCAGCAGCCAACGCGCCGTTGCCGGCTCCGATCGACGACAGGTCGCCGGGCGGCGCCAGGTTGAACGGTCGCTGCCTTTCGAAAGCAGGCCACGGTTGTCCCGTCCTGGACAGGCTCGGGCTTTGAGTAGGCGGGAGTAACTTCTGGATCGCGGCGTGAAAATCACGGTAGTCACCGTTGAACGAACCGCCCTTCCAGACGTCGAGCACCGCGCCGGTGAAGGCCCCTTGGTTGCTGTCCTCCAGCGCCTCTTGATTGTCTTGACAGGCACCGACCAGCAGTATGCTGGCAGGCGCCTGCTCCGCCGCCCGCACGGTCGTCTCCGCTCTTATTCTCTGGTAGCGGCGCCGTCCGTCGTCGAGCAACTTTCGTTGGACGAGTTCGGGGACGCCGCGAAGTCGTCCGCTTCCATCGGTCGAGTCGCCCGACTCCTCGATCGCACGGAACTGCCGAGACCGCAGGTAGTCGTTGTATCTCTTCCTGGTGACCGTTCCGCTATGACAGCTGTCCGACAGGACGACAACCCGCACCCCTTCCCGGAAGGCCGCCAGCGCCATGGAGATCTCGTCATCCAGTATCTCGCGGTCGTAAAGGCACCACGTCTCGTCCTTGCGATCACTCTCGTCGTTCGTGAGGTCATCGAACTGCCCGCCGTGGCCCGCATACGTCAGGACGAAGATGTCACCCGCCCGGGCGTCCTGCGCAGCCCGTCGTATTTCCTCGAGTACGGCATCGGCCGTTGCTTTCGCACTCAGCAGCCGATGGGACTCGTAGCCCACTCTCGAAACCAGCTGCGCCATGGCCAGAGCGTCACTCTCACCTGCTTCGAGCGCCCCACCCCAGCCGGCGTAAGCGTTTGGGTCAACACTGTTCAAGCCGACGTGCAGAGAAACTCCACGCGCCATGGCAGACTCTCTCTCATCGATTGTGGATATCGAAGGAAGAACCGACCGCGGCGACTGGCCCGCGCGCACAGAATTAGCGTCTCACTCATATCTACAGGCCGTCGGGCGCATTGAGTCCCCCCTCTCCCGACCAGAGGAGCCAACAGTGTGCCCGAGGTTCTTCGACAGCGGTAGATGCAGGGCCACAGCATGCACGTCTGCCCGATGAAGTGACAATGCGTCACCATTTTCTCCGCTACACGGGAAAGTGGATCTCGGATCGTCATCCACTAGGCCTACCGGTGCGAGGACATGTGGTGTGTCGGACGGGTCGCAATCCCGAGCTAGCTGGTCGCGTACTCCCGTGAGCCGAGCATCCGGCCCACGATCAGCACCACGTAGCCGCGCACGACCTCCTCGAGGTCCAGCGCACCGTCCTCGTGGAACCAGCTGCTGATCCCGTTGAGCACACCGAACGCGGCGAAGGCGGCGAGGCGGGGGTCGGCCGGGGCGAACTCCCCGGACCTCATCCCGGCGTCGATCACGTCCCGGACGCGGCGCTGGTAGTAGCGCCGGTACCCGTCGATCTCGGACCGGTGCGCCGGGCTGAGCGCGGCGAGCTCGTGGAGCCCGACGATGTGTTCGACGCGCCGGGGCTGCAGGAACTCCAGGTGCGCGCGCACGAATGCGGCCAACCGCTGCCCGGGTGTGCCCGGTGCGTCGAGGAAGGGGAGGTTCTGCTCGTTCAGCTCGCGGGTGACGGTCAGGCACACCGCGTAGAGGATCTCCTCCTTGGAGGCGAAGTGGTGGTACAGGCTGGCCCCGCGGATCCCGACGGCCTCGGCGATGTCGCGCATCCCCACGGCCGCATATCCCTGCTGCGCGAAGATCCGCGCGGCCGCGGCGACGATCTCCGCCCGGCGTACCCGCCGCCGCGCAGCGGGGGCGGGCCCGGTCGACTCCGGTCCGTCCCCCGGCGGGGGCGCATCGACCTGCTCCGGAGCGATCACCGCGGAAGCTCCACCGCTCGCAGCTCGCGCTTGAGGATCTTGCCCTGCGCGTCGACCGGCAGCTCGGGCACGACGTGCACGGCCTTCGGCACCTTGAACACCGCGAGCTGCTCCCGGCAGAACGCCACGATGGCGTCCCGGTCGGGGACGGCGCCGGAGCGTGGCACCACGAAGGCCGTGACCGCCTCGGACCAGACCGGGTCCGGCCGCCCCACCACCGCGGCGCGCAGCACGCTGGGGTGGGCCTGCAGCACCCGCTCCACCTCCTGCGACGAGACGTTCATGCCACCGGACTTGATCACGTCGGTGAGCCTGTCGTGGAAGAACAGGTTGCCGTCGGCGTCGACCCGAACGATGTCGCCGGTGTGCAACCAGCCGCCGCGCATCACGTGCCTGGTCTTCTCCGGCTCGCGGTGGTAGCCGAGCATGACCGACGGTGATCGGCAGACCAGCTCGCCGAGCTCGGCGTCGTTGCCGTCGGCGTCGACCACCCGCGCCTCCAGGTGCGTCACCGGCTTGCCGATCCAGGTGGGGTCGCCGCCGGGGACGTCGTCGAGGGTCGAGAACCAACCGACCGTCCCGAGCTGGGACAGCTCCGACTGCCCCCAGTAGGTGCCCCACCGCGCGCCGGGGGCGGCCGCCGACCACGCCTCCACCACCGCGGGGGTGACCTGGCCCCCGTAGGTGAGGCAGCGGCGGACGGCGCCGACGACGCCGGGCCCGAACGCCTCGGCGCCTGCCAGCGCGAGGTAGAACGTCGGGGTCTGCGCGATCACGGTGACGCGCTCCCGCGCGATGACCTCCAGCGAGTGGGCGGCGCCCGCGCCTGCCGGCAGCACCAGGGTGGCCCCCATCAGCGTGAGCGTGGTCATCGAGCCGAGCCCAGAGATGGTGTGGAACGGCATGACGAAGAGCCAGGTGTCGTCCGGACCGGTCTCCAGGCCCCAGCCCCACGCCGGCGCGGTGGAGATCAGGTAGTTGCGGTGCTGGATCAGCACGCCCTTCGGCGTGGCCTCGGTGCCGCTGGTGTAGACGAGCATCGCCACGTCGTGCTCGTCGACATCGGCCACGGGCTCGGTGTCGGGCTGGTCGGCGAGGCTCCGCTCGAGGGCGTCGCCGAACGTCAGCAGGGGGAGGCCGGGGGCCGCCGCCGTGACACGGTCGGCGAATTCTCCGGCGACCACGACCACAGCGGGCTCGGCGTGCGCGAGCTGCTCGCGCATCTCCCGCTCCCCGAACATCACGTTGACCGGGCTCATGGCGGCGCCGACCTTCAGCGTCCCGTAGTAGAGGGCGGCCACGTCGATGCCGTTGCGGGCCACCACCGCCACGACGTCACCCCTGCGGATCGAGCGGCTGAGCAGGAGGTGGGCGAACCGGTTGGCGCGACGGTCGAGCTCCCCGTAGGTGATCTGGCTGCGCGCTCCCGCCGTGTCGTAGGCGACGAGAGCGACCTTGTGCGGCCGGGTGCGGGCGTGGCGGCGCAGCTGGTCGCCGATGGTGGCCCGGCCGACCGGGGCGCGGTGCTGCCACGCGATATCGGGCGTCGGCTCCATCAGTGAGTCGTCCTGTCTGCCGTTAGACACTGACACCACGGGCTGTTCCGCTGACCGGCACGTCCGAGATTATCATCTGCCCCGATTGCCTAACGGCGGTTAGGCTATGGGCATGAGCGCTGTGCCCACCGTCCTGGCCGAACCAGAGCCGGGAGCACCGCTCGACTCCCAGGCATTGACCCGCGCAATGGAGCACGCCAACCTGCCCGCGCTCGTGCCGGTGCTCTACCAGCTCACCGGCGACCCGCGCTGGCTCGCCGATCCCTACCGCCCCACCCGCAGCCGGGGGATGGACGAGAACATCGACGGCGGTTTCCCGGAGCGCGTCAGGGCCGAGATCCGGACCGCGGCCGTCGACGCCGTGCTGGCCTGGTCAGCGGGTCGCCCGCCCGCGGTACCCGCGCCGACGGGTGCCACCCTGCTGGAGCTGATGACCCTCGCGGCCGGCGAGCCGGTGCCTGCCGAGTACGTGGCGATGGCCGCGGAGGACATGGGCTTCCGGGCGACGGCACCGGTTTCCGCTCCGGCCGATACCGGGTTCCGCGCGATCGTCATCGGGGCGGGTGTGTCGGGCATGCTCGCCGCGATCCGGCTCCGCGAGGCGGGTATCGACTGCGTCGTCCTGGAGAAGAACGCCGACGTGGGCGGCACCTGGCTGGAGAACCGCTATCCCGGCGCGGGCGTCGACACCCCGAGCCACCTGTACTCCTACTCGTTCGCACCGCGGCAGTGGAGCGCCCACTACGGCAAGCGCGACGAGGTGCTCGGCTACCTGCGTGACGTGGCCGACCACTACGGCCTGCGCGAGATGATCCGGTTCGGCACGGAGGTGGCGCACGCCGACTACGACGCCGGCCGGCAGGGCTGGCGCGTCACCACCACGACGGGCGAGGAGTTCGAGGCAGACGTCGTCATCACGGCGGTGGGCCTGCTCAACCGGCCGAAGGTTCCCGACCTGCCCGGACTCGGCGACTTCCACGGGCCGATCTTCCACTCCGCCCGGTGGCCCGCCGACCTCGATCTCACCGGCAAGCGCGTGGCGGTCGTGGGGACGGGCGCGAGCGCCATGCAGATCGTGCCGGCGATCGCGGGCCGGGCCGGGCACGTCACGGTGTTCCAGCGCTCCCCGCAGTGGATCGCACCGAACAGCGTGTACTTCGAGCGCGTCGGCGACGCCGTCCAGTTCCTGACGGAGCATGTGCCCTTCTATCGCCGCTGGTACCGCACCCGCCTGGCCTGGATCATGAACGACAAGGTCCACCCGGCGCTGCAGGTCGACCCGGAATGGGAGCATCCGGAACGTGCCGTCAACGCCGTGAACGACTCGCACCGGCGCCACTTCACCCGCCACCTGCTCTCCGAACTGGAGGGGCGTGACGATCTGGTCGAGAAATCCCTGCCGACCTACCCGCCGTTCGGTAAACGGATGCTGCTGGACAACGGCTGGTTCACCGCACTGCGCCGCGACGACGTCGACCTCGTCACCGAGGCGGTCGCCGCGATCACTCCCGCCGGCGTCCGGGCGGAGGACGGCACGGAGGTCGACGTCGACGTCGTCGTGCTCTGCACAGGGTTCGAGACCTACGAGTACCTGCATCCGATGGACCTGCGTGGCCGGGACGGCCGATCCATCCGTGACGTCTGGGGGCCCGAGAACGCCGACGCCTACCTCGGCATCGCCGTGGCCGGGTTCCCCAACCTGTTCCTGACCGCAGGCCCCGGTACCGCGCTCGGCCACGGGGGCAGCCACATCACCATCGCCGAGTGCCAGGTGCGCTACATCGTCGAGGTCATCACCGACATGGTGAACTGCGGTATCGGAGCGATCGAGGTACGGCCCGAGGCGTACGCCGACTACGCCCGCCGCCAGGACGAGGCGCACGCGCGGATGATCTGGACGCATCCCGCCATGCGGAACTGGTACCGCAACACTCTCGGCCGCGTCATCTCCGCACTGCCCTGGCGCATCGTGGACTACTGGCAGATGACGCGCCGCGTCCGCTGGGACGACTTCACGACCGAACCCGCCCGCTGACCCGCGAGTCGCCCGAAACCCGCCCGCGAGTCGCCCGGAAAACCCCCGCGAGTCGCCCGGACCGTCAGCGGCGCCTGCGGCTCGGACGGTGCCCGGAGGCGTGCCGTTTGCGCTTCGCCCCTCCCCCACCTCCGGCGCGGTTCACCGCCGGGTCCCCGTCCTGCGGGGTGGCCGGGACGAGGGCAGGCGCGGCCGGGGCAACCACCGGCGCGGGCGGGGACACCAGGGCGGGGAGGCGGCTGAACACGATCCGCTGCTGGACGAGCGTCCAGGCGTTGTTCGTCAGCCAGTAGACGAGTATCGCGATGGGGAACGGGAAGAACAGCCCGCCCACCAGCGCACCGAGGGGAAAGATCCACGGGGTGAACCGCATGATCGACGCCGTGGGACCGTCCGGCGGCTGCTGCTTCGCGGAGTGACGGGCGGAGAAGTGGGTGGCGACGGCGGCCACCAGCATCAGGGGCACCGCGACCACCGCGACGTCGAGCCGCTCGACGTGGCCGCCGAAGGAGTCGAGAAGCTGCTGGGGCATGCTCAGGTACGCCGACAGCGGCGCTCCGAAGAGGCGGGCCTCCAGGAACGAGCGCACCTGGTCGGGCGAGAAGACGTAGTTCGGGATGGCGGCGTTCTGCTCGAACGTCAGGCCGGGGCGGTTGAAGTAGCGCAGCACGTGCAACAGCCCGAGGAACACCGGTATCTGCAGCACGGCCGGGAGGCAGCCGCCGAGTGCGTTCACCCCGTGGGCGCTCTGCAGCGCCTTGGTCTCCTGCATGAGCCGCGGGCGGTCGTCGGCGTACTGCTTGCGCAGCTGCGCGAGCTGGGGCGCGATGGCCCGCATCGCCCGCCCGGAGCGCACCTGCGCGAGGAAGGGCCGGATCAGCAGCGCGCGCAGGGTGAGCACCAGGAAGACCACCGACAGCGCCCACGCGACGCCGCTGGACGGGCCGAGCAGGAGACCGAACAACTGGTGCCAGCACCACATGACGGCGGAGACGGCGTAGTAGACGGGATCTAGCACGGTGTGCCCCCCGTGCCGGGGACGAGCAGGACGGACGTACGCATGGCGGGACTCCAGGGCAGCCGGGACGGGACTCGTCCGGCGGCGCCACGCGCAGGCGCTACACCGCCGGCAGGAGCTCCGACGGGGCGCGGGACCGGGTGTGCCCGGCGGCGTCCGGGTCGCGCTGGCGGGGCACGGCGCGCCGCGCCAGCGCGCGGTGGTGCTCGCGCACGGCCACGGCGAGCCGGGCGCAGGCCGCTGCGGGAAGTACGAGAGCGGGGCGCCGGGCCAGGCCCCAGGCGCACAGCAGCGCCCCGAGCACGCCCATGAGCAGCGACTGCTCGATCACCACGGCGGTGCCGATGAGCACGGAACCGAGCAGCAACAGGCCAAGAGCCTGCGCCGCCGTCGCCCTCATGCCCGCCACCGTACCGTTCTCGGTGGCGCGAAAGCCGCCAACGTGCCAGGGTGCCGGAACATGCTCACCATCCCCGCGGACGCCCGCCCGGAGCTGCGCCGGTGGTTCGCCCCGGAGCGGCCGGGCCCGTTGATCTTCGAGCACGTCGCGCGCACGGGCCGGGGCCGGTGCCGCGTGGACCGCTGGCCGGACCCGCGGGTGGTGCTCGCCGAGCTGCCCGGCAACTACGCGCTGCGCGGAGATCCCGGCTACCTCGCGGACGGGGACCTCGACGACGTCGCGGGGTTCGTCGAGGCGCCGCCGGAGTGGCTGCCCGCACTGCGCGCCCTGGACCCGGCCACGGCCGTCTGGGACCGGCTGGTCGCCGCACTCCCGGCAGAGGTGACCGTGCCGCCGCCCGCGCGGGACGTGCGGCTGCTCACCGCGGCCGACGCGCCGGCACTCGCCGCCCTCGACCAGGACAGCGCCTGGATCCACGAGACCTGGGGCGGCCCGGAGGCGCTCGCCGCCGCGGAGGTCGCGTACGGGGCGACGGCCGGGGGCGGCTTCGCGTCGGTCGCGGTGCCGTTCTACGTGGGCGGCGGCCACGAGGACATCGGCGTGGTGACGGTGCCGGCCCAGCGCAGACGCGGGCTGTCGACGGCGTGCGCGGCCGCGCTGATCGCGGATGTCCGGGCGCGCGGCCGCACCCCCACGTGGACGACGTCACCGGACAACACCGCGAGCCTCGCCGTGGCCGCCCGGCTCGGGTTCGTCCCCGTCCGGGAGGACGTCCTCTACGCCGTGCGCACGGCCGTCCCCGGCTGACGGACCGGTCACCGCTCCTCGGGCATCAGCAGCCCGCGCTGGTACCCCGCCGCCACCGCGGAGGCGCGGTCCCGCACCTCCAGCTTCGCGTAGACGTGCAGCAGGTGGGTCTTCACCGTGGCCTCGCTGATGAACAGCTTCTGCGCGGTCTCCCGGTTGGTGAACCCGGCGGCCACCAACCGCAGCACCTCCAGCTCGCGGCCGCTGAGCTGGTCCTGGGCCGGCGACCGGACCTGGCCCATCAGACGCCCGGCCACGGCGGGCGACAGCACGGCCTCCCCGCGGTGGGCGGCCCGCACGGCCCGCAGCAGCTCGTCGCGGGGAGTGTCCTTCAGCAGGTAGCCGGTGGCGCCCGCCTCGATGGCCGGGAGCACGTCGCGGTCGGTGTCGAACGTGGTGAGCACGAGGACACGCACCGACGGCGAACGGCGCCGTAGCTGCCCGATCGCCTCCACCCCGCCCATCGTCGGCATCCGCAGGTCCATGAGGACGACGTCGACGGGGTCGGCGGCCACCCGGGCCAGCGCCTCGGCGCCGTGCCCCGCCTCCCCCACCACCTGCATGTCCGGCTCGCCGTCGATCACGCCGCGCAGGCCGTCGCGGACGACGGGGTGGTCGTCGACGATCAGCACGCGGATC
Organism: Pseudonocardia xinjiangensis; assembly: GCF_050948425.1. NCBI lineage: Bacteria > Bacillati > Actinomycetota > Actinomycetes > Pseudonocardiales > Pseudonocardiaceae > Pseudonocardia > Pseudonocardia xinjiangensis. The sequence continues at coordinate 1,978,743 of NZ_CP192009.1, read as the reverse complement.
ACGTCGGTCATCACCGCACCTCCGCGGGGATCGCCGGAACACTCGCGCTCACTGCCGCCCCCTCGCCCGGTGTGCTCTCCACCGTGAACGTCCCCGACACGCGCCGGACCCGCTGCTCCATGGCCGCGAGCCCGAAACCGCTCCCGGCGTCGGGCTTCGCCCCGGGCCGGAGGACGAAGCCCCTGCCGTCGTCCCGGACGTCGAGCACCACCACGTCGTCCATGTACGACAGCGTGAGTCCGGCCCGCGTGGCCGACGCGTGCTTCCCGACGTTGGCCAGTGCCTCCTGGGCCACCCGGAACAGCGTGACCTCCAGCTCGGGCAGCAGCGGCCTCGGTTCGCCGGTGGTGTCCACCGTGAGCTCGACGCCGGCGGTCTCCGCCCACGTCTTGCCCATCTCGGCGATCGCGTCGGGCAGCTGTGCCTCCACGAGCTGGCCGGGCGCGAGGGCGTCGACCGAGCGCCGGGCCTCGGTGAGGCTCTCCCTGGCCAGCGCGCTGGCGGTGCTGATGTGGCGACGCCGCACTGCCGGGTCGTCGTCGGCGGCGCCTGCCGCCTCCAGCTGGGTGACGATGCCGGTCAGGCCCTGCGCGATCGTGTCGTGGATCTCCCGCGCCAGCCGCGCCCGCTCGTCGAGCATCCCGGCCTCGCGGGCCTGGGCCAGCAGCTGGACGTGCAGGGCCGCGTTCTCCTCCAGCGACTCCGACAGGCGCCGGTTCGTCTCGTTCAGCGCGACGATGATCTCCCGCCTGCGGTGGGACTGCTGGGTGGACAGCGTGCCGAAGTAGGTGAAACCCCCCGCCACCAGGCTGTTGACCAGCGTGATCGCCAGCAGACCCGCCATGAGGCCCAGGCTGATCTCGGTGATCAGGCCGCCGCCGAGCTGCGAGTACCCGGCGAGCGCCGCCGTGGCCACCACGCCTACCCAGCGCCAGTGCCCACGCAGGTAGGCGAACGAGTGCATGTACCCGGCCAGGGCCTGGAACCCGTAGAAGGGCGACTGGTACACGAGCACGGCCATCATGACCAGCAGCCCGGCGACGTACACGGGTCCCAGCCGGGAGTCCGACGCGAGCGTGGGCCGCCGCGTCACGAACACGTACGACCAGGCCGCGGCGACGAGCACGAGCGGACTGGTGACCAGCCAGTACCCGGCCGTGGACGCGATCACCGGCGTCAGCGCGGTGCCGATCGCCAGCCCGAGATAGGGCACGTAGCGTTCCATGAACGAGTCGAACCTGCGTTCGCGGGCGTCGAGCTCCTCCTCGGTGCCCGACAGCGGCCCGGTCGCCGGCCCGCAGCCCTGCGTCACCGCCGCACCGCGCTGTGCGCCGCTCATGATCTCACTCCCACCGGAAGAACCTAGCGGCAACAGTGGTCGCCGCCACAGCGATCACCGCCATCACCACCAGGTGCAGCGGCGCCGGCCCGTCCCCCATCCAGGCCGCCTGGAAGGCCCCGACGCCGGGCGGCACGAACTCCCCGATCCGCACCAGCGCCTCGGGGAGCAGGAACTTGGGCAGGTACACCCCGGCGAAGAACTGCGTCAGCATGAACGCGACGGCACCGATCCCGGTGGCGAGCCGGGCCCGCGGTGTCACGGCCGCGATCACGAGCCCGAGCGCGAACACCGCCGACGTGCCGAGCAGGAACGTGAGGGCGAACGCGACCGGGTGCCGTGGCGCCGGCACGTCGAGGACGTACACGGCGACGGCGAGCATCAGCACCGTGCCGATGACCACGGTCACGACGTTGATCAGCAGCTGCACCACCAGCACCGCCGCCGGGTGCATGGGAGATGCCGAGAGCCGTCGCAGGATCCCCTTCTCCCGGTAGGTGGCGAGCCCGGTGGGGAGGTTCTGCAGGCCGAGTACGGCGATGTTGATCGCGAGCAGGGACGGCGCGAAGTAGTCGGTGAACCGGAGCCCGCCGAAAATCTCGCTGGGCTCACGCAGCGCCGGCACGGCGCCGAGGGCCGCGAGGACCACCGTCGGCAGGACCACCGCGATGAGCAGGGTCATCGGGTCGCGGAGGAACAGCCGGGTCTCCGCCAGCGCGAGTGCGCGCAGCGGACGCGGCGCGCGGTGCTGCGGGGTCGGGGTCGGGGTCGGGGTTGCGGTCGTGGTCTCGGTCATCGGTCGACTCCTCAGTTCTCGGTAGAACGGCCGGTCAGGGCGACGAACGCGTCGTCGAGGGTGGGCTGCTCGAGGCGCAGGTCGATGGCCACGACCTGGTGGCGGGCCAGCGTGGACGTCACCGCGGTCAGCAGGTCTCCGCCGCCTCTGACCTCGACCTGAGGCCCGTTCCGCTGCACCGACGCCACCTCGGGCAGCTGCGTGAGCACCGCGTCCTCGAACGGGACCGACGGGCGGAACCGCAGCCGCTGGCCGTCACTGAGCCCGGCCACGAGCCCGGCCGGCGTGTCGATCGCGACCACGCGCCCCGCGTCGATCACGGCGATCCGGTCGCAGAGCCGCTCGGCCTCCTCCATGAAGTGGGTGACCAGCACGACGGTCACGCCGCCGCGGCGGAACTGTTCGATCGACTCCCAGGCGTCGCGCCGGGCCTGCGGGTCGAGCCCGGTGGTCAGCTCGTCGAGGATCGCCACCTGCGGGTTCCCCACCAGCGCCAGTGCGATCGACAGCCGCTGCCTCTGGCCTCCCGACAGGTTCCCGAACGCGGTGTCCCGCTTCGCCGCGAGACCCCAGCGTTCGAGCAGCTCGCCGGGGTCGAGCGGCGACGGGTAGAACGACGCGTAGAGCTCGAGCGCCTCCCCCACACGCAGCTTCTCCGGCAGCTCGCTCGCCTGCAGCTGGATGCCGAGCACGCGGCGCAGCGCAGCGCGGTCGCGCCCGGGATCCAGCCCGAGCACCGAGATGGAGCCGCCGTCCGGGGAGCGCAACCCCTCGATGCACTCCACGGTGGTGGTCTTCCCTGCGCCGTTGCGACCCAGGACGCCGAAGATCTCCCCCTCCTCCACGGAGAAGGAGACGTCGTGCACCGCGACCTGGTCGCGGTACCGCTTGTGCAGGTGGTCCACCTCGATGACGGGCATGAAACGATCGTGCTGCCCCGCAGGCCCGTGGAGATCGACCGTCGCGGCGGAGTACCCGGCACCCGAGGTGGACCGCCGATCCACCGATCGGTGGATCGGCGCGACCCGCGCTACCGTCGGCCCGTGCCGGAGGGCGACACCGTCTACCTCACCGGGAAGCGCCTACGCGCCGCGCTCTCCGGCGGGACGCTCCTGCGGGGCGAGCTCCGCCATCCGCAGCTCGCGGAGCACGACCTGGCCGGCCGCACCGTGCTCGACGTCGCCACCATCGGGAAACACCTGTTCACCCGCTTCGACGACGGCCGCAGCCTGCACAGCCACCTGCGCCTCGACGGGTCGTGGCACCTCTACCGGCCCGGGATGGCATGGCAGCGGCCCTCCCACCAGGCCCGCGCGGTGCTGGAGACCGCGGAGCGCACCGCCGTCGGGTTCCTGCTGCACGACCTGGAGCTCCTGCCGACCGCTGAGGAGGACCGGCTGGTCGGGCACCTCGGTCCCGACTTGCTCGACCCCGCCTGGGACGACGCGCACGCCGCGGAGGCGCTGCGCCGGTTCACCGCGCGCGGTGCGTCGGAGCTCGGGCTGGTGCTCCTGGAGCAGCGGGTGATGGCGGGCGTCGGGAACCTCTACAAGACCGAGGTGTGCTTCCTGCTCGGGCTCTCGCCGTGGACCCTCGTACGGGACGTCCCGGATGCAGCCGCGGTGATCGCGCTGGCGCGTGAGCTGCTGCTGCGCAACGCCGACCGCCCCCAGCAGTCCACCACCGGTGAGCTGGCGCGGGGGCGTCAGACCTGGGTGTTCGAGCGGGGTGGTCAGCGGTGTCGCCGCTGCGGCACGCGGATCCGCACCGCGGAGCAGGGGGACGGGGTCTACGCCCGGCTCGCCTACTGGTGCCCCCGCTGCCAGCCCGGCCCCACTCCCCCGCGCGCCCCGCGCCGCCGCTGACCCCCCTGCCCGCGAGTCGCCCGAATCCTGCCCGCGAGTCGCCCGGATTCTGCGCCCGAGTCGCCCCCTCCACGGTTCGGATCCGGCAACAACGACGCCGCCCGTCCCCTGCGGGGGCGGGCGGCGTCGGTGGTTGTGCGTGTCCGTCAGGCGGTGCCGGGCTGCTGCTGCTTGTTGGTCTGCGGCGAGGCCGGGATGGCGGCCGTGTCGCCGCCCGTGACCTCACCCGCCACCGGCGCACCGTGCAGGGACGCGCGGATCTGCTCGAGACGGCTCGCCCCGGCCATGTCGACCGTGGACTGCTGCACCTCCAGCATGCGGCCCTGCACCGAGTTCTGCGCGAGCTCCGCGGAACCGATGGCGTTGGCGTAGCGCCGCTCGATCTTGTCGCGGACCTCCTCCAGCGACGGGGTGTTGCCCGGCGCCGCGAGCTCGGTCATCGACCGCAGCGACGCCGCGGCCTGCTCCTGCATCTTCGCCTGCTCGAGCTGGCTCAGCAGCTTGGTGCGCTCGGCGATCTTCTGCTGCAGCATCATCGAGTTGCGTTCGACGGCCGTCTTGGCCTGGCCGGCAGCCTGGATCGACTGGTCGTGCAGCGTCTTGAGGTCCTCGACGGACTGCTCGGCCGTGACCAGCTGGGTGGCGAAGGCCTGCGCCGACTGCTCGTACTGCTGCGCCTTCGTCTCGTCGCCCGAGGCACGGGCCTGGTCGGCGAGCACGAGTGCCTGCCGGGCCGACGCCTGCAGCTTCTCGATCTCTCCGAGCTGCCGGTTGAGCTTCATCTCCAGCTGACGCTGGTTGCCGATCACCGCGGCCGCCTGCTGGGACAGCGCCTGATGCTGCCGCTGAGCGTCCTCGATGGCCTGCTGGATCTGCACCTTGGGGTCGGCGTACTCGTCGACCTTGGACGAGAACAGCGCCATCAGGTACTTCCAGGCCTTCGTGAAACCGTTGGCCATCTGCTCCGCCCTCCGAGTGCGACGCCGCTCGTCGCTGCATGTCGTTGTCCGGGCCGTCCGGCATGTCCGCCGGTGCGCCGGTTCCCATCGTGGCATCGGACCGGCCCGGCTTCCACCGCTCGCCGACGATATCGGGGATCATCCGGAGGTCGCCGTCGGGGCGACCCGGAGGTCAGGCTACCGCTCGGACGCTCCGCACGGTGACGACGACGTGCAGATACGTATCGGCACCCGCCGGAGTGACGGGTGCCGATGACGTGGGCGGTGGAGCAGGCGGCGGCTGGGTCAGGCGGCGGCGCACACCGCGTCGACCGGCTTCAGCGCCACGGGCTGCGGGGCGGGCTGCGGAACGGGATGACGCGGGGCGACCGGCGTGATCGGCGCCAGCGGCATCGCGGACGGGTCGTCCGTGGCCCCGGCGATCCGGAGGTCCATGTGGCGCAGGCCGACGGGGCGGCGCAGCGGCACGGCGTCGGCGGCCAGCGCGTCGGCGGCCATGGCCTCCGCGGCCTCGGTGAGCAGATCGTGCAGCGCGATGTCGAGTGCGTCGCAGATGGCGGCGAGGAGCTCGCTGGAGGGTTCCTTGCGGCCGCGCTCCACCTCGGACAGGTAACCGAGGCTCACCCGCGCCCGGCGCGAGACGTCCCGGAGGGTCCGCCTGCGCGCCGTACGAGCACGCCGCAGACTGCCGCCGATCGCCTCCCGCATCAGCACCGCCATGCGACCCTCCTCGTCGTCCGCCGGCCAAGGTGGACACCGCGCCGGTGAGATCACCGTACCGATTCCAGACCCGCGGCGTCGCCGGACGCGGCGGCCGGTCGCGTCCGCCCACGGCGAACACGACGCGTGGGTCAGCGCTCGGGAAGCGCCGCGGCGGCCGCGGAGCGCAGCCGCATCGCCCGCAGCACGTAGTCGAGCCCGGTGACGACGGTCAGCAGGATGGCCACCGCGAGCACCGACCATCTCAGCTTGTCGACGACGTCGGCCGCTCCCAGCAGCTCGAGCGGGAGCAGGTACAGCCCGATCGCCAGCGCCTGCGCCAGCGTCTTGGCCTTGCCGCCGCGACTGGCCGGGATGATGCCGTGGCGCAGCACCCAGAACCGCAGCACCGTCACACCGATCTCCCTGGCCATGATCACGATGGTGACCACCCACGGCACCAGCCCGATCACCGACAGCCCGATCAGGGCCGCCCCCGTGAGCGCCTTGTCGGCGATCGGGTCGGCGATCGTGCCGAACGCGGTGACGAGGCCCCGGCGCCGCGCCAGCTCACCGTCGTACCGGTCGGTGATCGCGGCGAGCGCGAACACACCGAACGCCGCGAGCCGCCATTCCGTGCTCGTGCCGTCGTCGACGAGCAGCACGACGACGAACACCGGCACCAGCGCCAGCCGGACGCCGGTCAGCACGTTGGCGATGTTCAGCAGCGGCGGCGGGCCCGCGGGTGCAGAACTCACCCGGACTCCCGCGCGGCGGCGCCCACAGCGGTGCCTTGCAGGTCGCTGCGGGGCAGCAGCTCGCGGGGGGACACGACGAGGTCGGTGCCCTCGGTGCCGACGACGACCGCGCGCACCATGTCGCCGACCGCCAGCCCGGACCCGCGCTCGAAGACGCACTCGCCGTCGACCTCGGGTGCCTGGTGCGCCGCGCGGCCGGTGCACTCGAAGTCCTCGTCCTCCTCCGCCTCGACGAGCACCTCGACCTCCGTGCCGACGCGGTCCTCCGCGCGCTGGGCCATGAGCTCGTCGACCAGCGCGCTGATCCGGGAGACGCGCGCGAGGACCTCCTCGGGAGGCAGCTTGCCGTCGTAGGTCTCCGCCTCCGTACCGTCCTCGTCGGAGTAGCCGAACACCCCGACCGCATCGAGCCTCGCCCCGACGAGGAATGCCTCCAGCTCCGCGAGGTCGTCCTCCGTCTCGCCGGGGAAGCCGACGATCACGTTGCTGCGGATCCCGGCCTCGGGAGCGAGGGCGCGGATACGGGCGCAGAGGTCGAGGAAGTCCTCCCGCGACCCGAACCGGCGCATTCGCCGCAGCACCGCCGGGCTCGCGTGCTGGAACGACAGGTCGAAGTAGGGCGCGACGCCCGGCGTGGTCGCGATGACCCGCAGCAGGTCGGGACGGACCTCGGCGGGCTGCAGGTAGCTGAGGCGGACGCGGTCGACGCCCGGCACGTGGGCCAGCCGCGGCAGGAGCTGCACCAACGCGCGCGTGCCGCCGGGCAGGTCCTTGCCGTAGGACGTGGAGTTCTCGCTGACGAGGACGAGCTCGCGCACCCCCTGCATCCCGAGCCACGCGGCCTCCGCCACCACGTCGTCCGGCGGCCGGGAGACGAACGAGCCGCGGAACGACGGGATCGCGCAGAACGCGCAGCGGCGGTCGCAGCCGGACGCCAGCTTCACCGGCGCGACCGGGCCGTCGGACAGGCGCGTGCGCGCGAGGTTGGGCAGCCAGGCGTGCCCGGGCACGGCGACGTCGACCGCGGCCGCCGGGCGCTCGACCGGCGAGATCGGCAGCAGCGTGCGCCGGTCGACCGGCACGTGCGGGGCGGGCGCGTGGCCGCCGATGACGTCGGAGAGGCGCTCGGCGAGGTCGGGATAGGCGTCGAAGCCGAGCACGGCATCGGCCTCGGGCAGGCTCTCGGCCAGCTCGGCGCCGTACCGCTCGGCCAGGCACCCGACCGCCACGACCTTCGCGCCGCTCGCCTTCGCGGCGTCCGAGGCGGCCAGGAGGGTGTCGATCGAGTCCTTCTTCGCCTGCTCCACGAAACCGCAGGTGTTGACGACGATCACGTCCGGTGAGTCGTCGCCGTCGGCGGTGACCAGCTCCCAGCCGGAGCCCTCCAGCCGGCCGGCGAGCTCCTCGGAGTCGACCTCGTTGCGGGCACAGCCCAGGGTCAGCAGGGCGGCACGGCGTGGAGCGACCGGGGAGCGCTCGTCGTCTCGCCGCGGAGCGTCAGCGGAGCGGGCCTCGACGCTGCGGGTTTCTGGCACGGGCACCAGGGTATCCGCCATCGGTGATCTAGTCTGACCCGTCGTGGCAACGATGGCCGTACGGCGGGCCAGAACCGCCGACGTGACGACGATCAAGCAGCTCGTGGACTCCTACGCGGGACGTCTGCTGCTCGCCAAGGAAACCGTCACCCTGTACGAGTCGGTGCAGGAGTTCGTGGTCGCCGAGCTCGACGGCGAGGTCGTCGGCTGCGGCGCCCTGCACGTCCTGTGGGAGGACCTCGGCGAGATCCGCACGGTGGCGGTGCATCCCCACGTCGTGGGCCGTGGGGTGGGGCACGCCATCGTCAGCGCGCTCATCGCCAACGCGCGCGAGCTCGGCCTGCGCCGGCTGTTCGTGCTGACGTTCGAGAAGCAGTTCTTCGCCCACCACGGGTTCGCCGAGATCGACGGCACCCCCGTCGAGCCGGACGTCTTCGCGGCGATGCTGCGCTCCTACGACGCCGGCGTGGCCGAGTTCCTCGACCTCGCGCACGTGAAGCCCAACACACTGGGCAACGTGCGGATGCTCCTGCAGCTTCCCGCAGGCCCCTGACGGTTTCCGGCCGCCGTTGTCGGACGGGGCCGGTAGCCTGCGGGAATGGCCGCACCGGTCAGCGACCCGGAGCTCGTCCCCGTCCCGGCCGCGTGGCAGATGCACGGGCGCAGGCCGGCCGCTGCGCTCCGCCCGTACGTCAGCGCGTACACCGGCTACCGGATGGACGCCGCACCGCGGTCGGTCCATCTGGGGGTGCCGTCGCCGCATCTCACGTTCGTGCTGTGTCTCGACGGGAAGGTCGAGATGCTCGCCAACGCCGACCCGGGCAAGCCGCCCGGCGCGTTCGCCGCGATGGTCGCCGGCCTCCACACCCGGCCGGCCCGGATTGCCCAGGGCGACCCGCAGACCGGCCTGCAGCTGCGGCTCACCTGGCGGGGAGCCCGCGCGCTGCTCGGGGTGCCCGCCGGGGAGCTCGCCGGTGACGTCGTGGATCTCGAGGCGCTGCTCGGACGACGCGCCGGCACGCTGCTGGCCCGGCTCGCCGCCGCACCCGGGTGGCCGGAGCGCTTCGCGCTTCTCGACGCCGAGTTCGCGGCGCTCGCCGGCCGGGGGCGCGGTGCATCCGGCGTGCTCCCCGAGGTCGGCTACGCCTGGGACCGGCTGGAGGAGACGGGCGGCAACCTGCGCATCGCCGACCTGGCGCGCGAGGTCGGCTGGAGCCGCCGGTACCTGGCGGAGAAGTTCCGCCAGGAGACCGGCCTCGCCCCCAAGGCGGCGGCCCGGGTGATGCGGTTCGAGAGGGCCTGCGACCTGCTGCTGGGTCCCCGCCGGCCCGCTCTCGCCCGGGCCGCGGGCGACACCGGCTACGTCGACCAGGCCCACCTGTCCCGCGACTTCCGCGAGCTCGCGGGCACCACCGCCACGGCCTGGCTCGCCGAACGCCGGCACGCCTGACCCCCGCCGCCCCGCGAGTCGCCCGATCCAGGTCCGCGCGTCGCCCCGTTTCCGCGCGCGAGTCGCCCGAGCCGGTGCGGGAGTCGCGGAGCAGGGACCCGCGATCAGCCCGTACGGCCCGGGGGACGCGCGGGACCGCCACGGGCGGCAACTCACCGACGGCATCCGGGCGACTCGCGCACGCGATTCGGGTGACTCGCGCGCCCGTACCGGGCGACTCGCGGAACCGGGACGGGCGACTCGCGCGCGGGATCCGGGCGGCTCGCGGGAGGGTCAGCGCTGGTCAGCGCTGGTCAGCGCTGCTGCAGGATGCCCTGGATGTCGAGGCTGATCTGGATCGTCGAGCCCACGACCGGCACCCCGCGGGCCAGGATCTGCTGCCAGTTCACGGTGAAATGCTCCCGGTGCAGCTCGGTGGTGGCGGTGCAGCCCGCGCGCATCCCGTTCCATTCCTGCATGCCGAGGTAGGTGGCATCGAGCTGAACGTCGCTGGTCATCCCGTGGAGGGTGAGCTCTCCGTCGATCAGCCAGCGGTTGCCGCCGGGGCGGGAGAAGCGGTGGCTGGTGAAGTGCAGCTTGGGGAAGCGGGCGACGTCGAGGAAGTCGGCCGAACGCAGGTGCGCATCCCGCTTCTCGGCGTTGGTGAAGACGCTCGCGGCGTCGATCAGCACCTCCACCTGGGAGTCCTCGAAGCGCGGGGCGATGTAGATCTGTCCGGCGAACTCCATGAACTGGCCGTACACCCTCGACATCGCGATGTGGCGGGCGATGAACCGGATGGCCGAGTGCTCGGGGTCGATCTCGTAGAGCCCGGAGGTGGGGACGGTGAGTGTCTCGTCGGGCACGAGGGTGAGCTTGCCGAGTGCGTTGTGGGTGCCCCACTCGACCTCGGTGCGTTCGTGGAAGCTCTGGTAGCCGCCCGCCTCGGCCCGGATCCGGTAGGAGCCGGGCATCACGGCCGCCGCGAAGAACCCGTAGACGTCGGTCTCCGACCACGCGACCCGCTTGTTGCTCCGGTCGAAGATCGAGACATCAGCTCCCGGGAGGGGTTTCCCCTCGCTGTCGCGCACCTCGCCGCTCACGAGGCCGCCGGTGAGCGGGATCGGCATGAGAGCCTGCCGACCCCCGGTGACCTGCTTCTTTTCTCTCCGGCGACGACCGGTCCAGAACATGCCCCGGATACCTTCCCGATGTGTTGCCGCTCAGCCGGAATCGACCGATCGGGCACACTCTGGCACGCTCTGTGATGACGCAACGACCGGCCCCTCCCCTGCTCACCCGATCGGGACATGCCGATCGATTCGGCGGGTGGCGCCGTCTCCTACGGTGAGCGGACGGACCGGTGAGCCGTCAGTCCTCGGAGTCGTCGGGCTCCGGACCGCCGCCGCCGCGCATCAGCCAGAGCACGCTCTCGAGCTCGTCGGGCTTGATCAGCACGTCCCGGGCCTTCGACCCCTCGGACGGCCCGACCACACCTCGCGACTCGAGCAGGTCCATGAGCCGCCCCGCCTTCGCGAACCCCACCCGGAGCTTGCGCTGCAGCATCGAGGTGGACCCGAACTGGGACGTGACCACCAGCTCGGCGGCCTGCACCAGGAGGTCGAGGTCGTCGCCGATGTCGGGGTCGACCTCCTTGGCCTCGCCCGCCTTCTGGACGGTGACCCCTTCGGTGTAGGTCGGCTCGGCCTGCTCCTTGACGAACGTGACGACCGAGGAGATCTCCTCGTCGCCGACGAACGCGCCCTGCATGCGGGTGGGTTTCCCGGCTCCCATCGGCAGGTAGAGGCCGTCGCCCATGCCGATGAGCTTCTCGGCGCCCGGCTGGTCGAGGATGACGCGCGAGTCGGTGAGCGACGAGGTGGCGAACGCCAGCCGCGACGGCACGTTGGTCTTGATCAGGCCCGTGACGACGTCCACCGAGGGCCGCTGCGTGGCGAGCACCAGGTGGATGCCCGCGGCCCTGGCCTTCTGCGTGATGCGCACGACCGCGTCCTCGACGTCGCGTGGCGCTGTCATCATGAGGTCGGCCAGCTCGTCGACGATGCAGAGGATGTACGGGTAGGGCCGGTACTCCCGCTCGCTGCCCAGCGGCGCGGTGATCTCGCCGGAGCGCACCTTGCGGTTGAAGTCGTCGACGTGGCGGACCTTGTTGGCCTGCATGTCCTGGTAGCGCTGCTCCATCTCCTCCACCAGCCAGGCGAGCGCTGAGGCCGCCTTCTTCGGCTGGGTGATGATGGGCGTGATCAGGTGCGGGATGCCTTCGTAGGGGGTGAGCTCGACCATCTTGGGGTCGATGAGGATCATCCGGACCTCGTCCGGTGTGGCCCGCGAGAGCAGCGACACGAGCATCGAGTTGACGAAGCTCGACTTTCCGGAGCCGGTGGAGCCGGCCACCAGCAGGTGCGGCATCTTCGCCAGGTTGGCCGTGAGGAAGTGGCCCTCGATGTCCTTGCCCAGGCCGATGACCAGCGGGTGCTGTTCGGCGCGCGCGTTGCCGCTGCGCAGCACGTCACCGAGGCGGACCATCTCCCGGTCGGTGTTGGGCACCTCGATGCCGACGGCGGACTTGCCGGGGATCGGCGCCAGGATCCGCACGTTGTCGGTGGCGACCGCGTAGGAGATGTTCTTGGTGAGCTGGGTGATCTTCTCGACCTTGACCGCCGGGCCGAGCTCGATCTCGTAGCGGGTGACCGTCGGGCCGCGGGTGAAGCCGGTGACCTGCGCGTCCACCGAGAACTGGTCGAGCACGCCGGTGATCGACTCGATCATCGCGTCGTTCGCGCTGCTGCGGGTCTTGGCGACCGGCCCGGTGGGCAGCAGGTCGCTGGGCGGCAGGACGTAGGTGCCCTCGCCCTCGCTCGGGGAGACGGTGAGGCGCAGCTGCTCGCCGACGGGGCCGTCGGGCTCGGGCTCGGCCGGGGGCGTGGCCGGCACGGTGGCCGGTGGCCTGCGCTTCGGGCGCGGAGCAGGCGCCTCCTCGGGAGCCTCGGCGAACTCGACTCTCGCGACGGAGTCGTCGGGGGCCGCGTCCTCGACCCGCGACGCCTGGCGCCGCCGGGAGGGGCGCCGCAGTGCGACGGGGGGCGTCTCGATGACGGGGTCGGCGGCGTCCAGCTCGCCGGCGTCGGTGAGGGCCTCGTCGGGAACCTGGCCACCCACCCGGCGGAGGCGCTCGGGCACCTCCCGCACGGGGGTGCCGGTGAGCACCAGCAGCGCGTACCCGGACAGCAGCACGAGCACGGGCACCGCGACCCACGCCGTCAGGCCGGTGGCGAGCGGCGTGGCGGCCAGGTAGCCCAGCGCCCCCCCGCCGTCGACCCAGAGCCCCGGCGCGTCGGGGCGCCCCGCGGCGAGGTGTACGAGCCCGAGCACGCCGAGGGTCAGCAGCAGGGAACCGACGGCGACCCGTGGCCGTGCCTCCGGGTGCGGCCGCGTGGCCATCAACGCGATGCCGGCCAGCGCCAGCAGCACGGGCAGCACCGTGGATCCGAGCCCGATGACGTACCCGACGGCGGCGGACAACCCGCGGCCGACCGGGCCACCGGCCCCCCACCAGATGCCCGCGGCGCTCACCACGGCCAGCACGAGGAGGACGACGCCGAGCCCGTCGCGGCGGTGGGCGGGGTCGAGCTCGCGGGTGCGCCCGATCGTGCGGCCTGCCGAACGGCCGAGCCGGGCGATGCCCCTGCCGACGGCGTCGAGACCACGGTCGAGCAGGTCGGGACCGCGGCGGGGCGGCGGCTTCCGGGGGGCCGGGCGCCGGCCGGAACCGGACGGACGGCGCGCCGTGGAGCGGGCCGGCTCACGCACGGCGGCCTTGCGGGCAGCGGGTTTGCGGCCGCCCGCCGCCCGGGACGACGACGCAGCCCGGGACGACGACGCCGCGGTGCTCCTGCCGCCGCCTGCGGTGGTCCGTCCTGCCATGTCCCCACGGTATCCGGAACGACGCCCCTGTCCGGTGACCGACACCCGCCGGTCGCGTCCGGTGCGGACGCCCCCGCACAGAGTGTCGGGGGTCACTGGGAGGGTGATCCACGTGACGGACCACGGCGCGCACGCGTTCGACTTCATCCACGGCTCATGGCGGGTGCACAACACGAAGCTCCGCGACAACACCGATCCGCGCTGCGAGGAGTGGGTGGAGTTCGATGCCAGCAGCGAGGTGTTCCCGGTGCTGCGCGGCGTCGGGCACGTCGACCGCATGGACGTCCCGGACCCACCCGACGGCGACCCGTTCGAGGGCTTCACCCTGCGGCTGTTCGATCCGGTGGCGGCCACCTGGAGCATCTGGTGGAGCTCCAGCCGCAGGCCGGGGCACCTCGACCCGCCGATGGTGGGGTCGTTCGTGGGCGACCAGGGCGTGTTCCTCGCCGACGACGTCGTCGGCGGCCACGCGGTCACGGTGCGCTTCGAGTGGCTCGCCGGGGCCTCCCCCCGGTGGCAGCAGTCCTTCTCCTACGACGGCGGGCAGTCCTGGAAGGTCAACTGGGTGATGGACTTCAGCCGGCGACCGGGCGTTGCCGGCGGGAGGTGAGGGCGTCCAGCACGAGCCCGGTGCCGATGCCCAGCAGCCAGACGTCCTTGGCGATCGCCAGGCCCTGCTGGGTGGGGCGCACGCTGCCTTCCTCGCGCAGTCCGGGGGTGCGCAGGTACAGCCCCACCAGGCCGGCGGAGAACGCGGTCAGGGCCGCCCCGGCCAGTAGCGTGGGCACCACGGGCAGCAGGAGTGCGGCGCCCACACTGATCTCGGTCAGGGCGAGCCCGCGGAGGAACAGCGGCGGGTCGACCTTCTTGACCATCGGGTAGCTGCCGCCTGCCATGCCGTGCAGTGCGCCCGCGGTCTGCTCGTCGGCTCTCCATTTCTGCAGTCCGGAGTCGAGGATGAACGCTCCCGCAGACGTCCGGAGCGGGAGCCTGCGGAGGATCGAGGCCACGGTCATGGCTGCTCCTGGGTTCGGGGCTGTGGCCCAGGGACTACCCCGAAACGGTCAGGAGTACCGGGTGAGCACCACCCACGTGGTGGTGCGCACGGTCTCGCGCCAGCCCGAGATCCGGTCCAGCACCGCGTCGAGCTCTCCCGCGCCGGGCGCCGACACCAGCACGATGAGGTCGAACTCCCCGGTCACCGTCTCGATCTCGGACACTCCGGGCAGCTCGCGGAGCCGCTGCACGTACCCGGCGACGTCGGGCGTCCGGATCACGAGCCCGACGCGGGCCCGGTGTGCGGCGGCGTCCCCCGGCAGCACCACGTCCGCGCGGTAGCCGCGGATCACCCCGGCGCGCTCGAGGCGTTGCACGCGGGCGAGCACGGCCGTGCGGGACAGCCCGATGCTGCGCCCCAGCTCCGCCATCGGGGCGCGCCCGTCAGCGGCCAGCAGCATCAGCAGTCGGCGGTCCAGGTCGTCGATCTGACGATCCGTCGGCGTCACGGCCGACATGGTGGCACTTCGCCGGGCAATACCGACGCTCGGCTGGCTGCGCCGTCAGGATCGCGTCAAGACACTGGACGCATGCCCGAGACCGTCACTCCCGAGCACGTGCACGACACCCTGCGTCGCCACCTCCTGGTGGACGGCTTCGACCTCGTCCTGGACACCCGGGAGAGCCGGGGTTCCTGGATCGTCGACGCGCGGGACGGGACGCGCCACCTCGACCTGTTCAGCTTCTTCGCCTCGGCGCCGCTGGGCATGAACCACCCGGCGCTCACCGGAGACCCGGCGTTCCTGGCCGAGCTCACCCAGGTGGCGGTCAACAAGCCCTCGAACTCGGACATCTACACCACGCACATGGCGTCGTTCGTGGAGACGTTCAGCCGCGTGCTCGGTGACCCCGCGCTGCCGCACCTGTTCCTGGTCGAGGGCGGGGCACTCGCCGTGGAGAACGCGTTGAAGACCGCGTTCGACTGGAAGCAGCAGCACAACGCCCTGCACGGGCGCCCCGAGACGCTCGGCACGAAGGTGCTGCACCTGCGCAAGGCCTTCCACGGCCGCAGCGGCTACACGCTCTCGCTCACCAACACCGACCCGGTGAAGACCGCCCGCTTCCCGACGTTCGACTGGCCGCGGATCGACGTGCCGGCGATCCGGTTCCCGATGGACGTCGCGCAGGTGCAGGCGGCCGAGGACCGCGCGCTGGCGCAGGCCAGGGCCGCGTTCGAGGCGAACCCGCACGACATCGCGTGCTTCATCGCCGAGCCGATCCAGGGCGAGGGCGGCGACAACCACCTGCGCCCGCAGTTCCTGCAGGCGATGCAGGCGTTGTGCCGGGAGTTCGACGCCCTGTTCGTGCTGGACGAGGTGCAGACCGGCTGCGGGATGACCGGCACGGCCTGGGCCTACCAGCAGCTCGACGTCCAGCCCGACATCGTGGCGTTCGGCAAGAAGCTGCAGGTCTGCGGGATCATGGCGGGCGGCCGGGTGGACGAGGTGCCCGGCAACGTGTTCCGGGTGTCGTCGCGGATCAACTCGACGTGGGGCGGCGGGCTCACCGACATGGTCCGCTCGCGGCGCTACCTCGAGGTGATCGAGGCCGAGGGGCTGGTGGACCGGGCCGCGGTGCTCGGTAAGCGGCTGCTGGATGATCTGCGTGCCGTCGACGGGATCGACAACGTGCGCGGCCGCGGGCTGTTCGTCGCCTTCGACCTGCCCTCCCCGCAGGCCCGGGCCGCCGCGCTGCAGAAGCTGCACCGTGACGAGAAGGTGCTGGTGCTCGGCGGTGGCGAGCGGTCGATCCGGCTGCGGCCCGCCCTGACGATCGGCGAGGACGAGCTCGCGCTGGCCGTCGGCGCGATCAGCCGGGCGGTGGCGGCATGACCGGACCGCGCAGCATCGGTTCGTTCGTCGAGGGCAAGTGGCGCGACGAGGCCCCGGGCGGGCGCCTCGCCTCGGTGGACCCGTCGCGCGGCGACACGGTGGCCGAGGCGCTGCTCGGCGACGCCGGGACGTTCGTCGAGGCGTGCCGGGCCGCCCGCGCGGCCCAGCGCGCCTGGGCCGCCACCCCGGCCCCCGTGCGGGGGCGGGTGGTCGAGCAGATCGGCCGCCTCGTCGAGGCCAACGCCGAGGCGCTGGCCGCCCTCGTCACCCGGGAGATCGGCAAGCCGCTGGCCGAGGCCAGGGGCGAGGTGCAGGAGGTGGTCGACACCTGCACGTTCTTCGCCGGGGAGGGCCGACGGCTCTACGGGCAGACCGTCCCCAGCGAGATGCCCGACAAGCAGCTCTTCACGTTCCGCGTGCCCATCGGCGTCGCGGCGATCGTGACGGCGGGCAACTTCCCGGTGGCGGTGCCGTCCTGGTATCTCGTGCCCGCGCTGCTCTGCGGCAACGCCGTGGTGTGGAAGCCCGCCGAGTACACCCCGGCCATCGCGGAGGCGTTCACCGAGCTGTTCGTGCGCGGCGGGCTCCCCGACGGCGTGCTGAACACGGTGCTGACCGACGGGCCCGCCACGTTCGAGGGGCTCGAGACGGCGCTCGACGCCGGGCTGGTCGACAAGATCGGGTTCACCGGCTCGTCGGCGGTGGGCGTGCGGATCGGCGAGCTCGCCGGGCGGCACCTGCAGAACCCGTGCCTGGAGCTGGGCGGGAAGAACCCGCTGGTGGTGATGCCGGACGCCGACCTCGACCTCGCCGTGGAGGGCGCCCTGTTCTCCGGGTTCGGCACAGCCGGGCAGCGCTGCACCTCACTGGGCACGGTCGTGGTGCACGAGAGCGTGCACGACGAGTTCCTGCGCCGCTTCGACACCGCCGTGCGCGCCGCCGTGATCGGCGACCCGACCCGGGACGAGGTCCTCTACGGGCCGATGATCTCCACGCGCTTCCTGCAGAGCTTCGAGCGCCACCTCGACCTCGTGCGCCCGCACCACACCCTGCACGGCTCCACCGGCACCGGGAGGATCACCGCGGCCAACCCGCGGGAGGGCTTCGTGGGCGACGCGGCGGCGGGCCTCTACGCCCACCCCACGGTCGTCGACGGCGTGCAGGCCGACGACGAGCTCTACCGCACCGAGACGTTCGGGCCGATCGTCGGCGTCGCCGCGTTCGGCACGTTCGACGAGGCGGTGGAGCTGGCCAACGGGCACGGCTACGGGCTCTCGGCGTCGATCTACACCTCCACGCCGGTGCACGCGTTCCGGTTCCGCGAGCGGGTGAGCGCGGGGATGGTGAGCGTCAACAACTCGACCTCCGGCGCGGAGGCGCACCTGCCGTTCGGCGGCAACGGTCGCTCCGGCAACGGCAGCCGGCAGTCGGGGGTGTGGGTGCTCGACCAGTTCACCCGCTGGCAGTCGATGAACTGGGACTTCGCGGGCAAGCTGCAGAAGGCCCAGATGGACACCGCGCAGCTTCCGGCGGACGTCGGTTTCCGTCTGCCGTGACCCCGGGGGTCGGGTGCGGGTGCTGCGGCACCCGCACCCGCACCGGGGGATCAGCCACCAAGGGCGCGGGACAGCGAGGCAGCAACCACGCTGGGTCTCCGGGTGAGGCGTTCCTCCCCGTCGGCCAGGGTCATCAGGCGCAGCCCCGCGTTCACCAGCAGCCAGCGCAGGGGCTCGGGCTCCCAGCGCCGTGAACGGTGCCCCACCCACGGCAGTCTGGTGAGCGGGTCGTCGCGGCCGAGGATCAGCGCGGCCAGGGTGGCGCCGGCCAGGTGGGACGTGGCCACGCCGTCACCGACGTAGCCACCCGCCCAGCCTGCGCCGTCCGGGGTGAGGCCGACGCCCGCGTGCCAGTCGCGCGGTATGCCCAACGGGCCGCCCCAGGCGTGGGTGAAGTCGTCCGGCCGCAGCGCCGGGAACAGGTCGACCGCCGCCGCCCGCAGCCCGGCGAACACCCGCGGATCACGGTCGAACGCCGGCCGGATCTGCGAGCGCCAGTGGTACGGGGCCCCGCGGCCGCCGAAGACGAGCCGGTCGTCGGCGGTGCGCTGGCCGTAGACGATGAGGTGGCGGTGGTCGGTGAAGGTCTGGCCGCCGGCGAGCCCGGCCACGTCCCAGAAGGACGCGGGCAGCGGCCGGGTGGCGACGATCAACGAGTACACCGGGGCGACCGAGCGCGCCGCGAGCCCGGCGCTCCACGCCTCCGTGGCGCGCACGGTGGCGCGCGCCCGGACCACCCCCCGGTCGGTCTCGACCTGCCGTGGCCCGATCGACAGTGCCGTGGTGCCCTCCGCGATGCAGCCGCCCCGGCGCTCGACGGCCCGGGCCAGCCCGCGGGCGAGACGCGCCGGCTGGATGCGCGCGCAGTGCGGGGTGACCGTGGCACCCAGGACGTCCGACGCGCCCACCAGCGCGGTCGCCTCCGTGGCCCCGACCAGTGCGATCTCGTCGGCTCCCGACTCGGCGGCCTCGGCCCGGGCGCGGACGAGCTGGGCCGGCGTGCGCGCGAGAGCCACCGTGCCGCCCTTGCGCCAGTCACAGGCGATGCCCTCCTCGGCCACCACCGCACCCACGTCGTCGACGGTGGCGCGCATCGCCGCCCGCATGGCGGGCGCGGCCGCGGCGCCGTGCCGCCGGGTGAGGGCGGCGGCGCTCGCCGGGAACAGCGCCGAGCACCAGCCGCCGTTTCGCCCGCTCGCCCCGAACCCCGCCACCTCGCGTTCGACCACGACGACACGCAGGCCGGGGTCACCGCGCAGCAGGCGGTACGCGGTCCAGAGGCCGGTGTACCCGGCCCCGACGACGCAGACGTCGGCCTCGGTGTCGCCGGAGAGCGGGGGCCGGGGCGTGAGCGGGTCGCCGTCGGCGACGACCTGCTCGTGCCACAGCGACAGTGAGCTCAGAGTCGGGCCCACGCCTCCGTCAGCACCCCCCGCAGGATGCCCTCGATCTCGTCGAACTCCGCGGGACCCGCGACGAGCGGCGGGGCCAGCTGGATGACGGGGTCGCCACGGTCGTCCGCCCGGCAGTAGAGCCCGGCCTCGAACAGGGCCCTGGAGAGGAACCCGCGCAGCAGGCGCTCGCTCTCTTCCGCGTCGAACGTCTCCTTGGTGCCCTTGTCCTTCACCAGCTCGATGCCGAAGAAGAACCCCTCCCCGCGTACGTCGCCGACGATCGGCAGGTCGAGCAGCTTCTCGAGCGTCGCCCGGAACACCGGGGACTGCGCCCGCACGTGGTCGTTGAGCCCCTCCCGCTCGAAGATGTCGAGGTTCGCCATCCCCACCGCCGCCGAGACGGGATGGCCGCCGAAGGTGTAGCCGTGCAGGAAGGACGTGGTGCCCGAGCGGAACGGCTCGAACAGCCGGTCGCTCGCGATCATCGCGCCGATCGGCGAGTAGCCCGAGGTCATCCCCTTCGCGCAGGTGATGATGTCGGGGACGTAGCCGAAGTCGTCGCAGGCGAACATGCTGCCGATCCGCCCGAACGCGCAGATCACCTCGTCGGACACGAGCAGGACGTCGTGGGTGTCGCAGATCTCGCGCAGCCGCTCGAAGTAGCCGGGCGGCGGCGGGAAGCAGCCACCCGCGTTCTGCACCGGCTCGACGAACACCGCGGCGACGGTGTCGGCGCCCTCGGCGAGGATCGCCTCCTCGACGCGGTCGGCGGCCCACCGGCCGAACGCCTTGAGGTCCCCGCCGACGTGGCTCGGCGCCCGGTAGGCGTTGGTGTTGGGCACCTTGAACGCCCCGGGGACGAGCGGCTCGTAGGGGATGCGCAGGTCGGGCACGCCGGTGATCGCGAGCGCTCCCTGGGGGGTGCCGTGGTAGGCGATCGAGCGGCTGATCACCTTGTGCTTGGTGGGCTTGCCGACGAGCTTGAAGTACTGCTTCGCGAGCTTCCACGCGCTCTCGACGGCCTCGCCGCCGCCGGTGGTGAAGAAGACCCGGTTGAGGTCCCCCGGCGCGTACGCCGCGAGCCGCTCGGCGAGGTCGATCGCGCCCGGGTGGGCGTAGGACCAGATCGGGAAGTACGCCAGCTCCGACGCCTGCCGCGCCGCCGCCTCGGCCAGCTCACGACGGCCGTGGCCCGCCTGCACGACGAAGAGGCCGGCGAGCCCGTCGAGGTACTCGCGGCCCGCGGCGTCCCAGACCCGGCAGCCCTCGCCGCGCACCATGATCGGGACCTGCCCGCCCTCCTCGTAGGTGGAGTGGCGGGTGAAGTGCATCCACAGGTGGTCGCGCGCGGCCTCGACGCGGTCGGTGCCCCGGGGCGTGCGGCCCGGCTCGGTACTCGTGACGGTTTCGGGTGTCGTGGTCAACGGGTTCCCCAGTTGTAATGCTGCTTGCGCAGCTTCATGTAGACGAACGTCTCGGTGCTGCGGACGCCGGGCAACGCCCGGATCCGCCTGCCGACCAGCTCCAGGAGGTGCTCGTCGTCCTCACAGACCGCTTCCGCCAGCACGTCGAAGCTGCCGGCGGTGATCACCACGTAGTCGACCTCCGGCATCGCGGCCAGCGCGTCGGCCAGCTCGACGACGTCGCCGTCCGCACGCACCCCGACCATCGCCTGGCGGCGGAAGCCGAGCTGGAGCGGGTCGGTGACCGCGACGATCTGGATCACGCCCGCCTCCTGCAGGCGGGCCACCCGCTGCCGGACGGCGGCCTCGGAGAGGCCCACGCTGCGGGCGATCGTGGCGTAGGGCCGCCTGCCGTCCTCCTGGAGCTGCTCGACGATCGCCTTGCCGACGTCGTCGAGCAACGCATGGACGGCGGAGTGCGGCTCCGGGGTGGTGACCACGATCCTGAGCGTAGACGCCCGATCCCCACTTCGGAACGGAATCAGTTGATGATCAACAGGTGCAACACGGATTTCATCGCGTTGATCAAAGACGGTATCGAAATCCGTCGTCGGCAGCGTTAAGGTCCGCCGTGCGTCACAGCGCGTGACACGTCGGCCGACCGGAGGATTCGATGAGTACAGAGGCAACGCCACCGGTGACAGCGCCCGACGGCTCGGCGCCCGGCGCAAAAGGCCTGCAGGGCGGCGCCCTCGGCCTCGTGTCCAGCGTCGTGATCGGGCTGGCGTCCACAGCCCCCGCCTACAGTCTCGCCGCCAGCCTCGGTCTCATCGTGGTGCTGGCTGGTGAGAAGGCGCCGTCGATCATGCTGCTGGCGTTCGTCCCGATGTACCTGATCGCCGTGGCCTACCGGGAGCTCAACCGCGCCGAGCCCGACTGCGGCACCACGTTCACCTGGGCCGGGCGCGCCTTCGGGCCGTGGATGGGCTGGATGGGCGGCTGGGGCATCATCGCCGCGGACGTCATCGTGATGGCCAACCTCGCCCAGATCGCAGGCCAGTACTCGTTCCTGCTGGTGGGCGCCGACTCGCTGGCCGCGAGCACGCTGTGGACGACCGTCGCGGGCGTCGTGTGGATCGCGGTGATGACCTACATCTGCTACCGAGGCATCGAGGTCTCGGCGCGGCTGCAGTACGCGCTGCTCGGCATCGAGCTCGTGGTGCTCGCGGCGTTCGCCGTGGTGGCACTGGTCAAGGTCTACTCCGGAGACGCCCCGGAGGGCTCCATCGTCCCGAGTCTCGCGTGGCTGTGGCCGAGCGGCATGGACCTGTCCGACCTCGTCGACGCCGTGCTGATCGCCGTGTTCCTGTACTGGGGCTGGGACACCGCCGTCGCCGTCAACGAGGAGAGCGACGACCCGGGACGCACCCCGGGACGCGCCGCGGTGCTGTCCACCCTGCTGCTGCTGGTCACCTACGCACTGGTGTCGGTGGCCACCGTCGCCTTCGCGGGCACCGGCACCGAGGGCATCGGGCTGGGCAACCCGGAGAACTCCGACGACGTGTTCGCCGCGATCGGCCCGGCCGTGTTCGGCGAGAGCGGCCTCGGCCACTTCTTCGTCGTCCTGCTGATCATCTCGGTGCTCACGTCGTCGGCCGCGTCCACCCAGACGACGATCCTGCCGACGGCCCGCGCCGCGCTGTCCATGGGCGCCTACCGGGCGATCCCGCGGCGCTTCGCCGGCATCCACCCGCGCTACCTGACCCCGGGCTACGCCACCTGGGCCATGGGCATCGCGTCGATCGTGTTCTACGTCGGGCTCACGCTGATCAGCGAGAACGTGCTGGCCGACTCGATCTCCGCCGTCGGCCTGCTGATCGCCTTCTACTACGGGCTCACCGGTTTCGCCTGCGTCTGGTACTACCGCAGGCAGCTGCACGGGCGGGACCTGTGGGTGAAGGGGGTGCTGCCCGGCCTCGGCGGCGTGATGCTGCTCGTGGCGTTCGTGCTCTCCAGCATCGACTACGCCGCGGCGGACGCCGGCGCCACCACGGTCTTCGGCATCGGCGGGGTGTTCCTGATCGGCATCGGGGCGCTGCTGCTCGGCGCCGTGCTGATGCTGATCTACAGCCGGGTGGCACCGCCGTTCTTCCGCGGGGAGACCCTGCAGCCCGGCACCGCCGACCTGCTGATCGGTGCGGACGACCCCGTGCCCCACGTCCGGCTGCCCGACTCCGGCGACATGTCCACCGTGATCGCTCCCGACCGCTCCAACCTGCCGCCCGGTCAGGAGCCCCACGAACCGCGCCGCGGCGGGCCCAGCGGGGACTGACGGAGCCCTGCCACCGCGCCGACCCGGAACGGGCCGGCGCGGCGGCAGGCCGTGCTGTCGGTCAGACCGCGATGACCGTGGGCACGATCATCGGACGCCTGCGGTAGGTCTCGCCCACCCACTTGCCCACCACGCGGCGCACCGACTGCGCGATGCGGTGGGTGTCGGTGATGCCCTCGGACTCGGTGCGGGACAGCTCGTCCTCCACCAGCGGCAGCACCGCGTCCAGTGCCTTGGGGTCGTCGGAGAACCCGCGGCCCGACAGGGTCGGGCGCGACACGGCGCGGCCCGTGGTGGAGTCGACCGCCACCGTGATGGAGATGAACCCGCCCTCGCCCAGCACGAGCCGGTCGCCGAGGGTGCTCTCGCCGATGTCGCCGACGGCGAGCCCGTCGACGTACACACGGCCCACCTCGACGCGCCCCGTGATCGACGCCTTGCCGTCGACGAGGTCGACCACCACGCCGTCCTCCGCGAGCACCACGGAGTCCTCCGGCACGCCGGTCCTCGTGGCCAGCGCGGCGTTGGCCCGCAGGTGGCGCCACTCGCCGTGCACCGGCATCACGTTGCTCGGCCGCACCGCGTTGTAGAGGAAGAGCAGTTCCCCGGCGGGCGAGTGCCCCGAGACGTGCACCTTCGCGGTGCCCTGGTGCACGACCTTGGCCCCCAGCCGGGTGAGCCCGTTGATCACGCCGAACACCGCGGTCTCGTTGCCCGGGATCAGCGAGCTGGCCAGGATGATCGTGTCCTCCGGCCGGATGCGGACCGAGCGGTGGTCGCCGCGCGCCATCCGCGCGAGCGCCGACAGCGGCTCGCCCTGCGACCCGGTGGAGACGATCACCAGCTGGTCGTCGGGCAGCTCCATCGCATCGTCGATCTCGACGAGCAGACCCTCGGGCACCGTGAGGAAGCCCAGCTCGGCGGCCAGGCCCATGTTGCGCACCATGGACCGCCCGACCAGGCACACCTTCCGCTTGTGGGCGACGGCGGCGTCGAGCACCTGCTGCACGCGGTGCACGTGGCTCGCGAAACAGGCGAGGATGATCCGCGCGGGCGAGTTGTGGAACACCCCGTCGAGCACCGGGCCGATCTCGCGCTCGGCGATCACGAACCCCGGGACGTCGGCGTTCGTGGAGTCCACCAGGAACAGGTCGACGCCCTCGTCGCCGAGCCGGGAGAACCCGGCCAGGTCGGTGAGCCTCCCGTCGAGCGGGAGCTGGTCGAGCTTGATGTCGCCCGTGTGCAGCACCAGACCCGCCGGCGTGCGGATCGCGACGGCCAGCGCGTCCGGGATCGAGTGGTTGACCGCGAAGTACTCGCAGTCGAACGACCCGTGCCGCAGCCTGGTCCCCTCCTTCACCTCGAGGAGGTGGGGCGTCAGCCGGTGCTCCTTGCACTTGGCGGCCACCAGCGCGAGCGTGAACCGCGACCCGACGATGAGCAGGTCGGGCCGCTGGCGCAGCAGGAACGGCACCGCGCCGATGTGGTCCTCGTGACCGTGGGTCAGCACCAGGGCGTCGATGTCGTCGAGGCGGTCCTCGATCGCCCGGAAGTCGGGCAGGATCAGGTCGACGCCGGGTGAGTCCTCGGCAGGGAAGAGCACGCCGCAGTCGACGACGAGCAGCCTGCCCTCGTACTCGAACACGGTCATGTTGCGGCCGATCTCACCGATCCCGCCGAGCGCGACCACCCGCAAGGCGCCCTCGGGCAGGGGCGGCGGGGGGCCGGCGGGGAGCTCGGCCGGGTTGACCTCCTCGGGCGGAGCCGGAACGGGTCGGCCTTGGTCACGCCGGGGCGGCCGGGAACGGCGATCGGACCGGGAACGGTCGGACCGGGCAGGGGGGCGACTCAACTAGTTGTCCTCGCGATAGTGGGGAAGCAGGGGTGCTCTCAGCGGTAGGCGACCTGGACGTCGAGGTCGGCGGGGGCGCAGGCACCCAGCCCCGGATCGACGCGACCGGCCGAGCGGTACGCGTCGGGGCCCAGCGACACCCCGGCCGCACGCAGGTCGGACGCGACGGCCGCCACCTGCTCCTCCGTGGCCGGCGGCAGCGGCAGGCGGGGGTTCCCGACGTCGACGCCGCGCAGCTGCAACGCCGTCTTCGAGAACACCACCCCGCCGACCCGGCCCATCGCGTGGGTCACCGGCAGGGTGCTCGCGTTGACCGCCCTGGCCCGGGCGACGTCGCCGGCCTCGTAGGCGTCGAGCATGTCGCGCAGCCGGTCGGCCACGACGTGCCCGATCACGCTGACGAACCCGACCGCACCGACCGCCAGCCACGGCAGGTTCACCGGGTCGTCGCCGGAGTAGTAGGCCAGCGGCGTGGTGGCGATGATCTGGGTACCGACGCGCAGATCGTTGCGGGCGTCCTTGACGGCCAGGATCCGCGGGTGCTCGGAGAGCCGCTGCAGCGTCTCGATCTCGATCGGGATGACGCTGCGCGGCGGGATGTCGTAGAGCATCACGGGCAGGTCGGTGGCGTCGGCGATCGCCGAGAAGTGCAGCACCAGCCCCGACTGGGGCGGCCGCGAGTAGTACGGCGTGACGACCAGCAGGCCGTGTGCGCCCGCCTTCTCGGCCGAGCGGGCCAGCTCGATGCTGTGAGCGGTGTCGTAAGTGCCCGCCCCCGCGACCACCGTGGCCCGGTCCCCCACCGCGCTCACCACCGCACGCACCAGCTCGGACTTCTCCTGGTCGGTGGTGGTCGGCCCCTCCCCCGTGGTGCCGTTCACCACCAGTCCGTCATTGCCCAGGTCGAGGAGGTGAGCGGCCAGTGCCTCGGCCTTGTCGAGGTCGAGGCGACCGTCGGCGTCGAAGGGCGTGACCATCGCGGTCAGCACCCGGCCGAACGGCCGGCCCGGCGGGCGCGCTCCAGCAGGGGTGGGACTCATGTGGTGACGGTACCGCCCGGGGGTCCCCGGGTGCCCCCCAGCGCCGCACCCGGATGCACCAACTCCGCCCGGATCGGCCATCCGGGCGTGGCGACGGTGGCGTGCGAGCAGTCCCCGGGACCGTCGCCTGGACGCCTAGACGCCCCGCTGCACCGCGGCCACCGACTCGACGTCGGCGGTGTCACCTTCCAGCTCGACGCGCACGGCGTCGCGCCCGAACGCGTGCAGGACGAGCTCACCCGGCTCGCCCACGATCGTGACCAGCCCGGAACCGGTCTTGACGACGTGCTGCTCGCCCGAGGGCCGGCGCAGGACGATGCCCGTCGGCGTGCGCCGGTACAGCGCGCGACCCATCCGGGTCACTGCGGCCCACAGGCGGGCGTCACGGGTCGGGTCGGCCGCCCGCGGCTCCCAGCCCGGCTCGCCACGGCGGATGTCCTCGTGGTGGACGAAGAACTCGACGCCGTTGGCGACCTCGTCGAGCTTCCCGATCCGGTACGGCGACCAGACCGGCGCCCCGGCCCGCAGCTGCCCCACCATCTCGGCCCACGGGGTGGTGTCGTAGCCGTGCATCGCCCGCTCGGTGAGCGGGGCCAGCGCGGGCACCACGATGCCGGGCGCGGCCCACGGCTGCCGCTCGCGGACCAGCAGGTGGGCCAGCAGGTGCCGGGTGGTCCAGCCCTCGCACAGGGTGGGCCGGTCGGGTCCCACCCGCTCGAGCTCGTCGCTGATCGCCGCACGCTCACTGCTCGCCAGGGTCATCGCCCAGACCCTAGTGTGGCGGCCCCTGGTGCCGCGGCCACCCGTGGAGGCCGGAGCCGGCCAGGGTGCGGGTCATCCCTCGGTGACGAAGGGGCTGGACGCGATCTCGGAGCCGTCGTCCAGGGTGGCGATGTCGAAGTCGCCGAACACGTTGGGCACCTCGCGCTGCAGCTGGCGCAGGCACTCGACGGCGAGCTCGCGGATCTCGACGTCGGCGTGCTCGGTGGCCCGCATGGCGATGAAATGCCGCCATGCCCGGTAGTTGCCCGTGACCACGATGCGGGTCTCGGTGGCGTTGGGCAGCACCGCGCGGGCGGCCTGGCGGGCCTGCTTGCGCCGGAGCGTGGCGTTGGGGACGTCGGCGAACCGCTTCTCCAGCCCCTCCAGCAGGCGCTCGTAGGCCGTGACGGACGCCTGCGCGGCCTCGGCGAACAGCTCGTGCAGCTCGGGATCGGCCGCGATGACGTCGGGCTCGACCATCGCGGCGTCGCGCTCGGGGACGTAGCGCTGGGACAGCTGGCTGTAGGAGAAGTGCCGGTGGCGGATGAGCTCGTGGGTGAGCGACCGCGAGACGCCGGTGAGGTAGAAGCTCACCGTGCCGTGCTCGAGCACCGACAGGTGGCCGACCTCGAGGATGTGACGCAGGTACCCGGCGTTGGTGGCGGTGGCCGGGTTCGGCTTCGTCCACGACTGGTAGCACGCCCGCCCGGCGAACTCGGCGAGTGCCTGTCCCCCGTCGGCGTCGGTGCTCCACGGCACGCCCTCGGGGACGACGAACTCGGTCTTGGCGACGAGCTGGACGCCCAGCGGCACGATCTGCGGCATGTCGGCAGCGTAACCGGACGGCGTGACGCAACTCCGTGACATCACTGATGTCATGGATTCCCTTGACCGGCGTCACAGATGACGTCACAGTGATGTCATGGATCTCAGTCAGTACGTCACGCAGCTGCGGGAGGATCTCGCCTCCGCAGCCGGGGCGGGTGACGAGCAGACGCAGCGCACCGCGGCGCTGCTCGGCGCCGCCATCGAGCCGGCCGCCCGGCTGGCCCTCATGAACGCGCTCTCCGACCTCGCGGCCGAGGTCACCGCCGCGCTGCCGGACCGTGTGGTGGAGGTGCGCCTCGACGGCCGGGACGTCCGCGTCGCGGTCACCGCCGACCCGGCCGCCGAACCCACCCCGGAGGAGCCGCCGTCCTTCCGCGGGTTCCCGGGTGGCGCCGACGCCGGGGACATCAGCCGGATCACGCTCCGGATGATGGAACAGATCAAGAACCAGGCCGAGCAGGCGGCGGCCGCGCAGGGTGTGTCACTCAACTCCTGGGTGGCGCAGGCCGTGCAGGGAGCACTGGCCGGGGGCGGGCGGCGTCCCGGACGCCGCAGCGGGGGGCCGGGCGAACGCGACGAGCGGCGCCTGCGCGGATGGGTCGAGGGATGAGCGACATGGTGGACTTCGCGAAGGACGAGGCCGGCGATGCTGCGGAGCTGGTGCGCCGGCAGAGCTGGCCCGTGGACGGCACCGCCGAGCTGGAGCTGACGGTGGACGTCGGCCGGATCCGGGTGCATCTCGACGAGCAGGTCGGGGGCACCGGGGAGGGCAGCGCGGGCGACGTGCGCGTGGAGGTGCGCCACGACCCGTCGGCGGGCAACACCTGGACCCAGGGGCTCACCGGCATCATCAACTGGCTCGGGGGCCCCGGCGGTCCCGGCGGCACGGGTGGGGCCGGCAACGCCGACGAGCTCGCGGCGGAGGCCGTCCGGGCAGCGGAGATCACCTGGTCGGAGTCGGGCAGGCGGCTCATCGTCCGCTCCTCGCAGGACCTCCCGTTGCGTGTGGTGCCGCTGGCGATCACCGTGTCGGCCCCGGCCGGCTCGCGGCTCGCCGCCCGGGCCGGCGCTGGCGACATCCGCGTGACCGGGCGCGCCGGGTGGGCGGGGGTGCGCACCGGCTCCGGCCAGATCTCCGTGGCCGCCGTCGACGGTGACGCCGACGTCACCACCGGGTCGGGCGACGTGGAGCTCGGACCGGTGAGCGGCCGCACGCGGGTGCGCACGGGGTCGGGCAAGGTGTCGGTGGCCGCCACCGGCGGCCCCGGCGAGATCCGGGCCAGCAGCGGGACCGTGTCGGTTGGCGAGGTGGCAGGCGACCTCGGGGTACGCACCGGTTCCGGCGACGTGGTGATCGCCGACGCCCGAAGCGGACATCTGGATCTCACCAGCGGCTCCGGCGGCCTGCGCATCGGTGTGCACCCCGGGGTCGGCGCCGAGCTGGACCTCACGTCGGGGTCGGGCCGGGCCAGCAGCGACCTGGAGGTGACCGCAGTGGCTCCGGAACGGCCCGCCACGCTGCAGGTGCACGGCCGGACCGGCAGCGGCGACGTGCTCGTGACGCGGGCGGCCGTGACCGTCTGACCGGCCGGCGCGGGGGTCGTGCGCGGTGGCGGGTGGCTGCGGCACCCGCCACCGCGCACGCGCGGGTCAGCGCAGCGCGGTGGCGAGCGGGACGGCGAGGTCGCCCCGCTCACCCACCACCACGTCCTCGAGGCCGAGCCACGCGGCCATCTCCCGCAGCTCCCCCGCCAGCTCGGCGGCCACCCGCGCCACCCCGGCCTCCGGCTCCGCGAAGGCCCCCTGCACCCGCAGGACCCCCGCCCGGCGGTCGGCCTTGAGGTCGACCCGGGCCACCAGCTCGCCGTCGAGCAGGAACGGGAACACGTAGTAGCCGAACTCGCGCTTCGGCTCCGGCACGTAGATCTCGATGCGGTAGCGGAACCCGAAGATCCGCTCGGTGCGCCGGCGCTCCCAGATCAGCGGGTCGAACGGGCAGAGCAGCGCGCGCCCGGCGATCCGGCGCGGGACGCGAGCGCCCGGCACCCGGTAGGCCGGACGCGCCCAGCCGCGCACCTCCACCTGCTCCAGCTCCCCCGCCTCCACCAGCGCGAGCAGCGCCGCACGGTTGTGGTCGGGCGCGATGCGGTAGTAGTCGCGCAGGTCGGCCTCGGTGGCCACACCCAGCGCCGACGCCGAGCGCAGGACCAGCGCGCGGGCCGCCTCCTCCTGCGAGGGGGGCGGCGCCGCGAGCACGTGGGGCGGGAGCACCCGCTCCGGCAGGTCGTAGAGCCGCTGGAAGTGGCGCCGCGTGCCCGTGGTGAGCGCCCCGATGCCGAACAGGTACTCGCAGATGCGCTTGACGTCGGACCGCTCCCACCAGGACGCGCCGGGCGGTCGCGGCCGCGTCTGCCCGCCCAGCGCCGTCTCGAGCGCGCCCGCTCCGATCGGGCCCAGCTCCTTGACCGCGGCGAGCACGTCGTCGACCAGGCCGGGGTGGCTCTCCACCAGCGCGCCGTAGTGGCGCCACCAGCCGTCGCGCTTCGCCCCGGCACGCAGCAGGGGCCAGTCCTCCACCGGGAGCAGGCTGGCCTCGTGGGCCCAGTACTCGGCGAGCAGGCGCGGCCTGCGCGCCGAGTGGGACCACGCGGCCTCGTCGACCAGCTCGGACGGGTAGGGGCCCAGCCGGCTGTACACCGGCATGTAGTGCGCCCGCACGGCCACGTTGACGGAGTCGAGCTGCAGCAGCCGGATGCGGCCGAGGGTGCGCACCAGGTGGCGACGGGTGACCGGCCCGGACGGGCGCGGATCGGCGAAGCCCTGGGCGGCGAGGACGGCGCGCCGCGCCGCGGCGGGTCCGATCGTCTCGGCCGGACCGATCGTCTCGGTAGGTCCGATCATCTCGGGGGACGGGAACGTCACGCCCCGGATGGTGCCAGTTCACCCCGACGTTTCCGGGGCCGCTCCGCCGCGATGACCAGCACGACCGCCACCAGCACCACCCCGCCCCCCACGAGCTGGACCGCCGAGAACCGCTCGTTCACGACGAGCACGCCCAGCAGGACGGCGATCACCGGGTTGACGTAGGCGTAGGTGGCCACCGTCGACACCGGCAGCGACGCCAGTGCGAACGCGTAGGCGCCGAACGCGGCGAGCGAGACCACCACGGCCATGTAGGCCCACGCCCACCAGGCCACGACCGACACGGAACCGATGTCCAGCCGGTCACCGGTGGCCAGCGAGACCGTCATCAGGATCGCCCCGCCGACGAACATCTGGCCCGCGGCCAGCGCGAACGGGTTGGCCGGCACCGGGAGCCGGGTGGTCGCGAACGTCCCCGTCGCCCAGCCGAGCCCGGCCAGCAACACCAGCCACGGCCCCCACCACGCGCTGCCCTGCACGCCGCCGGAGCCGCCGGACGGCACGGCGAGCACCAGTATCGCGAGCCCCACCACCCCCACCGCGACACCGGCGAGCGTGGCCGGCCGCGGCCGGTCGCCGGTGAGGGCGCGCAGCACCACGATGTACAGCGGCACCGCGGCAATGAGGAGGGCGGCCAGCCCGGAGGCCACCTTCTGCTGCGCCAGCGTCACCAGGCCGTTGCCCCACGCGGGCAGCAGCAGCCCGGACAGCGCCATGGTGGCGAGCTGGCGCCGCGTCATCCGGAACGCGCTGCGCCCGGCGACGGCGAGCACCACCAGAGCGAGCAGCGAGCCCCCGACGAGGAACCGGGCGCCGCCGGCGAACAGCGGCGGGACGTCGGCGATGATCAGGCGGTTGCCGAGGTAGGTGGACCCCCAGAGGACGTACACGACGCCGAGCGCCACCCAGGCGAGAGCGGGCGGGCGGGGAGAGACGGCGGCGTCCACCGGCCAGACGTTGCCATAGGCAACAACCGGATGTCGCGCCGAATCGGGATGACCGTGCACACATCGTGGCCACCGCACACATGTCCGGCGGTGTGCACGGTGGCCACCCGGTGTGCGTGGTCGTCCGGGTGTCCGGCTTGAATGGCGCGCATGGCCACCGCCACCGTCCACCTCGCCACCGCCGCCGACGTCGGCGAGATCGTGCGCATCCAGGCCGGCACCTGGGAGGCCGCCTACGCCACGCTCGTCCCGGCCGCGGCGCTCGCCCAGCTGCGCAGCGAGGCCGCGCACCGGGCGTGGACGGCAGCGGTGGAGGCAGGCGGCGACCACCACGTGCTCGTGGCCACCGAGGGTGAGTGGACGGTCGGGTTCTGCGCCGCCGCGCCCGCCGCGGCGCCGGAGCGGTCGACGCCGACCAGCGAGCCCACGCTGGGCCCGGAAGCCTGGGCCGAGATCAGCGCCCTGCTCGTGGAGCCGCGGTGGGGCAGGCGCGGCCACGGCGGGCGGCTGCTCGCCACGGCGGCGGAGGCGCTGCGCCGCTCCGGAGCCCTCTACGGGCTGGCCTGGGTGCCGGAGGCCGACGAGGCCTCGCGCCGGTTCTACGCCCGCGCCGGCTGGGAGCCCGACGGCACGGTCCGCGTGCTCGACACGGGCGACGGCGAGCTGCGCGAGGTGCGGATCACCGGCTCACTGGACCTGGAACTGGCGTAGCGCGAGGTTCAGGAAAGCCACTTTCCTGCCCGCAGAGGGCAGCATCGTGGCTTTCCTGAACCTTGGGGGCGCCGCTCAGGTCAGGTTCAACAGGTCGTCCAGGCCGACCGTCAGGCCGGGGCGGTCGCGCACCGCACGCACCGCCATCAGCACGCCGGGCATGAACGACGCCCGGTCGAACGAGTCGTGGCGGATGGTGAGGGTCTCCCCCGTGGTGCCCAGGATGACCTCCTGGTGCGCCACCAGGCCCGGCAGCCGCACGGAGTGCACGTGGATGCCGTCGACGTCGGCCCCGCGGGCGCCCGGCAGCTCGCTCGTGGTGGCGTCCGGCAGCGGGCCCGCGCCCGCCTCGGCCCGCGCCGCGGCGATCAGTGCCGCCGTGTGCACGGCGGTGCCCGACGGGGCGTCGACCTTGCCCGCGTGGTGCAGCTCGATCACCTCGACGGACTCGAAGAACCGCGCCGCCTGCCGCGCGAACTGCATGGACAGCACGGCACCGATGCCGAAGTTGGGGGCCACGAGGACGTGCCCCGGGCGCTGCGCGAGCTGCGCGCGCACCGCGTCGAGCTTCGCCTCGTCGAACCCGCTGGTGCCCACCACGGCGGCGATGTCGTGCTCGACGCAGAACCGCACGTTGTCGAGTGCCACGCCGGGGTGGGTGAAGTCGACGGCCACCTGCGCGCCCGCGTCGACCAGCGTGGTGAGCGGGTCACCCTCGTCGATCTGCGCGACGAGCACCAGGTCCGGCGCCGCCTCGACGGCCGCGCACACCTGGGCGCCCATCCGCCCCCGCGCACCCACCACACCGACCGGGATCCCGTTCTCCGTCACGCCCCGCAGACTAATCAGCGCCCGGGGGTCAGCCGATGACGAGCCCGCCGATCCACACGGCCGTGGCCAGCAGCCCGGTGGCCAGCTCGATGACGACGCTCCAGCCCACCGCCGAGAGTGCCTGCCGGGTGGACGGCCAGGCCTGCTGGTTGTCCCGGAGCCGCGCCAGCTCGGCGAGGTAGACCCCGAGCACGAACCCCAGGAGCAGCCCCACCACGGGGATCACGAAGAACCCGACCACGCCCAGCACCGCACCCGCCGCGATCGTGCGGCCGGGGACCCCGGAGTCGCGCAGCCTGCGGCCG
This sequence comes from Pseudonocardia xinjiangensis, assembly GCF_050948425.1. Classification (NCBI taxonomy): domain Bacteria; kingdom Bacillati; phylum Actinomycetota; class Actinomycetes; order Pseudonocardiales; family Pseudonocardiaceae; genus Pseudonocardia; species Pseudonocardia xinjiangensis. Next base: position 1,945,647 of record NZ_CP192009.1, on the reverse strand, counting down.
GGCAGCAGGTACTTCGCGACACTGCCGAGCACGACGATCGCGGTGGCAATACCGAGCACCGTCCAGCCGAGGGCGTCGGCCCGCGGGACCGCCCACACCGCGATCCCGGCGAGCACCAGTACCAACCCGGGCAGCACCGGCAGCAGGATCCCGACGATGCCGACGACGATCAGGAGCGCGGCGACAAGCGTCTCGGGCGTCACCGGGCGATCCTGGCACGCGGACGAACGGCTCCGCCGTCCGATACGTCCGGACGGCAGGGCCGCTCGCGCCGCGCGGTCAGGCCAGGGAGCGCAGGGACGCGGGGAGGTCCCGCTCCTCGTCGTAGGGGCCCACCACGGCCGCGGTGAGGGGGACGGCGAGAAGCTCGCGGGCCAGGTCGGACACCTGTTCGGGCGTGACGGCCGCGATCCGGTCGAGGCTCTCCTGGACCGGGCGCGTCCGGCCGTGGTCGAGCTCGCCGCGGCCGAGCCGGTTCATCCGTGACGGCGTGTCCTCCAGCCCGAGGACGAGCCCGCCGCGCAGGTTGCCCTTGGCGCGGGCGACCTCGGCGGGGGTCAGCCCGTCGGCCGCGACCTCGGCGAGCACCCCCCGCACCACCGCGACGACCTCGTCGAGACGCTCGGGCGCACACCCGGCGTAGACGGCGAGGTGGCCCGCGTCGGAGTAGCTGGTGACCGCCGAGTAGACCGAGTAGGCCAGCCCGCGCTGCTCGCGGACCTGCTGGAACAGCCGAGAGCTCGGACCGCCGCCGAGCGCGGTGTTGAGCACGGTGAGCACCGTGCGCAGCGGGTGGTGGCGCGACAGACCGGGGACGCCGAGCATGAGGTGCGCCTGCTCGGTGTCCTCGGACTGCAGCACCAGCCGCGGACCGGGGGCCAGCACGGCAGGCGCGGGCCGGCGGGGGCCGACGGAAGCGGCCGGACCGGCAGCGGCCGCCGCGTCACCCAGTGCCGCCGTCACCAGCTCCACGACGTCGGAGTGCACGAGGTTGCCTGCCGCGGCCACGACCATCCGCGGAGTGGTGTACTTGCCGCGCCAGAAGTCGTGCAGGGTCTCCCGGCTCATCGCCCGGATCGACTGCTCCGAGCCGATCACCGGCCGGCCCAGCGGGTGGTCGCCGAACATCGTCTCGTCGAACAGCTCGGCGAGCAGGTCCTCGGGGTCGTCGTCGCGCATCGCGATCTCCTCGAGCACCACCCCGCGCTCGACCTCGACGTCGGCCGGGGCCATCGTCGCGGCGGTGACGACGTCGGCCAGCACGTCCACCGCGAGCGGGAGATCGGTGTCGAGCACCTGCGCGTAGTAGCAGGTGTGCTCCTTCTCGGTGAACGCGTTGAGCTCGCCGCCGACGGCGTCGAACTGCTCCGCGATGTCCACCGCCGTGCGCCGCCGGGTGCCCTTGAACAGGAGGTGCTCGAGGTAGTGGGCGGCGCCGGCCTGCCGCGGCGTCTCGTCACGCGAGCCGATGCCGATCCAGATGCCGAGAGACACCGAACGGACGCCCGGCACGGTCTCGGTGAGCACCCGCAGCCCGCCGGGCAGCGCGGTGCGGGAGACGCCGCCGGGGGCGGGGGCAGCTGCCCCCGCCCCCGGCGTCAGAAGAACGTCGGTCAATTCGGAGAGACCTCGGCGGCCGTGGCGTCGATGTCGGCAGCGTCGCCGGTGTCGGCGCCGGTGCCCGCGGGCGCGGTGCCGTTGTCGGAGTCCTCGCCGACCGGCACCAGGCTGATCTTGCCGCGGTTGTCGATGTCGGTGACCTCGACGCGGATCTTGTCGCCGACCTTGACGACGTCCTCCACCTTGGCGATCCGCTTGCCCTGGCCCAGCTTCGAGATGTGCACCAGGCCGTCCTTGCCCGGCACCAGCGACACGAAGGCACCGAACGCGGCGGTCTTGACCACCGTGCCCAGGAACCGCTCACCGATCTTCGGCAGCTGCGGGTTGGCGATGGCGTTGATCATGCCGATCGCCGCCTCGGCCGAGTCGCCGTCGGACGCACCGACGTAGATCGTGCCGTCGTCCTCGATGGAGATGTCGGCACCGGTCTGCTCGGTGATCGAGTTGATCATCTTGCCCTTCGGGCCGATGACCTCGCCGATCTTGTCCACCGGGACCTTGATGGCCACGACGCGCGGGGCGTAGCGGCTCATCTCGTCGGGGCGGTCGATCGCCTCGCCGATGACCTCGAGGATCGTCAGCCGCGCGTCCTTGGCCTGCGACAGAGCCGCGGCCAGCACCTCGGACGGGATGCCGTCGAGCTTGGTGTCGAGCTGCAGCGCCGTGACGAACTCGGCGGTGCCCGCGACCTTGAAGTCCATGTCGCCGAACGCGTCCTCGGCGCCGAGGATGTCGGTGAGCGCGACGTAGCGGGTCTGGCCCTCCACCTCGTCGCTGACCAGGCCCATGGCGATGCCCGCGACCGGCGCCTTCAGCGGCACACCGGCGTTGTACAGCGACATCGTGGACGCGCAGACCGAGCCCATCGACGTGGAGCCGTTGGAGCCCAGCGCCTCCGACACCTGCCGGATGGCGTAGGGGAACTCCTCGCGCGTGGGCAGCACGGGCAGCAGCGCCCGCTCGGCCAGCGCGCCGTGGCCGATCTCGCGGCGCTTCGGCGAGCCCACCCGACCGGTCTCACCGGTCGAGTACGGCGGGAAGTTGTAGTGGTGCAGGTAGCGCTTGTGCGTCTCCGGGCCGAGCGAGTCGATCTGCTGCTCCATGCGGAGCATGTTGAGCGTGGTGACACCCATGATCTGGGTCTCACCGCGCTCGAACAGCGCCGAACCGTGGGCCCGCGGGACGACCTCGACCTCGGCCGACAGCGGCCGGATGTCGGTGATGCCCCGGCCGTCGATACGGACCTGGTCGCGCAGGATGCGCTGGCGGACCAGCTTCTTGTTGAGCGAGCGGAACGCCGCGCCGATCTCCTTCTCGCGGCCTTCGAACTGCGGGCCGACCTTGTCGAGCACGGCGGCCTTGACCTCGTCGAGGCGCGACTCGCGCTCCTGCTTGCCACCGATGGCGAGCGCCTGCGCCAGGTCGTCCGACGCGTGCGAGGCCACGGCCTCGAACACGTCGTCCTGGTAGGCCGGGTAGGTCGGGAAGTTGCCCGTGGGCTTGGCGGCGACGTCGGCCAGCTGCTGCTGGGCCACGCACAGGCTGCGGATGAACGGCTTGGCCGCCTCCAGGCCGGCTGCGACGACGTCCTCGGTGGGCGCCTGGGCGCCCCCGGCGACGAGCTCGATCGTCTCGGTGGTGGCCTCGGCCTCCACCATCATGATTGCGACGTCGTCACCGACGACCCGACCGGCCACGACCATGTCGAACACGGCGCGCTGCAGGTCCTCGTACTGCGGGAAGGCCACCCACTGGCCGTCGATCAGCGCGACGCGGACGCCGCCGATCGGACCGGAGAACGGCAGCCCGGCGAGCTGCGTGGACGCCGACGCGGCGTTGATCGCCAGTGCGTCGTAGGGGTCCTGCGGGTCGAGCGACAGCACCGTGACCACGATCTGGATCTCGTTGCGCAGGCCGTCGACGAACGACGGGCGCAGCGGCCGGTCGATCAGCCGGCAGGTCAGGATCGCGTCGGTGCCGGGCCGACCCTCGCGGCGGAAGAACGAGCCGGGGATCTTGCCGATCGCGTACATCCGCTCCTCGACGTCCACCGTGAGGGGGAAGAAGTCGAAGTGCTCCTTGGGCTGCTTGGACGCCGTGGTGGCGGACAGCAGCATCGTCTCGTCGTCGAGGTAGGCGACGACGGACCCGGCGGCCTGGCGCGCGAGACGCCCGGTCTCGAACCGGATCGTGCGGGAGCCGAAGCTCCCGTTGTCGATGACGGCGGTGGTCTCGTGGACGTTGTCCGCCGTATCGGTCTGGGCATCGGTCATGAAGTGGACATCTCCTCTTTCGGAGGGAGACCCCACGCCTGCACCGGGAGGATCCTCGGCCGAGCCGGTCTTCGATCGAAGCCCCCGGGGCACATCGGCCCGGGAGCCACTACCGAGGACCGGCGGATCTGCTACCGGAGGCGTGGCGTCGTGGAGTTGTGGTGCCGGCCCGGGCCACCGGGCTCGGAGAACCTGGTGGCCCGGGCCGACGGGAGGTCAGCGGCGAAGGCCGAGGCGCTCGATCAGGGACCGGTAGCGCGCGACGTCGACCGAGGCCAGGTACTTCAGCAGCCGGCGGCGACGGCCGACCAGCAGCAGGAGCCCCCGGCGGGAGTGGTGGTCGTGCTTGTGCAGCTTGAGGTGCTCGGTCAGGTCGCTGATCCGCTTGGTCAACAGCGCGACCTGCGCCTCGGGGGAACCGGTGTCACCCTCGTGGACACCGTAGGTGTCCAGAATCGTCTTCTTCTGTGCGGCGTCGAGTGCCACGTGCTCCTCTTTCGTTGCTGTGTGCCGTGAGGCCGGTGCATGATGTTGAACACCGGAAGACGGTGCCGGCCGCCACGGACTGCAGCCGGACCCAGCACTCCACGTTACCAGGCAGGACGGTCCCGTCGTCGGCGCCGCCTCCCGGCGCGCCCGGGGTGCCGGTCAGCTGCCCGGTTCGGCAAGGGACACGCGGTGGACGGGCCGGTAACGGGAGCCGCCCCTGGCCGGTTCGCTCGCCACCAGCAGCACCTCCGCGGGACGCCACCAGGGGCCGCGGTGCGACGCCCACGGGGCCGGCGGGTGGGGATCGGCACCCGGGCCCGGCCGACGCCGCCTGCGCAGGACCGTGACATGCGGGACGAACGCCTCCTCCTCGCCGCCTGCCGCGGCGACGAGCCGGGCCAGCGCCTCGGGGTCGTCGGCCTCCACCCCCGCCCAGCGGACGCCGGGGAACGCCCCGGCACCGGCGATCCGCAGCCGCGGCGCGGGTGCGCCGCCTGCCGCGCCGTCGAGCCTGCGGGCGAGCACCCCCGCATCGGCCTCTCCGTGGAACACCAGCGTGACGTGCCAGGTCGCCGGGTCGACCGCGCGCCATCCGGGCGGCTCCCCCGCCGGTGCCGTGGCGGCCGCGAGTGCGGCGACGGCTTCGGCGGGGGGCCACAGCGCGGTGAACAGGCGCACCCGTCAGGCTCCCGGCCGGCTCGCGGCCTGCCGCAGCACCTCTGCCAGCTCCGGGAAGCCCGGGCCGAGCGCGACGGCCGCGGCAGCCAGCCGGGCCGGCTCGGCGATCCCGCGCAGAGCGGCGGCCGCGGTGCCGGAGTGGGGCTCCCGGTGAGCTCGCTGCGCCGGGACGCGCGGCGCGTGCCACTGCCACCGCGCCCGCGCGACGTCGGCCAGCAGGGCGTCGACCGCGCGTGGCTCGGGTGGGACGCGGACGGCGTGGCACCGCTGGTCGAGCAGCAGCAGCCGGGCGAGCACCGCAGGGTCGCCGATCTTCACCCGCCGCGCGCTCACCAGCTGGCTCAGCATCGCCGGGCTGATCCCCAGGGTGCGGGCGAGCCGGGACTGCGAGATGCCCAGCGCGGAGGTGAGCCTGCGGACGTGGTCGCCCAGCGGCGCCCCGTAGAGCTCCCGCTGCCGCTCGCGGTTGCCCGCGATCCGGGACCGCAGCGCGTCTGCACCTGGCTCAGCCATGCGGAGGATGCTGACACCTCGAGCACCGCCCCCGTGGCCGAACGCGGAAACTCCCGCACCCCGCCACGGCACCCGGCCGGCGGCGTCAACCGCCCAGGAGCTCACGCGTGCGCTCGACGTCGAGGTTCATCTGGACGATGAGCGCCTCCACGTCGTCGAAGCGCTCCTGCCCGCGCAGCCGGTGCTCGAAGTCGAGTGCCACCTCGAACCCGTAGAAGTCCTCCTCGACGTCGAGCACGTAGGCCTCGACGGACCGCACGCGTCCGGAGAACGTCGGGTTGGTGCCCACCGAGATCGCCGCCGGGAGCAGGCGGCTCCCCCCGTCGACGGTGTCGATCCCGAACCGGCCCGCGTAGACACCGTCGGCAGGCAGTGCGGTGAAGGGTGGCGTCGACAGGTTGGCCGTGGGGAAGCCCAGCTCGCGACCGCGCTGGTCGCCGTGCACGACCACGCCCTCGATGCGGTGCGGCCTGCCCAGCGCGGCGGCGGCCGCCTCCACGTCGCCCGCGTCGATGCAGGCCCGGATGTAGGTGGAGGAGAACGTGATGCCGTCGTCGGTGATCAGGTCCAGGCCCTCCACCCCGAACCCGAACCGTTGCCCCAGCTCGGCGAGCAACGCCACGTCGCCCGCGGCCCGGTGCCCGAAGGTGAAGTTGCGCCCGACCACGACGTCCGCCGCGTGCAGGCGCTCCACGAGCACCTCGTGGGCGAACTCGGCAGGGGCCGTGCGGGCCAGCTCGGCGGTGAAGGGCAGCACGCAGAACGCGTCGACGCCCAGCCCCGCCACCAGCTCGGCCCGGCGCCGGAGGCTGGTGAGGCGGGCCGGGTGGCTGCCCGGGCGGATCAGCTCGGCGGGGTGGGGGTCGAACGTCATGAGCACGGTGGGGAGCCCCCGCTGCCGTCCCCGCTCCACCGCTCGCCCGATGAGCTGCTGGTGGCCGCGGTGGACCCCGTCGAAGACGCCGACGGTGACGACGCTGCGTCCCCAGCCACTCGGCACGGCCTCGAGCCCCCGCCAGCGCTGCACGGGACGAGCCTACGGAACGCGCTGCGGGCCCCCTCGGCGACTCCCACCCGCCCTACGCGGGCGCGAGCACGACCACCGGGCGGGCCAGCTCGCCCCGCTCGCTGACCAGGGCCAGCGCCCGGCCGTCCGGGGCGAAGACGCCGTAGGTGCCGCTCACCCCCGCGGCGGGGAGCGGGCGGCCGTGCGTGATGTCCCCGGCGAGCGCGGCGTCGAGGTCGCGGCGCGGGAACGCCACGCCGACGGCCTCGTCGAGCGACAGCGTCAGCGCGGAGCCCTGTTCGAGCTCCTCCAGCGTGCGCGCGTGCTCCAGCGGGAACGGGCCGACACGGGTGCGGCGCAGCGCCGTCAGGTGCCCACCGACGCCCAGCCCGGAGCCGAGGTCGCGGGCCAGCGCCCGGACGTAGGTGCCCGACGAGCACTCCACCAGCACGTCGAGGTCGTCGCCGCGCCGCGCGAGGAGCCGGAACTGCGAGACGGTCACGGGACGGGCCGGCAGCACGACCTCCTCGCCGGCACGCACGCGGGCGTAGGCCCGCTTGCCGTCGACCTTGATCGCGCTGACCGAGCTGGGCACCTGCTCGATCGCCCCGGTCAGCGCGGCCATGCCGGCGGCGATCGCCGCATCGTCGACGGCGGTGGCGTCGGCCGTGGCGATGACCTCGCCCTCGGCGTCGTCCGTGCTGGTCGTCGCGCCGAGGCGCACCGTCGCCGTGTACGCCTTCGTGTCGAGCGCGAGGTGCCCGAGCAGCTTCGTACCGCGGCCGACACCGCAGACGAGCACGCCGGTGGCCATCGGGTCGAGCGTCCCGGCGTGCCCGATCTTGCGGGTGCCGAGGATCCGGCGCAGCCGGGCGACGACGTCGTGCGAGGTCATACCGGGAGGCTTGTCGACCACGACCAGGCCGGAGGGGACGGCGTTCACACGGGGCGATTCTTCCTGCCCTCTGCCGACCCGGCAGCAGCGGGCCGGGGCCGGGTCAGCAGCCGGGGGTGGCGAGCAGCCCCCGGACGACGAGGCCGGCGCGCCAGTCCATCGCCGCCCGCTCCTTCTCGGCCTCGGACGGGCGCCCGCGGACGGCCCACAGGACCTCGGCCTGCCGCCAGGCGTCGGTGCGGGACAGCAGGAGGCGCGGACCGCCACCGGCGTCGGTGGCGCCGGGGAGCGCCGGGGCCGTCTCCCTCAGCACGTCGGCGATCAGTGCGACGATCAGCTGCACGGCCGCGCGCTCTGCGGGGCCGGGCGTGCGCCCGAGCAGCGTGCAGGCGCTCACGACGGCCGGCGGGAGATCGTGGCCGACGATGGTGAGGCCGGCCGCCAGGGTGATCCGCGCGGGGTCGGCCGCGGCCGGGTCCCACCGGTCGAGGATCTCCTGCCATGCCTGCGGCACGGCCAGCCCGCGCGCGTGACAGCTGACGGCCCGCAGGTAGCGCTTCGCGAGCTCCGTGACCAGCACCGTGACGTACTCGCCGTCGGGAGCCAGGTCGCCGTCGATGCCCGCCGCCTCCACCACCTCGGCGAGCAGCCGGTTGACCGGGCCGGCGCCCTCTCCGGCCCGCCCGGCGTCGGCTCCCGGTTGCAGCCGGGACAGCACGTGGACGATCGCCTCCGGGGTGACCGGTTCGATCGCGCCCGCCGCGCGCTGGGCCGGCGGGTCCGTTCCGGCCGGCGCGTCGTCCCGGGCCGCCGATCTCGACGCCGCCCGGCCCGCCGCGGCAGGTCCCGGCAGGGCCGGTCCTGTCCCGGTCCGGCCCGTCGTGACCAGTCTCGTCCCGTTCGCCTCGGCCGTCATCACGCTCATTCCCATCGCTCCCGTCGTCGCCCCCCGGCTGTGTCGTCCTGCTCCTGCTCCCCGGATCGAACGGCGAGCGGTGTCGGACCGCGGGATGAGTCACGGGTGGGAGCCGGTGATACGGCGGCTGCCGCAACTGTCACCGATCTAGGGGGTCCTACGGAGTACACCTAGGGCGTTGTCCTGACGACATCCGAGCCGGATCCCTCGACGCTGATCACGAACCCAGTGACGAAGGAGCCGGCGATGACCGCGTCCACCGCACCGACGACCCAGGACCTCCGCAACACCGAGCTGGTCGCGCTGGCCGCACAGGGCGACAACCGGGCGTGGGCCGAGATCGTGGCCCGGTACCGCGGTCTCGTCACGGCGGTCGTGCGCAACTACCGGCTGCAGGACGCCGACGCCCGCGACGCGGAGCAGCGCACCTGGCTCCGCCTGGTGGAGCACCTGGGTTCGCTGCGCGACCCCGACCGGCTCGGCGGCTGGCTGTCCACGACCGCGTCCCGGGAGTGCCTGCGGATCCTGCGCGAGGGCCAGGGCATGGTGGCCCTCGAGATGGACGCGGTGCCCACCTCCGACCCGGGGGTGGAGGAGCAGGTGGTGGACGCCGACACCGCGGCCCGGCTCTGGCGGATCGTGGGCACGCTTCCCCCGCGCGGCCGGACGATCATGACCGCGCTGTTCGCGGACGAGCCGCGGCCCTACGCGGAGGTGGCGCGGGACACGGGGATCCCGATCGGGAGCCTCGGGCCGAGCCGGGCCCGCCTCATCGACCGCGTGCGGCGCACCTTCGACGACGGCGCGTTCGCGACGGCGGCCCAGTGACGGCGGCCCAGTGACGGCGGCAGAGTGACGGCTACGGGGCACCAGCCCGCTTCCCCCGGTGCGCGGGCGCCGACCGGAGCCAGATCGCGCTGGCCTGCACGCGGCTGCGCACGCCGAGCTTCGCGTAGATGTGGCTGACGTGGACCCCGACGGTCTTCTCGCTGATGAACAGCCGCTGGGCGATCTCCCGGTTGGTGTGGCCGCCGGCCAGCTCCGCGAGGACCTCGAGCTCGCGGGCCGTCAACGCGGCCAGCTCGTCCTCCTGTTCGGCCGAGGCGACGGCGACCGCCGGTGCGGGGGCCGGGACGGTCTGCGGCGCCGGGGCGTCGATCCGTACGCGGGCCCGTTCCGCGAGGTCGACGACCTCCGCCATGAAGGGCTCTGCCCCGAGCTCGCGGGCGAGGTGCCCGGCATGGCGCAGGGCCTCCGTGGCCGCCACCGACTGGGCCCGGACCGCGAGCAGCGCCTCGGCCCTGCGCAGGTGGGCATACGCGCGGGGGTAGGGCTGGTTGCGCGACTCCCAGAACTCGGCCACGCGCTCCCACGCCTGCGGGTCGGAGCGCTTGCGCGCCCGCCCGTCCTCGGCCTCGCACATCTGGACGAAGCCCAGCACCATGTCGCGGACCGCGGGCACCGACGCCGCCGAGTTGCGGATCAGCTCAGCGGCGTGCCGGCGCAGGCGGGCGTCGATGCCGTCGTCGGCCCGGCGCAGCCCCAGCCGCGCGAGCTCGGCGCGCGCCCTGGCTCCGTGCCAGACCAGCGGGGCGACGAGCCACACGTCGTCCGACCCCTGCTCCACGACGTCCAGGCCCGCGGCGACGTGGTCGAGCGCCACGTCCGGGCGGTCCTGCCACATCGTGAGCCCGGCGCGGAGGGTGAGCAGCGGAATGCGGTAGCGCGGGCCGATGGTGCTCGCCGAGAGCACCTCGACGGCCTCGAGGTCGTCCTCCGCAGCGGCGAAGCGCCCCCGCCCGATGTCGAGCCGGGCCCGGGACAGCCGCAGCTCCAGAGCCTCCGCGCCGCTGGGTGCCACCTCCCACGCCTCGGCGATCGCCGCGTCCGCCTCGTCCCAGCGCCCGAGGCGGAAGAGGCCGTTGGCCGCCACGGAGATCAGTCCGACCCCCGCGCTGCGGTCCAGTCCCAGCGCGTGGACGCGGTCGATCCCGGCCCGGGCGATCTCGACGCCGCGGTCCAGCTCGTTGAGCGGCCCGGACAGCAGCTCCGCGAGGCTGCGGTAGGCCCGCGCGATCTCCCGGGGCTCACCGGCCCGCTCGGCCACGGCGAGCGACTCGCGCAGGGCCGCCTCCCCCGCCTCCGGGTCCTCCCGGTAGGCCAGGCTGAAGCCGAGCGTCGCGAGGGCTCTGGCCTCCTCCACCGCGAGCCCCATCCGCCGGGCGGGCTCGAGCGCCCGCTCGGCGGCCACCTGCGCGCCAGCGAAGTCCCCCGCCGTCCACAGCGCCGACGCGTGGCCGCCGAGCACCTCGGCCCGTTCCCGGTCCGAACCGGACGCGGGCAGCGCCGCGGTGGCCCGGCCGAACGCGAGGGCGGCCTCCGCGCCGCGGCCGGCCGCCACGAGGTACTGGCCGGTGCGGGCGTGCAGCAGCGCCTCGTCGAGGTCACCGGGCCGGTGCGGCGTCTCCATCAGGTCGAGCCGCTCGGCGAGCAGCGCGACGGCCTGGTCGGCGTCGCCGGCGAGGTGGGCCGCCTCGGCGGCCCGCTCCAGGCAGATGGTGCGCGGGACGGGGGCCGCGGACAGCCCACCGGCCAGCCGCGCGGCCCGTAGCCAGTGGCGGTGCGCCTCGGCGTAGCCCCGAACCCGGTAGGCCGACTCGGCCGCCGCCACGGTGGCGGCGGCCGCGCGCTGCGTGTCGCCCGCCGACTGCCAGTGGTGGGCGAGCCGGGCGTCCACGCCGGGCAGCTCGCGCGCCCAGGGGGCCTCGAGCGCCGTGGCGTAGCGCTGGTGCAGGTGCATCCGCTCGCCCGGCAGGAGCTCCCGGATGACGACGGCGGTCATGAGCCCGTGCCGGAGCCGGTAGCCGTCCACGCCGTCGTCGACCACGACGACGCCCGCGTTCACCGCCTCCCGCAGGGCACCGAACAGGTCCGGCCCGCCGCCGTCCAGCACGGTGTCGAGGAGCCGGTGCGGCAGCGGCCCGTCGCACAGCGCGATGGCACGCACGGCGCGCAACGCCGGTTCGGACAGCCGGTTGACGCGCGACAGCACGAGCTCGCGCAGCGTCGTCGGCAGGCCCGTCGGGTCGCCCTCGAGGGCGGCTCGCACGGTCTCCTCGGCGATGAACGCGTTGCCTGCCGAGCGTTTCCACACGAGCTCGACCAGGTCCGTCCGGCCCGGGGCGAGGGCGTGCACCAGCTCCGCCACCGCCTTGCGCCCGAGCGGCTCCACCTCCATGCACCGCACCTGGCGGTGGCGCCGGAGCTCGTTGATCATCGTGCGCGCCGGGGACGAGTCCGAGGCCTCATCCGTGCGGTAGGTCCCGACGACCAGCACCCGCTCGTCGGCGAGGTTCGCGACGAGGTAGGCGAGCAGGTCGAGAGTGGACCGGTCGGCCCACTGCAGGTCCTCCACGACGAGCACGACTACCGAGCGCGCCGCGAGGCGCAGCACCACGCGATGCAGCAGCTCCAGGGTCTGCACGCGCGCCTGCTGGGCCGCGAGCGCGGGAACGGCCGGGCTCAGCGCCACGAGCTCGTCGAGCTGGTCGGCCCACGGCGCCAGCAGCCGCTGCACCTCCTCGCCCCGCGCCGACCGCAGGAGGGAGCGCAGGGCCGAGGCGACCGGCCAGAACGGCGGGCTCTCCGCGATGTCGGTGGCGCCGCCGAGGAGCACGGTGGCGTCCGCCCCGTCGGCGCGGCCGACGAGGTGCTGAACGAGCCGTGTCTTGCCGACGCCCGCGTCCCCGACCAGGAAGACCGTGGCCATCCGGCCCTGCTGCACCCCGTCGAGCGTCGCTGTGAGCAGAGCGAGGTCATCGTCCCTGCCGACGAGCGGAGGCGAAGCCAGGCGCTCGGTCACGTGAGGCGACGTTAGGCCATGCGGACGATCGGAATCCAGAGGGCCCACACCGCCTTCCATGACGGGGGAGATCATCGCACCACCTGGCACCTGCCGTATCAGGACGGCGGGTGGCCCCTCCTCACCTGGGGCCGTCACCCGAACGTGGACCTACACGAGAGGAGTTCGCAGTGGACATCGAGGACATCGGAGATGCGGCGCGAGCGGTACGGGGGCCGGGTTCCACGCAGCAGCTCGCCGTGCTCGCCGGGGGCGCAGCGCCGACGTCGATCCCCGAGGTGGTGGAGCGGCTCGCTGCCATCCACCAGCACGCGGCGAGCACGTCGATGCGCGGGAACAACGACGGGATCGCGGCGTTCACCCAGCTCTACCACGTGATCACCGCCCGGATCGGGCAGATGGCCGACAGCGGCGACTTCCGCTCACCGGAGTTCCTGATCCGGCTCGACATCGAGTTCGCGGAGCGCTACCTGCGGGCCCTGCGCACCTACGCCGAGAACATGCACGAGACGCCGGGGGTCTGGCGGCTGCTCTTCGACAACCGCAGCAACCCCCGCATCGCGCCGGTGAACTTCGCCGTGGCGGGCGTCAACGCGCACATCAACTTCGACCTCTCGTGCGCGCTCGTGGCCACGTGGAAGCACATCGCCCCGGACGGCGACGGGCGGGAGAGCGACCAGTTCCACGACTACTGCCTGATCAACGACGTCTTCGAGAAGGAGATGGACCCCCTGCGCGAGGAACTGGGCTCCCTGCTCAGCCGCGGGCCGGACGACGCCATCTGGGACCGCACGGCCAACTGGATGGCCGACCTCGTCATCCGGTTCACCCGCGATCTCGCGTGGGACGAGGCGAAGCGGGTGTGGGAGCGCGGTGCCGATGACAAGGTGCTGCGGGCCTCGGAGGAGAAGCTCGACGCGATCGCCTCCCTCGTCGGGCAGGGCCTGCTGCGGGTCCCGGTCCTCCCGGTGTAGGCCGGGGCCCCGCCGATATCGGCTCGACCGCCGGGCCGCCACGCTGCACCATCTCCGCTTCGTGGGACACATCGAGGCGATGTCGGTCGGCCACCGGCTCCCCGACGGCCGGACGCTGTTCTCCGACGTCAGCTTCCGCGTCGGTGACGGCGCGAAGATCGCGCTCGTCGGACCGAACGGCGCCGGGAAGACCACGCTCCTGCGCATGATCGCCGGCGACCTGTCGCCTGCGGCGGGCAGCATCGCCCGCAGCGGTGGCCTCGGGGTGATGCACCAGTTCATCGGGTCCATCGCCGACGACCGCACCCTCGCCGACCTCGCGCTGTCCCTCGCCCCGCCCGCCGTGCGCGCGGCCGGGCTGCGGCTCGGTGCCGCCGAGCGGGCACTCGACGACGGCGAGCGTTCGCAGCTGCGCTACGCCGATGCGCTCGCCGACTGGGGTGAGGCCGGCGGGTACGCCGCCGAGGTGGAGTTCGACACGGCCGCCGTCGCGGTGCTGGGCCTGCCGTGGGCCCAGGTGAGCGGGCGCCCCGTCGCCACCCTCTCCGGAGGCGAGCAGAAGCGGTTCGCGCTGGAGCTGCTGCTCCGGGGCCCCGACGAGGTGCTGCTGCTCGACGAGCCCGACAACTTCCTCGACGTCCCCGGCAAGCGCTGGTTGGAGGGCCGGATCCAGGAGTCGGCCAAGAGCGTGCTGTTCGTCAGCCACGACCGCGAGCTGCTCGCCAGGACCGCCCAGCGCGTGGTCACCGTCGAGGCGGGGTCGGCGTGGGTGCATCCGGCGGGGTTCGCGTCCTGGCACGACGCGCGGGTGGCGCGCCACGAGCGGATCGACGAGGACCGCCGCCGGTGGGAGGAGGAACGCGCCAAGCTGGAGCGGCTGGTGGCGTTCTACCGGGCGAAGGCCGCGTCCAACGACGACATGGCGTCGCGCCTGCAGGCCGCGCGCACGCGGCTGGCCCGGTTCCTGGAGAGCGGGCGGGACGGGAAGGGCAAGCCTCCGGACAAGCCCCGCGACCAGAACGTCCGGATGCAGCTGGGCGGCGGGCGCACCGGGAAGCGGGCTCTCGTCTGCGAGCAGCTGGAGCTGGACGGGCTGACCTACCCGTTCGACCTGGAGGTGTGGTTCGGCGACCGGGTGGCGGTGCTCGGGGCCAACGGCTCGGGCAAGTCCCACTTCCTGCGGCTGCTCGCGCGCGGGGGCAGCGACCCGGAACCGGGAGCCGTCCCGGCGAGCGGTGCGGCGCTCTCGGCCGTGCGGCACGCCGGCGTGGCGCGGCTCGGTGCCCGCGTGCGTCCCGGGCACTTCTCGCAGACCCACGACCGGCCGGAGCTGACCGGACGCACGCTGCTGGACGTCCTCGTCAGCGGGGACGCCGACCGGTCCGGCCGCACCCGCGGCGCCGCCATGAAGGCGCTGGACCGCTACGAGCTGGCCGCGCAGGCCGAGCAGCGGTTCGAGACGCTGTCGGGCGGTCAGCAGGCGCGGCTGCTGATCCTGCTGCTGGAGCTGTGCGGCGCCACGATGCTGCTGCTCGACGAACCGACCGACAACCTCGACCTCGCCTCCGCGGAGGCGCTGGAGCAGGCGCTCGGCGCGTTCGAGGGCACGGTGCTGGCGGTGACCCACGACCGCTGGTTCACCCGCGGCTTCGACCGCTTCGTGCTGTTCGCGGGCGACGGGGAGGTGCGGGAGACCAACGAGCCGGTGTGGTCGGCGGGGTGAGCGCGACCGTCATCCCGCCGGGCGGACGGCGCCGGTCACCACCCACCGGTCCGAGCGGGCCCGCAGCCCCACCGCCAGCAGGCGGAACAGCATGAACAGGGTCAGCCCGGCCCAGATGCCGGCCAGGCCCCAGCCGAACGCCAGCGAGGCCCAGATCAGCGGGAGGAACCCGAGCACCGCGGCGGCCAGCGTGGTGGTGCGCAGGTAGGCGGCGTCCCCGGCGCCGAGCAGCACGCCGTCCAGGGCGAACACCACCCCGGCCACGGGCTGCATGGCCGCGAAGAACCACCAGGCGACGGGCACCACCGCGAGCACCGCGGGGTCCGGCGTGAACACCGGTGGCAGCACCCCGGAGAGCGCGGCGAACAGCGCGCCGAACCCGACGCCGAGCACGAGCCCGTAGCGGGTGACCTGCCGGGCGAGTGCCTTCGCCCGCTCGGCTCCCCGCTCGGGCGACCCCAGCGCCGCGCCCACGAGCGACTGCGCCGCGATCGCCACCGCGTCGAGCACCAGTGCCTGGAAGAACCACAGCTGCAGCACGATCTGGTGGGCAGCGGCGCTCGCCGCACCGAACCGGGTGGCGACCGCCGCGGCGGACAGGAAGCACGCCTGGAAGGCGAGGCTGCGGGCGATGAGGTCCCGCCCGAGCGCGAGCTGCATCCTCAGCACGGCAGGCCGGAGCCGCAGCGGCACCCCCTCGGCCCGCGCGGCCCGGACGAGTGCCCCGAGGAACAGGCCGGCGCCGACCGTCTGACCCGCGACGTTGGCGATCGCGGAGCCGACCAGGCCCAGGCCTGCCCACCCACCCAGGCCGTGCACCAGCACGAAGCAGCTCACCGCGGACAGCCCGTTGCCGGCGAGCACGTAGCGCAACGGCCTCGCGGTGTCCTGGACCCCGCGCATCCAGCCGTTGCCCGCCAGCGTCACCAGCACCAGCGGGGCCCCGAACAGCGCGACCCGCAGCCAGGACACGGCGGCATCGGCGATGGCACCGCCGTCACCGAGCGCCGTGGCCACCGGACGGGCGACGAGCTGGCCGACCACGATCACCACCAGCCCGACCGCGAGCGCGAGCCAGGTGGCCTGCACCCCCTCGCCGACGGCGTCGCCGCGCCTGCCCGCCCCGTACAGCCGCGCCGCGCGGGCCGTGGTGCCGTAGGACAGGAAGTTCAGCTGGCTGGTGACCTGGGCGAACAGGACGGCGGCGACGGCGAGACCGGCGAGCGGCACCGCGCCGAGCCTGCCGACGACCGCGGTGTCGACGAGCAGGTACAGCGGCTCGGCCGCCAGCACCGGCAGCGCGGGAGCCGCCAGCCGCAGCACCTCCCGGGCCGGGAGGCGGTCGCTGGTCAGGGTCATCGAAGCGGGCTCATCGAGGGTTCAGCCACCGATGGAGGGCCCCCCGCGCGGACGTCGGCACACGTAGACGAACGCAGGCGGCACGTTGCGCCATACCGTGGCGGTGACGAGCACCTCGTCGAACGTCTCCCGCAGCGTGCGCCGGAAGCGCCGCGCCGCGCCGAGCGTCATCCCGTGCAGGTACGCGAACGTGGTGAAGGCCCCGGTCGAGCCGATCGCGCTGCTGATCTCGCCCAGCAGCGCGGTCTGCGTGGAGTCGTCGAACAAGGCCCACGGCAGGCCGCAGATCACGGCGTCGACGGAGGTGATCCCCCGCTCGCCGAGCAGGGCGCCGAGGTTCGCCGCGTTGCCCGGCACCACCTCGAGCCCCGGCCGGGTGCGCCGCAGGAAAGCGACCATGTCGGGGTCCAGCTCGACGGCGAGGTGCCGGGCACCGGGCGGCAGCTTCTCCGCGATCACGGCACTCACCGCACCGGTGCCCGGCCCGAGCTCCACCACCACCGGGGAACCCGCGCCCGGCACGACCGACGCCAGCACCGCCCCGAGCCGCGGCGAGCTGGGCGCGATCGCGCCCATCGTCGCCGGCCTGCGCAGGGCGGCCGCGAGGAAGGCACGGCGGGCCGACCTCGCGGGGGGCTCGGTACGGGCGGGTCCGGTGTCGGACGTCATCGGGCTGGGCTCCTTCGTTCGATCGCGCCCACCGTAGCCGGGACGGCAGGGGGGCGGATCAACCGGCGATGCGCCGCCTACTGGGGCGCATCGGGTGGCGGGAGTCGCACGGTGCGCCCCGGCTCCACCGCCGCCACGCCGTCGAGGTCGGCGAGGGACTCCCAGCCGGGCGGGGCCGAGCCGGTGATCACGCCGACCGGCTCCAGCACCTGCTCGACCTCCATCCCGGCCGCGCGCAGCCGGTCGGCCAGGCGGTCGAGCTCGTCGAGGTGGGCGTCGTCGACGGTGACCGTGACCGGCGTCTGCTCGGGGCCTGCGGGCGTCGTCACGACGGGGCCTGCGCCAGCCCGGCGCCGACGTCCTGGGCGGGCAGTCCGAGCGGCCGGGCCGCGCCGACCAGCGCGTCCCACAGCTCCCGGCCGTCCGCCCCGCTGCGCTGCGCCCACAACGCGGCGATCCCGGCGACGTGGGGGGTGGCCATGCTGGTGCCCGAGATCGTGTTGTACCGCCTCGGGACCGGCCAGCTGGAGTAGACCGCCACCCCCGGCGCCGCGATGTCGATCTCGCCACCGTCGACGTCGCCTGCCGCGGCCGAGAAGTCGGCCACGGCCAGTGCGGCGTCCACCGCCGCCACCGCCAGAATCGACGGGCTGTTCGCCGGTACCCCGACGAAACCGGGATCCCCCTGGGAGCGGTGCGCGTTGTTGCCCGCCGCCGCCACGATCAGCGTGCCGGCCGCGAGGGCGCGGCGCCCCACCGTCTCGTAGGCGGTGGAGATCTGGCGCTGGTCGGCGCCGAGGGACATCGAGATGATCTGCGCGCCCGCGCTGATGGCCCAGCTCATCCCGGCGAGGATGTCGGCGTCGGTACCGCTCCCCTGGTCGTTCAGCACCTTGCCCACCAGCAGCCGTGCCCCGTACGCCACCCCGTAGCGCGGGCCCTGCGGCGGGTCGAGCGGCCCTGCCATGGTGCCCGCGCAGTGCGTGCCGTGCCCCTGGACGTCCTGGGCCGTCTCCCCGTCGACGAACGAGCGCGCGGTGATGTCGCGGCCGGCGAAGTCGGGATGCTGCAGGTCGAAGCCGGTGTCGAGCACTGCGATGGTGATGCCGGCTCCGGACTCCGCCGACGCGAGCACACCCGTGGCCTGCAGGCCCCAGGTCGACTCCGCGGTGTCGGTGAACTCCTCCTCCTGCGTGGAGTCGATCGGAGCCACGTCCTGCAGGGCATGCACCACGCGCTCCGGCTCCACGGCCAGCAACCGGTCGTCGGCCGGTTCGAACAGCCCCGCCGCACCCACCCGCTCGGGTGCCACGGTGACGACCGCGATCCCGAGCTCGGCGAACAGCAGCGCGCCCGTCCCCCCGAGGTCACGCACCCCGATGTCACCGTCACGGGTGGAGACGACGTCCTCGGTGCCGCTCACGTCGCGCACCACTGCACGTGAGGCCTCGTCGTCCCCGAAGACGTCGTCGTTGAGCACGAGCAGGAAGCGCCCCGTGGTGGAGGCCGTGGGTGCCCCGTCAGGTCGAGTCATCGACCCATGGTGGCCGATGATCGACCGACCCGCAGATCATCTGCCCCTTCGGACACTCGATCTACTCGATGAGGGCTTCCCGCCGGACGATGTTGTCCGACCGGCCGCCGCGCATGGCGGCCACCGTCAGCACCGCGGCGAACAGGGCAGCGGCACGGCAGACGGCGAAGCCGACCGCGAAGCCGTGGCCCAGCGCGTCGTAGGCGACCTGGTGGGCGGCCGCACCCGGTTGGCCCGGCATGATCGCGTTCACGGCGAGCGGGCCGCCCTCCCCCGCCACGGAGCGGGCAGCGTCCACCTCGCCCGCGGGAAGGCCGGCACCGGCGACGGTCGAGGTGAACCGTGCGCCCGCCTCGCCGAGTGCGACGGCGCCGATCACCGCCGGGCCGAGTGTGAAGCCGAAGTCGCGCAGCAGGCTCGTGGCGGCGCTGGCCATGCCCGCGTAGTGGATCGGAACGGTGTTGACGGCCGTGGCGGTGATCGACGTGACGGCCAGCGCGAACCCGATCCCCACCAACCCGATCGGGACGACCAGCGAGGTGAGTGTGGTGTCGGCGATGGGCACTGTCGCCGCGGCGAACTGGCCTGCGGCCATGAACAGGAAGCCGGATCCGAGCAGCCAGCGCGGGTTGACGCGTTGGAGCAGCCACGAGGTGAGCGGGATCAGCACGAACGCCGGCCCCTGCAGGAGCAGGAACGGCACCGCGGTCCGCAACGGGCTCTGGAACTGGACGGGGCCCAGCCGGATGCTCGTGGCGTAGGCGGTGCCGAGGAAACTGAACATGCCGATCACGGCGACGGCAGAGGCCACCGCGAATGCCCGGTTGCTGAACAGATCCAGCCGCAGCATCGGCGATGCGGCCCGGGACTCCGCCACGACGAACAGCGCGAGGAAGACGGCCGCCACGACGAACCCGGCGATCACCGCGGTGTCCGTCCAGCCGTCCGTGGGGCCCTGGATGACGGAGTAGAGCAACGCGATCAGGCCGACGGCCAGCGTCACCTGGCCACCCCAGTCCAGCGACCGCCCCTCGGGTGCCCGGGAGTCGGTCGCGAACGCGAGACCGAGCACGATCGACACCACGCCGAGGATGCCGACGACGATCAGCGACCACCGCCACGAGCCGTAGCTGCCGGTGATGCCACCCAGCACCGGAGCGATGACGCCCCCGGCGGACAGGAAGCCCGCCCACAGCGCGATGCTCCTCGACCGGTCCCTCGTGGTGTGGGTGCCCGCCACCAGCATCGCCAGCGACGTCGGGAACACCGCTCCGGCGCCGAGGCCGGCCAGCGCCTGTCCCACCCAGACCACCTGCACGACGGGTGCCGCCGCCGCGACGAACTCGCCGGCCGTCAGCAGGACGCCGCCGATGACGAGCAGCAGCTTGCGTCCGAACAGGTCGCCCAGGACGCCGAAGCTCAGTTCCAACGCAGCGACGGGGAGCAGGAACGCATCCGAGATCCAGGTCAGCTGCGATCCGACGGGGTGCAGGTCCTGCTGGAACAGCCCGTTCAGCGTCGCCGGGGTGGCCAGGCTGATCTGGGCCACCATCACCGCGATGCACGCGACGACCAGCGTGCCGACCGGGAGGCCCTGCATCGTGGCGGACCCGGCGGACTCCGACTGTTTCTCCCGCGACGCCGAAAAGGTCTGAATAAAGAAATTCGCCCGCACGAAACAATACTATCCGGCGGCCGGTAACCCCTTCGCAAATAAACTTGCCACCACATCCGATACACGCGCCGATAACAGGCGAAATGCGGCGAATACAAGTTGAGGAAAAGAGCCTCTGGTCCGGAGACAGGCGGTCAGGCCGGGCGTTCCACTGCGTCGAACGTCCCCAGCGCGTGCCGGAGAGCCGCGAGCACCTCGCCCCTCGAGCCGTCCCGGCTGAAACCCGCCGCCGCGCGGTGGCCACCTCCACCGAGCAGCCCCGCCGCCGCGGCGACGTCGACGCGTCCCTTCGACCGCAGCGAGGCGGTCCAGCGCCCGGGGCCGACCTCCTTCAGCACCGCGGCGACCTCGGCCTCGGCGGTGGTGCGGAGCACGTCCACGACGCTGTCGATCTCCTCGACGCGGAAGCGGGTGGTGTCGGCCGACGACACACACGCGTGCACCAGGCCGAGACCACCGGCCGCGTCCGGCTCCAGCACAGCGCTCTGCAGGAGCTTGCCCAACGCGTCCAGCCATCCGTAGGGGTGGGTGTCCATGAGCGGCCCCACCACCGCCTCGGCATCCACCCCTGCGGACAGGAGGTCGGCCGCCATGCGGTGCGCCGCCGCACCCGCAGTGCGGAACCCGCGGGTGTCGGTGACCAGCCCCGCGTACAGGCACCGGGCGATGTCGGCGTCGAGCGGCTCCCCCATCGCAACCAGCACGCGGTGGGCCAGCACGACCGTGGCCTCCGCCCGGGCGTCCAGCACCTGGACGTCGCCGAACCCCGGGTTGGACGCGTGGTGGTCGATCATGACCGACGAACCGGCGGCGTCCAACCGGTTCGCCAGGCTCCCGAGCCGGGACGGCTCGGCGGCGTCGCAGGCCACCAGCACCTGGGGGGCGATCGGCACCTGGTCCGGGGGGACCACCAGCCCCAGCACGTCCAGCGGGAGAAGCGTCTCGGGCACCTGCTCCGGCGTCGCGAACGACACCCGGACCGCGGCGCCGCGGCGCCGCATCGCGATGCCCAGAGCCAGCGCGCTCCCGAGCGAGTCGGCGTCCGGGTTGACGTGGGCCAGCAGGGTGACGTCCTGCGCCTCCGTCAGCACCGCGGCGGCAGCCGCGACGCACGCGTCGAGGGAGCCGGCCACCGCCTCCCCGTCGTCACAGGGGGCACCGCGTGCGATCACTCCTCCTCGGCTCGCTCGCGCGGGGTGCGGTAGGGGTCGGGATCACCTGCCGGACGGGCCCCTGCCGCGAGCCGGGCCACCTCGGCATCGGACTCCCGCGTGCGAGCCAGTAGCTCCTCCATACGGCGAGCCTCGTCGGGCACCTGGTCGGGCACGAACGCGAGCGACGGCGTGTGGCGGATACCGGTGCCCGCCCCCACCAGGGAGCGCAGGACGCCGGTGGCGCTCGCCAGGGCGGCGGCAGCACCTGCGGTGTCGGGATCGGCGTCGACCGTCTCACCCAGCACCGTGTAGTAGAGCGTGGCCTCCCGGAGGTCACCGGTGACGCGCGTGTCGGTGATCGTCACCATCTTCAGGCGCGGGTCCTTGACCTCGTGTTCCAGGGCGGCAGCCACGATCTGCGAGATCCGCTTGGCCAGCCGGCGGGCGCGGGCCTGGTCCACCATCACGTGCTCCTCTAGGTCTTACGACTCGTCGTCGTCGGGGCCCAGCATGCGCTGCCGGGCCGACAGCAGCTCGAGCTCGGGGCGGGCGGCCACGAGCCGCTCGCACCGGTCGAGCACCTCGGTGACATGCCCGTGGTCGGCCGCCACACAGCTGACGCCGAGCAGTGCACGGCGATGCAGGTCGAGGTGGCCCGCCTCGGCGACAGCCACCTCGAACTTGCGACGCAGCTCAGCCAGGACGGGCCGGACCACCGACCGCTTCTCCTTGAGGGACTGGACGTCCCCCAGGAGGACGTCCAGTTCCAGCGCTCCGACGAACATGGGGGTCTCCACGGCCATCCGGTGAACGCCGCGGGGGGAGCGGCGGAACCGCTCCCCCCGCGTCGCGTCAGCTCCTCGGCTTCTCGCGCATCTCGAAGGTCTCGACGACGTCGCCGACCTTGATATCGCTGTAGTTGCCGAGGGTGAAACCGCACTCGAAACCCTCGCGGACCTCGACCACGTCGTCCTTGAACCGCCGCAGCGAGCTGATCGGCAGGTTGTCCGCGATCACCACGCTGTCGCGCAGCAGCCGGCCCCGCGCGTTACGCCGGATCGTGCCGGACATCACGAGGCAACCGGCGATCGTGCCGACGCGCGAGGACTTGAAGACCTCGCGGACCTCGGCCCGGCCCAGCTCGACCTCCTCGAACTCGGGCTTGAGCATGCCCTTGAGCGCCTTTTCGATGTCCTCGATGGCCTGGTAGATCACCGAGTAGTACCGGATCTCCACGCCCTCGCGGTTGGCCAGCTCCGTGGCCTTGCCCTCGGCCCGGACGTTGAAGCCCAGGACGATGACGTTGTCGGCGATGGCGAGGTTGATGTCGCCCTCGGTGATGCCACCGACACCGCGGTGGATCACCCGCAGCTCCACGTCCTCGCCGACCTCCAGCTGCAGCAACGCGTCCTCGAGGGCCTCGACCGTTCCCGAGTTGTCGCCCTTGATGATCAGGTTGAGCTGGTTGGTCTCCTTGAGCGCGGCGTCCAGGTCCTCCAGGCTGACCCGCTTGCGACGCGACGCCAGCTCGGCGTTGCGCTCGCGGGCCCGGCGCCGGTCGGCGATCTGGCGAGCCACCCGGTCCTCGTCGACGACGAGGAACGTGTCGCCTGCGCCTGGCACCGAGGTGAACCCGATGACCTGCACCGGACGCGACGGGAACGCCTCGATGACGTCCTCGCCGTGCTCGTCGAACATCCGCCGGACGCGCCCGGAGGCGTCGCCCGCGACCACCGAGTCGCCGACCCGGAGCGTGCCGCGCTGCACCAGCACCGTGGCCACCGGGCCGCGACCGCGGTCCAGGTGGGCCTCGATCGCGACGCCCTGCGCCTCCATGTTGGGGTTGGCCCGGAGGTCGAGGGAGGCGTCGGCGGTGAGCAGGATCGCCTCGAGCAGCTGGTCGATGTTGATGTTCTCGCGCGCCGAGATGTCGACGAACATCGTGTCGCCGCCGTACTCCTCGGCCACCAGCCCGTACTCGGTGAGCTGCTGACGGATCTTGGCGGGGTTGGCCCCCTCCTTGTCGATCTTGTTGACCGCGACCACGATCGGCACGTCGGCCGCCTGGGCGTGGTTGATCGCCTCCACCGTCTGCGGCATCACGCCGTCGTCGGCCGCGACCACGATGACCGCGATGTCCGTCGACTTGGCACCGCGGGCACGCATGGCGGTGAACGCCTCGTGGCCCGGGGTGTCGATGAACGTGATGGGCCGTTCGTAGCCCTCCAGCTCGGTGACCACCTGGTAGGCACCGATGTGCTGGGTGATGCCGCCGGCTTCGCCCTCCATGACGTTGGCCTTGCGGATCGTGTCGAGAAGGCGCGTCTTGCCGTGGTCGACGTGACCCATGACGGTGACGACCGGCGGCCGGATGACCAGGTCCTCCTCGCCACCGGCGTCCTCGCCGTAGGAGATGGAGAAGCTGTCGAGCAGCTCGCGGTCCTCCTCCTCGGGGCTGACGACCTGCACCTGGTAGTTCATCTCGGTGCCGAGCAGCTCGAGGATCTCGTCGGACACCGACTGCGTGGAGGTGACCATCTCACCGAGGTGGAACAGCACCTGCACCAGCGACGCCGGGTTGGCGTTGATCTTGTCGGCGAAGTCGGTGAGCGAGGCACCACGCGGGAGCTTGATCGTCTCGCCGTGGCCCTTCGGCAGGCGGACGCCGCCGACCGAGGGGGCCTGCATCGAGTCGAACTCCTGGCGCTTCTGCCGCTTCGACTTGCGACCCTTGCGGGCCGGGCCACCGGGACGACCGAACGCACCCGCGGCTCCACCGCGGCCACGGCCGCCGGCACCACCGGGACGACCGCCACCGCCGCCACCGGGACGGAAACCGCCACCGGCCGGGGCACCGCCGCCACCGGGACCACCCGGGCCACCGCCACCGGGGCGGAAGCCACCGCCACCGGGACGACCACCGGGACCGCCCGGACGTCCGCCCGGACCACCGGGGCGCCCACCGGGGCCACCGGGACCACCACGGCCACCGGGACCGCCAGGACCACCACGCCCTGCAGCCGGACGCGCCGGCATCATGCCGGGGTTCGGCCGCGGAGGCATGTTGCCGGGCGACGGGGGACGCGGGCCGGCGCGGCCGGGCTCACCCGGACGCGGAGCCGAGGGACGAGGCCCACCGGGCCGGGGACCGCCCTGGGGGGCGGGGCCGCCCTGCGCCGGACCCTGACCCTGACCGCCCTGAGCCGGGGGCTGCCCCGGAGAGGGCGGGCCGGGACGCGGCGGGGCCGGACGCGGCGGGGCGCCGGAACCGACGCCGAACGGGTTGTTGCCCACCCGCGGCGTGCGCGGGCCGGGACGCGGGCCACTCGGCCGCGGCGGCACGACGGTGCTCGGGTCGGCGGCGGCGGGCCGCTGCTGACCGGGCGTGGCCGGGCTCTGCGAGCCGGGCTGCGGACGCCCGGACTGGCCGGGCGCGGGCCGCTGCGGCGCGGGACCGGGCGCGGGCCGGGTGGCCGGCTGAGCCGGCGCCGAAGCGGCCGGGGCCTGCGCGGCGGGAGCCTCGGCGGCCGGAGCCTGTGCGGCCGGGGCCGGGGCGGCGGGCTGCTGTGGCTGGCTGCGCTCGGGCTCCTGCCGGGACGGCACGGCCGACGGTCCGGGCCGGGGCCCGGGACGCGGGCCGCTGGGCCGCGGACGGTCCTGCGACCCGGTCGAGGCGGGCGCCGGTGCGGACGCCGCCGGGGCGGCGGGCTGCGGACGCGGGCCGGGCACCGGACCACCGGCGGAGGGCTGCGCCGGGCGCGGCGGGACCGCCGACGGGCTGGGGGCGGAACCCCCGGGCCGGGGCCTGCCACCGGAGCGTCGGCCACCGGAGTCGCCGTTGGACATGGATTCGCGAAGTTTCCGGGCCACGGGGGCCTCGACGGTCGAGGACGGGGACTTCACGTACTCGCCGAGATCCTGCAACTTGCTCAGGACTTGCTTGCTGCTGACGCCGAGCTCTTTGGCGAGCTCGTGCACGCGGGCCTTGCCTGCCACTGCACTCCTTGTTTATCGGAGGCCGGCGGCGGTTTCCGCTCGACCTCGAACCTAGTGTCGAAGCACGTTCATGGTGCGATCTTCACGACTGGCTCATGACGGGTCGACCTTGCTTCCTCGTGTGACGGACCCGGGTCTCTCCCGGGCCCCGCTCGCGGTACTGCCCATCCGCACTGCATCGTTCGCGTGCTCGCTCAGACCCCCACCTTCGATTCCGGCCCGCACCGGACCGGTGTCCAGCGGACCCGGGACGCGTAACGCCCGCGGGAACGCCGAGCGCCGCTCGGCACGGTCCAGGCACTCCGGAACCGGGTGCAGCCATGCACCCCGTCCGGGGAGCCGTCGCCGTGG
Organism: Pseudonocardia xinjiangensis; assembly: GCF_050948425.1. NCBI lineage: Bacteria > Bacillati > Actinomycetota > Actinomycetes > Pseudonocardiales > Pseudonocardiaceae > Pseudonocardia > Pseudonocardia xinjiangensis. Next base: position 1,919,960 of record NZ_CP192009.1, on the reverse strand, counting down.
GTCCGGGGTGAGTACCCCGTCCACCACGACGACCCGCAACAGATCGTCGGCCGTTGATCGGCTCCGGCATCCTATGCAGGTCCGAACAGGTCCCGCCACGGATCGGAGATCCGGAGCGGGGATCGGACGAGCGGGAGCCAAACCCGAAGTGTGGGCCGTGGTGGAGTGTAGCGCAGCACCGTTGTGCGTTTCGCCCTCGCCGGGTACGCCGCGGCTCAGCCGACCGACTCCGACTCGGGGGCGTCCACGGCCCCGCGGGGGTCGGCGTCGCTGCGGATGTCGATGCGCCACCCGGTGAGCCGGGCCGCCAACCGGGCGTTCTGGCCCTCCTTGCCGATGGCCAGCGAGAGCTGGAAGTCGGGCACCACGACCCGGGCGGTCTTGGTGCGGGCGTCCAGGACCGTGACCGACACCACTTTCGAGGGCGACAGGGCGTTGCCCACGAACGTCGCGGGGTCCTCGGACCAGTCGATGATGTCGATCTTCTCTCCGGCCAGCTCGCTCATCACGCCCCGCACCCGGGCCCCGACGGGCCCGATGCAGGCGCCCTTGGGGTTGACGCCCGGCACGGTCGAGCGGACGGCGATCTTGGACCGGTGACCGGCCTCCCGCGCCACCGCGACGATCTCCACCGAGCCGTCGACGATCTCCGGGACCTCGAGGGCGAACAGCTTGCGCACGAGGTTGGGATGCGTCCGGCTCAACGTGATCTGCGTCCCACGCATTCCCCGGGTCACGCCGACCACGTAGCACCGGATGCGCGACCCGTGCTCGTACCGCTCGCCGGGGACCTGCTCCGCCTGCGGCAGCACACCCTCGGTCTGGCCGCTCAGCTGCACGATCACCACACCGCGGGCGTTGGCGCGGGCGTCGCGCTGGATGACGCCCGCGACGATCTCGCCCTCCTTCGCGGCGAACTCGCCGTAGGTGCGCTCGTGCTCGGCGTCGCGCAGCCGCTGCACGATCACCTGGCGGGCCGTGGTGGCGGCGATCCGGCCGAAGCCCTCGGGGGTGTCGTCCCACTCGGAGTCGACGGCCCCGTCCGGGCCCATCTCCTGCGCCATGACCCGCACCGCGCCGGTCTTGCGGTCGATGTCGATGCGGGCGTGCGCCTGGTGCCCGTCGGTGTGCTTGTAGGCGGTGAGCAACGCGGTCTCGATGGCCTCGATGACCGTCTCGAACGGAATGTCCTTCTCACGTTCGATGGTGCGCAACGCCGCGATGTCGACGTTCATGCCGTGTCCTCCTGAGGTGGCTCGGACGCCCCCTGCAGCAGCTGCAGCTCGGCCTCGGGTGCTGGCCGGAACTCCACCTGCACGCCGGCGTGGTCCACGTCGGCGTAACGCAGCTCGCGCAGCTCGCCGTCGACGAGGAGCGTGACCGCGTCCTCGCCTGCCCGGCCGACCCGGCCGGTGAACGTCACGCCCTCGCGGGTGCGGACGGCGACCTGGCGCAGATGGGCGCGCCGCCAGTGGCGGGGGCCGGTCAGCGGGCGATCCACGCCCGGCGAGGTGACCTCGAGCGTGTAGGAGCCGCCGATGAGGTGCTCGTGCTGGTCCAGCTCGGCCGAGACGAGCCGGGACAGATGCGCGATGTCGTCGAGCCCGATGCCGGAGTCGGAATCCACCACGACCTTGATGGTGTGACGACGGCCCGCGGCACGCACGTCGAGCTGGTCCAGCTCGAACCCGGCGTCGCGGACGATCGGTTCCAGCACGCCGCGCAGCTGCTCGGGCGGCTGCCCGGCATCCTGCGCGGGGCGGGGGGAGGGCATCGTGACTCCTGCTCGTTCGGTTCTCCGCCTACGCGGCACTGCGGCGGATGCCGCTTCCCGGGTGCGGTGGGTTTGCCAGGGTATCGCGCCACACCATGGCAGCGGCCTGGCAGGATGGGCGAGCGGCGAGCAGGGTGAGGAGAAGTCGTGAGAGGACCGTCCGGGCCGGCGTCCGTGCCCGGGATCAGCCGTCGCCGGGTGCTCGCCGGGCTTCTCCTGCTACCGCCCGCGCTGGCCGGCTGCTCGATCGGCGCCGGCGCGGGCGACGGCCCCGATCCGCTGATCGCGCTGGCCGAGGCCGCCCGCAGCGACGCCGCACTGGCCGCCGCGGCCGTGGCCGCATCGCCCGCTCTCGCCGACCGGGTGCGCCCGCTGGCCGACGCCCGCACCGCGCACGCGGTCGCACTCGAGGCCGAGGTGGCCCGCGCCGACCCCGACCGGGCCCCGGTGCAGCCCACCACGCCGCCCGCCCGCCCGGCCTCGACCGTCACCCTGGCCCAGGTGCGCGCCGCCACGGTCGCTTCCGGCCAGGCGGCGGCCGCCGCCGTGCTCACCCTGCCCGTCGACCGCGTCGGGCTCGTCGCCTCGGTGGCGGCGTGCTGCGGCGCGTACGCCGAGGTGCTCGGATGACCGAACCGCCTCCGCCCGGTGGGCCCACGATCGACAAGACGGCCATGGCCGCGCTGCAGAACGCACTCGCGGCCGAGCACGCCGCCGTGTGGTGCTACACCCTCATCCCCGCGTTCCTGCCGCCCGACCAGATCAAGCAGGCCGACGCCGACGCCGACGCGCACCGGAAGCTGCGTGGTGCGGTCGAGCAGACCCTCAGCCTGTACGGGGCGCAACCGGTGTCGGCCCAGCCCGCGTACCACACGCCCCAGCCGGTGGTGGACGGTCCGTCCGCGGCCGCGCTGGCCGTCGTAGCGGAGACCGACGCGCTCACCGCCTGGCTGTCGGTGGTGGAGCACACCACCGACCGCCAGGTGCGCCAGGCGTCGCTGTCCGCCCTCACGTCGGGCACGCTCCGCTGCGCCCGGTGGCGGGTGGTCGTCAGGACACCCCCCGCGATCCCGATCTTCCCGGGCCGGCCCTGACCCGGCGCTCGTCAGGTGAGGGCCGCCAGTGCGCGGGCGCTGTCGGCCTCGGTGTTGTAGAGGTGGAACGCCAGCCGGGCGGCCCCGGCACGGCCGCTGGCCACGACCCCGGCCGCGGTCAGCCGTTCCATCGCCTCCGGCGTGCGGACGGCGACGATCGCCGACCCGGCAGGCTCCATCCCCAGCGCCGCGCGGAACCGGTCGGCCAGCCCGACGCAGTGTGCGTGCACCGCCGCGCGGTCGAGCCCGGCGAGCCAGGGCAGGGCGGCGGCGGCACCCACGTGGCTGTACCAGGCGGGCGACGTGTCGAGGGACCGCGCATCGGGAGCGAGCCGCATCGGCATGCGGTAGATGTCGGCCCAGCGGTCCGCGGAGGCGTACCACCCCGCCGACGTCGGCACGAGCTCCATCTCGGGCCGCACCGCCATCCACGCCGCCCCGCGTGGGCTCAGCAGCCACTTGTAGGCGGCGGCCACGACGACGTCGGCCCAGCTGAGGTCGGCGTCGAACCAGCCGAGTGACTGGCTAGCGTCGAGCAGCACGCGGGTGCCGCTCGCCCGGGCGGCCCGCAGGGCGTCGAGGTCGGCGACCCGGCCGTCGGCGGACTGGACGACGCTGACCGCGACGAGGTCGTGGTCGGCGGCCCGCTCCCCCAGCTCCGCGGGCTCGGCCACCGTGACCGTCACGCCACGGGCGGACTGGGCCGCGAAGGGCCAGCTCACGCTGGTGAACTCCCCTGACGCCACGAGCACCCGCGTCCCGTCGGGCACGCTCGCTGCCACCAACCCGACGAGCTCGGACACCGCCGAGCCGATCGCCACCCGCTCCACATCGACCCCCACGAGCCCGGCGAAGGCGGCCCGGGCGAGCTGGACCGGCTGCTCGAAGTCGCCGGGTCGTCCGGCGCCCGTGCGCCAGTCCCGCACCGCCGACTCGACGGCATCGGCGGCCGCCGCGGAGGGGATGCCGATACCTGCCGTGTTGAGGTAACCGTCGGGGACGTCGAACTCCTGACCGAATGCGCTGCGCATGAGGCGGGACACTACGAGGATGGACAGCCAGCTGATCGAGATCCGCACCGGTTCCCGGGAGACCGTGGTGGACCTGACCGACGAGATCGCCGCCTTCCTGCGTTCGACCGGTGCCCGTGACGGCCTGCTGCACGTGTGGGTTCCGCACGCCACGGCGGGCCTCGCCGTGATCGAGACGGGCGCAGGCAGCGACACCGACCTGCTCGCCGCGCTGCGTGACCTGCTCCCCGCCGACGACCGCTGGGGGCACCGGCACGGTAGCCCGGGGCACGGCCGCGACCACGTCCTGCCGGCGATCATCGCGCCGTCGATGTCCGTGCCGGTTCTCGACGGGCGCCCCGCGCTCGGCACGTGGCAGTCGGTCTGTCTCGTGGACACCAACGGCGACAATCCCGTCCGGTCGGTGCGGCTGTCGTTCCTGGCGGGTTGAGCGCAGCGTCCGCCCTCTACCCTTGATCCGTGACGACGAACGGTGGAGCGCAGCCGCCGCAGCCCGGGCCCGACGACCGGCAGTCCGACCGGACGGCCCCGTCGGAACCCGTCACCCGCAAGCTGCCACCGGACCCTCGTGCGGACGCTGCACCGGGGTCCGCACCGGACACCAACCCGTGGAGTGCGCCGACCACGGAGCCGGGCCCGGATCCTGCGCCGGAGGCGTCCCCGTGGACCCCGCCCCCACCGTCCACGCCACCGTCGTCGCCGCGGACGATGCCGGAGACCTCGCCCTGGACGCCGCCACCCGCGGCGGAGCCCGCCACGGAGGCCTCCCCGTGGACACCGCCACCGGCACCGCCGAACGCACCGGACACCAACCCGTGGAGCACGCCGCCGACGACGGATCCGGGCCCCACCACCGAAGCCCCCACCGCTGCCACCGCCTGGACCGCGCCACCCGCCACGGCCCCCGAGACCGCGCCGTGGGGCCTGCCGGTGGTGGACGCTCCACCCCCGCCGGGGCCGACGGAGGCCGGGGCCTGGGGGCCGCCCACCCCGCCTGCGCCGTGGGCCGCTCCGCCACCACCGCCTGCCGCGGGCGCACCATGGGCCGGGCCCGGGCCGTCGCCGTATGCAGGGCAGGCCGGAGGGTCGTGGCCACCACCTCCGGGCCCCCAGGGGTGGCCCGGGAGCGGCCCGGCGGTTGCGCCCACCGGCCCGCCCCGGCGCAGCCGGCGGACGCTCATCGCGCTCGTGGCCGTGGGAGCCGTGGTGCTCGCCGGTCTCGGCGTCGGCAGCTATCTGCTGATCGGGTCGCGCACGGACGCAGCTGGGGCCGGGCCGGTGGCCGTGATCCAGACCCCCGTCCTCAGCTATGACGTCCCGGCCGACTGGACGCAGGGCGGGGACCCTCTGACCAACCCCTTCGGGCTCGACTTCACGGGTGTGGCGCGCGGCCCCGAGTACTCGTGCGGCGGCCGGTCCTTCGTCCGCGGGATCGTGGCGAGCGCGGTGCTGCCGGGGACGGTCGCGCTGACCTCCGTGCCGGCGCTGACGCAAGGTCTCGCCCAGGCCCTCTACACCCCGCCCGACGGCAGCAGGCCGGACGTCACGGCAGGAGCAGCGCGCCCGATCGACGTCGGCGGTGTCCAGGGCACCCTGGTGGAGGCGACGGCGCGGACCGCGACCGACGACGGGTGCCTGGCCACCGCGGGCACCGTCCTCGTGCTCGCCGTGCCGACCACGGGGACGGACGGGAAACCGGCCATGGCGGTGCTCCTGGTGAACGGGGACGACGCCGGCGGCCCGCCGGAAGCTCCCCCGTCACCGTCCCGGGCCACGCTCGACGCGATCGTGGCCAGCGCCCGGCCGGTCACGATCTGACGCGGGCGGGCTCGGCTGCCGCCGGGGAGGCGACGGGTCAGCGCACCCCGGGGGGTGCCTCGAACAGGAACGTCCGTCCGCCGAGCCGCACGCGGGTGCCCGCCACCAGCCAGCGTGACTGCCGTGGTGGCAGTGCCGTCCAGGCCGACTCTCCCGGGCCCGCCACGAACGTGCCGTTGCGCGACCCGGAGTCGACGAGCAGCACGTCCCAGCCGTTGACGCGGATCTCGGCATGGGCCCGCGACACCGCCCCGGACGGGTCCTCGACGAGGAGCGAGCGCAGCGAACCGGCCCGGACCCGGGGGTCGGCCTCCGGCATCCGGCCCACGAGATAGTCGCCGTCGACGCTGTGGGTGGCGCCGTCGTCGAAGATCAGCGTGCCCAGCGACGGCCGCGGACCGGAGACGAGCGCGCCGCCGCGGTCCTCCACCCGCGTCCCGCACGTCAGGCAGGACTGCGAGCGCGGGTCGTTGAGATGGCCGCGCGGGCAGAGGTGGCCGCGTACCTGGGGTGCCTCGGCCCCGCTCGGGTGGGCGTCGCCTGCTGCGGCCTCGCCGGTTGGCCGGGCCGGTTGCTTCGACGGCTCCGACGGCACGACGCCGGGGACCCGCTCGACCTGCAGCTGCGTCTGCTCCGCAGGACTCTCCGGCTGCACCCGGGCCGCGGCGGGCTTCGAGGTTCCGGCGGCGGCCGCGGCGCGGCCTGCCGACTTGTCCTCCTCCGGCCGGCCGTGGCGGGGGCCGCCCCCTCGCGGGGGAGCGTCGGCCTCCGCGACGTCGGAGGCGGCGGCGAACCACGCGTCCGACTGGATCGCCGTCGCGGAACCGCCGTTGGCCCGACGCCGCGAGGACTCCGGGGCGAGCGGGTGCACCGACGCAACGCCCGACCCACCGGACTCGGCCCCGGTGGCATCGTCGCGGCCCTGGTTGCGGGGCACCAACTGGGCGACGGGCGCGAGGCCACCCGGTGCGGCATCGTCGGACCCCGGGTCGCGCGTGCCTCCGGGATCTCCGGCGGCACCGTTCTGGCCGGCACCCTTGGTGGCGGCCCCGTTCGTGGCTGCACCGTTCTGGACGGGACCGTTCTGGACGGGACCGTTCTGGCCGGCGCTGTTCTTGCCGGGTTCGTTCCGGGCGGCGCCGTTCTTGGCGGCCCTGCCGGCGGATGCGCCGGCCGATGCGGTGCGGCGAGGATCGTGCTGGCCGGTGCTGCCCCGACCGGCCGCATCGCGGTCCGGTGCACCCCGGCCGGCGTCCTTGCGGTCCGACGCCCGGCCCGTCGCGGCACCGCCCGAGGACGAGCTGACCGACCCGGCCCCGTTCGACCCGGCCCCGTTCGACCGAGAACCGTTCGGGCCGGCCCCATGGGAGCCGGCCCCGTTCTGACCGGCACCGTTCTGGCCGGCCCCGATCGACCCGGCTCCGTTGACAACTGCGCCGCTCGACCCGGCACTGCCCGCCCCGGTGGTGCCGGACCCGGCTCTCCCCGTACCGGCCCCGTTCGGGCCACCCGGTGTGGCACCGCCGGTCCGTCGGTCGCCAGGCTGGGTGCGGTCGGCGGTGCCGCGACCCGGAGCGGCCCGGTCAGCGCCACCCGCCTCAGGACGCTCCGATCCCGCGCGGCCCTTGTCGGCTCCGCCCGCTCCCGTGCCCCCGGCGGCGGCCCGACCCGAGTCGGTGCGGCCGGTAGCGGCGCGGTCAGCGCTGCCACCCGCCGCGGCCCGGCCCTGGCCGGCCCGCTCGGCGCCGACCTGCCCGGCACGGTCCGGTTCGGCCGCACCGGCAGCCGGAGCACGACCCGGCCCGCCGCCACCCGGAGCAGCGGACCCGGCCCCAGCGCCACGCGCACCGGCGGCACCGGTGGCCGGGCGGGTCGCGTCGGCACCGTCGGACTCGGCGCGCGCCGGTGGGCGCTGCGGCTCGGCCGCGCGGGACGCGGTGGAGGCCGTCGCAGCCCGGCCCGCCTGCCCGGTACCCGACTGCCCGGTGTCCGAGGGTCCGCTGCCCGACCGGGCGTCGTCGCCGGACCTGTCCCCGGCGGAGCTGTCCGAGGAGGACCGCTCGCTGCTGGACCTGTCGCTGCGGGATCGGGCGCCCTCGGGCTCGGCACGACCGGCGTCGGCTGATCCCCGGCCCGCAGCCGCGGTGGACGAGCGGGTGGCGGCCCCACCTGCGCCGGCCTTCCCGGCCTCGGCCCCGTTCCGGCGGTCTCCACCGCTCCGGTCAGCACCATTCCGCTCGGCGCCGGCCAGCCCGACGACCTCCGGCGCAGCGGAACCGCGGGCGTCGGCACCGGCGTCGTCATCGGCGGCCTCGCGGACGGGCGCACCGGCCGCCGCGGAGTCGGCGGAACCCGCGCCCGGTGGCGCGTCGTTCCCCGCTCGTCCGTCGGACTCGTCGTCACGCTCCCCGTCGGCGCTGCCGCCGGACTCGGGGAGCGCGAAGTCGTGGCTCCCCACCGCCCGCAGCACCGAGCCGTTGGCTCCGAGGCCACCCCGGCCGGCACCGACGCGCCCGGCTCGCCCGCGGCGGGCACCAGGCGGGGTGCCACCCGGCCGCTCGGCACCGGCCCGGCGGGCTCCCGCCGGTAGCCCGGGCCACGCACCGTTGACCGACCCGGACCCCGCCCGGCCGGCAGCGGAACCACCCCGGGTGTCCCCGATGTCGCTGCCCAGCAGCTCTGCGCCCAGCACCTCGCTGTCCAGCGCCTCGCTGCCGCCGAGCATCCCGTGCCAGGCGGGACTGTCGTCCGCGCTCAGGTCGGCGGACCGCCGGTTCGCCGCCCGGCCGCCTGCCGTCGGGCCGGCGTCGGTCAGGTTCCACGGGGAGCGTTCGAGCTCGACCGGAACGTCGTTGAGGTCCGGCCACGCCGAGTCGGCAGGCGACCGCGACGCCACCTCCTCCGCGGGGTCGCCCCCGGCGGGGCGGCGCGAGTGGACGAGCACGGCGCCCGCTCCCGGCACCACACCGGACCGTAGGTCGTGCACGCCGTCCACCAGGTCGGACGGGACCCGGCTGCCCTCGAGCACGAGCACCCCGGGGGCGGCCTGCCGGGGCAGCAGCCGGTCGGTCCACGTGGCGGCGTGGGCACCGGACAGCTCGATGCCGCTCTCGGGGACGACCAGCCCGACCGAGCCGAACAGGAACACGGCCCACTGGTCACCGGTGATCGCGACGGTGCCGAACCGCAGGTCCGCCTTGGGGGCGTCCGGGCCACCGAGCCACATCGCCAGACGCCGGGCCAGGGTGCGGCCCGGGTCGGGGCCTGCGGTGCCTGCGCACACGTCCAGCAGACGGCGCAGGACCGCGCGGTCCGCACAGTCGGCCACGCAGACCAGGCCGGGCCAGCGTCCGACGACCCCGTCGCCGGGCACGACGGCGGCCCGTAACGCGTCGAAGTCCATTCGGGTCAACCTCCTCCCGCGGAACCGCCGGGGCGCGATCTGCCGACGCCGAGGGAGGCGGCACGGGTCCGGACCGGAGCGTCACGCGTGGGGAGCGCCGCTCGATCCTCGTGCCGCAGCCTCGCGTCCGCTGCGTCGAGCACCGGCAGACCGCGTTCAGGGCGATACGGAGGACGGCATGCTCGTGCATGCGCGCCCTCCGCACCGCCCGACGTCACACGCGGACAGTCGATCATGCGGAGCGCAGTGCCGCTAGGGGCGATTGCTACTGCTTCTGCACCAGATCGGCGAGGTGCGCTGTTGCGCCGTTCAGCGGTATCTCGACACGCTCACCGCTTCGCCGATCCTTCACCTCGATCACCCCGTTGGCCAGACCGCGGCCCACCACGACGATCGTCGGGACGCCGATCAGCTCGGCGTCGGCGAACTTGACGCCGGGTGATGCCTTGCGGTCGTCGAGCAGCACCCGCAGGCCCGCGGCCTCCAGGTCGGCGGCCAGCGCCTCCCCGCCCGCCAGCAGCTCCTCCGACTTCCCCGCGACGACGACGTGCACGTCGGCCGGGGCGACGGCCCGCGGCCAGATCAGGCCGGAGTCGTCGTGGCTCTGTTCGGCGATCACGGCGACGAGCCGCGACACGCCGATGCCGTAGGAGCCCATCGTGATCCGGACGGGCTTGCTGTCCGGACCGAGGGCGTCGAGCGAGGCCGCGTCGGCGTACTTGCGGCCGAGCTGGAAGACGTGGCCGATCTCGATGCCACGGGCCGCCTCGAGGTCGCCGCTGCCGTCGGGGGCCGGGTCGCCCTCGCGCACCTCGGCCGCCTCGATCGTGCCGTCCGGGGTGAAGTCCCGGCCGCACACCAGGTCGACGACGTGGTGGTCGGGCTTGTCGGCCCCGGTGACCCAGGCCGTGCCCCGCACGACCCGGGGGTCGACCAGGTAGCGCACGCCGTTGGCGGCGAGTGCCCCCGGCCCGATGTAGCCCTTGACCAGGAACGGCGCCTTCGCGAAGTCGGACTCGTCGAGCAGCTCGACCTCGGCGGGGTCGAGCGCCGCCTCCAGCCGCTTCATGTCCACGTCGCGGTCGCCGGGCACCCCGACCCCGAGCAGCGTCCACTCCGACTGGCCCGGCCTGCGCGTCTTCACGAGCACGTTCTTCAGCGTGTCGGCCGCGGTGAACGTGCGGCCGAGGTCAGCACGGTTGAGGAAGTCGACGAGCGTGGCGATCGTGGGGGTGGCGGGCGTGTGGTGCGCCTGCGCAGCGGGCAGGCCATCGATCGGCTGCTCCGGCGGCGCGGGCGTGGTGACGGCCTCGACGTTCGCGGCGTAGCCGCCGGGGCTGCGCACGAACGTGTCCTCGCCGGTGGGCGCGACGGCCAGGAACTCCTCCGACGCCGAGCCGCCCATCGCCCCGGAGGTGGCCGCGACGATCACGTACTCCAGCCCGAGCCGGTCGAAGATCTTGACGTAGGCCTCGCGGTGGCGCCGGTAGGACTCGGACAGTCCCTCGTCGCTCAGGTCGAAGGAGTAGGAGTCCTTCATGAGGAACTCCCGGCCGCGCAGGATGCCGGCCCGGGGTCGCGCCTCGTCCCGGTACTTCGTCTGGATCTGGTAGAGCATCACCGGGTAGTCCTTGTAGGACGAGTACTCACCCTTGACCAGCTGCGTGAACAGCTCCTCGTGGGTGGGGCCCAGCAGGTAGTCGGCGCCCTTGCGGTCCTTGAGCCGGAACAGGTTGGGGCCGTACTCGGTCCAGCGACCCGTCGCCTCGTAGGGCTCGCGCGGCAGGAGCGCCGGGAAGTGGATCTCCTGGGCGCCGATGGCGTCCATCTCCTCGCGCACCACCTGCTCGACCGCACGCAGCACCTTCAGCCCGAGCGGCAGCCAGGAGTAGATCCCCGGCGCGACGCGTCGGACGTAGCCGGCACGGACGAGCAGCTTGTGGCTCGGCACATCCGCGTCGGCCGGGTCCTCGCGCAGGGTCCTCAGGAACAGCGACGACATCCGGGTCAGCACCTGGGAAAGGGTAGCGACGTCCCCCCGCCCGGGTCCTGCCGGTTCCCCCTGCACAGCAGCCCGGCGCCCCCCGCGGGGACGGCGGGCTCCCTCATCCCTGCAGCAGATGCCGGTTGACCGCACGCACCTCGGCCGCGAGATCGGACATCTCGATGACCTCCAACCCCGCCGCGCGCAGCAGCTCCGCCCCCTCGCAGTCCACGAAGATCGACGGCTCCCGCCAGGCGAACACCACCCGGTCGACCCCGGCAGCCAGGATCAGCTCGGTGCAGGTCCGCGGATGCGACGCCCGCACGCTGCACGGTTCGAGCGTGGTGTAGACGGTGGTCCCCGGCTCGGCCCGCCACCCCTCGCCGAGCGTGGCGAGCGCGGTCTCCTCGGCGTGGTCGTGCGGGTCGCGCTGGCGGGAGTACCCCTCGGCGAGGACCCGCCCGTCCGCCGCGGTGACGAACGCGCCCACCGAGAACGCCGTGTCGGACGGCGGGCAGCACCGCGACAGGTCGATCGCGGCTCGGAGCATCGCCCGGTCAACCGTTGTCGTCATCGGTGTCTCCCAGCAGGTACCGCAGCAGCACCACGTCGTCCACGGTCCGCACCTCGGCCAGCCGCATCCGATGCCGGACGTCGTGCGGGAACGTCCCCGCGCCGACGAACCGCGGTGCGTCGGAGTCGCCGACGAAGAACGGCGCCACGACGAGGTGGATCTCGTCCACCAGGCCAGCGGTGAGGAACAGAGTGTGCACCGCTGTCCCGCCCTCGACCATCAGCCGCCGTACGCCGCGGCCGTCGAGGTCGGCGAGGATGCTCCGCGGGTCGACGGGGTCGCCCGCGCCGACCACGGTGGCCACGGCCCCGAGCCGGGCCTGCGCCGCGCCGACCGCGGCCGAGGGCACGTAGACGACCCGCTCCTGCGGGCCCGTCGTGAACAGGTGAGCGGCCGGGTCCAGGTCACCGCTGCTGCTGATCGTCAGCCGGAGCGGATGGGCGCTGCGTCCCGCGGCGACGCGCGCGGCGACCCGCTCCGGGGACCGGATGAGCAGGCGCGGGTCGTCCCGGCGGACCGTGGTGGCTCCGACGAGGATCGCGTCCACCCCGGCCCGCTCGGCGTCGACGCGGTCGAGGTCGGCCGCGCCGGACAGGATGAGCCGCTGGTCGGACCGGTCGTCGATGCAGCCGTCCACCGAGGTCGCGACGGACAGCAGCACGTAGGGCCGAGAGCTCACGGCCCGATCATCCCCCTGAGAGCAGCGGGACACCGGCAGGGGCGACTCAGCTCACCAGCAGTTCCGTGAGCAGCGAGCTCACGGTGGCGGCCTCGATGAGGAAACCGTCGTGCCCGTAGGGGGACTCGATCATCCGCAGTGGACCACTCCCGGGGATCCCCGCGGCCAGCTCGGCCTGTTGGTGGGTGGGGTACAGCCGGTCGGAGCTGATCCCGGCCACGAGCGTCCTCGCGGTGACCCGGCCCAGCGCGGCGGCGACACCGCCCCGGCCGCGGCCCACGTCGAAGGCGTTCATCATCTCGGTGAGCCGGACGTAGGACGCCGCGTCGAAGCGGCGCACGAGCTTCTCGGCGTGGTGGTCGAGGTAGGACTCCACGGCGTAGCGGCCGCCGTGCCACGGGTCCTCACCGTCCTGGGGGTCGCGGCCGAACCGTTCCGACAGCTCGAAGGGGCTGCGGTAGCTCAGGTGCGCCATCCGCCGCGCGATGCCCAGTCCGAGATGGGGCCCGTGCCCGGGCGGTGCGGAGTGGTAGTCGCCGCCGCGCCAGCCCGGGTCGCTGCGGATCGCGGCCAGCTGCGGCGCGGCCCACCCGATCTGGTCGGCGGACGTGGCGGCCGGGCAGGCCAGCAGGAACAGCCGTTCGACCCGGTCGGGCTCGGCGACCGCCCACTCCACGGCACGCATGCCGCCCATCGAGCCGCCCACCACGCAGGCCCACCGCCTGATGCCCAGCTCGTCGGCCAGCACGGTCTCCGCGGCCACGGCGTCGCGGGTGGTGACGAGCGGGAAGCGGCTGCCCCACGTCCTGCCGTCGGGCGCCGGTGACGACGGTCCGGTGCTCCCCTGGCAGCCACCCACGACGTTGGGCGCCACGACGAACCAGTGAGCGGGGTCGAGCGCGCGGCCCGGCCCGATCAGCTCGTCCCACCAGCCCGCGGTGGCATGCCCCTCACCGGCGGGGCCGGCCACGTGGCTGTCGCCCGTGAGGGCGTGCAGCACGAGTACGGCGTTGGACGCGTCGGCGTTCAGCGTCCCCCAGGTCTCGTAGGCCAGCCGGACGCCGGGCAGCTCACCGCCCGACTCCAGCCGCAGCGGGGCGGGGAGCGTCACCCACCGCCGCCGGCCCGGGGCGTCCCCCTCCCGCCAGGCACCGCTGGCGGGAGGGAGATCGGTCGTCACCACACTCACGGGGCGCCCCTGTGCTCGCTCCGTGACACTCGTGCGTCGAGAACGGACGTGCTCACGCTCCCTTGGCCGCCCGGAATCCCGCCTCGAGGTCGGCCTTGAGGTCCTCGATGCCCTCCAGCCCGACGGAGAGCCGCACCAGCCCCGGGCTCACGCCGGTGGCCAGCTGCTCCTCGCCGGAGAGCTGGCTGTGCGTGGTGCTGGCCGGGTGGATCACCAGGCTGCGCACGTCGCCGATGTTGGCGAGGTGGCTGTGCAGCTCCAGGGCGTCGACGAACCTCCGCCCCGCCTCGACACCACCGCGGATGTCGAACGCGACCACTGCCCCGGCTCCACGCGGCAGGTACTTCTGCCCCAGCTCGTACCACGGGCTGGACGGTAGCCCGGCGTAATGCACCTTCTCGACCTCGTCGCGCTGCTCCAGCCACTCGGCGAGCGTCTGGGCGTTCTGCACATGGCGCTCGATGCGCAGCGACAGCGTCTCGATGCCCTGGATGAGCAGGAAGCTGTTCTGCGGGGAGATCGCCGGGCCGAGGTCACGCAGCAGCTGGACGCGCAGCTTGATGATGTAGGACTGCGGGCCGAGCGCCTCCCAGTAGTTGAGGCCGTGGTAGCTCGGGTCCGGAGTGGTCAGGCCGGGGAAGCGGTCGGCGTGCTCACCCCACGGGAAGTTGCCGGAGTCGACCACGACGCCGCCGATCGCGGTGCCGTGCCCGCCGAGGAACTTCGTGGCCGAGTGGACGACGATGTCGGCGCCGTGCTCGATGGGGCGCAGCAGGTACGGCGTCGGCACCGTGTTGTCGACGACCAGCGGGAGTCCCAGCTCGTGCGCCGTGTCGGCGACCGCGCGGACGTCGAGCACGTTGCCGCGCGGGTTGCCGAGCGTCTCGGCGTAGAACAGCTTCGTGTTCGGGCGGACGGCGGCGCGCCACGCGTCGAGGTCGTCGGGGTCGTCGACGAACGAGACCTCGATGCCGAGCTTCGGGAACGTGTAGTGGAAGAGGTTGTACGTGCCGCCGTACAGCGAGGCGCTGGAGACGAGGTGGTCGCCCGCCTCGGCGATGTTGAGGATGGCGAGCGTCTGGGCCGCCTGGCCGGAGGCGAACGCGACGGCCGCGATGCCGCCCTCGAGCGCGGCGACGCGCTGCTCGAGGACGTCCTGGGTGGGGTTCATGATCCGCGTGTAGATGTTGCCCAGCTCGGTGAGCCCGAACAGCGCGGCGGCGTGCTCGGTGTCGCGGAACGTGTAGGACGTGGTCTGGTAGATCGGGGTGGCGCGCGCACCGGTGGTCGGGTCCGCGTGGGCGCCCGCGTGCACCTGCTTCGTCTCGAAGGACCAGGCGGCGGTCGGGTCGGGGGTGTCGGACACAGTTCTCTCCCTGGAGTTCGGGTGGTGTCGAGAGTGCGACCGAAGGTCGCCGGGGGGCCGAGTCAGCGGCCGGTACAGGCCGCGCTCGTGACCCGCATGAAGTCCACATGCCGGCGCGCCACGAGGCAGATCACGCGCTGGACCGTAATGCGGCCGTCATCTGTACACAACCGCGGAGCAATCACCCACATGTGGATCTTCGGGTGCCCGGACCCGCGCGGACCCGCTCGGGCGGCCTCGCCGGCACATGGGGATAGCCTCGGCTGGTGCTCGTCCTGCTGCCCCCGTCGGAGACGAAGGTCGACGGCGGCGACGGTCCGCCCCTGCGGCTGGACGTGCTGCCCCACCCGGAGCTCGGCCAGGTGCGCAAGGAGCTCGCGCACGAGCTCGTCGAGCTGGCCGGGGACGTGGCGGCCTGCCGCACCGCACTGGGCCTCTCGGCGAAGCAGGACGCCGAGGTGGCCCGCAACGCCGCGCTGTTCGACTCCCCGACGATGCCCGCACTGCGCCGCTACACCGGCGTGCTCTACGACGCGCTCGACGCCGGTTCGCTGCGCGGGGCCGCAGCCGCCCGGGCCAGGGGCCGCCTGGCCGTCGGGTCGGCGCTGTTCGGCCTGCTCCACGCGGACGACCCGGTGCCGGCCTACCGCCTCTCGGCGGGCTCGGCGCTGCCCGGACGTCCCACGCTCGCCGCCCGCTGGAAGCCGGTGCTGGAGCCGGTGCTCACCCGGATCGCCGCCGGGGAGCTGGTCGTCGACCTGCGGTCCGGGTCGTACGCCGCGCTGGGCCGAGTGCCCGGGGCGGTGACGGTCACCGTGCTCGCCGAGCGCCCGGACGGCACCCGCGGCGTGGTGAGCCACTTCAACAAGGCGCACAAGGGCAGGCTCGCCCGGCTGCTGGCCGGCACCCGGGCGGAGCCGACGGACGCCGCCGGCGTGGCCGCGATCGCCCGGCGCGCCGGCATGCAGGTCGAGCGCGCGGGCCCCATGGCCCTGGAGATCATCCTTCCCGCCTGAACGCCTGGCGGCCCAGGTAAATCCGTTGCGCCGCCGGGCGCGCGTGCAGCACGCTGACCGCCGAGCAGCCGGACTACCGGCCTGAAGGACAGGAGGAGGTGCGTCATGTCGATCGCCGCCCGGGACGTGGCCCGCCCCCGTCCGATCCCCGCCCCGCGCTGACACCTGCCGCGGGGTGCCTGTCCACAGGAGACCTCGCGTTGCGCGACCCCGAGTACCCCGAGTACCTGCCCGAACCGTCCCGTAGGCGGCGCCGCCGCTTCGACGACGACATCCCTTCCGGCCGCATCCGCCACCGCGGCGGCCACATCGACATCACCTCCCTCGACGAGCGGGCCGGCGCCGATCCCGACGGGCCGCCCGATGGCGACCGCTGGTCCACGTGGGACGGCGCCGACCACGGCCCGGAGCCGCGGCCGTCCTGGGTGGTCACCGAGCACGCCGCGGTCGACGCGGAGCTCGGCGTGCTCAAGACCGGCAAGGAGGCCGACGTGCACCTGGTCGAGCGCTTCGTGCCCGGCACCGACCGCCGGGTCCTCATGGCGGCGAAGCGGTACCGCAGTGCCGAGCACCGCCTGTTCCACCGCGACTCCGGCTATCTGGAGGGCAGGCGGGTGCGCCGCTCCCGCGAGACGAGGGCGATGGCGAACCGGACGACCTTCGGCCGTGACGTGCTGGCCGGCCAGTGGGCGATGGCCGAGTTCGCCGCGCTCGGCCGGCTGTGGTCCGACGGGGTGGCGGTGCCCTACCCCGTGCAGCTGAGCGGCACGGAACTGCTGCTCGAGCTCGTCGGGACCGACGGCGCGGCCGCCCCCCGGCTCGCCCAGCTGCGGCCGGATGTCGACCAGCTGTGTGATCTGTGGCACCAGCTGGTCGACGCACTGCTGGGGCTGGCCCGCCACGGCCTCACCCACGGCGACCTGTCCGCCTACAACCTCCTGGTGCACGACGGGCGGCTCGTTCTCATCGACCTTCCGCAGGTCGTGGACGTGATCGGGAACCCGCAGGGGCCCACCTTCCTGGCCCGCGACGTGCAGCGGATCGCCGACTGGTTCGTCGCGCGCGGCCTGCCGCCGCACGTCGGCCCCGCCGGACTCCTCGACGAGCTGCACGTCGAGCTGGGAATGCCACCCGACGCACGAGCGTCGGAAGAGTAGGCCCGGGCAGATCCGGGTCGGCCGGTACTCCGCTACGCTTCACCGCGAGCGCCCGGCCGACCTGGCCCCTAATCGGGCGCACCCGCTTCACCCACCAGGGCGCATGGCTGCGCCCGGGCTCGTCTCTGAGATCTCAGCCGCCGTCATCTCGGCGCTGCTTCTCCGTGCGACGTGCCACGTCCCGGAGGTTCGTTTGACATCCCCGTCCCCTCGCCGTGCCCAGTTCTCGGCGAACCCGCGCCCCCGTCGTTCCGACGGTGGTCGCCCCCGCTCCAACCGCGACCGCTCCCGCGGCTCGCAGGACCGCCCCGTTCTCGCCGCCGCACCCCCCGAGGTGCTGTGGACCGTCCCCGAGGCGGGCATGCCCACGTTCGCCGAGCTCGGGCTGCCCGAGCCGATCGTCCGTGCGCTGGCCGCCAACGGCTTCACCGAGCCGTTCCCGATCCAGGCGGCGACGCTGCCCGACACGATCGCCGGTCGCGACCTGCTCGGCCGCGGCCAGACCGGCTCCGGCAAGACGCTGGCCTTCGGTCTCGCGCTGCTGTCCCGGCTCGCCGGTGGCCGCGCACAGTCCCGGCGTCCCCGCGGCCTCGTGCTCGTTCCCACCCGTGAGCTGGCTCAGCAGGTCGTCGACGCGCTGACCCCGTTCGCGAAGGCACTCGGCCTCTCCACCACCTCGGTGGTCGGCGGCATGTCGTTCAACCGACAGGCCGCCGAGCTCCAGCGCGGCGTCGACCTGCTCGTCGCGACACCGGGCCGGCTCACCGACCACACCACGCAGCGGACCTGCGACCTCTCCGAGGTCACGGTCACCGCTATCGACGAGGCCGACCGGATGGCCGACATGGGGTTCCTGCCCCAGGTCCGCAAGATCCTCGACCTCACCCCGGCAGGCGGGCAGCGGCTGCTGTTCTCGGCCACGCTCGACGGCGCCGTCGGCGCGCTGGTGCGCCAGTACCTGACCGACCCGGTCACCCAGTCGGTCGCCTCGGCCACCGCGCAGGTGTCGACGATGGAGCACCACGTGCTGATCGTCGACACGCCCGACAAGCCGCGGATCGTCACCGAGATCGCCGCCCGCGACGGCCGCACGATCCTCTTCGTGCGCACCAAGCACGGCGTCGACCGGCTGGTCAAGACGCTGCGACGCGACGGCATCAACGCCGGCGCGCTGCACGGCGGCAAGGCGCAGAACGCGCGTAACCGCGCGATCTCCGACTTCAAGGACGGCAACACGCCGGTCCTCGTGGCCACCGACGTGGCGGCGCGCGGCATCCACATCGACGACGTGAGCCTGGTCGTCCACGTGGACCCGCCCACCGACCCGAAGGACTACCTGCACCGCGCAGGCCGTACCGCTCGCGCCGGTGACTCCGGCACGGTCGTCACGATGGTCACCCCGCCCGAGCGGCGTGACGTCGAGCGGCTCACCCGCCTCGCGGGCGTCCGCGCCACCCACACCGAGGTCTACCCGGGCGACGACGCGCTGGGCCGGATCACCGGGGCGCGCACGCCGTCCGGGGTGCCGATCGTCGAGGCGCCCAAGCCCGCGCAGAACCCGCGCGGCAGCGGCAGGCGCTCGCGTGGCGGCGCGGTCCGTGCGGGAGGCCAGGGCGGACGCCCGGCGGCCGGCCGCTCCGGTTCGCGCGGACGCAGGCGCGACGCGGCCGCCTGACCCGCTCCACCACGTCGAAGGCGCGGCATCCCCGAGGGGGTGCCGCGCCTTTGTCATGCCGAGACCGGACCGGGCGACTCGCGCACCCGGAACGGGCGACTCGCGGGGTGGGTCAGACGGTGCGGCGGCCGCCGCGCTGCGCCGCCCGGCGCAGCTGCAGGATGCGCAGTCCGCCCGGGATCGCCACGAGCAGGAGGCCGGCGATCGCGGCGAGGAGCAGTGCCACGCCCGTGGGCAGCGTGCCCGTCCAGACCAGGAACTTGATCTGCACCGGGGCGTTGTTCTGCAGGATGAAGATCAGCAGGAACAGCAGGACCACCGAGGACAGGATCAGGCCGGTCCACAGCCCGCCGGTGCGGGTGCGCGTGACCACCGGGCGCTGTGCCTGGTTGTCGGCAGGGCCCGATCCACCGGTCGGGGTCGGCACCGTGGGGCCTTCCGGCTCCGGCATACGGACGGGCCGCATCGCCGGATCGGTGGCCGGGTCGGCGTGCGGGTCGGCCGGACCCACGCTGCCGTGCAGGGGTGAGCCCGGACGTGCGGTCGCCCGCGTCGGGTCCTCCGTCATCTGCCTACCTCGCTCCGCTCACAACGTGCTCCGTGCCCGTTCGGACGGAGTATTCCGCAACCGGGGGTACGAGGTGGAACACGGTGCGTCAACGCCGTCGGAACGCCGCTGCGGGGCGGGTCAGCGGCCGTCGCGGCGCATCGGCACGTGCGGGACGCCGTCCCAGTCGTAGGCGGAGCCGGTGGGACGGAAGCCGAAGGCGCGGTAGAAGTCGGCGAGGTGCTCCTGTGAGTCGAGCACGCAGCCGTCGTCGCCGACCTCGGCCAGCGCCGCCTCCATCAGCTGCTTGCCGAGGCCCCGCCCGCGCGCGGACCGGGCGGTGCACAGCCGGCCGATGCGGAAGTCGCCGTCGGGTTCCTTCAGCAGCCGCACGCATCCGAGCACCGGTTCCGGGTGCCCGGCCCCCCCGAGCCAGTAGTGCCTGGCTTCGCTCTCGAGGTCCCGGCCGTCGAGCTCCGCGTACGGACAGGCCTGCTCCACGACGAACACCTCGACGCGGAGCCGGAGGATCTCGTACATGGTGCGGGGCTCGAGATCGGCCGCCCAGGAACGGTGCACGGTGGCCGCAATAGCCTCGCTGGTCATGACGACTGCATACCAGATGCACGAGGGCCACGCTGGGCCAGACGTGTGGGGTATGCACTCCACAAACGAACGGACTCCTTACAGCCCCGGGCGACCCGGGCCGGCCGCGGCTACCGTGAAATGGTGCGTCAACACGATCTCGTCGTCATCGGCAGCGGGTCCGGCAACTCGATCATCGACAGCAGGTTCGATGGTCTGGATGTCGCGCTCATCGAGCACGGGGTCTTCGGCGGCACGTGCCTGAACGTGGGGTGCATCCCCACGAAGATGTACGTCTACCCCGCCGATGTCGCGGAGGCGGTGCGGCACGCGGGGCGCTACGGCATCGACGCGAGCATCGACAAGGTGCGTTGGAGCGACATCCGCGACCGCGTGTTCGGCCGGATCGACCCGATCTCGGCCGGCGGCCGGGAGTACCGCGTGAGCCGCTCCCCCAACGTCACCGTCTACGAGGGCCACGCCCGGTTCACCGGGCACAAGGAACTGCTCGTCGAGCGCACCGACGGTTCGGGAACGGACGCCGTGCGCGCCGACCGGATCGTCGTCGCCGCGGGCAGCCGTCCGGTCATCCCGGAACCGATCGCGTCCTCCGGCGTCCCGTTCCACACCTCCGACACCATCATGCGGCTCGACGACCTGCCCGAGCACGTCCTGATCGTCGGCAGCGGCTACATCGCCGCCGAGTTCGCGCACGTGTTCTCCGCGCTCGGGGCCCGCGTCTCGATCGTCGGGCGCACCAGGCGCCTGCTGCGCAGCCAGGACGAGACCGTCGCCGAGCGCTTCACCGACGTCGCCGCCGAGCGCTGGGACCTCCACCTCGGTCAGCAGGTGGTGCGCGCGAGCGGCAGCAAGGGCGCCGTGCTGCTGGAGCTCACCGACGGCACGGCGTTGCGGGGCGACGTACTGCTCGTGGCCACCGGCCGGACGCCCAACGGGGATCGGCTCGACCTCGACCGGACCGGTCTGCCCACCCATCCCGACGGGCGGATCGTGGTCGACGAGCAGCAGCGCACGCCGGTGGACGGGATCTTCGCCCTGGGCGACGTCAGCTCCCCGTTCCAGCTCAAGCACGTCGCGAACCACGAGTCGAAGGTCGTGGCCCACAACCTGCTGCACCCCGAGACACCGCGCACCACCGACCACCGCTTCGTACCGTCGGCCGTCTTCACCGACCCGCAGATCGCCTCCGTCGGCCTCACCGAGGCCGAGTGCCGGGCGGCGGGCCACGACGTGGCCGTGAAGATCCAGGCCTTCGGCGACGTCGCCTTCGGCTGGGCCATGGAGGACACCACCGGCTTCTGCAAGCTGATCGCCGACCGCGCCACCGGCCGGCTGCTGGGCGCCCACATCATGGGTCCGTACGCGGCCACGCTGATCCAGCCGCTGATCCAGGCGATGTCGTTCGGCCTCGGCGCGCGGGAGATGGCCACCGGCCAGTACTGGATCCACCCGGCTCTGCCCGAGGTGGTGGAGAACGCGCTTCTCGGGCTCGATCTGTAGGACGTCCCACACGATCCGGGGTGCCGCCGGGCGACAAAAGCCTGGTAGACATCGGACTAGTAAGGTGACCCTTCCTACTAGTCACGAGGTGCATGCGCATGACCCTTGCCGAGAGCCCGAGCCGAGCGGCCGGAACGGCCAGACCGATCCTGGACGGCACGCGCGGCGTCGCCGCGCAGATCTCCGTCTACGTGTTCGTGATCGTCCCACTGCTGGCGCTGCTCGCCGCAGTCCCGTTCGCCTGGGGCTGGGGGCTGGGCTGGACGGACGTCGTGCTCGCGCTGGTGTTCTACGTGATCAGCGGCCTCGGCATCACCGTCGGGTACCACCGGTACTTCACGCACGGTTCGTTCAAGGCCAGCCGTCCGCTGCGGATCGCGCTCGCCGTGGCCGGCAGCCTCGCGATGCAGGGGCCGGTGATCGACTGGGTGGCCGACCATCGCCGCCACCACGCCTTCTCCGACAAGGAGGGCGACCCGCACTCGCCGTGGCTGTTCGGCACCGGCCCTGGCGCGCTGGCCCGCGGCTTCTGGCACTCGCACATGGGGTGGTTGTTCGAGCGCGACCAGACCAACGAGGAGCGCTTCACCCCCGACCTGCTCGCCGACCGCGACATCACGCGGGTCGACCGGCTGTTCGTCCTGTGGTCGGTGGCCACGCTGCTCGTGCCGGCCCTGCTCGGTGGCCTGCTGACCTGGTCGTGGTGGGGCGCCCTCACCGCGTTCTTCTGGGCGGGCCTGGTGCGGGTGGCGTTGCTGCACCACGTCACCTGGTCGATCAACTCGATCTGCCACATGATCGGCGACCAGCCGTTCGCGGCTCGTGACCACTCGCGCAACGTGTGGCCGCTGGCCGTGCTGAGCTTCGGCGAGTCGTGGCACAACCTGCACCACGCCGACCCCACCTGCGCCCGCCACGGTGTGCAGCGCGGGCAGGTCGACATCTCCGCCCGCGTGATCCGGATCTTCGAGAAGCTCGGCTGGGCCCACTCGGTGCGCTGGCCCACGCAGCGGCGGCTGGAGAAGCTGGCCCGCGTCCGCTGACCGGCGGCCGCCCCGCGAGCGGGTCAGCTCGCGGGGCGCTCCTGCTCGATCACCTTCGTCCCGTTCGCTCCGGCCGTGGCCGGGTCGAACGGGACGGCGGGCGGCGTCTCGCCCCGGATCTCGGCCACCAGCCGCGTGACGTCGGCCATGATCGCCGCGGTGGCGCCGTCCAGAGCGGTGCGGGTGCGCGGGCCGCCCAGCCATGCGGAGAGGTCGACGGGGGGTCCGGCCACCACCGTCACCTTCCGGCGGGGCAGCAGCCGGGGGCGTCCACTGCCGGGAGGCAGGACGTCCTGCGTACCCCAGTTGGCCACCGGGATCACCGGCGCGCCGGTGACCAGCGCGATCCGCCCGATCCCGTTCTTGCCCTTCATGGGCCAGCCGTCGGGGTCGGCGGTGTAGGTGGCCTCCGGGTAGAACGCCACGATCTCGCCGCGCTGGATGGCGGCGATGGCGTCGCGGTAGGCGTCACCCGCGCGCGCGGAGGCCCGGTAGACCGGGATGTGGCCGCCGCGGCCCAGCACCGAGCGGACCACCGGGATGCCCCACAGCTCCGACTTCGCGAGGAAGCGCGGCATCCGGCCGTGCGAGATGGTGAAGGCGACGTTGAAGATCGGGTCCGAGAAGGACACGTGGTTGATCGCCAGTAGGGCCCCGCCGGTGCGGGGGATGTACTCGCCGCCCCGCCAGCCGATCCTGGTGCCGAACATCGCGAACGGCCAGATCACCGCGATCGCGAGCCCGAACCAGAACCCCGAGTCGCGCCAGCGCCGGGACCAGGTCAGCACGAGCTTCTGCCATACCGTGAGCGGCCGGTCCGCCGTCATTCGTCCTCCTCGCGTGGATCCGGCGTCCGTCCCGGATGCCACGGGTGATCATCCCAGGCGACTGCCGCGCTCTCGCGGAGGCGGTGTGGGGCGCCCGCGCGCCTTAGCGGGCTCAGGCCGGGGCCCCGCCCGCCGGCACTGCCACCGGCAGAGCCGGCAGGCCGTCCAGGCTGTTCGCGTTCCTCTGCACGTGATAGCGCGCGATCCGCTCGTCGTCCCGGCTCTGCCACACGGCGTCGAGCGTCTCGCGCTCCTCCACCAGGTCCATTCTCGGCACGGCGTAGCCGCACGAGTCGGACACCCGCGTGACGTCGACGACGATCACCCCGCGCAGGTACCGCCTGCGCTCGTCACCCGCCTCGCCGAAGCCTGCCAGCATCTCCTCGAACGCGGGATCTCCCGGGGTCACCGTCCGCCCGGTGCCGTGCAGGCGCACGATGTTCGGGCGGCCGTCGAACGCGCAGAACATCACGCAGATGCGGCCGTTCTCCCGCAGGTGCGCGATGGTCTCCACGCCGCTGCCGGTCATGTCCAGGTAGGCGAACGTGTGCTCGTCGACCATGCGGAAGGTGCCCATGGTCCCCTTGGGCGAGAGGTTGACGAGGCCGTCGCCTGCCAGCGGTGCGGTGGCCACGAAGAACACGGGCTGCTTCTCGATCCAGGCCGCCATCGCGGCATCGACATGCTCGAAAACCTTCGCCATGCTCTCGACCCTACGGCGGTCACGGCCCGACCTGAAGCTCGCGGGCGCCGGGACCGTCATCTCCGACGGCCTGCCCATCGCGCCGCCCTGCCGGATCCGGATCGGGCGCTCGCCCGGCTCGACGAGCCCGTTCTCCAGCAGCCCTGACATCTGCTGCTCGGCTCCCGGACGGACCACCTGTGGCGAGCAGGCCCGCTCAGGGCAGCGTGAGGATCTCCGCACTGTCGGCCGTGACCAGCACGGTGTGCTCGAACTGCGCGGTGCGGGCGCGGTCCTTGGTGACGACGGTCCACTCGTCGGGCCAGATGTCGTAGTCGATCGTGCCGAGGGTGATCATCGGCTCGATCGTGAACGTCATGCCGGGCTCGAGGACGGTGTGCACGCTCGGCTCGTCGTAGTGCAGCACCACGAGCCCGCTGTGGAACGAGCGGCCGATGCCGTGACCGGTAAAGTCGCGCACCACGCCGTAGCCGAAGCGCTTGGCGTAGGACTCGATCACGCGGCCCACGACGTTGAGCTCACGCCCCGGGCGCACGGCCTTGATCGCCCGCATGGTGGCCTCGCGGGTGCGCTCGACGAGGAGCCGGTCGTCCTCGGCGACGTCGCCTGCGAGGAACGTGGCGTTGGTGTCGCCGTGGACGCCACCGATGAACGCGGTGACGTCGATGTTGACGATGTCGCCGTCCTCGATCACCGTGGAGTCCGGGATGCCGTGGCAGATCACCTCGTTGAGGCTCGTGCAGCACGACTTGGGGAAGCCCTTGTAGCCCAGCGTGGACGGGTACGCGCCGTGGTCGACGAGGAACTCGTGCACCACGCGGTCGACCTCGTCGGTGGTGACGCCCGGCGCCACCGCGTCCCCGCCCGCCTGCAGTGCCTGCGCCGCGATCCTGCTGGCCACACGCATGGCCTCGATCACCTCGGGGGTCTGCACCCACGGGTCGTTGCTGCGCGACGGCCGGTCCTTGCCCACATACTCCGGGCGCGGGATCTGGCTGGGAACGGGACGGATGGGCGAGACGGTGCCAGGGGTCAGCAGCGTGCGGGCGGGCATGGAACCAGTCTAGGCACGCAGCGCAGCGGCCTAGCGGACCGCGCGCTGCTCGGCCCGGTGGGACACCAGCAACGACAGTGCCCGCCACCCGAGCAGCAGCACCGCGAGGGAGACGACCGTGACCACCGCGAAGCTGAGCGGGAGCCGGCCGGTGAAGGCGGCCCGCACCAGCAGACCGAGCACGGCCGTGCCGCCCAGCGCCACGGCGCCCGCGCGCAGGCCGACCGGGTGGGCACGCACGAGTGGCGTGGCCCAGGAGGCGGCGAGGCCGACGAGGAACGGGGCTGCGGTGCCGAGCAGGCCCCACAGGCCGTCGGACTCGCCGTGGCTGATCCGGCCGATGGCGGCGAAGACGACCACCGCGATCACATCAGCCGCTAACGCAAGCGCGGGGACCCGGCGCGAGGACATGGCCTCCAGCGTAAGCGCCCGGACGGCGATCCGGCCCGGGCCGGCACGTTCCCCTCAGCCGATCGTGGCGAGGAACCGACCCGCGAGCTCGACGGCAGGCGCCGAGGAGCCGGAGTCGACCACCAGCACCGCGAACGCGACGTCCCCCCGGTAACCGACGAACCAGCCGTGCGCGCGGCCACCGCCGGTGAACTCCGCGGTGCCGGTCTTGCCGTACACCTCTCCCAGCCCGGCCAGCCGGTTGGCCGTGCCCTCGGTGACCACGGCACGCATCATGGGGCGCAGCTGGTCCAGCTCGGCGGCGCTCGGCCCGGTGGCCGGCCGCAACACCTGTGTGGGCCGGTCGCGCAGCAGCTGCGGCACCACCGGCGAGCCGTGGGCCACGGTGGCGGCCACCAGCGCCATCCCCAGCGGGGTGGCCAGCACGTGGCCCTGGCCGAACCCGTCCTCGGCCCGCTGCACGGCGTCGGCCGTGGGGGGCACCTCGCCCGTGATGGTGGTGAGCGCGGCGACCTCGTAGTCGGCCCCGAGGCCGAACCGCAGCGCCGCCGCGGGCAGCGCGTCCGCGCCGAGCTGGGACGCGAGGCGCGCGAACGTGGTGTTGCAGGACCGGGCGAACGCGATGCGCAGCGGCACGGTGCCGAGGTCGAACCGGTCGACGTTGGGCACCGCGCGGCCGCCGATGACGGTGGCGCCGGGACAGGCCACGGGCGACTCCACGGTGAGCCCGTTCTCGGCGACCAGCGCACCCGCCGTGACGATCTTGAAGGTGGAGCCGGGCGGATAGCGCCCGGTCAGGGCGAGCGCACCACCGGTGTCGGCTGCGTCGTTCTGCGCCACGGCCAGCAGGTCGCCGGTGGACGCCGACACCGCGACGAGCATCGCCTGCTGCGGCACCAGCTCGACGGCGTCCTCGGCGGCGGCCTGCACGGCGCGGTCCAGGCCGGTGGCGACCGTGGTGCCGGTGCGGGGCAGCTCCTCCACCAGCGTGCGGATCGTGATGCCGCTCGCGTCGGTGAGCACCACCGACCAGCCCGGTACCCCCTCGAGCTGCTCGGCCGTCGCGGTGCGGACAGCCGGCAGCACCTGGCGCCCGAAGCGGGCATCGGGTGCCAGCAGCCGCTGCGAGCTGGTGAAGCGGACGCCGGGCAGATCGTGGATGGACTCCTTCACGACCTGGTAGTCGGTGTCGCGCAGCACCGCTACGGGGTAGCCCTGGCCGTCCGGGGTGCGCGCGGCCCCGTCGGTGATCGAGGCCTGCGTGATCGCGGGGTCGAGCGGGCCCAGCGCGGTGGCGAGCGCACCGGCGACCGCGGGCAGGTCGCCCGTGGCCCTCCGGTCCAGCACCACCGTGACGACCTGCGTACCCGTCAGCACGGGCGCCCCGTTGCGGTCGACGACGGGGGCAGGCTGGGGCTGCTCGGTGCGCAGCGCGAGCCGCTGCCGGGCGGCCAGCTCGGGATGCACCACGGTGGGCGCCCAGTGCACCAGCCAGCCCTCCTCGGCGTCGGGAGCGGGCAGCAGTTCGAGCTCGTTGAGGTAGCTCCAGATGCGGTCGGGCCCCAGCTGCCAGGTCAGCTGCACGGACGCGGTGGCCCGCTCGGTGGCCGTGCGCACCTGCGCGAGCTCGGCCACGATCGCGGACGGCTCGAGCGCATCGCGGGTGGCGACCAGCAGCTGGCCCGCCGCCGCAGGCGCGTCGGTGAGAGCGGCCGCTCGCGCGTCGTCGCCCGCCGACCACGCCGTGAGGAACGCGGTGACCGTCCGCTGCGGGCCGTCGTCGCCGTACAGCCCGCATCCCGCGGAGGCGAGCAGCACCGGCAGCGCGGCGAGCAACACGGCGAAGCGCCGGGCCGGCCGAACCGGACGATCAGGGAGCACTTGGTCAGTATGCCGAGCCCACCCGCCTTGCCCTCCGTCGCGGCAACCCTGGCGGAGCACGGCCGTGACCTGGCACCCTCCGGGCCGCCATTACCATCCCCCCGGAGACAGGACGTGACGGCAACCCCGAACGACGCGTAGAGGACGAGCCTCCCCCCATGCAGATCTCCCCCACCCCGCTCCCCGGGTCGGCACTGGTCGACCTGACACTCCTGGAGGACGACCGCGGCTTCTTCGCGCGCGCCTTCTGCCGCCAGGAGTTCATCGACGCCGGTCTCGAACCACTGGTCGAGCAGGCCAACATCTCGTTCAACCACAAGGCGGGCACGCTGCGCGGGCTGCACTACCAGCTGGAGCCGAACGCCGAGACCAAGCTGATCCGCTGCTACCGCGGCGCGATCTACGACGTCATCGTCGACCTGCGCCCGGAGTCGCCCACCTACCTGCAGTGGTTCGGGGCCGAGCTCACCGAGGACAACCGCACGGCGATGTACGTGCCGCGCAACTTCGCGCACGCCTACCTCACCCTCACCGACAAGGCCGAGGTGATCTACCAGGTCAGCACGGCCTACACCCCGGGCGCGGAGCGCGGCCTGCGCTGGGACGACCCGGCGCTCGGGATCGACTGGCCGATCCCCCCGGTCAGCGTCTCGGAGAAGGACGCGAACTGGCCGCTGCTCAGCGACAGCGCGGTGGAGGCACGATGATCATCGTCGACACCGCGCTGCGGAAGCGCGAGGCCGAGGGCCGCCCGATCCGCGTCGGCATGATCGGCGCCGGCTTCATGGGCCGCGGCCTGGCCAACCAGATCATCAACTCGGTGCCGGGCATGGCACTGGTCGCCATCGCGAACCGGACGCTCGCGAACGCCGAGCGCGCCTACACGGAGGCGGGCGTCGAACCGGTGCGGGTGGAGGACGCCTCCCAGCTCGACGCCGCGATCAGCAACGGCACCCCGGCCGTGCTCGAGGACGCGTTCGAGCTGCTCAAGGCCGTCCACCTGGACTGCGTCGTCGACGTCACCGGCGCCGTGGAGTTCGGCGCACGGGTCACCGTCGCGGCGATCGAGCGCGGCCTGCCGATGGTCACGATGAACGCCGAGCTCGACGGCACCGTCGGGCCACTGCTCGCCCATCGCGCCCGCGAGGCGGGCGTCGTGCTCACCGGGGCCGACGGTGACCAGCCCGGCGTGCAGGGCAACCTGCTGCGGTTCGTCCGGGGCCTGGGCGTCACGCCGCTGGTCGCGGGCAACATCAAGGGGCTGCAGGACGAGTACCGCACCCCGACGACGCAGAAGGCGTTCGCCGAGCGCTGGGGCCAGGACCCGTACATGGTCACGAGCTTCGCCGACGGGACGAAGGTCTCCTTCGAACAGGCGATCGTGGCCAACGCGTTCGGCCTCACCGTGCCGAAGCGGGGCATGAACGGCTGGGACCACGACGGGCACGTCGACGAGCTCACCGGCCGCTACGACGTGGACGAGCTGCGCGAGCTCGGCGGCATCGTCGACTACGTCGTGAAGGCGAAGCCCGGCCCCGGGATCTTCGTGCTCGGCACCCACGACGACCCGAAGCAGCGCCACTACCTGGAGCTCTACAAGCTGGGCACGGGCCCGTTGTACAGCTTCTACGCCCCCTACCACCTGTGCCACTTCGAGGTGCCCAACTCGGTGGTGCGGGCCGTCGACTTCGGCGACGCCACCCTCGCCGCCCCGGCAGGCCCGCACGTCGACGTCGTCACCACCGCGAAGCAGCACCTCACCGCCGGCCGGACCATCGACGGCCTCGGCGGCTACGACACCTACGGGGTGGCCGAGTCCACGGCGGTCACCCGCGCCGAGGGGCTGCTGCCGATGGGCGTGGCCGAGGGGTGCGTGCTCCGGAGGGACGTGCCGAAGGACGCCGTGCTCACCTACGCGGACGTGACCCTGCCCCCCGGCCGGCTGGTCGACCAGCTGCGCGAGGAGCAGGAGAAGCTGTTCGCCTGACGCCCGGGGCTTGATCCGGGCCACCGTGACGCTCAGAGTTGAACGGTCGCCGCAGGAACGGCGCGGCGGCCGACTCGGCGATCGCCGGTCAGGTGACCGGCGCGGAAGGTGAACCATGGCCTCCTACCCTGCCCATCGCCCGGGCCCACGACGCGCGGAGCAGGCACGGGGCGCACGGTCTTCCGGTGCGGGGAAGGCGGCGCCCGCGGCGGGCGGGAAGTGGGCGCCGGCCATGGCGTTGCAACGCCGGGCGGGCAACGCGGCGCTCACCCGGATGTTGGAGGAGCGCGAGGAACCCGCGCCGGCCACTCCCGACGGTGCCCGTGACGTCCCCGGCACCGCCGTCCCCGTGCAGCGCAACGTCGGCCTCGAGATCGAGGACAGCAACTGGCACACGTTCGGCGAGGACGGCCGACTCCTGCCGAAGGGCAGGCCCGTCGTCCACCGCAACTACTTCCAGCTGCAGGCCGAGGACCCGAACCACGTCGAGATGGTCACCGATCCTCCGGGGATGGCCGACCGCGGCGACTACAGCCGGATGAAGACCTCGATGCTCCGGCTGGAGGGCGAGCTGCTCTCCCAGCAGTACCGGGCTGGCATGGCGGGCAGGGCGGCGCGGTTCCGCGCCAACCGGCTGGAAGGCGGCGTCTCCGACGCCTACCTGGAGCCCGGGCCCAGATGGGCTCCCCACCTGCAGGTCACCGCGGGTGTTCCGCTCGCCGGGATCCCGACGTTCTTCCAGCAGCTCAAGGGCGAGAGCGTCAACGTGCAGACTCGCAAAGCCGAGGATGTCGAGGGCAGGCTGAAGGACCTGCTCCGCCTGCCCGCGCCGGCCACCGCGCCCACCCCCGTAGGTGCCACGACGGGCGCCTCCGGCGGCGGCGACGCTCCCCGGCCCGAGTACCGGGCGCCGAGCCGGGAGCTCCTCGGTTTCACCGAGCTGCTGAACCACTACCTGTACGAGGGCGCGAACAGGCAGCGTGCGCAGTTCGCCAAGGCCGTCTACGCGGTCATGGCCCGCACCGACTTCGCCGCATCCTTCCGTCTCCTCGACGCGGAGGAGCGGGCTGCGATCGCCGCGAACCTCACCGAGTGGGTCGGCCTGATGGTGAGCAGCTTCGCCTACAACGCGGCGGCCGGGGCGCAGGGCACTCCCGCCGACCGGGTGCTCGGCGCCCGCATCGAGAACGCGTTCGGGGCGGGCGACGACGTGCGGGCCGGCCGGGTCAACACCTCCCGCGAGGACTGGCTGCGGGGCATGGTGCACGGGCACGACCTGCTCAGCACGCACGGCCGGGGGTCGGACCCGAGCCGGGGCCACACCGAACACGACCAGCTCGGCTGGGACGTGGAGGTGCAGAACGGCTCCCGATGGGAACCGGCCGTCAACGAGTCGCTGGAGGACCTGCGCCAGCTCATGCAGGGGCTGGGAGGGCTCGGCAGCCGGACCGACCGGGCCACCTACCGGGACGGCGGCTCGAACCGGGACCGAGTCGTACCGGCGGTGATCGTCGAGGTGCGTCAGACGACAGGAGTCATGCCCGGTGCCGGCGGTTGGGTCGCCACTGCCGACGGCGTCTACGGCGCGGTCGAGGCGGCCATCACGGCCGCAGGCGCACCCGCCGAGGTGGTGGTGCCGGAGCCCGACGTCGAGCCGGCTCCCGCCGTCCGCCAGGACACCCGGAGCGAGGCGATCAAGCGGCGGGTCCGGAACAACGCCTCGGATCTGGTGCTGAAAGCCCGGAAACTCACTCTGCGGCGCTGAACTGAACCATCCGTTCAGTTCCGGCAGGATGACCCCGTGACCGAGGATCCCGACCGCGCCGCCACCGAGGCGGCCCGTCCACAGCGGCCGCGCAGCGTGCGAGCACGGAAGGCCGTGCTCGACGCGACGAACGAGCTGCTCGCTGCCGGCGGCCTGCCCGCGGCCACGATCGACGCGATCAGCAGCCGGTCCGGGGTCAGCAAGGCCACGATCTACAAGCACTGGCCCAGCCGCACGGCCGTGGCGGCCGAGGCGTTCGGGCTGCGGATGTCGAGCGCGCTGCAGCTGCCCGACACCGGCTCGGCCCGCGGCGACTTCGGCGTCCAGGTCCGGCTGGTCAGCGAGTTCTACGCGAGCCAGGCGGGCACGGTCTTCGCCCAGCTGCTCGCGGCGTCGGTCACCGACGGAGAGGCCGGGCAGTTCTTCCGCACGTTCTTCCTCGCCGGCCGCAGGCGCGCCATCGGGGAGCTGTGGAACCGCGCGCTGGCCCGCGGCGAGGTGCGCCCCGACGTCGACGTGGAGGTCGCCCAGGACATCCTGTTCGGACCGCTGATCTTCCGGCTGCTGACCGGGCACGCCCCGCTCACCGAGGAGCAGGCCGCGCAGATCGCCGACGCCGCACTGGACGGCCTGCTCGCCCGGGAGTCGGCCGGCTAGTTGTAATGCCCAGGTGGGTTGTTGACGCGGCTGATGGGTGGTTGGCCGCCGAGGGCGGTGTGGCCGCGGTGGTGGTTGTAGGTGTGTAGCCAGCCGGGTAGGGCTGCGGCGCGGTCGGTGTTGCTGGTGAAGGGGCGTTGGTAGGCCCATTCTTCGAGCAGGGTGCGGTTGAACCGTTCGGCTTTGCCGTTGGTCTGTGGTCGGTAGCGGCGGGTGAACCGGGCGGTGGCGCCGAGGTCGGCCAGGGTGTCGCGCCATGCGTGGGAGCGGCGGTAGGCCAGTGCGTTGTCGGTCATGACGCGTTCGATCTGGTCGATGCCGTGGTCGGCGAGGGCGGTGGCGGCGCGGCGGAGGAACCCGGCGCAGGTGTCGGTTTTCTCGTCGGGGTGGATCTCGGCGTAGGCGAGGCGGGTGTGGTCGTCGATCGCGGCGTGGATGTAGTCGTAGCCGACCCGGGGCCTGTAGCGGGAGCGGCGGCGTTCGTGGCTGTCGCGGCCGCGGACGCGCCAGCCGCCGCCGTCGCGGAGCCGGCCGCTGCTGGACGCGTTCGTGGGGGATGTGGTGGGGGCGCAGCTGGAACGGTCGAGGAGTCCGGGTGGGCCTTCGGCGCGCCAGCGGGCCCACCATTTGTAGCCGGTTGCACGGGACATCCCGAGTTCCGCGCGACGTGAGCGACCGGGCGACCGGCCGACCCGCGCTCGATCAGCAGCATGCGTCCGTGAACGGTCAGGCGGGCACTACGCGGCGAGGTGCAGGAGTGGTTGTCGGCGTGGTCTTCGCTGCGGGTCGATCCAGGCCGGGGGGATCAGCTCGGGTAGCCCGTCGCGGATACGGACTTCCCACTCGGAGTGGTGCTGCAGCCGGTGACACGCCCGGCAGAGCATCACGCAGTTGTGCAGGGCGGTGTCACCACCGTCCTGCCAGGCTGTGATGTGGTGGACTTCGCACCACGACGGCGGCCGCCCGCACCCGGCGCACCCGCGGTCGCGGGCGGCGATGGCACGGCGCAGCCCGTTAGGAATCGTGCGGGTGACCCGCCCGACATCAAGGGGCTGCCCCTTCCCGTTCAACACGACCGGCACGACCGCGGCGTCACAGGCCAGCATCCGCAGTGACTCCGGGCTCAGGGTGCCCCCGAAGTCCAAGCACGCGGCGCGGGCCCGGTTCTCCAGGTCTTCCAGCCGGATCAGCACGGTGAGGTGTGGGCGGCGCCCGCCGCACTCGGGGACGTCGCCGTGGTCGAGCACGTAGCCGCACACGTCGGCGAGGGCGTCGGCCTGACGTTGCGCGATGCCGCGGTGCTCATCACCGGTGGCGGGTCGGGCGTGGGCGTCGATCACGGTGGCGATGGCGTCGAACATCGCCGCGTCGTCGAACCGGCCCTTCACCGTGCCGCCCGGCTTGCCGCGGTGCCGGGCCAGGTGCAGTTCGTTGACCGGGGCGGGTGGGCGGTCGTCGGGCTCGGGTCCGTCCTGGTCGAGGGCCTCGACCAGCGCGGTGCCCCAGGTCTGCAGCTCCGACGGCGTGTAGACCGCCGCTTTGTCGGCGAGTTGGGCTTCCGCACCGGCCCACACCTCGGGTGTAAGCCTTTCTGCGGCCGGGCTCGCCAACACCCGGGCGATGACCGCGACGTGGCGCAGCCCGGTGGCACCGGCGGCGAACACCTCCGCGGTGGCGGCCAGCCGCGCAGGCAGCACCGTGCCGTCGAGCCCCACCCGCGGGCACACCTGCTCGGCGGCGACCACCCGCTGGCGGGCCTCGAACCGCTCCCACCCGAGCAGATCCCCCAATGCGGCCGGGGTCGACGTGTAGCCGCGCTCGGCGAACGTCCCCCGCCGCTCCAAAATGGCCACAGCGGCAACGACAAGCCGGTCCAACCGCCTGCTGGTGCCTTCGCACACGGTGAGGACAGACAGCAGGTCGTCGTCGGTGGCGGCGTCGGTGACCGCGGACAGCGCGTCGATCGCCTCGACCAGGAGGCGATGGGCGGTGGTGAGCGGGCTGTCCGACACCTCCTCATCATACTCGAACAGATGTTCGAATCGATGTTCGTCGTCGCAGGTCAACGGCCATTCAGCGCTCGTGGCGGTGGCCTGCCGGGCTCGCCGATCGCCCCACGCCGTCCGCCACGGACTTGCCCGGCCGGCCTGGCTCGATCGTCCCACCGACACGGTGATCCGCCGCTGCGAACGCGCCCGCCCCGGGCGAGCTGGTGCACGTGGAGGTGAAGAAGCTCGGCTGCGCGACGGCAGGCGCCGGCGGGTGCACGGCCGCGACAGCGACCAGTCCCGCCAGACCCGCACCAGCCCACTGGTCGGGTTCAGCTCCGTCCACGCCGCCATCGACGACCACATCCGCCTGGTCTACGCCGAGGTCCACCCCGACGAGAAAGCCCACCGCGGCCAATCACCCAACAGCCGCGTCAACAACCCGCCTGGGGCACTACAAGCTAGTCACACCCGGACGCGGGCGGCTCGGGCCGCGTCGGCGGGGCGTTCCCGCCACGAGATGCGACCAGCACCGCCAACCCGTCGAGCACCCGCTGCAGGCCGAACTCGAAGCTGTCGAACATCGAGTGGAAGGCCCCCGCCTCGCCCACCTTGGTCAGCATGGGCAGCTTCCCCGCGGCGACGACGGGCCCGACGTACTCGCCCTGGATCTCCCACCACTCGTCGTCGCTGATCCCGGTGCGGTCGGCCGCCTGCATCGCCTCGATCGTGGTCCTGGCGAATCCTGCGACGAACGAGGTGAGCAGCACCACCGCCGCCAGCATCTCGTGCTCGTCGAGACCGATGCCGTCAACGGCGCTCACGGTGACATCGGTGGACGCCATCGCGTTGGGCCCGAGCATCGGGCGCCCCTGGGTGATCTGCAGCATCCACGGGTGGCGCATGTACAGCGCCCACTCCTGACGGCCGAACGCCTCGAGGCGCTCCCGCCAGTCGCCCGCGACCGCCTTCGCGGCGGCCACGTCCTCGCCGTACACCTCGTCGACCATCAGGTCGATCAGCTCGGCCTTGCCCGGCACGTAGCGGTACAGCGACATCGCCCCGACGCCCAGCGCCGTGGCGATCCGCCGCATCGACAGCGCCGCCAGCCCCTCGGCGTCGGCCACCTCGATGGCGGCGCGCACGATCCGCTGTACGGACAGCCCTGGGCGCGGCCCGCGGGTGGGCTCCTCCGGCGTGCCCCACAACAGCTCGAGGCTGCGCCGGAGGTCGCCGCCACCACTCTGCACAGAAGTCATTTGCCGACGATCCTAGAACTGGGTACTTTGTACGAAGTAACACGTACAGCGTACCCAGTTTGGAGGCTCTCGTGGCAGCAGGACGGGACGCCGTGGTGACCCACGGACTCGGGAAACGATTCGGGAGCAAGGTGGCACTCGCGGACTTCGACCTGACGGTCGCCGAAGGCTCGGTGTGCGGGCTGCTGGGCCCCAACGGCGCCGGCAAGACCACGGCGGTACGGGTGCTGGCCACCCTGCTGCGCGCCGACACGGGCCGGGCCGAGGTGGCCGGGTTCGACGTGGCACGCGAACCGGGGATGGTGCGCAGGCAGATCGGCCTCACCGGCCAGCAGGCCACGGTCGACGACATCCTCACCGGCCGGGAGAACCTGATCATGTGGGCCCGGCTCTTCCACCTCGGCAGCCGCGCGGCCGCCCGGCGGGCCGACGAGCTGCTCGAACAGTTCGGGCTCACCGACGCGGCCGACCGCCGCGCGAAGCTCTACTCCGGCGGCATGCGGCGCCGCCTCGACATCGCCAGCAGCCTGGTGCTGGCACCGCGCGTGTTCTTCCTCGACGAGCCCACCACCGGGCTCGACCCCCGTAACCGGGGCGAGGTGTGGAACGCGCTGCGCAAGCTCGTCGCGGGCGGCACCACGGTGCTGATGACCACCCAGTACCTCGACGAGGCCGACCAGCTCGCCGACCAGATCGTCGTGCTCGACGGGGGCCGCACCGTCGCCGAGGGCACCCCGTCCCAGCTGAAGTCGGCGATCGGCGGCGACCGGATCGACATCCTGCTCCGCGACGAGGCCGACGTGCCGGCCGCCACCGCGCTGCTCGCCCGCATCACGGGAGCAGAACCCGAGGTCGACGCGCCGCTGCGCCGGCTGAGTGCGCCGGTACAGGACCGGGTGGCCGCGCTCACCGAGGTGGTGAGGGCACTCGACCATGGCGGTCTCGTCGCCGAGGACATCGGGGTGCGCCGCCCCACCCTGGACGAGGTGTTCCTGCGGCTGACGGGCCGCCCGGCGGAGCCGTCCACCGACGGGGAGCCCGAGGCGGAGAAGACCGGGGTGGCCGCATGACCGCCGCGACCGCTCCCGCACCGGCCCCTCACGCGGCGAGCCCGCTGCGCTGGGTGCTCTCCGACTCCTGGACCGTCGCCCGCCGCGACCTCATCCACTGGACCCGCAACCCGACGGTGATCGTCGCGGGGCTGGCCTTCCCGATCATGTTCGTGCTGCTCTACGGGTACGTGTTCGGCAGCGCGATGATCGTGCCCGGCGGCGGGGACTACCGCGAGTTCCTGATGCCCGGCATGTTCGCCCAGACGATGATGTTCGGGGCGGCCGCCACCATCTCCGCGGTCGCCGCCGACAAGGCCCGCGGCGTCACCGACCGGTTCCGCTCGATGCCGATGGCCCAGCCCGCGGTCGTCGTGGGCCGCAGCGCGGCCGACATGGTCAACTCGGTACTCGACCTCGCCGTCCTCGTCGCGTGCGGGCTGCTCGTCGGGTGGAGCTCGAACACCGGTCCGCTGCCCACGCTCACCGCGTTCGGCCTGCTGCTCCTGCTGCGGTTCGCGATGATCTGGGTGGGCATCTACCTCGGGCTCGTCGTCAGCCAGGAGGCGGCGGCCAGTACCTGGGCGCTGCTGTTCCCGCTCACGATGATCTCCAACACGTTCGTCGACCCGTCGCTGATGCCCGCCTGGCTGGGCACCGTCGCCGAGTGGAACCCGCTCTCCGCCACGGTGGCCGCCACCCGCGAGCTGTTCGGCAACAGCGTTCCCGAACTGGTGGGCACCTCGTGGCCCGCGCAGAACGCGCTGCTGCTCGCGGTGGTGTGGCCCGTGCTGATCGTGGCGATCTTCCTGCCCCTGGCCGTGCGCCGGTACCACTCGGCGGCGCGCTGACCGTGCGGTTCGGCGCCGGCGGCCCCTACCTCTTGAGGCCGACGGCGCCGAACTCGTCGACGGGAGCGGGGGCACCGACGTGGCCGTTCTCGGGGCGCCACAACGAGCAGGCGACGACCCCGGGCTCCAGCAGCTCCAGACCCTCGAAGTACTGGGCGATCTGCTCGGGGGTGCGCAGGATGTAGGGCAGCGACCCTGCGTTGTTCCACATCTCGATGGCGGCGTCGAACGGGCCGCCGTCGGTGGTGCCGTCGGCCACCACCAGGTAGCTGCCCGACGGCAGGGCGCCCACCAGCCGCGTGACGATCTCCCGGGCCTGCCCGAGCTCGGGGACGTGCCCGAGGATGTTCATGAGCATGAGCGCGATCGGCTCGTCGAAGTCGAGGCTCCGCGCGGCGACCTCCAGGATCCGGGAGGTGTCGTACAGGTCGGCGTCGATGTAGGTGGTGGCGCCCTCGGCCGAGCTGAGCAGCAGCGCACGGGCGTGCGCCAGCACGATCGGGTCGTTGTCGACGTAGACGATGCGCGACTCCGGAGCCACCCGCTGGGCGACCTCGTGGGTGTTGTCCACCGTGGGCAGGCCCGTGCCGATGTCGAGGAACTGCCGCACCCCCGCCTCGCCCGCCAGGTGCTGCACGGCCCGCTTGAGGAAAGCCCGCGAGGAACGGGCGATGTCGACGATCGGCGGGAAGAGCTCCCGGAACTCGTCGCCGACGCGCCGGTCGACCTCGTAGTTGTCCTTGCCCCCGAGCCAGTAGTTCCAGATGCGCGGGGAGTGCGCGACGTCCGTGTCGATCGTCGGCACCTGCTGGACGCCGGACTCTTCCTCCGCCACGAACGTGACCTCCACTCGACACGGGACTCCGTCGTGCCCAGCCTATCGCCGGGGTGATGGAGCGGGTGCGCCGTGTGACCTTCAGAAGAGAATGGTGGCGAAGCTGCCGACCTGGGTGAACCCGATCCGGGTGTAGGCCGACCGCGCGACGTGGTTGAAGCCGTTGACGTACAGGCTCGACACCCGGCCCAGTGCGGCGAGGCGCTCGGCCACCGCGGCGGTGCCGGCGGTGCCCAGGCCCTGACCGCGGCGGCTCGGGTGCACCCAGACGCCCTGGATCTGCCCGACCTGGCGCGAGAGGGCCCCGATCTCCGCCTTGAACACGACCTCGCCACCCTCGAAACGGGCGAACGCCCGCCCCGCGGCCACGAGCTCGGCCACCCGCGACCGGTAGCCGACCCCACCGTCACCGATGCGCGGGTCGATGCCCACCTCCTCGGTGAACATGGCGATGGCTGCAGGCAGGTACCGGTCCAGCTCGTCGGGACGGACCGGCCGCACGAGCGGGTCGGCCGCGACGGTCGGCAGCCCGGCCAGCGCCATCAGCGGCTGGTCGGCCCGCACCTCACGGGCCGGCGCCCAGTGCGCCGCCAGGTCGTCCCACAGCGGCATCACCAGCTCGGCGCGCCCGACGACCGACGAACACGTGCGCCCGTAACGGCGCGCGCGGTCGGCGAAGCTGCGCAGGGCCGACCGCTCGCCCCGCAGCGGCACGAGGTTGGCACCGGAGAAGCAGAGACCGTCGAAACGGGACCCGACACCCCAGAGCTCGCCCCCGAGGCGCCACGGATCGAGCCCTGCCACCTCGACACGGGCGGCGACCATGCAGGCGGCGACCGGATCACTCTCCAGGACCGCGCATACTCCCGCGCGGTCCCGGTCGTCGAGGAGCCGCGCTCCGGCGACACGAAGCACCCCCTCACGATGCCAGACGGCAGGCGCCGTGCCCAC
The DNA here is from genome assembly GCF_050948425.1 of Pseudonocardia xinjiangensis. NCBI lineage: Bacteria > Bacillati > Actinomycetota > Actinomycetes > Pseudonocardiales > Pseudonocardiaceae > Pseudonocardia > Pseudonocardia xinjiangensis. The sequence continues at coordinate 1,881,286 of NZ_CP192009.1, read as the reverse complement.
GACGGGATGGGTCTCGGTTCACCGAAAGTTCCACCGAAACCACCGGCGACCCCGCGAGGCGGGCCTGCCGGCTGCTCAGCCGACGGTCACCTGCGGCTCGCCCTCGGCCTCCATCGTCTCGGCGATCTTCATCGCCTCCTCGATCAGGGTCTCGACGATGGCGTGCTCCGGGACGGTCTTGATGACCTCGCCCCGGACGAAGATCTGGCCCTTGCCGTTGCCGGAGGCCACTCCCAGGTCGGCCTCGCGGGCCTCGCCCGGACCGTTGACGACACAGCCCATGACGGCGACGCGCAGCGGCACCTCCATGCCGGTGAGCCCCGCCGTGACCTCGTCGGCGAGCTTGTAGACGTCCACCTGCGCGCGCCCGCAGGACGGGCAGGAGACGATCTCCAGCTTGCGGGGACGCAGGTTTAGCGACTGCAGGATCTGCGTGCCGACCTTGATCTCCTCGACCGGCGGCGCCGAGAGCGAGACGCGGATCGTGTCGCCGATGCCCTGGCGCAGCAGCGCCCCGAAGGCGACGGCCGACTTGATGGTGCCCTGGAACGCCGGACCGGCCTCGGTGACGCCGAGGTGCAGCGGGTAGTCGCACTGCTGCGCCAGCAGCTCGTAGGCCCGCACCATGACCACGGGGTCGTTGTGCTTGACCGAGATCTTGATGTCGTGGAAGTCGTGCTCGGCGAACAGGCTCGCCTCCCACATCGCCGACTCGGCGAGCGCCTCCGGCGTCGCCTTGCCGTACTTCTGCAGCAGGCGCTTGTCCAGCGAGCCGGCGTTGACGCCGATCCGGATCGGGGTGCCGTGGTCCTTGGCGGCCGCCGCGATCTGCTTGACCTGGTCGTCGAACTTGCGGATGTTGCCCGGGTTGACCCGCACCGCGGCGCACCCGGCCTCGATCGCCGCGAAGACGTACTTCGGCTGGAAGTGGATGTCGGCGATCACCGGGATCTGCGACTTCCGCGCGATCGCGGGCAGCGCGTCGGCGTCGTCCTGGCTCGGGCAGGCGACCCGCACGATGTCGCAGCCCGCCGCGGTGAGCTCGGCGATCTGCTGCAACGTGGCGTTGACGTCGGAGGTGAGGGTGGTGGTCATCGACTGCACGGAGATCGGGTGCTCGGACCCGACACCGACGGAGCCGACCTGCAGCTGCCGGGTGGGCCGGCGAGGGGCCAGGGTCGGCGCGGGCGGTGCGGGCATGCCGAGGGAGACGCTCACGACCCCCAGTATCCCCCGTCGCCGTTCGGCACCGCTCCCTGCGTGGCCGGAAGCACCCGCACGGGCGGATTCTCCTGTTCGGACGCCCTCCTAGGTTCGGCCCTTGTCCTCCTGCGCGCTGCGCAGCGTCGAGGAGTGCGGCAGCCAGGTGGCGAGCTCGACCGGCCACCCGTCGGCCTCCAGCAGGGAGACGACGGCGGGGTCGTCGTCGAGCATCGACACCACCTCCCGGACGGTGGCGAGCCTGCGCAGCACGTCCCGCTTGACCCAGCGGGCCGGCCGACGGTCGTCGTCGGCGCGCATCACGAGCGGGCCGACCGGGAGGTCGTGACGTGCCAGCCACTGCTCCGTGAGCGCCCGGGTGCGCTCGGGCCGACCGGTCAGGTACAGGACGTCGTACTCGGCGAGCGCCGCACGCAGCCGCTCCGCACCCTCGACGAGGAGCGGGTCGCGGTCGGCGGCGTGGAAGAAGCGCTCCCAGCGTTGCGGCCTGGCCTCCAGGTGGTGCAGCCGGTGCCGGACGTCGGCCAGCACCCCGTCGATGTCGAACACGGCGAGAGGGGCCTTCTCGGCGTACGGGTCGCGCAGGCCCGGAGGGGGAGCGGGCAGACCCGCGGAAATACTCACGACTCTCAAGTATCCACGCGGCCACCGATGTCGCTGCAGGTCGTGTCGGGGGCCACGTCCCGGGCCCCCGACCTGCGAGGACGTGATCAGAACAGCTGTACCGGGTTGATGATGTCGGCGACGAACAGCAGGGCACTCCACCCGATGAACACCAGCGCCACGACGTAGGCCACGGGCATCAGCTTCGCGACGTCGACCGGACCGGGGTCGGGACGGCCACGCAGCCGCGCGATCCGCCGCTTGATGGCCTCCCAGATCGCCGGGAAGATCTGCCCGCCGTCCAGCGGCGGGATCGGCAGCAGGTTGAACAGGAACAGCGAGATGTTCAGCCCGGCCAGCAGCTGCAGGAAGACCGAGAGCTCGGCGACCGGCGGGGCGTCGGAGGCGAGGATCTCGCCCCCGATCCGGGAGGCCCCGACGATGCCGATCGGGCCGTTCACGTCGCGCTGCTCGCCGAGGAACACCGCTCCGAACAGGCCGGGCACCCGGGCCGGGAGCTGCACGATCGCGTGGCCCGTGCGGGCGACGATGTCCCCGATCTGGCCGAAGACCGCGCCGACGTCCTTCCGCTCGTACGCCGACACGAGGCTGACCCCGAGGAAGCTGCCCTGGACGGTCTGCTGCCCGCCGTCGAAGGCGGCCAGCTCGGTGCGGATGGGCGTCGGGCGCAGGTCGAGACGCTGCCCGTCACGTTCGACGGTGACCGTCACCGTGCCCGAGGACGCCCGGATGGCCTCCTGCAGGTCGCGGCCGTCGAACTCCGTGAACGGGCGGCCGTTGAAGGCGATGATCCGGTCGCCGGGGCGGAACCCCGCGGCCGCGGCGGGCGTGGGGGGCGCCCCGGCCGGGCACTGCTCGGTGGGCGCTGTGGCCGAGACGACGCACGCGCTCACCGCGCCGACCGACGTGGTGGACGTCGGCACGCCGATCCCCATGAGCACGATCGCGAACAGCACCACCGCGAAGATGAGGTTCATGAACGGGCCCGCGAACATCACGATGATGCGCTTCCACGGTGCCCGCAGGTAGAACTGCCGGTCGGCGTCCTCTGGCCGGACGTCCATCGCCGACTGCTGGCGCGCGTCGTCGATCAGGCCCTGGAACGGGCCGGTGCGCCGGCTCCGCCCGAGCGTCTCGCCCCTGGCGGGCGGGATCATCCCGATCATGCGGATGTAGCCGCCGAGCGGCACGGCCTTGAGCCCGAACTCCGTCTCGCCGACCTGGCGCGACCAGATCGTCTTCCCGAAACCGACCATGAACTCGGGCACCTTGATGCCGAACCACTTGGCCGTGGTGAAGTGACCGAGCTCGTGCCAGGCGACCGAGAAGAGGATCCCCACGAAGAAGATCACGATTCCGATCACGGTCATCATGTGGTCACTCCAGGTCCTCCGGTACCGATGCTCGCTCCACCGGCGCTGCGCGAGACGGCTTCGCGGGCGTGGGCCCGCGCCCACTCCTCCGCCGCCAGCACGTCGGCCACGGTAGCGGGATCGGCGTGCCAGCCGTCGGCGGTGTCGAGAACGCGTTCCAGCACGTCGGTGATCCCGAGGAACGGCAGCGCACCGGCGACGAACGCGCCCACCAGTTCCTCGTTGGCGGCGTTGAGCACGGCCGGCAGGCACCCGCCCACCACGCCCGCCGCGCGCGCCAGCCGCACGCCGGCGAAGGCGTCTTCGTCGAGGGGCTCGAACGTCCAGCTCTGGGCAGCGTCCCAGCGGCACGGCGACGCGGCCCCCGACAGCCGCTCGGGCCAGCCGAGCGCCAGCGCGATGGGCAGCTTCATGTCGGGCGGGCTGGCCTGCGCGAGCGTCGAGCCGTCGGTGAAGGTGACCATCGAGTGCACGATCGACTGCGGGTGCACCACCACGTCGACCCGCTCGTAGGGCACGTCGAACAGCAGGTGCGCCTCGATCAGCTCGAGGCCCTTGTTCACCAGGGTCGCCGAGTTGATCGTGATGACGGGGCCCATGTCCCACGTCGGGTGCGCCATCGCCTCGCCCACGGTGACATCGGCCAGGTCGGCCCGCTGCCTCCCGCGGAACGGGCCGCCCGACGCGGTGAGCACCAGCCGCTCCACCTCGTCGGCACGGCCACCGCGCAGGCACTGGGCGAGCGCGGAGTGCTCGGAGTCGACCGGCACGATCTGGCCCGGGGCGGCAGCCCCGGTGACCAGCGCTCCCCCGGCCACCAGCGACTCCTTGTTGGCCAGCGCCAGCGTGGCCCCGGACGCGAGGGCCGCCAGCGTCGGGCCGAGGCCCACCGATCCGGTGATCCCGTTGAGCACGGTGTCGGCACCCGCGGTGGCCGTGAGCTCGGTGGCCGCGTCGGGACCGCTCAGGACGTCGACACCCGGCACCAGGTCGCGCAGCGCCGAGGCGGCGTCGGCGCGGGCCACCGCCACCCGGGGCACGCCGTGCTCCCTGACCTGCCGGGCGAGCAGGTCGAGGTCACCGCCGCCCGCGGCGAGGCCCGCCACCTCGAACCGGTCCGGGTGGGCCGCGAGCACCTCGAGCGCCTGGGTGCCGACGGAACCCGTCGACCCCAGCACGAGAACGGAACGTCTACTCACACTCATCACCGCCCATCATCCCTGCTGCGCCGTTGTGCGACGATGAGGCCCACATCCGTGGACCTGGAGGACGGCGTGGCGAGGAACTCCCGAGAGCTGGCGCGGCGACCTGCGGTGGACCCGCTGGACGAACCGTCGGTGGAGTGGGGCTGGCACGGCGGCTTCCCCCGCGGCTCCATGATCGCCGGCTGGGCCACCGTCGTGATCCTGCTGCTGTTCACGATCGGCAACCACGAGGGCAGCACCGAGGACATCTGGCTCGTCGGCATCGCCGTCCTGATCGCGTTCAGCCTGATCATGCACTCGATCCGGCGTCGCCACGCCTGGCGCCGCTGAGCCACGATGGCCGGTCCCGCCGTCGAGCTGGAGGTCGGTGACCGCGTCGTCCGGCTGAGCAACCCGGACCGCGTCTACTTCCCGGCCCGGGGCGAGACCAAGCTCGACCTGGCCCGCTACTACCTCTCCGTCTCCGACGGGATCGTGCGTGCGCTGCGCGACCGCCCGTGCATGCTGCACCGCTTCCCCACGGGCGTCACCGGCGAGAAGGTGCACCAGAAGCGGCTGCCGAAGGGCGCCCCGGACTGGGTGCGGACCGTCCGCGTGCACTTCCCCCGCTGGAACCGGCACGCCGACGAGCTGTGCGTGCAGCACCCGGCCGACGTCGTGTGGGCGGTGCAGATGTCCACGGTGGAGTTCCACCCGTGGAACTCGCGCAGCGCGGACGTCGAGCGCCCCGACGAGTGGCGGATCGACCTCGACCCGATGCCCGAGGCGTCCTACGCCGACGTGCGCCGGGTCGCGCACGTCGCCCACGAGGTGCTCGACGAGCTCGGCGCGACCGGGTGGCCGAAGACGTCGGGCGGCAAGGGCATGCACGTCTACGTGCGGATCGCCCCCGACCACGGCTTCTCCGACGTGCGCCGGGCCGCGCACGCCTTCGCCCGCGAGGTCGGCCGCCGCTGCGATCTCGTCGATCTGACGTGGTGGCGCAAGGACCGCGACCCCCGGTCGATCTTCGTCGACTACAACCAGAACGCCCGCGACCACACGATCCGCAGCGCCTACTCGGTGCGCGGGGTGCCGGAGGCCGTGGTCTCCACGCCGATCAGGTGGGACGAGGTGGACGACGCCGACCCCCAGGACTTCACCATCGCCACGGTCCCACCCCGGTACGCCGAGCTGGGCGACCTCCACGCCGGCATCGACGACGCCGTCTTCCTGATCGACGAGCTGCTGGAGTGGGCCGACCGCGACGCCCGCGACGGCGCCGAGGAACCGCCTCCCGATGACGTCCAGGACCTCGACTCCTGACAGCCGCACTCCACCCGGTCAGTCGTCGGCGGCCGCGCGGAGGCGGCCGAACTCCTCCGCCATCGCCGGCAGCGACCAGTGGGCGTTGAGGCCGCTCGGGTTGGGCAGGACCCAGATCCGGGTGGAGCCCAGGCGCTCGTCCTGCGGCCCGACCGCGGCGCGCGGCGCGTCGAACGCGGCCCGGTAGGCGGTCACCCCGACCACCGCGAGCCAGCGGGGACGCTGGTCCCGCACCAGCTCCCGCAGCCGCACCCCGCCCGCCACCATCTCGTCCACCGTCAGCTCGTCCGCGCGTGCCGTGGCCCGGGGCGCCATGTTGGTGATGCCCAGCCCGAGGCCACGCAGCTCGCCCTGCTCCGCGGGCAGCAGCAGCCGCGGGGTGAAGCCCGCCCCGTGCAGGGCAGGCCAGAACCGGTTTCCGGGGCGGGCGAAGTGGTGCCCGGTGGCGGCCGACACGAGGCCCGGGTTGATGCCGCAGAAGAGCACGCGCAGGGCCGGGTCGCCGGGGCCGGGTAGCACGTCCTCGATCGTGCGGTCCCGCGCCGCCTCCAGCTCGGCCCGGGTCAGCCGCGGCATGGGGATGCGTTCACCGAAGCAGTCACGTCCTCGATGATCCCCTGCCTGCGGACAGCGGGAGCAGCAGCGGTCCCGGACGGCGCCGGCGACGCGGCGGTCGTGGAACGGCACCGGCCCACTGATGGCTGCTGACGGGCGTATCCCCTCGACCCGTGGGCGGGTAGTCGCCAGACTGGCCCGGTGCGCCTCCCCGTCATGCCGCCCGTCTCGCCGATGCTGGCCAAGCCGATCGGCGACATCCCCGCAGGCCAGCTCTACGAGCCGAAGTGGGACGGCTTCCGGTCGATCATCTTCCGGGACGGCGACGAGGTGGAGATCGGCAGCCGCAACGAACGGCCGATGACCCGGTACTTCCCCGAGGTGGTCGAGGCCGTACTCACCCACTTCCCCGAGCGGGCCGTCGTCGACGGGGAGATCGTCGTCGCCGACACCGCGCGCAACACACTCGACTTCGAGGCTCTCCAGCAGCGGATCCATCCGGCGGCGAGCCGGGTGAAGCTCCTGTCGGAGGAGACGCCGGCGAGCTTCATCGCCTTCGACCTGCTCGCGCTGGGCGACGACGACCTCACCGAGCAGCCGTTCGAGGAACGCCGCGCCGCGCTCGAACGCGCCTTCGCCGGCGCGGCACCGCCGATCCACCTCACGCCGCTCACGCGCGACCTGGACACGGCGCGGACGTGGTTCCAGCAGTTCGAGGGCGCCGGCCTGGACGGGCTCATCGCCAAGAAGCTCGACCTGCCCTACCAGCCCGACAAGCGCGTGATGAGCAAGATCAAGCACGAGCGCACGGCCGACTGCGTCGTTGCCGGCTACCGGGTCCACAAGTCCGGGCCGGACGCCCTCGGGTCGCTGCTGCTCGGTCTCTTCGACGACCGCGGCGTGCTCAACTCGGTCGGTGTGGTCGGCGCGTTCCCGATGGCCACCCGGCGGTCGCTGTTCACCGAGCTGCAGCCGCTGGTCACGACGTTCGACGCCCACCCGTGGAACTGGGCCGCACACGAGCAGGGCGAGCGGACGCCCCGCAAGAACGAGACCAGCCGCTGGAACGCCGGCAAGGACCTGTCGTTCGTCCCCCTGCGCCCGGAGCGGGTGGTGGAGGTCCGCTACGACTACATGGAGGGCGAGCGGTTCCGCCACACCGCCCAGTTCGTGCGCTGGCGCCCGGACCGTGATCCGGAGTCGTGCACCTACGAGCAGTTGGAACGGCCCGTGCGCTTCGATCTCGCCGACGTCCTCAGCAGCGGCTGAGCACCCGCTCCTTGATCTCCAGGGCGGTGTCGACCAGCCAGGGGGTGCCCGGGAAGGGCTCGTTCTGGGAGAGCTCGATGATCAGCTCGTCGGCTCCGAGCCGCGCCGTCTCGACGATGTCGTCGACCACCTGGTCGAGGCTGCCGACCATCGGCTGGCGCTCGCCGTCGACCGGCTGGTCGCGCAGCACGATGTTCGCCCTGACGATGCACTCCATCGCGGAGGCGTCACGGCCGTAACCGGCCGCCTTCTCCCGGATCCGGTCCCAGATCCGGGCGGTCGACGCCACGGGGATGGCGGCGGGGGTCCAGCCGTCGGCGCGGCGAGCGACCTTGTCCAGCGCCTTCTCGCCGTGCCCGGACGCGATCACCGGGAGCTTCCCCACCGGCTTCGGCCCGACCAGCGCCTTGTCGATCGTGATCCGCGGTCCCTCGTACTCGACGGGGTCGGGGCCCCAGACCGCCTCGAACACGTCGAACGTCTCGTCGAGCAGGCTGTTGCGCTCGGAGAAGGGCACGCCCACCGCGGCGAAGTCGGAGTGGGCCCAGCCCGATCCGATGCCGGCGACGACCCGGCCCCCGCTGATCTGGTCGATGGTAGCCAGTGCCAGTGCGAGCTGGACGGGATGGTGCAGGGCCGGCACGAGGACGCTGCTGCCGATCCGCACCCGCTCGGTCACCGCGGCGGCGGCCGCCATGGTGGTCAGCGGTTCGGACACCCCCTGGTACGCCTCCGGCCAGGGCAGGCCGGGGATGCCGTAGAGCCCTTCGGTGCCCGGCGCGGCATGGGTCGGCCGCTCCCCCACCCAGAGGCTGTCGAAGCCCTGATCCTCGGCGAGCTTCGCGACGTTCACCACGTCGCGCTGCAGGTTCACCCCGTACCGCTGGGGAAGAACAAGACCGAGCTTCATGCCCATCTCCTCGCCGATCACCGCTGCGTCTTGTTTGACCTCTCAACTACCCAGGTCGAGCGAACCAGCGGCTCGGTGGACAGGTCAAGGGCGATGATCGTTTCGTCCGGTACTCCGGGCGACCGGACCACTGGGCGGAACGGACGTCCCCGAGGACGAGCGCCTAGGCCTGTGAGGCGGCGAGCTGCCCGCACGCGGCGGCGATCTCGCGGCCCCGGGTGTCGCGCACGGTGCACGCCACCCCGGCGGCCTGGACCCGTGCGACGAACTCGTCCTGCACGCGTCGGGGCGAGGCGTCCCACTCGCTGCCCGGCGTCGGGTTCAGCGGGATGAGGTTGACGTGCACACGCTTGGTGCCGATCTGCTGGCGCAGGAGCTTGCCGAGCAGGTCCGCCCGCCACGGCTGGTCGTTGACGTCGCGGATCAGCGCGTACTCGATCGACACGCGGCGTCCGGTGGCCTGTGCGTAGCGGCGCGCCGCGTCGAGCACCTCGCTGACCTTCCAGCGGTTGTTCACGGGCACGAGGGTGTCGCGCAGCTCGTCGTCGGGCGTGTGCAGCGATACCGCGAGCGTGACGGGCAGCCCCTCCGCAGCGAGCTTGTCGATCGCCGGCACCAGTCCGACCGTGGACACGGTGACCCCGCGCGCCGAGATGCCCAGGCCGTTGGGAGCCGGCTCGGTGATCCGCCGGACGGCCGCGACGACCCGCTTGTAGTTGGCCAGCGGCTCCCCCATGCCCATGAACACCACGTTGGACAGGCGCGCGGGAGAACCCAGGGCGCCGTCGCGGGCGGCCGCGGCGGCCTGGCGGACCTGCTCGACGATCTCGCCGGTGGACAGGTTGCGCTCCAGCCCGCCCTGGCCGGTGGCGCAGAACGGGCAGGCCATGCCGCAGCCGGCCTGGCTCGAGACACACACGGTGGCGCGGTCCGGGTAGCCCATCAGCACCGACTCGGCGCGGGTGCCGTCGTGGCCCTTCCACAGCGTCTTGCGGGTGGCCCCGTCGTCACAGGACTGCTCCAGCACGGGCGTGACGAGCGGTGGCAGGAGCGTCCGCAGGGTGTCGCGCACACCGGCCGGGAGGTCGGTCATCGCGTCGAGGTCGGCGGTGAGGCGGCCGAAGTAGTGGCGGGCCAGCTGGTCGGCGCGGAAGGCGGGCAGGCCGAGCTCACCGGCCACGGCCCGGCGGTCGCCCGGGTCGAGGTCGGCGAGGTGGCGCGGCGGGGTGGAGCGCCGGGGCGCGTCGAACACCAGAGGCAGGGCAGTCATGACGTTCCCATTGTGCCAGTTCGCCCGGCCTCTCCCCGGCGGCGGAGTGCGTAGGCCAGCACGGCAGCGCCGAGCGCGGGCCCCCATACGGGGAACGGGAACACCAGCAGCAGCACCGGAGAGCCGCTCGCGACCACCATGACGGAGAGCGGGACCGCCGCGACCGTGAACAGCCCGGCCACGAGAGTGCCGGGGACGACCGCCGCCGCGACCGGGACCGGCCGTCCCCGCACCACCGGAACCCAGCGGGGCCAGACCTCGCCCCAGCGGGCGACCAGCCCCGTGGTGAGCACCGCCCCGGCCAGCGCGGCGAGGCCGAGAAGCAGGCCGTGCAGCCGAATCTCCGGCTCTGCGGTCAGAAGGTCCGCGCTGCCGCCCACCGGCCACGGTGTCAGCCAGGTGAGCCGGACCAGGCCGTACGGCAACGCACAGGCCGCGGCGATCGCCACGGCCACCCTGCCCCAGCGAGCCGCGGCCTCCGGCTGCATCCAGCCCGGGACCGGTCGCCCCGTCGTGGCCCGCAGCACCGTTCGCGCTCCGAGCACACCCCACAGGAGGCCCCCGACGAGGAAGAACAGCAGGACAGCAGGTGGGACTGCTTTGTCGGCGGTCCCGATGATGACGTCGAGGTAGCGACGCAGCACTGCGGCATCGGCCAGCCCCGTGGCCCACGCCAGCACTCCAGTCAGGACGAACGCACCCACTGCCCAGGGCCCGCCGCGCCACCGCCACGCCCCGGCGACCACCGTCCCGAACAGCACGACCGGCCCGAGCATCGCCATCGCGTAACCGACCAGGGAGAGCGGCTGTATGCCCGGCAGGACCAACCCGAAGACCGCCGCGTACCCGACCGCCGTGGCCACCACGACGGCGGTCACAGCCCGGCTCGGGGCCCGCAGCGCGGCGAGTCCCGAAGCCACCAGCCCCCACCCGCCCGCAACGACGAGTGCAGGCGGCACGGCGGCCTCGGGCACCACGCCCAGCACGGTGCCGAAGGTCTTCCCCTCGCCCGGGCCGAACGGGTAGCGCTGCGGCTGCCACCACCACCACAGGCCGAGACAAGAGGCGAGTGCCGACCAGGTCAGGGCGGCTGTGGACGGGACCGAGGCACGTCTGCGTTCGTGCGTGATGACCATGGGAGAACGATCCGCTCAGCGCGGTGCTACGCCATCCCGGCAGCGAGGGAACCGGGTCCCCCTCAGAGGGGAGTCGCGGCGGCGGTCAGCGGCGCACCCGGCCGCGGGCCTCCGTGAGCAGGCCCGTGCGGTGCGCGGCCGCCACCCACAGCAGGGCGCCGGCCACCATCCCGACCAGACCCTGCGAGTACGTGTTGCCCACGGAGTCGAGGGCGAACAACGCCCCGGCCGCCCCGAGCACCATCAGCGCACCACCGACGGCCAGCAGCGAACGCTCGTCCAGCTGCGACGAGAGGGGCACCAGCGCCACCCCGACCATCGCGCACGCCGCCGGGACCGCCAGCTCGCCGAGGCCGGTGGAGCCGAGCACGGTGCCGGCCACCGCCACGAGGGCCACGGTGATGCCCAGCAGCCGCAGGAAGCGCCCGCGCCCGCCCGGGGGTAGCGGGGATCCCGTGCCGTACCTGCTCCGGAGGGCGACGATCAGCCCGCCGGTGACGCCGAGTCCGGCCGCCAGGATGACGGTGCCGGCACCTGAGTCGAGCGCTGCCGCACCGACCGTCCACCACGCTCCGCCGACGATCGGCTCGAGGTAGGGCAGGTGGGGCTCCACGGGTCCACGCATGCTCCCCACGGTATCCAGCGGACGACACGGGGTGGCGGCGGCATCGTCACGCCGAGCGGAAGGTTTCCTTGCGCCGCACGTGCACGCGGTAGCCGACCGGGACGGTGACGCCCACGGTCTCCGCGACAGCCCGCTCGGCCACCGCGCGGGAGAACTCGATCCGCAGCACCGCCTCGCACGCCGCGCGGTCGGGGAACCGCCACTGGGTCGCGACCCGCCGCATCGAGAAGCCCTGCTGCTCGAAGAAGCGCTCGACGCGCGCCGGGTCGTAGCGCGGGATGTCGGCACGCATCCACCGGCCGTAGGGCGGGACGGTCGCGTCCAGATCGACGATCGCGATCGCCCCGCCCGGCCGCAACACCCGCTGCGCCTCGGCGAGGCCGGGCTCGCACCCCGGACCGAAGAAGTACGCGGTGCGCGCGTGCACGAGGTCGACGCTCGCATCCGGGAGCGGGAGCGCCGCGGCGCCGGCCCGCAGCACCCGCGCGCGGTCCCCGACCCGCCGCCGTGCCCGCTCGACCAGCGGCGGATGGGGTTCAACGCCCGTGACCGAGGCCGCCTCCGCCGCGAACACCGGGAGGTGGAACCCGTCACCGCAGCCCACGTCGAGGACGTCCGCACCGGCCCACGGCACGAGCTCACGCAGCACCGTCCACACGGCGCCGTCGGAGTCCTGTGCGGCGTTCTCCTGCTCGTAGACCTCGGGCCAGTTCCAGATGTTGGGGCTCGGGATGGCGACGTCCCCCGCGGCTGCCAGGGCAGCACGCAGCGCCCGCATCAGCGGACGGGGACGACGATGCTGAGCAGCGACCAGGCCACGACGGCGGTGGGCAGCAACGAGTCCAACCGGTCCATCAGCCCGCCGTGACCGGGCAACAGGGTGCCCATGTCCTTGATCCCGAGGTCGCGCTTGACCATCGACTCCACGAGGTCGCCCAGGGTTGCGCTGATCACCAGCGCCGCGCCGGTGAGCGCGCCGGCCCACCAGGCACCGCCGAGCAGGAAGTGGACGCACAGCGCGCCGGCGAGCATGCCGGCGATCTGCGACCCGGCGAAGCCCTCCCACGACTTCTTCGGGCTGATCATGGGGGCCATCGGGTGCCGGCCCAGGAAGACCCCTGCTGCGTAGCCCCCGATGTCGGACGCCACCCCGCAGATCAGGAACGTGAGCACCCGTCCGAGGCCGTCGTCGGCCACCAGCATCAGGACGGCGAAGGAGCAGAACAGCGGCACGTACGCGGCGGTGAACAGCCCCGCCGTGACGTCCCGGACGTAGTGCAGCGCCCCGGCGCGCATCCGCCACAGCATGATCGCCAGCGCCGTGAGCGCGAACGCGACGGCGAGGCCACGTAGGCCGAACGGCCACGACAGCCACACCATCGCCTGGCCACCGAGCAGCAGCACCACGAACGGCACCTCGATCCCGGCGCCGCGGCGCAACGCACCCGCGAGCTCCCAGGTGCCGACGGCCGTGGCCATGGCGAGGACGCCGATGAAGAAATGCCGTTGGATCAGCAGGGACGAGAGGATCACCACGCCGAGGGCGACGCCCACGGCGATGGCCGCCGCGAGGTCGCGTCCCGCGCGGGAGGGCCGGCTGGCCGGAGGGACCATGGCCGCGGCTTGGGGGGAGGAGGCCGTCACCGAGTCAGACTTCGAGGAGTTCGGCTTCCTTGTGCTTCACCAGGTCGTCGACCTGGTGGACGTACCGGTCGGTGGTGGCCTGCAACTCCTTCTCCGCCCGCCCGACCTCGTCCTCGCCCGCGTCGCCGTCACGGACTATCCGATGCAACTCGTCCATGGCTTTGCGGCGGATGCTGCGGATGGTGACCCGCGCGTCCTCGCCCTTGCCCCGCGCGACCTTCACCATCTCGCGGCGGCGCTCCTCGGACAGCTGAGGAATGACCACGCGGATGATCTGGCCGTCGTTGCTCGGGTTGAGCCCCAGGTCGGAGTCGCGGATCGCCTTCTCCAGCGCCTTGAGCTGGCCGGAGTCGTAGGGCTTGATGACCGCCATGCGGGCCTCGGGCACGTTGATCGAGGCGAGCTGGTTGATCGGTGTCATCGCGCCGTAGTAGTCGACGGCGACTCGGGAGAACATGTTCGGGGTGGCCCGGCCGGTGCGGACGCTCGCAAGATCGTCCTTGGCCACCGAGACGGCCCTCTCCATCTTCTCCTCGGCGTCGAAGAGCGTCTCGTCGATCACGGCTGCTCCCTAGGCTCCTGCGGGTAGTCGGGCGTGCTCACCAGCGTGCCGATCCTCTCACCCCGCACCGCGCGGGCAATGTTGCCCTCCACCAGCAGGTTGAACACGATGATCGGCATCCTGTTGTCCATGCAGAGGCTGAACGCGGTGGCGTCGGCGACCTTGAGCCCCTGCTCCAGCACCTCACGATGGGTGATCTCGTCGAACAGCTTCGCGCTGGGGTCGAGCTTGGGGTCGGCGGTGTAGACGCCGTCGACGCCCTTGGCGAGCAACAGCGCCTCCGCCCCGATCTCCAGCGCGCGCTGCGCACCCGCCGTGTCGGTGGAGAAGTAGGGCATGCCCACACCGGCGCCGAAGATCACGACGCGGCCCTTCTCCAGGTGCCGGATCGCGCGCCGCGGGATGTAGGCCTCCGCGACCTGGCCCATCGTGATGGCGGTCTGCACCCGCGTGTCGATGTGGTGCTCGCGTTCCAGGAAGTCCTGCAGCGCGAGGCAGTTCATGACGGTGCCGAGCATGCCGATGTAGTCGGCCCGGGCGCGGTCCATGCCGCGCTGCTGCAGCTCGGAGCCGCGGAAGAAGTTGCCGCCGCCGATCACCACCGCGACCTGCGCCCCGGTGGCGACGACCTCGGCGATCTGGCGGGCGACGGTCTCGACGACCCCCGGGTCCACGCCGACGGCCCCACCGCCGAACATCTCGCCGCCGAGCTTGAGCAGCACGCGGCGGAATCCGGGGTGGGCGCCGGCGGGGCCGGTCCGAAGGTCGGTCATGAACGTCCCGTCACTCATCGCGGAGAGGGCGGCCCGATCAGGCCTGGCCGACCTCGAAGCGGGCGAAGTCCTTGACGGTGACGCCCGCCGCGTCCAGCAGCGCCTTCACGGTCTTCTTGGGCTCCTGCACCGACGGCTGCTCCAGCAGGACGACGTCCTTGTAGAAGCCGTTGATGCGGCCCTCGACGATCCGGGGAAGGACCTGCTCGGGCTTGCCCTCCTCGCGCGCGGTGGCCTCGGCGATGCGCCGCTCGTTCTCGATAACGTCGCCAGGCACCTGGTCGCGGGTGGTGTACTGCGGCCGGGCGGCGGCGATGTGCATCGCGACACCCCGTGCGGCGTCGTCGTCGGGGCCCTCGTAGGCCACCAGCGCGCCGATGGCGGGCGGGAGGTCGGAGGCGCGCCGGTGCAGGTACAGCGCGACCGGCCCGTCGACGTGGATGTAGCGCTTGAGCTCGAGCTTCTCGCCGATGCGGGCCGACAGCGCCAGCACGGCGTCCTCGACGGTGCCGCCGTCGAGCGGCGCCGCCTTGAGGG
This sequence comes from Pseudonocardia xinjiangensis, assembly GCF_050948425.1. Taxonomy (NCBI): domain Bacteria; kingdom Bacillati; phylum Actinomycetota; class Actinomycetes; order Pseudonocardiales; family Pseudonocardiaceae; genus Pseudonocardia; species Pseudonocardia xinjiangensis. The sequence goes on along the minus strand of NZ_CP192009.1, from coordinate 1,866,277 downwards.
CGTCGAGGTCGGCCGGGTGCTGGTCGACGGCAACCCGGAGGACCTTGTCGGCGAGAGCCTGGAAGTCGGCGCTCTTCGCGACGAAGTCGGTCTCGCAGTTGAGCTCGACCATCGTGCCGCCCTCGGCGGCGACGAGGCCGTTGGCGGTGTCGCGCCCTGCGCGCTTGCCGACGTCCTTTGCGCCCTTGATGCGCAGCAGCTCGACGGCCTTGTCGAATTCGCCCTCGGACTCCTCGAGCGCCTTCTTGCAGTCCATCATCCCGGAACCGGTGAGGTCCCTGAGCTTCTTGACGTCGGCGGCGGTGTAGTTCGCCATGGTGCTGCCTCTGGTCCGTTTCTGTTCAGGCGGGTTCGGACGAGCAACGTCCGGGGCCGGCCGGTACGGCCGGCCCCGGACGGAGAGCTGGATCAGCCCGCGGTCTGCTGCGTGCCGTTGCTGGTGGTGGCCGGAGCCGGCTCGGAGGCCGGGTTCGGCGCCTCGGCTGCGGGAGCCGCGGCCGTGAGGCTGGCACCGTCGGAACCGGCACCGTTGGTGAGCAGGTTCTGCTCCCACTCGGCCAGCGGCTCGTCGCTGCCGACGCCCGCGTCCGGCTTCTCGTCGCCGTCACCACGGGTGCGGGCCGCGCGGGCCATGAGCCCGTCGGCGGCGGCACGCGCGATCACCTTGGTGAGCAGCGCGGCCGAGCGGATGGCGTCGTCGTTGCCCGGGATCGGGAAGTCGACCTCGTCGGGGTCGCAGTTGGTGTCCAGGATGGAGACCACCGGGATGCCCAGCTTGCGGGCCTCACCGACGGCGATGTGCTCCTTCTTGGTGTCCACGATCCAGACCGCACTGGGGACCTTGGTCATGTCCCGGATGCCGCCGAGCGTCTTCTCGAGCTTGGTCTTCTCGCGGGTGAGCATGAGGATCTCCTTCTTGGTGCGACCCTCGAACCCCCCCGTCTGCTCCATCGACTCGAGCTCCTTCATCCGCTGAAGGCGCTTGTGCACGGTCTGGAAGTTGGTGAGCATCCCACCCAACCAGCGCTGGTTGACGTACGGCATGTTGACGCGGCCCGCCTCGTCGGCGATGGCCTCCTGCGCCTGCTTCTTCGTGCCGACGAACATGATCGTGCCGCCGTGCGCCACGGTCTCGCGGACGAACTCGTAGGCCCGGTCGATGTACGACAGGGTCTGCTGCAGGTCGATGATGTAGATGCCGTTGCGCTCGGTGAGGATGTAGCGCTTCATCTTCGGGTTCCAGCGCCGGGTCTGGTGCCCGAAGTGCACACCTGAGTCCAGCAACTGCTTCATGGTGACGACGGCCACGGCCGGTGCTCACCTCTCGGTCGGGCGTGGCCGCTCGGCGACCACGCGCGCGGTTACGCGGAGCGCCGGATGGCGGCACCGCCCTGGCGTCGCGCCGGTGTCCGGACCCACGTGACGCTCGATGCGGGACCGCCCGTCCACCGTTTCTGCCTGTGGGTCGGACACTGCCGAACCGGGCAAGAACGCGAGCGCGCGAAGTCACCCCTGACAGCAGTCGGGGTGCAAGAGAAGTGTACGCCGGGGCGGCACAGCACCTCTCCTCGCGTCCCCGGGTTGTCCACATGCACTCCCGGCCGTCCACAGCGACGAGGGAACCGGCACCGCGGGCCGATCGCCGGTGCAGGGTGAGGTGTGGCCCGGTACCGACCCAGCACGCGGCCCGGTGGACCCGCGCCCGCCGTGCGCCCGGTGCGGGTACTGGTGACGGCCGTGCTGGCGGCCACCCTGGTCATGGGGTCGGCCGGGGCCGGCTTCCCCGCCGCCGACGCCGCGGCCCCGGCTCCCCCACCCGGCGCCGGTGTCGCCGCTCCCGGGGCCCGGTACGCGTGGCCGCTGCTGCCCGCACCGGCGGTGGTCACCCCGTACCGCGCACCGGCGCACCCGTACGCACCCGGGCATCGGGGCGTCGATCTCGCCGGGGCCCCCGGACAGCCCGTCCTCGCCGCACGGGCGGGCACGGTCGTGTTCGCAGGGCCCGTCGCCGGCCGCGAGATCGTGTCGGTCCAGCACGACGACGGCCTGCGCACCACCTACGAGCCGGTGGGTCCGGTGGTCGCCGCCGGGGCCGTCGTCCGCGCAGGGGAGGTGATCGGCCTGCTGAGGCCCGGCCACGCCGGTTGCCCGGCGCAGGCGTGCCTGCACTGGGGCCTGCGCCGGGACCGCACCGACTACCTCGACCCACTCGTGCTGCTGCGCCCACCGCGGGTCCGCCTGCTTCCCGTGCCCGTCCCGTGGCCGGACGGCTGACGTGACCACGAGACGGGTCGCCGTCAACCGACGGCGAGCTCCTCCAGGCGTCCGCGCAGCCGTCCCACCAGCCGCGAGTGGAGCTGGCAGACCCGCGACTCGGTCACCCCGAGCAGCGAGCCGATCTCGGCCAGGGTCCGGTTCTCCAGGTAGTAGAGCCGGACCACGGTGCGGTCCCGCTCACCGAGCTGCTCCACGGCCACCGAGAGCTGCCGCAGCGTCTCGTGGGCCTGCACGATCGTCATGGGGTCGGGGGCGCTCTCGTCGGTGAGCAGCTCCGACACGCCCCCGCTGTTCTCCTCCAGCGCCTCGACGCTGATCAGCTGCACCTGGCGGGTCAGCGAACGCAGCTCGTGCACCGGCACGCCCAGCTCGGTGGCCAGCTCCCGATCCGTGGCCGCGCGCAGCAGGCGACCCTCCAACCGTTCCTGCGCGCGCTCCAGCTCACGGGCCCGCCCACGCACGCTGCGCGGCACCCAGTCCTGCGCCCTCAGCTCGTCGAAGATCGCGCCGCGGATCCGTTGGGTGGCGTAGCTCTCGAACCGCGGGCAGCGCTGCGGGTCGAACCGCTCGATCGCGTCGATGAGCCCGAAGACACCGCACTGCACCAGGTCGGCGTGTTCGACGTAGGACGGCAGCCCGGCGGCCACCCGATGGGCCACCGACCGGACCAACGGCGTGTAGTGCACCACCAGGCGGTCGCGGAGCGCACGCGTCCGCTGCGCCAAGTAAGCGGTCCACACGTCGTCGACCGGGGACTGCTCGATCGCGCCGTTCTCGGGCTCGACGGGCTCCGGATGCTCGTCCGCAGGCGCGACCGGGGCGGTGACCACCGGGCCCGCCACGGCTCTGAGCTGCACCGATTGGACCAGGACGCCATCACGCCCTGGGGTGCGCCTGCTCATGTACCACCTTCAGCCGCTCGACTGTCACGTGTGTGTAGAGCTGAGTGGTCGCTAGCTTAGCGTGACCGAGCAACTCCTGTACGTAACGGAGGTCCGCGCCGCCCTCCAACATGTGCGTGGCGGCCGCGTGCCGCAGGCCGTGCGGCCCGACGTCCGGCGCGCCCGGCACCGCGGTGAGGGCCCGATGCACCACGTCACGGGCCACTCGAGGGTCCAACCGGCCTCCGCGGGCACCGAGCAGCAGGGCGGGCGGCGACTCGCTGCGCACCAGCGCCGGGCGGCCCGTGTCGAGCCATCGGCGCAGCGCGGCTTCGGCGGGCACCCCGTAGACGACCGTGCGCTCCCGGTCGCCCTTGCCGATCACCCGCAGGGCCCGCCGGTCGCCGTCGACGTCATCGAGGTCGAGGCTGCACAGCTCCGCGACACGGACGCCCGTGGCGTAGAGCAGTTCGAGGACCAGCAGGTCGCGCAGGGCGACGGGCTCCCCCTCCGCCGCACCCGAGCCGGCGGCGTCGAGCACCGCCGCCGCTTCCGCCGCCGTGGGCACGTCCGGCAGCGCCGGGCGCGGGCGCGGGGACACCAGCCGGGCTCCGGGGTCGGTGGTGATCCGGCCGGTGCGCCGGGCCCACGCGGTGAAGGTGCGGGCGGCCGCCGCCCGGCGGGCAAGGGTGGACCGGGCCGCGCCCGCCCCGTGCCCGGCGGCCAGCCAGCGACGCAGCACCGGAAGGTCGAGCTCCGGCAGATCGGTGACGTCGGCCAGCAGCCCTGTCAGGTCGGCCCGGTAGGCCCGCACGGTGTGGGGCGAGCGGCCGCGCTCCAACTCCAGGTGCCGGAGGAACTCCTCCAGAGCCTCCGCGACACCGGGCGCGAGCTGCGGCGGCATGGTCACAGGTCGACGGTGGGCGGCCGAACGCTCCTGGTCAAGAGCCTGCGGAGATCTTCTCGCGCTGCATACAGTAGGCATGGGCGGCCGGGCTTCCCCCGCGGGCAACCATGACCGCGGACGGCCGCGCGGGCAGATGGCTACGGCCCCCGTTCCGCTGCGGGCGCGGCGATCTCTCCCGCCGATCCGGCCTCCAGCGAGCACAGCAGGTCGGCCAGTCCCCCTGCCGCCCGGCCGCGAAGACGTGCGCTGGTGCGCACCCGCACCGCGGTGGGCCTTGCCAGCACGTGGCCAGCAGCGCGGAGCCGCCGCCAGAGGCCGTGGTCCTCGCCGGAACCGTCCGGCGGGAAGCCGCCGACGGCGAGGTAGGCGTCGGCGCGCACACCGAGGTTCGCGCCGTAGACGTGGGCGTGCCGGTCGCCGTCGAGACCGGCACGGACCAGCGCGCGGTAGCGCTGCTGCGCCATGACCGAGAGGTGGTGCGCGCCGGAGAGCTCGGTCAGACCGGCCACGCCGGACACCCCGGCCGCGGCGTGCCGCAGGTGGTCGAGAGCCCAGTCGGGCGGCACCGTCGTGTCGGCGTCGGTGTGCAGGAGCCACGTGGCCCCGGTGGGATACGCGCGCAGACGCTCCAGTGTCAGGCGGACCCCCAGGTCACGGACCGCACCGACGCCCGAGCCGGCCACGATGTATGCCGGTTCGGGACCCGCCGCTCCACCCACGCACCTGCCCCCGAGCGCCGCGATGCGCAGAGCCGCCAGCTCCGGCCAGCTCCGTTCCCACTCCTCGACGAGCGTGGGCGTGTCGTCGGTGCAGCGGTCGAGCACGACGGTGACCGCGCTCGCGATCCCCACCGGCAGCCGGGCCAATGCCGTCCGGACGCTCTGCAGGCACGCGCCGATGTGTTCCTGCTCGTTGTGGGCGGGGACGACCACGCCGACCGCGGTGATCGGGCGGACGCTCACCGGCGCCGGAGGACATGCAGGAGGAACTCCTCGTCGGTGTGCTCCACGAGCACGTCGAGCTCGGGGCGCGCACACAGCACCCGGTGGGTGGCGGCCGCATCCCGGGGCGCCTCGGCCGGCCAGCTGCGCCAGTGCACCACGACGACGTCGCCGCCCTGTTCCAGGACGGCGAGGGTGCGGTCGAGCGTGGCCTCGAGCGCTGGGGCGCCCAGGTAGTAGAGGATCTCGCTGAACACGACGAGGTCCACCGCTTCGCCCGGCACGGCGTCCGGGAGTGCCGCGACCGTGACGTGGGCGGTCGGCGCGTCGCGGCAGAGGCGGCGGGCACGTTCGACGGCCGCCGGTACCGGGTCGGACGCGAGCACGCGCCGGCAGCGACCGGCGAGCTCGAGAGTGAGCTCACCGGTGCCACAGCCGGGCTCGAAGGTTGTGCGGTAGCGCTCCCGGGGCAGGCTCGCCAGCACGACACCGCGTTTGCGGCGCTCGTACCAGGAGTCCGTGTCCCACGGGTCGTGCCCTCCGTCGTAGAGCGTGGCGAACCGCTCGACCGGCGCCGAGTGCACGCGGGGTTCCCGGAACAGCAGGTCGACGTCGCGGTCGACGTGCTCCAGCAGGCCCGCGGCGAGGACCGGAGGGGACCCGTCGGGGCCGGGCCCCACCTGCGATGCGAAGCAGGCGACGGCACGGCGGCGGATCGCCCTGGCCGGCTCGTCGAGCGCCACCACCCGAGCCCGCTCCCACGGCACCGCGGGGTCGCCAGGCTCGGTCCATGCCCACGTCCAGATGGGGTAGGACCAGCCGTGGGCCGTGACCGGTGCCGCCGCGGCCGCGGCGGCACCGGCCGCCTGGTGGTCGGGATGCGGGTCGCCGGGCCACGGCGCGAGATACGCGTCGGCGTCGGCGAGCAGCGGTTCCAGCGCGTGCTGCAGCGCGTCGGCATGCTCCTGCAGTGCCGAGTCGGGAAGGCCGAGCCAGTGGACCGGCACCTCGGCCAGTCCCTGCACCTCCAGCGCCGCGGCCAGCTCGGCGCGCCGCGCGGCCCCGAGCTCCCGGCGCGCCGTCTCCCCCAGCCCCGGATAGGCGGCCTCGCCGTCGGTGGCGACCACCAGCGTGATCACCGCCCCTGCCGCATGCAGAGCCCGGAGGACGCCTGCGGCGCCGAGGGTCTCGTCGTCCGGATGGGCGGCCACGACGACGACGCGGTCGTGCGCGTCCACGTCGAACGGTGGCAGCCGGTGCGCCCGGATCGCATCGCTCCAGGAGCCCGGCGAGGTGATGGCTCGCCCGGCAGCCGTCGTGTCGCTCACCGGCCGTTCCTCATGGCGACGACGGCAGCTCCCAGAGCCGCGTAGTCGCGCTCGCCGTGGTGTTGGCGGATGTAGAGCGACAGGTCCGCCAGTGCCTGCGCGAGACGGCCGTCGCGGCTGAGCGGGGCGGCGCCGATCATCCGCGGCACCCGTTCGACCACCTCACGGGCGATCCGCTCGACCGCGCACCGGACCTCCGCGAGTTCCCGCGCCTGGGCAGCACCCAGCGAGGCGCCGAGTGCTCCCACGCCGGGCTCCGCTGTTGCGGGTGTGGCTGTTGCGGGTGCTGCTGTGGCGGGCGCTGGTGAGTCCGACACCGCTGGGGCGGGTGTCGCTCCGTTCGCTGCTGGTGGGTCGAGGGCTCGCGCTATGCGGGTGAGCAGGGCGGACGCGGCCTCCATGAGGGCCTGCAGCTCACCGACGTGAGCGAGTTGGTGGGGATCGGGCGCCGGCGGGAGATGGCCGACGGCACGGTCGAGCACGCCTGCCGCACCGCCCCACCACACCGCCGCGACGCCCCCTCCGCCCGCGAGGAAGCCCGGCCGGGCGGTGTACCAGCCGTCCTGGGCGACCAGCGAGGCGGCCGGGACCAGGACGTCGTCGAACCGGACGTCGACGGTGTCGGCGCCGGCCATCGCCGCGGTCGCCCAGGTGCTGGGATCGGGAACGACACCCGGCTGGTCCAACGCGATGTCGACCAGCACCGGGCCGTCGCCCCGGGCGGGTACGGGCGCGTCGGCGACGACCAGCGCACGGTCGATGGTGCGCGCCCCCGAACAGAAGCGGACCGTGCCGTGCAACCGCAGTTCGTCGCCGGAGGCGACGAGCCGGGCGCCGGTGCCGGCTGACCGGGCGGCCCACACGCCGTAGAGGGCGCCGGGGCGCCGATCATGTCCGGCCTCGGCCAGGATCGCGACGGCGTCGGTGTGACCTTCCGCGAGCCGGGCCAACCCCAGATCGCGACGGCCCCACTCCGCGAGCCGGCTCCATCGCTGTGCCGTGCGGCCCGCTCGGGGAAGGGGGAGCTCGAGCGCTCCGGCTGCGAGCAGCGCCCGCAGCTCGCTCTCGAGGGGGCCGGCCGCTGAGGGCTGAGCCACCTCCGACTGCGCACTCATGATCGGCCGCACAGGTGGACGTTCCCACCGGCAGCGGTGAGCAATCCTCGACGCAGGTGTCGCGTAGTTCACTGCTCGTCACCCCGCGGGCGCCGCCAGCGGCCGTCGCAGTGCTCCACGAGGCCGCGCCGCTCCAGATCGACGAGGGCGACGCGGACCGCGCCGATCGGCACCCCGGCCTCCATGGCGAGCCACCGGGTCTCCCGGTGGGCGCGGGCGGGGAGCGCGTCGTGCACCACGGCCGCGACGGGATCGAGCCCGTCGGTGGGCCGCTCGATCCCGGAACCGGGTGTCTCGGCCAGGTCGAGCCCGAGCCGGCCGACGGCTTCCAGCACCTCCTCGGTGCGGGTGACCAGGAGCGCTCCCTCACGAATCAGCCGGTGGCAGCCCGCCGAGAGCCCCGACGTGACGGCCCCCGGCACCGCCATCACGAGCCTGCCGAGCGCTGTGGCGTCGGCCGCCGTGCGTTGCGCGCCGCTGCGCAGTCCCGCCTCCACCACGAGCGTGCCTGCCGCCATGCCCGCGATCAGCCGGTTGCGGACGAGGAACCGGTGGCGCCCGGGAACGGATCCGGGCGGGTACTCACTGACGACCAGGCCGCTCCCCGCGATCCGCTCGAGCAGCATCTGATGGCCCGCCGGGTAGGCCCGGTCGACCCCGCAGGCGAGGACCGCGACGGTGGGGCCCTCGACGCCGAGAGCGCCGCGGTGGGCCGCGCCGTCGATCCCGATCGCGGCGCCGGACACCACGGTGAACCCGCGGTCGGCCAGGCCCGCGGAGACATCCCCCGCCACATGGCTGCCGTAGCCGGTGGCCGCGCGGGCACCGACGACGGCGACGGACTGTTCACAGAGAGCGGCGAGCCGGCCCGGCCCTCGGACCCACAGCGCCAGCGGCGGCGCGAGCTCCCGCCGGCCGCTGACCTCGAACGCGGCGAACGGCCAGTGCGGCCACTCGGCGTGCTCGGGGGTGAGCAGCCGCGCACCCGCCGCTGCAGCGGCGGCGAGGTCGGCCTCGGCCCGCTGGACAGCCCGGCGGGCACTCGTCTCCTCCGCCACCGGCTCGCTCACCCGCCCCTCGAGGACCCTCCGGGCGGCCTCGACCGGCCCGATCTCGGCCACCAGCCGGGCCAGTGCGGGTGCGGGTGGCTCGGCCACCCGGGAGAGATAGGCCCGCGCGAGCAGCACGTCCTGCGCCACGGGGGGCACACCCGTCGGGCTCTGCTCGCTCATGCCGCCCTCCGGTCGCGGAAGAACAACGCGGTCTCGACGAGCTCCTGGTCGGGCCGCTCTCGGCCGGCCAGGTCGGCGAGAGTCCACGCGACCCGCAGCGCACGGTCCGCGCCGCGCGCGGTGAGCTCGCCGGCGCGCAACCCGGCGTCGAGCGGCCGCACCGCGCTGCGCGGGAGCGCGAACCGGGTGCGCAGTACGGGGCCGGGAACCTCGGCGTTGGTGCGCCATCCCTGCCCGGCCCAGCGCTCGGCCGCGGCCGCCCGGGCCGCAAGTACCCGGGCCCGCACCGTGGCCGTGCTCTCGGCGAGGCCCGAGGCGTCGGAGAGCGCGGTGACCGGGAACATCCGGGCCCGCAGATCGACGCGGTCGAGCAACGGGCCGGACAACCGGCCGAGGTAACGCCGGCGCACCAGCGACGAGCAGATGCAGTCGCGGTCGTGGGCGGGGGCGCAGGGGCACGGGTTGGCGGCGAGGACGAGCTGGAAGCGCGCCGGGTACTGCACGGTGCCGTCGGCGCGGGCGAGCCGGACCTCACCCTCCTCGAGCGGGGTGCGCAGGGCGTCGAGCAGGGTGGCTCCCCATTCCGGCGCCTCGTCCATGAACAGGACACCCCGGTGCGCGAGCGAGACCGCTCCCGGGCGCGCCGGCCCGCTGCCGCCTCCGATGAGCGCCGCCATCGAGCTGGAGTGGTGGGGCGCCACCAGCGGCGGCACGGTGCTGAGCCCGCTCCCCGGCGGGAGCTTCCCCGCCACCGACCGCACGGCGGCGAGCGCGAGCGCCTCGTCGTCGGCCAGCCGGGGCAGCAGCCCGACGAACCGCTGGGCGAGCATGGTCTTGCCGGTGCCCGGCGGCCCGACGAGCAGGACGTGATGGCCACCGGCCGCCGCGATCTCCAGGGCGTGCCGGGCGTCGTCCTGCCCGACGACATCGGCGAGATCGGGCGGCTCGGGACCGTCGTGCTCCTGGGCCGGGACCGGGGCGCGCAGGCTGTGGTTGCCCCGCAGGAACGCCAGCACCTCGGTGAGGCTGCGCGCCCCGCGGACGTCGATGCCGTCCACCAGCGCTGCCTCCGGCAGAGCGGCCTCGGGCACCACCACCCGCCTCATCCCGGCGGCGCGGGCAGCCAGAAGGCACGGCAGAACGCCGCGCACCGGGCGCAGCCTGCCGTCCAGCGCGAGCTCGCCGAGCAGCACCGTGCCGTCGAGCGCCGACTGCTCCACCACCTCGGTGGTGCGGAGGATGCAGCAGGCGAGGGCCAGGTCGAACCCGCTGCCGGTCTTGCGGAGCGTGGCGGGTGACAGCGCCAGCACGATGCGCTCGTTGGGCCACACCCGCCCGGAGTTGACGATGGCGGCCCGCACCCGGTCCTTCGACTCGTGCAGTGCCGCGTCCGGCAGGCCCAGCAGGTGGACCCCCGGCAGCCCGCCACCGACGTCGGCCTCGATCTCGACGACGCGGCCCTCCACCCCGAGCAGGGCGACCGACCACGCCCGCGCGAGGCCCATCAGAACGCCGCCTCGTAGTGCTGCACCGTGACCGGCCTGCCCGGCTCGGCGACGACCGCGAGCACGTCGAACCGGATCTCGCACCACCGGACCTGGTGGGCGGCCAGCCAGGCCTGGGTGATCCGCCGGATGCGGGCGGCCTTGCGCCGGTCGACGGCCTCGGCCGGCTCACCGAACCGGACGCTGGAGCGCGTCTTGACCTCGCACACCACCAGCCGGTCGGCATCGGTGGCGACCAGATCGAGCTCGCCGTGCCGGCACCGCCAGTTGCGGGACAGGACCACGAGACCCCGTTGCTCCAGGTATCGCGCCGCGAGGTCCTCCCCGTGGCGCCCGAGCACGTCCTTCGCTGCCATGCCGACAACGATCGACGTCCGGGGTGGCCCGGGACAGCCCGTTCCCGCAACTGTGGACAGTCCGGGGGTGAGGGGGACAACGTCGTCCCGGGGAGCGCGGACGCGACCGCGATGTCGGAGTGACGGTGTAGGGCGGGCGCGTCAGGTGGTGGAGTCGTGCACGAGGCGGCCGGCGAACCAGGTCTGCAGCACGCGCGTGTCGTGGATGTCCTGCACGGGGATCTCGAAGAGGTTCCGGTCCAGCACGATGAAGTCGGCCGACAGCCCGACCGCGAGCCGCCCGACCTCCTCGCCGAGCCCCATGGCCCGCGCCGGGTTCGCCGTGTGCGCCTCGACGGCGGTGGCGAGGTCCAGAGCCTGGTCGGGGTTGAGCGCGCCGGGGAAGGACGGGTCCGGGCTGCGGCGCGTCACCATCGTCTCGATGCTGAGCCAGGGGTTCGGCATGGGCATGGCGGCAGGCCAGTCGGAGCCCGCTGCCAGGAGGGCGCCCGACTCCGTGAGCTCACGCAGCGGCCACATGCGGTCCATCACGTGGTCCGGCACCTGCTGTCCGATGATCTCGGTCATCGGGCTGGGGAACCACAGCACGGGTGACGCGTCGGCCACGACGCCCAGTTCGGCGAACCGGGCCACGTCGTCGGGGTGCACGAACTCGGTGTGGGCGATGTGGAAGACGGGTGCGTCGCCGTGCCGGACGCGCATGATCTCGACGGCGTCGAGGACCTGACGCACCGTGCCGTCGGCGGTGGCGTGCAGCTTGACGTGCAGCCCCCGCCCGACCGCCTGCTCCATCAGGTCGAGGAGATCCTCGTCGGTGAACCACGACTCGCCGCTGAACGTCTCGGCGCAGGCACAGGTCCGCTGCGGATCCGGCTTGTAGGGCTCCAGGAACTTCGACGTGCGCGTCATCGGCACCCCGTCGAGCACCGCCTTGACGAAGTTCGGACGAACATGGACGGAACGGCGCGAATCCGCGGAATCGAACAGTTCGGGGCCGACCGGACCGGATTCGATGAATTCCCGCGCCGGCATCGAACCGACGATCCACGCATCGAGCTCACCCGCATTGTCGAGCTCGGTGAACACGTCGAGCCACCATCCCATCGTGGCGGCGTCCTGCGTGGCGGTGACCCCGCACGCGTTGAGGATCGACACCGCCGTGCGGGCCGACCGCAGATCACGGGCGTGCACGTCCGCCGTGCTCCTGCGGACGGCGAGCTCCCCCACGGTGGACGCGTGCTCGAAGAGCAGCCCGACGAGCCGGCCGTCGGCATCGCGCCCGTACCGCCCGTCCTTCGGGTCCGGGGTGCTGTCGTCGACGCCCATGATCTCCAGTGCGCGGGAGTTGACCCACCGGTGGTGCAGGGAGGCCTCCCGCAGCAGCACCGGCCTGCCGTGGCCCGCCGCGTCGATCGCCGCCAGCATCTCCGAGGTCCCGGCCGCCTCCAGCACGTGGCTGCCGACGACGCCGCCGACCACCCACTCGTCCGGCCCGACCTCCTGCGCCCGGGCCGCGACCGCCGCCAGGATCTCCTCCGGGCCGGCCATCGGGGACAGCGCCAGCTCCCACGCCGCCTGCTGGCCCGCGAACCCGACGTGGGTGTGGACGTCGACGAGCCCCGGCATGACCATGGCTCCCCCGACGTCGACGGACGTGGTGCCGGCACCGGCGAGGGCCTCGACGTCGGCGTCGTCGCCGACGGCGACGATCCTCCCGTCGCGGACGGCGAGGGCGTTCGCCCAGGGGCGGCGGTGATCGAGGGTGTAGACGACGGCGCCCCGCACGATCATGTCGGCGGGGCGGTCTCGACGAGTGTCCACGAAGTTTCTCACCTTTCCTCGTGCAGTCCGCTGCGCATGCTATTCAGCGGGTATCGGAAAGGCACGACCGGATCGCTCGAACAAATGTGCCGACCTGCCGGAAAAGGATTCAGGAACCGAACTGGTCACCCTCTGGCAACCGCAGGTCCGGCTTGTCCAGCTCCTCCACGTTGACGTCCTTGAAGGTGAGGACCCGGACGTGCTTGACGAACCGCGCAGGCCGGTACATGTCCCACACCCAGGCGTCGGACATCCGGACCTCGAAGTAGATCTCCCCGTCCGCGTTCCGGGCGGCCACGTCCACGGAGTTGGCCAGGTAGAACCGCCGCTCCGTCTCCACGACGTAGGAGAACTGGGCGACGATGTCCCGGTACTCCTTGTAGAGCGTGAGCTCCATCTCGGTCTCGTACTTCTCGAGATCCTCGGCGCTCACGGTTCCATCCCTCCTTCGGCACCCACCTCGGACAACCCGACGGCGAGCGACCCATTGTGGACCAGGGCAGTGGGGAGGCCGACGGCGGCAGCGGCCTCGAGGGCCGCGACGTCCGCAGCGACGTCGTCGCCGCGGGCGGCCCGCACGTTGACGAACGAGTAGCGGTGCACCCGGCTCGGCCCGTGCTCCACGAGCGCGGCGTCGTGCACCGACGTGCAGTAGCCCTTGTGCTCGGCGAACCCGTACTGCGGGAACTCGCCGTGCAGGGCGACCATGATGCGGTCCCGGGTGACCTTGGCGAGCACCGACGCCGCCGCGACGCACGCCGCCACCTGGTCGCCCTTGGGCACCGCGAGCGCTGGGCTGCCGAAGCCTCGAACCGGGAACCCGTCGGTGAGGACGTACCCCGGCCGGGCGGTCAGACCGGCCACGGCCCGGCGCATGCCCTCGATGTTGGCCACGTGCACGCCGCGGCGGTCCACCTCCTCCGGCGGGATGACGACCACGCAGTGGTCCTGCGCCCACCGCGTGATCAGCGTGAAGTACTGCTCGCGGGCCGCCGGGGTGAGCAGCTTGGAGTCGGTGAGGCCGTCGAGCCGTTTGGCGTCCCCGGGCCGCAGGACACACGCCGCGACGACCAGCGGGCCGGCACAGGCGCCGCGACCCGCCTCGTCGACGCCCGCCACCGGTCCGAGACCGTGCCGCTGCAGGGTGGACTGCAAGGTCCAGCTACCCGCGGAGCGACGCACGACGGCACGCGCGGGACGGAGCTCGGGGGGCAGGGCCGGCCGAGCGAAGCGGCGGGCCGGAGAACGGCGTGGGGCAGGGCGTGCGGGCATCAGTTGAGCAGTCTCCACCGGGCGGACAGGGGCGGGCGACAGGGGCCCGGCGGTCGGACGCCGGACGGGCGGGACCCCGCTCAGACGCGGGACCGGCCGGGAAGGAAGCCCCATAGCTCCGCATCGGGCCGGTGCAGCCTGCGCCGCCACAGGGCCAGCGGCAGCGTGCCCACCAGCCCGAGCCCGAGCGGTGCTCCGGCCGGCACGCCCGGTGCGGGCATGCCGACCGCGGTGGACTGTGGGTCGATCGACGCGATCCACCCGAAGCGGGAGAGCGGCAACACGATCACCCGTGCCTTCCCGATCACGTTCGCCACCGGGACGGGCCCGTGGTCGGGGACCCGCGAGTCGGCGGAGTTGTTGCGGCTGTCGCCCATCATCCACAGCTCGCCCTCGGGCACCGTGATCGGCCCGAAGTAGGTCTGCTTCGGCGGCCCGGCGGCGGGCAGGTAGTAGATGTAGGGCTCGTCGAGCGGTTCACCGTCGACCATCACGCGGCCCCGGGAGTCGCAGCACGACACGGTCTGGCCGCCGACCGCGATCACGCGCTTGACGAAGTCCTTCTCGTCGGGTGGGGCGAGACCGATCAGCGATCCCAGCCCCTGCAGCGCCCTGGTCACCGCGTTGGTGGGCTCCTGGACGCTGATCTCGCTGCTCCAGCTGTCCGGGCCGCGGAACACCACGACGTCGCCCGGTGCCGGGTCGGTGAAGCGGTAGGTGATCTTGTCGACGAGCACGCGGTCGTTGTTGCATCCGGTGCAGCCGTGGAGCGTGGTCTCCATCGAGCCCGACGGGATCACGTAGACCTTGGCGAGGAAGGTCTGGATGAGGAACGTCAGGACCAGCGCCACCACGATGAGCAGCGGCAGTTCCTTCCAGAAGGTCGGTCGCCTGCGACGCCCGCTGCGGAGCTTGCCGCTGCTCGGCGGATCGCCGTCGTCGCCTCCGGAACGCGTGGACGGAGCAGCGCCTGCCCGGCGCCGGTGCCGGCCGGGGATCTCCGAGTAGGAGTCGTCGTCCGCGGAGATCAGGTCGTGGTGGACGACCGTCGGCTCGTCGTCGGCCGGGTCGTGGCGCCGCGGGGGCACCGGCCGGTCGACGGGACGGCGCCCGTTGGCAGGCGGCCCGGCCGGACGGCGCGGCGGAGACGGGAGCGGCGCACCAGGGCCACCGCGGCCGGGAACGCCGTTCTGCGGCCCTCTGACGGTCTGCTGCCCGCCGTACGGCGACGCAGCCCCGGGCCGCACCGGCGGCATGCCGGGCGACGAGCCACCAGGAGCCTGCGGCCCGACGCGTGCCCCGGGGTACTGCCCCTCGGGCCGCGCTGACGCCGGCTGGTCCGCCGGCGAGTAACGCCGGGGCGGGGCCCGCCGGTCGTCGGGAAGCTCGGGTAGGGCCACGCCCACGAGGCTACGTCAACCTGACCGGTGTGGTCAGGACGCGGACGGTGTCTCGCGCTTCTCCTTGATCTTCGCGGCCTTGCCGCGGAGCTCACGGAGGTAGTAGAGCTTCGCCCGGCGGACGTCACCGCGGGTGAACAGCTCGATCTTGTCGAGGTTCGGCGAGTGCACCGGGAAAGTGCGCTCCACGCCCACGCCGAACGACACCTTGCGGACCGTGAAGGTCTCCCGCACCCCGGCACCCTGGCGTCGGATGACGACGCCCTGGAACACCTGGATGCGCGAGCGAGTGCCCTCGACGACCTTCACGTGCACCTTGAGCGTGTCCCCCGGCCGGAAGGCGGGGATGTCGGAGCGCAGCTGCTGTGCGTCCAGGGCGTCCAGGGTGTTCATCGCGAAGATCCGTCCTCGGTCCGTGATAGCGGTCGTGCGGGGGCGCCGTTCCCACTGTCAGGTCTGGTGGCGCCGACGGGCTCGACGAGTCGTCGAGCGCTGGCAACCCGTCCATAGTGCCAGACGCGATCCGGCACGGTGAAATCACCCGTCCGAGATGCGGGCGAGGAACGCTCGGTCGGCGTCGTCGAGCGCATCCTCGGGCAGGGCGGCGAGCAGATCGGGGCGTCGCGCCGCCGTGCGTTCGAGGGCGCGGTCACGGCGCCAGCGCGCGATCAGGGCGTGGTTGCCGCTGCGCAGCACCTCGGGGACGTCGAGCCCGCGCCAGCTCACGGGCCGGGTGTAGGAGGGTCCCTCCAGGAGGCCGTCGGAGAAGGAGTCCTGCTGCGCGGACTCCGGGTTGCCGAGCACCCCGGGCAGCAGGCGCACGATCGCCTCGACCATCACCAGCACGGCCGCCTCGCCGCCGACGAGGACGTAGTCCCCGATGCTCACCTCGTCGACGGGCATCCGGGTGGCGGCGTCGTCCATCACCCGCTGGTCGATCCCCTCGTAGCGGCCGCAGGCGAACACCAGGCGCGGCTCGGTGGCCCAGGCCTCCGCGGTGGCCTGGGTGAACGGCCGGCCGGCCGGGGTGGGCACCACCAGCCGCGCCGGACCGTTCTGCGCCAGCACGTCGTCGAGCGCCTGCCCCCACACCTGGGGGCGCATCACCATCCCGGGACCGCCGCCGTACGGGGAGTCGTCCACGGCCTGGTGGACGTCGCGGGTCCAGCTCCGCAGGTCGTGCACCGCCAGGTCGACGAGCCCGGCCCCGATCGCCCGGCCCAGCAACGCCTCCCGCAGGGGCGCGAGGTAGGCCGGGAAGATGGTGACGACGTCGATCCGCACCCGGGCACCGTACGCGGCGGGTCAGCCCGCCCGGCGGCCGCGGACAAGCTCCTCGACGATGATCCGCGTGGCGTCCTGCCGCACTCCCCGCGAGACGAGGATGTCGTGCGCGGCCCCGGTGGCGGAATGCAGCATGCCGAGCAGGATGTGCTCGGTGCCGATGTAGTTGTGCTTGAGGCGCAACGCCTCGCGCAGGGCGAGCTCCATCACCTTCTTCGCCGTGCGGTCGAACGGGATGTGCCCCCTCGGGCGACGGCCCGCCGCAGCCCGGGTCCGGTCCAGCGCCCCGGGGCCGAAGGCCTCCTCCACCTGGCGGCGCACCTCGTCGAGGTCGATGCCGAGCGTGGCCAGTGCCTCGGCGTCGGGGACCGGGGTGCCGTCCGGTCGCAGCTTCCCGACCTCGGCCTCCACGACGTCGCGGTCGACGCCGAGCGCTCCGAGGACGGTGATGGCCAGGTTGTCCGGTACGGCGAACAATGCAGCCAACAGGTGCTCGCTGCGGATGGCGTCCGCCCCGCGCTCTCTCGCCTGCTCCTGCGCGCCGACCACCACCAGGCGCGCCTTCTCCGTGAAACGTTCGAACATCTCCGCTCCCCTCAGAACCCGAACCGGCGGTACTTCTTGTGGACGGCCTGCCTGCTCACCCGCAGCACGTCCGCTATCTGCTGCCAGGACCAGCCCTGCGCCCGGGCGTTGGTGACCTGCAGCTCCTCCAACGACTCCAGCAGCCCACGCAGGGACGCCACCGCCGCCAACCCGACGGCCGGGTCCCTGCTGGACGCCGCCGCCGCGACCTGTGTCGCATCCGTCATGAGTGTCAACCTACGTTGACAGTGGCGGCGTTGTCAACCCTGGTTGACAGTTTGGAAACGACAGCGGGGTGGCACCGCGGACGTCGAACGTCGGCGGTGCCACCCCGCTGGGAGGAAGCAGAAAGCGATGAGGAGGTCAGGTCACGTCGAGCAGGCCCTCGGGTGGGGTGAGCACCACGCGCCCGCCGTCCAGGTCGACGGTGGGCACGATCGGGCGCACGAACGGCACGAGCGCGTCCGGCAGGTCGGGACGGGCCAGCACGAGCAGCTCCCCACCCGGGCCGTAGATCACCTCACGGACCGTCCCCACGACGGAGCCGTCCTCCAGCTCGGCCCGCAGACCCTCGAGCTGGTGGACGTGGAACTCGTCCGGATCCGTGGGCGGTGCCACGGCGTCGGTGCTGATCAGCAGCCGGGCACCACGCATCGCCTCGGCCGCGTTGCGGTCCGGCACCTCGACGAAGCGCACGAGGAGCCTCCCCGAGTGCGGCCGGGCGGACTCGACGGTGAGCGGGCCGTCCGGAACCCCGGCGCGTCGTGCGGTGAGCACGGCGCCGGGGGCGAACCGTTCGTCCGGTGAGTCGGTGTGCACGTCGACGACGAGCTCGCCGCGCAGGCCGTGGGCCCGGGCGACGACACCCACGAGCAGCTCGGTGGTGCCGGAGTCGTGCCGGGTGCCGTTACCGGTCGGTGTCGACGACATCGACCCGCACGCCCCGGCCTCCGATACCCCCGACGACGGTGCGGAGCGCGGTGGCCGTGCGGCCGCCCCGGCCGATCACCTTGCCGAGGTCCTCCGGGTGCACCCGAACCTCGAGGGTGCGTCCCCGGCGTGTGGTGACGAGCTCCACCTGCACGTCGTCCGGGTGGTCGACGATGCCCCGGACGAGGTGGTCGAGCGCGTCCGCGAGGACACTCACGACTCGGTGGCCTCAGTGGCCGAGGTGGCCTCACCCTCGGCGGAGTCGGCCTTCGGCCGGCGGTCCCCGCGCTTGCGCGGCGTGGTGGCCTCGGTGGTGGGCTCCTCGCCCGCCGCGGCGAGGGCCGCCTGGAAGCGCGCGAGCCGGTCGACCTTCTCCTTCTGCGGCTTCAGGGTGCCCTCGGTGCCGGGCAGGCCCTTGAACTTCTGCCAGTCGCCGGTGATCTCCAGCAGGTGCTGCACCGGGTCGGTGGGCTGCGCACCCACACCGAGCCAGTACTGCGCCCGCTCGGAGTCGACCTCGATCAGGCTCGGCTCGTTCTTCGGGTGGTACTTGCCGATGGTCTCGATGGCCCGGCCGCTGCGGCGGTTGCGGGCGTCGGCCACGACGATGCGGTAGTACGGCTGACGGATCTTGCCCAGTCGCATCAGCTTGATCTTGACGGCCACGCTGGTGGGTGCTCCTCGCGGATCATGGTGCTTCGGGTGAGTCCGCGCGGCTCGCGTGGGGTTACGGGCTGCGCTTCGTCGACGTGTGGTGGCCGCGGCACGGTAGAGGGCCAGCCGCAGAGCCGATCCACCATTCTGCCAGACGCACTGGCGCCGCGACGCAGGGAGCCGTCCGATCCGCCCGTACGGCCGTCACCCGGTCGGCATGACCCCCAGCAGCCCGAGCATCAGCACGACGCCGGGCAGCAGGTTGTTGACCTGGTGGGCGACGATGCTGGGGAGCAGCCTGTCCGAGTAGAGGCGCGCCACCGCGATCGGGATCGCGACCACGAGCAGCAGCGGCGTCCGCGTGAACTCGAAGTGGGCCATCGCGAACAGCAGGGTGGTCACGGCGAAGGCCACCCAGCGGTTCGCCAGCCGCTCGACCCCGCCCCACAGCAGCCCGCGGTAGACGATCTCCTCGCACAGCGGCGCGAGGAACACCACGATGACCAGCACGACCACGGCGAGCACCGGGCCGGTCCTGATCGAGCCGAAGACGTCACCGACCGCCGAGCTGGCGTCCTGCCCGACGATCGAGACGTACACGAGCGACGCCGGGATCGTCACGGCGAGGCCGCCCAGCCCGAACGCGAGGCCCAGTCCGACATCGCGCCACGACCACTGCAGGTGCAGGTCGACCCGCGGGCCGTTGCCCCTCAGCACGGTGATCAGCACCGCCGTGCCGGCCGCGAGCACGGTGGGCACCGCCAGCGCGATGATGAGGCTGCCGACCATCGGCACGTCCCCGAGCACGGCCCAGCCGACCAGCACGGAGGTGAGCAGGAACACGGCTTCGACGAGCACGTAGGCGCCGAGGCCCCACCGGTGGGTGCGGACCGGGAAGGGGCCGCGCGCCCGGCCCGCGGGGTGCGTGGCCGCCGGCCCCGCCGGCGGAGGACCCGGCGGCAGGGCACCGGGGTAGGGCCCCGGAGGGAAGGCGTTCGCCGGGTAGCCGCCCTGGGGGTAGCCGCCCGGGGGGTACAGCTCCCACGGGTGCGGGCCCGGCGGAGGCGGACCGGGCGGGTACGGGCCGGGGCCGCCCGGGGCGTAGGCGCCGGGGCCCTCAGGACGGGCGACAGGTTCGGCCGGTGGGGCCGGATACGTGAGCGCGGCACCCGGCGCAGCAGGTGCCGCCGCGCCCGGGGCCGGCTCCGGAGGCCGCGGGGACCACTCCGGCGCGCTCCAGGGGGAGCCCACCGCCGTGCCATGGCCGTTCGAACCGGCACCGTTGCTGCCGTTCGGGCCGCTGCCGTTCGAGCCGCTGCTGTGGGGACCGCTGCCGTTGCCGCCGCCTGCCGGGCCGCCGTCGACAGGGCCGGGGCCGGCCCCGCTGTCGGTCGGACTC
Source organism: Pseudonocardia xinjiangensis (assembly GCF_050948425.1). Taxonomy (NCBI): domain Bacteria; kingdom Bacillati; phylum Actinomycetota; class Actinomycetes; order Pseudonocardiales; family Pseudonocardiaceae; genus Pseudonocardia; species Pseudonocardia xinjiangensis. The sequence continues at coordinate 1,846,390 of NZ_CP192009.1, read as the reverse complement.
GCGCCGTCCGGGTCGCTGGTGGGCGGGTCGCTGGTGGGCGGAGTGCCGGCCGCGCTGCTCGGCGAGCCGATGTCGCTCGGGCCGTCGTCGGCCGACCCCGCGCGTGCCGGGCCGGTATCGCTCGAGCCGACGGCGTCCGGATCTCTCGGACGCTCCTCTGACGGCTCGTTCCCCTCCGCTGCTCCCACCCACCCGACGCTACCGGCCCTGGGCAGGGGGCGTCGCCCCAAAGCTGTGGGTGGTGGACACGGTTGCGCCGCACCGGCGCGCACCGGGTTCAGCCGCCGGCGTGCACCGGGCGGCCGCGCAGCATCACGAGGGCGGGTTCGCGCAGGACCGCGAGGTCGGCGCGCGGGTCGGACCGGTAGACGACGAGGTCGGCGCGCGCCCCCGGTTGCACAGCCGAGCGGCCGAGCCAGCGCCGGGCCGACCAGCTCGCCGCGCCGAGCGCGTCGACGGCGGACATCCCCGCTCCGTGCAGGGCGACGATCTCGTCGGCGAGGCGTCCGTGCTCGATCCCGCCACCCGCGTCCGTGCCGGCGTAGACGGGCACCCCGGCCTCGACGGCCCGCTGCACGACCCCCACGGCTCCGGCGTGCAGCTTCCGCATGTGCGCCGCGTAGGTCGGGTACCTGCCGGCCATGTCGGCGATGCCGGGGAACGTGTCGATGTTGATCATGGTGGGGACCAGTGCAGTGCCGCGTGCCGCCATCTCCGCGATGAGGTCGTCGGTGAGCCCGGGACCGTGCTCGATGCAGTCGATACCGGACCGGATCAGGCCCGGGAGGGCGTCGGCCCCGAACACGTGGGCCGTGACCCTGGCCCCCGCGGCGTGAGCCGCCTCGACCGCGGCGACCAGCACGTCGTCGGGCCACACCGGCGCGAGGTCGCCGACGGACCGGTCGATCCAGTCGCCCACCAGCTTCACCCAGCCGTCCCCGGCCGCAGCCTGCTCGGCGACCACGTCCGGCAGCAGCGCCGGGTCGTCGAGCTCGGCGGCGACACCGGGGATGTAGCGCTTCGGACGGGCGATGTGCACCCCGGCGCGGATGATCTCCGGCAGGTCGTCGCGGACCTGCAACGGGGTGGTGTCGAGCGGTGAGCCGCAGTCGCGGATCAGCAGCGTGCCGGCGTCGCGGTCGGTGCGGGCCTGGGCGTCGGCCTCCTCGAGCCCGACGGCGCCTGCCGAGCCGAGCCCGATGTGGCAGTGCGCATCGACGAGCCCCGGCACGATGTACCCGCCGTCGATCAGCGTCTCCGCGCCGGGGATGTGCTCCACGAGCACACCCGCCGCGTCGACGAACAGCTCGACGGACTGCTCGTCGCCGGCCCCTCCCGGACCCAGGAGCACCCCCCGCAGCCGGTACACGGGCTACTTCCCCTTCGGGAACTTCAGCTTGCTCGGGTCGAAGCCGGGCGGGAGCTGGTCGAGCCCCGGCGGGAGCTGGCGCAACGACGGCGGCAGACCCGAGAGGTCGGGAGCGGCGCCGCCGAAGCCGGCGGGCAGGGCCGGACGGGGCGAGGAGGGACCGCGCCCCTTGCCCTTCTTGCCCTTGCGCCCCTTGGCCTGCTTGCGGGTGGCGCTGCGGCCACCGCCGAAACCGAACTGCCCGGCCATCTGCTTCATCATCTTGCGTGCTTCGAAGAACCGGTTGACCAGCTCGTTCACGTCGGTGACGGACACCCCGGACCCGTTGGCGATGCGCAGCCGGCGCGACCCGTTGATGATCTTCGGGTCAGCCCGCTCCCCCGGGGTCATGCCGCGGATGATGGCCTGCAGCTTGTCGAGGTGCTTGTCGTCGACCTGGGCGAGCGCGTCTTTCATCTGCCCGGCGTTGGCCCCGGGGAGCATGCCGAGGATGTTGCCGATCGGCCCCATCTTGCGCACGGCGAGCATCTGCTCGAGGAAGTCCTCGAGGGTGAGCTCCCCCGTGCTGATCTTGGCGGCGGCCTTGGCCGTCTGCTCCTCGTCGAACGCCGACTCGGCCTGCTCGATCAGCGTGAGCAGGTCGCCCATCCCCAGGATGCGGCTGGCCATCCGGTCGGGGTGGAAGACGTCGAAGTCGGCGAGCTTCTCACCGCTGGACGCGAAGAGGATGGGCTCGCCGGTGACCTCGCGCACCGACAGCGCCGCGCCACCGCGGGCGTCGCCGTCGAGCTTGGTGAGCACCACGCCGCTGAAGCCCACGCCGTCGCGGAACGCCTCCGCGGTGGCCACGGCGTCCTGACCGATCATGGCGTCGACGACGAACAGCGTCTCGTCGGGCCGGGTGGCGTCGCGGATGTCGGCGGCCTGCCGCATCAGCTCCTCGTCGACGCCGAGGCGGCCCGCGGTGTCGACGATGACGACGTCGAACATCTTCTCGCGGGCGTGGGCGACGCCGCGGCGGGCGACGTCCACCGGGTCGCCGACGCCGTTGCCCGGTTCGGGGGCGAACGTGGTGACGCCGGCCCGCTCGCCGACGATCTGCAGCTGGGTGACCGCGTTGGGCCGCTGGAGGTCACACGCGACGAGGAGGGGGGTGTGCCCCTGCCCCTTGAGCCAGTGGGCCAGCTTCCCGGCCAGCGTGGTCTTGCCGGAGCCCTGGAGACCGGCCAGCATGATCACGCTCGGCGGCTCCTTGGCCAGCCGCAGACGCCGGGTCTCGCCGCCGAGGATCGTCACGAGCTCGTCGTTGACGATCTTGACGACCTGCTGGGCGGGGTTCAGCGCGCCGGAGACCTCCGCACCCTTGGCCCGCTCCTTGACCCGCGCGATGAAGCCGCGGACCACCGGCAGCGCGACGTCGGCCTCCAGCAGCGCGATGCGGATCTCGCGCGCGGTGGCATCGATGTCGGCGTCGGAGAGCCGCCCCTTGCCACGCAGGTTGGCCAGGGTGCCGCTGAGGCGCTCGGAGAGGGTGTCGAACACCCGGCCCAGCCTACTGGGGCGATGGTCACCCGCGCTGCACCGGAGCGCCGTGGAGACCCCTCGGTGGGTCGGGGCGCCTCGCCCGTCCCGTGCGCCGCGCGCCGCGGCGGCGGACACTCGAGGTGATGACCGCTCGAACCGGACGCCAGGAGCGGCTGCGCAGCGCCGTGGAGCGCGACGGCCCCCGCTGCGTGTGGTGCCGCCGCGAGTGCACCGGCCTCGTCCGCGCCACCACCGACCACCTCGTCCCGAAGGTCAAGGGCGGCCCGTCCTGGCTCGAGAACGAGGTGGTCGCGTGCGCGCGCTGCAACCGGGAACGCGGGCACCGCAGCCCCACCGACTGGGTCGCGGAGTGCGAGCGTCGCGGCTGGCGGCCCGACGCCGACGCCGTCGCCCGGGCCCTGCGCTCCCTGGACCGAGCCATCGTCGAGCGCGGTGGTCAGCGCCGCGCCCGCCCCTACCTCGCGGCCCAGCTGCGCCGGGTGGCCCGGGCGGCCTGACTGCGGACGGCCGCCGCCGCGTCAGCGGGCCTCGGATGCCTCGGGCGTGGTGAGCACGGCCCGAGCCGCGGCCCGGCACCGGCGGCGGTCGGACAGCACGTCGGTGCTGTCGACGTACTGGTCGATCGCACCCACCACGGGCAGGGACCGGATCTCCGCAGCGCTGATGCCGGCGACGAGAGCGGCGGCGAAGCGCTCGGCGCGCAGCACCCGGAACGGCCGTTCGTGATAGGGCCGGGTGGCCGGGTCCACCGGTTCGGTGAGCCCCAGCCGGTTGTGCATGCCGGCGATGTCCTCGTAGGCGCGGGCGAGGTGCTGCTCCCGGTCCCGCCATCCGGTGGCGGCCAGTGCCGCGGTGAGCGTGGGCGTGAGGCCCGGCGCACAGCCGAGCCGGGCGAAGGCGCTGCCCAGCCATTTGCTGTAGGGCGGGTAGCTGCGACCCATCAGGAGACACAGGCGCATCAGGTCACGGACCAGGCGAGCGCCGACGACGGCCGAGCCGAGCTCGTCGCCGACCTCGCCGCACCGCCCGACGAAGGCCTCCTCCTGGGAGATGCGCTGCCACTGGCAGGCCAGGACGTGGCGCCACACGTCCGGCGGGTACCACGCCAGCCGGGAGCGGGCCGCGACGAGCTGGGCGAGTCCGTCGTGGAACACCACTCCTGCGCTCGCCTCGGCCAGTGCCTGCGTGGGGGTGGCCAGCCAGTCGGCCACGGTGACGGCACGACGTGGGTCGAACCCCAGGTGCCGGGAGAACCAGGTGCCGAGATCGGTGACCTCGACCCGGTGGTGGACCGGCCCTTCGGTGGCCGCCATGCGCCGGACCTGCTCGTTCTCCGTCGGCACGAAGTGGGTGGGGTAGCCGAGGAAGGTCGCGGGCAGGCGGTCGGCCAACATCTCGACGATCTTCTCCGCGTACCGGTCCGCGTCGGCCGGATGCAGGAACACCTGTAGCCGCGGCCCCCACTCGTGGTCGGCAGAGCGCGGGGTGTCGAAGCCGAGCACCTCCGAGCCGCTCCCGATGCGGGCGGCGGTGTGCGCGATGTGGCCGACGTACCTGCGGAGCAACGGCTCCACCGCGTCGTCGTAGTACCGCCGCGACAGGTGCAGGCCGGGAACGAACGCGTGGTCCACGAGCCCGAATGGTGGTGGACGCCCGCGGCCGGGGCGATCGGTTTCGACGACGATGCGGGTCTTGCCCTCCCCCGTGATCTCTCGCTACCGTCACGCTGCTGTCGATGCGTATCGACACCACTGGGGGGCGACGCCGCGATGGTGACCAGCAGGGACGTCGCCCGGGCCGCCGGGGTCTCCCAGAGCACGGTCTCCTACGTGATGAGCGGCCGGCGGCCGATCTCGGCCGAGACGCGCCGGCGGGTCGAGGCGGCGATCGAACAGCTCACCTACCAGCCGAACGCGGGCGCCAGGGCGCTCGCGAGCCAGCGCACCCAGGTGATCGGCCTCGTCGTGCCGTTCGCCCCGGGTGTCGACACCACGGGGCTGCTGCCCTTCATCGAGACGATCGCCTCCTGCGCGCGGGCGGCCGACCACGACGTCCTCCTCGTCACCGCGGACGAGGGGTCGGCAGGCCTCGAACGGCTGGCCGGACGGTCGCTGTGCGACGCCATCGTGATGATGGACATCGAGGCCGACGACGCCCGGATCCCGGTGGCCGCGGCGCTGCGCGTGCCGGTGATCCTCATCGGCGTTCCCGACGACAGTGCCGGGCTGCACTGCGTCGACCTGGATTTCCCGCTGGCCGGGCGCATGGCGGTGGACGAGCTGGCCGGGATCGGGCACGACCGGATCGTGGTCGTCGGCCATCCGGCCGAGGTGGTGAAGCGCGACGTCAACTTCGTCCGGCGGTTCCACCGCGGAGCGGCCGCCGCCGCCGATGCCCGCCGGGTGGCGCTGCACGTCGTGGCACCGGTGCCGTCGGACCGGGCCGGCATCGAAGCGGTCGTGGAGCAGGTGCTCGCCGCGGGCGGCGACCGGCCGGGCGTGGTCGTGCCGAACTCGCAGGCGGTCCAACCGGTGCTGCAGGCCCTGCTCGACCGCGGGCTCGTCCCGGGTCGCGACCTGTCCCTCGTCGCGCTGTGGCCCGACGTCGCCGCCGAGGCCGTCACGCCCGCCGTCACCAACGTGTCGCTCGAACCACGGGACGTGTCGCGCCGGGCCATGCAGACCCTGTTCCAGCTCCTCGACCCGGATCAGGAACCGCCGTCCGAGCTCGTGCAGCTCATCTCCCCGCGCCTGACCCGCCGAAGAACCACCCTGCCCCCTTCCTGACCACCCACCGCGGCCACACCGGTTCCGATGGGCGCAATCGATACGTATCGACAGCAGCACCGCAGGTCGACAACTGAACCGAAGGATGTACGCCGCCCCCGCGGACGGCATCGACGAGAGGACCAGACATGGCTCGACGAGGAGCACGACTGGGCAGGACCGCGCTGGCGACCGCCACCGCACTGGCGACCGCGGCGACCCTCGCCGCCTGCGGCGGAGGCGGGGCCGGCGACTCCGGTGGCCCCGTGACCAGCCTCCGCGTTCTCGACTACTACAACAACGAGCCGGAGAACACGGTGTACGCCGATCTCCTCAACGCCTGCGGGCAGCAGGCGGGCGTGACGATTCAGCGCGAGGCCGTGCCCGGCGCCTCGCTGATCGCCAAGGTCCTGCAGCAGGCGTCGTCCCGGACGCTCCCCGACGTCCTGATGCTCGACAACCCCGACCTCCAGCAGATCGCGGCGACCGGAGCGCTCTCCCCGATCACCGACTTCGGCCTCTCCACGGACGGCTACGCCGACGGCATCGTCAGCGCCTCGACCTACGAGGGCAAGGTCTACGGGATGCAGCCGGTGACCAACACCATCGGCCTCTTCTACAACGAGGACATGCTGGCCGCGGCCGGTGTGACACCCCCGAAGACCTGGGACGAGCTGAAGGCGGCAGCCGCGAAGCTCACCTCCGGCGACCGGTACGGGCTCGCGTTCAGCGCGCCGGCCAACTACGAGGGCACCTGGCAGTTCCTGCCGTTCATGTGGTCCAACGGCGGGGACGAGACGAACATCGCGAGCCCGCAGGTGGCCCAGGCCCTGCAGCTGTGGGTCGACCTCGTGACGTCGGGGTCCGCGTCGAGGTCGGTGGTCAACTGGACGCAGGCCGACGTCAACGAGCAGTTCGGCGCGGGCAAGGCGGCCATGATGATCAACGGTCCGTGGCAGTTCCCCGCGCTGGCCCAGAAGGCCCCCGACCTGAAGTACGGCGTTGTGCCGATCCCGGTCCCCCACGCCGGCGCCACCGAGGTCGCCCCGCTCGGCGGCGAGACCTGGACCCTCCCCCGCACCGGCGACGAGGCACGCCAGAAGAAGGCCGCGGAGATCGTCGCGTGCCTGAACTCGGACGCCACGCAGATGGACCTCGCCACGGAGCGCAGCTCCGTGCCGACGAAGACCGCGCTGCTCGACGGCTTCGTCGCGCAGGCCCCGACGATGGCCGCGTTCACCGAGCAGGTGAAGACCGCGCGGGCGCGCACCGGCAAGCTCGGGGCGGACTGGCCCGCCGCCGCCACCAAGATCTACACGGCCGTCCAGAGCGCCATCACCGGCGGCGCCACCCCGGACGCCGCTCTGCGACAGGCCCAGAATGGCTGAGGAGGGCCGGGCGGGCGGCACGACCGCCCGCCCGCCGCTCCTGACGGTGGTGGCCCCGGATCCGCCGGCACCGGGCGCCGCGGCCGGCACCGACCGGCCCGGTCGCGCGGGGTGGTGGTCGCCGCGGGGGCGGGAGCGGTTGCTCCAGCTGGGGTTCCTGCTCCCCGCCGTGGCCTACCTGCTGCTCTTCTTCGGCTACCCCGTGGTGCAGAACGCCGTGATGGCGTTCCAGGAGTACACGACGGCCACCTTCTACACGGGCGAGGCGCCCTGGGTGGGGTTCGACAACTACGTGGCGGTGCTGACGTCCGCGGTGTTCAACCAGGCGCTGGTCAACACGGTGCTGTTCACCGTCGGGTCGATCGCGGGGCAGTTCGTGATCGGACTGGCGATCGCGGTGTTCTTCCAGCGCCGCTTCCCGCTCAGCGGGGTGCTGCGCTCCCTGCTGCTCCTGCCGTGGCTGATGCCGCTGATCGTGTCCGGCGCCGTCTGGCGCTGGATCCTCGACCAGGACAACGGCGCGCTCAACCGGTTCCTCGGCGGGGTGGGCCTCATCGGGGAGAACCCGGGCTGGCTCACGAGCACGTCGCTGGCGCTGATCGCGGTGATCGTCGTGAACATCTGGGTGGGGATCCCGTTCAACACCACGATCCTCTACGGGGGTCTGCAGGACGTCCCCCAGGAGCTCTACGAGGCGGCGGCCCTGGACGGAGCCACCGGCTGGCGGGCCTTCCGGCACGTCACCTGGCCGCTGCTGCGGCCGGTGGTGAACGTCGTGCTGGTGCTCGGCGTCGTCTACACGATCAAGGTGCTCGACATCATCCTCGGGCTCACCGGCGGCGGCCCCGCCAACGCCACCCAGACGATCGCCACGCAGTCCTACCACCTGTCCTTCCAGGAGTTCCGGTTCGGCCAGGGCGCCGCGCTCGGCAACGTCCTGATCGTCATCTCGCTGGTGTTCGCGCTCTTCTACCTGCGTGCCAACCGGCGCGCCGGACAGGGGTGAGGCCGTCATGGCAGTGATCGCAGGCCGGCGCGCCCGGCGCTCGTGGGGGAACACGGTGGTCGGGATCCTGATCCTCGCCGTGATGCTGTTCCCCGTCTACTGGATGGTCAACGTCTCGCTGCAGCCCAGCGGCTCCGCGGTCGGCACCCCGTGGCTGCCCCTCCACCTGAGCTTCGACGGGTACGCCACCGCGGTGCGCGAGCAGGGTGGCCACCTGGCGACCAGCCTCGTCGTCGCGGTGGGCAGCGTGGTGTTCAGCCTGCTCGTCGCCACCCCGGCGGCCTACGCACTCGCGCAGTTCAAGGTGCGCGGGGCAGGCGTGGTGCTGTTCGCGATCCTGATCAGCCAGATGATCCCGGGGATCGTCGTGGCGAACGCCCTCTACAGCGCCTACAACGACCTCGGCCTGCTGAACTCGATCCCCGGGCTGATCCTCGCCGACTCCACGCTCGGCATCCCGTTCGCGATCCTGATCATGCGGGCGTTCCTCGGCAGCATCCCGGCCGAGGTGATCGAGGCCGCGCGGGTGGACGGCGCAGGTCAGATCCGCGCGTTCGTCTCGGTGGTGCTGCCGATGAGCCGCAACGCCCTGATCACGGCCGCGCTCTTCACCTTCCTGTTCACCTGGAGCGACTTCCTGTTCGCACTGACGCTCACCACCACCGAGGACGTCCGGCCCGTGACGCTGGGGCTCTACCAGTACATCGGGACCTACGTGAACGACTGGAGCGCGGTGATGGCCACCGCCGTCCTCGCGTCCCTCCCCGCCGTGGTGCTGCTGGTGGTGGCGCAGCGCTTCGTCGCCGCCGGCGTGACCAGCGGCGCCGTCAAATGACCCGCATGCCCGAGTGTCCCGACGACGAAAGGCAGAACCGGCTGTGACCGACCCGTCCTCCGCCCCCATCCGCGTGACCGTGTGGGGGGAGAACCGCCACGAGCAGATCGAGGAGCACGTCGCGAAGATCTACCCGCAGGGGATGCACACGACGATCGCCGAGGGCATCACCGAGAACCTGGGAGACGGCTGCGCCGTCCGCACCGCCACCCTCGACGACCCCGAGCACGGCCTCACCGAGGAGGTGCTGGCGGAGACCGACGTGCTCACCTGGTGGGGGCACGCCGCCCACTCCGAGGTGGCCGACGAGGTGGTGGAGCGCGTGCACCGGCACGTCCTGTCGGGCATGGGTCTCGTGGTGCTGCACTCCGGGCACTGGTCGAAGATCTTCATGAAGCTGATGGGCACCAGCTGCACCCTGCGGTGGCGCAGCGAGCACGACCGCGAGCTGATCTGGACGGTCGACCCCACGCACCCGATCGCCCAGGGCGTGCCCCACCCGTTGATCATCGACGAGGACGAGATGTACGGGGAGTTCTTCGACATCCCGGCCCCCGACGAGCTGGTCTTCGTCAGCTCGTTCAGCGGTGGCGAGGTGTTCCGCAGCGGCTGCACGTTCCGCCGCGGCCACGGGAAGATCTTCTACTTCCGCCCCGGCGACCAGGACTTCCCCACCTACCACCACCGCGACGTCCGCCGGGTGATCGCCAACGGCGTGCAGTGGGCGCGCACCGACCGGGCCGAGCGGGCCCAGCCGGAGCTGCTGCGCTACGAGACCGGCGAGTTCTTCACCGGCCGGTCCTACGCGGGGCCGATCGAATGACCCACCGCACGATCCCGGGCGACGAGCCGCTGCGGGTGGTGCTGGCCGGGGCGGGCAGCATGGGCCGGGCGTGGCTCTCGACCATCGTCGCCGCGCCCGACGTCGAGCTGGTGGCCGTCGCCGACATCGACCTCGATGCCGCCCGGTCGGCCACCGCCGCCGCGGGGTGGCCCGACCTCCCGGTCGGCGCCGACGCGGTCGCCCTCGCCGCCGCCACGGGCGCCCACGCCGTGGTCGACGCGACGGTCCCGGAGGCCCACCACCCCGTCACCACCGCGGCGCTCTTCGCCGGCCTGGCCGTGCTCGGGGAGAAGCCCGTGGCCGCGACGCTGGCGCAGGCGCTGTCGCTGGCCGCGGCGGCCGAGGTGACCGGCGAGCTGTTCATGGTGAGCCAGTCGCGGCGGTGGAACCCGCAGCTGTTCGCGCTGCGGGCCATGGCGGCGGACCTCGGCGCGCTCGGGACGCTCACCACCGAGTTCTTCCGGGCGCCACGGTTCGGCGGGTTCCGCGAGGAGATGGCGCATCCGCTGCTCGTCGACATGGCGATCCACCCCTTCGACTCGGCCCGGTTCGTCCTCGGCGCCGAGCCGGTCGCGGCCTACTGCGAGGCGTACAACCCGTCGTGGAGCTGGTACGACGGGGCGGCCGCCGCCACGGCCGTGTTCGAGATGGAGGGCGGCATCCGCTACGTCTACACCGGAAGCTGGTGCAGCCCCGGCGCCGAGACCTCCTGGAACGGCGTGTGGCGGGTGAGCGGTGAGAAGGGCTCGGCCCGGTGGGACGGCGACACCGGACCGGTGCTCGACGCCGACGTGCTGCCCGCGGAACGGTCACCGTCGCCGTACTCGGGCATCGCGGGGGCGCTCCAGGTGTTCGCCGAGGCACTGCGCACCGGCAGCACCCCGATGGGCGAGGTGCACGAGAACGTGCTGAGCCTCGCCATGGTGGAGGCGGCCGTGCGGTCGGCCGAGAGCGGCAGGCGGGTGCTGATCGACGACGTGCTCGACCAGGCCCACGAACAGGCGCTGCGCGAGGAGACCCACGCGGACGTCCGCGCGGCGCTCGCCGGTTGGACGTCGGTGCGCAGCGCTCTCACCGCCTGACCCGGTGCCGGGCCGGACCCAGCGGCCCGGCACCAGGCCGTGTTGAGAAAGCCCCTGATCGCGGTCTTCGCGCCCAGATCGTCCCTGGCGGCGTTGCCGCCCCGACCGGGTACGCCAGGTACGACGGCTCGGGGCGGCGCCTTGCCAGGAACGATCTGGATCACGAAGCCCATCGATCAGTACTTCCTCAACACGGCCTAACTCTGTTGGGCTCGCCCGGTGTCCAGCCGCAGGCCGCCGGCGGCCGCTGCCCGGTCGAGCACCGTGACGCTCTCCCAGCCCGCGGGCACGCCCGCGAGGAGCTCGGCAGTGGCGGACGAGGCCCGGTGCGCGTGCCCGGCGAAGGAGCGCTCGGGCACCATCCGGCCCCGTTCGCACTGCCCCCGCCGGGCCTCGTCCGGGTCGACGTGCATCCAGAGCAGGTGCGCGCTGCGCCCGGTGGCTGCCGCGAGCCGGGCGAGTACCGCGCGGGTGCGCTGGTCGGTGGCGGGCAGGTGGACGACCACCGTGGGCGTGGCCGAGACGGCCGCGGTGAGCACGGCCAACCGGTGCAGCAGGTGCACCAGTGGCCGGTACCAGGCGTAGGGCAGCACGCCCAGGAGGCGCCGCAGCGCCACGCGCTGGGTCTCGGAGTCGAGCACGGCGCGGCCCCGGTCGGCGGGCAGCCCGGCGAGCAGGGTTGACTTCCCCGCTCCCGGGATGCCTGCCACGAGCAGCAGCGTGCGACCGGGCAGGGCGAGGCGCACGGGCGGGGCGGCCGGTGTGGGGGCTGCGGCGGCCGGTGCGGCGGTCGAGCTCGCTCTCGTCACGAGAGGTCAACGTCCGTTCCGGGTGGTTCGTTCCGATCGCCCGCCCCCCGTGGGCCCGGCGGCCGTCCCGTTGCAGCAAAGCCACGTTCATGCAACCACGTTGCGGCAACGTGGCTTTGCCGCAATTCGGGGGCGCTACCCCGCCGCCGCGAGCACCGCCCGCTCGATCTTGCGGCGCTCCGCCGTGCTCAGCGCTCCCCCGGTGCCCGGCCCGGCGAGGCAGAACGAGTCGACGACGGACGCACCCAACGTGGCCACCCTGGCCCATCTCAGGTCGGCGCTGCATTCCTCCAGCGCGGCGGCCACGTGGTGCAGGAGGCCGATCCGGTCGGTGCCACGCAGCTCCAGCACCACGGCCCCGGTGGCCTCGTCGTCGAACCACAGCACCCGGGGCGGGGCCGGCGGTTCCCCGCTCGGGCTGATCGGGGCGTAGTCGCGCTCCTTGCGCGCCAGCGCGTCGGCCAGCGCGAGACCGCCGTCGAGCACCCGGATCAGGTCCGACCGCAGGAGCGCCGGGTCGGGCAGCCCGCCGAAGCGCGGGGAGACGGTGAAGGTGACGACGGCCGCCTGCTCGGCGGACGGCAGCTCGGCCGCGTGCACCTCCAGGGAGTGCAGCGCCAGCACACCGGCAGCGGCCGACAGGGCCCTCGGGCCGTCCGGCACCGCCACGATGACGGTGGCCGGGTCGGCGCGGTCGTCGAGCCGGATCTGCGGCTGCCCGTCGTCGGCGACGGCACCGGCGAGCTCCGCGGCGTCGGCGCTCAGTGCGGCGGGCGCCGGCAGCGGCTCCCCGGCCAGCAGGGCCCGGCAGCGGCGTACCAGGTCCTGGATCAGGGTCTGCTTCCACGGGCTCCAGACCCCCGGGCCGGTGGCGAGCGCGTCGGCCTCGGCGAGGGACTCCAGCAGGTCGAGGACGAGCCCGCTGCCCTCCAGCGTCTCGACGACGCGGGTGATCGTGGCCGGGTCGTCGAGGTCGCGCCGGGTGGCCGTGTGCGGCAGCAGCAGGTGGTGTCGCACCACCTGACCCAGCACGGCCACGTCCGTGTCGGGGAAGCCGAGTCGCCTGCCCACCTGCAGGGCCAGCGACTCCCCGACGACCGAGTGGTCGCCGTTGCGCCCCTTGCCGATGTCGTGGATCAGCGCGCCGACGAGCAACAGGTCCGGGCGCGCCACGCGGGTGGTGAGCCGGGCAGCCTGGGCGCAGGCCTCGACGAGGTGCCGGTCGACGGTCCACACGTGCGCACGGTCGCGCGGCGGCAGGTCGCGCACCGCGCCCCACTCGGGGAACAGCCGCCCCCACAGCCCGGTGCGGTCCAGCGCCTCCACCACGTCCACGAGCTGACGCCCGGTGCCCAGTAGCGAGAGCAGCTCGCCCAGCGCCGACGGTGGCCACGGCTCGCGCAGCTCGGGGGCGGTGTCGGCGAGCCGGTGCAGCGTGCCGGCGGCGATCGGCAGGCCGGTGCGGGCCGCGGTGGCCGCCACCCGCAGCACCAGCCCGGGATCACGGGGAGCCACGGCGTCGCGGGCGAGCGCCACCTCGCCGCCGTGCTCGACGACGCCGCTGTCCAGCGGACGCCGCACGGGAGCGCGCCGCAACGCGGCCAGACCGCGCCGCGGCAGGGCGCTGCGCGCGGAACGCAGCCCCACCTCGGCGGCGAACGCCACCGACCGGGCCGCGCCGGACAGGGCCCGCGCGAGCTCGAACCGGTCGGAGATCTCCAGCGCGGCCGCCACCTCGTCGGCGTCCTGCGCCCGCAGCACGTCTCGGGGCCGCCCGGCGAGCCGGTGCAGTTCGGTGCGGACGTCCAGCAGCAGCCTGCGGGCCTCCCCCACCTCGGCGCCCGGACGGTCGACGAGCTGGGCGGCGGCCAGCGCGTCGAGCAGTTGGATGTCGCGCAGCCCGCCGTGCCCGCTCTTCAGGTCCGGCTCCACCCGGTGCGCGACGTCACCGACCTTCCGCCAGCGCTCCTGGGCGGAGTCGGCGAGCTCGTCGAAGCGGCCGCGGATGCCGGCCCGCCACGCCTGCCGCACCGCGGCGCGCACCTTGTCCGAGAGCGCGGTGTCGCCCGCGATGTGCCGGGCCTCCAGCAGCCCGAACGCGGCACGCAGGTCGGTGGCCGCCACCTGGACGGCCTGACCCGGGGTGCGCACCGAGTGGTCGAGGCCGATCCCCGCGTCCCACAGCGGGTACCACAGCTGCTCGGCCAGCCGCTCGACGTCCTTGCGGCCGTCGTGCAGCAGCACCAGGTCGAGGTCCGACCACGGGGCCAGCTCACGGCGGCCCAGCGCTCCGACGGCGATGAGCGCCGCGCGGTCGGTCAGCCCGATGGACGCCGCCCGCGACGACAGCCAGAAGTCGTGCAGGTCCACCAGCGCCGTGCGCAGCGCCTCGGGCCCGAGCCTGCGCTTGCCCACCCCCGGGTCCAGCAGCACGGCTTTCGCCCGGACCAGGTCCCCCGCGTCTCCCGACGCCACAGCCAGGGCACTCACAGCGCGTCGGCACCCCGCTCGCCGGTGCGGACCCGCACGACGGTGTCGACAGGTGTGACCCACACCTTGCCGTCACCGATCTTGCCCGTGCGGGCGGCGCCCGACACGGCCTCGATCACCTGCTCCACGGCGCCGTCGTCGACGACCACCTCGACGCGCACCTTGGGCACGAGATCGACGTGGTAGTCCGCACCCCGGTAGACCTCGGTATGGCCGCGCTGCCTGCCGTACCCCGACGACTCGCTGACGGTCATCCCGGCGATGTCCAGACGCTCGAGTCCGGCACGGACGTTCTCCAGTGCGAACGGCTTGATGATGGCGGTCACCAGCATCATCACGATCCTCCGATCGGTGACGAACCAGACAGTTCCGGAAAACGCGCCGGAGCCCGCCGCACGATCATGCTGTGCAGCGGGCCCTCGGATCCGACGTCAGATGAAGTGATCAGATGGCGTCGGTGCCGCGCTCACCGGTACGGACCCGGATCACGCTCTCGACCGGAGTGACCCACACCTTGCCGTCACCGATCTTGCCCGTACGGGCCGCCTCGACCACGGCGTCCACCACCTTGTCGGCGAGTGTGTCGTCGGCGACGACCTCCACCCGGACCTTCGGCACGAAGTCCACGGAGTACTCCGCGCCGCGGTAGACCTCGGTGTGGCCCTTCTGGCGCCCGTACCCCTGCACCTCGCTGACCGTCATGCCCAGGACGCCGATCTGCTCCAGCGCCCCCTTGACGTCCTCGAGGACGAACGGCTTGACGATCGCCGTGACCAGCTTCATCGCTCAGCTCTCCTTGCCTGCGTTTGCCGGAACGTGCTCCGCGGCCGCGTTCGTGGCTGCGGACGGCCGAGGCGTCCCGAGACCGCCGATGCCGTGGAGAGTGGAGAAGTCGTAGCCGGTCTCGGCGTGCTCGGTCTCGTCGATGCCGGTGGCCTCCTCCTCCGGGCTGACCCGCAGGCCCATGACCGCCTTGACGATGTAGGCCAGGATCAGGCTCACGACGAAGGAGAACGCCAGCACCGCGACCGCCCCGACCGCCTGCCGCCAGAGCTGGTCGACACCGCCGCCGTAGAAGAGGCCGTCCACCCCGGCCGGCGCGCTGGAGGTGGCGAAGAAACCGACCAGCAGGGTGCCGGCCAGACCGCCGACGAGGTGGACACCGACCACGTCGAGTGAGTCGTCATAGCCGAAGCGGAACTTGAGACCGACGGCCAGCGCGCACAGGATGCCGGTGATGACCCCGATCGCGATGGCGCCGATCGGCGAGACCGACGAACACGACGGCGTGATGGCGACGAGGCCGGCGACGAGGCCGGACGCCGCGCCGAGGCTGGTGGGCTTGCCGTCGCGGATGCGCTCGACCAGCAACCAGGCCAGCATCGCGGCCGAGGTGGCCACCAGCGTGTTGACGAACGTGAGGCCCGCGACGCCGTTGGCCGCGACGGCCGAACCGGCGTTGAAGCCGAACCAGCCGAACCACAGGAGGCCGGCGCCGAGCATGACCAGCGTGAGGTTGTGCGGGCGCATGGGCTCGCGCGGCCAGCCGCGGCGCTTGCCGAGCACCAGCGCGAGTGCGAGAGCGGCGGCACCGGCGTTGATGTGCACCGCGGTGCCACCGGCGAAGTCGATCGCCTTGAGGTCGTTGGCGATCCAGCCACCGTTCTCGGCGGTGACGCCGTTGAACGAGAAGACCCAGTGCGCGACCGGGAAGTAGACGATGGTGGCCCACAGTCCGGCGAACAGCAGCCACGGGCCGAACCGCAGGCGGTCGGCGACGGCACCGGAGATCAGGGCGACGGTGATGATCGCGAACATCGCCTGGAAGGCGACGAAGACCGTGGCGGGAATGGTGCCGACCAGCGGGATGTCGACGGGCGGCCCACCCTCGGTCGCGAGGTAGGTGCCGCCGAACAGGCCCTTGAGCCCGGCGAACTCCGCCGGGTTGCCGAGCAGCCCGCCGCCCACGTCGTTGCCGAACGCGACGGAGTAGCCGTAGAGCACCCACAGCACGCCGACCAGCCCGAGCGACGAGATGCTCATCATCATCATGTTCAGCACGCTCTTCGAGCGGACCATGCCGCCGTAGAACAGTGCCAACCCGGGTGTCATCAGCAGCACCAGCGCTGAGCTTGCCAGCATCCAGGCGGTATCGCCGGTATCGAGCACGTCAACTCCTTCCCGTCAGTCGCCGCTTTGCCTGGAGGTGGCGAGTGGAGCGGCAGATGACGGGAACTATCTGGCCGGCATGTTTCGCGCATCGTCCGCCGCTGTTTCGTAGCGGTGAACGCGCCGGCCCGTGGAGTTACATCCGGATTACACAGCCGGATTCTCAGGCCAACAGTGCATCGACGAATGCCGCGGGCTCGAACGGGGCGAGGTCGTCGGGCCCCTCACCGAGCCCGACGAGCTTGACCGGCACCCCCAGCTCGCGCTGCACGCGGAACACGATGCCGCCCTTCGCGGTGCCGTCGAGCTTGGTGAGCACGATGCCGGTGACGTCGACGACCTCGCCGAACACCCGGGCCTGGGTGAGCCCGTTCTGGCCGGTGGTGGCGTCGAGCACGAGCAGCACCTCGTCCACGGCGGCCTGCCGCGAGACGACCCGCTTGACCTTGCCCAGCTCGTCCATCAGGCCGGTCTTGGTGTGCAGCCGGCCCGCGGTGTCGAGCAGTACGGCGTCGGCGCCCTCGTCGGTGCCCTGCTTCACGGCGTCGAACGCCACGCTGGCCGGATCGGCGCCCTCCGGGCCGCGCACCACGGTGGCTCCCGCCCGCTCGCCCCAGGTGCCCAGCTGCTCGGCGGCGGCGGCGCGGAAGGTGTCGGCCGCACCGAGCACCACGTGGCGCCCACCGGCCACCAGCACCCTGGCCAGCTTGCCGGTGGTGGTGGTCTTCCCGGTGCCGTTGACCCCGACGATCAGCAGCACGGCGGGCCTGCCGTCGTGCGGGAGCGCGCGCAGCGAGCGGTCGAGATCGGTGCGCAGGGCGGCGGTGAGGACCTCGCGCAGCAGCTGCCTCGCCTGCTCCGACGTACGCACGGCGCGGCGGGCCAGCTCGGTACGCAGGGTCTCCACCAGTTCGGAGGTCATCTCGGGGCCGAGGTCGGCCTGCAGCAGCATGGCCTCCACGTCCTCCCACGACTCCTCGTCCAGCTCCCCGGCCCCCAGCAGGCCGAGCAGCCCCTGGCCGAAGCCGGAACGCGACCGGGCCAGCCGGCCGCGCAGCCGCTCGAGCCGGCCCTCGGCGGGGGCGATCTCCGGCGGCGCGGTGGGCGGGGCGGGCGGCGCGGCGCCGTTGGTGGAGGGCGCAGCGGCCGGAGGCGTCACGGTCCGGGCCGCCTCGGGGGCGGGCGCTGTGTCCGGGCCCGGCGTGGTCCTGGTGGGCGTGGTCTCGGCCGGCGGGGCGGCGGCGGAGGGTGCGGTCTCGGCGGCCGGGGGCGTCTCCGGCACCGCGGGACGGGCGGGCGGGGCCTCGGCAGGCGGCGCGGTCTCGGCCACCGGGCCGGGGACCGCGGTCGTCTCCGGTGGTGCCGTGGGCGCGGGAGAGGCGGTCTCAGGGACCGCCGAGGCGGTCCCGGCCGCGGGTGCCCGCTCGGCGGGCGGAGCGGTCTCCGCCGGCGGCGTTGCCCGGGACGGGGTCGTGTCGGGCGCCGGGGATGTGTCGGCCGGCGGCGCGGTGTCGGCCGGCGGGGCCGTCCGGGCGGGCGGTGGGGTCTGGGCCGGAGGCGCCGTCTCGGCCGGCGGCGCGGGGGGCGCGGTGTCCACCGGCGGCAGCAGGTCCGCCGTGGGCGCGCGGTTCGTCGGCGGTGCCGCGGGTTCGGCCCGCTGCTCCGGTGGTGCGGCCGGGGGGGCAGCCGTATCGGAGCCCGCCGTGAAGGAGAAGCCGCTCTCGGCCTTGTAGGTGCCGCCGCGTGGCGGGGCGGTGCCGGGGCTCGTGCCGCCCTCGACCTCCCCCGGCTCACGCAGGCTTATCCGCCGTCGCCGCAGCAGCACCAGCCCCAGCGCGACGGCGACGAGCAGGACCACCGCCGCGATCGCGATGATGATCCAGAAGGTCTCCGTGGTCACCTGTCCACCCTGTCATGCGAAGCAGCGGCAGGGGCGCCAAGCACCTGGCGTTCACCGTGATCGTTGTCAGATCGACGAGATGGCCCTGGCCAGGGCGATCCTCAGGACCTCGGGAAGATCATGTCGCCGGTCACTCCCTCGTCGGCACCGGTTGCGGTGTGTAGCGGCAGACCGTGCCGACGCCGACGGTGGCGCGGAGGTGCTCGGCGAGCTCGGGGTGCACGGCGTCCACCCGGCGCAGCGCGTCCCGGATCCGCGCTCCCACGGTCTTGCGGGCGCGCTCGGTCTCGTCCCCGAGGCGCCGGGGTCGCCCGCCGAGCCCTGTGGCGGCGGCGAGCTCGGCCAGCAACGCGTCCCGCTCCGCCTGGAGCCGCTCGGCCCGGTGCAGGTCCTGGAACTCGACCGCCTCGTCGATGTCGCCGTCGAGCTCGCCCAGGCGGTGGCGGTAGCGGGCCCTCGCCCGGTCGTCGAGCACGGGATCGGACCCCGTCGGCGGCACGTCCCGGCCCAGCAGCGTGAGCACGTGCACGTCCCGCCCGGGAGAGCCGAGGAGGACGGCGAGGTCGCGCAGGCCCTTCGCGTCGGGCAGGTGCTCCACGCGGCCCCGGAACGCCAGGCGCCAGGTGCCGCCGTCGCGCTCCACCACCGGCTCGTCCGGCCCGGCGCCCATGCGGGCGAGCGCGTCGAGACTGCGCCGCGACCAGGCCGCGACCCCCAGCCGGTCGCACTGCCGCGCCGCCGCGGTGAGGTGGGCCACGGCCGCGTCCCGCCGTCCGAGGCCTGCGGCCAGCTCTCCGAGGAGATGGTCCACCGGCCCGTAGTAGGCCGCGCACCCGCCGACCACGACGTGCAGCCCCGCGACCGGGACGAGCCGCTCGTAGGTCCACGTGCGCTGCGCGTCCGAGCCGACGGCCGCGAAGACGGTGGCGGCCACGGCGACCAGTTCGAGGTCGTACTTCTGCAGCACGTCCTGTACCGCGAAGTCCCCGAGACGCTCGGCGGCCTCCTCGTACCGGCCGCGGAACGCCGGGGCGAGCGCGCGGATCAGCGGGAACACCGGCCACAGCTGGTCGTTCTCGTCCAGGCCACCCAGGTCGAGCGTCAGCTCAGGGCCGCCGATCGCCATGAGCGAGGACCGCAGCGTGGCGAAGCAGCCGGGGGCGTCGGGCTCGCCGATCGCGGAGCCCAGCTCCAGCGCGGCGCCCGCGAGGTCGGTGGCCTCCTCGACGCGCCCGGCGAGCTCGGCGAGAGTCGCCCGGCGGCTGAGCGCGCCCCAGCGGCCGCGCGCGTGTCCGAGCCCGGCCGCGAGGTGCACGTACCGTTCGAGCGCGAGCCGACCTGCCGGGTCGCCCGTCTCGATGAGCGCGGTGGCCGTCAGCTGGTGGGCCACCGCGACGAGCTCCGGGTCGTCCGCCGCAACGGCGGCGGCCAGCATCTCGTCCAGCACCGGGAGCCGCTCGGACGCGCGCCCCGGCACCCACAGGACGTCGTGCAGGGCCAGCAGGGACTCCGCCCGTGAGCGCGGGTCGCCTGCCGCCAGCGCCACGGCCTGCTCCGCGGCCTCGACGGCCTCCGGGTCGACGCGGCGCGGGTCCGCGTGCCGCCGGGCCCGCGCCAGGGTGGCGAGCAGGCTGCAGCGCAGCGCGACGTCAGCCGTACCCGACGCGGCCAGTGCCTTGTCCGCCTCCTCCAGCACGGAGATCACCGTGGCGTACTCCACCGGGTCGCGGCTGCCCAAGCCGTAGCGGCCCATCGCCGCCCGCGCCACCGCCTCCCACTCGCCCCCGGCCCGCCCCAGCCGGACGGCCTCGTCGTAGGCGGTCCGCGCCGCGTCGGCGCTCCCGGCCCGCGCCTGCGCCGCTCCGAGCTCCACGAGCAGGCGGGTGCGCTGCGCCGACCCCGCGGGCGGGGCCACCGCGTCGATCACACCCAGCGCGAGCTCGTAGTGCCGGCAGGCGTCCTCGTGACCGAGCCGGGAGGTGGCGTCCCGGGCGGCGAGCACGGAGAACCGCACCGCCTCCCCGGCCGCGGGCGGTCCGGCCGCGACGAAGTGGGCGGCGAGCCGGGACAGCCGGTCCCCCGTGAGCGCATCCGGCGGGGTGACGTCCCGCAGTGCCGCGCCGACGGCCGCGTGGAGCTCGGCGAGCCGGGCCGACGGGCAGTCCGCGAGCAGCGTCTCCCGGTAGAGGTCGTGGACGAAGGAGGTCCTCGCCCCGTCCGGCGCGAGGACCCGCGCGGCGACGGCCTCGTCGATGAGAGCCGTGGTCCCGGCGGCGTCGCCGGTCGGGAGCGCGCGGCCCAGCACCTCGGGCTCGACGACGCGGCCGGCCACCGCGGCGGCGGTGAGCATCGCGGCGCACGGCGCGGAGAGGCGCCCGAGCCGCCGCCGCAGGACGCCGAGCACGCCGTCGGGGATCCGCCCGGCCGCCGTCGCGTCCCAGCCGTCGGCGACGCCGAGCCGGCACACCTCGCGCACGAAGAACGGGTTCCCGCCGCACCGGCTCCGGATCTCCTCCGCCCGTTCGATGGGCGCGTGCGGCCCGCCCGTGCGCCGCATGAGCGCGGCGACGTCGTCGGCCGTCAGCCCGCCCAGCTGGAGCAGCTGTGCCGTCTCGGTGAGCCGGCGCAGCTCGGCGCCCGACTCGGTGTCACGGAAGGCGCCGAGCAGGAGGACGCGATCGGCGGCGAGCTGCGTGCGGAGGAAGGACAGCAGCCGGACGGACGCCTCGTCGGCCCACTGCAGGTCGTCGAGGACCACAGCCAGTGGCGAGTGCGCAGCCAGCTCGGCCAGCACCCGGGCCACCGCGTCGAACATCTCGAACGGCAGTGCCGCCGACGGGCCGTCGGGCGCGGACCGCTCGATCAGGCGGGCGGCCTCGCCGAGCTGCACCGTGGACCGGTCGACGGAGCGCAGGACCTGCGTCCACGGCCAGTAGGGCGGCGCGACGGCCGCCTCCCAGCAGGTGCCCCGCAGCACCCGGGCCCCCTGCGCCGCGGCCGTCCGCACGACCTCTCCGAGCAGCGCGGACTTCCCGATGCCCGGCTCCCCCGACACCAGCAGCAGCTGCCCGGCCCCGCCGAGGACCTCGTCGAGCGCCACCCGGGCCGCGGCGAGCGTGGCCTCGCGGCCGACGAGCCTGCGGTCCTGATCCACTCCCCCATTCTCGTCCCCACCGGACCGATCGGATCTCGCGGCCCGCGAGCCGGAAACTCGCGCCTCCAGGTGGAGGGCGCGCCCGCCGGTGCGTCCCCGCCGACCCACAGGAGAACCGTCCGTGCCGACGACACCCGCCCTCCAGGAGGGCACCCACACCCTCGAGCTGAACGGCGTCCCCATGCGCTACCACGTCGCCGGACGTGGCCCGGTCTGCGTGCTCCACCCGGGAGGTCCGGGCATCGGGTGGGACTACCTGCGCATGCCACTGCTCGAGAAGAAGCTGACCTGCGTCTACGTGGAGCCGATCGGCACCGGCGAGTCGGGACGGCTGCCCGAGCACCCCGGCGGGTACTCGGTGGACCGCTACGTGGAGTTCGTCGAGGCGCTGCTCGCCCACCTCGGCGTGCCCGACGTGCACCTGCTCGGCCACTCGCACGGCGGTTTCGTGGCCCAGCGGTACGCGATCCGGCACCCCGACCGGCTCGCCGGGCTGATCCTCTTCGACACCGCGCCGCTCGCCGGCCCGGAGATCATGGTCGACGCGGCACAGAACCTGGAGAGGTTCCTGGAGCGCTACGCCGACCGGCCGGAGGCGCAGGAGGCGATGGCCACCTGGAAGGCGCTCGCCACCGGCACGGACGAGGAGTACACGGCGTCGATGCGCGGCCTGCTCCCGGCCTACTTCGCCGACTCCCGCACGGTCGAGGCGTACGACGTCATGCGCACGAGCCTGCAGGCGTGGGCGGTCACGTCGGACGAGGGACCGTGGCGCCACCACGACGCGCTCGCGGCGCTGCACCTGCCCACCCTCGTGCTGACCGGCCGGTGGGGGTTCATCTGCGGCCCGCGGTGGGGCCAGGAGCTGCACGAGACGATCCCCGGCTCGCAGCTCGTGGTGTTCGAGAACAGCGGGCACATGGGGCACCTGGAGGAGCCCGAGACGTTCGCCGCCGCCGTCACCGGCTTCGTCGAGCAGAACCTGGCCTGAGCCCCCGCCCGGTCAGCTCGCCGCGCGCAGGCGCTGGCTGATGACCGTGGTGATCCCGTCGCCGCGCATGGAGACGCCGTAGAGCGCGTCGGCCACCTCCATCGTCGGCTTCTGGTGGGTGATGACGATGAGCTGGCTCGTCTCCCGCAGCTCCTCCATGAGGGAGATGAGCCGGCGCAGGTTCACGTCGTCGAGGGCGGCCTCGATCTCGTCGAGCACGTAGAACGGCGACGGCCGCGCGCGGAAGATCGCCACGAGCAGGGCCATCGCCGTCAGCGACCGCTCCCCACCGGACAGCAGCGACAGCCGCTTGACCTTCTTGCCGGGCGGCCGGGCCTCCACCTCGATGCCGGTGGTGAGCATGTCGTCGGGGTCGGTGAGGACCAGCCTGCCGTCACCACCGGGGAACAGGGTGGCGAAGACGGTCTCGAACTCCCGCGCCACGTCGGTGTAGGCGATGGTGAAGACCTCGAGGATCTTGTCGTCCACCTCGCGGACGACGGTGAGCAGGTCGCGGCGGGTGTTCTTGAGGTCTTCCAGCTGGGTGGACAGGAACCGGTAGCGCTCCTCGAGCGCCGCGAACTCCTCGAGCGCCAGCGGGTTGACCTTGCCCAGCAGGCCGAGGTCCTTCTCGGCTCGCTGCGCGCGGCGCTGCTGGGTGGCGCGGTCGAAGGGCATCGGCGGTGGTGGCACGACGTCCTCGCCGCGCTCCTTCGCCGCCTCGTACTCGGCCATCTCCGCGGCCGAGGCGGGCACGGGTGTGTCCGGGCCGTACTCCGCGACGAGGTCGTCGATGCCGAGACCGTGGTCGGCGAGGATCTTCTCCGTGAGCTGTTCCAGCCGCAGCCGGGACTGCGCGCGCAGCACCTCGTCGCGGTGCACGGCGTCGGTGAGCTTCTCCATCAGCCCCGTGAGCCGCTGGGTGCTGGCCCTGGCCTCGCCGAGTGCCCGCTCCCGGGAGTCGCGGGCCGCCGCCGCGGCGTCCCGCTCGGTGGCCGCCGCGGCCAGCGAGACGGCGATCTGCTCCGAGGCGGTCCGGCCGGCGGCCACGACGATATTCGCGATCCGGGCGCCGCGTTCGCGCGCCTCCCGGGCCGCGGCAGCCCTGGCCCTGGCCTGCCGCTCCGAGGACGCCTGGCGGCGCAGCGAGTCGGCGCGGCCCGCGATCGCCCGCGCCCGCTCCTCCACGGTGCGCAGCGTCAACCGCGCCTCCACCTCCTCGGCGCGCGCAGCGGCGAGCGACTCGGCGGCCGCGTCGCGGATCTCGGTGTCGGGCTCGTCGTCGACCGGCTCGTCCTCGGCCACGGCGAGCTGCTGCTCGGCGGCCTCCAGCGCGAGCAACGCGTCGGAGCGACGGGCCTCGACGGCGTCGCGGCGCTCCCGCAGCCGCTGGGCCTCCGCAGTGGCCGACCGGACGGCCTGCTCGTAGCGCCCGAGCTGGGCCGACGCCGCGGCCCGGCGCTGCTCGGCCGCCGTCTGCTGCCGCCGCGCGGCCTCGACCTCGCTCAGCCGGGCGGCTTCCTCGGCGCGGGCCCCGTCGAGCGCCGGACGCAGGCCCGCCAGCTCCTCCTCGACCGCCTCCCGCTGCTCGACGGCCTCCTGCACAGCGGCCTGGACGTCCAGCGCGCTGGAGGCCGCGCCGGAACCACCGGACGCCCTGGCCGCCCCGAGCACGTCGCCGTCGGTGGTGACGGCCGTGAGCTCCGGGTGCCCGGCGACGACGGTACGGGCGGCGCCGAGATCGTCGACGACGACGACACCGTGCAGCAGCCGGGCAACGGCGCCCCGCACCGCGGGCTCGGCGGAGACGAGCCCGGATGCCCAGCGCCCCACCGGAGGTTCAGGAAAGCCACTTTCCTGCCCGGAGAGGGCCTGAAAGTGGCTTTCCTGAACTTCGGCGGAGCCCACCACCAGGGACGCCCGGCCCGCGTCGCGGGTGCGCAGGAGGCGGAGCGCGTCCACCGCGGCGTCGGGACTCGCCACCGCCAGTGCGTCGGCGAGCTCGCCCAGCGCCGCCGCGACCGCCACCCGTGCCCACGGTTC
The DNA here is from genome assembly GCF_050948425.1 of Pseudonocardia xinjiangensis. Lineage (NCBI taxonomy): Bacteria > Bacillati > Actinomycetota > Actinomycetes > Pseudonocardiales > Pseudonocardiaceae > Pseudonocardia > Pseudonocardia xinjiangensis. The sequence goes on along the minus strand of NZ_CP192009.1, from coordinate 1,822,000 downwards.
GACGGTGAGCAGGCCGGACACCGCGCCGAGCACGCCGTCGGTGTCGAGCAACGCGCCCGACCCGTCGCGGCGCGCCAGCCCGACCGAGAGGGCGTCGACCCGGGCCCGCCAGTGCGCGCGCTGCTGTTCCAGCTCGCGCTCGCGGGCCACCAGCTCGGCCACCCGCCTGCGCGCGCCGTCGTGTGCCTCGACGGCCTCGGCGCAGCGCTGCTCGAGCTCCCGCAGCGAGCTCGCGAGCGAGCCGTCGGCGGGGTCGTCGCCGCCGAGGCCGCCGAGCTCGTCGCGGGCGAGCTCCAGCTCGCCCGCCGCGGTCTCGGTGCGCTCCTCGGCCTCGGCCAGCGCCTCGGAGAGCCGGTCGATCTCGTCGGCGGTGGCGGCGGCGCCGCTGCGCAGCGCCTCGGCGCGCCCGGCGAGGGTGGCGAGGCCCGCCTTGCGGTCGGCGAGCGCGCGGACGGCGGCCATGTGGGCGCGTTCGGCCGCGGCGAGGGTCCGCTCGTGGTCGGCGCGTTCCTCCAGCACGTCCGACAGCCGTCTGCGGGCCTCGGCGACGGCCTCGACCAGCTCGTCCTCCTGTTCGGAGACGGCGTCGGCCTCGGCGTCCAGCTCGTCGGGGTCGCGCCCCGGGGTGCGTTCCTGCGGGTCGGCGAGGTGGCGGGTGCGTTCCTGGGCGAGCCGGACGGTGCCGGACAGGCGCTCCGCCAGCGCGGAGAGCCGGTACCAGGTGTCCTGCGCGGCGGCGAGCCGCGGGGCGTCCTGGGCCAGCGCGAGCTCCAGCCGTTCCTGCTCGACGCGGGCGACCGACAGCTGCTCCTCGACCTCGGCGCGGCGGGCGCGGGCCGTCGACTCGTCGGCCTCCTCACGCGCGAGGCTGTCGCGCAGGGTGACGAGGTCGTCGGCGGCGAGCCGTAACCGCGCGTCACGAAGCTCCGACTGGACGGACTGCGCCCGGCGCGCGATCTCCGCCTGCCGGCCCAGCGGTTTGAGCTGGCGGCGCAGCTCCGCGGTGAGGTCGGTGAGCCGGGTGAGGTTGGCCTGCATCGCGTCGAGCTTGCGGAGCGCCTTCTCCTTGCGCTTGCGGTGCTTGAGGACGCCTGCGGCCTCCTCGATGTAGGCCCGGCGGTCCTCGGGCTTGGACTGCAGCACCGAGTCGAGCTGCCCCTGCCCGACGATCACGTGCATCTCGCGGCCGATGCCGGAGTCCGACAGCAGCTCCTGGATGTCCAGGAGGCGGCAGTGCGATCCGTTGATCTCGTACTCGCCGGCACCGTCCCGGAACATCCGGCGGGTGATCGACACCTCGGAGTAGTCGATGGGCAGGGCACCGTCGGAGTTGTCGATGGTGAGCGTCACCTCGGCGCGGCCGAGGGCCGCTCTTCCCGAGGTACCGGCGAAGATGACGTCCTCCATCTTCCCGCCGCGCAGTGCCTTCGCGCCCTGCTCGCCGAGCACCCAGCTGATCGCGTCGACCACGTTGGACTTGCCCGAGCCGTTGGGCCCGACCACGCAGGTGATCCCGGGTTCCAGGCGCAGCGTCGTGGCCGAGGCGAAGGACTTGAAGCCCTTCAGCGTCAGGCTCTTGAGGTGCACGGCTGCGTTCTCCAGGGGACGGCGTTCTCCGGGGGGCGGTCGACGAACATTACCGTCAGGCTTCGACGAATCCCCGCAGGCCACCGCGGGCGTGGCTCCACTGCTCGACGACCTCGTCGACGCGCCCCGGCGTGCCGCCGCCCCGGACGGCGTCGCGCAGCCCCTCGCACGCCCGGCGGTCGCCTTCCGCGACCACGGCGACGCGACCGTCCGGCAGGTTGCGGGCCGAGCCGACCAGTCCCAGTTCCAGCGCGCGGCACCTCGTCCACCACCGGAAACCCACTGACTGAACGTGACCGGCGACCCACATGTTGAGCCGAACAGCCGAATCGTTGCTTGTTGTCACAATCCTGCTACTTTACGCACCGTGTTCAGCTTCGGGCATCGCGCGGGAACCCTTCTCCTCGGCCTGACGATCGGAGTAGTACTGGCTGGAAGTCTCGCTCTGGCTGTTCCTGAGGCCGTTCCCACCGCCGCCCGGGTCGACGACGACGCCGCGCTCGCCGCGCCCCCGGCGATCCGTAAGGACGTCGCACCCGCGGCCGCCCCCACGGCCCCCGTCGCCGCACCGGCACCGGCACCGGCCTCCACCGCTCCCCTCCCGACCACGACCGTCGCCCCCGCCCCGCCGAAGCCCCCGGCACCGGCCACCGTGGCGGCACCGACCACCCGGCGCGAGGTTCTGCGGGCACCCGGTCCCGCCGAGGCCGTCATCGCGGCCACCAACGCGGAGCGGAAGTCGGCTGGCTGCGGCGCGCTGGTCCGCGACGCGCGGCTCACCACCGCCGCCCAGGAGCACGCCTCCGACATGGCCTCCCGCCGCTACCTGTCCCACACCGACAAGGACGGCGACACCTTCGACGAGCGGATCCGCGACGCGGGCTACAGCTCCCCCGGCGGCGAGAACATCGCGCGGGGCCAGCGGACCGCGGCCGAGGTCGTGCAGGACTGGATGGAGTCCGCCGGGCACCGGCGCAACATCGAGGACTGCTCGTTCCGGACGATCGGTGTGGGCTACGCCGGCGACTACTGGGTGCAGGACTTCGGGCGCTGACCCCACGTCAGGCCTCGAACCGGTAGCCCATCCCCGGCTCCGTGATCAGGTGCCGGGGCCGGGACGGCTCGGGTTCGAGCTTGCGGCGCAGCTGCGCGAGGTAGACCCGCAGGTAGTTGGTCTCCGTGCCGTAGGTGGGGCCCCACACGGCCCGGAGCAGCTCGCGCTGCCCCACGAGCTTGCCGCGGTGGCGCACGAGCAGCTCCAGCACGCCCCACTCCGTGGGGGTGAGGTGCAGCTCGGTGCCGTCGGCGCGCACCACCTTCTTGGCCGCGAGGTCGACGCGGAAGTCCCCCGCGTCGACGATCGGCTCGCCGTCCACGGTGGAGACCGCGGCCCGGCGGACCGCCGCGCGCAGCCGCGCCAGCAGCTCGGCCATGCCGAAGGGCTTGGTGACGTAGTCGTCGGCGCCGGCGTCGAGGGCGCGGACGGTCTCCGGGGCGCCGGTCCGGGCCGAGAGCACGATGATCGGGACGGTGCTCCAGCCGCGCAGGCCCTCGATGACCTCGACACCGTCGATGTCGGGCAGGCCCAGGTCGAGGACGACGACGTCGGGGTGCCCGTCGGCGGCGGCGCGGAGCGCGGCGCCACCGTCGGGGGCGAGCAGGACGTGGTAGCCGTGCGCGGTGAGGTTGATCCGCAGCGCCCGCAGGATCTGCGGGTCGTCGTCGACCACGAGCACGCGGTGCTCGGTCATCGGGCGCCACCCCGCAACGGGACGGAGGGCGAGCCCGCGGGGCTCGGCGCCGGGGGGCCGGGTACTTGCCCGGTCTCCGCCGGGGCCGGGTCGGGTACAGCGGCGCCGGGCACGGCGGGCAGCGAGACCACCACGGTCAGACCGCCGCCGGGCGTGTCCTCCGCGGAGAGCGTGCCGTCCATGGTCTCGGTGAGCCCGCGGGCGACCGACAGTCCCAGCCCCACGCCCGATGCGCCGTCCCGGTCGCTGGGCAGCGCGGAACCGAGCCGCCGGAACGGGGCGAACAGGGCGTCCCGCTGGTGGCGGGGCACCCCCGGTCCGGAGTCGACGATCCGCAGCTCGACGCGGCTGGCGTGCGCGCTCGCGCGCAGCACGATCGGTGCGCCGCCCGCGTAGCGCAGCGCGTTGTCGACGGCGTTGGCGACGACGCGCTCCAGCAGGCCGGAGTCCGCGAGGACGTCGGGCAGGCTCTCGTCGATGTCGACGGTGACCCGCTCGGCGCCGGGCAGCCCGACGAGCGCGCGGCCGGCGACCTCGTCGTACCCGATCGGCGCCAGGAGCGGCGTGACCGTGCCGGAGGCGAGCCGGGCGGAGTCGAGCAGGTTGTCCACCAGACCGGTGAGCCGGTCGGCCGACTCCTCGATGGTGGCCATCAGCTCGAGGCGGTCCTGCGGCGGCAGCCGGAGGCTGGTGTCCCGCAGGCTTCCGGCGGCGGCCTTGATCGAGGTCAGCGGGCTGCGCAGGTCGTGGCCGACGGTGGACAGCAGCGCGCTGCGGGTCTCCGTGGCGTGGGCGCGGCGTCGCGAGTCGTCGGCCTCGGCCGCCGCCCGCTGGCTGCGCAGCGCGAGCAGCGCCTGCCCGCCGACCACCTCGAGCAGCCTGCGGTCCGCCGCGGCCAGCGACCGGCCGCTGCCGACGAGGTGCAGGTCGTCCTCGATCTCGACGTCGACCTCCGCCTCCTCGGGCGCCATGCACCCCACGGGCCCGGACGACGTCACACACGTCCACTCGTCCGACGCCGACCCGCCGGTGCGCTCCAGCAGCGCCACCGAGTGCAGCCCGAACGCCTCGCGGACCTTCTCGAGCAGCCGCGGGAGCGGGTCGCTGCGGGTGAGCACCGTGCGGGCGAACGACGCCAGCAGGGCACCCTCGGCCCGGGCCCGCGCGGCCTGCTGGGCGCGCCGCGCGGCGCGGTCCACGACAAGGGCGACGAGGACGGCCACCACCACCATCGCCGCGATCGCCATGAGGTTCTCCGCGGTGGCGATGCTGAAGGAGTAGAGCGGTGGGGTCAGGAAGAAGTTCAGCAGCAGGCCGCCGACCACCGCGGTCAGCACCGCGGGCCCGAGACCACCCACCATCGCCACGACGACCGTGGCGAGGAAGTACAGCACCACGTCGGTGGACATCCCGATGACGCCGCGCAGCCCGATGCCCAGCCCGGTGGCCACCAGCGGCATCAGGGCCGCGAGCACCCAGCCCAGCACCTTGCGCGACGCCGGCAGCCCGCTGTGGAACGCGGGGAGCCGCAGCCCACGGCCGGCCCCGTCGTGGGTGACCATGTGCACGTCGATCGACCCGGAGTCCTGGACCACGCGGGCTCCGATGCCCTCCACGAACACGCGCGCCAGCCGCGACCTGCGGGAGGTGCCGAGCACGAGCTGGGTGGCGTTGGCCCCGCGGGCGAAGTCGAGGAGGGCGGCGGGGACGTCCTCGCCGCCGACCACCGTGTGGAAGCTCGCGCCGACGTCCTCGGCCAGCGTCCGCAGCCGGGCCACCGCCCCGACCGGCGGCCCGGCGAGCCCGTCGCCGCGCAGCACGTGCACGGCGAGCAGGTCGGCGGCGCCTGCGCGCTTGGCGATCCGGGCCGCACGGCGCAGCACCGTCTCGCTCTCCTTGTCACCGGTCAGCGCGACGACCACGCGCTCGCGCGTCTCCCAGGTCTCGCTGATCTCCTTCTCGCTGCGGTACCGCTGCAGCGCCACGTCCACCTCGTCGGCCACCCAGAGCAGCGCCAGCTCGCGCAGCGCGATGAGGTTGCCCGGCCGGAAGTAGTTGGCCAGCGCCGCGTCGACCTTCTCCGCGGCGTAGATGTTCCCGTGCGCCATGCGCCTGCGCAGGGCCTCCGGCGTGATGTCGATCAGCTCGATCTGCGCGGCCTTGCGCACCACCTCGTCCGGCACGGTCTCCTGCTGCCGGACGCCGGTGATGCGCTCGACCACGTCGTTGAGCGACTCGAGGTGCTGGACGTTGACGGTGGTCAGGACGTCGATGCCGGCCTCGAGCAGCTCCTCGACGTCCTGCCAGCGTTTGCGGTTGCGCGAGCCGGGGGCGTTGGTGTGGGCCAGCTCGTCGATCAGCGCGACCTCGGGCCGGCGCGCGAGCACGGCGTCGAGGTCGAGCTCGTCGAGGCCGGGATGTCCGCCGACGCAGCGCCGGGGGACGATCTCGAGGCCGTCGAGCAGGTCGGCCGTCTTCGACCGGCCGTGGGTCTCGACGATGCCGACGACCACGTCGGTGCCCCGCTCCACGCGGCGGCGGGCCTCCCCGAGCATGGCGTACGTCTTGCCCACCCCGGGCGCCGCCCCGAGGTGGATCCGCAGTTCTCCACGCCTGCTCACAGCGTCGATTGTGCTCTCACGCGCGCACCCGCGACCGTCCTCGGCCGCCGAGAGCAGCCGGGACGGCGGGTGCGCCTGGAACACTGGACCGACGAGGCCGCGTCGGACATCGGGGACGGACATCGGAAGGACGGACCGGGGTGCAGGACCCACACGTGCTGCAGGTGGTGGTCGTCGTCGGGTGCGCCGTGATCGGGTTCACCTGGCTGGCGGGACGGCTGCGGATCACCCCGCCGATCGTGCTGCTGCTCGGCGGCGTCCCGCTGGCCTTCATCCCGTGGACCTCCGACGTCGTGCTGGAGCCCACGGTGGTGCTGCTGGTGTTCCTGCCGGCGCTGCTCTACTGGGAGTCGCTCACCACGTCGCTGCGTGAGATCCGGTCCAACCTGCGGGTGGTCGTGCTGTCGTCGGTGCTGCTGGTGCTGGCCACCGCCGGCCTGGTGGCCGTCACGGCGCATGCCCTGCTGGGGCTGAGCTGGCCGCTGGCCTGGGTGCTCGGCGCGGTGGTCGCCCCCACGGACGCCACCGCGATGGCGGCGGTGGCGGGCCGGATGCCGCGGCGCACCCTCACCACCCTGCGGGCCGAGAGCCTCATCAACGACGGCACAGCGCTCGTGGTCTTCGCGCTGGCGGTCTCCGTGGCCACCGGCGAGCAGGTGTTCAGCTGGGCCTCGGCGATCGGCGCCTTCGCGCTCTCCTACGTCGGTGGCGCGGTCGCCGGGCTGGTGGTCGCGTGGCTGGCGGTGCGGGCCCGCAAGCTGGTGCACGCTCCCCTCTCGGAGGCGGCCATCAGCCTGCTCACGCCGTTCGGCGCGTTCCTGCTGGCCGAGGAGCTGCACGCGTCCGGGGTGCTGGCCGTCGTCGTGTGCGGGCTGACGCTGAGCCAGTCCGGGCCCCGCGTGATCGGTGCCCGCACCCGCATCCAGACCGAGGCGTTCTGGCGCGTCACCACGTTCGTGCTGAACGGCACGCTCTTCGTGCTGGTCGGGCTGCAGCTGCGCGGTGCGGTCGAGGGACTGTCCTCGACCTCGGTCCCGGGTGCGGCCGCGCAGGCGCTGCTCGTCGCGGCCGTGGTGATCGGCACGCGGCTGCTCTGGATGAACGTCACGCCCTACGTCATCCGCGCGATCGACCGGCGCCCCCAGCAGCGGCTGCGCCGCGTGGGCTTCCGGCAGCGGCAGCCGATGGCGTGGGCCGGGTTCCGCGGCGGGGTGTCGCTCGCCGCGGCGCTCGCCGTGCCGCAGGACGTGCCCGGCCGCGACCTGATCGTGCTGGTCACCTTCGGCGTCATCCTGGTGACGCTGGTCGTCCAGGGCCTCACCCTGCCCGCGGTGCTCCGCTGGGCGCGCCTGACCGACGACGGGAGCGAGGCCAGGGAGCACGCCCTCGCCGAACGGGCCGCCACCGAGGCGGGGCTGTCCGCGCTGCCGGCCGTCGCGGAGCGCCTCGGCGTCGGACCGCTGGTCGTGGAGCGGGTGCGCGCCGACTACGAGGAGCACCTGCACGTGCTGGCCGACCCCACGATGCCGGTGGAGGACCCCGCGCTCGCCGCCGAACGTGGCCAGCACGCCGACGACCAGCGGTTGCGGGCGGCGCTGATCGCCGAGAAGCGCGCCGCGGTGGTAGGGCTGCGGGACTCCCGGAAGATCGACGACATCGTGCTGCGCCGGCTGCAGTCCCGTCTCGACGCCGAGGAGGTGCGGCTCAGCGCCCCCTCGGCCGACCTGGACTGAGCCGCCCCGCGGGGACCGTCGGGGCGTCGACGGTCCCCGGGTGGGGGGAGCGGGCACAGCGGTCAGTGCCGGGCCTCCTGCACAGCGAGGTTCAGCGTGGTGACGTTGACGGTCGGCTCGCCGAGGAAGCCCAGCACGCGCCCCGACGACGACTGCGCGACGAGGCCGCGGACCGTGTCCTCGGACAGTCCGGTCACCCGCGCGACGCGGGCCACCTGCAGTGCCGCGTAGGCGGGGCTGATGTCCGGGTCGAGCCCGGACGCCGACGCCGTCACCGCGTCGGGCGGCACGAGCGCCGGGTTCACGCCCTCCCGCTTCGCGATGAGCTCCCGCCGCTGGTTGACGGTGTCGAGCAGGTCCTGGTTGAACCCGCTCTTGTTGGAGCCACCCGACGTGGTGGTGTCGGTCGGGCCGAGCGGCCCGGACGACGAGGCGGACGGCCTGGTGTGGAAGTACGGGTCGGCCGCGGGATCCGCCGGGACCGGGTCGACCCCGATCAACGACGAGCCGACGGCGGTCCCGTTGGCGGCGTGGATGATCGAGCCCCCCGCCGGGCCGGAGAGCCCGGGGAGCTGAGCCACGCCGAACACGACGAGCGGGTACACGATCCCGCAGAGGACGGTGAACGCGATCAGCACGCGCAGCCCGGTGGCGGTCTGGCGCCACAGCATGGTGAGCATCTCTCAGATCCCTGGAATCAGGCGGACGAGCAGGTCGATGACGAAGATCCCGGCGAACGGCACGATCACGCCGCCGAGGCCGTAGATCAGCAGGTTGCGGCGCAGCAGGTTCGCCGCGCTCGTGGGCCGGTAGCGCACGCCGCGCAGGGCGAGCGGGATCAGCGCCACGATGATCAGCGCGTTGAAGATGACCGCCGACAGGATCGCCGACTGCGGTGTGGCCAGGTGCATGACGTTCAGCGCACCCAGCGCGGGGTAGATGGCGACGAACATCGCCGGCAGGATCGCGAAGTACTTCGCGAGGTCGTTGGCGATGCTGAACGTGGTGAGCGCACCGCGCGTGATGAGCAGCTGCTTGCCGATCTCGACGATCTCGATGAGCTTGGTCGGGTCCGAGTCGAGGTCGACCATGTTGCCGGCCTCCTTGGCCGCGGCCGTCCCCGTGTTCATCGCGACGCCGACGTCGGCCTGCGCGAGCGCGGGAGCGTCGTTGGTGCCGTCGCCGGTCATCGCGACGAGGCGGCCACCCTCCTGCTCCTTCTTGATCAGGGCCATCTTGTCCTCGGGCGTCGCCTCCGCGAGGTGGTCGTCCACGCCCGCCTCGGCGGCGATCGCCCGCGCGGTCCGCGGGTTGTCGCCGGTGATCATCACCGTGCGGATGCCCATCGCCCGCAGCTCGGCGAAGCGTGCGGCCATCCCGGGCTTCACCACGTCGGACAGCCGCACCACGCCCAGCAGCCGAGCCGCCGCTCCCTCCGCGGAGGCCGCTTCGGCGACGACGAGCGGGGTGCCGCCGCCGTCGGAGATCTCGTCGACGATGGCGTCGATCTCGGCGGACTGCGTGGCCGTCCACCTCTGCACCGCCGACGCGGCGCCCTTGCGCACCGACCGGCCGTCGACGTCGACACCCGACATGCGGGTCTGCGCGGTGAACGGCACGAACTCGGCGACGGCCTCGGCCGCCGTGGCCTCGCCGGGCAGGCCGTACTCGCGAGCGCAGAGATCGACGATGCTGCGGCCCTCGGGTGTCTGGTCGGCGAGGCTGGAGAGCCGGGCCGCCACGGCGAGGGCGGCGCCGGAGACCCCTGACACCGGGATCAGCGCGGTGGCCTGCCGGTTGCCGAAGGTGATCGTGCCGGTCTTGTCGAGCAGCAGCGTGTCGATGTCGCCTGCGGCCTCGACCGCGCGACCGGAGGTGGCGAGCACGTTGCGCTGCACCAGCCGGTCCATGCCCGCGATGCCGATCGCGGAGAGCAGGGCGCCGATCGTGGTTGGGATGAGGCACACGAGCAGGGCGGTCAGGACGATCAGCGACTGGTTCACCCCGGCGTAGGTGCTCATCGGCGCCACCGCGACCACGGCCAGCAGGAAGATGATCGTCAGGACGGCCAGCAGGATCGTCAGCGCGATCTCGTTGGGCGTCTTCTGCCGGGAGGCGCCCTCGACCAGCGCGATCATCCGGTCGACGAACGACTCCCCCGGCTTCGTCATGATCTTCACGACGACCCGGTCCGAGAGCACGGTGGTGCCACCGGTCACGGAGCTGCGGTCACCGCCCGCCTCCCGGATGACCGGCGCGGACTCCCCGGTGATCGCCGACTCGTCCACGGTCGCGATGCCCTCGACGACGTCGCCGTCGCCCGGGATCGTCCCGCCCGCCTCGACCACCACCAGGTCGCCGATGCGCAGTTCGGTGCCGGGCACCTGCTCCTCCGCACCGGAGGAGGTGAGGCGGCGGGCGACCGTCTCCTTCTTGGTGCGCCGCAGCGACTCCGCCTGCGCCTTGCCCCGGCCCTCGGCCACGGCCTCGGCCAGGTTGGCGAACAGCACCGTGAACCACAGCCACACCGCGATCCACCACGCGAACACGCTGGGCTGGATGATCGCCATGACGGTGACCACGACCGAGCCGACCCAGACCACGAACATGACCGGGTTGCGCAGCTGGGTGCGGGGATCGAGCTTGCGCAGCGCCTCGGGCAGGGACGCGAGCAGCTGCCGGGGGCTGAACGCCCCCGCCTTGACGGCCTGCGGAGCCTCGGGGGTTGCGGTGGGACGTTCCTGGAGATCGAGGGTCATGACAGAGCCTCCGCGATGGGCCCGAGCGCGAGGGCCGGGAAGAAGGTGAGGGCCGCGACGAGGATCAAGGTGCCGCCGACCAGCACGCCGAACATGGTTCCGTCCGTGGGCAGCGTGCCCGCGCCGGCGTCGACCCGCCGCTGCTTGGCGAGCGAGCCGGCGAGCGCGAGCACGGCGAGGATCGGCACGAAGCGGCCGAAGAGCATCGCCAGCCCCAGCGTCACCTGGAAGAAGTCACTGGTGACCGTGAGGCCACCGAACGCACTGCCGTTGTTGTTGGCCGCCGAGGCGTAGGCGTAGAGCACCTCGGAGAAGCCGTGCTCCCCGCTGTTGCCCAGCGCCCCGAGCGTGCTCGGCAGTGCGATGGCCAGCCCGGCACCGATGAGCACCAGCGCGGGCATCGTGAGGATCGAGATCGACGCCGCCGTCACCTGCACGCGGCCGAGCTTCTTGCCCAGGTACTCCGGGGTGCGCCCGACCATCAGACCGGCGAGGAACACGCCGATGATCGCGATCACGAGGATCCCGTACAGCCCGGTCCCGGTACCACCGGGCGCGACCTCGCCGAGCAGCATGTTGAGGATCGTGATCCCGCCCGCGCCGCCGGTGTAGCTGTCGTGCAGCGAGTTGACCGCACCGGTCGAGGTGCCCGTGGTCGAGACGCCGAAGAGGATCGAGCTCGGGATCCCGAACCGGACCTCCTTGCCCTCCAGCGCCGCACCGGCCGCCTGCGCAGCCGGCCCGTTCGGGTGGGTCTCGGAGACCCAGGCGACGGCGATGAACGCCAGCCAGATGACGCCCATGACGGCGGCGAGCACGGTGCCCTGACGCGTGCTGCGCACCATCGTGCCGAAGGTGCGGGTGAGGCACACCGGGATCACCAGCAGCAGGAAGATCTCGATGAAGTTGCTCAGCGCGTTCGGGTTCTCGAACGGGTGCGCGGAGTTGGCGTTGAAGATGCCGCCACCGTTGGTGCCGAGCTCCTTGATCGACTCCTGCGACCCGGCGGGCGCCAGCGGCAGCGTGTGCTGCATGCCGTCGACCCCGGTGATCGTGACGCCGGAGTGGAAGGACATCACCACGCCGGTGGCGATGAGCACGATCGCGGCGACGAAGGAGATCGGCAGCATCAGCCGGATCACGCCGCGGGTCAGGTCGACCCAGAAGTTGCCGAGCCGGTCGGTGTTCGAGCGGACGAAGCCCCGGATCAGCGCGATCGCCACCGCGATGCCGACCGTCGCGGACACGACGTTCTGCACGGTGAGACCGGCCATCTGCACGGTGTTGCCGAGCGTGCTCTCCGGCACGTAGGACTGCCAGTTCGTGTTGGTCACGAACGAGATCGCGGTGTTGAACGCCACCGAGGGCGTCACCGCGCCGTGCCCGAAGGCCATGGGGAGGAACGCCTGCAGCCGCTGGAGCAGGTACAGCAGGACGACCCCGACGAACGAGAAGCCGAGCACCCCGGTCGCGTAGGTGGTCCAGCGCTGCTCGGCGTCGGGGTCGACGCGGATCAGCTTGTAGAGGGCCTTCTCCACCCGCCAGTGCTTCTCGGTGGTGAAGATGCGCGCCATGTAGTCGCCGAGCGGCTTGTACACGAGCGCGAGGAGCCCGACCATGGCGACGATCTGGAGGATGCCGGCGAGAGTGTCGCTCATGACTGCGCCTCCGCGGGACAGTTCACGTCGGCGCGCATCAGAAGCGCTCCGGGCGCAGCAGGGCGACGAACAGGTAGATCAGCAGGCCAAGAGCGATGAGCCCGCCGACGATGTACGCAGCGGCGCTCACAGCGACTCGAGCCCTCTCACCATCAGGGCGAGGACCGCGAAACCGGCGATCGTCAGCACCACGTAGGCCAGGTCGGCCATCGTTTCTCCTCCACCAGGACACACCGGCCCACCAGGTGGCGGACCGGTGCGCGAGCATCGTCGGATCCTGGGAGGTGCGGGGGCCTGCGAACGCCCCGTTGACGCGCCGGGCCTGCGACGTTGACGCGATCCTGACGCTGCCGTGGCGCCCCTCACGCGCGCAGCGACATCGGCCCCGATCCGATGCGGCGCCCGACCGGAGAAGGCGGTCCGTGCCGGCGGCCCCCGACACGCCGGCACGGACCGAGGCGGGTCCTGCCCCCTGTCACCGCGGCCTCGCGGCACCAGGTGGGCGGACCAGGTTCGTCAGCCGGTGGGTGCAGTCGGCGGGACGGGCGCAGTGGACGGGACGGGCGGGGCCGGCGGGACGGTCACCGAGGGAGGCGCCGTACCGGTGGTCGCGGAGCCGGTGGGCGCGAGAGCAGTCGTCGGGGGTGGGGACCCCGTGGCGGTGGCGCTCGCCTGCGGGGTGGCCGACGGCACCGCCACGAGCAACGGCCCGGGCGGGACGACGACGCACTCGCCGGTGCGCCGGTCGTAGTCGGTCGTGCCGCGCGGATAGGGCCGGGCCGCGTTCGATGTCGTCCCGCCCGTCCGGTAGTCGGCCGTGCAGACCGAGCCGCCGGTGGTGTCGATCGGCCGCCCGTCCTGGTCGAACAGGTACACCCCGGTGAGCGGGTTCCCCGCCGCGTCGACCGGGCGGATGTCGCGGATCGGGCGGTCCCCGTCCTGCCACAGTCCCGGCTGGTAGGACTGGCTCGAGTAGTTGTCGGCCGGCCGGGGGCCGCCCAGCAGGCCGGCCCCGGTCGAGAGCAGCACACCCAGTGCCAGCACCGCCGCGAGGGTGTTGAGCGGCACCACCGCCCAGAGCAGACGCCGGTCCCGGCGCGTGCGGTGACCGAGCCAGACCGACACCGGCACCGTCACCAGCGACAGCAGCACGACGAGGGGCGGGTCGGCCCGCGCGAGCACAGCCAGCATCAGCGCGGCCGCGATGACTCCCCGGACCACCCACCACCCGGGCTGCAGGCTCGCCAGGAAGTCCGCGACGCCGCGCGCCGGGGTTCCCGCCGCCGGCCGGCTCTCGGCGAGCCGGCGCACGAGCGGCATCGCAGCGACCGTGGGCAGGCCCGGACCGTCGCGGGTGAGCAGCGGGACCCCCAGCAGTGCGACGAGCAGCCCGAGCAGGACGAGCCCCGGCGCGTCCGCGGGGAGACCGAGTGCCACCAGCAGGACCGACCCGACGAGCCCGGCGACCGCGAACGTCGCCGCCGTCGATCGGGAGCGCCCCGGCCCGGCCGCCTGCACGGGTGCGGGCGGGTAGCCGGCGGCGGCTCGCAACTCCCCCGCGTACACCGCCGGGCTGCCCAGCCGCGCGACGAGCGCCGCGTGGCTCGCGTCGGCGCCGAGTTCGGCGGTGAGGTCGGCCAGGTGCGCGCGGACGTCGTCGAGGATCTCGGCCAGCTCCGGCGCCGGCAGGTCGGCCAGCGCCGACCGGATCCCCGCCAGGTACTCCTCGGCCGGACCGGGGAGCAGCCGCACGGTGCGCCCGCCGTCCGTTCCGCCGGCAGCCGTGCCGTGGCTCATGCGCTCGGTGTCCTCGTTCATGCCGCCCCCACCAGCCCTTCCATTGTCACCGCGAACGCCCGCCAGGTCTTGACCAACTCGCGCAGCCGCTCCCGGCCCGGGGCGTTGACGCTGTAGTACTTGCGGTGGGGCCCCTCCTCGCTGGGTACGACGTAGGAGGTCAGCAGCCCCGCGTTGTAGAGCCGGCGCAGCGTGCCGTAGACGGAGGCGTCCCCCACCTCCTCCAGGCCGGCTGCGCGCAGCCCCCGCACCACCTCGTAGCCGTAGCCGTCCGCGCGGTCGAGCACCGCGAGCACAGCCAGGTCGAGCACCCCCTTGAGCAGCTGGCTCGTGTCCACACCGCCCCCTCTCTCCGGTCGTCCTGCGTACCGCACGGTACTGCGCAAGACACAGTAGTACGACAACCATATGACGGGCGTGTCAGGGGTCGGATCGGCGCCGCCAGGATGGCGTCAACGCCCCCGCCGGTCCCCTGCGACCGGCGCAGGGTCGATGTGTGCTCGCACCTCGGCCCACCCACGGCACCGCCGTCCCCGCCCGGCCCGTCCTGCCCGGAGCGGTCGGCGGTGTCCTCGGCCTGCCCGCCGGAGCCGTCGCCGTCATGGTGACGTGGGTGTTCGGCGGGAGCCCGACGACCGGGCTCGTGCTCGCCACCGCAGCCGCCGTCACGCTCGGCGCGATGGCCACCACCCCCGGCGCGATCGTCGCCGCGGTCCTCTCCTGGGCCTGCTACGACGGCTTCGTGGTTCACAGCCTCGGCACGATCGAGGCCGGTCACGCCGACCTCGTCGCGCTCGCCGTCGTGGTGGTGGCCGCCGCCGCCGCCCAGCTGATCGGCACCGTGACGCGGCACCGCGATCAGCGCGAGTCGCACCCGGGCGCCCTTCCCGGGGCGCTGCCGCGCGGCTCACGGAGGTCCTGACGATCGGCACGCCCGGGCAACCGGAGGTCGGCGCCACTACGCTGCGGATGAGCTTCCGGATGTACAGCGGCACACCCGGAGCACTGCCCGGTAGTCCGCACGTCTGCAGGAGCCCGCATGTCCGTGGTCGACAACGCGATCTACATCGACGGCAAGCGTGCCGCCGTCCCCTCGTCACTCGACCACACCTTCGAGGAGCTCCGCCGGTGCCCCGACGGGGGGCGCAGCTTCTGCTGGATCGGCCTCCTGCGCCCGAGCAAGCAGGAGATCGAGGCCGTCGCCGAGGAGTTCGGCCTGCACGGCCTGGCCGTCGAGGACACCGTCAACGCCCACCAGCGACCGAAGCTGGAGCGCTACGGCGACGTCCTGTTCGTGGTGCTGCGACCGGCACGCTACGTCGACCCCGTCGAGGTCGTGGAGCTCGGCGAGGTGCACCTGTTCCTCGGCCCGGACTTCGTGATCACCGTCCGGCACGCCGAGGAACCCGACCTCGGTGCGGTGCGCAAGCGTCTCGAGGCCGACCCCGCACTCCTCGACAACGGGCCGTACTCGGTGCTCTACGCGGTGCTGGACAAGGTGGTCGACGACTACTTCCCGGTGCTCAACGGTCTGCAGGACGACATCGACCAGATTGAGGTGCAGGTCTTCGGCGGGGACCCCGCGGTCTCGAAGCGGATCTACCAGCTCAGCCGGGAAGTGATCGAGTTCCAGCGCGCCGTGGAACCGCTGCGGGACATCTTCGTCGAGCTGCGCGACCGGCTGAAGGAGCTGGCGGGCGAGTCCGATCTGGAGCTGCGCCGGGCCCTGCGCGACGTGGCCGACCATGCCGCCAGGGTGATGGACCGGATCGAGGCGTTCCGAGAGCTGCTCAGCAACATCCTCCAGGCCAACGCCGCACTCGTCGGGCAGCGCCAGAACGAGGAGATGGCCCGGCTGACCGAGGCGGGCTACGAACAGAACGAGCAGGTCAAGCGCATCTCCTCGTGGGCGGCCATCCTGTTCGCCCCCACTCTGGTCGCCTCGATCTACGGGATGAACTTCACCCACATGCCCGAGCTCATGTGGACCTACGGCTACCCCTTCGCGGTGGGGCTGATGCTGCTGCTCGGGCTGATCCTGTACACGATCTTCAAGCGCCGCGGCTGGCTCTGAAGCCCCGTGACTCCCCCGGGTGGTGCGCACCACTCGGCGCTATGGCGGCGTCAGGACGCAGGCGGCGGCCGTCAACGCCGCGGTGAAGTCCTCCCACGACGGGACGGTTCGCGGGACAACGGACACCTCGGCGGTCACCGGCCGCCGTCGCCTCCGGAGACCCCCGGACCAAGGAGAACAGGTGTCCCTCGCCGATCTCATCCCGTCGTTGCGCACGACGCTGTCGTCCCGGCTCGCCCCCGGCCTGTGGCCGGAGACCGCACGGGCGACCTGTGACGGGCAGCTTCTCGTGGGCGGTGTCGACCTCGCCGAGCTGGCGGGACGGTTCGGCACGCCGGTGCTGGCCGTCGACGCCGCGGACGTGCGCTCCCGCTGCCGGGCCTACCGGGAGGCGTTGCCCGGCGTCGAGATCGCCTACGCCGCCAAGGCGTTCCTGTGCCGGGCCATGGCCCGGCTGGTCGACCAGGAGGGTCTGGCCATGGACGTGTGCTCGGGCGGCGAGGTCGCCGTCGCCGCCGCCGCGGGCTTCCCCGGAGAGCGGATGGTGCTGCACGGCAACGTGAAGACCGACGAGGACCTGAAGACCGCCCTCGCCGTGGGCGTCGGCCGGATCGTGCTCGACTCCCTCGAGGAGATCCCCACGCTCGCGGCCGTCGTCCCCACCCGCCAGCAGGTGCTGCTGCGGGTCGTCCCCGGCGTCGACGCCGGCACCCACGCCGGGCTCACCACCGGCACGGAGGACCAGAAGTTCGGCCTGTCGATCACCACCGGCGCGGCGGCGGAGGCCGTGCGGCGGGTGCTGGCCCGTCCCGAGCTGGAGCTGGTCGGGCTGCACTGCCACATCGGCTCGCAGGTGCGCTCGGTCCGCCGGTACGTCGACGCCGCCGAGCGGATGGTCGCCTTCCTCGCCGAGATCTCCCGCGAGCACGGCGTGGAGCTGCCCCAGCTCGACATCGGTGGGGGTCACGCGGTGGCGTACGGCCCCGACGAGCAGTCCCTGGACCTCGCCGGCTTCGGGCGGACCGTGCCCGCCGCGGTCGCCGGGGCCTGTCGCTGGCACGGCCTGCAGGTGCCCCGGCTGACGGTGGAACCGGGCCGTGCCCTGGTCGCCCGCGCCGGGGTCACCGTGTACCGGGTGGCCGCCGTCAAGCACGGGGTGCACCGCACGTTCGTGGCCGTGGACGGCGGGATGAGCGACAACCCGCGGCCCGCGCTCTACGGCGCGCGCTACCCGGTGCGGCGCTTCGGCCGCCCCGAGCGCGTGCGCTCCGTGCCCGTCACGGTGGTCGGCCGGCACTGCGAGTCGTCGGACGTGCTGGCCGAGGAGACGCTGCTCCCCGAGGACATCGCGGCTGGCGACCTGCTGGCCGTGCCCTGCAGCGGGGCCTACCACGCGTCCCTCTCGTCGACCTACAACCAGGTCGGACGCCCGCCGGTCGTGGCGGTGGCGAGCGGAGCGGCCGTGCCGATGCTGCGCCGGGAGACGGTGGAGGACCTGCTGCACCGTGACGCGGGTTGAGGAGCCGCCCGGCGGGTGTACCGAGGTTCAGGAAAGCCACTTTCCTGCCCTGGGAGTTCCGGAAAGTGGCTTTCCTGAACTAGGGGTGCGGGTGCCGCGGGCGGGGCTGGCAACGCGGGCAGCTGTACGAGCTGCGGTTCATGAACGGGTCGCGCCGGATCGGGGTGCCGCAGCGGCGGCACGCCCGGTCCTCCTGGCCGTACACGTCGAGCGAGCGGTCGAAGTAGCCCGACGCCCCGTTCACGTTCACGTAGAGCGCGTCGAACGACGTGCCGCCGGCCGCGAGCGCCGCCGCCATCACCTCGGTGGCGGCGGTGAGCACCTCGCGCCCCTGCTTGCGGGTGAGCGTCTCGGTGGGGCGGGTGCCGTGCAGCCGCGCCCGCCAGAGCGCCTCGTCGGCGTAGATGTTGCCGATGCCCGACACCACCGTCTGGTCCAGCAGGGCCCGCTTGAGCCCCGTGCGCCTGCGCCGGATCGCGGCGACGGCCGCGTCGAGGTCGAACGCCGGGTCCATCGGGTCACGGGCGATGTGCGCGACCGGCTCGGGCAGCAGCCCACCCCCGGTGGCCGGCACCAGCGGGTGCACCGAGAGGCCGCCGAAGGTCCGCTGGTCGACGAACCGCAGCTCCGTGCCGCCGTCGGCGAAGCGGAACCGGATCCGCAGGTGCTTCTCGTCGGGACGGTCGTCGCCGACCACGAGCATCTGGCCGCTCATGCCGAGGTGGGCGAGCACGGCATCCTCCCCCGGAGCGCCCCCGTCCAGGTCGAGCCAGAGGTACTTCCCGCGCCGCCGGGCACCGGTGATGGTGCGCCCGGTGAGGCGGGCGGCGAAGTCGTCACCGCCTGCCACGTGCCTGCGCACCGCGCGGGGGTGGGCGACCGTGACCGCGGCGATCTTCCGTTCGAGGACGTGGTCGGCGAGGCCGCGACGGACGACCTCGACCTCCGGGAGCTCCGGCACGGTGCGCGCTCAGGCGGGGCCGGACGCGGCGGGCTCGCTGCCCGCGGCCGCCTCGGCCGTCAACGTGCGCCAGGCGAGCTCGGCCGCCTTCTGCTCGGCTTCCTTCTTCGTGCGCCCCTCACCGGTTCCCAGCTCCCGGCCGGCCACCACGGCCGTGGCGGTGAACAGCTTGAGGTGGTCCGGCCCGTCCTCGGTGATCCGGTACTCCGGGACGCCGAGGTCGGCCGCCGCGGTGAGCTCCTGCAGGCTCGTCTTCCAGTCGAGGCCGGCTCCGAGCAACGGCGCGCTGCGCAGCAGCCCGTCGAAGAGGCGGTGGACCAGACCGCGGGCCGTCTCCAGCCCGTGCTCCAGGTACACCGCTCCGATGAGGGCCTCGGTGGCGTCGGCGAGAATGCTCGCCTTCGTGCGCCCGCCCGTCAGCTCCTCACCACGGCCCAGATAGAGATGCGATCCGAGCCCTCCGTTGCCGAGGGTGGCGGCCACCCCGGCGAGGGCGTGCATGTTCACCACGCTCGCGCGCAGCTTGGCGAGCTGACCCTCGGGCAGGTCCGGATGGTCGCGGTAGAGCCGCTCGGTGACGACGATGCTGAGCACCGAGTCGCCGAGGAACTCCAGCCGCTCGTTGGTGGGGAGACCACCGTTCTCGTACGCGTACGAACGGTGGGTGAGCGCGAGGGTGAGCAGGTCGTGGGCGATCTCGACCCCGAGGGACGCGAGAAGGGGCCCGCGGTCCTCCACGGGCCCCTGCAGGCCTCGCCCTACCACTACGTCCTTGCCGATTCCGCGCTCCCGGTGATCAGGCCGGGCTGACGACCTGGCGGCCGTCGTAGGTGCCACAGGTGGGGCAGGCGACGTGCGGGGGCTTGGTGGCCCGGCAGGCGCGGTTCGAGCAGGCGACGAGCGTAGGTGCAGTGGCCTTCCACTGCGACCGGCGCGAGCGCGTGTTCGACCGCGACATCCGGCGCTTCGGAACAGCCACGGTAGATCTCCTAGCGGTACTCGAGGGTGTCAGTCGGCGGACAGGCGCTCACGCAGAGCGGCCCACCGGGGATCCAGTGTCTCATGCCCGTGGTCGGGCGTGAGGTCGGCCCACTTGTCCCCGCAGTCGGGGCACAGGCCCGGGCAGTCGGGGCGGCAGAGCGGGGCCAGCGGCAGGGTCAGGACGACGGCGTCGCGCACGATCTGCTCGACGTCGACCATGTCGTCGAGGACCCTCGGCAGCTCGTCCTCGTCGGTGGTCTCGTCGGTGACGCTGTCGGGATAGGCGAAGAGCTCCGCGATCTCGACGTCGATCTCGTCGGTGAGCGCGTCGAGGCAGCGGGCGCACTCGCCGGCGAGCGACGCGTGGACGCTGCCGGAGACGTAGACGCCCTCGGTGACCGACTCGAGGCGGACGTCCAGCTCGATGGGCTCGCCCACCGGCACGGCGATCGTCTCCAGGCCGAGCCGGGTGGGCTCGGCGGGCGCCGGGATGGTGCGCCGGTAGGTGCGCATGTGGCCGGGACGCCTGCCCAGCTCGTGGGTGCTGAAGACCCACGGGCTGGTCGGATCGGGGTGGCCGGGGGTGGGGTGGTGCGTGCTCACACACCCAGGGTAGGCCTGTCCGCCCGGCCCGCGCCGGGGGCGCGTCCGTGCGCGCTCAACCCTGCGGAACGATCCGGATCCGCGCCGCGCCCGCGCCCGACTCGAGCACGGAGATCTGGTACTGCCCGACCGGGGTGGTCGCGCCCTCCGCCACCGTCGTCGCGGCTCCGTCGGCGGCGGAGAAGGACACCCCGTCGTCGCCGATCGTCGTGATACCCACGAGCGGTCCGGTGCCGCACGACACGGAACTGGCGCCGTTGCGGGTCGACACGCGGCCACTGCCCGTCATGCTGATCCGGCCGGGCCCCTGCACCGTCACGCTGCAGTCGTCAGCCGGAGACGCCGGCGTCTGCCCCTGGGGCGCGGGGGCCGGCACGGGTGGTACCGGGGTGCCGCCGGCCTGCGGCGCCGGTGTGCCGGCGCCCGCGCTGCACCCGGCGACGAGCAGTGCCGGTGCCGCGAGGGCGGCGGACAGGACGAGACGCACCCGCATCGTGGTGATCAGCACGCCCGGGATCGTGCCGTCGATCCGGGCCGGTGGCGAGGGCGAGTCCCGAATTCCGCCGGAATTGTCGCGCTGGGTGCGGCATCGGACCCCGCCCGTACGCCCGGCACGGAACGCGACGGCGAACTGCGCGCGTTCCGGTGATCCTTCCCCACGCTGAGCAGCCATCCGTCGCTTCCGCCATCACGTCGGGGGACGCCTCATCAGGGTCTGTCGGGTGGGCGTGGTCCTTTGCACACTTACCCGGGCCACCCCGGGAGACGCGATGACCGACACGACGACACCGTCCGGACTGTTCGTTGATGTGCTGAGCGGCGCCCACAGCTGGTCCGCGGTCAGCGACATCACCGCTCAGAACCGGGCGCGGACGGGGATCGCGCCGGCGCTGGTCCGCTTCCGGGGACTGCTGTACCTGTTCCACCAGGACGTGTCGGACCGGGGGACCGTGCACTACTGCGTCTCGCAGGACGGTTCGCACTGGTCCCAGCGGGTCAACCTCACCCTGCGCAGCCATGCGGTCCGCGCCGCCGCCGAGGTGGCCCCGGTCGTCTTCCGCGACGAGCTGTACCTGTTCTTCCGGGACGCCGTCGATCCCGCGCTGATCAAGGTGTGTCACACCCGGGACGGGCAGGAGTGGTCCCCGGTCACCCCGTTCGCGCTGGAGGGCGCACGGTGTTCGAGCCGGCCGCTGCCGATGGAGTACCGCGGGTCACTCTTCGTGTTCTACCGGGCCGACAGCGGAACCAGGGGCCTGGTGGCCTGTGTGAGCGGGACCGGCGCGGACTGGGACACGCTGGTGAACCTCGAGCACATGACCGGAACGATCGTGGACGAGCCGGTGCCGGTCGTGCACGGCGACCGGATGGTCGTGGCCTTCCGACCGGCCCAGTCCCCGTCCGCCGTCCTCACCCTGGCCAGCGACGACGGCACCGCGTGGCGCTACGGCGGCACGATCACCACGACCTCCTTCGACACCGCGACGCGGCCCGCAATGATCAGCCACTGGGGCCTGCTCTACGCGTTCTACGTCGACTACGTGGACGAAGGTGCGCTGCTGGTCAGCCACAGCGCCGACGGCCTCTCCTGGTACGGATGGCGGTCCATCAACGGTCACAACCGCAGCCGCGAGACACCGGTCCCGGCCGTGTGGGACGACCGGCTGCTCCTGTTCTTCCGTGACGAGGCCGAACCGGGCCACGTGAACGTGTGCACGAAGAACGACCACGACAGCTGGCACCGGTACACGTCGATCTCGGCCCGCAACCACGCCGACGCGAACGGCGCGTTGCAGGTGGTCGCCGACGAGTTCGGCATCGACGTCGGCTACCGCTCCACGGCGTACGACGGCAACGGGCTGGCCGCGTTCCACGCCACCGGACCACAGCCGTGGTCGATCCGGCTCTCCGACGTGCCGGACGCGGTGGACGCCGTGTCGACCACGAGCGGTGTGGTGAAGCAGTGCGTCGTCGGCGATCTCCCGCGGGGCACCGACGACAGCATCAGGTCGATGGTTCCCTACCGCGACTGGTTCCTGGTGCTGCGCGACCGCGGACCGGAGACGCTCGGCGTGGTGGACATCGTCGACCGGGAACAGCACCGGGAGGCCCGGGCCGTCGCCCTGCCGGAGGACGGGCTCGACCACCCGGGCGGCTGCCAGTCGATCGGCGACTTCCTCGCCGTGCCCGTCCGCAGCGAGCACACGCACGACGGCTGCGTGCGCTTCTACGATCTGAGCGTCATGTCCGACACCGCGGGCCCCCTGCTGCTGGACCTGCGCGTCGACCTCGGGATGGCGGTGGACGCCGTCGGGATCACCGACATCGGCGCCGGGGAGGACCAGCGCTACCTGCTCGCGGTGTACACCGACGGCGTGGTGTCGATGTACGAGTCGAACCCGGTGCCCCTCAACGATCCGCGCTGCCGCTTCACGTTCCGGTTCTCGTGCCCGGCGACGGTGCGACCGCGTCCGGACGCCATGGCCCTGCTCACCGACGCCCGCGGCGACGTGTGGCTGGTCGGTCTCGGGTCCCAGGAGTCGGAGGAGTCGGCCGGCTTCGACGACTGGATCACGCTCTACCGGATCGACCGGACGGCCGGGCGGCTGACGATCTGGAGCCGCGACCGGCTACGGACGCGCGCGCCCGAGAGGCGGTTCCTGATCCACTTCCGGTTCGGGGCGGGACTCGAGGTGCTCGACTCCGAGACGCTGCTCGTGTTCGCGGCCGACGGGAACGCCGACAACCTGAGCCAGGACGGCCTGTTGTCCTACACCGAGTTCGGGCCGCCCGGCTGACCGAACTCGTCGGCCACGAGTGCCGCCAGCTCGAGCACCGCATCCGCGGTGGCAGGGCGGAGCGCGGCCATCTCGATGGTGCCTCCGACGGCGAGATGCGGGTCGTGCGGGATGTCCACCACCGCCCGGCACCGGGTCGAGAAGTGCGCGCGCAGCCGCGTGGTGTCGACCTCCCTGCTCGTGCGGTCGCCGGACAGCACCACGACGGCCCGGGCGACCAGGTCGCGATGGCCGTGGGCGAGTAGCCAGTCGAGCGTCTTGCTGGCCCGGCTGGCGCTGTCGAGCGTCAGCGCGCCCACCACCACGAGGCTGTCGGTCGTGGCAAGGGTGCCGTGCATCGCCGAGTGCATCATCCCGGTGCCCGAGTCGGTGACGACGATGTTGTAGAACCGGCTGAGCACGGTGCACACCTGCTCGTACTCGGCGCGGTTGATGGCCACGCTGCGGGCCGCGTCCTGCTCGGAGGCCAGCACCTGCAACCGGCCGGCGAGGCTCGTGAAACGTGCGACGTCGGGAAGTGCCTGGACGTCCTCGATGTGGTCGAGCAGGTCCCGCACCGTCGTGCCCGGCTCACCGGTCAGCCGGTCGGCGAGGGTGCCCGCGTCGGGATCGGCATCGAGCGCGACGACGCGGTCGCCGCGGTGCTCGGCCAGTGCCAGTCCCAGGAGCGCCGTCACGGTCGTCTTGCCCACGCCACCCTTGATGGACGTCACCGCGATCTGGTGCGGGCCGGGAAGCTCCCGCCGGATGCGCGCCGCCAGGTCGTGACGGCGGCGCTCGACGGGCCCGGCGCCGAGGTTGATCACGCCACCGGTCGCGGCGTGGACGGCGCGGCGCCAGCCCACGGTCGGCGCGTCGGAGCGGGGCCGGACGATCATGTGGTCGGTCAGCTCGGCAGCCGTCCCGGCGGGAGGCCGGTCCGCGACCTCGGCGGGCGGCTCGCCCGCAGCCCCGGCCGGCTGCTCCTCCGGGCCGGGCGGGGCGTCCGATGCAGAACCAGTGGACGACGCAAAAGCTCTCTTCGGCATGTTCCCCCCACCGCGCGGCGACGTCGCTGCTGGATCCGGGCCGCGCTGCCGGACGAAGGCGAGATCGAGGAGATCCCGCATGATCACCGCCAACCGGATCTTACGACCAGCACGTCCGGGGCTCGAGGACCGTCAGGCGAACGTCGAGGGCTGCGCGTCCCGGTAGGCCTTCACCAGCTGCTCCTCGGCGTCGCGCAGGTACACCGCGAGCGCCTCGGCGGCGGCGGGCCCGTCGCCCTGTTGCAGGAGGGCGAGGATCTCCTTGTTGCGCGCCAGGTAGGGCTCGTGGAAGCGCTTGGGATCCGCCATCACGTGGAAGACCAGCCGGAGCTCCGCGAGCACTCCGCCCATGAGCTCGTCAGTGCGCGGGCTCTCGGCGAGCGCGACGAGCGCCTCGTGGAACTTGAGGTTGGCCGTGCCCAGTGCCTGCCAGCCCTGCCGGCGCAGGGCCTCCTCGCCGTCCGAGACGGCGGCGACGAGCTGGTCGATCCCGCGCGGGACCTCCGTGATGGCCCGGACGACGCCGCACTCGACGAGAACGCGCACGCGGTAGAGGTCGATGACGTCCTCGATGCTCAACGTCCGGACGAACACGCCCCGGTTGAGCTCGTGGACGAGCAGCCGCTCGTGCGAGAGCAGCCGGAACGCTTCCCGCAGCGTGTTGCGGGAGACCCCGAGCGCGGTGCCGATGGTGTCCTCCGCCAGGCGGGCGCCGGGCAGGAAGTACCCCTCGCTGATGCGGCTGCGCAGGATCGCGGCCACGCGCTCGGCGGTGCTCGTGCGGTTGAGCAGCAGCCGGTCGGCCGCCAGGCCTTCGGTCGTCACTGCGGGCCTCCAGCCGTGGATGTCGGGCACGATCCGTCGCCGCGGGGACGCAGGGCCGTGCGACACCAGGATCGTACGACGATGCGGGTCGTTCCCAGAAGCATGGTGTGAATTGTAGAACAATCCTCTACGCTAGAAACGATCACGTCAGGGCGAACCCCCGGCAGCGGACGGGACGCCGACGTCGACCACGGGGGCGAGGTGTCGATCACATGACGCGCATCCCCCGCGTGTGCATCGCGGAGCCGGGTGGGCGCCGGTGACGTCCACGGAGGTGTCCTTCCGCATTCTGGGCCCGCTCGAGGTCGTGGACGGCGGACGACCGGTACCGGTCCCCCAGGGCAAGCAACGCGTCGTGCTCGCGGCACTGCTCCTGCGGGCGAACCGGACGGTCTCCATCGCCGAGCTGACCGAGCAGCTGTGGGACGGCCCCACCCACCACGGCGCCCCGCCCGACGCCCCGCACGACAGCAGGGGCACCGTCCAGAAGCACGTGATGCGGCTGCGGCAGGCCCTCGCCGGCACCGGGGTGCACATCCGCACCGAGCCCGACGGCTACCGGATCGAGCTCGGCCCGGGACAGCTGGACCTCGACCGCTCCGACGCCCTGGTCCACCAGGGCAGGCGGGCCGCCCAGCTGGGCGACGACCTCGGCGCGTCCGCCGCGCTCGCCGGGGCGCTGCAGCTGTGGCGGGCCGTGCCGCCGCTCACCGACGTGGCGTCCCCCGCACTGCACCGCAACGAGGTGCCCCCGCTCGTCGAGCGGTACCTGCAGGCGCTGGAGCTGCGCATCGACGTGGACCTCCGGCTCGGCCGCCACGCCGAGCTGGCGGAGGAGCTGATCGGGCTGGTGCGGAGCCACCCGCTGCGCGAACGCTTCTGGGCGCAGTGGATGCGGGCGCTCTACGCCACGGGACGCCAGGGCGAGGCCCTCGAGGCCTACCGGGAGGTGACGCGGCTGCTGGCCGACGAGCTGGGCATCGATCCCGGGCCCGAACTGCGCGCCGCGCACGAGCAGATCCTCCGGGGCACCGGGCCGCCCGACGCTCCCCCGCCGGCGGCCGTACTCCACGACATCCGACAGCTGCCCGTGGCACCCACCGGCCTCGTCGGGAGGCAGCACGCGATCCGGCAGCTCACCGATCTGCTGGGCGCCGCGGAGGACGCCTCGGCGGCGCGGCTGGTGGTGGTGGCGGGCCCGCCGGGAGTGGGGAAGTCGGCGGTCGCGGTGCATGCGGCCCACCGGCTGGCCGACCGCTTCCCCGACGGGCAGCTGTTCGCCGACCTCGGGGGCCACGGCGACACACCGCCGCAGCCGCCGGAGGAGACCCTCGCCCGTTTCCTGCGGGCGCTCGGCATGCCGCCGGAGGGGGTGCCGCCGAGGCTCGACGACGCGGTGGCCGCGTACCGCTCGGTGACCGCCGGGCGCCGGCTGCTCGTCGTGCTGGACAACGCGAACAGCCCGGCACAGGTCCGCACCCTGCTGCCCGGGGCCTCCACCTGCGGCGTGGTGGTCACCAGCCGCCACGAGCTGGCGGGCCTGCTGGTCTCCCCCGGTGGCCACCGGATCTCCCTCGACCTGCTCGATCCGGGCGACGCGCGCCTGCTGCTGCACGGCATCGTCGGCGACGAGCGGATGGCGCGCGAGCCCGAGGCCGCCGCCGAGCTGATCGCGCTGTGCGGTGGGCTCCCGCTGGCGCTGCGGGTGGCGGCCGCCCACCTCGTGACGCGGCCCCACCTCCCGGTCGCCGCCTACGTCGAGCAGCTGCGCAGCGACGGCCCGGTCGCGACCCTGCGGATCCCGGGCGACCGGCAGCTGGGGGTGGCCGCCGCGCTCGAGGCGTCGTACGTGCAGCTCACCGTCGAGCAGCGGCACCTGCTGCGCCTCCTCGGTCTCGTGCCGGACGATCGGATCACCCCGGAGGCCGGGGCCGTGCTGGTGGAGCAACCGGTCGCGGTCGCAGCAGCGGGTCTGGACCAGCTCGCCGAGGCCGGTCTCCTGCAGCGGCGGCCCGGCGGCGGCTACCGGCTGCACGGCCTGACCCGGGCCTTCGCCCTGCTGCGCCAGGCACAGGAGGACGACCCGGCCGAGATCCACGCCGCGCGGCGGCGCCTGCCGGAGGCCGGGGAACACCCGCGGGGCGGCCTCCCCCGCACCGCTCTCCGCCGGCCCACGGCCCGGCGGGCGTGATGTCCGATGTGTAACGGGAAAGGTGGAGTCGGGCGATGAGTGATCGGGTACGGTGCGGGATCTTCACGGCAGTACGCGCTCACCCCAGCAGATCCGCCGGCGGATGCCTCGGGCTCCGCGCTCCGGCATCGTGCTGGCATCGGCGCGGCAGTGCGGTCGGCCACACTCGCGTGCGTGCGGTGCCGCCGGCTGGGAAGGGCCTCGACGAGGCCTGCGGGGGCAGTGGTGGAGATGCACGGGGGGCAGGTGCGCTGCCGAGCTGTATCGGGCGGCGCTCCCACCACCCGCTGCGGTACGGCGGGGCGCACGGGCATCACGCGGGCGTGACCTCGCCAGGGGGGACGACATGACCGACGAGCCGACCACGTGTGCTCTACCGGGGTGCGACGCCTCGATCGAACAGCCTACGGACGGCGGGCCGCCGCGTCGGTACTGCACACCGGCCCACCGTGCGGCCGCACGCAAGCAGCGCCACCTGGCCGCCCACACCGACACCGACGCGCAGGCCGAGCAGCCGGTCCCGGTCGCCTTCGCGGCCCCCGCGCCGAAGCAGCCGGCCGCGCCGGAGCAGCCGCCCGCGCCGGAGCCGGAGCCGCTTGCGCCGCGCCAGGGCCGGCCGCGGCCGTGGAGCGCCGCCGCCACGTGGCTGATCACCCAGACTCCCCCGCCACCCCCTCGTCCCGAGCGGCCGTCCGGCGAGAACCGCCGCGCAGCGCGCAGCGCGGGGGAACGCAAGCGCGGGGCCGTGCTGATGCGCCGGCGGGCGGTGGCCGGCATCGCGGTCGCGAGCCTCATCGCCGGCGGCAGCGGATACCTCGTCACGAGCACGCCGATCCCGGTCGTGCCGCAGGCGCAGCCACCCGCCACGCCTCCACCGGCCGTCGACGCCGGCCAGTGGGCGGCCCGTGCCGAGGTCGTGCTCGCCTCGATCACCAAGCAGCTCGACACGGTCGCGCTCACCGAGGCGAGCTGGGCCCGGCTCCCCGAAGCGGCCCGGGCGGGCCAGCCGGCCGCGCTGCGCGCTCTCCAGGAGCGCAAGGCGCTCCTCGAACAGCAGCGCGTCACGCTGCAGTCGCAGATCAGCGCGTTCCGCACGATGTCGGAGGTCAGCACCGACCTCACCGCGGCCCAGGAACAGCTCGACGCCGTGGAACGGGCCCTGCGCACCGCCCCCCAGGCACCCACCTCACCGGACCAGGCCGAGACCCTCCGCACGCTGGCCGCCCAGCGCGACATGCACCTGCAGCAACGGAACTACAACGTGCAGGAGCTCGCCACCCTCCGCAGCGGGGTGGAGGAGGCGGTCACCGCCCCGCTTCCCGACGAGAGCGACCGCACCACCCCGATCGCGCAGCAGGTCCTCGCGCTGATCGAGCGCCGGCCCGACCCGAAGCCGCGGGTGAAGGCACCCGAGCAGGCCCAGGCGGTCGTTCCCCGCCGGGAGAACACCCGCGAGGAACGCCAGACCGTCAGCTCGACCGCGCCGCCCGACCCGTCCCGCCCGGGCGCCGCCGGCCGCTCCGCCACCGAGCTCGCGATGCTCGGACGCGGCACCAGCGGCGTGACGAGCAACGCCGTGGCCGGCCGGGTCGTCTCCGGCGGGGGCACGACCGACGTCGTCCGCACGAGCGGCGCCGTCCTCCGCACCGCGGGCCACGTCGTCGACACGGCCCAGCAGGCCGTCACCGGGCGGCAGTCGAGCTCCGAGGAGCGGTCGGAGCGGTCGGAGCGGTCGGAGGAGCGCAGCCGGCCGGTCAGCAGGCTGGTCAGCACCGTCACCGGCGCGGTGCTGGGTGGGTCCGGTGAGCGCCACGACTCCGGCTCGGCGGGGAACGACTCGGCGAACCGGTCCTCCGGCAACGCCGAACGCAACGGGTCCGGCGATGCCGGCTCCCGTTCGGCGCGCGCGGACAGGTCCCCCGCGGCGGCGGCTCACGACGATCGGTCCCGGGCCCGCACCGGCCGGACGGCAGGCGCGGCCGCCACCCCCCGGGGCAAGGCGGAGCGCGTCCGGGACACCGCGGCGCAGGCCGTGGGCGCCGGGGCGAGGCTGCTCGACCCCGTCCTGAACGTCCGCGACCGGACGCCGGACGCCGGCACGACCACCGGCCGGGGCAGCACCCGACCGGGTGCCGGGGCCACGGCCGGGAAGCCGGACCGCACCGCCGGCACCAGCCGGGCCGGGTCGCCGGGCAGCCGCAAGGCCGGCACCGTCCGGGGTACCGGCAGGACGGCCCCGACCGACACCGCGCAGGGCCGGGCCACCCGGAACGAGGCGGCCCGGAACGACAACGCAGCCCACGGCAGGTCGACCCCGGGGAAGTCGGCCCCAGGGAAGTCGGAGCAGGGCAGGACGCCCCTCGGCAAGGCAGCCCAGAACAAAGCGGGGCAGCAGAAGGCAGGCCAGGACCGGGCGACCCAGGGGAAGTCCTCGCAGGGGAAGTCCTCGCAGGGGAAGTCCTCGGAGAACAGCGCAGGCCACGACACGGCGCAGAGCAAGCCGGGTCAGAAGAAGACCCCGCAGTCCAAGAAGGCCAGGACCGGTCCGGGCGGCAGCGGCAACACCGCCACCCGGAGCACCGGCGGCGCCGGCAAGGGCGACAGCGGGAAGAGCGGGAAGAGCGGATCGTCGAAGTCCGGCGCTTCCGCCGGTGGCGGGGCGTCCGGCAAGGGCTGAGCCACCTGGCGGGCGCCGGGCCGCCCCGCACACCGCGGGGCGGCCCGGCGTCGTCAGCTCAGCTCGGTACCCGTTCCGGTGCCGGCTGCACGGCGGCGGCCCGGGGTACGAAGCCGTCGGCGAGCAACGCGGCGAGGCCGAGGAAGGCATCGTGGGTGGCCTGCCGCAACCGGGGGAGCTCGATCCGCCCACCGGTGGCGAGGTGCGGATCGTGCGGGATCTCGACCACGGCGCGGCACCGGGCGTCGAAGTGCCCCCGCACCCGCGCCAGGTCGACCTCCTTGCTCATGCGGTCGCAGCTGAGTACGACGACAGCGTCGGCCACCTGCGCCTCGTGGCCGTGCGCGACCAGCCAGTCGAGGGTCTTGCTGGCCCGGCTCGCGCCGTCGACCGTGGGGGCACCGACGATCACCAGGCTGTCGGCCAGCGCCAGCGTGCCCTCCATCGCGGAGTGCACCAGACCGGTGCCCGAGTCGGTGATCACGATGTTGTAGAACCGGGTGAGCACCTCGCAGACCTGCTCGTACTCCTGCCGGTTGAACGCCTCGCTCATCGCGGGATCCTGCTCGGAGGCGAGCACCTGCAGCCGGCCCGCGAGGCTCGTGTAGCGCGCCACGTCGGTGAGCGAGTGGGTGGCCGCGATGTTGTCGAGCAGGTTCCGCACGGTCACCGAGGTCTCGGCGGTGAGCCGGTCGGCCAGCGTGCCGGCGTCGGGGTTGGCGTCGAGCGCGATCACCCGGTCGCCGCGGTTCTCGGCCAGCACGAGCCCCAGGCACGCCGACACCGTGGTTTTGCCGACCCCACCCTTGAGGGAGCTGACCGCGATCTGGTGCGAGCCGGGCAGCGGCCGCCGGATCCGTCGTAGCTGGTCCTGCCGCGCCCGCTCGGCCGCGCCCACGCCCGGGTTCACCAGCCCACCGGTGAGCTTGTAGAGCGCGCCGCGCCAGCCCCGCTGGGGTCGATCGCTGCGGAAGCGCACGATCGAGTCCTCGGTGAGCTCCGCGGCGCTGGCGGCGTCGGGCCGGGAGCCGCGGGACACCGGCACGGCGCTGCCGTCGGCCGGTGCTCGGTCGTCGGGTGAGGCGTCCGCGCGGGTGCCCCCTGGTGCCATCTCGTTCGGCTGCGTCATGCCCGTTCCCCGCCGCTCACGGCCATCTCTCCCCCTGCTGCTGCCGATGCTCGGCTCCGCCGTCGTGACGGAGCCCCGGTACGTCGTTCTCGCGCGGCGCTCACGTCACGAAGCGGTCGGCCATCAGCGCGGCGAGCCGGTAGGCCGCGTCACGCGTGGCGGGCCGCAGCCGGGCGACCTCCACCCGGCCACCCGTGGCGAGGTGCGGGTCGTGCGGCATCTCGATGACCGCGCGGCAGCGGGAGGTGAAGTGCTCGCGGATGCGGTCGCGGTCGACCTCGGCGCTGACCCGGTCGCAGGACAGCACCACCACCGCATCGGACGCGAGTGCCGAGTGCCCGTGGGCGTGCAGCCAGTCGAGGGTCTTGCTCGCGCGCCCCGCGCCGTCCACCGTGGGTGCCCCGACGATCACCAGGCTGTCGGCGAGCTGGAGCGTGCCCTCCATGGCGGAGTGCACCAGACCGGTGCCCGAGTCGGTGATGATGATGTTGAAGAAGCGGTCGAGCAGCCGGCAGATCTGCTCGTACTCCTCGCGGTTGAACGCGTCGCTGGACGCGGGGTCCTGCTCGGAGGCCAGCACCTGCAGCCTGCCGGCGAGGCTCGTGTAGCGCGACACCTCGGTCCAGGAGTGGATGCGGTCGATGTCGCGCAGCAGTTCCCGCACGGTCACCGACGACTCGCCGGTGAGGCGGTCGGCCAGCGTGCCCGCGTCGGGGTTCGCGTCGAGCACGATCACGCGGTCCCCGCGGTTCTCGGCCATCACGAGGCCCAGCAGCGTCGCCACGGTGGTCTTGCCGACCCCACCCTTGATCGAGGTGACCGCGATCTTGTGGGACTTCAGGAGCGGGTGGCGGATGCGGTGGAGCTGATCGCGCCACTGCACGTCGGCCGGGCTCGGACCGGGGTTCAGCAGGCCGCCGGTGGCCCGGAGCACGGCGCGGCGCCAGCCGGAGGAGGGTTCGTCGGGCCTGGCCCGCAGGATCGTCTCGGAGCTCAGCTCCGACGCCGACGCCGGGCCTCCCTTGCCTTCCTGCGGAGCGATCGAGGAAGCATCTCCCGTCGAACTCACTGCACCCCCTGGCCAAAGGCCCGTCGTCGTGGCGCCCGAGCGCGGTTCGAGCCGGTGGCCGTACCGCTCCCACCAGAGGGAAGGGTCCGGTTCGGCCCGGCGGCTCGCCACCGGCAGAGGGTAACGCGACGATGACCACCGACCACCCGATAGTGATCGAGCTGTGCTCCGAACGGTCCAGTCGTCGTCGCTCTAGTCGATGAGATCCATCCCGGTGCCAGAACGACCGTGGGGAACCGCATCAGGGGAACCGCTCGGGGAGCTGCCCCGCCACAGCTGGGTCCGGCCGCGGGACACCGTGCGCAGCGCCTTGGTGAGGGCGTCCTCGAACTCGGACAGCTTCGCGTCGACGTAGCCGTCGCACTCCCGGCGCAGCTGGTCCACCTCGATGTCGGCGGCGTCGACGATCCGGGCCGCCTCGGCGCTCGCGGCGCGCACCACCTCGGTCTGCGACACCAGCCGGGCCTGCTCGGCCTGCCCGTCGGCGACGTAGCGGTCGTGGGCGGCGCGCCCGGCGTGGGCCAGCCGGTCGGCCTCCGCCTGGGCCCGGTCGGTCAGCTCCGTGTACTGGCGACGGCCCTCGGTGACGGCCCGCTCGGCCTCGTGCCGGGCCTTCGCGAGGATCTGCTCCGCCTCGGCGCGCGCCTCCGCGACCGTGCGCTCGGCCTCCGCGCGTGCCTCGGCGACCATCTCCTCGGCGTCGGCCTGGGCACCCGACCGCGTCTGCTCGGCCTCCTGCGCCGCGTCGTCCACCAGCTCGTCGCGGCGGTCGAGGACGTCCTGGGCGTCGTCCAGCTCGCCGGGCAACGCCTCCCGGACGTCGTCGAGAAGCTCGAGCACATCGCCGCGGGGGACGACACAGTTGGAGGTCATCGGGACGCCCCGAGCCTCCTCGACGAGCGTGACCAGCGCGTCGAGCGATTCGAAGACCCGGTACACCCCGGCATCCTCTCACCGTGAGGCCGTCACGGCGGGTATTGCGACCGTCCGCGTGTCAAGTTCCGAACGGGTGATCAGGAACGCTCGGCGATGCGCTCCAGGAGGTGCCGGTGTACCGACTCCGGCAGCAGGTGGGCGACGTCGCCCCCGTACGTGGCCACCTCTTTCACCAACGAGCTGGACACGAAGCTGTAGTCGGGGCTGGTGGACATGAACAGGGTGTCCACGCCGGAGAGCCGCTGGTTCATCTGCGCCATCTGCAGCTCGTACTCGAAGTCGCTGACCACCCGCAGGCCCTTGACGATGGCCCGGATGTCGTTGTCCCGGCAGTAGTCCACGAGGAGCCCGTGGAACGAGTCGACGCGGACGTTGGGGTACGGCGCGACGATCTCGCGCAGCATCGCCATCCGCTCCTCGACGGTGAACAGGCTCTTCTTGTTCTTGTTGACCAGCACCGCCACGACGATCTCGTCGAACAGCGCCGACGCCCGGCCGATGACGTCCAGGTGGCCGTTGGTCGGGGGGTCGAACGAGCCGGGGCACACGGCGCGCCTCATCCCGGAAGCCTCACAGGTCCGGACGCTACCGGAGTGCGACGTGCAGCGCCGTATCGCCGTAATGACGCTCACGCACCCCGTGCAGCGGCTCCGGCCAGGGGAAGGAGCCCCCGCGCGTCGACCGCTCCACCACGACCGTGACGTCCTCGGCCAGCCACCCGTGCGCGGCCGCCGCGCTCAGCCAGCCCGCCACCTCTGCGTCGGGCACGTCGTAGGGCGGGTCGACGAGCACCACGTCGTAGGCGCGGTCGGCGGCAGCTCCCAGCACCGCGGCTGCGGGCGCCGCGCGCACGACCGCGCCCGCCAGCCCGACCGTGTCGACGTTGCGCCGCAGCACCGCGGCCGCCCGCTTGTCCGACTCCACGAACAGCGCGTGCTCCGCGCCGCGCGAGAGCGCCTCCAGGCCGAGTGCGCCCGACCCGGCGCACAGGTCGAGCACGGCGGCGCCGTCGAGCCCCGGGTCGTTCTCCAGGGCACTGAACAGCGCCTCCCGCACCCGGTCGGACGTCGGGCGGGTGCCCTTGGGCGGCACCGTGAGCCGTCGCCCGCCCGCGGTGCCCGCGATGATCCGCGTCACCGCGCGAGTGTGGCACCCGGGATCGGGCTGCCAGGAATTCGGGCTACCCCAGCTCCAGCAACAGGTCGCCGCCCTCGACCTGCTGGACCGGCCCGATGGCGAGGCGGGCGACCCGGCCCGCCTTGTGGCTGGTGATCGACGCCTCCATCTTCATGGCCTCGATCGTGGCCACCGTCTGGCCGGACTCGACGGAGTCGCCCTCGGCCACCGACAGCGTCACGACACCGGAGAACGGGGCGGCGACGTGCTGCGGGTCGGACCGGTCGGCCTTCTCCGCCGCCTTGACGGCACTGTCCACCGAGTGGTCGCGCACCGACACCGGCCGCAGCTGACCGTTCAGGGTGGCCAGGACCGTACGGAAGCCGCGCTCGTCGGCCTCGGAGATCGCCTCCAGCTCGATCAGCAGCGTCACCCCGGGCTCCAGCTCGACGGTGTGCTCGACCTCGGGTTCGAGACCGTAGAGGAAGTCCTTCGTGGAGAGCACGGAGGTGGCGCCGTAGGCCTCCTGGTGGGCCACGTACTCCTTCGCGGGGCCCGGGAACAGCAGCCGGTTGAGCGTGGCCCGGCGGTCGTCGCGCAGCCCGCGCCGGTCCTCGATCGTCAGCTCCGGCTGGTGCTTCTCCGCGCTGCGCCCCTCCAGTGCCCGCGTGCGGAACGGCTCCGGCCAGCCGCCGGGCGGGTCGCCCAGCTCCCCGCGCAGGAACCCGATGACCGAGTCAGGCACGTCGAACTCCCCCGGCTCGGCCTCGAAGTCCTTCGGCGTCACCCCGGCTCCGACGAGGTGCAGCGCGAGGTCCCCCACCACCTTGGACGACGGCGTCACCTTGACCAGCCGTCCGAGCATCCGGTCGGCCGCGGCGTAGCAGTCCTCGATCAGCTCGAACCGGTCGCCGAGCCCCAGCGCGATCGCCTGCTGGCGCAGGTTCGACAGCTGCCCACCGGGGATCTCGTGGTGGTAGACGCGCCCGGTGGGCGACGGGAGCGCCGCCTCGAACGGCGCGTAGACCTTGCGCACCGCCTCCCAGTACGGCTCGAGGTCGCCCACCGCGGTGAGCGAGAGGCCGGTGGCGCGGTCGGTGTGGTCGGTGGCGGCCACGAGCGCCGAGAGCGAAGGCTGGCTCGTCGTGCCGGCCATGCTCGCCACCGCGGCGTCCACGGCGTCCACCCCGGCCTCGATCGCCGCCACCAGCGTCGCGAGCTGGCCGCCTGCGGTGTCGTGGGTGTGCAGGTGGACGGGCAGGTCGAACCGGCTCCGCAGCGCCGTCACCAGGGTCCGCGCGGCCGGCGGGCGCAGCAGCCCGGCCATGTCCTTGATGGAGAGCACGTGCGCGCCGGCCTCGACGGCCTGCTCGGCCAGGCGCAGGTAGTAGTCCAGCGTGTACAGCTTCTCCGCCGGGTCGGAGAGGTCGGCCGTGTAGCAGAGCGCCACCTCGGCCACCGCCGTGCCGGTGGCGCGGACGGCCTCGATCGCCGGGCGCATCTGCTCGACGTCGTTGAGCGCGTCGAAGATCCGGAAGATGTCCATGCCGGTGCGCGCCGCCTCGTCGACGAAGGCGTCGGTCACCTCGACCGGGTAGGGCGTGTAGCCCACGGTGTTGCGCCCGCGCAGCAGCATCTGCGTGCAGATGTTGGGCACGGCCGCCCGGATCGCCGCCAGCCGCTCCCAGGGGTCCTCGGCGAGGAACCGCAGCGCCACGTCGTAGGTGGCCCCGCCCCAGCACTCCACGCTGAACAGCTCCGGCGTGGTCCGGGCCACGTACGGGGCGACGGCCAGCAGGTCGCGGCTGCGGACGCGCGTGGCGAGCAGCGACTGGTGGGCGTCGCGGAACGTCGTGTCGGTGACGGCCACGGCCCGCTGCGCGCGCAGCCGCGCCGCGAACCCTTCCGGGCCCAGCTCCAGCAGCTGCTGCCGCGACCCGTCGGGGGCCGGCGCGTCCAGGTCGCAGGCCGGCAGCTTGTCCACCGGCTCGACGCCCTTGGGCCGCGACCCGTTGGGCCGGTTGACCGTGGTCTCGGCGAGGTAGGTGAGCAGCCGGGTGCCCCGGTCGGCGGGCTGGCGGGCCGTGAGCAGCTCGGGGCGCTCCTCGATGAAGCTCGTGGTGACCCGTCCCGCCTGGAAGTCCGGGTCGTTGAGCACCGCCGCGAGGAACGGGATGTTCGTGGAGACGCCCCGGATGCGGAACTCCGCGACCGCACGCTTCGCCCGGCGCACGGCGGTGCGGAACGTGCGGCCGCGGCAGGTGAGCTTCACCAGCATCGAGTCGAAGTGGGCGCTGACCTCGGCGCCCACGTGCGTGGTGCCGCCGTCCAGGCGCACCCCGGCGCCGCCCGGTGAGCGGTAGGCGCCGATCACCCCCGTGTCCGGGCGGAAGCCGTTGGAGGGGTCCTCGGTGGTGATCCGGCACTGGAGCGCCGCTCCGCGCAGGACGATGTCCTCCTGGGCCATCTGCAGGTCCGCGAGCGTCTCCCCCGACGCGATGCGCAGCTGCGCGATCACCAGGTCGCGGTCGGTGACCTCCTCGGTGACCGTGTGCTCGACCTGGATGCGCGGGTTCATCTCGATGAAGACGTGGTGGCCCCGCTCGTCGAGCAGGAACTCGACGGTGCCGGCGTTGACGTAGCCGATGTGGCGGGCGAACGCCACGGCGTCGGCGCAGATCCGGTCGCGCAGCTCCGGGTCGAGGTTGGGTGCCGGCGCGATCTCGATGACCTTCTGGTGGCGGCGCTGCACCGAACAGTCGCGCTCGTAGAGGTGCACGACCTCGCCCGTGGCGTCGGCGAGGATCTGCACCTCGATGTGGCGCGGGTTCACCACCGCCTGCTCCAGGAACACCGTGGCGTCCCCGAACGCCGACTCGGCCTCCCGCATCGCGGCCTCGATCGACTCGCGCAGGTCGCCGGGCTCGGTGACGCGCCGCATCCCGCGGCCGCCGCCGCCCGCCACGGCCTTGACGAAGATCGGGAACCCGACGTCGTCGGCCGCGGCGAGCAGCGTGTCGACGTCGTCGGACGGCTCGGACGAGTCGAGCACCGCCACGCCCGCCTCCCGGGCGGCGGCGATGGCGCGGGCCTTGTTGCCCGTCAGGTGCAGCACGCGCGGCGGTGGCCCGACGAACGTGATGCCTGCCTGCTCGCACGCCTCGGCGAGGTCGGGGTTCTCCGACAGGAAGCCGTAGCCGGGGTAGATCGCGTCGGCACCCGCGCGCCGCGCGGCGGCGATCACCTCGGCGACCGACAGGTAGGCCCGGACGGGATGGCCCGGCTCCCCGATCTGGTACGACTCGTCGGCCTTCGCGCGGTGTAGCGAGTTGCGGTCCTCGTAGGGGAAGATCGCGACGGTCGAGACGCCGAGCTCGTAGGCTGCGCGGAACGCCCTGATGGCGATCTCTCCCCGGTTCGCGACGAGCACCTTGCGGAACACGGCAACCCTCCCTGCTGATCAGCGTGGAAGGCGAACGGTACCTGCGGGCACTCGATCGGACCCTGCGAAGCACACCGCGCTTCGGTACGAATGGAGAGGTGCGACACGTTCGGCCCACGGGCCGGCCGGGCCGCCGTCCCGGCCTCGTTCACCGGCCGGCTTCGTGACGACGAAGGGTGCGACGTGATGCCACGAGTCCGGCCGGGGCAGTCCGCCGCTTTCGCGGAGGGGCGCCGCCTGCGGGAGGCGGCCGAGACGCGGCGCGGCCGCCGGAGGCACGGGTCGGGCCACGGCCGGCGCGGGCCGCACTCGCGGTCGCCGTGGCTGTTCCTGATCGCCGTACCGGTGGTGGCAGGCGGAGCCGGCGCGCTGGTGATGACGATGGCGATCATCAGCCTCGTCCTGCTCGGCGTGGCGATCGTGGCCGGCTCGGCACCGATGCTGGTGGCGGGCACGCTCGCGTTCGTGGCCGTGCACCGCAACCGCCGCCACGCGGCGCTCCGGCGCCACAGCGCGGCCCCCGCCCCGCAGCCGGTGCGTCCGGCGCCCCGGCACGACGTGGTCTGGGGACAGGCCCGCGCGCGGTTCCACGGCCTGCGCAGCCAGTACGCCGCCTTCGAGTGCGATCCCATGGAGGTGCTGCGCCTCCCCGCTCTCGCGGACGTGTCCGTGCCCAGCACCGCGCGGTTCGTCGATGCGTTCGCCGAGGCGCAGGCCCTCGACACCGACCGGTTCCCGCCGCCGCAGCACGCCGCCGCGTTCGTCGCCGCCGTCGACCGCGCCGAGCGCGCGTGGCAGGCCGCCCGCGAGGCAGCCCAGCGCATCCGCCTCTCCGGGCTGTCCGCCGCCGAGCGCGGCACGGTGGAGCGCGTGATCAAGCTGCTCACCACGGCCCGCGACTCCGACAGCGACCCGGAGCGCCTCGCCGCGTACGCCCGTGCCCGCGCGGAGCTCGGCAAGCTCGACCGCGCCGGGGTGATCCACCTGCCGGTGTCGGCCGGGGCCGCTCTCGACGCCGCCGCCCGGGGTGCGCTCCCCGCCTGACGCGCCGGCGTCAGACCTTGTCCCGGCCGCGGAGCCGGCGTCAGACCTTGTCGAGGTAGGCCGCGCGCTCCTCGTCGCCCACGGTCTCGCCGACGAGTGCGGCGAGCCCGGGACGGCCGCGCAGGCCAGGGTCCTCGGCCACGATGTCGGCCGCGTAGACCCGCGCCTTGGCGATGATCTCCTCGTGGCGCAGCAGCGACAGCAGCCGCAGCCCGGAACGGCGCCCGGACTGCAGGGCGCCCAGCACGTCGCCCTCCCGGCGCAGTTCGAGGTCGAGCCGGGCGAGCTCGAAGCCGTCGGTGGTGCCGGCGATCGCGTCGAGCCGTTCCCGCGCCGTGCTCGCCTCCGGCGCCTCGGTGACGAGGAGGCAGACGCCGGCCGCGGAGCCCCGGCCCACCCGACCGCGGAGCTGGTGGAGCTGGGAGAGACCGAAGCGGTCGGCGTCGAGGATGACCATGCCGGTGGCGTTGGGGACGTCGACGCCCACCTCGATGACCGTGGTGGCGACCAGGACGTCGAGCTCACCGCGCTCGAAGGCCCGCATCACGGTGTCCTTCTCGTCGGGCGGGAGCTTGCCGTGCAGGATCCCGATCCGCAGCCCGTGCAGCGCTCCCTCCTCCAGCCGGGGCGCCACCTCCAGCACCGCGAGCGGAGGACGGCGGGCGGCGCCGTCGTCGGAGTCGGCGCCCTCGTCCGGATCGTCGAGATCCACCAGGTCGGCGTCGGGATCGCCCTTCCCGTTGTCGCCCCCGACCCGCGGGCACACGATGTAGACCTGGTGGCCCGCCGCGACCTCCTCGTGCACGCGCCGCCAGACCCGCTGCAGCCACGTGGGCTTCTCCGCCAGCGGGACCACGGTGGTGGCGATGGGCGAGCGGCCGCCGGGCAGCTCGCGCAGCGCGGAGACCTCCAGGTCGCCGTACACCGTCATCGCGACGGTGCGGGGGATCGGCGTGGCCGTCATGACCAGCATGTGGGGCGCGAGCTCGCCGCGCCCGCGCAGTGCGTCGCGCTGCTCGACGCCGAAGCGGTGCTGCTCGTCGACCACGACCAGGCCGAGGTCGGCGAACCCGACGTGGTCCTGGATCAGCGCGTGGGTGCCGACGACGATCCCGGCCGCTCCGGACTGCGCGTCGAGCAGCGCCTGACGGCGGGCCTTCGTGCCCAGCGATCCGGTGAGCAGCGTGACGGCGGTGGCCTGGTCGGCCCCGCCGAGCTCGCCGGAGCGCCCGAGCGGGCCCAGCAGCGTACGCAACGACCGGGCGTGCTGGGCGGCGAGCACCTCGGTGGGCGCCAGCAGGGCCGCCTGCCGGCCACCGTCGACGACCTGCAGCATCGCCCGCAGCGCGATCACCGTCTTGCCCGCCCCGACGTCGCCCTGCACGAGGCGGTTCATCGGGTGCTCACGCGCGAGGTCGGCGGCGATCTCCGCGCCGACGGCGTGCTGGCCCGCGGTGAGCGTGAAGGGCAGCGCGGCGTCGAAGGCGTCGAGCAGGCCACCGGGCTTCGGCGGGCACGCGGCGGCCGGCCGCGAGACGGTGGCCTGCCTGCGCAGGGCCAGCGCGAGCTGGACGCCCATCGCCTCGTCCCAGACCAGGCGGTTGCGGGCGGCGTGGAAGTCGGCCTCGGACTCGGGCACGTGGATGCGCCGCAGGGCCCGGCCCAGCTCGGCCAGGCCCTCGCGCTGCCGCAGCGAGGCGGGCAGCGGGTCGGTGGGGTCGTCGAGCAGGTCGAGCACCTGGCGCACGCAGCGGGCGATCTCCTGCGAGTTGATCTTGCCGGTGGCCGGGTAGACCGACAGGAAGGGGCGGATCTCGTCGGCCTCGTCGAGCGGCTCGAACTGCGGGTGGGTGAGCTGCAGCTTCTTGTTGAACACCCCGACCTTGCCCGAGAACACCGCACGCACCCCGGGGTGGATGACGTGCTGCACCTTGTGGCCGTTGAAGAACGTGCAGTCGAGGGTGGCGCCCTTCTCGTCGCGGATGACGACGCTCAGCAGCTTGCCCCGGCGGGCGCGCATGTCGCGCAGCGTGGTCTTCTCCACCTGCGCGACCAGGGTGGCGTGCTCCCCGATCTCCAGCCCGGCGATGTCGGTGAGCTTGCCCCGGTCGACGTAGCGGCGGGGGTAGTGGCGCACCAGGTCGCCGACGGTGTGGATCTCGAGCTGGGCTGCGAGCAGCTCGGCCGCCCGCTTGCCGACCAGCGGCAGGAGCGGGCTCAACATGTCGACGTCGCTCACTCCACCCCCAGCACGATCGCGAAGCCGGTCTGCCCGCCGCGGTGCACGACGACGTCGACCTCGGGATGGGTGCGGCGCAGGTCGGCCGCGAGCCCGTCGGCGAGTGCGTCGTCGGCGCCCTCCCCCAGCAGGACGGTGACGAGCTCGCCACCAGCGGTGAGCATGCGGTGAGCCAACCACAACCCACCGACAGCAAGATCCGGGGCGATCACGACGACCTCGCCGTCGCTGATGCCGAGGACGTCGCCGGGCTCGCACGGCCCCACCCAGGTGAGCGCCTCGGACTCGGCCACCACCAGGCCGCCGGTGCGGGTGCCCGCCGCGGCCTCGGCCATCGCGACGACGTCGTCGCCCGCGCGCCGCTGCGGGTCGTGCACGGCGAGCGCCGCGAGCCCCTGCAGCACCGACGCCGTGGGCACCACGAGCACCTCCTGCCCGTCGCGCCGGGCCACCGCCGCGGCCTGCTCGGCCACGGCGGTGAGCTCGCCGTCACCGGGAAGCAGCACGACGTGCCGGGCCCGCGTGCCGGCCAGCGCGGCCACCAGGTCGCACGCCTCCACCTCACGGTCACGCGGCCGTTCCAGCACGGCGGCGCCCGCCGACCGGGCCAGCTCCGCGAGCTCCGCACCGGCGACGACCATCAGCACGGCACGGTCGCGGACGAACCGCCCGGTCTCCCCGGCCCCGGCCGCGAGGGCGTCCCGGGCCTGGTCGGCGAACCGGATCACCGTGATCCGGTGCGGCCTGCCCACGGCGAGCCCCGCCTCGATGGCCGCTCCCACGTCGGAGCAGTGCACGTGGACGTTCCAGAGGCCGTCCCCGTCGCCGACGACGGAGACGCAGTCCCCCAGCGCGTCGAGCTCGCCGCGCAGCGCGCCCATCCGCTCGTCCACCCGGTCGTCGGCGGGGCTCTCGAGCAGGTACATCACCTCGTAGTCGTAACCGGGCGACCCGCCCTCCCGCTCCGCGACGAGGACGTCCCGCCCGCGTGCGGGCTGCCGGGCGGGCGCGCCCGTGGCCGGGAGCCGGGCCGTGCCGGTCCGCCCGCTCACCAGCCCCGCCAGCGCGTCGAGCACGAGGTAGAGACCGAGCCCACCCGCGTCGACGACGCCCGCCCTGGCCAGCTCGGGCAGCTGCCCCGTGGTGGCCTGCACCGCGCCCGCCGCCGCCTCGGCCGCGGCGCACGCCACGTCGTCGAGCCGGTCGGAGCCCGCGGCTGCCGCGGCGCGCGCCGCCGCCCCGAGCACCGACAGCACGGTGCCCTCCCGTGGCCGGGTGACGGCCGCCGTGGCGAGCCGGTGCGCCCGGCCGAGCGCGTCGGCCAGTACGGCACCGGCCGGCGTGGGACCCACGACCGCCGCCACCGCGTCGGCCACACCGCGCAGCACCTGGGACAGGATCACCCCGGAGTTGCCCCTCGCCCCCACGAGTGCGCCCCGCGCGAGAGCGCCGGCCACCACAGCCACCCCTCGGGCCGGGCCGTCCGCGTTGTCCCGCAGCACCCGGAGCACCGCCTCCGTGGCGGCGCGCATCGTCAGCAGCAGGTTCGTGCCGGTGTCGCCGTCGGGCACCGGGAAGACGTTGATGCGGTCGATCTCGGCGCGGTGCCGTTCGAGCGCCTGCGTGGCGGCCCGCGTCCATCCGGTGAGCAGGGCGGAGTCGAGGATGGGGGGCACCCGGAACAGGGTAGCGACCGGGTGGTGTGCACCCCGTCCGGTGGCGCGGGTACTCTCGCTCATTGCGACCGGGGTGAACCCGGCTTCCCCCTATCGTCTACCCGAGGAGTGTCCGACGTGGCTGCCGTCTGCGACGTCTGCGGCAAGGGTCCGGGCTTCGGCATGTCCGTCTCGCACTCGCACCGCCGCACCCACCGCCGCTGGAACCCGAACATCCAGACCGTCCGTGCCCGCCTGGGTGGTGGCAACCGCCAGCGCCTCAACGTGTGCACGTCCTGCCTGAAGGCGGGCAAGGTCGCTCGCGCCTGAGCGGCCGACCACCACCAGCTGTTCGCAGAACGCCGCCCTCCGCACCAGCGGACGGCGGCGTTCTGCCGTTCCGGACCAGCATGTGACCGCGCTCGCGGTGTGAGCTGCCCCGCTTCATGATCGTGTCAGTATCTGGCCCGGGGGCTCCGAGATCAGGTCTCCCGACGTCCCATACGGCTCCAGGAGATCGTGATGACCCTCGCCCCCGACCCGTTCCGGTCGGCCACCCACGGGAAGCGCCACAGCGCGTACACCGTTCTGAACGACCGTGGTCCCGTGCACCTCATGCACCGGACCCGCTCGCGGTCGACCTGGCTGATCACCGGCTACGACGAAGCGCGCGCCAGCCTGACCGACCCCCGGCTGGTCAAGGGCGGCGGGGGCGCCAACATCTTCGGCCACCGGCTCGATCCGGCACTGCTCGCCGCCACCCGCACGGAGATGCTGAGCAGTGACCCGCCCGACCACACCCGGCTCCGGAAGCTCGTGTCGGGGGCGTTCACGATGCGCCGCATCGACCTGCTGGCCCCACGCATCCAACAGGTGGTCGACGGACTGCTGGACGCGCTCGTCGACGTCGAGTCGGCCGATCTCGTCACCACGTTCGCCTACCCGTTGCCGATGACGGTGATCTGCGACCTGCTCGGCATCCCGGAGGAGCGCCGGGCCGACTTCCGCACCTGGTCGGCACAGATCATCGACCCGGCCGTCGTCGGCTTCGAGGTCTTCGCCGAAGCGGCCACCGACCTGGTCGGGTACGTGCGCGAGCTGATCGCGACCAAACGCGCACAACCGGCCGACGACCTGCTCTCGGCCGTGATCGCCGTCCGTGACGGCAGCGACCAGCTCTCCGAGGACGAGCTCACGTCGCTGGTGATCCTGCTGCTGGTCGCGGGCCACGAGACCACCGTCAACTTCATCGCCAACGCCACGTTCGCCCTGCTCACCCACCCCGAGCAGCTGGCGCTGCTGCGTGCGGAGCCCGCCCGGATCCCCGCTGCCGTCGAGGAGCTGCTGCGGTTCGACGGCCCGTTGCAGATCGCCACGCAGCGCGTCGCCACCGAGACGTTCGAGCTCGGCGGCGTCACGATCTCCGCAGGAGACGTCGTGCTCACCGGGCTGCTGGCCGCCAACCGCGACACGTCGCACCTGCCGGGCGCCGACGTCCTCGACGTCACCCGCACGCCCACCCCGCACCTGGCGTTCGGACACGGCATCCACCACTGCCTCGGCGCGCCGCTCGCCCGGCTCGAGGCCCGCATCGCACTGAGCTCCCTGATCACACGCTTCCCCGACCTGCGGCTGGCCACCCCCACGGACGACCTGCCCGTCGGCGACGCCGTGCTGATCAACGCCCTCTCCGCGCTCCAGGTCACCACCCGGCCGGCGCCGGCCTCCTGACGGAGGTCGACCGGATCAGGGCAGCTTCCAGTCGACCGGCTCCCCGCCCAGCTCCTCGAGCAGGGCGTTCGCCCGGCTGAACGGGCGGGACCCGAAGAACCCGCGGTCGGCGGACATCGGGCTGGGGTGGGCCGACTCGACGCACGGCACGTCCACGAGCAGCGGCACCAGGTTGCGCGCGTCCCGGCCCCAGAGGATCGCGACGAGCGGTTCGCCGTCCCGGTCGACGAGGGCCCGGATCGCCTGCTCGGTGACCTTCTCCCAGCCCTTGTCGCGGTGCGAGCCCGGGTTGCCCGGCTCCACCGTGAGCACCCTGTTGAGCAGCAGCACACCCTGGTCGGCCCACGGCGTGAGATCGCCGGTGGACGGGGTGGGGTA
This sequence comes from Pseudonocardia xinjiangensis, assembly GCF_050948425.1. Classification (NCBI taxonomy): domain Bacteria; kingdom Bacillati; phylum Actinomycetota; class Actinomycetes; order Pseudonocardiales; family Pseudonocardiaceae; genus Pseudonocardia; species Pseudonocardia xinjiangensis. The sequence goes on along the minus strand of NZ_CP192009.1, from coordinate 1,777,698 downwards.
CCCGAGGTCCTCGCTGTACTCGCGGAAGATGTTGGCCAGCGAGCGGGGAACGGGACGGGTCTGCGGCGCCACGGAGAACGACAGCCCGATCGCGTGTCCCGGCGTCGGGTACGGGTCCTGCCCGACGATCAGCACCCGTACGTCGTCGAACGGCTGGGTGAACGCGCGCAGCACGTTCGGCCCGGCCGGCAGGTAGCGGCGCCCCGCGGCCAGCTCGGCGCGCAGGAACTCCCCCATGTCGGCCACGACCGGAGCCACCGGGGCCAGCGCCCGCGCCCAGCCGGCCTCCACGACCTCCTCGAGCGGCTTGGCCATCAGATCCTCCGCAGTTCGGCGCGGAACCGCTTGCCCCGCTGGATGTAGCTCTGCACGGCATGGTCGAAGTAGCCCTCGGGCACCTCGTGGCCTTCACGCACGCGCGCCGGGACGCCCAGCGCCATCCGGCGCGGCGGGACCTCCGCGTTCGGCGAGACCACCGCGCCCGCCCCGACCACGGCCCCCGCCCCGATCGTGGCCCCGTTGAGCACCACCGACCCCGACGAGATGAGCGCGCGGTCACCGATGGTCGCGCCCTCGATGTGCACGTTGTGCCCGACGGTCACCTCGGCGCCGATGATCGTCGGCTCCTGCGGGGTGCAGTGGATGATCGACCCGTCCTGCACGGAGGTACGCGGCCCGATCTCGATGCGGCCGTCATCCCCGCGGAGCACCGCGGAGGGCCAGACCGACGCCTCGGCACCGATCGTCACGTTGCCGATCACCACGGCGTCGGGATGGACGTAGGCGTCCGGATGGATGGCGGGTTCGACCTCGCCGAGCGCGTAGAGGGGCACGCGGGCGAGCGTAAACAGCGGCCGCTGATCGCCGCGAGCCGCACCTGTCCGCCCTCGGCAGGGCGATGTCGTACGTCTCCCAACGATCACTCCGGGGTCACTCCGGCGGGAGCTCCTTGGCCAGCTCGTCCACCACCAGCAGGTCGCGCTGCACGCCGCCACTGCGGTAGGCCGACCGGCCGGCGAGCTGCGAGATCACCGGCGCGGTGATCACCTGGAACAGTGCGACGAGCGCGAGGGTGACGGCGCTCTCCAGCTCCACGCGCAGCGCCGTACCCGCGAGCACCAGCAGCAGGCCGAGCGTCTGTGGCTTGGTGGCCGCCTGCAGCCGTGCGAGCAGGTCCGGTAGCCGGACCATGCCGATCGCGCCGAGCAGGCACGACAATGCGCCGAGGAGCAGCAGCACCGCGGAGGCGACGTCGAGCGCGGTGTCGGGTACGGGGGTCACCGGTGCCGCTCCCTGCGCTCCGCCAGCCGCATCGCGGCCGCCGAGCCGACGAACCCGAGCAGGGCGACCGCGGCGAGCAGCGGGATGTTGGAGCCGTCCTCGTAGAAGGCCACGTACACCGCGGTGGTGGCGACGAGGAGCACGACGAACGCGTCGAGGGCGGCGATGCGGTCGAGGGTGTCCGGCCCCAGCAGCAGCCGTACGAGCGTGAGGGCACCGGCGAGACCCAGCATGCCCAGGACGACCGCGAACACGATGTTCATCGCCGCGCTCCCGCCTCGGCGATCCGCCGGTGTGCCTCCGCCAGCTCCTCCGGACGGCCGAGCGCCGCGAGCACCCGCCGCTGCATGTCCATCGCGCGGAGCCGGGCGCGTTCGGCGCCGTCCCGGTCGCGCGGTCCGAGGGCGTAGATGTACCAGATCTCGCGCTCGTGATCGATCTGCAGCACCATCGCGCCCGGCGACAGCGACAGCGCGTTGGCCATGACCGTGACGACCCGGTCCGACCCGGAGAGCAGCGGCACGGCCACGATCGTGCCCTGCGCCCGCGGCCCGTGGCGCAGGATCTGCCAGCTCACCTCCACCCCCGAGGCCACGAGGTCGTAGAGGAGGAACGCGACCAGGCCGAGCAGCGGCAGCGGCCGCACCGACAGCCGGTCCGGCAGCGGCGGCATCCGGAACAGGGCGCTGACGAGCACCGCCACCAGCACCCCGCCGACGATGCTCAGCAGGGTGAACGTGCCCCACAGCAGCACCCACACCAGCGTCAGCCACACCACAGCGGGCAGCCGGGCCCGCACGGCGTGCACCCCGCGCCTCCCGGTGCGCCGGTGGTCGTCGCTCCCCGTCCCGGTCATCGGCCCTCCTGTGCGCCCAGCACCGCGTCGACGTAGGGCGTCCGGTCGATCAGGTCCACTCCCGCGCGGCCGGTGAGCACGGTGAGCGGGCCCGCGAACACCGCGATCGCCAGGCTGACCGCCACCAGGCCGGCGGTCGCCGCGTACATCGGCATGGACGTCCGTGCCGTGCCCACGAGTACCTCGTCGGTGGGGTCCTCGTCGGGACGCGGCGGCCTGGGCTTGCCCCAGAACACCCGTACCCATACCCGGACCAGCGCGTAGAGCGTCAGGAGGCTGGCGAGGACCACCACGCCCGCCACCACCTGGGGCCCCAGGCCGGCGGCCGCCCCGGCCTGCAGGAGAGCGAGCTTCGCGACGAACCCGGCGGTCGGGGGGATGCCGGCCAGCGTCATCGCCGGGATCGCGAAGAGGACGGCGAGGCCAGGGGAACTGCGGGCGAGCCCACCCATCTCGTCCAGCGACACCGTGCCGGTGCGGCGCGTGATCAGGCCGCTCACGAGGAACAGCGTGGCGAGCACGGTGATGTGGTGGGCGGCGTACAGAGCAGCCCCGGACAGTGCGGCCGCGTCGAACACGGCCAGGCCGAACAGCATGAACCCGATGTGGCTGACCAGCAGGAACGACAGTAGCCGGTTGAGGTCGTTCTGGACCAGCGCACCCAGCGCCCCGACCAGCATCGTGGCCACCGCCAGCACGAGCAGCAGCGTCCACGGCTTGTCCCGGCTGAACAGGAGCGTCTCGGTGCGCAGCAGCGCGTAGAAGCTCACCTTGGTGAGCAGGCCGGCGAACAGCGCGGCCACCGGGCCCGGCGCGTTGGGATAGCTGTCGGGGAGCCAGAAGTGCAGCGGCACGATCGCCGCCTTGATCCCGAAGACGACCAGCAGCATCAGGCCGAGCACCGACCGGACGCCTCCCGGCAACGTCCCGATCCGCTCGGCGAGGTCGGCCAGGTTCACCGTGCCCGTGGCCGCGTACACCAGGGCGATCGCGGTGAGGAACAGCAGCGACGACAGCAGGCTGACCGTCACGTACGTCATGCCCGCCGGGATCCGGGACGCGCCGGTCCGGCGCGTGATCAGGACGTAGGACGCGGTCAGCATCAGCTCGAACGCCACGAACAGCGTGAACAGGTCCCCGGTGAGGTAGGCGAGCGAGACGCCGGCGCAGAGCATCAGGTACATCGGGTGGAACGTCGTGCTCGCGGTGCCGCGGCCGTAGTCGGCGATCCGCTGGTCGATCGCGTACACCAGCACGGCGAGGGTGACGAGCGTCGAGACCAGCAGCAGCAGGGCCGAGAGCCGGTCGGCCACCAGCGCGATGCCGACCGGGGCGGCCCAGCCGCCGAGCTCGGCCACGACCGGGCCGCGCTCGTCGGCCGCGACGAGGAGCACCGCGGCGAGCACCGCCACGGCCGTGAGGACGACGATCCCGACCACGCGCTGCAGCGCCGCCGACCGGCTGCCGATCACCGTGACGGCGGCCCCGAGCATCGGGAGCAGCACCGGCAGCGTCAGTACCGTGGTCACGAGCGGTCCCGGCCCCGGGCGGCTTCCGCCTCCACCTCGTCGTCCGCACGTTCGAGATCCTGCTCCGCATCATCGGAGCCGTCGCCCGACTCCAGCGGGGCGGACGGCACCTTCTGGCGCGCGATCCGCCGGTCCTCCACGTCGTCCTGCACCTCGTCGTGCCCGACCAGCACGAAGGCGCGGTAGCCGAGCGCGAGCAGGAAGGTGGTGAGCGCGAAGGTGATCACGATGGCCGTGAGGGCGAGGGCCTGCGGCAGCGGGTCGGCGAACGACTCCGGCGGCGCGGTGCCGACGATCGGCGGCCGGCCCGGGGGCCCTCCCGCGAGCTGCAGCAGCAGGTTGGTGCCGTGGCCCAGCACGACCACGCCGATCAGCACGCGCATCAGCGACCGCGACAGCAGCAGGGTGAAACCGACCCCGTAGAGGACGCCGACGGTCAGCGCCATGACCACGTTGATGGTGATCACAGCGCCTCCCCTGCGTCGTCCATGTCGCGTTCGATGCCGTCGCCGAGGGCCCGCAGCAGGTCCAGCACCACGCCGACGATCAGCAGGTACACCCCGACGTCGAGGAACAGGCTGGTCTGCAGCTCCACCGGGCCGAACAGCGGCACGTCCGCGGCGAGCTTGGTGGTGGAGAGCACCGGAGCCCCGAACGCCGCGGGGACCAGCCCGGTGACCAGCGCGACCGCGAGGCCGCTTCCGATGACGACCGGTGCCCGGGGACTGACCACGGCCCCGAAGTCGGCGTTCCCGCCCGCGATGTAGCGCAGGACGAACGCGAGCCCAGCCACCAGCCCGGCGGAGAACCCGCCGCCGGGCCCGTAGTGGCCCACCAGCAGCAGGTAGAGGGAGAAGACGAGCACCGTCGGGAAGACCGCCCGCGTGGTCATCTCCAGCAGCAGGCTCCGGTCACCGGGGCGGCGGCACTCGCCCGACAGCAGCCACTCCCCCCGCGGCCGGTCCCACTCCTCGAAGGGCACCGGGTCGCGGCCGTCGTTCAGCCTGCTCGTCAAGCCCGGCCCGTCCGTCATCGCCTGCCCTCCGCCTGGTGCCATCGCCCGCTGCTCGTCACCCGAGGAGGTCCTCCTCGTGCTGCGGGGTGTTCTGCCCGCTCTCGACCGGCCCCCGGCGGCCGCGCCGGTCGTAGCGGGTGGCGAGCACGAGGCTCGCCACCCCGACCGCCGCGACGGCCAGGACACCGATCTCCCCGACGGTGTCCAGCGCGCGGAAGTCGACGATGATGGCGCTGACCACGTTGGTCGCCCCGGCCTCGGCGGGCGCCAGCCGGACGAACTCCGCGGCGGTCGCCGACGGCGTGGTGCGCGCTCCGGACATCACGATCGCGAACACCGCGACGGCGGCCCCGCCCACCGCCCCGAGCAACGCCTTGGGCAGCCGCACCCGGCGGGGTGAGGGCTCCTCGGTGAAGTCGGCGGGCAGCCTGCGCAGCACGAACACGAACGCCACCAGCGACAGCGTCTCGACCAGGAACTGCGCGAGCGCGAGGTCCGGCGCCCCGTCGACGATGAAGAGCCCACCCACCCCGTACCCGATCACGCCGACCAGGAGCACGGCGGTCAGGCGGCGCCGGGCCCGGACCGCGGCCAGCGCCGCGATCACCACGACGATCGCGAGCGGCACCTGCGTGAGCGAGTGGTAGGTCGGCTGCCCGCCGGGCCATGCGCCCCCCAGGATCGTGGCCACGCCGGGCAGCAGGACGAACGCCACGAGGATCGTGGCCAGGTAGGCGGGGAGGGAACCGACCTGCAGGCGTCCCGTCACGGTCAGCGCGAGACGCGCGATGGCGGCGATGGTCAGCTCGTAGCCGCGCTGCGCGTCGAGCGGGCTGCGGGAGGACAGGGCGAGCACCCGGGCCCGCTGCGCGTGCAGGAGCAGGCCGCCGGCGATCGCCACCGCGGTGAACAGCAGCGGGAGGCCGAGGCCGTGCCAGATCGCGAGGTGGTAGCCGGACTCGTCGGGGTACTCGGCGGCGTAGCTCGCACCGAGCGCGTCGACCACGGGGTAGGCGATGCCGAGCGCCAGGCCGGCGATGGAGCAGATCCAGACGGGCACGGTCAGCAGCGCGCCCGGGCGGTGCACCGATGTCGGCTCGACGCCGGGTTTGCGGGCGAACGCGCCCCACAGGAATCGGGCGCTGTACGCCGCGGTGAGCACCGACCCGAGCAGCAGCCCGAGCGCGACGATCCACCCACGCAGGCCGCCCTCGTCGAGGAAGCCCTCGAACGCGGCCTCCTTGCCGACGAACCCCAGCAGCGGCGGGATCCCGGCCATCGACGCCGCGGCCAGCGCCGCCGCGACGGCCGTGCCCGGCAGAGCGGTACGCAGGCCGGAGAGCCTGCGCAGGTCGCGGGTGCCTGTCGCGTGGTCGATCGTGCCGACGACCATGAACAGCGGCGCCTTGAACAGTCCGTGCGCGAGCAGCAGCGCGATGCCGGCGAGCGCGGAGATCTCCCCCAGCGGTCCGCCGCTCCCGAGCAGCACCGTCAGGAACCCGAGCTGGCTGACCGTGCCGAAGGCGAGCAGCTGTTTCAGGTCGGTGGCCGACAGCGCCCGCCACCCGCCCACGATCATCGTGCCGAGCCCGACGACGACCACCGGCACCCACCAGACGGCCTGGTCGGAGAAGCCGGGAGCGAGCCGCGCCACCAGGTAGACCCCGGCCTTCACCATGGACGCCGCGTGCAGGTAGGCGCTCACGGGCGTGGGGGCGACCATCGCGGCGGGCAGCCACGGGTGGAACGGCAGCTGGGCCGACTTCGTGAACGCCCCGAGCAGGATCAGCAGGAGCGCGGCGGTCACAGCACCGCCGTGCAGGCTGCCCGCCTGACCGGCGGCCACGATCTCCGAGATCCGGTAGGTGCCCGCCGCCTCACCGAGGAGCACGAACCCGAGCAGCATCGCCAGCCCGCCGAACACGGTGACCAGCAGGGCCTGCACCGCGGCGCGCCGCTCCTCACCCTGCTCGCCGCCCTGCCCGACCAGGAGGAACGACGCGATCGAGGTCAGCTCCCAGAACACGTAGAGCGTGAGCAGGTCATCAGCCAGCACCAGGCCCAGCATCGCGCCGGCGAAGGCGAGCAGCAGGGCGGCACTGCGCGGGGCCTCGCTGGAGTCGCTGCCGAAGTAGCCGACGCAGTACACGAGGATCGCGGCGCCGAGCCCCGACACCAGCACGATCATCGCCAGGGCCAGCGCGTCGAGGCGGAAGCTCAGCATCAGACCGAGCGTGGGCGCCCAGGCCGTGGTGGCCGTGACACCGCCGGCGAGCGCGGGACCGGCCTCGGCGAGCGCCCACAGCAGCGTCGCGGCAGGGAGGACGGCCGCCACCGCGAACGCCGCCCGCCTGTTGCGTGCCGAGACCAGCGGGAGCAGGGCCGCCACCACGAGGTGTGCGACGACGAGCGCGAGCAACGGCGACTCCTCCCGATCGCGGAGTGCGGCGCCGGCGGCCGAGCTCTCCGCACGGAGAGCTACCCGGAACAGCGCGATCATTGCCCGGCCTCGTGCGGCCCACGGGGACCGAGCACCGGAGATTCCGGGCGACCGAGCGCGGGGACGACCCTACCGGGCCTCCCGATCCGTCCCCTCCGTCCTGGATCGACGGGCGGCGTGAGTGGCCTCACGTCTCGATCTGGAACGATCCAGAAGATCGATGCGATGTACAGGATGCAGGCGCACAGCGCGCCCGCCGCCCGCAGCGAAGCGGAGTGGAAGACAACCCGAGGAGGACAGCATGACCAGCACCACCAGGCGTATCAGTGCCGGGCTTCGGCAGGCTCTGCGTCGCCTCGACGACTGGACCTTGTTCGCGTTCAACCCGCGCTACCCCACCCCGGGGCGCGACTGAGCGTCGACCTGCCGGGCGCGGGCCGCTTCTCAGCGGCTCCCGCCCGGTGGTACCAGCGGCCGCAGCCACGCCCACAGCGCGAACAGCGCGGCCATGATGATCATGATGATCCCGGACCACAGGTTGATGTCGATCCCGCCCGCCTTCTGCAGCTGCTCCTCGCTCTCGAAGAACAGGCCCTGGATCGTCAGCACGATCCCGTAGACCCCGAACAGCAGTGCGATGATCGAACGCAGGTCGAACAGCTGCGATGCGGCGCTGGGCGGGGCCTCGGTGCCGCCCTGGTCGACGGCGGTCTCCTTCGGCTCGGTCACGGATGCCTCCTGTCGGGACTCACTGCCGGTCTGTGTCTGGGTCAGGCGAAGAGCAGGTAGAGCACGATGGTCAGCGCGATCACGATCGCGCCGAGCACCACCGGTGACTGCCACCAGCTGCCCTCGTCCTCACCGGTCCGACCCCGCTCCCGGGGAGTGAGCGACCAGGTCAGGCCGACCAGTTCGGCCTCCGGCCGCGGCGCGGTGAACATCGTGACGACCACCCCCACCCCGATCCCGACGACGAACGCGGCACTCGCGGCCAGGAACGATCCCGCCTGCGACGAGACGGCGATCACCCCGCCGCGCACGAGCGAGTCGACGATCACGGCCGCGATGGTGCCGCCGATCAGCCCGGTCCAGCCGGCCGTCCCGCTCATCCGCTTCCAGAACAGGCCGAGGATGAAGACCGCGAACAACGGGGCGTTGAAGAAGCTGAACAGGGCCTGGATGTAGTCCATCAGGTTCTCGAAGCTGCCCGCGATGAACGCCGTGCCGATGGCCAGCACGCAGCCGATCACGGTGACCGCGCGGCCGACCCGCAGGTAGTACCCGTCCGGCCGGCCGGGGCGGACCCAGTCCTGCCAGATGTCGTAGGTGAACACGGTGTTCAGCGAGCTGACGTTGGCCGCCATGCCGGCCATGAACGACGCGAGCAGGCCGGCCAGCGCCACCCCGAGGATGCCGTTGGGCAGCACCTCGTTCATCAGGAGCGTCAGCGCGTTGTTGTAGGTGACGTCGGTGGCGCCGCCCTGCTTCAGCGTGGTGAGCTGCGGCACCAGCACCCCGGCGATCATGCCGGGGATCACCACGACCAGCGGGATCAGCGCCTTCGGGAACGCCGCGATGATCGGCGTGCGGCGGGCGGCCGACATGCTGCGGGCCGACAGGGCCCGCTGCACCTCGGCGAAGTTGGTGGTCCAGTAGCCGAACGAGAGCACGAAGCCCAGCCCGAACACGATCCCGAGCACCGACCAGAACGGGTTGGCGATCTCGGTGAGAGCGGTGCCCGGCCACGTGGACACCTGCTCGGGGCCCGGCGGGAGCCCGCTCACCTGCTGCTTCAACCCGTCCCAGCCACCGACGCGGGCCAGCCCGGCGACGGTGAGCGGGATGAGCAGGGCCAGGATCACGAAGAACTGCAGTACCTCGTTGTAGATCGCCGCCGAGAGCCCGCCCAGGAACGTGTAGCTCAGGACGACCAGCGCCGCGACCGGGATGGCGACCTGTGGCGGCCAGCCGAGCAGCGCCTCGAGGATCAGCCCGAGCGCGTACAGGTTCACCCCGGCGATCAGCACCGACGCCAGCGCGAACGTCACCGCGTTGACCCGCTGGGTCGTCTTGTTGAACCGCATCCGGAGGAACTCCGGGACGCTGCGCGCCTTGCTGCCGTAGTAGAAGGGCATCATCACGATGCCGAGGAACACCATCGCGGGGATGGCGCCGATCCAGTAGTAGTGGAACGTGGCCACGCCGTACTGCGCGCCGTTGGCCATCATCCCGATGAGCTCGATCGCCCCGAGGTTCGCCGAGACGAATGCCAGCCCCGTGACCCAGGCCGGCAGTGACCGCCCGGACAGCAGGAAGTCCAGGCTGGAGGCGATCGACCGGCGGGCCATCACCCCGATCCCCAGCACCAGCACGAAGTAGAAGACGACGAACACGTAGTCGATCGCGGTCGTGTCGAGCCGCAGATCGGTCTGCGCGAGCACCTCCACCGTTGTTCCCTCCACCGCTCATCGAACCCGTGGTGAGCGGATCATTCGCCCTGCGGCCCGATCCCGCCATCGCTGGCGGTGGGTAACCATCCGATCGACACCCTCTTGTCGCCCGGCCCCCCACCACCACCCCGCGAGTCGCCCCGAATCCGCCCCCGAGTCGCCCGGTCCGAGCGCGCGAGTCGCCCGATTTTCGCCCGCGAGTCGCCCATCCTCGGTGCGCGGTCGGTCGGGGCGTGCCGTCTCACTGGGCGGCGGAGGCCGCCGTAGGTCCGCCTGGCTCGAGAAGGGGCTTGGCGAAGAACCGGCTGTTCGGGGAGTCGCGGTAGTGCCCGAACGCCGGCACCGGCTCGTACCCCGCGCTGGGGTAGAGGGCCATCGCCTCGGGCTGCGCGGTGCCGCTCTCCAGCACCGCCCGGCGCCGCCCGGCCGCGGCGGCCGTGCGCTCCAGCTCGGCGAGCACGGCACGGGCGTACCCCCGCCCCCGATGCTCCGTGGCGACGAACATCCGCTTGATCTCGGCGTCGCCCGCCCGCAGTGCCGGGTCGTCCCGGTCGTCACGGGCGCGCCAGCCACCGCAGGCGACCGGCTCCCCGGCCACGTAACCGACCACGAACCAGCCGTCCGGGGCGTCGAACTCCCGGGGATCGAGCGGGGTGGAGTCCTCGTCGCCGTACCGCACTCGGTACTCCTGCTGCAGCCCGGCAACCAGCGAGAGGGCGTCGGGGTGGTCGATGGGCAGGTGGCGCAGCCGGAGCACGGCCAGAGGTTACGTCGCGCCCCCGCGAGCTAGATGTACTCGGCCAGGACGTTGGTGGCAGATCGGTTGTCGTGACACGCGGACGGGGTTGTTGAACGAGGGAGAGCCTCCGGTTGGGGTGTGGCTTGTCTAGGACCCACTCCGCCCGGAGGCTCTCGTGTCACACGGTAATGCCCGCCTGACCTTCCACGGCCGACGCACGATCGTCGAGCGAGTCCTGCACCAGCGGCGTCCGCGCTCCCACGTGGCCGCCGAGATGGGGGTCTCCCGCCAGTGCGTGAGCCGCTGGATCGCCCGCTACCGCAGCGAAGGCGAGCACGGGCTGCACGACCGTTCTTCGCGACCCCACACCTCACCGGCCCGTACTCCCACCCGGACCGAAGCCCAGGTTGTGGCCCTGCGGGAACGCCAGCGGCGCGGGCAGGACTGGATCGGCCCCGAGCTCGGCATCCCGGCCCGGACTGTGTCACGGATCCTGCGCCGCCACCAGATGCCCTACCTGCGCGAACTCGACCCGCTGACCGGCGCCCCGATCCGGGCCAGCAAGACCACCGCGGTCCGCTACGAACGCGACCGACCCGGCGAGCTGGTGCACATGGACGTGAAGAAGATCGGCCGGATCCCCGAGGGCGGCGGCTGGCGCGCCCACGGACGCGCCGCCCGCGACCGGGACCGCACCCGCACGATCGGGTTCGACTTCGTCCATTCCCTCGTCGATGACCACTCCCGGCTGGCCTACTCCGAGGTCCTCCCCGATGAGAAGGGCCCCACCTGCGCCGGATTCCTGCACCGCGCCGCGGGCTACTTCGCCCACCACGGGATCGGTCGTATCGAGCGGGTCATGACCGACAACGCCTGGGCCTACAAGTACTCATTACGCGAGGTCATCGCCGCACTCGGCGCCCGGCAGGTGTTCATCAAACCGCACTGCCCCTGGCAGAACGGCAAGGTCGAACGACTCAACCGCACCCTGCAGACCGAGTGGGCCTACCGGCAGGTGTTCACCAGCAACCACGACCGCACCGCCGCTCTTGCACCCTGGATCGAGCACTACAACACTCGACGCCGCCACAGCGCACTCGCAGGACTCCCACCGATCAGCCGGCTGTCACCAACCTGACGGCCGAGTACAGCTAGACGGGGCCGGGCTGCGGCACGGGCTGCCGTCCCCTGCGCGCCACCACGGCCAGGCTGAGCAGCGCGAGCGCGGCGGGCCCGAGCAGCAGCACGGGGTAGCCCGCCAGCGGGGTCAGGGCCGCCAGCACCACCGGGATCAGGAACCCCACGTAGGTGAGCGTGTAGTAGACGGCGGTGAGCCCGCCGAGGTGCTCGGGGGCGGCCATGCGCTGTACCTCGAGCAGGCCCGCCACCAGGCACAGGCCGTAGGCCGCTCCCAGTACCGCTGCGGCCGGGACGGCGAGCCACGGGGAGTTGAGCGCCACGGCGCCCGCGGCGACCATGATGCCGACGACCGTCGCGGCGAGCCCCGCCCTGGCGGCGAGCACGGGGGAACGCCGGTCGAGCCGGCGCGCCCACGGCTGCACCGCCACCCCGGTCGCCAGGGTGAGGGAGGTGAGCACGGTGGCGTAGATCAGGCCGAGTCCCGCGACCTCGTGCTCCAGCGCGGCCGGCTGCACGGCGAAGGAGATGGCCGGGCCGCCGAACACCCACGGCGCCATGGGCGCCACGACCCGTCGGAACCGGGCGGGCAGGGGCACCCGGAGCGCCCCACGGAGGCCGTGCCGCGCTGCGGCCACGACGCGCGTCTCGGGGACGCGCAGCAGCGCGCCGATCACCACCACCGTGATCACGATGTGGACCACGTACGGCAGCTCCATCGGCAGCGGCGCCCACTGGGCCAGCACCCCGGCCACGAGCGGCCCTCCGCCGAAGCCCGCCGAGAGGGCCAGCGCCGCCCGGCGCGCACCCGCCCCGGCGTCGGCGGCCGGGTCCCACGGCGCCTGCGAGAGCTCCTTCACCCACGACGTGCCGACGGCCATGGCCACGCCGGTGACCACCCCGAACAGGAACCGTCCGACGTAGAGCGCTCCCTCCGACACCACGGGCACGCCGCCGAGGGCGAGCACGGCGCTCGCCGGCACCGACACGACCAGCGCGGGCAGCAGGAGCTTGCGGCGTCCCCACATGTCCGAGGCGGGACCGCCGAGCAGCAGCCCGGGGGCGAGGCCCGCGGCGTAGACGGCGAAGAACGCCGCGACCGTGACGGCCGAGTAGTGGCCCTGTTCGCGGTACAGCACCATCAGCGGGCTGAACTGGTTGGCCCCGTAGCCGATCACGAACAGCGCAGCCGCCACCCGCACCCATGCCCGCAGCACGCTGCGTCCCTTCGGTCGTGCTCGTGCGCGGGTGGGAGTACTCCCGTACTCCTACCCGTGCCGGGACGCGGATCAGCCGGCCTTGGCCTTCTGCCGCCAGGTGGTGAGCGCCCGCTCGGTGTAGCCGTTGGGCTCCGAGCGGCCGGTGAACACGAGGTCGAGGGCCGCCTGGAACGACGGGCTGTTGTCCAGGTCCTTGGCCATCGGCTCGTAGCCGGGCTCGTTGGCGTTCTGCTCGTCGACCAGTGCGGCCATGCGGGCGAACGTCTCGCGCACCTGCGCCTCGTCGGTCAGGCCGTGGTGCAGCCAGTTGGCGATGAGCTGGCTGGAGATCCGCAGCGTGGCCCGGTCCTCCATGAGCCCGACTCCCTCGAGGTCGGGCACGGTCGAGCAGCCGATGCCCAGCCCCACCCAGCGCACGACGTAGCCGAGGATGGACTGCGCGTTGGTCTCCAGCTCGTGACGCTTCTCCTCGTCGGTGAGCTCGTCGGTCAGCAGCGGCACCTTCAGCAGCTCGCGCCGGTCGGTCTCCCGCCCGGCGAGCTCGCGCTGGCGGGCGGCGACGTCGGTGCGCAGGTAGTGCAGCGCGTGCAGCGTGGCGGCCGTCGGCGACGGCACCCACGCGGTGTTCGCGCCGGCCTCCGGCTGCGCGCCCTTCGTGTCGAGCATCTCCCGCATCGCGGCCGGCTTGGCCCACATGCCCTTGCCGACCTGCGCCTGGCCCCGGAACCCCGCACGCAGCGCGACGTCGACGTTGCGGTCCTCGTAGGCGATCAGCCACGGGGTGCTCTTCATGTCGTTCTTGCGCACCACCGGGCCGGCCTCGAAGTCGGTGTGGATCTCGTCGCCGGTGCGGTCGAGGAACCCGGTGTTCACGAAGATCGTGCGGTCGGGTGCCTGCGCGATGCAGGCCTCGAGGTTGAGCGACGCGCGCTTCTCCTCGTCCATGATCCCGATCTTGAGGGTGGCCGGCTCCAGGCCGAGCGCCTCCTCGATCGCGGCGAACAGCTCCACCGTGAGCGCCACCTCGTCGGGCCCGTGCTGCTTCGGCTTCACGATGTAGACGCTTCCGGCGCGGGAGTTGGAGAACCGCCCGAGACCGCGCAGGTCGTGCAGCGCCGCCGTGGCGGAGACCAGCGCGTCGAGCACGCCCTCGCCGATCGGGTCGCCGCCGGCGGTGCGGACGGCGTCGGTGCGCATGTGGTGCCCGACGTTGCGCACGAGCAGCAGCGAACGGCCGGGCACCGCGAGCTGGGAGCCATCGGGGGCGGTGTAGTGGCGGTCGCCGTTGACCTTGCGCTCGACGGTCTGGCCGCCCTTCTCGAACGTCGCGGTCAGCGCGCCGGTCATCAGGCCGAGCCAGGTGCGGTACGCGGCGGCCTTGTCCGGGCCGTCGACGGTGGCCACCGAGTCCTCGAAGTCGACGATCGTGGTGACGGCCGACTCGAGCGCGACATCGGCCACATCGGCGTGGTGCTGGCGGCCGACGCGGTGCTCGGCGTCGATCGTGAGCTCGACGTGCAATCCGTTGCGCTGCAGCAGGACCGCATGCACGGCGTCCGGGTGCCCGTCGTCGTCCCCTCCGCCGTCGGAGCCGGCCCGGTGCCCGGCGAACTGGCCGGGATCGGCGAGGCCGACGTCGCCGTCCTTCGTCTCGACGACGAGCGCGCCGTCGCGCACCCGGTACGCGGTGGCGTCGGCGTGGCTGCCGGTGGCCAACGGGAAGAACTCGTCGAGCAGCGTGTCGGCCTCGGCGATCACCTGGGCGCCGCGGCGCTCGTCGTAGCCGGGCTCGAGCTCGTGGTCCAGCGGGAGGACGTCGGTGCCGTACAGGGCGTCGAAGAGCGAGCCCCACCGGGCGTTGGCGGCGTTCAGCGCGTACCGCGGGACGGTGGAGGGGACCACCAGCTGCGGGCCGGCGATCTCGGCGATCTCGGCGTCGACCCGGGACACCTGCACCTGCGGCGACTCCGACGGGACCAGGTAGCCGATCTCGGTGAGGAACGTCTCCAGGGCCTCGACGTCGCCTGCACCGTGCTCCCGGTGCCAGCCGTCGATCTGCTCCTGCAGCTCGTCACGCCGAGCGAGCAGCTCCTCGGTCCGGCCGGCGAACCGCTCGTGGAGTGCCGCGCAGGTGGACCAGAACCACTCGGGCTCGAGGTCCAGGCCGGGCAGCAGCTCGTCGGCCACGAACGCCCGCAGCGCGGGGTCCACCTGCAGATCCGTCACGTCTCCACCATCCGCTCGTCGTCGGGCCCGGGGTCACGACAGGCATACCCCGGCTCGCCCCGTCCTGGAACATTCTTCTACCAGACGGACTGCGGATTCCGCATTGCGGAAGTATCAGGGAGACACCACGACTGCCGGGGGAACGGGAGCGGCAGCAGCGGGACCGACCGCGCCGGTCAGTGCGAGCAG
Source organism: Pseudonocardia xinjiangensis (assembly GCF_050948425.1). Lineage (NCBI taxonomy): Bacteria > Bacillati > Actinomycetota > Actinomycetes > Pseudonocardiales > Pseudonocardiaceae > Pseudonocardia > Pseudonocardia xinjiangensis. Next base: position 1,762,616 of record NZ_CP192009.1, on the reverse strand, counting down.
CAGTGCCAGTGCCGCGGCAACGACGAGACCCAGCTGCAACTGCCGACGTGGACCCAACGCTTCCAGCCTCCTGAGGCCTAGACACCGCTCGAGTGACGGACGGTCTTGCCAGGATGACGACGCCGCGCGGTGATCGCGTGCGCACCCCGCGCAGAACCGGGTCGTACCGTACGCGGCCACCCAGATCACCCGAACGGCCCCTACCCCCGGCGCCGTGAGCAGGGAGATCCCGGTCGCAAGACCGACGATCTTCCCCAGGTCGTCGTAGTCTCGTCCGGGCATCGACGCATGTGACCGAAAGGGCGACCAGTGGCTCTGGACGGCGGAGTGCGGCAGGCGTTCGAGCGGGTGCTCGACCCGGCCGACGTGATCAGCAATCCGGTGAAGTGCCGGGCATACGAGTGCGACGGCCTCACCGGCTACCGGGTGGTGCCCGAACTGGTGCTGCTGCCCCGTGATGCGGCCCAGGTGGCTGCGGCGGTGCGGGTCTGCGCGGAGCACCGGGTGCCCTTCGTCGCCCGCGGCGCGGGCACCGGGCTCTCAGGCGGCGCGCTCCCGGTAGCCGACGGCGTGGTGATCAGCCTCGCCCGACTCAAGCGGGTGCTCGAGGTCGACCCGGTGAACCGGCGCGCCGTCGTCGAGCCGGGCGTCACAAACCTGGAGATCACCGCGGCCGCCGCGCCGCACGGGCTGTACTACGCCCCCGACCCGTCCAGCCAGCAGGTCTGCACGATCGGCGGCAACGTCGCGGAGAACTCCGGCGGCGCCCACTGCCTGAAGTACGGGTTCACCACCAACCACGTGCTGTCCTTCGAGGTCGTGCTCCCCGACGGCTCGGTCGTCACGCTGGGCACCGACACCGGCGAGCAGGCCGGGCCCGACCTGCGCGGGGTGTTCCTCGGCTCGGAGGGCACGCTCGGGATCACCACGAAGATCGTGGTACGGCTGCTGCGCACACCGGAGTCGGTGCGCACGCTGCTCGCCGACTTCCCGTCCGTCGCCGCCGCGGGCGACGTCGTCTCCGACATCGTGGCCGCGGGGATCGTGCCCGCCGCCGTCGAGATGATGGACACGCTCGCCATCGAGGCAGCGGAGGAGGCCGTCCACGCCGGCTACACGGTCGGCGTGCCCGCCGCGCTCGTCGTCGAGCTGGACGGCCCGGTCGAGGAGTGCGACGTCCAGTTCGAGCAGGTCAAGGAGATCTGCGACCGCCACGGCTGCACCCGGCTGCACATCGCGGGCTCTCCGGAGGAGCGGGCCGCGATCTGGCGCGGGCGCAAGGCGGCGTTCGCCGCCGTCGGCCGGATCTCCCCCGACTACTTCGTCCAGGACGGGGTGGTGCCGCGCACGCGGCTCGCCGAGGTGCTCGGCCGGATCGCCGACATGGGCGCCGACGCCGGGATCCGGGTGGCCAACGTGTTCCACGCCGGTGACGGCAACCTGCACCCGCTGGTGCTCTACAGCGCCGCCGCCGGGGAGACCGAGCGCGCCGAGAAGCTGTCGGGGCAGATCGCCGAGCTGTGCGTGGAGCTGGGCGGCTCGCTGTCGGGCGAGCACGGCATCGGCACCGACAAGGCGTGCTCGATGCCGAAGATGTTCTCCCGCGACGACCTCGCCGTCATGGCGCGGGTGCGTTCGGCCTTCGACCCGCAGGGCATCTGCAACCCGGGCAAGGTGCTGCCCACGCCCCGGCTGTGCGGGGAACGCCCCGGGAAGTACAAGCCGCACCCGCTGGAGGAGGCGGGCGTGATCGAGCGCCTGTGACCGCGCAACCACCACCACCAGCCACCACCCACGAGGAGGGACCGTGACGACGTCGACGACGCTGCGGCCGGATGACCTGCGGTCCGTCCGCGATGCACTGCTGGACACGGCAGGCACCGTGTCGATCACCGGCAGCGGCACGGCCGCGGACTGGGCCGGCCCGCTCGGCCCCGTGGACGCGGTCCTCGACACCACCGCGCTGACCGGCGTGCTCACCCACAACCCCGGGGACATGACGGTGTCCGTGCTCGCGGGCACCCCGTTGCGCACGCTCGCCGAGGAGCTGGCGTCCCACGGCCAGCACGTGTCGTTCGACGCCGCACGCGTCGCCGACGGGGCCACGGTCGGCGGTCTGGTCGCCACGGCGGACGCCGGCCCGGCCGCGCTGGTCTTCGGCTCGCTGCGCGACCTGGTGATCGGGGTCACCGTGGTGCTCGCCGACGGCACGGTGTCCCGCAGCGGCGGGCACGTGATCAAGAACGTGGCCGGGTACGACCTGGCGAAGCTGCTGCACGGTTCCTACGGCACGCTCGGCGTGCTCGTCGAGGTGGTGCTGCGGCTGCACCCCGTCCCGAAGCGCTCGGCCACGCTGGTGGTCGACTGCTCGCTCGACGAGGCGCGCGAGCACGCGGCGAGCCTGCTCGGCGGGCAGTACGAACCCGCAGCGCTGGAGTGGATCTCCGACGACGGCCACGGGCAGCTGATCGTGCGCATCGACGGCACCGCGGACGCCGTGTCGGGCAGGCTGCAGCGGCTGCGGGAGGTGCTCGGGTCCGGCGCCAGGGACGCCTCGGACACCGGACCGGACGGGGGGCCGGACTCGGGGGCCGACCCGTGGGCGCGGCACGCCGCGCTGGTGCGGGGCGCGCCCGGGCTCGCGGTCCTGCGGATCGGGGCCAAGCCGAGCCTGCTGCCCGGGCTGCTCACCGACCTGCGGGCCGACACCGTCACCGCGGGCCTCGGCACCGGGGTCGCCACCGTCGCACTGGCTCCGGAGGCCGTCGCCGACGCCCACGCTCTCGTCCACGCGGCGGGAGGCACGTCCGTGCTGCGGACCCGCCCGCCCGGGTCGGACGTCCCGGCGTGGGGACCCCCGCCGTCCGCGCTCGCCGTACTGAAGGCCGTGAAGAACGAGTTCGACCCGTTGGGACGGTTCGGCCCCGGCCGCTTCGCCCCGTGGCTCGTGACCCCACACGATGCGGAAGGTTCCCGATGACGACCCCCGCCGGCTCCGCCGACACCAATCTCCCGCAGACCGGGCCGTCCGCCTACGACGACCGCCGCCCGCCGGAGCGCGAACTGCTCGACGACTGCGTTCACTGCGGCTTCTGCCTGCCCACCTGCCCCACCTACCAGCTCTGGGGCGAGGAGATGGACTCTCCGCGCGGCCGGATCTACCTGATGGACCTCGCGCAGAAGGGCGAGATCGGGCTGGAGGGGCCGTTCACCGAGCACATCGACCAGTGCCTCGGCTGCATGGCGTGCGTGACCGCCTGCCCCTCGGGCGTGCAGTACGACCGGCTCCTGGAGTCGGTGCGACCGCAGATCGAGCGCAACGTCGAGCGGACGCCCTCGGACCGGCTGTTCCGCAACGCGATCTTCGCGTTGTTCCCGTACAAGCGGCGCCTGCGCGCAGCAGCCCTGCCCGGGGCGTTCTACCAGCGGCTGCGGCGGGTGCCGGCCATCGCGAAGCTCGCGGAGAAGCTCCCCGGCAGGCTCGCCGCGATGGAGTCGCTGCTGCCGCCGGTGTCGGTGCGCGAGGCGTTCGCCCGGCTGCCCACCTACACCCCTGCCGTCGGCGAGCGGCGGGCGCGGGTCGCGCTGCTCTCGGGCTGCGTGCAGGACGTGTTCTTCCACCGCGTCAACGAGGCCACCGTCCGCGTGCTCGCGGCCGAGGGCTGTGACGTGCTGGTCCCCGCCGAGCAGCAGTGCTGCGGCGCGCTGGAGCTGCACTCCGGCCGGGAGGAGAGCGCGCTCCTCCGGGCCAGGCGGGAGATCGCGGTCTTCGAGAAGCTCGACGTGGACCACGTGGTCACCAACGTCGCGGGCTGCGGTTCGTCGATGAAGGAGTACGGCCACCTGCTCTCCGACGACCCGGAGTGGGCCGAGCGGGCCGCGGCGTTCAGCGCCCGCGTGCGCGACGTGCACGAGGTGCTCGCCGACCTCGGGCCACGGGCGCCGCGCCACCCGTTCCGTGGCCGGGTGGCCTACCACGACGCCTGCCACCTCGGGCACGCCCAGAAGGTGCGCGCCCAGCCGCGTGCGGTGCTGCGGTCGATCCCGGACCTGCAGCTGGTGGACCTGCCGGAGGCGGAGCTGTGCTGCGGCTCCGCCGGGATCTACAACATGGTGATGCCGGACGCCGCGGCCGAGCTCGGGGCCCGCAAGGCGGCCAACGTCCGCTCCGTGGCACCCGACGTGATCGTCACCGCGAACCCCGGCTGCCTGCTGCAGATCGGCAAGCACCTCGGGACCACCGACGGCGCGGCGGACGGCGGCGGCCCGATCCCGCTGCTACACCCGATGCAGCTGCTGGACGCGTCGATCCGAGGGGTCCCGGTGCCGCGCAGCTGACCGTCCTGCCGGATTCGTCGGGGTGGGGCCCTACGGTCTGCGCCATGGGCATCGACTGGACCACGCAGCTCGTCGACCAGCTCGAGTGGCACTGGCAGGGCCTCGTACGGCCCAAGCTCGACGGTCTCACCGACGAGGAGTACTTCTGGGAGCCCGCTGCGGGGTCCCAGGAGAGCTCGTCGTCGTGGAGTGTGCGCCCGCGAGGCACCTCCGGCGCGCCGGTGCAGGCCGGGAGCGGGGAGTTCACCATCGACTTCGCGTTCCCCCCGCCCGAGCCGCCCCCGTTCACCACCATCGCGTGGCGGCTGGGGCACCTCATCGTCGGAGTGTTCGGGGCCCGCGCCGCGTCCCACTTCGGTGGCCCGGCGGTCGGCTACGACGACTTCGCCTACGCGGGCACCGCCGAGGAGGCGCTGCGCCAGCTCGACGAGACGCACGACGCGTGGGTCACGGGTGTGCGCGGGCTGGACGCCGACGGGCTCGCCCGGGCCGTCGGGCCGGCGGAGGGTCCGTTCGCCGAGCACCCGATGGCGGCGCTCGTACTGCACATCCACCGCGAGGCGATCCACCACGGGGCGGAGATCCTGCTGCTGCGCGACCTTTTCCGGGCCAAAAGGATGTAACGGACAGTTAGACCAACGCGGTTACGCCGAATGGGCTAGCTCACCGTGCCGGACCAGGAACGACACCCCACACTGCGCGACCATGTGGGCCACCGTTGATCTGCTGATTCCCTCCGCTGCACCCCGACCACCGGACGCCGTGCTGGCCTTCTACCAACAAGATCCCGAGGCCGTCGGCGGTTCGCTCGGGCTCTCCGCGCTCGTCTCCGTGGTGCCGCTGGCCGTCGTGCTGGTGCTGCTGGGTGTGCTGCGGGTCAAGGCGCAGTGGGCTGCGTTGGCCGGCCTGGCCGCGGCGCTGGTGGTGGCGATCATCGGCTTCGCGATGCCGGTGGGCATGGCCCTGTCGGCCGCCGCACACGGGGCCGTGTACGGGCTCTTCCCCATCCTGTGGATCGTGGTCAACGCCCTCTGGGTGTTCAACATGACCGTGGCCACCGGGCACTTCGACGTGCTGCGTCGCAGCTTCGGGGCGTTGTCGATCGACCAGCGCACGCAGGCGATCCTGGTGGCGTTCTGCTTCGGCGGGCTGCTGGAGGCCCTCGCCGGGTTCGGGGCGCCGGTCGCGATCACGTCGGTGATGCTCGTGGCGCTCGGGTTCAAGCCGCTCAAGGCCGCCGTGGTCGCGCTGGTGGCCAACACCGCTCCCGTCGCGTTCGGGGCGATGGGCGTGCCGGTGATCACGCTCGCCCGCGTCACCGGCCTGCCGCTGGACCAGGTGGCGTCCATGGTCGGACGGCAGACGCCGCTGCTCGCGCTGTTCGTCCCGCTGGTGCTGGTGTTCATCGTCGACGGCAGGCGCGGCGTGCGGGAGGCCTGGGTGCCGGCCGTGGCGTGTGGCGTGGTGTTCGCCATCGGACAGTTCCTGACGTCGAACTTCTTCTCCGTCGAGCTCACCGACATCGTCGCGTCGTTGCTGGGTGCGATCGTCGTGTTCGCGCTGGCGCGGATCCGCCCGCAGGCGGTGTGGGCGGCCCGGCAGTCGACGCTGGCCGCGGCGGGCGGTCCGGGCACGTCGGCGAAGCCGGACTCCCCCACCGAGGTGCGCAAGGCCTACGCGCCCTACGTGATCATCGTGGTGGTCTTCGCGCTGGCCCAGCTCCCCGGGCTCAAGCCGCTGATCGACTCGCTGAAGATCGCGTTCACGTGGCCGTTCCTCGACGTGGTCGGTATCGACGGCAAGCCGCACAGCACCACGATGTTCTCGCTGACCTGGCTGTCCTCGGCCGGCACCCTGATGGTGATCGCCGGGGTCATCGTGGCCGCGGTCCTGGGGGTGGGGGCCCGGCGTGCGATCGCCACCTGGGGACGCACCGTGGTCGACCTGAAGTGGGCCATCCTCACGGTGGCCTCGGTGCTGGCGCTGGCCTACGTCATGAACGCCTCGGCGCAGACCACCTCGATCGGCCTGTTCGTGGCCGGTGCCGGTGGAGCGCTGGTGTTCCTGTCGCCGGTGCTCGGCTGGCTCGGCGTGGCCGTGACGGGGTCCGACACCTCGGCCAACGCGCTGTTCGGGGCCCTGCAGGTCACCGCGGCCCAGGGCGCCGGGCTGCCTCCCGAGCTGCTGGCCGGGGCCAACTCCTCGGGAGGCGTGCTCGGCAAGATGCTCTCGCCGCAGAACCTCACGATCGCCGCGGCCGCCGTGAAGCTCGAGGGCCAGGAAGGCGTGCTGCTGCGCAAGGTGATCGGCTGGAGCCTCGGGATGCTCGTGGTGCTGTCGGTGCTCATCGCGCTGCAGGCCACCCCGGTACTGGGCTGGATGCTGCCGTAGCCGCCGCTACGCGGTCTTGAGCTGAGCGCGTTCGATGACGGTTCCGACGTCGAGGCCGGCCGGGAGGGTGCCGAGCACCTGACCCCGGTCGGCGTCGAGGCGGGAGGCGCAGAAGCCGTCGGCGACCGCGGGGTGCCCGTGCCGGATGAGCAGCGACGCCTGAACCGCGAGTGCCATCTGCTCGACCAGGCGCCGGGCCCCGAACTGGACGCCCGGGTCCCGCGGGTCGGCCGACGCCACCGCGGCCAGGTCGGTGCGCAGGCGGGCGACGGCCGAGTCGTAGCGGCGGTCGGCGCCCACCGCGTCGTCGAGCTCACCGAGGAACGCCACTGCCGCCTCCGGCTCCCGCCGCAGCACCCTCAGTACGTCGAGCGCGGCGACGTTGCCCGAGCCCTCCCACACGGAGTTGAGCGGCGCCTCGCGGTACAGGCGTGGCATGCCGGAGTCCTCGACGTACCCGTTGCCGCCGAGGCACTCGAGCGCCTCGGCGGCGTGGATGGACGTCCGCTTGCAGATCCAGTACTTGCCGACGGCGCCGGCCAGGCGCCGGAACGCCGCTTCGGTGCGGTCCCCGCGGACGGCGCGGTCGGTGGCGCCCGCGAGGCGCATCGCCAGCGCGACGGCGGCCTCGCTCTCCAGTGCCAGATCGGCCAGCACGTTGCGCATCAGCGGCTGGTCGCGCAGGTAGGCGCCGAACGCCTGGCGGTGCGTGGCGTGGTGGACCGCCGCCACCGTGGCCGCCCGCATCCCGGCAGCGCTCCAGATGGTGACGGCCAGGCGCGAGAGGTTGACCATCTCCATGATCACCCGCAGGCCGTCGCCCTCCTCGGCGATCAGCCACGCCGCGGCGTCGTCGTACTCGAGCTCGGCCGAGGCGTTCGACCGGTTCCCGAGCTTGTCCTTGAGCCGCTGCAGATGCATCCGGTTGTGGGTGCCGTCGGGCAGGACCCGGGGCAGCAGGAAGCAGGACAGGCCACCGGGCGCCTGGGCGAGCACCAGGAACACGTCGCACATGGGCGCCGAGGTGAACCACTTGTGGCCGGTCAACCGGTAGCTGCCGTCCGCGGAGCGGACCGCGCGGGTGGTGTTGGCCCGCACGTCCGAGCCGCCCTGCTTCTCGGTCATCGACATCCCGGCGAGCAGCCCCGGCTTGCCCAGCGGGGGCCGCGACCCCGGTTCGTACTCCCGGGCGGCCAGCAACGGCTCGTAGGCGGCTGCCAGCTCGGGAGCCTGGCGCAGGCTCGGCACCACCGCGTAGGTCATCCCGATCGGGCACATGTGCCCGGCCTCCACCTGGCTCCAGGCATAGGTGGCGGCGGCGTGCGCGACGTGCGCGCCGGGCCGGTCGTCCCGCCACGGTGCGGCGGTCAGGCCCAGCCGGACCGCGGTGCCGATGAGCTCGTGCCACGCCGGGTGGAACTCGACCTCGTCGATCCGGTGCCCGACACGGTCGTGGGTGCGCAGCACGGGCGAGTGCCCGTCGGCCAGCCGGGCCCACTCGCGAGCCTGCTCGCTGCCGGCCAGCAGGCCCGCCGCGTGCACGTCGGCCTCCGCCCAGCCCGCGCCCTCCCGGTGCAGCGCCTCGAGCAGCGCGGGATCGGCCGCGGTGTCGACGTCACCCAGCGGGGGAACCTGGTTGAACACGTCGTGTGTAGCGGACATTCGGCATCTCCTGGAGTCAGGACGGCGGGGAGGCGGCAGCCAGCACCGACCGGACGACCTGCGCCCACCGGTCGATCAGCGGCTCGTCCTCCTTGACGCGCTCGTGCAGCGCGGCGCTGATCGTCAGGCCGCGCATCAGCTGGACGGTCAGCTCCACCACGAGGGGGTAGGAGGGGGCGGCGACGATCTCCGGGCCGAACACCCCGTCGATCACGGCGTAGAGCTCCTTGCGGGCTCCGCGTTCGGCGGCCCGCAGGGCCTCCCGCAGGCGGTGGTCGGTGCGCGCGGCGCCCCACAGCTCGAGCTCCGCGCCGAAGGACGGGCGCCTGCTCGCGCGGCGGAGCACCCACATGCCGCGGGTGACCGGGTCGGCCCCGGCCGGGGCCGCCGCCAGCTCCGCCCACATGGCTTCGAGGTTGACCTGCACCAGCCGGTGGACCGCCGCGGTGAAGAGCTGCTCCCTCGTCGGGAAGTGGTGCAGGAGCGCGCCCCGGCTCAGGCCGGCACGACGCTGCACCTCCACCGTGGTCGTGGCGGCGAAACCCTCCTCGATGAGCGACTCGACCGCCACGTCGACGATCCGACGGTAGGTGGCGGCGCGCTGGTCGTCCCGCGACGTCATGAGCGTTTGCCACCTTTCACCGTCAGTGCTGACGGTGAAAAACTAGCACCGGACGGCCGGAGATGTGCCGGGAACGTGCCGACGATCACCCGGAGCGGGCGGCCTCAGCGGGCGAAGTGGTCCCAGCCGCCGGGGCCGCCGTCGTAGAGCCTGCCGTCCACCAGCACCGCGGGCTCGCCCCGCCGGACCGCACCGATGGTGGTCCAGCCGTCGGGGACCTCCGGACCGGGGAACGTGGCCGCGAGCGCGTGGTCCTCACCCCCGGTGAGCAGCCAGTGCAGCGGGTCGACACCGAGTGCGGCACCGACATCGACCAGCCGGGCGGGCATGTCGAAGGCGCGGCTGCGCACATCGAGCAGCACCCCGGACGCCCGCGCGACGTGCCCGAGGTCGGCGATCAGGCCGTCCGAGATGTCGATCATGGAGGTGGCGCCGGCCAGCGCCGCCTGCGGTCCGGCCGCATACGGCGGCTCGGGCACCCGATGCGCGCCCACCACGGCCGCGGGCGACCGGAACCCGCGCGCCAGCACGGCGAGACCCGCCGCCGACCAGCCGACCCGCCCGCACAGCGCCAGCACCTCACCCGGACGCGCTCCCGCGCGCGTCACCGGCTCCCGGCCCTCCAGCGATCCGAGCGCTGTGACGGAGAGCACCAGCGTCGGAGACGACGCCACGTCACCGCCGACCACCCCGACGCCCGCGAGCTCGGCCTCCGCCCACAACCCGTCGACCAGGCCCGTCAGCGTCTCGACGGCCGTGTCCTTGCGGCACGCGAGCCCGACGAGCAGCGCCGTCGGCACCGCGCCCATCGCCGCGACGTCCGCCAGGTTCGCCGCCGCGGCCTTGCGTCCGACCTGGTCGGGAGCCGACCAGTCGAGCCGGAAGTGCACGCCCTCGACCAGGACGTCGGTGCACGCGACCACCCGCCCGTCGGGTGCGGCCACCACCGCCGCGTCGTCGCCCGGCCCGAGCAGCGTGCCCGCGGGCTGCACGCGTCCGGTGGTCATCCGGCTGATCAGACCGAACTCGCCGATGCCCGCGAGTGTGTTCTCCGCCTCGGCGTCGCCGATGGGGGGCGGGAACGATGTCGGCACAGTGGCCACCTCCGGTACGTTCGGCTTCCGACTTTCCTACCCCGGAGAGCTCGACCGATGTGGAAGGGGCACGCCGTGGTGCAGGCTTACATCCTGGTGCAGACGGAGGTCGGCAAGGCCGCAGCCGTGGCTGCGGAGATCTCCGGCATCACCGGCGTGGTCTCCGCGGAGGACGTGACGGGCCCCTACGACGTCATCGTCCGCGCGGAAGCCGAGGACGTCGACCTACTTGGTCAACTCGTAGTTGCCCAGGTCCAGGGCGTCGGAGGCATCACGCGGACCCTCACCTGTCCGGTGGTCCACCTCTCCTCCTGACCATGCCTCCGTCAGTTCGCTCCCGGCCCTCCACCCCGGTCGTCATCGCGATCGCGTTGCCGCTGCTGCTCGCCGTGGTGGTGGCCGCGATATCCATCACAGCGCGGGCCCGCGGGCTCGGCGAGCCCGCGCCGCCCCCGCCGGCGACCGGCCCGCTGGCGGTCGTCCCCGTGGACGCCCCGGACGCCACCGGCCCGGACTGCGGCAAGGTTCTCGCCGCGCTCCCCGCCGAGCTGGGCGACCCGGGTGACGCCCTGCCGACGCGTCCGCTGGCCGAGCCCGCCCCGCCGGGGGTGCGGGCCTGGGTGGCCGCCCCTCAGCCGGTCGTGCTCCGCTGCGGGCTTCCGCGTCCCGTCGAGCTGACCCCCACCTCGGCCCTCCTGGAGATCAACGGGGTGCAGTGGCTCCAGCTCTCCGACGATGCGCCCAACCCGCAGGTGGTCAGCTACGTCACCGTGGACCGCCCGGTGTACGTGGTGGTCACCGAGCCGGTCGACTCCGGCAGCGGACCGCTGCAGCAGGTCTCCGACGTGGTCCGGGGAGCCTTGCCGGCGGTACCTGTCAAAGTGCGCTAGCCGGAGCTGTTAGCCGCGTCTAACATCAGTCGTCATGGTGACTATGTCGCGCGCCACCGAGGACTACCTGAAGACGATCTTCAACCTCGCCCACCGCGCGGAACCGGTCACCGCCAGCCTGCTGGCCCACGAGCTGGGCGTGTCCTCCCCGTCGGTCTCCGCCATGGTCAAACGGCTGGAGGACGGCGAGCTCCTCACGCGACCGGACCACCGGTTGCTGCAGCTCACCCCCACCGGGGAACGCGCCGCGCTGCGCGTGGTGCGCCGCCACCGGCTGCTGGAGACCTTCCTCGCGCGCATACTCGACGTGCCGTGGGACGAGGTGCACGCCGAGGCCGAACTGTTGGAGCACGCGCTGTCCGAGCGGCTCGAGGAGCGCATCGACGCCGCGCTGGGCCATCCCACCCACGACCCGCACGGCGACCCCATCCCGCCGCGCGACGGGCCGCACGAGGAGGACTGGGGCGAGGCGCTGGCCGCCGTGCCGCCCGGCCGCCGGTTCCGCGTGGAGCGCGTCTCGGACCGCGACAGCGCAGCGCTGCGGTACCTCGGCGACCTCGGGGTGCTCCCCGGCGTCGTGGTCACGGTCGAGGAGCAGGCCCCCTTCGGCGGCCCGCGCTGGGTGCGGGTCGGCGACGACCGCCACCCCCTCGGCGAGCCGCTCACGCACCTGGTGCACGGCCACGTCGTCGACGGGGACGCCTCGTGACGGCCACGAAGGGCGCCGCGCCCACCGTCGACGAGCTCAGGGCCCGGGGCGGCCTACGGGGCAGGCTCGCGTTCTTCGGCCCGGCCATCGTCGCCGCCATCGCCTACGTCGACCCCGGCAACTTCGCCACCAACTTCTCGGCCGGCGCCGAGTTCGGCTACCTGCTGCTGTGGGTGATCGTCGGCGCGAACCTGCTGGCGATGCTCATCCAGACGCTCTCGGCCAAGCTCGGGCTGGCCACCGGGCGCAACCTGCCGGAGATGTGCCGGGAACGGTTCCCCCGCCCGGTCACCCGCGTGATGTGGGTGCAGGCCGAGCTCGTGGCCATCGCCACCGACCTTGCCGAGGTGATCGGCGGGGCGATCGCGCTGCACCTGCTGTTCGGCATCCCGCTGCTCACCGGCGGGGTGATCACCGGGATCGTCGCGTTCGCTCTGCTGGCCCTGCAGGGCAAGGGCTACCGCCCGTTCGAGCTGGCCATCGCCGGGTTGTTCGCCGTGATCCTGCTCGGGTTCCTCAGCACCGTGCTGCGCATCGGCATCGACACGGGCGACGCCGTCGCCGGGCTCGTCCCCCGCTTCGAGGGCACCGACAGCCTCCTGCTGGCCACCGGCATCCTCGGCGCCACCGTGATGCCCCACGTCATCTACCTGCACTCCGCGCTCACGAACACCCGTATCCCCGCCACCTCCGTGAGCGACCGCCGGTTCCTGCTGCGCTACCAGCAGCTCGACGTCCTCGTCGGGATGGGGCTGGCCGGGCTGATCAACGCGTCCATGCTGCTGATCTCCGCGGCGCTGTTCTTCGGCTCCGACGTGCCCGCCACCGACACCCTGGAAGGCGTCCACGCCGGCCTGGCCCGGGTGCTCGACCAGCCGGCGGCGTTCGCGTTCGCGCTGGCCCTGCTCGCGTCGGGCTTCGCGTCGTCCGGGGTCGGCACCTACGCGGGGCAGGTGGTGATGCAGGGGTTCATCCGCCGCCGGATCCCGCTGCTGCTGCGCAGGCTCCTCACCATCACCCCGGCGCTCGTCGTGCTGGGTGTCGGCTGGGACCCCACCCGGGCGCTCGTGCTCTCCCAGGTGGTGCTGTCGTTCGGCATCCCGTTCGCGCTGGTACCGCTGGTGCTGCTCACCCGCCGCCGGGACGTGATGGCCGAGCTGGTCAACCGGCGGATCACCACCGTGGTGGCCGGCCTGGCCGCGGCGGTGATCATCGGGCTCAACGCCTTCCTGATCTACCGGACGGTGGCCGGGGGCTGAGGGGTCAGCGCAGGCCGGTGCCTCGGGCGACGGCCGTCTCCACGAGGGTGGTGAGCAGCGTCGGGTAGTCGATCCCCGTCACCGACCAGGCGCGCGGGAACATCGAGATCGGGGTGAAGCCGGGCATCGTGTTGACCTCGTTGACGGTCAGCTCCCCGCTCGGGCCCACGAAGAAGTCGACGCGGGCCAGGCCCTGGCCGTCGAGTGCCCGGAACGCGGCCACCGCCATCTCGCGGAGCCGTTCGGACTCCGCGTCGCCCAGCTTGGCGGGGATGTCGAACTCGCAGACGTCGTCGAGGTACTTGGCCTCGAAGTCGTAGAACTCCGGCGCGCTGCCGTCGGCGCCCGTGCCCACGATGCGGATCTCGGCGGGCACGCTCGCCCGCACCGTCCCGTCCGGGAACTCCAGGACGGCGACCTCCACCTCGCGGCCCACCACCGCGGCCTCCACGAGCACCTTCGGGTCGTGCTCGCGCGCCAGCGCGATCGCGTCGTCGAGTGCGGCCCAGTCGGTGACCCGGGTGATGCCCACGGACGACCCCGCCCGCGCGGGCTTCACGAACACCGGGAGCCCCAGCCGGTCGCGCTGCTCGGAGGTGAGCGTGGCGGTGCCCGGACGGAGCACCACGAGGTCGCCGACGGGCAGCCCGTCGGCCGCCAGCAGCTTCTTGGCGAACTCCTTGTCCATCGCGGCCGCGCTCGCGAGCACCCCGGCCCCGACGTAGGGGACGCCCGCCATCTCCAGCAGCCCCTGGATGGTGCCGTCCTCCCCGAACGGCCCGTGCAGCACCGGGAACACCACGTCGATGCCGGAGAAGACCTCCCCCGCCCGGTCGGGGTCGAGGACCACGAGGCCGCCGCGCGTCGGGTCGCCGGGCAGGGCCAGCGCCGTGCGCGACTCGTCGACCGAGGGCAGCGCGCGGCCGGACAACGCCAGCTCACGGGGGTCGTCGGTGCCGAGCACCCAGGCCCCGGTGGTGGTGATGCCCACCGGCACGACCTCGAAGCGCTCCCGGTCGAGGTGGGAGAGCACCGACCCAGCGGAGATGCAGGAGATCGCGTGCTCGCTGCTGCGGCCACCGAACACCACGGCCACCCGCACCTTGTCCCGGCTCATGGCGCCCGAGAGTAGGCGGAGCGGCTCCACCGGGCAGACGGGGGCTCCCGCGAGCCGCGGGGCAGGTTCACCCGCCGTCCGGGGGTCCCGTGCCGGCGGGCTGCCGGCCCGATCCGCCCCGCCGCGGTCAGGAGCCGAAGCGCTGCTCGAGATCGCCGATCTCGGGCAGGCCGATGAGGTCGGTGAACTCGCCGAACGCCGGCAGCCCCGGCAGCGCCGCCGCCGGGGTGCCGTCCGCCTTGAGCGTCGCCAGCAGGGATCGGATCCCGGCCGTGGCGGCCAGCAGGGTCCCGATCGGGTACAGCACGAGCGCGAACCCGAGCTCGCCGATCTGCTGCAGCGGCAGCGGCGGGGTCCTGCCGCCCTCGGCCCAGTTGAACACCAGCGGAGCCACGCCCGCGAGCTCGCGCGCGACCCGCGCGATGTCGTCCTCGCTGGTCGGAGCCTCGACGAACAGCAGATCGGCCCCCGCTTCGGCGTACGCCCCGGCCCGGGCGATCGCAGCGTCCAGGCCCTCGACGGCCGCGGCGTCGGTGCGGGCGATGAGCACCAGATCGGGGTCGCGACGGGCGGCGACGGCGGCGCGGATCTTCCCGGCCATCTCCCCGGCGGGGATCACCGCCTTGCCGCTCATGTGGCCGCACTTCTTCGGCGTCACCTGGTCCTCGAGGTGGATGCCGGCCACCCCGGCCTGCTCGTAGGCCTGCACCGTGCGCACCACGTTGATCGCGTTGCCGTAGCCGGTGTCGGCGTCCGCGATGACCGGGAGGTCCACCGCGGCGACGATCCGCCGGGCGTTGTCGACCATCTCGGCCCCGGAGAGCAACCCCACGTCGGGCCGTCCGATGAGGGAGGCCGTGGTGCCGAAACCGGTCATGTACACGACGTCGAACCCGGCCTGCTCGACGAGCCGGGCCGAGAGACCGTCGTACGCGCCCGGCGCGAGCACCGGGCCCGAGCCGTCCTCCAGCAGCTCCCGCAGCCGGGCCCGGGGCGCACTCGGCCCCCGCAACAACCTGCTCACCGTCGATCCTTCCGCCGAGTCGTACCCAGACATACCCGCGAGTCGCCCGTTCCGTGCCCGCGAGTCGCCCGTTCCGTGCCCGCGAGTCGCCCGTTCCGCGTCAGCGAGTCGCCCACGCAGCGTCCCCCCGGCGGAGTTGTCCACAGGTTCGACGAGACGGCCCCGCCGGAGGGAGCCGGTCGCCCACCCTCATGGGCATGTCGATCCCGAACGCCGCGGACGCCCCGCTCCTGCTCACCGACGCCGACGTGCTGCAGCGCGTCACCGACCTCGTCGGGGCGGCCGCCGCCGTCCGGCAGCTCTGGCTGATGTTCGTCGACGGGGACGGCCGGCAGGCGCCGGTCGTCGTGCCCATCGCCGACATGCCCCGACGCCCGCAGGACGGCCCGCTCGAGGGTCTCTCCCGGATCCTGGCCGGGCTGCGCGGGGAGCTGGACACCGATCTGGGCCCGGGCTCGGTGATCCTCACGCTCGAACGTGTCGGCGTCGACACGGTGCTCCCGGCCGACCGCGAGTGGGCTACGGCACTGGCGCTCACCTGCGAGCAGGCCGGGATGGCACTGCGCGGCGTGTTCCTCAGCACCAGCGGAGGCGTGCGCAGGCTCGGGTGAGGGAGCCCGCGGGGTGCCAGACTGGGCCCATGGCTGGACCCGACGCCGCACCCGACCTCGCCCCCGTCCACCGCATCGTGCCCCGGGAGAGCGGGCTCGCGAGCGTGAGCGTCGTGCGGGCCGATGGCACACCACACTCCTCGCTGGTCAACGCGGGGGTGCTCGACCATCCGATCACGGGACGCCCCGTCGTCGGCTACGTCACCTACGGCCCGGTGAAGCTGCGCAACCTGCGCGCACGGCCGGCGACGTCCGTGTTGTGGCGGGCCGGCTGGCAGTGGGCGGGCGTCGACGGCACCAGCGAGCTGATCGGTCCCGACGACCCCGCCGACGGAATCGACGCCGAGGGCCTGCGGCTGCTGCTGCGGGCCGTGTTCGCCGGCGCGGGCGGCACCCATGACGACTGGGACGCCTACGACCGTGTGATGCGCGAGGAGCGCCGGGTGGCGGTGCTGATCGAGCCGCAGCGCGTCTACGGCAACGCCTGACCCGACTCCCGGGCCATCCCCCGGATCCGCTCGGCCTGCTCGAGCTGCAGCGCCCGGCCGCGCTCGAGGAAGTCGGCGATCACCTCCAGCTCGGCCACCGTCCGGCGCTGCAGCTCACGCACGCCCGCGGCACCGACGGGCTCGTAGATCCGCATCGCCTGCTCCCGCGCCGACGGCGTCAGCTCCACGACGGCGCGCCGGCGGTCGTCGGGGTCGGGATCCCGGGTGAGGTGGCCCCGGGCCACGAGCCGCTGGATCGCCGTGGTGGCTGCGGCCGGGCTCAGCCCGACGGCCTCGGCCACCTGCCCGGCGGTGAGCGGACGCTCCACCACCGCGCCGAGGATGCGCAGGTCGGTGCGGTTGACGCCGAACAGGTCGGCCGCGGCCGCGTCCACGGCGTCGGCCGCGCTGCCGAACTGCTCGGCGGCACGGGCAGCCCGCTCGACAGCAGATTGCTTCGGCACTCGAAGGAGTTTACCCTGACCCCATTACTTCGACGATCGAAGGGATTTCCGTGCAGGCACAGCAGCTGCCGTCGTGGCTCCCGGTGGCCAACCGCATCGTGCGGACGTTGCACCGGATCGGGCTGCCACTCGGCACCATCCACCTCCTGACCGTCCCCGGCCGCCGCACGGGACAGCCCCGGACCACGCCCGTCTCGCCGCTCACCGTGGACGGGCACCGGTACGTCGTGGCCGGACTGCCGCAGTCCGACTGGGCGCGCAACGCGCGGACAGCCGGCCGCGGCGAGCTCGTGCGCGGCAGACGGCGCCGCGACGTCACGCTGCGGGAGGTGGCCGACCCCGACCTCCGCCGCGCGGTCATGCGCGCCTTCCCCACCGAGGTGCCGCACGGCGTGGACTTCTTCGTCCGCATCGGGCTGGTCGAACGGGCCGACCCCGACCAGTTCGCCGCGGCGGCCGAGCGCGTAGCCGTCTTCGAGGTCCGCGACGCGTCCGCACGCCCCTGACCCGCCATCCCGCGGACCGGGCGACTCGCCGACGGGAGACGGGCGACTCGCGGACGGTAAACGGGCGACTCGCGGGGCGGGGCGGGGCGGGCTGTCAGCGGCGGTAGCGCTCCGCGGGGACGTCGCGCGAGAGGATGGGCGCGAGGACGCCGCGAGCCTTCTCGTAGTCCTCCCAGCTGCCGATGTCGGCGAGCGAGGGGATGGTCACGACCTCGCCGGCGTCGAGCCCGGCCAGTGCGGCATCCACGGCCACCTCGGGAGACATGAGGTACTCGTCGGAGAACACGGAGATGTCGATCCCGGAGCCGTCCCAGAACTCGGTGCGCATGGCGCCGGGAACCACGACCTGGACCGTGACGCCGCTGCCGGCCAGCTCCTGCTGGAGCGCCTGGCTGAAGGTCAGCACGTAGCTCTTGGTGGCGCTGTAGACCGAGCTGACGGGCTGGTGCCAGAACGCCATCGCGGAGGAGACGTTCACGACCGTGCCGCGCCCGCGAGCGGTGAGACCGGCCAGCGCGGCGGTGGTCAGCCTGGTCGCGGCGATGACGTTGAGCGCGATCATCTGCTCGGTGGCGGCTGTGTCGAAGCCCGGGCTCGGCGCGAACATCGCCGCACCGGCCGCGTTGACGAGGAACTCGACCGACTCGTCCGTACGGAGCCACCCTTCGAGACGCTCCACGTCCTGCGAGGACGTCAGGTCCGCGACCAGGACCTCGGCGGTCACACCGGTCTGCCGCGCGATGCTGGCGGCGATGTCCTCGAGCCTGCCCTCGGCGCGGCCGACGAGGACGGGGACGTACCCCCGCTCGGCGAGCCTGAGGGCGTAGGCGCCGCCGAACGGCGAGGAGGCTCCCGTGACGACGGCGGTCTTCACTGCATTCGTGGTCATGATCCCGATCCCGTTTCGCTTCCGAGCTTCTGAGGCCGACGCGGGGCAATCGGTTTGAATTTCAAACCATCGCCGGCAGCGCGGAACGCTATCACCGCACGGTTTGATTTACAAACCACTCTCCCCGTACGCTCGGTGCATGGCCGCTGAGCACATCGATCCGACCTCCCTGCCCGGCCGTCCCTGCGCGCTCGCGGCAGCGCTGGAACTGGTCGGCGACCGGTGGGCCCTGCTGGCGATGCGCGAGGTGTTCTTCGGCAACCACCAGTTCAACCAGATCGCCCGCAACACCGGCGCCCCTCGCGACCGCATCGCCGCACGCCTGAAGTCCCTCGTCGAGGCGGGGATCCTCGAACAGCGCCCCGGCGCCGACGGCTCCCGTCACCACGGCTATCACCTGACCGAGGCCGGCCGGGCGCTGGGCCCGGCGATACTGGCCCTGATGGACTGGGGCGACAAGTGGGTCGTCACCGAGCCCGCCATGCGCAAGATCCACGGCGACCACCCACTGGCGATCGCGATGGTCTGCGAGACCTGCGGCGAGCCGGCCGACGAGAGCCACATCACCCGGGAGATGGTCGCGCCCAACTGGAACCTGGCCGGCCCTCTGGCGAGCCACGCGCACCCCAAGGGTGCGGGGCGTTCAGCCGCGGGTCAGCAGTGAACGCGCGAAGAACGCCAGGTTCGCCGGGCGCTCGCCGAGCCTGCGCATGAAGTAACCGAACCACTCGGTGCCGTAGGGCAGGTAGACGCGCACCCGCAGCCCCTCGGCCGCGAGCTCCGACTGCGCGCGCGGGCGCACCCCGTACAGCATCTGGAGCTCGTAGCGCGCCGCCGAGCGGCCGTGGTGGCCGGCCAGGAAGCGGGCGATGTCGATCAGACGCGGGTCGTGGGTGGCCACCATCGGCAGGCCCTCCCCCGCCATCAGCACCTTCAGGCACCGCACGTACGAACGGTCCACCTCGGAACGGCTCGTGAACGCGACCGCGGCGGGCTCGTCGTAGGCGCCCTTGCACAGCCGCACCCGGGAGCCCGGTCCGGCGAGGTCGCGGCAGTCCGCCTCGGTCCGGCGCAGCTGGGCCTGGAGCACGGCGCCGACCCACGGGTGGTCGACGCGCAGGTCACGCACGATGCCCAGGGTGGAGTCGGTGGTGGTGTGGTCCTCCATGTCGACGGTGACGGTCGTGCCGGCCGCGGCTGCGGCCTCGCAGATCTGGCGCGCCGACTCGAGCGCGATCTTGTCGGCGTCCACCGGCAGTGCCTGGCCCAGCGCGGAGAGCTTGACCGACACCTCCACCCGGTCGGCGAGACCGCCGTCGGCCAAGCGCTGCAGCAGCAAGCGGTAGGCGTCCACCGTCGCCTCGGCCCTGGCGCGGTCGGTGGTGTCCTCACCGAGGTGGTCCACCGTCACGAGCCGGTCGGTGGTGATCGCGCGGATCGCCGCGAGGGCGTCGTCCACGGTCGTACCGGCCACGAAGCGGTTGACCAGCGGGTCGAACGGTCCGGCTTCCACAGCGGCGCGGACGGCCCGGGACCGGGCTGCGGCGAGCAGGACGTTCCGAATCATGCGCAGGACGGTAGGTGGCGTTTCCACCCCCGAGTCTTGTCCGATCAGCTAAGGTTCTGCCACTCCGCTCGTCCGAGCCGACGATGAGGCGCCCGTGGAGACCACCCTCCGGCAGGTCCTGGCCGCGGTCGGCGAGCCCCTGGTCGACGTGGTGGAGTCACCCGCGGGGCTCGACGTGCCCGTCACGGGTCTCACGATCGTCGACCCGGACGACGGGCCCGACCAGTACGCGGGGCAGCTCGTCCTGGTGATCGGGGCGCGCGGACGCGACGCGGTGCCGATCGTCCGCAGCCTGGCCCGGGGCCGGGCCGCCGCCGTAGCCGTGAAGGCCGGTGACGCCGTCGACGAGCTCCGGGCCGCGGCGGCCGCCGCGGGGGTCCCGCTGCTGGTGGTGCGCCACGACGTCCGGTGGGAACGGCTGGAGTCGCTGGCCAGGGACGTGCTCGACGGGGGCGGAGGCACCACGGAGGACGGCCCGGGCGACCTGTTCTCCCTGGCGCAGACGGTCTCGCTGCTCACCAACGGCATCGTCAGCATCGAGGACACGGCGAGCCGGGTGCTCGCCTACTCCCGCTCCGACAGCGACGCGGCACAGGTCGACGAGCTGCGGCGGCTGTCCATCCTGGGCTGGCAGGGGCCGCCGGACTACCTGCGCATGCTGCGCGACTGGGGGGTGTTCGACCGGTTGCGCGGGGGCGAGGAGGTCGTGGAGGTCGACGAGCACGCCGACCTGGGCGTGCGCCGCAGGCTCGCCGTCGGCATCCACGCCGGGCAACGCCAGCTCGGGACGATCTGGGTGCAGGAGGGCGCGTCGCCGTTCGCCGAACGGGCGGCCGACGTCCTGCTCGGGGCGGCGCGCGTGGCAGCGGGTCACCTGGTCCGGCGGCGCAGCCGGGAGGCGCCGGGCGCGCGCTGGAGCCGGGACCTGGTCGCCGGACTGCTCGACGGGCGCACCAACGCGGGCCTGGTCGCCGGCGTGTTCGGCCTCGACGAGCAGCGGCCCGCGCTCGTGGCGGCCTTCGCCGTCCGCGATCGCGGTCCGCTGCCGGCAGGTGACCGGGCCGTCGACCGGGCGACGCACGAGCTGAGCCTCGCCGAGCTCACCGACGTGGTCTCGGTGCATGCCGCCACCTACCGCCGGGCCGCGCTCACCGCCTCGCACGGCGCCCGGGTCTACGCCGTGCTGCCCGACGTCCCGCTGGACGTGACGGAGCCGGCACTGCTCGCCATGTGCACCGAGGTGGCGGCGATGACGCTGCGGCGCACCGGCGTGCGCGTGCAGGCCGGGGTCGGGTCGGCGGTGGCGGGGCTCGCCGGAGCGGCGGCGTCGCGGCGGGAGGCCGACCGGGTGCTCGACGCGATGCCGGACGGTCCCGACGACCCGACGGTGGCCGCGTTCTCCGACCTGCGGGCCGAGGTGCTGCTCAACCAGGCGCTCGATCTGCTGCAGGCGAGCCCGGACCTCCATGATCCCGCGGTCGCGCTGCTGGTCGGCTACGACCGCGACCACGGCACCGACCTCGTCGGATCCGTGCTCGCCTGGCTCGACGCGATGGGGGACGTGCGGCTGGCGGCGCACCGGCTCACCGTGCACCCGAACACGCTGCGGTACCGGGTACGGCGCGCGGTCGCCGTGGGTGCGCTGCGCCTGGACGACCCCCGCGCGCGGCTCATGCACCACCTGCACTTGCTCGCCGCCGTCCGCTCCGACGTCGTCCAGCGGCCCGACCCTGTCGGATCGGACAAGAGCCGGGCGCCATCGTCATCCGGTTGAACGACCCGCGCGGGCGTGCACCTTCCTAGGGTTCTGGGCACCTGACCCGGGGAGGCTCCGCCATGGACGCGATCACCAGCACGCCGCCGCCGCGCAACGAGACCGTGCGCGACTACGCCCCGGGCTCGCCGGAGCGGGCGAGCCTGCAGGCGGCGCTGGCCGAGCTGGGCGCACAGCACCACGACCTGACGGTCACGATCGACGGCCGGCAGCACATGCCGGGCGGTCCACGCGTCGACGTGGTCGCCCCGCACGACCACGGCCACGTCCTCGGCGCGTACGCCAACGCGGGCCACGAGGACGCCAAGGCGGCCGCCGAGGCCGCGCTCCGGGCCGCTCCCGCGTGGCGCGCGATGCCGTTCGACGACCGTGCCGCGGTGCTGCTGCGGGCCGCCGACCTGCTCTCGGGCCCGTGGCGCGACCGGCTCAACGCCGCCACGATGCTCGGCCAGTCGAAGACCGCGATCCAGGCGGAGGTCGACTCCGCCTGCGAGCTGGCCGACTTCTGGCGCTTCAACGTCCACTTCGCACGCCAGATCCACGAGAACCAGCCGAACAGCGGGGCGGGCGCGTGGAACCGCATGGACTACCGCCCGCTGGAGGGCTTCGTCTACGCGATCACCCCGTTCAACTTCACCGCGATCGCCGGCAACCTGCCCACCGCGCCCGCGCTGATGGGCAACACGGTGATCTGGAAGCCCTCGCCGACCCAGGGTCTCGCCGCGCACCTGACGATGCGGCTGCTGGAGGAGGCCGGGATGCCACCGGGTGTGATCAACCTCCTCACCGGGGACGGGCGCGACATCTCCGAGGTGCTGCTCGCCGACCGCGCGCTCGCCGGCATCCACTTCACCGGCTCGTCCGCCACGTTCCAGCACCTGTGGCAGCAGGTCGGCGCCAACATCGGCGCCTACGCCACCTACCCGCGACTGGTCGGTGAGACCGGCGGCAAGGACTTCGTCGTCGCCCACCCGTCGGCCGACGTCGACGTGCTGCGCACCGCCCTCGTCCGCGGGGCGTTCGAGTACCAGGGGCAGAAGTGCTCCGCGGCGTCGCGCGCATTCGTCCCGCGCTCGGTCTGGGCCCGGCTGCGCGACGACCTCGTCGACGAGGTGGAGGCGCTGCCGATGGGTGACGTCACCGACTTCCGCAACTTCCTCGGGGCCGTGATCGACCGGCGGGCCTTCGACAAGGTGTCGGCGGCGCTGCAGGCGGCACACTCCGACCCGTCGCTCGAGGTCGTCGCCGGGGGCACGGCCGACGACTCGACCGGGTACTTCGTCCGGCCGACGGTCGTGGTCGGCTCCGACCACGACCACGAGGTGTTCCGCACCGAGTACTTCGGCCCGCTGCTCGCGGTGCACGTCTATGACGACGGCGACTTCGAGCAGGTGCTGACCCACGTCGACAACGGGGCGCCGTACGGCCTCACCGGCTCGGTGATCGCCCGGGACCGCGCCGCAGTCGTGCGCGCCACAGAGGCACTCCGGTTCGCGGCGGGCAACTTCTACGTCAACGACAAACCGACCGGTGCCGTCGTCGGCCAGCAGCCCTTCGGCGGCGGGCGCGCGTCGGGCACGAACGACAAGGCGGGGTCGATCTACAACCTGTTGCGCTGGGTGAGCCCGCGCACCATCAAGGAGACGTTCGTCCCGCCGACGACCACGGGGTACCCGCACCAGGGCTGACACCCGTTTTACCCCGCTGGAACATGGCCGCCCGCCAATGTGTTTAGCATGGGACAAGTAATTGCTCATGTGCCCTGGCGGGAGTGGTGACGTGGAAGCGGCAGTCGAGGAGCGCGGACCGGCGGGAAGGCCGTCGGACGCGGAGCCGGACTCCGGCTACAAGTGGATCGCCATGTCCAACACGACCCTCGGCCTGCTCATGGCCACGATCAACTCGTCGATCGTGCTGATCGCACTGCCCGACATCTTCCGCGGCATCGGCCTCGACCCGCTGGCCCCCGGCAACACCAGCTACCTGCTGTGGATGATCATGGGCTTCCTGGTCGTCACGGCGGTGCTGGTCGTGGGCTTCGGCCGGCTCGGGGACATGTACGGCCGCGTGCGGATGTACAACATCGGGTTCGCGATCTTCACGATCGCCTCGGTGTTCCTCGCGATCACGTGGCAGAGCGGCGGCGCGGGCGCGCTCTGGCTCATCGGCTGGCGCGTCGTGCAGGGCATCGGCGGCGCGTTCCTGTTCGCCAACTCGAGCGCGATCCTCACCGATGCGTTCCCCGTGCACCAGCGCGGCCTCGCGCTCGGCATCAACGGTGTCGCGGCCATCGCCGGCTCGTTCATCGGCCTGGTCCTCGGCGGCGTGCTCGCACCGGTGAACTGGCACCTGGTGTTCCTCGTGTCGGTGCCGTTCGGCGTCTTCGGCACGTTCTGGGCCTACGCCAAGCTCCGCGACACCAGCGTCCGCACGCCGGCGAAGATGGACTGGTGGGGCAACATCACCTTCGCGGTCGGCCTGGTCGCGCTGCTGGTGGGCATCACGTACGGCATCCAGCCCTACGGCACCCACGTCATGGGCTGGACCAGCCCCCTCGTGCTCACCTGCATCATCGGCGGGATCGTCGTGCTGGTGCTGTTCGGGATCATCGAGAAGCGGGTGGCGAGCCCGCTGTTCACCCTGTCGCTGTTCAGGATCCGGCGCTTCACGTACGGCAACGCCGCCAACCTCCTGGCGTCGCTGGGCCGGGGTGGGCTGCAGTTCGTCCTGATCATCTGGCTGCAGGGCATCTGGCTGCCGCAGCACGGCTACAGCTTCGAGCAGACGCCGCTGTGGGCAGGCATCTACATGCTGCCCCTGACGGTCGGCTTCCTCCTCTCCGCGCCGGTGTCGGGAGTGCTGGCCGACCGGTGGGGCGGGCGCGGGCTGGCCACCGTCGGCATGGTCATCTCAGCGCTGAGCTTCGTGCTGCTGCTGATCCTGCCGATCAACTTCCCCTACCCCGCCTTCGCCGCGATCCTGCTGGTCAACGGGGTGGGCATGGGCCTGTTCACCTCGCCCAACCGGGCCGACGTCATGAACAGCCTCCCCGCCGGATCGCGGGGCGCGGGCGCCGGGATGACCGCGACCTTCCAGAACTCGGCCATCGTGCTGTCCATCGGCCTGTTCTTCGGCCTGATGATCCTGGGGCTCTCGGAGCACCTCCCGTCCGTGCTGCAGGCGGGGCTGCTGCAGCACGGGGTGCCCGCGGCCGACGCGAGCCGGATCGCCGCGCTGCCGCCGGTGGCCGTGCTGTTCGCCGCCTTCCTCGGCTACAACCCGGTTCAGCAGCTGCTCGGCGGGGTGCTGACCACGTTGCCGCCCGACCAGGCCGCCTTCCTGACCGGTCGCAGCTTCTTCCCGGATCTCATCTCCGGGCCGTTCGCGGAAGGTCTTGCTGTCGCCTTCTGGTTCGCGGTCGGCGCGAGCCTCCTCGCCGCACTCGCCTCATGGCTCACCGGAGGGCGCAACGCGACGGACCGGGCGTCCTCGGTGGGCGCGGAGCTCGCCGCGGTCGGGGGCGAGGCGGGGTCCGGCCCGAGCGAGCTCGTCGAGGACATTTCCTTCGAGCCCGAGCCCGTCACATCGGCGCCGACGGGGGCCCCGGCACCGCGGGTACCGGCGCCGGCCGCAGGCGAGATCCTCGGTGAGGTCCGCACAGCCGCGGGCAGCGCGGTCCCCGACGGGGTCGTCACCGTGACCGACGCGAACGGGCGCCAGGTGGCGCGCGCCGCCGTCGACCAGGACGGCCGGTTCTCCCTGCGGGGGCTGCCGCCCGGCTCGTACATGGCCGTGGCCACCTCCCCCGGCTTCCGTCCGGACGTGACGTCGATCGTCCTCAACGGGGCGGGCACCGTGCACCACTTCGCCCTGCGCGGCGACGGCACCGTCACCGGCACCGTGCGAGCGGCCCGCACCGGCGTCCCGCTCGCCGGCGCCATGGCGCTGGCCACCGACGGGTCCGGCCGCGTCGTCGGGAGCACTCGCACCGGCGAGGACGGCACGTTCACGCTCGCCGGAGTGCCCGCCGGCCGCACCACCGTGACGGCGAACCTTCCCGGGCACCTCCCCGGCGCGGCGGCGGTGCAGGTCGCCGCGGACGTGCCCACGATGGTCGAGGTCCTGCTGCAGTCCACGATCGCGGGTGTCACCGGCAGGGTGACCGGAGCCGACGGCGCGCCGCAGGCGTCCGCCACGGTCGCCGTGAGCGGAGCCGACGGCGAGGCGGTGGCCGCCGCCACGACCGGACCGGACGGGACGTTCGAGATCTCCGGTCTGGAGCCCGGCCATTACACGGTGGTGGCCACGATGCAGAGCGCGATGCGGGTGCAGCTGCCCGCGGGAGAGCGGTCGAGGGTCGATCTGCACCTCGGCGACACCGCCGCCGCGCCCGAGGTGGGCGCCGGCTCAGCGCGCTCCTAGCGCCAGGACGTCACGGGCCACCGCGAGGCCGCGCTCCAGCTCGGCCCGCGGTGGCTTCGCGTATCCGAGGACCAGCCCCGACCGTCCGGGCCGGCCTGCATGGTGACGGGCCAGACCGTCCAGGTCGACGCCACGGGCCGCCGCGGCGTCGATGACGGTCCGCTCGGCAGCGGCGTCCGGCAGCGGGACGAGCACGTGGGCCCCCGCGGCGTCACCCTCCAGGAGGTGGCCTGCTGCGTGCACCGCAGCGGCCACCGCCGCCCGTCGCTCGGCCAGCTCACGACGCAGCCGGCGCAGGTGCCGGGCCAGGTCACCGTGCGCGGCGAAGGCCACGAACACCCGCTGACCGGCCCGGACGGGGCGCATGCCGGTGCGGTCGCGCAGGCCGAGTACCGCGGCACGCACAGCAGGGGGAGCCACCAGCCACCCCGCCCCGAGGGTCGGCGTGAGCAGCTTGCTCGTGGTCCCCAGGTGCGCCACGACGTCCGGGCCCAGCGCGGCGAGCAGGGGCAGCGGGGCGACGTCGTAGCGCAGCTCGCCGTCGTAGTCGTCCTCGATCACGAGGAACCCGTCCGCGCGGGCGCGCTCCACCAGCGCCAGTCGGCGTGCCGCCGAGAGCCGGGCGCCCAGCGGGTACTGGTGCGCCGGGGTGCAGTACACCGCCGCGAGCTCGGGCGGGAGGGCCTCCACCACGAGGCCGGCCGCGTCCACCGGGACGGGCAGCACGGTGAGCCCGGCGGCCTGCAACGCGGCGACCGCCCGCTGGTACCCCGGCTCCTCCACGGCCACGCGCGCTCCGGCGGGCAGGGTGCGCGCCAGTTCGGCGACGGCGGCGGTGCTGCCCCCGGTGGCGAGCACCTGCGCGGGATCGGCGGCCAGTCCGCGGTGCCGGAGCAGGTGCTCCACCACGGCCGCCCGGAACGCCGGAAGCCCGATGGGGTCGGGCCCCACGTCCGGCGCCGGGTCGGCGGCGGCCCGCCAGGCCCGGCGCCACGCAGCCCGGTCGAGAGCTTCGAGACACGGGGTGCCCGGCCGCAGCGAGACCACCCCGGACCGGCGTCTCCCGGCCGGGGGAGGCGGCGTGGCCGGGCGCGGGTGGGCCGGAGGTCCGGCAGGTGCGCCGACGACGAACGTGCCGGCCCCGCGCCGTCCGACCGCCCAGCCCTCGGCGAGCAGTTGGTCGTAGGCCGCCGCGGTGACCGTGCGGCTCACGCCGAGGGTGGCGGCCAGCTCGCGGGTGGAGGGCAGGCGGTCCCCCGCCCGCAGGGTGCCCCCGGCGGTGACGGCCCGCAACGCGTCGGCGAGCTGCACCGCGAGCGGCCGGTCGGCGTTCCGGTCGAGGTGAAGCGGCGGCAGCTCCATGAGTGGCCTTCCGAACTCGGGCGGGATTGGCCCTGCCACGATGCCACTGGCCGTCCCACGATAGGGGATGTGAGCCTCTCCCCCACCCCCCGCAGCACCATCACACGACTTCGTGAGCGGGCACGCAGCGCGCAGGGCGACCTGTACGCGGTGCTCGACGCCGGGCTGGTGTGCCACCTCGGTCTGGTCCGCGACGGCGCACCGGTGGTGCTGCCCACCGGCTACGGGCGGATCGACGACACGGTCTACGTGCACGGATCGACCGGGGCCGGCTACCTGCGCATCGCCGACGGCGCCCCGATCTGCCTGACGGTGACCCATCTCGACGGCGTCGTCTACGCCCGTTCAGTGTTCCACCACTCGATGAACTACCGCAGCGCGGTGGTGCACGGCACCGCCCGGGCCGTCACCGATCCCGCCGAACGGCTCGCCGCGCTGCGCGCGATCGTCGAGCAGCTCTCCCCTGGTTCCTGGGAGCACGCCCGGCAGCCGACGCCCCGCGAGCTGGCCGCCACCGCGGTGTTCGGCATCGACCTCACCGAAGCCAGCGTCAAGGTGCGCACCGGGCCGCCCGGCGACGACGAGGAGGACATCGCCACGGGCGGCCGGTGGGCGGGCGTGCTGCCGGTGCGCACGGTCTTCGGAGCACCCGAACCGTGCCCGACGCTCCCGGTCGGCGCACCGGCACCGGAGCACGTCGGGGCCCGCCGAGGGCCCCGAGGCAATTGAGAAGGCGGGCGACTCGCCCTCGCACAACGGGCGACTCGCGGGGGGCCCCGCGAGTCGCCCGGTTCCGGTGCGCGAGTCGCCCGGTTCCCGTGCGCGAGTCGCCCGACTCCCGCGGCGCCCCTGACGCCGGTCGTTCGATCGGCGCCCGGCTGCGGTCCGGAGGGGGCGGGGGACACTGATCCCGGTGACGTAACCTCGGCCCGCGTGGACGCTCCCCGCCCCTATCCCGACGCCGAGCGGCTGGACCTCGTCGAGGACCTGCACGGGCACCGAGTCGCCGACCCGTACCGCTGGCTGGAAGACCCCGAGGACCCCCGGACGCAGACCTGGTCAGCCGCCCAGGACGCCCTGACCGAGCACCATCTCGAGGCCCTCCCCGGCCGCGACGCCCTCGCCTCGACCCTGACCGACCTCCTCTCCGCAGGATCCGTGTCGGCGCCGCTGTGGCGGGCCGGCCGGTCGTTCTCCACCCGCCGCGAGCCCGGTCAGGAGCACGCGGTGCTCCACGTCCGGGAGGCGGACGGCACCGAGCGGGTGCTGCTCGACCCGACGGCGCTCGACCCGACCGGCCTCACCACCCTCGACAGCTGGGTGCCCGACCTCGAGGGCAGGCAGCTGGCCTACCAGCTCTCCAGCGGTGGTGACGAGCACTCGGTGCTGCACGTGCTCGACGTCGACACCGGCGAGGACGTCGAGCCGCCGATCGACCGCTGCCGCTACTCCGACGTGGCGTGGCTGCCCGGGGGCGACGAGTTCGTCTTCGTCCGGATGGTCGACGAGGACGAGGCGCCCGACGGTGAGCAGGCCTTCCACCGGCGCGTATGGCGCCACCGGGTGGGCACGCCCACGGAGTCCGACGAGCTCGTCGACGGTCCCGGGCTCTACGAGGAGCACACCTACTACGGCGTGCGCGTCTCCCGGGACGGGACGTGGCTCGTCGTCACCGGCAACGTCGGGACGGCGCGGCGCGACAGCGTCTGGATCGCGGAGCTCGGCGAGAAGACCGGCCCCCTGACGCCGGTGCTGACGCAGCACGACGACGTGCAGTGCCACGCCTGGGTCGACCGCGACGGGCTGCTGTACGTGCACACCACCGACGGGGCGCCACGCTGGCGGCTGGCCGTCACCGACCCGCGCACGCCCGGCCGGGAGCATTGGCGCGAGCTGGTCGGTGAGGACTCGCAGTCCGTACTGCAGGCGGTGCGGCGGCTGGAGCCGGGCCTTGCTGGGGGCGATCCGCTGCTGGTGCTGGCCCGGGCCCGGCACGCCGTGGCCGAACTGGCGCTGCACACCGCCGACGGAGCACCGCTGAGCACCGTGCCGCTGCCCGGCACCGGTTCGCTCACCGGCCTCTCCGTCGCCGACCGCGACACGCCCGAGCAGGCGGGACGCATCTGGTTCGGCTGGACGGACCTGGTCACCCCGCCGCAGGTGCACCGCTTCGACCTCGCCACCGGCGAGAGCGTCCTCGAGACCGCCGCCCCCGGTGCGGTCACCGTGCCTGCGGTGCGCACCGAGCACCGCACGTTCACCTCGGCGGACGGCCAGACCGTGCGGATGTTCGTGATCACCCCGGAGGGACCCGCCCGCTCCCGGCCCGCGCTGGTCACGGGCTACGGCGGGTTCGGGATCAGCCGCGAGCCCGCCTACAGCGCACAGGCGCTGGCCTGGGTGGCGGCCGGTGGGGTGTACGCGCTCGTCTCGTTGCGCGGGGGCGGCGAGGAGGGCGAGGACTGGCACCTCGCCGGCAACCGGGCGAACAAGCAGAACGTGTTCGACGACCTGCACGCCGCCGCCTCCGCACTGGTCGACGCGGGCGACACCACGGCCGCCTCGCTGGCGATCATGGGTGGCTCGAACGGCGGTCTGCTCGTCGGGGCCGCCCTCACCCAGCGTCCCGAGCTCTACCGGGCCGTGGTCTGCTCCGCCCCGCTGCTCGACATGGTGCGGTACGAGGAGTTCTCGCTCGGCCGCACCTGGAACGACGAGTACGGCACCGCCGCCGACCCGCAGGAGCTGGGCTGGCTGCTGTCCTACTCGCCCTACCACCACGTGCGGCCGGGCGTCGACTACCCGGCGGTGCTGTTCACGGTGTTCGAGTCCGACACCCGGGTCGACCCGCTGCATGCGCGGAAGATGTGTGCCGCGCTGCAGCACGACACCGTGGGCGACCCGCAGACCCGCCCGGTCCTGATCCGCCGGGAGACCGACGTCGGGCACGGCGCGCGGTCCGTCTCGCGCACCGTGGCGCTCGCCACCGACCAACTCGCCTTCCTTGCCGCGCACACCGGACTGGAGCTTTCGTGACCGTGCTCGCGACGATCCCCGACGGCATCTTCGGGGAGAACCTGCTGCCCGTGCGCCCGGCCTGCGCCGACGACGCCGGCTCCTGGTGCGCGGCGATCTACCGGCTCACCAACAACGACTTCCTCTCCCGGTCCGCCGACACGGTGGTCACCGCGACGCTGCACGTCGCGCTGATCATCGTGCTGGCGTGCACCGCCCGGTTCCTGCTCCACCGGGCCATCAACCAGGTCGTCGACGGCGCCACCAACTCCCGGATCACCCGGCTCGTCGGGAGGGCGCCGCGGCGGCTGCGGACGGGCGACAACGGCGGCCCGGTGTCGCAGCGGCGGGCGCAGCGCGCCCGCACGATCGGGTCGGTGCTGCGCTCGCTCAGCTCCGCGGTGGTGCTGCTGATCGGCTCGATCATGGTGCTGGCCGAGTTCGGGGTGGCGCTGGGACCGATCCTGGCCTCGGCCGGCATCGTGGGCGTGGCGGTCGGCTTCGGCGCGCAGAACCTGGTCCGCGACTTCCTGTCGGGAGTGTTCATGCTGCTGGAGGACCAGTACGGCGTCGGCGACATCGTCGACCTGGGCGAGGCCAGCGGTGTGGTCGAGTCGGTGGGGCTGCGCATCACGACGGTCCGCGACGTCAACGGCACGGTCTGGTACGTGCGCAACGGCGAGATCCTGCGGGTCGGGAACAAGAGCCAGGGCTACGCGGTCGCCGTCATCGACCTCCCGCTCGCCCACAGCGCCGACATCGCCGAGGCCACCGAGGTCGTCGCCGACACCGCCAGGGAACGGGTGGCGAGCACGGACGTGGCCGACGCCGTGCTGGAGGCACCGGAGGTGCTGGGCATCGAGCGGGTGGGGCCGGAGGGCGTCACGCTGCGTATGACGGTGAAGGTCAAGCCGGGCCAGCAGTTCGCCGTGCAGCGCGCCCTCAACGCGGCCATCGCCGATGCGCTCGACGACGCCGGCGTACCCCGCCCCGGTCTGCTGCCCGCGCCGATCCCGCGCCCGACGGTGCCCTGAGCCGTTGCCCGCGCGGCAGGGAATGATGGGCACTGTGACCGATCCCCAGAACTTCTACGCCGAAGTCGGCGGAGCACCGGTCTTCGACAAGATCGTGTCTCGCTTCTACGAGCAGGTCCGCGAGGACGAGGTGCTCCGCCCGCTCTACCCGGAGGAGGACCTCGGCCCGGCCGAGGTCCGGCTGCGGATGTTCCTCGAGCAGTACTGGGGCGGGCCGCGCACCTACTCCGACCAGCGCGGGCATCCGCGGCTGCGGATGCGGCACGCGCCGTTCAAGGTCGGGCCGATCGAGCGGGACGCGTGGCTGCGCTGCATGCGGGTGGCCGTCGACGAGGCGGGACTGGACGACGCGCACCGCGCGCAGCTGTGGCAGTACCTGACATACGCCGCCGCGAGCATGGTGAACAGCGACTTCTGATCGAAGGACAGGCGGCGATTCGTCCCCTTGTCGTCCGGGGTTTGGCAAGATCTCCCCGTGCAGTGGTGGCGGGACGCCGTGGTGTACCAGATCTACGTCCGGTCGTTCTCCGACTCGGACGGCGATGGCGTGGGCGACCTCGAGGGCGTCCGGTCGCGGCTGGGCTATCTGGAGCTGCTCGGGGTCGACGCCCTCCGGCTCACGCCGTTCTACACCTCGCCCATGGTCGACCACGGCTACGACGTGGCCGACCCCAGGAACGTCGATCACGTCTTCGGCGGCCTGGACACCTTCGACGGGCTCGTCACCGACGCCCACGAGCACGGGCTGCGCGTCACGATCGACCTGGTGCCCAACCACACGTCCAGCGAGCACGAGTGGTTCCGCGCGGCGCTCGACTCCGCCCCGGGCAGTCCCGAGCGGGCGCGCTACCACTTCCGGCCCGGCCGCGGACCGCACGGCGAAGAGCCGCCGAACAACTGGACCAGCGTCTTCGGCGCCCCCGCGTGGACGCGGGTGCAGGACATCGACGACGACGGCGAGTGGGGTCCCGGGGAGTGGTACCTGCATCTCCGCGCCCCCGACCAGCCCGATCTCAACTGGACCAACCCCGAGGTGTGGGCCGACACGGAGAAGACGCTGCGCTTCTGGCTGGACCGCGGTGTCGACGGCTTCCACATCGACACCGCGCTCGGCATGAGCAAGCCGGACGGGCTGCCGGACAGCACCGAGGACCTGCCCGGCGCCGACGTGTCGCCGGCGGCCCTCGACGACGACCCCCGGTTCGACCACGACGGCGTGCACGACGTCCACCGCATGATCCGTGCGGTGCTCGACCACTACCCGGGGCGGGTGGTGGCCGGCGAGGTCCGCCTGCGCGACGTCGAGCGGTTCGCCCACTACCTGCGCCCCGATGAGCTGCACCTCGGCGTCGACGTCCGGCTCATGCACGCCCCGTTCGACGCCGACGCCGTGCGGGTGGCGATCGAGAGCTCGCTGGCCGCCGTCGAGAAGGTGGGCGCACCGCCGACGTGGACGCTGTCCACCCATGACGTGCCCCGCCCGGTCACCCGCTACGGAGGTGGTCCGGTCGGATGTGCGAGGGCGCGGGCGATGGCGCTGGTCGAGCTCGCGCTGCCGGGCGCGGTGTGCCTGTACAACGGCGAGGAGCTCGGCCTGCCCGACGTGGAGCTGCCCGACGCCGTGCTGCAGGACCCGGTCTGGGAACACTCGGGCCGCACCGAGCGCGGGCGCGACGCCTGCCGGGTGCCGATGCCCTGGGAGGGTGGCGCGCCCGGTTTCGGGTTCACCAGCGGCGAGCCGTGGCTGCCGATGCCGCCCGAGTACGGCGAGCTCACCGCCGCCGACCAGCTGGAGGACACCGCGTCCACGCTGTCCCTGATCCGGCGGGCGGTGGAGCTGCGCAAGACCCACCCCGGCTTCCGCGGCAGCAGTGTCGAGTGGTTCGGGGCGCCCGCGGGCTGCCTCGCGTTCCGGCGCGCCGGTTCCACCCTCGTGTGCGCGCTCAACGCCTCCGCCGAGGCCGTGCCGCTCCCGCCGGGCGACGTGCTGCTGGCCAGCGGGCAGCTCCAGGGCAACCTGCTGCCGCCGGACACGGCGGCCTGGCTGACCTGACCGGGTCCTGATCGGCGTGATGCCCGCGACAGCTGTCGCATTCCGGCGCCGGCACCGACCTACCATCCGGACGTGCTCCACGAACTGGCGGTGTTCCTCGGCACCTGCCTGCTCCTCGCGATGGTTCCCGGTCCGGGAGCAGCGGTGATCCTGCGCCAGGCGATGCGCGACGGCCGCCGGTCCGCGTTCATGACGATGCTGGGCAACGAGACGGCGCTCGTGCTCTGGGGCCTGGCCGCCACCGCCGGCCTCACCGCGCTGATCACGGCGTCCGAGGTCGCGTACAGCGTGCTGCGGGTGGTCGGCGCCGTGGTGCTGATCGTGCTCGGGGCCCAGGCGCTGCGCACGTCGTGGCGCGGTGGGTCCACGTTCGAGCAGCCCGAGGCCACCGCCGGCACCGGACCGTCGGGGTGGCAGTCCTACCGCACCGGTGTGATCGCCAACCTCACCAACCCGAAGGCGGCGGTCTTCGCCCTGTCCTTCCTCCCCCAGTTCGTTCCCGCCGGCTTCTCGGTGCCCGCCACCCTCCCCCTGCTGGCCGTGCTGTGGGGGGTGGTCGACGCCATCTGGTTCACGCTGGTCATCTGGTTCATCGGCCGGTCGAAGGAGATCTTCGCGCGCTCGTCGGTACGGCGGCGCCTGACCCAGCTGTCGGGCGTCGTGCTCATCGGGCTCGGCCTGCGGCTCGCCCTCGACAGCCAGTGACCGTGGTCAGGCGAGCAGCAGCGGGAGGGCCGTGACGCGGCGGCGGACCACGGCGCCGTAGCGGGCGTCGAGCCGCATCCAGCTGCCGGTCGCCGACACCCGCACCGCGCTACCCGCCTCGTCCCCACCCGTGTCGCCGAGGAACCCCATCCCGGAGAGCGCGAACAGGCAGCGCAACGGGATGCGGACCGGCGGCCCCGACCCGGCGGTGACGGTGAGGACGGTCTGGTCCAGCAGCGACGCCGGCGGCCCCAGCGGCCCGGCGTTCTCCCTCGCCAGCACGAGCCCGCGCTCGGTGAGGCCTTCGAGCTCAGCGGCCGGAACGTCGTCGACGGTGGTCCAGCCCTCGTCCGGGGGCAGCTCGCCCTGCCAGAGCCCACCCGCGCCCGGGTCGACCGTCTCGGCGCGTTCCACCGTCAGCGCCGTGAGCAACCCGGCGGCGGGCACCGTGACGTCGGCTGGTTCGAGCACGCCGTGCACCGTCCGCGAGGCCAGCACGTCGAACGGGGTGGACGCCCAGGCCGTGACGGTGCCCCGGCTCGCGCGCAGCCGCACCGTGGCCATCTGGTCGAGCCGCACCACCCGCGCCACGAAGGCGCCGAGGTCGCCCCGCTCGTCGGCGTCGGGCACCGTGAGCGCGGTCATGCCGACCACCTCTCCAGGAAGCCACGCTCGTCGTCGCCCAGCCGTCGCGGCCGCTGCGCGTCGAGGTCGTAGGTGGCCATGCGCGTCCAGGCCACGACGGCCACCGGGTCGTCCTCCGCCGGCCCGTCGTGCATCTCGTAGCAGATCCGGAACGACGCCGCGCGCACCTCGTCCACCCACATCCCCACGCGCAACGGGTGCGGCCGGTACGGGATCTGCCGCCGGTAGTCGACGTTCAGCCCCGCGACGAGCAGCCCGTGGGTGAAGCCGTGGAGCCCCTCGGCCGCGGCGGTGTCGAAGAACAGGTCGATCCGGGCCTCCTCCAGCAACGTCACCGCGCGGGCGTGGTTGAGATGCCGGTAGGAGTCCTGATCGGTCCAGCGCAGGGGCACCTGCGTGACGAAGCGAGCCACATCGCCCACCCTCTCAGCACCGGGCCGGTGGCCGGGCACCGAGGGTGCCCGGCCATCCGGCACGTCAGCGCGCGAGCCCCCGGAGCTGCCGCGAGATCACCGACAGGGTGGCGAGGTCGAGCTGGCCCGCCGTACCCACCTCGTGCAGTGCGGCCCGGGCCCGCACCAGCCGGGAGGCGTTCGCCTTCTCCCACTGCACGATGGCCGCGTCCACCGGGGTGCCCGGCGCGGCCTCCCGCAGGGCGTCGAGGGTGATCGCCCGCAGCGACCCGTACAGGTCGTCGCGCAGCGCCAGGCGGGCCAGCGCGTGCCAGCGGTCGCCGCGTTCCAGCGCACTGACCGACGTCAGGGCCACGTCGATGCCCAGGTGCTCGGACAGGCCGTAGTACAGCGCCGCCACCTCGCGTGGCTCACGCGGCTCGCGGTCGCGCTCGGACAGCTCGGTCAGCTCGACGACGTCCAGCAGCCCGAACCCGTACATCAGCGCCCCGGCCCGCATGGCGCAGCCCTCGTCCACCCCGGAGGACCGCAGCTCCGCCGACAGCTTCTCGACGGTGGCGAGCTCGCGGCCGCGCAGCAGCGTCGGCAGCTCGGCACGCAGCTCGCGGACCGTGGCGGCGAAGCGCGCGGTCTCGGCGCCGACGGCCAGTGGCTGCGGCCGGTTGGTGAGGAACCAGCGTGACACGCGGTCGAGCAGCCGCCGCGTCTCCAGCACGATCTGGTCGGACACCGCCGTGGGGATCCGCGGGTCGCGCACGTCCTCCCACAGCTGGGGCAGGTCGAACACCGCGGTGGTCACGGCGTAGGCCCGCGCCGCGTCGGCCGGCCCCGCGGAGAGCTCCTCCCCCAACCGGAACGCGTACGTCATCCCGGCGCCGTCCACCATCTCGTTGACCAGCTGGGTGGTGACGATCTCCCGGCGCAGCGGGTGCCCGGCGATCGCCGCGGGGAAGCGTTCGCGCAGCGGCCGGGGGAAGTACTCCGGCAACCGAGCGGTGAAGGTGGAGCTGTCGGGCAGGTCGGTGGCCAGCACCTGGGTGGTGAGGTCGAGCTTGGTGTGCGCCAGGAGCGTGGCGAGCTCCGGGCTGGTCAGGCCCGCCCCCGCGGCCTCGAGGGCGGCGAAGCCCTTCTTGTCGGGCAGCACCTCGAGCTTCCGGTCCAGCCCGTGGCGCGCGACGAGGTCGGTGGTGAGCCTGCCGTGCACGTTCACCATCGACGCCGCGTGCGCCCGGGCGATGCCCAGCACCACGTTCTGGTCGCGGTTGTCGTCCAGCACGAGGTCGGACACCTCGTCGGTCATCTCGACGAGCAGCGCGTTGCGTCCGGTGCGGTCCAGCTCGCCGGCAGCCACGAGCCGGTCGAGCAGGATCTTGATGTTGACCTCGTGGTCGGAGCAGTCGACACCCGCCGAGTTGTCGATCGCGTCGGTGTTGATCTTCCCGCCGCGGCGGGCGAACTCGATACGCCCACGCTGGGTCAGGCCGAGGTTGCCGCCCTCACCCACCACCTTCACCCGCAGCTCGGAGCCGTCCGCCCGCACCACGTCGTTCGCCTTGTCCCCCGCGTCGGCCTGGGACTCGTCCGACGCCTTGACGTAGGTGCCGATCCCGCCGTTCCACAGGAGGTCGGCCGGGGCGCGCAGGATCGCCGCGATCAGCTCCGGCGGGCTGAGCTTCGTGACGTCGCCGTCGATCCCCAGAGCGGCCCGGATCTCCGGCCCGACCGGCACGGACTTCGCCGTGCGGGGCCACACGCCGCCGCCCGGGCTGATCACCGAACGGTCGTAGTCGTCCCACGACGAGCGCGGCAGCGCGAACATCCGCTCCCGCTCGGCGAAGCTGCGCGCGGCGTCGGGCGCCGGGTCGACGAAGACGTGCCGGTGGTCGAACGCCGCGAGCAGCCGGATGTGGGGCGACAGCAACATCCCGTTGCCGAACACGTCGCCGGACATGTCGCCGATGCCGACGACCGTGAACTCCTGGCTCTGCGTGTCGATCCCCAGCTCACGGAAGTGGCGCTTGACGCTCTCCCACGCTCCCTTCGCCGTAATGCCCATCGCCTTGTGGTCGTAGCCGACGGAGCCGCCGGATGCGAACGCGTCGCCCAGCCAGAAGTCGTAGGACGCGGCCACCTCGTTGGCGGTGTCGGAGAACCGCGCTGTGCCCTTGTCCGCCGCCACCACCAGGTAGGAGTCGTCCCCGTCGTGGCGGACCACTCCTGGCGGCGGCACCGTGACGCTCGGGCCGCCCTCCTGGGCGACCAGGTTGTCGGTGAGGTCGAGCAGGCCCGAGATGAACGTCCGGTAGCAGTACTCGACCTCGTCGGGACCGGCGTCGTCGCGGCGCACGATGAAGCCGCCCTTGGCCCCGACCGGCACGATCACCGCGTTCTTGACCGCCTGCGCCTTGACCAGCCCGAGGATCTCGGTGCGGTAGTCCTGCGGCCGGTCGGAGAAACGCAGGCCACCCCGCGCGACGGGCCCGAACCGGAGGTGCACGCCCTCCACCCGGGGCGAGTACACGAAGATCTCGAACTTCGGACGTGGCGCCGGCATGTCGGGCACCACGGCCGGGTCGATCTTGAAGGACAAGAAGGGACGCTCGCGGAACCAGTTGGTGCGCAGGGTGGCGGTGATCATCCCCAGGTACGCGCGGAGGATGCGGTCGGCGTCCAGGCCCGTGACCGCGTCGATCAGCTGCCGCACCGCCACCAGCGCCGCCTGCATCTCCTGCTCGCGGTCCTCGACGGCCGGGTCGAACCGGGCCCGGAACAACGCGACGAGAGCGCGCGCGGCCGCGGGGTGCGCGAGCAGCGTGTTGGCCATGTACTGCGCCCCGTACGGCGCGCCGAGCTGGCGGGCGTAGCGGGCGTACGCGCGCAGCACCGCGACCTCCCGCCAGGGCAGCCCGGCCCGCAGCACGAGCGCGGAGAACCGGTCGGTCTCGACGTCCCCGCGCCAGGCGGCGCTGAACGCCGCGCAGAAACCCCGCTCGACGGCATCGTCGCTGCGCTCGGCCAGTGTGGCGTCGTCCACCCGGATGCCGAAGTCGTAGAGCCAGCAGCGCAGCCCGTCACCGCGGACGAACTCCGAGGGCCGCTCGTCGAGCACCTCCACACCGAGCTGCTGCAGCAGCGGCAGCACCGAGGTCAGCGTCGCGGGCGCCCCCGCGAGATAGAGGCTGAACCGCCGCTCGTCGGGCCCCGCCCCCGGGATCACCGCCGGGTAGAGCCGCACGTCGAACGCACCCGGACCGGCCAGTGCCGCGATCCGGCGCAGGTCCTCGACGGCATGCTGGGGCGCAACGGCCGCCTTGTACGCCTCGGGCACGCCGGGCAGCAACGTCGTGAACCCGGCGCGGTCGGGCTGGGTCAGCAACCGGTCGTCCCAGGTGCGGGCGGCCTCGGTCAGCTCGTCCTGCAGCGCGACCACGTCGACGTCACCGAACCCGGACGCGGCCGCATCGGTGTGCACCGTGAAGTGCACGAGGGCGAGGTTCGACTCCGAGACGCGCGCGGTGTGGTCGACGCTCCGCCCGCCCAGCCCGCGCTGCAGCACGTCGGCCATCCGCAGGCGCGATGCGGTGGTGTAGCGGTCGCGGGGCAGGTAGACCAGGCAGGAGATGAACCGGCGGTAGGGGTCGGGGCGCAGGAACAGCCGCACCGCTCGCCGGCCGGCGACGGCGAGCACACCCACCGCCGTGTCGTGCAGGCGCTGTTCGCTCGCGCTGAACAGCTCTTCCCGCGGCAGCTCGGAGATCACCTCGAGCATCTGCTGGCCGGAGTAGGAATCCAGCGGGAAGCCGGCCCGGCGGATCGCGTTGCGCACCCGCCGTTCGATCACCGGGATGTCGAGGACGTTCTCGTGCAGCGCGGCCACCGTCAGCGTGCCGAGGAACCGGTGCTCGCCGACGAGCCGCCCCTCGGCGTCGACGGTCCGCACGGCCAGGTAGTACGGGTGCACGGGACGCAGCGGGCTGAGCGCGTTGGCGCGGGTGAGGACCAGCAGGTCCGACGGCCGATCCGCCGCGTCGACCTGCGGCGCGAACGCGGCGGTGACGCCGTTCTTGCCACGCAGCACACCCAGCCCCGAGCCGGACTCGGCGCGCAGTTCGCCGCCCTCCTCCGGCGCCGTGTAGCAGCGGTAGCCGAGGAACGTGAAGTGGTCCTCCGCGAGCCAGCGCAGGAGCTCCGCGACGTCCGCGGGCCGGGTGCTGCCGGGCACGACGGGCTGCGAGGGGAGGGTGTCGGCCACCTCCCTCGCCTTGGCGACCATCGGCTCGGCGTCCTCCACGACCTCGCGCACGTCGCGCAGCACCCGGCCGAGCTCGCGCTCCAGTTCGGCGACGTCGACGGGGGCCGGGGTGAGGTCGAGCCGGATCCACGACTCCACGAGCGCGTCCGGAGGCGGGCCGGCCGGGTCGGCCGAGGTGAGGACCTCCGTCAGCTCGCCCGTGTCGGACCGGCGCACGACGACGATGGGGTGGATGAGCCGCGCGACGTCACCCCCCGCCCGGCCCACTCCGGCGAGCAGCGACTCCACGAGGAAGGGCATGTCGTCGGTGACGATCTCCACCACCGGCCCCAGCTGGCCGCCGGCGTCGCCCTCCGCCGAGGCGGGTTCTGGGTCGCGCACCTGGATCAGCGGCTCCCCCCTGGCTCGCAGGTGAGCGAGCTTCAGGTGGTCGCGGGCTGCGGCCTTCAGCATCGGGAGGTGGTCGCCCGTGACCCTCTCGAGGTCGGGGGCGTGGCGGGCGTAGAGCGCGCCCAGGTCGGTCAGCTCGGGGTCCGGCGCGGGAGTCTCATCCCGCTCACGGGTCCGGCTCGTCACAGTGCAACTCCGGGGATAGACGGCGGCCAGGTCATTCGGGCCGGTCACCATGGACGGTTCTCGTCGGCGACCCGGCCACCCTAGCCCTGGCCATCTGCCAGGTCGGTGCCCCTCGGATGCCCTCCGGACGCCCTGCTCAGATGCCCCGGTACGCGGCGAGCGCGCCGGCGAGGAGGTCGGCGATCCCGAGCCCTTCGGTCGACTCGGGCTTCGCCGCGCTCTCCGTGCTGTGCCGGTTGCGCCTGCCGCCGTTGCCCGACCCGTCCTCGTCGCCCGCGACCTGGAACGGCGCCCGGCCCGCCGCGTCGTGCCGCCCGCCCGTCCCGGTGCCGTTCTCCGCGGTGCTCCCACTCCCCGTTCCGGAGCTGTCGCCCGGGGAACCTTCGCCCGCCGAGCCCGCCGAACGAGCGGTCACGGAACGCCCGCCCGCGGCGTCGTCATCGCCTGCCCCGCGAGAAGCACCGCCTGCTGTGCCCTCGATCGCGGAACGCCCACCCTCTGGGTCCTCCCCGGCCGCACCTGCCTGAACCGACCCCTCCCTCGCGGAAGGGACGGTGGCGGTGCTCCCGGTGCCGTTCGTGGCGGTGCCGTTCGTGGCGGTTCCCTTCGCGGGGGTGCCGTTCGCCGACGGGCTGCTCTTCATGACGCCGGCCGTTGTGTCGCCGTCCCTCACGGTGCCGTTGCCGGCAGTACCGGTGCTCCGTGTCGACCCGCCGTCACCACGCCCGTTGGTCGCCGACGTGTTGCTTGCAGAACCGTGCTCTGCAGAACCGTTGCCCGCGGACCCGCTGCCTGCAGAACCGTTCCCGGCAGAACCGTTGCTCACAGACCCGCTGCCTGCCGAATCACGGCCCGCCGACCCGTTCCCCGCGGACCCCTGCCACGCCGAACCGCTTGCCGCGGACCCGTTCCGGGCCGATCCCTCCCCAGCCGACTCGTTCCCAGCCGAACCATTCCCGGCCGAACCGTGCCGTGCCGAACCGTTGCCGTTGCCGGCCGAACCGTGCCGCGCCGACCCGCTTTCCGCGGACCCGCTCCCGGCCGAACCGTGCCGAGCCGACCCGTTCCCCGTCGAGCGGTGCACCGCCGAGCCGCCGCCCGCCGGCCCGTTGCCTGCCGACCCGTTCCCCACTGACCCGTGCCGCGCTGAACCATTCCCGGCGGAACCGTTCCCGGCGGAACCGTTCCCCACAGAGCCGTTGCCTGCCGACCCGTGGCGCGCGGAGCCGTTTCCTGCCGAGCCACTGGCCGCGGAACCGTTGCCGGCAGAACCGTTGCCCAGGGAGTAGCCGGTCGTGTCACCCGTTGCGGCTCGACCCTCCGCCTTCCCACCACCGGCACCGCGCACGCGGTCCTCGTCCGTGTCCGTGTCCCGATCTGCATCCCGGCCGTGCGCGGCAGTACCCCCAGCACCGTCCGGTTGCGCAGCGGCCGCGGCCCGCCACCGGTCCCAGCGCGAGCCGGCCCGACGCGACGGTGTCAGGGGGTCGGCCCCGCCCCACAACACGTCGGGATCGCTGTCCGACGATGCGCTGCCGAACGGCCCGGCGTTCCGCATCGCGTCCCACTCACTGCCCTGGTCCGGGTCGATGCCGCCCTCCCGGGCACGGCGCCGGCGCGAGCCGGAGGGGGCCGCATCGGGCTTCCCGGCAGAGCGGATGGCGGCTCCGAGATCACCCCAGCGCTCGCGGGGGACGCGCCCGTTGTCGGCGCGAGCTTCCTCGTCCCGCTTCCCGGTGGTCGTCATGGCCTTCCCGCGCCTGCTGTCACCACTGTCGAGCCGCTGCAGGATCTGTGCCCCGACCGGACCTTCGGCGCCGTGCACCGCGGCCCGCAGGTGCGTGCCCGGCAGATCGCCGTCCACCTCGAAGCCCTCGAGGAGACCGGGCAGCGTGCGGTGCATCCACTCCGCGGCCTCGGCACGCTCCCGGCCCGGCATCACCACGGAGAGCGCGTCCGCATCGTCGAACCGGAGACGGGCACCCGGCGGCAGCCGATCGGTCAGCCGCTCGGCCAGCGCCCGCACCACGGGGCCCGCGCTCCCACCGGTGAAGCGCTGTCCCTCCCTCACGAGGTCGATCGCGACCGCGGTCCCCTCGACATCGGTTCCGGCGGCCTCCGCAACCGGTGCCGAGCCGGTGGGCTTCGAGCGCTTACGCACGCGGTCCAGATCGATGAGTGCGGCGTTCAGCCAGGCCTCGGCAGTCGAGACGGCGGGCTCCCGCACCGGGAGCGCCGCCGCATCCCGGACACGCTCCGTGGGCCGGTCTGCGCGGGGCACCACCGACCACTGCCCCGTGGCCCAGGGATCGTCGAGCCGGTGCTTGCGGCGTCCGTTCGGGGGCGGGTCGGTGTGTCCACGGCCCGGCTCGTCACGACGTCCGGCCGGCGCCGCGCGGTCCTCGCCGCGCCGGCCACCACCCTCGCCGTCGCCGGACAGATCCTCGAGCGCCCGCAATGGCCGGTGAGCGCCTGACCGGCCGCCCTCACGTCGCGACGCACGGCGCGGCGCCTGTGCTCTCCCCTGCCGGCGGGAGCGCTCGTCGTCACGGTCCGCCCCGTCCTTCCCGACGGGACGACGCGGTGCTCCGTCCCGCCCGGACCCGACGCCGCCGGCCAGCCAGTCCGCGGCGCTCAACCGGCGGCGGTCCGACCCGGCGTCGTCGGTCCGAAGTCCGCCGCCCGCCGCGTCCTCATCGAAGCGGTTCGCCGTCGTAGCGCCCGCCGCGGTGTCGTCCTGGTGCTTGTCATCCCGCCGGCCACGACCGCCGATGCTCACCACCTCGCCGCCGACGCCTCCGGCAAGCCAGTCCGCGGCACTCAGCCC
This sequence comes from Pseudonocardia xinjiangensis, assembly GCF_050948425.1. Taxonomy (NCBI): domain Bacteria; kingdom Bacillati; phylum Actinomycetota; class Actinomycetes; order Pseudonocardiales; family Pseudonocardiaceae; genus Pseudonocardia; species Pseudonocardia xinjiangensis. The sequence goes on along the minus strand of NZ_CP192009.1, from coordinate 1,719,907 downwards.
GCCGTCGTCCGTCCGCCGGTCACTCGCCCGGCTACGGCCGGTGCGCCTGGCGCCCACCGCGTCGGCGTTCAGGCCGGGAAGCCAGCCGGCGGCGCTCGGACGGCCGGCGTCCGGCTGCTCGCTGCTGCGCCGACGGCGGCCGCCCAGCACGTCGTCGCGCAGGCTGCTCATCAGGTCGTCGTCCAGACGGCCACCCTTGAAGAAGTCATCACGCAAGGGGTCCCGCGCACCCCCCTTCAGCCAGTCGTCGCCCAGCCAGCTGTCATCCAGCCGGCTCGAGGCGGCGCCCGCCGGCTCGCTCCCCGACAGCCCCCCGGCAACTCCGAGCCGGTCCTCGTCGACGGAACCGTCCCCCAGGTCGTCACCCGACCGCTCGTGACTGCGGCCCCCGGGTCGCAGGCTCCTGACCAGCAGGTCACCGATGGGTGATTCGCCGGAGAGCTCGTCCCACGGGACGGCCCACTCGCCGGCAGGCTCATCGCCCGGCGGGGCCGTCGAAACATCGCGCGTCTCGGGCGGCGCCGTCGGCCCTGCCGCGGGGCGGCGCTCCCGCAGGGCCGGGAGGCCTGCCGGCGCCTCCAGCTCAAGTGTGGCGAGCGCAGCCCGGAGCCTGCGGGACCGGTTGTCGTCACGGCGCTCGGCGGCGTCGGCGGCGCGCATCGACTCACGCATCCGATCCGACCTGCCGGCCTTCTCGTGGACCGCACCCAACGCCGCATGGCACACGGCCTCGAGGTCGGGGACGTCGCTGGCCGAGGCATCGCTCGCGGCCTGCTCCAGCGTCTCCACCGTGGTGGCCGCGGCCTCGACGGTGGCGACAGTCCTGGCGACCGTCAGCCGCAGGCGGGCGAGGTGCCGGCTCGCCCGACTCGGCGCCGTGAGGCGGGGCATCAGCGGGACGCACCCCTCGCGGGCCTCGGCAACGCGACCCGCGTCGAGCAGGGCCGAGATCCACTCCGCGGCGAGGGCCGCCGCAAGATGTGCCGACGGGGTGCCGGACGTCCCCGACTCCCGACCGCGTTCCAGCCGGGTGAGCCCCTCGGCGGCGTGGTCGACCGCGGCACCGGGCCGACCTGCCTGCCGCTCCGCTGCCGCCCGCACGAGCGCCACGGACGCCGCACCGATCTCACGGCACGGCGCGTCCACCTTCGACCACGCGGCATCGGCATCGCGCAACGCGTCGACCACCTGGTCCGGGGCGTCGTCGACGGCGCACCGCGCGAGCACGCAGAACGCCTCGGCCCGAAGCTCCGGCGCTACGCCGTCCCCGGTGACCGGGGCGACAATGGCCCGGGCGGTGCCCCGTTCGCCCACCCGACCGGCGACGAGCGCCAACTCCACCCGTAGCCGGTGGGCCACGGGGTCGGCCAACGGCGCTGCCCCCCACCGGGGCAGCGCCTCGACGATGTCGGAAGCCGTGTCGCGCCCGTCCCCGATGGCCTGCCGTCCGTGCAGGGCCCAGCCTGCAGCCGCGAGCCAGATGTCTTGCTCACCGGCCGACAAGGCCCACTCGAGGACGTGATCGGCGAGCGCCGAGGTGAGATCCGGCCGCACCCATCGCAGCGATGCGGCCGCCGCGAGGAGGTCGGGCTTTCCGGATTTCTCGATTCCGCCCGTCAACCCCACGTGACCTCCTGACGTACCACCTCAGCCGATCGTGATCCGCCAGCCGGGTGAGCGTGAGCGCTCAGTCGCGTGTGAGCTTACGGTGGGTCACCCGATGAGGACGCGCGGCATCGGCCCCGAGTCGTTCGATCTTGTTCTTCTCGTAGGCCTCGAAGTTGCCCTCGAACCAGAACCAGGACGCCGGGTTCTCGTCCGTGCCCTCCCACGCGAGGATGTGGGTGACGACCCTGTCCAGGAACCACCGGTCGTGGGAGATGACCACGGCACAGCCGGGGAACTGCTCGAGCGCGTTCTCCAGCGACGACAACGTCTCCACATCGAGGTCGTTGGTGGGCTCGTCCAGGAGGATCGTGTTACCCCCCTGCTTGAGGGTCATGGCCAGGTTCAGCCGGTTGCGCTCACCACCGGACAGGACACCCGCGGGCTTCTGCTGGTCGGGACCCTTGAAACCGAACGCGGCGACGTAGGCGCGTGAGGGCATCTCGGACTGCCCGACCTTGATGTGGTCGAGCCCGTCGGAGACCACCTCCCAGACGTTCTTCTTCGGGTCGATGCCTGCGCGGTTCTGGTCGACGTACGACAGCCGCACGGTGTCGCCGACCCGGACGGTGCCGGAGTCGGGCTCCTCCAGTCCGACGATCGTCTTGAACAGCGTGGTCTTGCCGACGCCGTTGGGCCCGATCACGCCGACGATGCCGTTGCGCGGCAAGGAGAAGGAGAGATCCTTGATCAGCACCCGGCCGTCGAAGCCCTTGTCGAGGTTGTTGACCTCGACCACGATGTTGCCCAGGCGCGGGCCCGCCGGGATCTGGATCTCCTCGAAGTCGAGCTTGCGGTGCTGCTCGGCCTCGGCCGCCATCTCCTCGTAGCGCTGCAGACGCGCTCGGCTCTTCGCCTGCCGGGCCTTCGCCCCGGAGCGCACCCACGCGAGCTCCTCCACGAGGCGCTTCTGCAGCTTCACGTCCTTGCGGCCCTGGACCGCGAGGCGTTCGGCCTTCTTCTCCAGGTAGGTGGAGTAGTTGCCCTCGTACGGGTAGGTCCGCCCTCGGTCGATCTCCAGGATCCACTCCGCGACGTTGTCGAGGAAGTACCGGTCGTGGGTGACCGCCAGGACGGCACCGGCGTAGCCGGCGAGGTGCTGCTCCAGCCACAGGACGCTCTCCGCGTCGAGGTGGTTGGTGGGCTCGTCGAGCAGCAGCAGGTCGGGCTTGCTGAGCAGCAGCTTGCACAGCGCGACCCGCCGCCGCTCACCACCGGACAGTTGGCTGACCGACGCGTCCGGCGGCGGGCACCGCAGGGCGTCCATCGCCTGCTCGAGCTGGGAGTCGAGCTCCCAGGCGTCGTTGTGGTCGAGGATCTCCTGGAGCGTGCCCATCTCCTCCATGAGCTCGTCGGAGTAGTCGGTGGCCATCAGCTCGGCGATCTCGTTGTAGCGATCGAGCTGCTGCTTGATCTCACCGAGCCCTTCCTCGACGTTGCCGAGGACCGTCTTCTCCTCGTTCAGCGGCGGCTCCTGCTGGAGGATGCCGACCGTGGCACCGGGCGCCAGCATGGCGTCGCCGTTGTTGGCCTGTTCGAGGCCGGCCATGATTTTCAGTACGGTCGACTTGCCCGCACCGTTCGGCCCCACGACACCGATCTTCGCTCCCGGCAGGAAGTTCAACGTCACGTTGTCGAGGATGACCTTGTCGCCGTGGGCCTTCCGGACCTTCTGCATGCTGTAGATGAACTCCGCCACGACAACGATGGTAGTTCCGTCCGGCTCACGCACCGACGCCCGCCTCTGCAGGCCTCGTCTTTCCCGCGCCCACGTCACCGGCGGAGGCCGGAAAATCACCGCTGTGCGGCGCCCCGGCCTGCTGATCCTGAACCACCTGGTCGTTCCATGAGACGCCCACTGCACCGTCGTCGTCGGACTCGCAGGCGGGCAGATCCTCGGGAGGAACCTCCTCGGCACCCGCTTCGGGGCGCTCGGGACGGTGGGTACGCCGGACGGCGGCCGTGGAGCGGGCCAGGTCCGGCCCCACGGCGTAGCCCTCCATCTCGACCGCGCTCTGGCGCCTGCCGTCCTTCTCCCAGCTGCTGGTGAACAGCCTCCCGCGGACGATGATCGGATCACCGACCCCGAGCGACGCGTGCACGTTCTCCCCCAGCGCCCGCCAGCAGGTGACGTTCACGAAGAGCGAGTCGCCGTCGCGCCAGGACCCCGTGGCGCGATCACGCCGGCGCTCATTGGTCGCCACTCTGAAGCTGGCCAGCGGCGTCCCGTCGGGAAGGCTCCGGAGATCGACCCGGGTGGCCACGTTGCCCACGACGGTGGTGTAGGTCTCGTGCATCGCGCTCTCCTCGCTCGCCGGTGATCCTCGCGAGAACGAGCGTGCGCCGATGCGCGGCACCGGACCAGATGGCCGGCGGATGTGTGGACAACCCCGGTGCGAGGTGGACAAGTTCGTGTCCAGCCGCACCGATACGCGGAGACTGTCGGAGTGCAGTGGCATGTAGGCCACCCGGAAATGCACAAAAAAGTGGGCCCCCGCCAGACGGCGGGGGCCCACAAACAGTTTGATGTCGGCGGCGACCTACTCTCCCACACCCTAACGAGTGCAGTACCATCGGCGCTGGAGGGCTTAGCTTCCGGGTTCGGGATGGGACCGGGCGTTTCCCCTCCGCCAAAACCACCGACAACACTATCAAATTATGGCCAAACATAGTGGATGCGACAATCACGCACCCCGACCACACAATGTGTTTGTGTGTTCAGGGTCGCACAGTGGATGCAAACAACTCGTCATGAACAAGCCCTCGGCCTATTAGTACCAGTCAACTCCACCCCTCACAGGGCTTCCATCTCTGGCCTATCAACCCAGTGGTCTGCTGGGGGCCTTAACCACGCAAGGTGGTGGGAGACCTCATCTTGGAACGAGCTTCCCGCTTAGATGCCTTCAGCGGTTATCCCTTCCGAACATAGCCAACCAGCCGTGCCCCTGGCGGGACAACTGGCACACCAGAGGTTCGTCCGTCCCGGTCCTCTCGTACTAGGGACAGCCTTCCTCAAGTCTCCTGCGCGCGCGGCGGATAGGGACCGAACTGTCTCACGACGTTCTAAACCCAGCTCGCGTACCGCTTTAATGGGCGAACAGCCCAACCCTTGGGACCTACTCCAGCCCCAGGATGCGACGAGCCGACATCGAGGTGCCAAACCATGCCGTCGATATGGACTCTTGGGCAAGATCAGCCTGTTATCCCCGGGGTACCTTTTATCCGTTGAGCGACACCCCTTCCACCAGGTGGTGCCGGATCACTAGTCCCGACTTTCGTCCCTGCTCGACCTGTCAGTCTCGCAGTCAAGCTCCCTTGTGCACTTACACTCAACACCTGATTGCCAACCAGGCTGAGGGAACCTTTGGGCGCCTCCGTTACATTTTGGGAGGCAACCGCCCCAGTTAAACTACCCACCAGGCACTGTCCCTGAACCAGATCATGGCCCGAGGTTGAGACACCCAATTCGACCAGAGTGGTATTTCAACAACGACTCCACAACCACTGGCGTGGCCGCTTCACAGTCTCCCACCTATCCTACACAAGCCGAACCGAGCACCAATACCAAGCTATAGTAAAGGTCCCGGGGTCTTTCCGTCCTGCCGCGCGTAACGAGCATCTTTACTCGTAGTGCAATTTCGCCGAGTCTGTGGTCGAGACAGCGCCCAAGTCGTTACGCCATTCGTGCAGGTCGGAACTTACCCGACAAGGAATTTCGCTACCTTAGGATGGTTATAGTTACCACCGCCGTTTACTGGCGCTTAAATTCTCCGCTTCGCCCCCAAAGGGACTAACAGGTCCTCTTAACGTTCCAGCACCGGGCAGGCGTCAGTCCGTATACATCGTCTTGCGACTTCGCACGGACCTGTGTTTTTAGTAAACAGTCGCTTGGGCCTGGTCTCTGCGGCCGCCCAGCCCTAGCCCGCGAAGGGCTTCAAACCAGACGGCCCTCCTTCTCCCGAAGTTACGGAGGTATTTTGCCGAGTTCCTTAACCACAGTTCACTCGATCGCCTTGGTATTCTCTACCTGACCACCTGTGTCGGTTTAGGGTACGGGCCACAACAGCACTCGCTAGAGGCTTTTCTCGGCAGCATGGGATCATCCTACTTCGCCTCAATCGGCTACGCGTCACCTCTCACCCTTCACGACATCCGGATTTGCCTAGATGTCGGGCTACAGGCTTACACCAGTACTACCATTCACTGGCGGGACTACCCTCCTGCGTCACCCCATCGCTTGCCTACTACCGGATCGGGCCCCACGCTCCCCCAACAAACCAACCCGAAGGCCAGTAAGCGGGTTCGGATGGTTAGCATCACCGGCCTCAGCACGGACGCACTGTCACGGGCACGGGAATATCAACCCGTTGTCCATCGACTACGCCTGTCGGCCTCGCCTTAGGTCCCGGCTCACCCTGGGCGGATTAACCTGGCCCAGGAACCCTTGGTCATTCGGCGGCAGAGGTTCTCACTCTGCATTCGCTACTCATGCCTGCATTCTCACTCGCACACCCTCCACGACTCGATCACTCGGCCGCTTCACCGGATGCACGACGCTCCCCTACCCAACACCACGACTACACCCCATCCCGAAGAACAAGGCGGATCTCATGTGGCATTGCCACGGCTTCGGCGGTGCGCTTGAGCCCCGCTACATTGTCGGCGCAGGACCACTTGACCAGTGAGCTATTACGCACTCTTTAAAGGGTGGCTGCTTCTAAGCCAACCTCCTGGTTGTCTGGGCGATCCCACATCCTTTCCCACTTAGCGCACGCTTAGGGGCCTTAGCCGGTGATCTGGGCTGTTTCCCTCTCGACTACGAAGCTTATCCCCCGCAGTCTCACTGCCGCGCTAGAAATACCGGCATTCGGAGTTTGGTTGAGTTCAGTAAGATTTTGGTCCCCCTAGCCCATCCAGTGCTCTACCTCCGGCATCCACCACACGACGCTGCACCTAAATGCATTTCGGGGAGAACCAGCTATCACGGAGTTTGATTGGCCTTTCACCCCTACCCACAGCTCATCCCCCAGGTTTTCAACCCTGGTGGGTTCGGGCCTCCACGACGTCTTACCGTCGCTTCACCCTGGCCATGGGTAGATCACTCCGCTTCGGGTCTATACCCCGCGACTCAAACGCCCTATTCGGACTCGCTTTCGCTACGGCTACCCCACACGGGTTAACCTCGCCACGAAGCATAACTCGCAGGCTCATTCTTCAAAAGGCACGCCATCACCCACGAAGAGCTCTGACGGCTTGTAGGCACACGGTTTCAGGTACTATTTCACTCCCCTCCCGGGGTACTTTTCATCTTTCCCTCACGGTACTAGTCCGCTATCGGTCATCAGGGAGTATTTAGGCTTACCGGGTGGTCCCGGCAGATTCACAGCAAATTCCACGAGCTCGCTGCTACTCGGGAGCACAGTCCAAACCGCATGCAGTGTTTTCACGTACGGGGCTCTCACCCACTCCGGCGACCCTTTCCAGAAGTCTTCCGCTAACACCACACCACGACCTCGCAGACCCGGCAGGATCCACACGACCACGTCCCACAACACCCACACTGCAACGCCTGCCGGCTTGACACAGCATAGGTTTAGCCTCATCCGCTTTCGCTCGCCACTACTCACGGAATCACGGTTGTTTTCTCTTCCTGTGGGTACTGAGATGTTTCACTTCCCCACGTTCCCTCCGACAGCCTATGTATTCAGCTGCCGGTAACACCCCATGACGGGTGCTGGGTTT